>CAVTLW010000031.1:0-692847 GCA_963735655.1 uncultured Actinomycetota bacterium
CGGCTGTCGAGTGGTCGGCGTACGGCCCCTCAGCGGGACCGCAACGGCGGGCCAGGTCAGCGGCCGACAGCGACCGAACCCCATTGATCCAGCCGGCGTAGCTGTCGTCGAGCTGCCTAAGCGCGGTGGCGGCGTCAGCGGCGTAATCCCAACTCTCGTAGTCGGCGGGCGGCCCGCCGAAGTGATGGTGGTTGCGCATGGCGAACACGCCCACAATGACGTGGGCCATCCGCCAGGCGATGGTGGTGAACGGCGTCGGGGTCGGTGCTGGGAACGCAAAGTCCACCGATCCGCCCGGATGCACGGTCCAGCAGTCGGGCACCGGCCGCCAGAAATACTCGTCGTCGGTCAGACCGTCCAGGCGGGGCGCAGCTGCGCCTGCCAATGCCAGTCCAGTTGGTCGGCCAATAGTGTGGTGAGGTCCGCCATGTCACCGAGCATCCCAGCAAGTAGTGACATGCTTTTCGGCATGCAGCTGGCTTCGGCGGAATCGACCGAACTTTTCGTTGGCCCGCCCGGCGCGCCGCTGCAGCTGGTCCGCGTCGGCGTCACCGGCTGCACCGCCCCGACACCGGTCCGGATCGAGGGTGACGGGCTGACGGGAAACGCCGTCGCCGGCGCCGGGAACGAGGTCGTCGAGGTCCCGGTCACGGTCGAGCGCCCCGTGGTCGGTCAGCACCGGTCCGCCGTGGCGATCGCAAGCGCGGCGAAGCCGGGCGCCGCGGGACGCCACAATCCGCCCGTGGTTCACGCCGGCGAGTCGAGCCTGACCTTCGAGTTCACGGTGGCCGAGCCTGGGTGGACCATGTTCATGGTCAGCCACTTTCACTACGACCCGGTGTGGTGGAACACCCAGGGCGGCTACACCAGCGAATGGCGGGAAGACCCGCCCGGGCGCGGCCGGCAAGCCAACGGCTTCGAACTGGTGCACGCGCATTTGGAGATGGCCCGCCGCGAGCCGGAGTACAAATTCGTGCTGGCCGAGGTGGACTACCTCAAGCCGTACTGGGACACCCACCCCGAGGACCGTGCCGATCTGCGCCGGTTCCTCGCGCAAGGCCGCGTCGAAGTGATGGGCGGCACCTACAACGAACCCAACACCAACCTCACCGGCCCCGAGACGACGATCCGAAACCTGGTGCACGGCATAGGATTTCAGCGCGACGTGCTAGGCGCGCACCCGGCCACCGCCTGGCAGCTGGACGTGTTCGGCCACGACCCGCAATTCCCCGGGATGGCGGCCGACGCGGGCCTGACGTCGAGTTCGTGGGCCCGCGGACCGCATCACCAATGGGGCCCGACTCAGGGCGGTGATCTCGACCGCATGCAGTTCTGCAGCGAGTTCGAGTGGATCGCGCCGTCGGGACGCGGCCTGCTCACCCACTACATGCCGGCGCACTACGGCGCGGGCTGGGGGATGGACTCGTCGCCGTCGCTGGCCGAGGCCGAACGGTCCACCTATGCCCTGTTCGACCAGCTCAAGAAGGTCGCGCTGACCCGCAACGTGCTGCTGCCGGTGGGCACCGACTACACCCCGCCGAACAAGTGGGTCACGGCCATCCACCGCGACTGGGCTGCGCGCTACACCTGGCCGCGATTCGTGTGCGGGCTGCCGCGGGAGTTCTTCGCGGCGGTGCGCGCGGAGCTGGACGAGCGTGGGTGCACGCCGTCGCCGCAGACCCGGGACATGAATCCGATCTACACCGGAAAGGACGTGTCGTATATCGACACCAAACAAGCCAACCGGGCCGCCGAGAACGCCGTGCTGGATGCCGAGCGCTTCGCCGTGTTCGCCGGGTTGCTGGCCGGCGCCGAGTATCCCCAGGCGGCGCTGGCCAAGGCGTGGGTGCAGTTGGCCTACGGCGCCCACCACGACGCCATCACCGGCTCGGAATCCGACCAGGTGTACCTCGACCTGCTGACCGGCTGGCGGGACGCGTGGGAGCTGGGCCGTGCGGCGCGCGACAACTCGTTGGCGCTGCTCTCCAGCGCCGTCGAGGGTGGCGAAGGTGGCGCAGGTGACGTGCTGGTGTGGAACACGCTGGCCCACCAGCGCACCGACCTCGTCACCGCCCGGCTCGACCGGCCCGTGGACGCGGGGGTGCGGGTGCTTGACGCCGACGGCACCGAGCTGGCCGCGCATGTCGGGCCCGACGGGCGGACGGTCAGCTGGCTGGCACGCGGCGTGCCGTCGCTGGGCTGGCGGGCCTACCGGTTGGTCCCCGGCGGCGAACCGGCCGGCTGGGAAACCGCGGCCGGTACCGAGATCGCCAACGAGCATTACCGGCTGATCGTCGACCCGGCGCGTGGCGGCGCTGTCGCGTCGCTGGTTCGAGATGGTCGTGAGCAGATCGCCGACGGCCGGGTCGGCAACGAGCTGGCCGTCTACGAGGAGTATTCGTCGCACCCCACGCAGGGTGAGGGACCCTGGCACCTGCTGCCGAGGGGGCCGGTGGTCGGCTCCTCGGAGTCGGCGGCCCGGGTGCAGGCCTATCACGGCCCGCTCGGTCAGCGACTGGTCGTGCGTGGCCGCATCGGCACGCTGCTGCGCTACACCCAAACCCTCACTCTGTGGAGCGGGGTGGCGCGAGTGGACTGCCGCACCACGATCGACGAGTTCACCGGCGAAGACCGCCTCCTGCGACTGCGCTGGCCCTGTCCGGTGCCCGGCGCGCTGCCCGTCAGCGAGGTGGGCGACGCCGTCGTCGGGCGCGGTTTCGCCTTGCTGCACGAGGGATCTCAATCGGTGGACACCGCCCAGCATCTATGGACCCTGGACAACCCCGCCTACGGCTGGTTCGGGTTGTCCTCGGCCGTGCGGGTTCGTGTCGGTGACGACCCAGAAAACAACGTGCGGGCGGTGTCGGTGGCCGAGGTGGTCTCGCCGGCGGAGACGGCGTCCGGCCGGCTGGCGCGCGACCTGATGGTCGCGCTGGTTCGCGCCGGTGTGACCGCCACCTGCAGCGGCGCCGACAAGCCGCGCTACGGCAACCTCGCCGTCGACTCCAACTTGCCCGACACCCGGATCGCGCTGGGCGGGCCGTCCCGCAATGCATTCACCAAAACGGTGCTGGCGCAGGCCCCGGAATACGCCGACGAACTGCGGCGGCAGCTGGCCGAGACGGGCCGGGCCAGGGTATGGGTGCCGGCCATGACGCCGCTGGCCGAGGTCTGGTCGCCCGGCGCCGACCTGCGCGCGCCGCGCGCGCTGCCGGTGCTGGTGATCGACGGCGTGGACGACACGAACTTCGCCGCCGCGATCGCCTCGCTGGCCCACGACCTCGACGACGCCGAGATCTTCCTCACCCAGCAGGTCCCGGCGGGGATGGAACCCTTCGCGGCCCGCACCGTCGCGCTGCTCAACCGCGGAGTGCCCAGCTTCGCCGTCGACTCCGACGGCACGCTGCACACCGCGCTGATGCGCTCCTGCACGGGCTGGCCGTCCGGCGTCTGGATCGACGAACCGCGGCGCACCGCACCCGACGGATCGAACTTCCAGCTGCAGCATTGGACGCACGTTTTCGACTACGCACTGGTCTGCGACGACGGCGACTGGCGCGCCGCGCAGATCCCGGTACGCAGCGCGCAGTTCTCACATCCGCTGCTTGCGGTGACGCCGCGGCTGCAGCGGGGCACGCTGCCGTCGATCGGCTCGCTGCTGCAGGTCGAGCCGGCCGGGTCGGTGCAGCTGGCCGCGCTCAAGGTGGCCGGCAACCCGCTGGTGGCCGGCAGGGCTCAGCGGGTCGACCCGGGTGCGGTGGCACTGCGGGTGGTCGAGACGACCGGGGCCGACACCCCCGTCGCCGTCGGCTCCGGGGTGGGCACGCTGAACTCGTTCCAGCTGGCCGACCTGCTGGAGCAGCCGCAGGAATCCACGGCGTCGATCGACCTGCACGGGTATCAGGTGGCCACCGTGCTGGCCCGGCTCGAAGTGCCCAAGGTGGGAGCCGGCCACCACGAGTTGGCGCCGCACGCCGAGGCCGCGCAGCCGCTCTACGCGCGTTACTGGCTGCACAACCGCGGCCCTGCGCCGCTCGGTGGGTTGCCGGCCGTCGCCCATGTGCACCCCCAGTCGGTGACCGCCCAGCCGGCGACGAGGTGGTGCTGCGCATCACCGCCGCCAGCGACTGCAGCGATTCGGTGCTGGACGGCGTGGTTACCTTGGTGTGCCCTCAAGGCTGGTCGGCCACGCCCGCCGAGCTACCGTTCAGCCTGCCCAGCGGCGAACACCTGGAGACCGACGTGGTGCTGACGATTCCGGACCGCGCCGAACCCGGGCTTTATCCGGTTCGGGCCCAGCTGCGCCTCACCGACCGGGGAACGCCGGCCGCCTGGCGTCAGGTGGTCGAGGACGTGAGCGTGGTGACGCTCGGCCCGGCCCCTAAAGAGCTTGTAGAGCTTGTAGAGCTGCTGTACCTCGTCGACGGGCCCGCAGATGTCGAGCTGCGGGCCGGCGACTCGGCCCGGCTGGCCGTCACCGTCGGCACCCACGCCCGGGCCGACTTGGCGCTGGAGGCCCACCTGATCAGTCCATGGGGAACCTGGGAGTGGATCGGTCCCGCGGTCTTCGGCGCCATCCTGCCCGCCCGCGACACGGCCGAACTCGTCTTCGACGTGACCCCGCCGCCGTGGCTGGAACCCGGCCAGTGGTGGGCGCTGATCCGGGTCGGTTGCGCCGGACGGCTGGTCTATTCGCCCGCGGTGAAGGTGACCGTGACATGAGTGTTCATCAGGTCGCCACCGTCGCGGGAGCGCCCGTGCCGGTCGATGCGGTCGACGCACGAGAAGAACTGCTGCGCAACGGCACTCGTGCCAACGCGCTGCCGGCCAGCGGCACCAGCGAGGGACGGCAGCTGCGCCGTTGGCTCACCCAGCTGATCGTGACCGAGCGGGTGATCGCCGCCGAGGCGACCGCGCGCGGCCTCACCGCCGAGGGCGCCCCGACCGAAGCCGAGCTGCTGCCCGATGTGACGGCCCGGCTGGAGATCGGCAGCATTGCCGCGGCCGCACTGGCGGATCCGCGTGCGCGGGCGTTGTTCGCCGAGATCACCGTCGACGTCGAGGTGAGCGACGCCGACGTCGCCGACTACCACTTCCGCAACCCGTTGCGGTTCGCGCAGGCGCGCCCCGATCGCCACGGCTGGCGCACCCCGCCGGACGCCGGCCCGCCGCTGGAACAGGCGCGGCGTGCGATCACCGCGCATCTACGCGGCGCTGCACGTCGGCGGGCATTCCGGGTGTGGCTGGACGCCCGCCGCGACGCGCTGGTCGATCTGGCCACCGGTTACGAGCATCCCGGCGATCCGCGCCAACCCGACAACACCCACCGGCACTGATGCTCACCCTCTGTCTGGACATCGGCGGCACCAAGATCGCTGCGGGCCTGGCCGACCCCGATGGCGTGTTGGTGCATACCGCCAAGGCTCCCACCCCGTCCGGCCCCCCATCCAACGATGGCGCCGAACAAGTTTGGGCCGCGACCGCCGCGCTGATCGCCGACGCGTTAGACGTAGCCGGAGGCCTGAAGCGACGAGTTGCCGCGGTGGGCATCGCGTCGGCGGGGCCGGTCGATCTTCCCGGCGGAACCGTGAGCCCGATCAACATCGGATCATGGCGCGGGTTTCCGTTGCGCGACCGGATCGCGGCCTTGGTGCCCGGCACGCCGGTACGACTGGGCGGCGACGGCGTGTGCATGGCGCTCGGCGAGCACTGGCTTGGGGCCGGACGGGGCGCGAGCTTCCTGTTGGGCATGGTGGTGTCGACCGGTGTCGGCGGCGGGTTGGTGCTCGACGGCGCGCCCTATTACGGCCGCACCGGCAACGCCGGCCACGTCGGCCACGTGGTCGTCGACCCGGCGGGCGCCCGCTGCTCGTGCGGCGGCCGCGGCTGCGTCGAGACCGTCGCATCCGGCCCATCGATGACGCGCTGGGCGCGCGCCAACGGCTGGTCGGCGCCGCCAGGCGCGGGCGCCAAGGAGCTGGCTGACGCGGCGGCAGCTGGAAATCCGTTGGCGCTGCGAGGCGTTTCATCGTGGCACCCGCGCGCTGGCAGCGATGATCGCTTCCGTGGGCGCGGTCTGCGACCTGGATCTGGTAGTCATCGGCGGGGGAGTGGCCAAGTCCGGTGACCTGCTCTTCGATCCGCTGCGCGCGGCATTGGCCGACTACGCCCGGCTGGACTTTCTGCATGGTCTACGCGTGGTGCCTGCCGAACTCGGCGGTGACGCCGGCCTGGTCGGTGCGGCCAGGTTGGCGGCGAGCCCGAACCGTTTTGGCTGATCGAGCGGCGTCACGCTATTGTTGGTGCCGATCCACCGAAGACCGTCGGTCACCGAGCAATCGGTTGAAGGTCCGGGAGCATCCCGGCGGCCCACGCAGGAGGACGAGGCATTATCGCCGGCCTGTGCCGGCGTAGTTCACGCCCCGGCCGCTTCCTGCGCCGGGGCGTTCGGCGTTCTTGGACGTTCCAAGAGTGGGTCCAGACGACAAGTCGCACACTTTCAGGGAGGTATGCATGGCCAGGGCTGACAAGGCCACCGCCGTTGCAGATATCGCGGAACAATTCAAAGCCTCGACCGCGACCGTGATCACCGAATACCGCGGTTTGACGGTGGCCAACCTGGCCGAGCTGCGCAGATCGCTGGGCGGATCGGTCACGTACTCGGTGGCCAAGAACACCCTCATCAAGCGGGCGGCATCCGAAGCCGGTGTCGAGGGTCTCGACGAGCTGTTCGCCGGCCCCACGGCCATCGCGTTCGTCAACGGCGAGCCCGTCGATGCGGCGAAGACCATCAAGACCTTCGCCAAGGAGCACAAGGCGCTGGTGATCAAGGGCGGCTACATGGATGGCCACCCGCTGACCGTCGCCGAGGTCGAGCGCATCGCCGATCTGGAATCCCGCGAGGTGTTGCTGGCCAAGTTGGCCGGCGCGATGAAGGGCAACCTCGCCAAGGCCGCCGGGCTGTTCAACGCGCCCGCGTCGCAGATGGCCCGATTGTTGGCCGCACTGCAGGAGAAGAAGGGCTCAGAGGCCCCGCCCGCTAGGCGCTCCGCCGCTGAGGCCGCTCCGGCCGCGGAGGCCGCCCCGGCCGCTGAGGCCGAAGCCGTCGCCGATGAAGCTCCGGCCGCCGAAGCTCCGGCCGCCGAAGCAGCCCCAGCCGAATAACCCGTCACCCGAAAAACCCCAAGAAACCCCAAAGATCAGGAAGGGACACCACCATGCCAAAGCTCTCTGGCGACGAACTGCTCGACGCCTTCAAGGAAATGACCCTGTTGGAGCTCTCCGACTTCGTCAAGAAGTTCGAGGAGACCTTCGAGGTCACCGCGGCCGCGCCGGTCGCTGTCGCCGCCGCGGGTGCCCCGGCCGCTGCCGCCGAGGCCGCCGAGGAGCAGACCGAGTTCGACGTCATCCTCGAAGCCGCCGGCGACAAGAAGATCGGCGTCATCAAGGTCGTCCGCGAGATCGTCTCCGGGCTGGGCCTCAAGGAGGCCAAGGACCTGGTCGACGGCGCGCCCAAGCCGCTGCTCGAGAAGGTCACCAAAGAGGCCGCAGACGAGGCCAAGGGCAAGCTCGAGGCCGCCGGCGCCTCCGTCACCGTCAAGTAGGTCGACTCGTAAATGCCCCCGGGGCCTTCAGGCCCCGGGGGCTTGCAGTGCTAAGCGCTCAGCCCACGCCAACCGCCGCGTGTTGCGACTGTCTCACCCGCTCGGGTGAATCACCCAGGGCGACAAGCAGATTCGTGGTCATCGAGCCGAGCACCGGCCCGACGGCTGCACCGTCATCGCCGTAGAACCCGGCCAGTTCCAGCATCACGAACCCGTGTACCAACGCCCAGAACTGGGCCGCGGTGGCTACTACCTGTGTGTCATCATCAGCGTCGCCGACGGTGATCCGGCCGGCCAACATGCATCGATGCACCCTATGCACCACGTGCGCGAAGCTGGGGAGGCCCGCTTCGATCTCCGCGAGCGTCAGCGTCAGCACGTTGCCCGCCGGCGCGTTGATGCCGTGCGCGCTGGTGCTGCCGAACATCAACCGATACATGTGCGGCCGCACGATCGCATACCGCCGATAGGCCGTGCCGGTCGCCAGCAAGTCGGCCACCGGGTCGTCGGTCTGCGGCACCGACAGCGCGGCGTCGAACTGCCGCAGGCCCTCCTCGGCGACCGCCGCGATCAGCGCCCGCATCCCACCGAAGTGGGTGTACACCGCCATCGTCGAGGTCCCGGCGGCGCCGGCCACCTTGCGGGTCTGCAGCGCGTCAGGCCCGTGCTCGTCGAGTAGGGCGATGGCGGCATGCACCATCTCGTCGCGAACGCTGCGTTCGGTCTGGGAAGTCATCCTTGCCATCTTCTCATCGGACGCGTACCGTCTCAATAACGCGAAATAACAATGTTATAGGAGCTCAGACATGACGTCTATGCAAACGGCCAAAGCCGAGAACCCGTACCTCAGCGGCTTCCTGGCACCGGTGACGGCCGAATTGACTGTGACTGACCTTGCAGGTCACCGGGCACATCCCGGAGCACCTCACCGGACGCTATTTGCGCAACGGTCCCAACCCGGCCGCCGACGTCGACCCCGCCACCTATCACTGGTTCAGCGGCGACGCGATGGTGCACGGCGTCGCGCTGCGCGACGGGAAGGCCACCTGGTACCGCAACCGCTTTGTGCGTACACCGGCCGTCTGCGCCGCGCTGGGGGAGTCGGAGCCGACGGGCCTGAACCCGCGCGCCGGAATGCTGTCCGTCGGCCCCAATACCAATGTGTTGACGCACGCCGGACGAACGCTGGCACTTGTCGAGGGGGGTGGTGCCAACTACCAGCTCACTGATGCCCTGGACACCGTCGGCACCTGCGATTTCGACGGGACACTGTTCGGCGGCTACACCGCACACCCCCACCGTGATCCGGTGACCGGCGAACTGCACGCACTGTCCTACTGCTTCGCCCGCGGGCGGACGGTGCAGTACTCGGTGATCGACACCCAGGGACGGGCCCGCCGCACCGTGGACATCGAGGTGAGCGGGTCGCCGATGATGCATGACTTCTCGCTGACCGATAAGTACGTGGTGATCTACGACCTACCCGTGACATTTGATCCGATGCAGGTACTGCCGGTGAACGTGCCACGCAGGCTGAGCAAGCCGGCCCGACTGGTGGTGCAATCGCTACTGGGACGCGTCCGGATCCCCAGTCCGATCACCGCGATGACCAACCGGAATCGCCAGCCCATGCATCGGATGCCCTACGCCTGGAACGCTGACTATCCCGCTCGCATCGGAGTCATGCCGCGCGAAGGCGGTAACAAGGACGTGCGCTGGTTCGACATCGAACCCTGCTACGTCTTCCACCCGCTCAATGCCTACTCGGAGATCCGGGACGGCTCAAAAGACGGCGCAGAGACACTGGTGCTCGACGTGGTGCGCTACTCGCGGATGTTCGACCGCGACCTTCGTGGCCCCGGTGACAGCCGGCCCACCCTCGACCGCTGGACGATCGACCTTTCCAAGGGCTCGGTGAGCACCGAATGCCGCGACGATCGGCCGCAGGAGTTTCCCCGGATCAACGAGACTCTGCTGGGCGGCCGGCACCGCTTCGGCTACACCCTCGGCGTCGACGGCGGCTACCTTTCCGGCGGCGCAGATGAGATGTCGACGACGCTGTACAAGCACGACTACGCGACCGGATCCAGCGAAGTTGCCCCGGTCGATCCCGACCTTTTGCTCGGCGAGATGTGTTTCGTGCCCAACCCGGCTGCCGCGACCGAAGATGACGGCGTCCTGATGGGCTTGGGCAGTCACCGCGGGCGCGACGCAGGACTGCTGCTGCTGCTTGACGCGCAGACCCTGGAGACGATGGCCACGGTAGAGCTGCCCCAGCGGATTCCGATGGGCTTCCACGGGAACTGGGCGCCGACTGGGTGAGTAACGAAGCCGAGTGGCGGGCCGAATATTGTTATCAGTGCAACCTGATGTCGCGCCCCAGGCGTGCGCTACAGTGACTCAAGCCACAACAGGGCAGGTGGCGGGTAATGCGCGTCGACGGAAGGATTCCCCATGGGCGTCGCAATCGAGGTCAACGGACTGACCAAGTCGTTCGGTTCCTCGAGGATCTGGGAAGACGTCACGCTAACGATCCCGTCCGGGGAGGTCAGCGTGTTGCTGGGCCCGTCGGGTACTGGCAAGTCGGTGTTCCTGAAGTCCCTGATCGGCCTGCTGCGGCCGGAACGCGGCTCGATCCTCATCGACGGCACCGACATCATCGAATGCTCGGCCAAGGAGCTTTACGAGATCCGCACACTGTTCGGCGTGCTGTTCCAGGACGGCGCGCTGTTCGGCTCGATGAACCTCTACGACAACACCGCCTTCCCGCTACGTGAGCACACCAAAAAGAAGGAAAGCGAGATCCGTGACATCGTCATGGAGAAGCTGGCCATGGTCGGTCTGACCGGTGACGAGAAGAAGTTCCCCGGCGAGATCTCCGGCGGTATGCGCAAGCGTGCCGGGCTGGCCCGGGCCCTGGTTCTCGACCCGCAGATCATCCTCTGCGACGAGCCCGACTCCGGTCTGGACCCGGTCCGTACCGCCTACCTGAGCCAGCTGATCCTCGACATCAACGCCCAGATCGACGCGACCATCCTGATCGTGACGCACAACATCAGCGTCGCCCGCACGGTGCCGGACAACATGGGCATGTTGTTCCGCAAGCACCTGGTCATGTTCGGCCCCCGCGAGGTGTTGCTGACCAGCGACGAGCCCGTGGTGCGGCAGTTCCTCAACGGCCGCCGCATCGGGCCGATTGGCATGTCCGAGGAGAAGGACGAGGCCACCATGGCCGAAGAGCAGGCGATGGTTGATGCGGGTCACCACACCGGTGGTACCGAGGAAATCGAGGGCGTGCCGCCGCAGATCGTCGCGACGCCGGGGATGCCGGAGCGTAAAGCGGTCGCTCGGCGCCAGGCCCGGGTGCGCGCGATGTTGCACACACTGCCCAAGTCCGCGCAGACGGCGATCCTCGATGATCTCGAGGGTCAGCACAAGTACCAGTCGCGCGAGGTGTGACAGAAACTCTCAACCCTGATCGACTCGGCTTCGCTGGCTGGTCACTGCGCGCGGACTCCGGCGATGCGAGTTGCTGCGGGTCGCGTTGCAAAGATTTCACGATAACTCGACGTAACTTGCCGCCCGCCCCCTTGACGGCAGGGCCTAAACGGGCCAATCTGTTGGGCAGCATGTGTCTGCTTTATTCAGGGAACGTCGAGATCGCCAGCCAGCGCCGCGACGCCCGAGCGAGCTTGTGCTGGGTATTTGAGGAATGCGCGCGTCTGCGCTATTGTTGGACGTTGCGCTGGCTACTTCCTGCCCACCTCACCCGCCACCTGACACCGTGGTCTTAGCCTGAGTCCTTTTGCGGCTCAGCTATTCGGTTGCGTTCGTGAGATTCGGGCAGATCGTTCGCCGGCCGAACCGACACAATTATTGCGGCGAACAGCCCTGGTGGCCCAGGCCCTCGTTAGCCGCACGAGGTGCTGGAAGGATGCATCTTGGCAGATTTCCGCCAGAATCGCCCGCAAAGTTCCGCTAATACGTCAGTGCCGGGAGCACCCAACCGAATTTCGTTCGCCAAGCTCCGCGAACCGCTCGAGGTTCCGGGGCTTCTTGACGTGCAGACCGACTCTTTCGAGTGGTTGATCGGCTCGTCACACTGGCGCGAGTCGGCGGCCTCCCGCGGAGACGTCAAACCGGTGGGCGGTCTCGAAGAGGTGCTCTACGAGCTGTCGCCGATCGAGGACTTCTCGGGCTCCATGTCGCTGTCGTTCTCCGACCCCCGTTTCGACGAGGTCAAGGCGCCGGTCGACGAGTGCAAAGACAAGGACATGACGTACGCGGCTCCGCTGTTCGTCACGGCTGAGTTCATCAACAACAACACCGGCGAGATCAAGAGCCAGACGGTGTTCATGGGCGACTTCCCGATGATGACCGAGAAGGGCACCTTCATCATCAACGGGACCGAGCGTGTGGTGGTCAGCCAGTTGGTGCGGTCACCCGGTGTGTACTTCGACGAGACCATCGACAAGTCCACCGAAAAGACGCTGCACAGCGTCAAGGTGATCCCCAGTCGTGGTGCCTGGCTGGAGTTCGACGTCGACAAGCGCGACACCGTGGGTGTGCGTATCGACCGCAAGCGTCGCCAGCCCGTCACCGTGCTGCTCAAGGCACTGGGTTGGACCAACGAGCGGATCGTGGAGCGCTTCGGCTTCTCCGAGATCATGATGTCGACGCTGGAGAAGGACAACACCGCGGCTCCGACGAGGCGCTGCTGGACATCTACCGCAAGCTGCGTCCGGGCGAACCGCCCACCAAGGAGTCCGCGCAGACGCTGCTGGAGAACCTGTTCTTCAAGGAGAAGCGCTACGACCTGGCCCGGGTGGGCCGTTACAAGGTCAACAAGAAGCTCGGGCTGCACCCGGGCGAGCCGATCACGTCGTCGACGCTGACCGAAGAGGACGTCGTCGCCACCATCGAGTACCTGGTTCGTCTGCACGAGGGCCAGACCACGATGACCGTTCCGGGCGGCGCCGAGGTCCCGGTCGAGACCGACGACATCGACCACTTCGGCAACCGCCGGCTGCGCACGGTCGGCGAGCTGATCCAGAACCAGATCCGGGTCGGCATGTCCAGGATGGAGCGGGTCGTCCGGGAGCGGATGACCACGCAGGACGTCGAGGCCATCACGCCGCAGACGCTGATCAACATCCGGCCCGTGGTCGCCGCGATCAAGGAGTTCTTCGGCACCAGCCAGCTGTCGCAGTTCATGGACCAGAACAACCCGCTGTCGGGGCTCACCCACAAGCGCCGGCTGTCGGCGCTGGGTCCTGGTGGTCTGTCGCGTGAGCGCGCCGGGCTGGAAGTCCGCGACGTGCACCCCAGCCACTACGGCCGGATGTGCCCGATCGAGACCCCGGAGGGGCCGAACATCGGTCTGATCGGCTCGTTGTCGGTGTACGCGCGGGTCAATCCGTTCGGGTTCATCGAGACGCCGTACCGCAAGGTGGTCGACGGTGTGGTTTCCGACGAGATCCACTACCTGACCGCCGACGAGGAGGACCGCCACGTCGTGGCGCAGGCCAACTCGCCGATCGACGACGATGGCCGGTTCATCGAGGCACGCGTCCTGGTTCGCCGTAAGGCGGGCGAGGTCGAGTACGTGCCCTCGTGCCGAGGTGGACTACATGGACGTGTCGCCGCGCCAGATGGTGTCGGTGGCCACGGCCATGATCCCGTTCCTCGAGCACGACGACGCCAACCGTGCCCTGATGGGTGCCAACATGCAGCGCCAGGCGGTCCCGCTGGTGCGTAGCGAGGCGCCGCTGGTCGGTACCGGCATGGAGTTGCGTGCGGCGATCGACGCCGGCGACGTCGTGGTCGCCGACAAGTCCGGGGTCATCGAGGAGGTGTCCGCCGACTACATCACCGTGATGGCCGACGACGGCACCCGGCACACCTACCGGATGCGCAAGTTCGCCCGGTCCAACCACGGCACCTGCGCCAACCAGTCGCCGATCGTCGACGCGGGAGACCGCGTCGAGGCCGGCCAGGTGATTGCCGACGGGCCCTGCACCGAGAACGGTGAGATGGCCCTGGGCAAGAACCTGCTGGTGGCCGTCATGCCGTGGGAAGGCCACAACTACGAGGACGCGATCATCCTGTCCAACCGTCTGGTTGAAGAGGACGTGCTCACCTCGATTCACATCGAGGAGCACGAGATCGATGCCCGCGACACCAAGCTGGGCGCCGAGGAGATCACCCGGGACATCCCGAACGTCTCCGACGAGGTCCTGGCGGACCTCGACGAACGCGGCATCGTACGCATCGGTGCCGAGGTTCGTGACGGCGACATCCTGGTCGGCAAGGTCACCCCGAAGGGTGAGACCGAGCTGACCCCGGAGGAGCGGCTGCTGCGCGCGATCTTCGGTGAGAAGGCCCGCGAGGTTCGCGACACGTCACTGAAGGTGCCGCACGGCGAATCCGGCAAGGTCATCGGCATTCGGGTGTTCTCGCGTGAGGACGACGATGAGCTGTCCGCCGGCGTCAACGAGCTGGTCCGGGTCTACGTCGCCCAGAAGCGCAAGATCTCCGACGGCGACAAGCTGGCCGGCCGGCACGGCAACAAGGGCGTCATCGGCAAGATCCTGGCTGTCGAGGACATGCCGTTCATGCCGGACGGTACCCCGGTGGACATCATCCTGAACACGCACGGTGTGCCGCGACGGATGAACATCGGCCAGATTCTGGAGACCCACCTCGGGTGGGTGGCCAAGTCCGGCTGGAACATCGAGGGTTCGCCGGACTGGGCCGGCAACCTGCCGGAGGAGTTGCTGCACGCTGCAGCCGAACCAGATCGTGTCGACTCCGGTGTTCGACGGCGCCAAGGAAGAGGAGCTGCAGGGTCTGCTGTCGGCCACGCTGCCCAACCGCGACGGTGACGTGATGGTCAACGGCGACGGCAAGGCCGTGCTGTTCGACGGGCGCAGCGGCGAACCGTTCCCGTATCCGGTGACGGTTGGCTACATGTACATCATGAAGCTGCACCACCTGGTGGACGACAAGATCCACGCCCGCTCCACCGGTCCGTACTCGATGATCACCCAGCAGCCGCTGGGCGGTAAGGCGCAGTTCGGTGGCCAGCGGTTCGGTGAGATGGAGTGCTGGGCCATGCAGGCCTACGGCGCGGCGTACACGCTGCAGGAGCTGTTGACCATCAAGTCCGACGACACCGTCGGGCGGGTCAAGGTATACGAGGCGATCGTCAAGGGCGAGAACATCCCGGAGCCGGGCATCCCGGAGTCGTTCAAGGTGCTGCTCAAAGAGCTGCAGTCGCTGTGCCTCAACGTTGAGGTGCTGTCCTCGGACGGCGCGGCGATCGAGCTGCGCGAGGGCGAGGACGAGGACCTCGAGCGCGCGGCGGCCAACCTCGGAATCAACTTGTCGCGCAACGAATCCGCGTCTGTCGAGGATCTTGCGTAATACCAGTCTTTTTGAAGGATCACTAAACCCGCAAGGGGAAAGGGAGTTACGTGCTAGACGTCAACTTCTTCGATGAACTCCGCATTGGTCTTGCCACCGCGGAGGACATCAGGCAATGGTCCTACGGCGAGGTCAAGAAGCCGGAGACCATCAACTACCGCACGCTGAAGCCAGAGAAGGACGGCCTGTTCTGCGAGAAGATCTTCGGACCTACTCGCGACTGGGAGTGCTACTGCGGCAAGTACAAGCGCGTGCGCTTCAAGGGCATCATCTGTGAGCGCTGTGGCGTCGAGGTGACTCGCGCCAAGGTGCGTCGTGAGCGGATGGGCCACATCGAGCTGGCGGCCCCGGTCACCCACATCTGGTACTTCAAGGGCGTGCCCTCGCGCCTGGGGTACCTGCTCGACCTGGCGCCGAAGGATCTCGAGAAGATCATCTACTTCGCCGCCTACGTGATCACCGCGGTCGACGATGAGATGCGGCACAACGAGCTGTCCACCCTCGAGGCCGAAATGGTGGTGGAGCGCAAAGGCGTTGAGGACCAGCGTGACTCCGACCTGGAGGCCCGCGCGCAGAAGCTCGAGGCCGACCTGGCCGAGCTGGAGGCCGAGGGCGCGAAGGCCGACGCCAAGCGCAAGGTTCGGGACGGCGGCGAGCGCGAGATGCGCCAGCTCCGTGACCGCGCCCAGCGTGAGCTGGACCGGCTGGAGGACATCTGGAGCACCTTCACCAAGCTGGCCCCCAAGCAGCTGATCGTCGACGAGAACCTCTACCGCGAACTGCAGGACCGCTACGGCGAGTACTTCACCGGCGCCATGGGTGCGGAGTCGATTCAGAAGTTGATCGAGAACTTCGACATCGACGCCGAGGCCGACACGCTGCGTGACGTCATCCGAAACGGCAAGGGGCAGAAGAAGCTTCGTGCCCTCAAGCGCCTGAAGGTGGTTGCGGCCTTCCAGCAGTCCGGCAACTCGCCGATGGGCATGGTGCTCGACGCGGTGCCGGTGATCCCGCCGGAGCTGCGCCCGATGGTGCAGCTCGACGGCGGCCGGTTCGCCACGTCCGACCTGAACGACCTGTACCGCCGCGTGATCAACCGGAACAACCGCCTCAAGAGGCTGATCGACCTCGGCGCGCCCGAGATCATCGTCAACAACGAGAAGCGGATGCTGCAGGAGTCGGTCGACGCGCTGTTCGACAACGGCCGTCGCGGCCGCCCCGTCACCGGGCCGGGCAACCGTCCGCTGAAGTCGTTGAGCGACCTGCTCAAGGGCAAGCAGGGCCGGTTCCGTCAGAACCTGCTCGGCAAGCGTGTCGACTACTCCGGGCGTTCGGTCATCGTCGTCGGCCCGCAGCTCAAGCTGCACCAGTGCGGTCTGCCCAAGCTGATGGCGCTGGAGCTGTTCAAGCCGTTCGTGATGAAGCGGCTGGTGGACCTCAACCACGCGCAGAACATCAAGAGCGCCAAGCGCATGGTGGAGCGCCAGCGTCCGCAGGTGTGGGACGTGCTCGAAGAGGTCATCGCCGAGCATCCGGTGCTGCTGAACCGCGCACCTACCCTGCACCGGCTGGGCATTCAGGCCTTCGAGCCAATGCTGGTGGAAGGCAAGGCCATTCAGCTGCACCCGTTGGTGTGTGAGGCGTTCAACGCCGACTTCGACGGCGACCAGATGGCAGTGCACCTGCCGCTGAGCGCCGAGGCGCAGGCCGAGGCCCGCATCCTGATGCTGTCGTCGAACAACATCCTGTCGCCGGCATCCGGCCGCCCGCTGGCCATGCCACGACTGGACATGGTGACCGGGCTGTACTTCCTGACCACCGAGGTCGACGGCGACACCGGCGAATACCAGGCGGCCAGTGGCGACCGCCCGGAGACCGGTGTGTACTCCACACCGGCCGAGGCGATCATGGCCGCCGACCGCGGTGTGCTGTCGGTACGGGCCAAGATCAAGGTGCGGCTGACCCAGCTGCGCCCGCCGGCCGAGATCGAGGCCGAGCGGTTCGGTGCCAACGGCTGGCAGCCGGGTGACGCCTGGATGGCAGAGACCACGCTGGGCCGGGTGATGTTCAACGAGTTGCTGCCGCTGGGCTATGCGTTCGTGAACAAGCAGATGCACAAGAAGGTGCAGGCTGCCATCATCAACGACCTGGCCGAGCGCTACCCGATGATCGTCGTCGCGCAGACCGTCGACAAGCTCAAGGACGCCGGGTTCTACTGGGCGACCCGAAGCGGTGTCACGGTCTCGATGGCCGACGTGTTGGTGCCGCCGCGTAAGAAGGAGATCCTCGACCACTACGAGGAGCGCGCCGAGAAGGTCGAAAAGCAGTTCCAGCGTGGCGCTTTGAACCATGACGAGCGCAACGAGGCGCTGGTGGAGATCTGGAAGGAAGCCACCGACGAGGTCGGTCAGGCGCTTCGGGACCACTACCCGGTCGACAACCCGATCATCACGATCGTCGACTCGGGTGCCACGGGTAACTTCACCCAGACCCGGACGCTGGCCGGCATGAAGGGTCTGGTGACCAACCCGAAGGGTGAGTTCATCCCGCGTCCGGTGAAGTCCTCGTTCCGCGAGGGCCTGACCGTGCTGGAGTACTTCATCAACACCCACGGCGCTCGAAAGGGCTTGGCGGACACCGCATTGCGTACCGCAGACTCGGGTTACCTGACTCGTCGTCTGGTGGACGTGAGCCAGGACGTCATCGTGCGCGAGCACGACTGCCAGACCGAGCGCGGCATCATCGTCGAGCTGGCCGAACGTCAGCCCGACGGCACGCTGATCCGCGATCCGTACATCGAGACATCGGCGTACGCGCGGACTTTGGGCGCCGACGCGGTCGACGAGGCCGGCAACGTCGTCGTCGCGCGCGGTGAGGACCTGGGTGACCCGTCGATCGACGCTCTGCTGGCGGCGGGCATCACGCAGATCAAGGTGCGCTCCGTGCTGACGTGCACCACCGGCACCGGCGTCTGCGCGACGTGCTACGGCCGTTCGATGGCCACCGGCAAACTGGTCGACATCGGCGAAGCCGTCGGCATCGTCGCCGCCCAGTCCATCGGTGAGCCCGGCACGCAGCTGACCATGCGTACCTTCCACCAGGGTGGTGTCGGTGAGGACATCACCGGCGGTCTGCCACGTGTCCAGGAGCTGTTCGAGGCCCGGGTGCCGCGCGGCAAGGCGCCGATCGCGGATGTCACCGGTCGTATCCGTCTCGAGGAGGGCGAGCGCTTCTACAAGATCACCGTCGTTCCCGACGACGGGGGCGAGGAAGTGGTCTACGACAAGCTCTCCAAGCGGCAGCGGCTGCGGGTGTTCAAGCACGACGACGGTTCCGAGCGGGTGCTCTCCGACGGCGACCACGTCGAGGTTGGCCAGCAGTTGATGGAAGGCTCCGCCGACCCGCACGAGGTGTTGCGTGTCCA
Source organism: uncultured Actinomycetota bacterium (assembly GCA_963735655.1). GTDB lineage: Bacteria > Actinomycetota > Actinomycetes > Mycobacteriales > Mycobacteriaceae > Mycobacterium. Next base: position 18,454 of record CAVTLW010000031.1, read on the forward strand.
GGGCCCACGTCAGGTGCAGATCCACCTCGTTCGGGAGACCCAGGAGGTCTACCGGGCACAGGGTGTGTCGATCCACGACAAGCACATCGAGGTGATCGTGCGGCAGATGTTGCGCCGGGTCACCATCATCGATTCGGGCTCGACCGAGTTCCTGCCCGGCTCGCTGATCGACCGTGCGGAGTTCGAGGCGTCGAACCGTCGGGTGGTGGCCGAGGGCAGCGAGCCCGCCGCCGGTCGTCCGGTGCTGATGGGTATCACCAAGGCGAGCCTCGCCACCGACTCGTGGCTGTCCGCGGCGTCGTTCCAGGAGACCACGCGGGTGCTGACCGATGCGGCGATCAACTGCCGCAGCGACAAGCTGCAGGGTCTGAAGGAGAACGTGATCATCGGAAAGCTGATCCCGGCTGGTACCGGTATCAACCGCTACCGCAACATCCAGGTGCAGCCCACCGAGGAAGCCCGCGCTGCGGCGTACACGATCCCGTCCTACGAGGATCAGTACTACAGCCCGGACTTCGGTCAGGCCACCGGTGCCGCGGTTCCGCTGGACGACTACGGGTACAGCGACTACCGCTAGTCAGCAACGAGAAAGCCCCCGCTGGTGCGGGGGTTTTCTCGTGCCCCGAGTGTGCGGCTAGCCGCACGCTGGGCGTCGAGCGTGCGGCTAACCGCACGTTCGCGAACGACGGCCGTCAGGGGCGCTCACTAGACTGGGCGGCGTGCTTATCGGTTCACACGTCCACCAAGACGATCCGTTGGCCGCCGCGCAGGCGGACGGCGCCGACGTGGTGCAGTTTTTCCTGGGCAATCCGCAGAGCTGGAAGAAGCCCAAGCCGCGTGATGACGCGCAGACGCTGAAGTCGTCGACCATGCCGCTCTACATCCACGCGCCGTATCTCATCAACGTGGCATCGGCCAACAACCGCATCCGCATCCCGTCGCGCAAGATCCTGCAGGACACCTGCGACGCCGCCGCGGAAATCAGCGCGACGGCGGTGATCGTGCACGGTGGCCACGCCGACGACAACGACATGGAGGCCGGCTTCGAGCGGTGGGTCAAAGCCTTGGACTACCTCGAAACCGAGGTGCCGGTGTATCTGGAAAACACCGCGGGCGGCGACCACGCGATGGCTCGCCACTTCGACACCATCGGCAGACTGTGGGATCACATCGGTGACAAGGGCATTGGCTTCTGCTTGGACACCTGTCACGCGTGGGCCGCGGGGGAGAAGCTGATCGACGCCGTAGACCGCATCAAGGCGTTGACCGGCCGGATCGACCTGGTGCACTGCAACGACTCGAGGGACGCTGCGGGCTCCGGTGCAGACCGGCACGCCAACTTCGGCACCGGCCAGATCGATCCCGATCTGCTCGTTGCCATCGTCAAAGCCGCCGACGCGCCGGTCATTTGCGAAACCGCCGACGAGGGCCGCAAGGACGACATCGCGTTTCTGCGGGAACACCTCGGCTGATCAGCTGTGGCCCACCGCCTCGCCGCGCTCATTCTTGGGGCAGCACTTGTGCTCGCGGGTTGCTCGGCGATAGAGGACTGGACGCTGCCGACGGGCTTCGTCACCGGCACCAGCATCCACCACATGACTGTCGGCGGACACGATCGCAGCTACCGTCTCTACATCCCGGCCGGAGTGCCCGCGTCTGCCGCGCTCGTGGTCATGATGCACGGCTACTCGGCAACCGCCAAGCAAGCCGAAAGAGCCTCCAAATGGGACGCGACGGCCGACGCGGGCAAGTTTGTCGTTGCCTACCCCGATGGCCTCGACCGGGGCTGGAACGTCAACGGAGGAGGGTGCTGCGGCCGACCCGCACGTAAGGACGTCGACGACATCGGCTTCATCCGCGCCACCGTCATTGACATCTCCAGGAACATCGGCATCGACCCACGCAAGGTCTACGCCACCGGCATGAGCAACGGCGGCATCATGTCATACACCCTGGCGTGTTCCACCGACATCTTCGCGGCGATCGGCCCGGTTGCCGGCGCTCAGCTGAACTCGTGCCAGTCCCCGCACCCGACATCGGTCATGCACATTCATGGCACCGCCGATCCGGTTGTGCCCTACACCGGCGGGCAGGGTTTCAATTCGATGAACTTTCCACCGGCGCAAGAGTCCGATGCGTTCTGGCGCAAGGTAGATCAATGCGGCAACCCCGCCGTCACGACCGCAGGTCCAGTCGCCACCTCAACCGCCGGGTGCGCCGATAACCGCGGCGTCGTGCTGATCACCGTCGACGGGGGCGGCCACGAATGGCCGTCCTTCGCCGCGCACATGCTGTGGGACTTCTTCGCCGCGCCCCCGCACTAGTATTACTTCTCTTGTGCGGTTGTCGAGAAAATGTAATATAGACACCATGTCAGACACGCATGCCGTCACCAACCAGGTTCCGACCCTGGAGAACTACAACCCGGCGTCCTTCCCGGTGCTCGTCGAGGCGTTGATCCGCGAGGGCGGGCAGTGGGGCCTGGATGAGGTAAACGAGGTTGGCGCGCTGTCGGGTTCGAGCCAGGCGATCCGGTGGAGCGAGCTGGCGGACCGCAACCGGCCGATCCTGCACACCCACGATGCGCTACGGCCACCGCGTCGATGAGGTGGAGTACGACCCGGCCTACCACGAGCTGATGCGCGCCGCGATCTCCCATGGCCTGCATGCCGCCCCCTGGGCCGACGACCGGCCCGGCAGTCACGTCGTTCGGGCCGCCAAGATGTCAGCCTGGAATTGCGAAGCGGGCCATGTGTGCCCGATCTCCATGACCTACGCGGTCGTCCCGGCGCTGCGGTTCAACCCCGAGCTGGCGGCGGTCTACGAGCCGTTGCTGACCAGCCGCGAGTACGACCCGGAACTGAAACTGGCCGACGACGAAACCCGGCATTACCGCGGGCATGTCGATGACCGAGAAACAGGGCGGCTCCGACGTGCGCGCCGGCACCACCCAGGCCACCCCCAACGCGGACGGCACCTATAGCCTGACCGGCCACAAATGGTTCACCTCGGCCCCGATGTGCGACGTCTTCCTGGTGCTGGCGCAGGCGCCGAGCGGGCTGAGCTGCTTCATGCTGCCACGGATCCTGCCCGACGGCACCCGTAACCGGATGTTCCTGCAGCGGCTCAAAGACAAGCTCGGCAATCACGCCAACGCGTCCAGTGAGGTCGAATACGACGGTGCCACAGCATGGTTGGTCGGCGAAGAGGGCCGCGGCGTCCCCACCATCATCGAGATGGTCAACCTCACCCGGCTGGACTGCACGCTGGGCAGTGCCACCAGCATGCGCACCGGTCTGACCCGGGCCATCCATCACGCCCAGCACCGAAAGGCCTTCGGCGCCTACCTGATTGACCAGCCCCTGATGCGCAACGTGCTGGCGGACCTGGCGGTGGAGGCCGAGGCCGCCACCATCGTCGCGATGCGGATGGCCGGTGCCACCGACAAGGCGGTGCGTGGCGATCAACGGGAAGCGCTGCTGCGCCGCATCGGCTTGGCGGCCAGCAAGTACTGGGTGTGCAAGCGCTCCACCCCGCACGCCGTCGAGGCGCTGGAGTGTCTGGGCGGCAACGGTTATGTCGAGGAGTCCGGGATGCCTCGGTTGTACCGGGAGGCGCCGCTGATGGGCATCTGGGAGGGCTCCGGAAACGTCAGCGCGCTGGATACGCTGCGTGCCATGGCAACTCGACCCGAGTGCATCGAGGTGCTGTTCGACGAACTGGCCGGGACCGCGGGTCAGGACGACAGGCTGGACCACCATGTCGAGCAGCTGAGACCGCAACTGGCCGAACACAGCGATCTTGGGACCGTCGCGTACCGCGCCCGCAAGATCGCCGAGGACATCTGCCTGGCGCTGCAGGGTTCGCTGCTGGTGCGCGACGGGCACCCCGCGGTCGCCGAGGCGTTCCTGGCCACCCGGCTCGCCGGCCAGTGGGGCGGCGCGTTCGGCACCATGCCGGTCGGGCTGGACCTCGCCCCCATTCTGGAACGTGCCTTGGTAAAAGGCTGAGCCGCAACATGATCGCGCCGGCGACGATGCAGAGCGAAGCGATGAGGTGGGGGCACGCCCCACAAGTGGGAGGTACCCCCACCCGCTTGCGGGGAGAGCGGCGCCAATGACCCATGCCATCAGGCCGGTCGATTTCAGCAATCTGAAGACCATGACCTACGAGGTCACCGACCGGGTTGCGCGGATCACCTTCAACCGGCCCGACAAGGGCAACGCGATCATCGCCGATACCCCGCTGGAGCTCTCCGCACTGGTGGAGCGGGCCGACCTGGACCCGAACGTCCACGTCATCCTGGTGTCCGGCCGCGGCGAGGGCTTCTGCGCCGGATTCGACTTGTCCGCCTACGCCGACGGAACCGGCTCGGCAGGCGGGACCGGTGCCTACAGCGGCACCGTGCTGGACGGTAAGACCCAGGCCATCAACCACTTCGCCGATCGGCCGTGGGACCCGATGATCGACTACCAGATGATGAGTCGCTTCGTGCGCGGGTTTTCCAGCCTGATGCACGCCGACAAACCGACGGTGGTCAAGATCCACGGTTACTGCGTGGCCGGCGGCACCGACATCGCACTGCACGCCGATCAGGTGATCGCGGCCGCCGACGCCAAGATCGGCTACCCGCCCACGCGGGTGTGGGGCGTGCCCGCCGCAGGCCTGTGGGCGCACCGGCTCGGCGACCAGCGAGCCAAACGCCTTCTGTTTACCGGGGATTGCATCACCGGCGCGCAAGCCGCCGAGTGGGGCCTGGCGGTCGAGGCGCCGGACCCGAAAGACCTCGACGAGCGCACCGAGCGACTGGTAGAGCGGATCGCGGCCGTCCCGGTGAACCAGCTGATCATGGTCAAGCTCGCGCTCAATTCCGCTCTGCTGCAACAGGGTGTGGCCACCAGCAGGATGGTCAGCACGGTGTTCGACGGTGTCGCCCGGCACACGCCCGAGGGTCACGCCTTCGTCGCCGACGCGGTCGAGCACGGCTTTCGGGACGCGGTGCGCCACCGCGACGAGCCGTTCGGCGACTACGGGCGCCAGGCCTCACAGGTATAGCCATGCCGAACATGACTGCCCGCTCAGTGGTGCTCAGCGTGCTGCTCGGTGCTCATCCCGCGTGGGCCACCGCCAGCGAATTGATCAGGCTGACAGCCGATTTCGGCATCAAGGAGACGGCGCTGCGAGTGGCGCTGACACGCATGGTCAGCGCCGGCGACCTGATCCGGTCCGCTGACGGCTACCGGCTTTCGGATCGGTTGCTGGCCCGGCAGCGACGGCAGGACGAGGCTATGCGGCCAGGGACCCGGGCCTGGCGGGGGCACTGGCACATTCTGATCGTCACCAGCGTGGGCACCGACGCGCGCACCCGGGCCGCACTGCGAACAACTATGCACCACAAGCGCTTTGGTGAGCTGCGCGAAGGGGTGTGGATGCGGCCCGACAACCTCGACCTGGAACTCGAGCCGGACGTCTCGGCCCGGGTCCGGGTGCTGCGGGGCCGAGACGACACACCCGCTGAGTTGGCCGGCCAACTGTGGGACCTGTCCGGCTGGGCCGAAGCCGGTCACCGATTGCTTGACGAGATGGCGCGAGCGGCAGACATTCCCGCGCGGTTCATGGTGGCCGCGGCGATGGTGCGTCACCTGCTCACCGACCCGATGTTGCCCGCCGAACTGTTGCCCGCTGATTGGCCCGGCGCGGGATTGCGCGCCGCCTACCACGACTTCGCCACCGAACTGGCGGAACAACGCGACAAATCCCAACTCCTGGAGGCGACATGAGTGACCCGGTGCGTGTGGAGCGCAACGGCCCGGTGACCACGGTGATTCTCAACCGGCCGGAGGCCCGTAACGCCGTCAACGGCCCGACCGCCGCGGCCCTGTACGCCGCCTTCTCCGAATTCGACCGCGACGACTCCGCGTCGGTGGCCGTGCTGTGGGGCGATCACGGAACCTTTTGCGCCGGAGCAGATTTGAAGGCCTTCGGCACAACGGAGACCAATGCCGTACACCGGACAGGACCCGGACCGATGGGGCCCAGCCGCATGGTGCTGTCCAAACCGGTGATCGCCGCGGTCAGCGGATACGCCGTCGCCGGGGGTCTGGAGTTGGCGCTGTGGTGCGATCTGCGGGTGGCCGAGGAAGATGCCGTGTTCGGCGTGTTCTGCCGGCGCTGGGGGGTGCCGCTCATCGACGGCGGTACCGTGCGCCTGCCGCGCTTGATCGGGCACAGCCGGGCCATGGACATGATCCTCACCGGCCGCGGCGTGCGCGCCGACGAAGCGCTGACGATGGGGTTGGCCAATCGGGTGGTGCCCAAGGACCAGGCCCGGGAGGCCGCCGAGAAGCTGGCCGCCGAACTGGCCGCGCTCCCGCAGCAGTGCCTGCGATCGGATCGGCTCTCAGCCCTGCACCAATGGGGGCTGCCCGAGTCGGCGGCCATCGACCTCGAGTTTGCCAGCATCTTCCGCGTCGGCGCCGAGGCCGCGGCGGGCGCCGGGCGGTTCGCCGCGGGCGCCGGTCGCCACGGCGCCCCGGAGGGACTAGCGGTTCAGCCCTTGTTGACGGTGTTGCCCGGGCCGAGGTTGTCGACCTTGGGGTCACCGGCCTTGTAGGTGATGGTGTTGTTGAGCCCCACCACCGTGATGCGCGAATCGACCTGGTCGAAGGTGATCTTGTTGTTCGCGCCGGTGACGGTCACCGTCGCGCAGGTGCCGGTCACGGTCAGCGTGTCGTCCGAGCCGCCGACGTTCAGTGATTTCCCGTCGCAGGGAATGGTAGCGGTGGTGCCGATCGCGCCGTAGTTCAGCGAGTTGCCGATCTCGATCGAGGTGGAAGCGGTCGGGCCGGCTGTCGATGTCGTCGGCGCGGCGGTGCCACTCGATGTCGGCGCCGCGGTGCTCGTCGTTGCAGTCGTCGAGGTCGAGGTGCCTCCGGGCGGGTTGGCCGTCGAGCTGCAGCCGGCCAGCACCACAGCGCCCGCTATCGCGGCCAGCGCCAGGGCGGATGCGGCGGTCTTGGACCCGGTGAAGGACGCAATGACGTGGGCGCGCATGGTTTCTCGATTCCCCCTAGGAAAGGTCGGGTGAGTGGCTCAGCTGCCTACCCGCTGTAGCCGGTTTACCATGCCCAGTTCGCGACCGCGGTCCCAGAGAACCGGGTCACCACCTTTGTAAAAGACCGTCTCGTCGTAGCCGTAGACGGTGATGTCGTTGACAACGTTGTCGGCGATCACTGTGTTGGACGAGCCCATGACGGTCACGGCATAGCAGCTTCCCTTCGCGGTGATGATATTCAAAGTGCCGTTGACGATCAGGGTGGAATCGTTGCAGTCCAGCACCTGCTCGAGGCCCATCCCGGTGATATGGGTGTCGCCGTTCTTAGCGTGCGCGGCCGGCGGCGGGGCGGCTGGTGTGGCAGCGATCGTGATGGCGCAGGTAGCGAGTGCACCGGCGACCGTTGTCCAATTCACTCCCGTGCCCCCTTCGCTTGGGCGGCTTGACTGCAGACTGAGCCTGCGAAAGAGACTACGTGGATTTGCCTGCGCTATGAACGGCAAATTTGCATTTACCGGGTGCACCGGGTGCGGTTGCCGCGGCGCCACCCGCTTCGGGCACCTCGCTTTCACCTCCCGGTCAACTAGAGTCATTAGTTGACCAGCAAGTCGAAGGGGCGAATCGCCATGGCAGCACAGCCGGAACCGTCGTCAGTGGGTGGCCGCCCGCGCGCGGGGAAAGCGGGCAAGTCCATGGCTCGTCCGGCCAAGCTGAGCCGCGACGGCATCGTCGACGGCGCCTTGACCTTCCTGGACCGGGAGGGCTGGGACTCGTTGACGATCAACGCACTGGCCACCCAACTCGGGACCAAGGGCCCGTCGCTGTACAACCACGTGGACAGCCTGGAGGACCTGCGCCGTGCCGTGCGGATCCGGGTCATCGACGACATCATCACGATGCTCAACCGGGTCGGGGAGGGGCGCGCCCGCGAGGACGCGGTACTGGTCATGGCCGGCGCCTATCGCAGTTACGCCCATCACCACCCCGGTCGGTACTCGGCGTTCACCCGGATGCCACTGGGCGGTGACGACCCGGAATACGCCACCGCCACCAGGGGCGCGGCCGCGCCGGTAATGGCGGTGCTGAACTCCTACGGGCTGGACGGCGAAGCGGCTTTTCACGCCTCGCTCGAGTTCTGGTCGGCGATGCATGGGTTCGTGCTGCTGGAAATGACCGGGGTGATGGACGACGTCGACACCGACGCGGTGTTCTCCGATATGGTGTTGCGGCTGGCTGCGGGCATGCAGGCGCGGACCGCGCCCGCTTCGCCGAGCTGATTCGGAGCCGGCGTGAAAGCTGCCCAACGCCGCTTTGACCTCGCAGACCAGCGGCGGGTATTGTGGTAGCTCGTGCCTGGCGGCCTGCGCGCCTGACGTGAGGGCGTGGATGCCGGGCCAATTCGCGTGTCCACGTTGCAACCGGATGAGCTGGTTAAATTCGGGGCGAGCAGGGTGTATCCCGCGGTGGGGCACACAACAGAACGTGAACGCAAAACGTAGAAACGAAATAGAAAGCCGGTAGATGCCAACCATTCAGCAGCTGGTCCGCAAGGGTCGTCGCGACAAGGTCGCCAAGGTCAAGACCGCGGCTCTGAAGGGCAGCCCGCAGCGTCGTGGTGTGTGCACCCGCGTGTACACGACCACCCCGAAGAAGCCGAACTCGGCGCTTCGGAAGGTCGCGCGTGTGAAGCTGACGAGTCAGGTCGAGGTCACGGCCTACATCCCCGGCGAGGGCCACAACCTGCAGGAGCACTCGATGGTGCTGGTGCGTGGTGGCCGAGTCAAGGACCTGCCCGGTGTGCGTTACAAGATCATCCGCGGTTCGCTCGACACCCAGGGCGTGAAGAACCGCAAGCAGGCCCGGAGCCGTTACGGCGCCAAGAAGGAGAAGAGCTGATGCCGCGCAAGGGGCCCGCACCCAAGCGTCCGTTGGTCAACGACCCGGTCTACGGGTCGCAGCTGGTCACCCAGTTGGTGAATAAGGTTTTGATGCAAGGGGAAGAAATCGCTCGCTGAGCGCATTGTTTATGCAGCGCTCGAACAAGCCCGCGACAAGACCGGCACCGATCCCGTGATCACTTTGAAGCGCGCTCTCGACAACGTGAAGCCCGCCCTGGAGGTGCGCAGCCGACGCGTCGGCGGTGCGACCTACCAGGTGCCCGTCGAGGTGCGTCCGGACCGCTCGACGACGCTGGCGCTGCGCTGGCTGGTCAGCTTCTCGCGGCAACGTCGGGAGAAGACGATGATCGAGCGGCTGGCAAACGAGATCCTGGATGCCAGCAATGGCCTCGGGGCCTCAGTCAAGCGACGCGAGGACACCCACAAGATGGCCGAGGCAAACCGCGCCTTTGCGCACTATCGCTGGTAGGAGCCGAAGACGGCGTCAACTGGCTCAAGTGGCCGGCCTGGGCGCAGAACCGACAGCGAACTAACTAGGCAACTGAAAGAGTGGGAAGACTTCTGTGGCACAGAAGGACGTGCTGACCGACCTCACCAGGGTCCGCAACATCGGCATCATGGCGCACATCGACGCCGGCAAGACGACGACGACCGAGCGCATCCTCTACTACACCGGTATCAGCTACAAGATCGGTGAGGTCCATGACGGCGCCGCCACCATGGACTGGATGGAGCAGGAGCAGGAACGCGGCATCACGATCACGTCGGCTGCCACGACCTGCTTCTGGAACGACAACCAGATCAACATTATCGACACGCCTGGTCACGTTGATTTCACTGTCGAAGTTGAGCGCAGCCTGCGCGTGCTGGACGGTGCCGTCGCCGTCTTCGACGGCAAGGAAGGTGTCGAGCCGCAGTCCGAGCAGGTCTGGCGGCAGGCCGACAAATACGACGTCCCGCGGATCTGCTTCGTCAACAAGATGGACAAGATCGGCGCCGACTTCTACTTCTCCGTGAAGACCATGGAGGATCGGCTGGGCGCCAACGTCATTCCGATCCAGCTGCCCGTCGGCTCCGAGGGCGACTTCGAAGGCATCATCGACCTGGTCGAGATGAAGGCCAAGGTGTGGCGGGGCGAGACCAAGCTCGGCGAGACCTACGAGACCATCGACATCCCGGCCGAACTGCAGGAGAAAGCCGACGAGTACCGCACCAAGCTGCTCGAGGCGGTCGCGGAGACCGACGAGGCACTGCTGGAGAAGTACTTCGGCGGCGAGCAACTGTCGGTCGAGGAGATCAAGGGTGCGCTGCGCAAGCTCAGCGTCAATTCCGAGGCCTACCTGGTGCTGTGCGGCAGCGCGTTCAAGAACAAGGGCGTGCAGCCCATGCTCGACGCCGTGATCGACTACCTGCCTTCACCGCTTGATGTTCCGCCTGCCGTGGGCCACGCCCCCAACAAGGAGGACGTGGAGGTTATCCGCAAGCCGTCGACCGACCAGCCGTTCTCGGCGCTGGCGTTCAAGGTCGCCACGCACCCGTTCTTCGGCAAGCTCACTTACGTGCGGGTGTATTCGGGCAAGGTCGATTCCGGATCACAGGTCATCAACTCGACCAAGGGCAAGAAGGAGCGGCTGGGCAAGCTGTTCCAGATGCACGCCAACAAAGAAAATCCGGTCGAGACGGCCAGTGCCGGCCACATCTACGCGGTGATCGGGCTCAAGGACACCACCACCGGTGACACCCTGAGCGACCCGAACAACCAGGTCGTGCTGGAGTCGATGACCTTCCCCGACCCGGTTATCGAGGTGGCCATCGAGCCCAAGACCAAGAGCGACCAGGAAAAGCTGAGCCTGTCGATCCAGAAGCTCGCCGAAGAGGACCCGACCTTCAAGGTCCACCAGGACAACGAGACCGGCCAGACCGTGATCGGCGGCATGGGCGAGCTGCACCTGGACATCCTGGTCGACCGCATGCGCCGCGAGTTCAAGGTCGAGGCCAACGTCGGCAAGCCGCAGGTGGCCTACAAGGAGACCATCAAGCGCAAGGTCGACAAGGTCGAGTTCACCCACAAGAAGCAGACCGGTGGTTCGGGCCAGTTCGCGAAGGTGCTGATCAGCATCGAGCCGTTCCACGGCGAGGACGGCGCCACCTACGAGTTCGAGAACAAGGTCACCGGTGGACGCATCCCGCGGGAGTACATCCCCTCGGTGGACGCGGGCGCGCAGGACGCCATGCAGTACGGCGTGCTGGCCGGCTACCCGCTGGTCAACCTCAAGGTCACTCTGCTCGACGGTGCGTACCACGACGTCGACTCGTCGGAGATGGCGTTCAAGATCGCCGGTTCGCAGGTGCTGAAAAAGGCTGCGCAGCAAGCGCAGCCGGTCATCCTGGAACCGATCATGGCCGTCGAGGTCACCACGCCCGAGGACTACATGGGCGATGTGATCGGCGACCTGAACTCCCGCCGTGGCCAGATCCAGGCCATGGATGAGCGGGCCGGTGCGCGCGTCGTGAGGGCGCACGTGCCGCTGTCGGAGATGTTCGGCTACGTCGGGGACCTGCGGTCCAAGACTCAGGGCCGGGCGAACTACTCCATGGTGTTCGACTCGTATGCCGAAGTGCCGGCCAACGTGTCGAAGGAGATCATCGCGAAGGCGACGGGCGAGTAAGGGAAACTTACGAGTGAGGAGCGAGCATGGGCATCGCGAAGGCGACGGGCGAGTGAATTTCAACAGGGAGAAGCTGACGCGGTTACTGCCGCGGCATAACTGAAAACATCAAAACTGCTTTTTATAAGCACCAAGAGTCCAGGAGGACACAGAAGTGGCGAAGGCGAAGTTCCAAAGGACCAAGCCCCACGTCAACATCGGGACCATCGGTCACGTTGACCACGGCAAGACCACCCTGACCGCGGCGATCACCAAAGTGCTGCATGACAAGTTCCCCGACCTGAACGAGTCCAAGGCGTTCGACCAGATCGACAATGCGCCTGAAGAGCGTCAGCGCGGTATCACCATCAACATCGCACACGTGGAGTACCAGACCGACAAGCGCCACTACGCGCACGTCGACGCCCCTGGCCACGCCGACTACATCAAGAACATGATCACCGGCGCCGCCCAGATGGACGGCGCGATCCTGGTAGTCGCCGCCACTGACGGCCCGATGCCGCAGACGCGTGAGCACGTGCTGCTCGCCCGTCAGGTGGGTGTGCCCTACATCCTGGTCGCGCTGAACAAGGCCGACGCCGTCGACGACGAGGAGCTGCTCGAGCTCGTCGAGCTGGAGGTCCGCGAGCTGCTGGCGAACCAAGAGTTTGACGAGGAAGCTCCAGTGATTCGAGTGTCCGCGCTGAAGGCGCTCGAGGGAGACCCGAAGTGGGTCGAGTCCGTCCAGGAGCTGATGAACGCGGTCGACGAGTCGATCCCGGACCCGGTCCGCGAGACCGACAAGCCGTTCCTGATGCCCGTGGAGGACGTCTTCACCATCACCGGCCGTGGCACCGTTGTCACCGGTCGTGTGGAGCGCGGTGTGGTCAACGTGAACGAGGAAGTCGAGATCGTCGGCATCCGTCCGACCACCACCAAGACCACGGTCACGGGTGTGGAGATGTTCCGCAAGCTGCTCGACCAGGGCCAGGCCGGCGACAACGTCGGGCTGCTGCTGCGTGGTGTCAAGCGTGAGGACGTCGAGCGCGGTCAGGTCGTCATCAAGCCCGGCACCACCACGCCGCACACCGAGTTCGAGGGCCAGGTCTACATCCTGTCCAAGGACGAGGGCGGCCGGCACACGCCGTTCTTCAACAACTACCGTCCGCAGTTCTACTTCCGCACCACCGACGTGACCGGTGTGGTGACGCTGCCGGAGGGTACGGAGATGGTGATGCCCGGTGACAACACCAACATCTCGGTGAAGCTGATCCAGCCCGTCGCCATGGACGAGGGTCTGCGCTTCGCGATCCGCGAGGGTGGCCGCACCGTCGGCGCCGGCCGGGTCGTCAAGATCATCAAGTAGTTCGCTTCGGCGCAAAGCCCGGATTGCCGACTTCGGCGGTCCGGGCTTTGTGCGTTCGCGGTGAGCGGGCCGAACATGTGATCGGTAACGTACGCCTGGGCGCTAGTCTGACACGACCGATCAGGCGACGTGAGGAGCAGTTAAATGTTGGCGCGCTACATCAAGATGCAGCTATTGGTGCTGTTGTGCGGCGGCCTGGTCGGGCCGATCTTCTTGGTCGTCTACTTCACTCTCGGGCTCGACAACCTGCTGTCCTGGATGTTCTATGCCGGCCTGTTCATCACCGTGCTCGACGTGCTGATCGCGCTCGCCTTGACCAATTTCAGCCTGAAGTCGTCGGCCAAGACGGCAGAGCTCGAGCAGGTCGGCGTGCTGGCGCTCGCGCAAATCACCGGACTCAGCGAGACGGGCACCCGGATCAACGAGCAGCCGGTGGTCAAGGTGCACCTGCACCTCTCGGGATCCGGATTCCTGCCGTTCGACAGCGAAGACCGGGTGATCGCCAGCGTCACCCGGTTGGGCAACCTCACAGCACGCAAGCTCGTCGTGCTGGTCAACCCGACCACACAGCAATACCTGATCGACTGGGAGCGAAGCGCTTTGGTCAACGGTCTGGTGCCCGCGCAATTCACCCTGGCCGAGGACAACCGGACCTACGACCTCAGTGGGCAGGCCGGCCCGTTGATGGAGATCCTGCAGATCCTCAAGGCGAACAACGTTCCGCTGAACCGGATGGTCGACATCCGGTCGAACCCGGTGCTGCGTCAGCAGGTCCAGGCGGTGGTGCGCCGGGCGGCCGAGCAGGGACAAGCGGCGGCACCGGGCGGGTATGCCGCAACGGCCGCGCCCGTCGCCGCGGCGCCGGACAAGCCGATCGCCCAGCGGCTGCAGGAATTGGAGACGCTGCGCGCCACCGGCGCGCTCACCGACGAGGAGTACAGCAGCCGACGGGCGAAAATCATCGCCGAAATCTGAGCCGAGCAGACGCAAAAGCCCCCACTCCCGCGGCGGGTCGGGGGCTTTTGCGTCTGCTCGGCCGGACCGCCCGCGGGCCAATTAGAACACGTTTCAGTTCCGCTGCTAGCCTGTCTTTCGGCGAAAGGGACGTGGCGTGGCTGAACAAACTGGATCACTGCAAGGGCGGGTGGCATTTGTCACCGGCGCCGCCCGGGCCCAAGGTCGTTCGCATGCGATCCGGCTGGCCCGGGAAGGGGCCGACATCATCGCGCTGGATATCTGTGCGCCGGTGTCCGACACCGTCACCTACACCCCGGCCACGCCGGAGGACCTCAGCGAGACCGTCCGCGCGGTGGAAGCCGAGGGGCGCAAGATCCTGGCCCGCGAGGTCGACATCCGCGACGACGCGGCGCTGCGGCAACTGGTGGCCGACGGCGTCGAGCAGTTCGGCCGGCTCGACATCCTGGTAGCCAACGCGGGGGTGCTGGGCTGGGGACGGCTCTGGGAACTCACCGACGAACAATGGGACACCGTGATCGGGGTCAACCTGACGGGGACCTGGCGCACCCTGCGGGCCGCGGTGCCCGCGATGATCGAGGCCGGCAACGGGGGTTCCATCGTGGTCGTCAGCTCATCGGCCGGTCTGAAGGCCACCCCGGGCAATAGTCATTACTCGGCGAGCAAGCACGGACTCACCGGCCTGACCAACTCGCTGGCCATCGAGCTCGGCGAATACGGCATCCGGGTCAACTCCATTCATCCCTATTCGGTCGACACCCCGATGATCGAGCCCGAGGCGATGATGGAGATTTTTGCCAAGCATCCGCGTTACGTGCACAGCTTTCCGCCAATGCCCATGCAGTACAAGGGCTTTATGACGTCAAATGAGGTGTCCGATGTCGTTGTCTGGCTCGCCGGCGACGGGTCGGGCACGTTGTCCGGCCAACAGATCCACGTCGACAAGGGCGCCTTGAAGTATTAACTGGCGATCGTGTATGAACTGCACGTGACTGAAAACGGGATTGTGATCGTCGGCGGCGGGCTTGCCGCCGCCCGGACCGCCGAGCAACTGCGCCGGGCTGAGTACACCGGTCCCATCCTCATCGTCAGCGACGAGGTACATCTGCCCTACGATCGACCGCCGCTGTCGAAGGAATTGCTGCGCAAAGAGGTCGACGACACCGCCCTCAAACCGCGCGAGTGGTACGACGAGAAAGACATCACCCTGCGATTGGGCTCCGCGGCCACCGGCCTCGACACCGCCGCGCAGACGGTGACGCTGGCCGACGGAACCGTGCTCGGCTACGACGAACTCGTCATCGCGACCGGTCTGGTGCCGCGCCGCATTCCGTCGTTTCCCGACCTCGAGGGCGTCCGGGTGTTGCGGTCGTTCGACGAGAGCATGGCGTTGCGAACGCATGCGTCGGCCGCAAAGCGCGCCGTGGTGATCGGCGCCGGCTTCATCGGCTGCGAGGTGGCGGCCAGCCTGCGCGGCCTCGGTGTGGACGTGGTGTTGGTCGAGCCGCAGCCGACGCCGTTGGCGTCCGTGCTCGGCGAGCAGATCGGCGAGTTGGTGTCGCGACTGCACCGCGACGAGGGTGTCGACGTCCGCACCGGTCTCGGGGTCGCCGAGGTGCGTGGTGACGGGCACGTCGACTCCGTGGTGCTCACCGACGGTGCGGAACTGAGCGCCGATCTGGTGGTAGTGGGCATCGGGTCGCGGCCGGCCACCGAATGGCTGGACGGCAGCGGCATCGAGGTCGACAACGGCGTCATCTGCGACGAAGCCGGACGCACCAGCGCGCCGAACGTGTGGGCGCTGGGCGACGTCGCTTCCTGGCGGGATCCGATGGGACATCAAGCGCGCGTAGAACATTGGAGCAACGTCGCCGATCAGGCACGGGTCGTGGTGCCGGCGATGCTCGGCAAGGACGTGCCGTCGGCCGTCGTTGTGCCCTACTTCTGGAGCGACCAATACGACGTCAAGATCCAGTGCCTGGGTGAGCCGCACGCCACCGACGTCGTGCATCTCGTCGAGGACGATGGGCGCAAATTCCTCGCGTACTACGAGCGCGACGGTGTGCTGGTGGGTGTGGTCGGTGGTGGGGTGCCCGGCAAGGTCATGAAGGTTCGCGCCAAAATCGCCGCCGGCGTACCTATTTCGGAGATGCTCGACGAAACGCCTAGCACCAGTTGACCGGTGGGCCGTGTGGATGACACTCGGCCAGGATCTGCTTTTCGCCACCCGGCCAGGTGCGAGCGCGCACCAGGAACTTGATCGGCGCGCCCGGCCCGTCGCGAGCCGGTTCCAGGGTGAGGTGGCTGAACGGTGCGCGGGCGTCGGCCCGGGCGGCCAGCGCGTCGACGCCGTCGCGGATCGCCGCGCGTTCCTCGACCGACAGATACTGCCAGGTGATCGAATGCCACAAGACGGTCAATGTGTCTTCGGCGAGCGTCAGTCCGGCGACCGCGTCGGCCGCGCTCTGGCGATCCAGCCGCGCCGATACCTTCCGGGCGACCGTGATGGCGCCGCGCACCCGGTCCAGCCGGGCGCTCTGGTCCGGCCAGACGTAGCTCAAGACGGTCATCTCCCCGTCGACGGTCGTGACGTCGATGGGCGCGATGTCGTAGCCGTGCCGTTCGACGATGCGCACGGCCCCCGGCGGGGGCAGCACGCCGAGCCATGCGTCGTCGATGGTGACGGGTGAATCGGCCGGGCCCCACCGGCCGCCGCGGTAGCGGTACTGGTACTGGTCTGCCCGCAGATTCAGCCCGGCGCTCGATCCGATCTCGAAAAGCCGTACCGGCAAATCGAATTCATGGCCGATAGCCAGCAGTGCGCCGACCAGCGCGGCGGACCGGCCCACTTCGTTGGTCTGCGGCGGCGAATCGAGAGCGGCGCGCAACCAGTCGGGGTGTTCGGCTGCGGTGAGCGAGATCTGGGGCCAGGCGGCCTCGCCGTTCCAGGTGCCACCGGCACTGGGATACCAGCGGCGCAATCCCGGTGCCCGGCCGTCCAGCACCATCCGGTGCAGTCCGCCGAGCAGCCGCAGCGGCACCGCGTGGCGGGATGGATCGTCTTCGTGGCCGGCCAGAATGGTCGCGAAGACGCCGCCGGCTTCGACGTCGGCGGCCACCCGGTCGAACAGGTCGGCGTACATCGCGGAGCCGGAGGACGCACAGAACTGTCCCTGCGATCGCAGGGTATGCACCAGGTGCTCGATGCCGTGCTTGGCATCTGGTTCGAGTCTGTCAAGCCCGTCGCCGACGACGTCGAACGCGTTTCCCAGCGTCTCCGGCAATGGGACGGATTCGTCGCTCAGCCAGTGTTCGTAGGCCGAGAGCGCGACCCCGAGCATCGTCCACGCGACGGTCTGGGGGAGTAGGTCGGTTGTCTTGACGCCCGATCTGCGGGCGACGAATCCGGCTATCACGTCGCGCCAGCCGGCGTACATGGTCATCGAATAGGCTTGCAGCTCAGCGGTTTGCAGGATGACGCGCATGCGCTGACGGTGCTGGACCGTCTCGCATTCGTCGAAGGTGTTGAACGCCAACAGCGCCGCGCGCAGCGCCTCGCGCAACGGCATCTGCGGGTCGACGTTGTCGAGTAGGTCCTGCAGATGCGCGAGGTGGGTGTCGAACTCTCCCCAGGGGATGGCGTTCTTGGACGGGTAGTAGCGGAACAGCGTGCGGCGGGCGATGCCGGCTGCCTCCGCGACGTCGTCGACGCTGACGTCCTCGAAACCCCGGGCGGCGAACAACTCGATGGCAATGTCGGCGATCTGTTGCGGTGTCGTCGAGCGGCGCCGGCCGACCCGCGATTCAGGCGCCATCTGACCCCGCCCTTCCATTTCGGCACTCGATGCCATATTCTGACGACGATTGTGACCACATCGACCCTTCGTTGTCGAGACCTGACGAGAGGCAAATTCGCATGCAGCACGAGACCGATCCCGAGACCGTCACTGAGACCGAGCTCGTCACCGAGACTCTGGTTGAAGAGGTGTCCATCGACGGAATGTGCGGGGTCTACTGACCACGTGTTCGACCCTGATCTTGGCTGGCAGTTGCATCCACAGGTGGCGGTTCGGCCCGAGCCGTTCGGTGCTCTGCTCTATCACTTCGGCACGCGCAAGCTGTCGTTTCTGAAAAACCGCACCATCCTCACGGTGGTGCGGACGCTGGCCGACCATCCCGATGTGCGGTCCGCCTGCCGGGCCGCGGGGGTGGACGATTCCGGACAGGCTCCTTACCTGCATGCGCTGGGTGCGCTGGTCGAATCAAAAATGCTCGTGCCGCAGGAGGGCCGATGACCACCACAGCGAAAGTGCCGCGCCTGATTGAGCAATTCGAGCGCGGACTCGACGCACCCATTTGCCTGACCTGGGAGTTGACCTACGCCTGCAACCTGGCGTGCGTGCACTGCCTGTCGTCCTCGGGCAAGCGTGATCCGCGTGAGTTGTCCACCCGGCAGTGCATGGACATCATCGACGAGCTGGAACGCATGCAGGTGTTCTACGTCAACATCGGCGGCGGCGAACCCACTGTGCGCCCGGACTTTTGGGAGCTGGTGGATTACGCCACCGAACACCACGTCGGGGTGAAGTTCTCCACCAACGGAGTGCGGATCACCCCGGAGGTCGCCGCACGGTTGGCCGCAAGCGATTACGTGGACGTTCAGATCTCGCTCGACGGCGCCACCGCCGAGGTCAACGACGCCGTCCGCGGTACCGGTTCATTCGCCATGGCGGTGCGTGCACTGGAAAACCTTGCGGCTGCGTGCTTCGCGGATGCCAAGATCTCCGTGGTGGTCACCCGCCACAATGTCGACCAGCTCGACGAATTCGCCGCGTTGGCAAGCCGTTACGGTGCCACGCTGCGGATCACCCGGCTACGTCCCTCGGGGCGCGGTGCGGATGTCTGGGAAGACTTGCACCCCACCGCCGCTCAGCAGGTACAGCTCTATGACTGGCTGGTCGCCAAGGGGGAGCGGGTGCTCACCGGCGACTCATTCTTCCATCTGGCACCGCTGGGCGAGTCCGGCGCGCTGGCCGGCCTGAACATGTGCGGAGCCGGTCGGGTGGTGTGCCTGATCGACCCGGTGGGCGACGTCTACGCCTGCCCGTTCGCCATCCACGACCGCTTCCTGGCGGGAAACGTGTTGACGAACACTGGCTTTGGGTGGTTTTGACAACGTCTGGAAGAATGCCCCGCTGTTTCGCGAGCTGCGCGAACCGCAGTCCGCGGGTGCATGTGGCAGCTGCGGGCACTACGACAGCTGCCGGGGCGGCTGCATGGCGGCGAAATTCTTCACCGGTTTGCCCTTGGACGGACCGGACCCCGAATGCGTGCAGGGGCATAGCGACTCGGCGTTGGAACGCGATCGTCAGACACCGCGGCCTCGCGCCGACCATTCGCGGGGGATTCGTCAAGTGGTGCCGTTGACACTCTCGGTGCGACCGCCGGCCTCGCCGCCGGCGCGCCTGTGCAGCGAAAGTCCACTTGAAAGACAAATCTCGTAATGGCCGACGAATGGTTCGAGACCATCGCCATCGCACAGCAACGCGCGAAGCGGCGATTACCGAAATCTGTTTACTCGTCTCTGCTTTCGGCTAGCGAAAAGGGAATCACCGTCGCCGACAATGTCGCGGCGTACAGCGAACTCGGCTTTGCGCCGCATGTCATCGGCGCGATGGAAAAGCGGGAATTGTCGACCACCGTGATGGGACAAGAGATTTCGCTGCCCGTCATCATTTCCCCGACCGGGGTCCAGGCCGTCGACCCGGATGGCGAGGTTGCCGTCGCACGGGCCGCGGCCGCCCGGGGCACCGCGATGGGATTGTCGTCGTTTGCCAGCAAGCCGATCGAGGACGTCATCGCGGCCAACCCCAAGCTCTTCTTCCAGGTCTACTGGCTGGGCGGACGCGAGGCCATCGCGGAGCGCGTCGAGCGGGCGCGGCAGGCCGGCGCGGCCGGCTTGATCGTCACCACCGACTGGTCGTTCTCGCACGGGCGGGACTGGGGGAGTCCCAAGATCCCCGAGGATATGAACCTGCGGACCATTCTGCGACAGTCCCCGGAGGCGGTCTTCAAGCCGCGATGGCTGTGGAAGTTCGGCAAGACGCTGCGGCCACCGGAGCTGCGGGTGCCCAACCAGGGCCGGCGCGGCGAGCCCGGCCCGCCGTTCTTCGCCGCCTACGGGGAATGGATGGGCACGCCGCCGCCGACGTGGGAAGACATCGCGTGGCTGCGCGAGTTGTGGGGCGGACCGTTCATGCTCAAAGGTGTGATGCGGGTGGACGATGCCAAAAGAGCGGTGGATGCCGGTGTTTCGGCGATATCGGTGTCGAACCACGGCGGCAACAACCTGGACGGCACGCCGGCCTCGATTCGGGCCCTGCCCGCTGTCGCGGCAGCGGTCGGCGACCAGGTCGAAGTGTTGTTGGACGGCGGGATCCGGCGCGGCGGCGACGTCGTCAAGGCGCTGGCGCTGGGAGCGCGTGCCGTGATGATCGGCCGGGCCTACTTGTGGGGTCTGGCCGCGGCCGGCCAACCCGGGGTCGAGAACGTTCTCGACATCATGCGCGGCGGCATCGACTCGGCCCTGATGGGTCTCGGGCACGCGTCGATCCACGACTTGAGGCCCGACGACATCCTGATTCCGGCCGGATTCACCCGCGACTTGGGTGTGCCTTCCGACCGCGATTCGAATTAACCCAAACCGGGGCAGAATTGGGTTGTTTCCTGATACGGGCGTGGCAGTCGTTGCGGACGAGCAAAATTTCGGCCCGTCGGCCAACTCCAAGGAAAAAAAATTCAGTAGGCAAGGCAACAAACGGTGCACGCCAGGTTAATTCGTCCTACCATCGGCGAGTGCCCGTACTCGGCGAACTGGGGAGTGCGACGTCGAGCCAGCTATTTTTATCCACCTCGTCGTCAATATTGATCCCGTTGGGGTCCACCGAACAACACGGTCCCCACCTACCGCTGGATACCGATACCCGGATCGCGACCGCGGTCGCCCGGGCCGTCGCCCGGCGACTTGGTGACTCGTGGCTGGTCGCGCCGGCCATCGCCTACGGCGCCAGCGGCGAGCACCAAAGTTTCGCCGGCACGATCTCCGTCGGCACCGACGCCTTGACGACACTGCTGGTGGAGTACGGAAGATCGGCCGCCTGCTGGGCCCAGCGTCTGGTATTCGTCAACGGCCACGGCGGCAACGTCACTGCCTTGAACCGCGCGGTGGGCCGGCTGCGATCCGAAGGCCGCGACGCCGGCTGGTGCCCGTGTGTCTCCACGGGCGCCGACGCCCACGCCGGTCACACCGAAACATCAGTGTTGCTGCATATTTCGCCGGACGACGTGCGCACCGACCGACTGCTGGCGGGCAATGGCGCACCGCTGCCCGAATTGCTGCCGTCGATGCGCCGCGGCGGAGTCGCGGCGGTCAGCGAGATCGGTGTGTTGGGGGACCCGACCACGGCGACCGAAATCGAGGGGAGCAGGATCTTCGCCGAGATGGTCGACGATTGCGTGCATCGAGTTGCCCGGTGGCTGCCCGGGCCCGACGGGATGCTGACATGACTGCAGCGCCCGTGACGCCGACCCGACTGCCTGACGGGTTTGCCGTTCAGGTCGATCGTCGCGTGCGGGTGCTGGGCCACGGCTCGGCCCTGCTCGGCGGCTCACCGACCCGGCTGCTGCGGTTGGCCCCCGCCGCGCAGGACATGCTCTCCGACGGTCGCCTCAAGGTCAGCGACGAGCTCAGCGCGCAGCTGGCGCGCACCCTGCTGGACGCCACGGTCGCGCATCCACGGCCGGCGGGTGGTCCGTCGCATCGCGATGTCACCGTCGTTATACCGGTGCGGGACAACGTATCTGGTGTGCGCCGTTTGGTGAGCTCACTGCGCGGACTGCGCGTCATCGTGGTCGACGACGGCTCGTCGTGCCCGATTGAGTTGGAAGACCTCAGTGGCGCACACTGCGACATCGAAGTGCTGCATCACAACCGCAGCAAGGGGCCCGCGGCGGCGCGCAATACCGGGTTGGCGGCGTGCACCACCGACTTCGTGGCCTTCCTGGATTCCGACGTGGCGCCGCGGCGGGGCTGGCTGGAGGCGCTGCTCGGCCACTTCTGCGATCCCACCGTCGCGCTGGTCGCACCCCGCATCATCGGTCTCGCGCAAAGCGAGAAGGCGCTGGCGCGCTATGAGGCGGTGCACTCGTCACTGGACCTCGGCCAGCGCGAAGCGCCGGTGCTACCGCACAGCACCGTCTCCTACGTTCCCAGCGCGGCGATCATCTGCCGCAGCTCGGCCATTCGGGCCGTCGGCGGATTCGATGAGGCCCTGCAGTCCGGAGAAGACGTCGACCTGTGCTGGCGGCTGATCGAATCCGGCGCCCGGTTGCGTTACGAACCCATCGCGCTGGTCGCCCACGACCATCGGACCGAATTGCGGGACTGGATCGCGCGCAAGGCGTTCTACGGGGGCTCGGCGGCACCGCTGTCGGTGCGGCACCCGGACAAGACGTCGCCGTTGGTGATTTCGGGTTGGGCCTTGACGGCCTGGATTCTCATGTCACTCGGCACCGGCATTTTCCAGCTCGCGTCACTGGTGATCGCGGTGTTCACCGGTCGACGGATCGCCAAGGCGATGCGCAGCTCCGAGACGTCGCTGCTGGATGTGGTGGCGATCGCCACCCGCGGATTATGTTCTGCGGCACTGCAATTGGCGTCGGCCCTGTGTCGGCACTATTGGCCGCTGGCGCTGCTCGCGGCGCTGCTGTCGCGGCGCTGTAGACAGGTGGTGCTGATCGCGGCGATCGTCGACGGTGTGGTGGACTGGCTTCGCCGCCGGGATGCCACCGAGGGCGATACCGAACCCATCGGGGTGCTGATGTATCTGTTGCTCAAGCGCGTCGACGACCTGGCCTACGGCATCGGGCTGTGGTACGGGGTGCTGCGCGAACGCAACGCCGGCGCGCTCAAGCCGCACATTCGGACGTAACGGCCGCCTTGACTGCAGCTGTCCGGCACAGCGATGTTCTGATCGTCGGTGCGGGAAGTGCCGGGTCGGTTGTCGCCGAGCGCCTCTCCGCCGATCCCGCCCGGGTGGTCACCGTCCTCGAGGCCGGCCCCGGGCTCGACGATCCGACGTTGCTGGCGCGTACCGCCAACGGGTTGCAGCTGCCCATCGGCGTCGACAGTCCGCTCGTTGCGCGCTATCTGACCAAGCTCACCGATCAGCCGGCTCGCCAACTGCCGATCGTGCGGGGAGCGACGGTGGGCGGATCCGGCGCGGTCAACGGCGGCTACTTCTGTCGCGGGTTGCCCAGCGACTTCGACCGCTATGGAATTCCCGGCTGGGCGTGGTCTGACGTTCTCGACCACTTCCGGGCCATCGAGACGGACCTGGATTTCGATACCCCCGCCCATGGCGACCGCGGCCCGATCCCGGTCCGGCGGACGCACGAAATGACAGGCGCAACGGAGGCTTTCCTGGCCGCCACCCAGCGCGCGCGGCTTTCCGTGGATCGATGACCTGAACGATGTCGGCCCTGAAATGCCTTCGGGGGTCGGCGCCGTCCCGCTCAACATCGTCGACGGCGTGCGCACCGGGTCGGGGGCCGGGTACCTCATACCCGCGCTGCGGCGGCCCAACCTCACCCTGCTGGCGCACACGCGGGCAGTGCGGCTGCGCTTCTCCGGCGCAACCGCGGTGGGTGTCGACGCGGTCGGCCCCGGGGGCCCGGTGAGCCGGACCGCTGACCGAATCGTATTGTGCGCCGGGGCGATTCAGTCGGCGCATCTGCTGATGCTCTCGGGCGTCGGCGACGAGTCGGTGCTGCGGGCTGCCGGGGTGGAGGTGTTGGCGGCGTTGCCCGTTGGATTGGCATGCAGCGACCATCCGGAATGGGTGTTGCCGACCAGCTGGACGGTGGCGGTGGACCGGCCGGTACTCGAGGTGGTGCTCAGTACCGTCGACGGCATCGAAATCCGTCCTTACACAGGGGGTTTCGTAGCAATGACCGGCGACGGTACCGCGGGACATCGGGACTGGCCGCATATCGGGGTGGCGCTGATGCGGCCGCGGGCACGTGGGCGTATCACGCTGGTGTCGCCCGACCCCGGGGTCGCGCCGCGCATCGAGCATCGCTACGACAGTGAGCCCGCCGATGTCGCGGCGCTGCGCCAGGGTAGCGAGTTGGCCCGCGAACTCTTCGGAGCCGCAACGCATATCGGCTCGGCTGTGTGGGCGACATCGCAGCACTTGTGCGGTAGCGCCCCGATGGGCAACGACGGTGACTCGAAAGCCGTTGTCGACCAACGGTGTCGGGTCCATGGCATCGAAAATCTTTGGGTGATCGACGGATCCATCCTCCCGGTGGTTCCCAGTCGCGGCCCGCACGCGACGATCGTGATGCTCGCGCATCGGGCCGCGGAATTCGTTGAGTGAATTCACCCCCGGTACCGTGAAACGGTTACGACGCCGTTAGACCGGGCTGCCCGTCTAGGCCAAGCAACACCCCGCCGGACCCGCCGGCACCGGGACTATGCGTATTCCCGGCAAACCCTGCGTTGCCGCCGTTGCCACCGTTGCCGATCAGTTGGGCGTCGCCGCCTCGGCCTCCACCGCCAGCGGGTCCACCTAGCGCACCGTCACCACCCGCACCACCATTGCCGATCAGCCCGGCCTTGCCGCCGGCACCACCAGTACCGCCAAGAATGATGGAAGACCCTCCACCGCCGCCGGCTCCGCCGTCGCCGGAGAAGAAGCCGGCGGCGCCCCCAGCGCCGCCAGCGCCGCCTGGACCCGTGCTTGCCCCCCCGTCACCGCCAGCACCGCCGTCGCCGCCGAGCATGCCGCCACTGCCGCCGGCGCCCCCGGCGCCGCCAGCGACGCCTGTGCCCGCGCTTGCTCCCCCGTCACCGCCGGCCCCGCCGGATGCGAACAGACCGCCATTTCCGCCCGTCCCCCCGTTGCCGCCAGGCCCTGTGGTGCCGGCGCCGCCGGCGCCACCAACCCCGCCGGCGGCGAACCATCCGCCCGCGCCGCCGCTACCACCGTTCCCACCGGAGACGCCGAAGCCGCCAGCGCCCCCGGCGCCGCCCCTTGCGAACAGTCCGCCGGCACCACCATTGCCGCCGGCCCCACCGCTATTGAAGGCGGCGCCCGCGCCGCCCGTGCCTCCGGCGCCGCCGAGCAGTCCGCCAGCCCCGCCGTTTCCGCCAGCCGCGCCGAGGCCGCCGACTCCGCCTGCCCCGCCGGTGCCCCCGAAGAATCCGCCGGCCCCGCCGTTACCGCCTTTTTGGCCGTTCGTTCCCGACGCGCCAGCCCCGCCGTTGCCGAGCAACCAGCCGGCGTTGCCGCCATTTGCCCCGCTAAAGGGTGCCCCGTTGGCGCCGTCGCCGATCAGCGGGCGACCCGTCAGCAACTGGCTGGGCGCATTGATCACGCCGAGGATGTCCTGTTCGATGGTCTGCAATGGCGAGGCGTTGGCGGCCTCGGCGAGGGCATACTGCGCCGCGCCGCCATTCATGAGCTGTACGAACTGCTGATGGAATTGCGCTGCCTGGGCGCTGAGCACCTGATAGGCCTGTGCGTGGGAACCGAACAATCCCGCGATCGCCGCTGATACCTCGTCGGCGCCCGCGGCCAGCACGCTGGTGGTCGGGCCCAGCGCCGCGGAGTTGGCGTTGGTGAGCGTAGACCCGATGTTCGCCAAGTCGGTTGCTGCCGCTGTCACATACTCCGGCACTGCGCTGACGTAAGACATTTCGATCCCCCGGACCAGTTGGAAACGTTAGGGGCTGCTTAGCTCGAAGCGTAACGCGATAGCAGGTTGCGCCCAGACGTTTTCGCAGCAAGAGCGCCAATTGATCTTAGATTCGATGCACATCGAAGTCATGTCTTTCCGCGTGGAAAGCCGGGAACTCGCCGCGCGCAACTATCGCGGCGGGTCGGCTTCGGGTCCGGCGTACCGCCAGCATGCGACGCACGAACCGCAGCTGCCGGCCGTCGCGCCCGGGGGCCCAGAGTCCGATCGCGACCGCCGCGATACCAACAATTACGGCCATCGCGATGGTGGAGGAGTGCATGGCCGTCAGGAATGCGGTCTTGGCGAGCGTAGCCAGCTGCTGCCCTTGCGGCCCAAGCTTGTTGGCCACCTCGACGGCCTTTGCCGGCGAGTCGCTCGCCGGGCCACGAACCGGGGCGGGAAATCCCGAGAGTTGCGGCGCAAGCACTTGCGTATAGCGCCCGGCAAGCAGCGAACCCGCTACGGCGATTCCCAAGGCACCGCCTATCTCTCGCGACGCGTCGTTGACCGCGGAAGCCACGCCCTGCTTCTCGTCGGGAACCGCGCCCATGATCGCCGAAGTAGTTGGTGCCGTGCACATTCCGATTCCGGTGGCGAGTATCATTGTCGGCCAGCAGAATTCGAAATAGGTCGAATGCAGATCCAGTCCGTGCATGCATGCGAAGCCGACCGCCATGAACACTGTGCCGATGAACAACACCAGCCGCAGGCCCAGCTTCGGTACGTACCAGAACGACAATGCCGAGAAGATGCCCAGCGGCACCATGAACGGCCCGAAGGTAATTGCCGTCGTCAGCGGTGAGTAGCCCATGATCTGCTGCACGTACTGCATACCGAGATAGAAGAAGCCGAACGTCGCGCCGAACAGGATGACGATCGCCGCCACCCCGGTGGCGAAATTGGGGTCGGCGAACAACCGGACATCCAGAAGTGGTTGTCGCCTGCGTAATTCGACAGCGCCGAACACCACGGCGATCAGCGCTCCGGCGACGAGTCCGCCCCAGACGAGGGGATCGCTCCACCCGCGATTAGGCGCTTCCAGGATCGCGAAGACCGAAATCGCCACCGCCGAACCGATCAGCACGGCACCCGGCGAATCGACTCGCGGAGCCGTGCCGTCGCGCGACGACGAAACCGTACAGCCCAAGGCGAATATCACCAGGCCGACGATGCCCAGCGTCCAGAAGATCGCATGCCAATCCCAAAAGCGCAGCAGCAGACCAGAACTCAGCATGCCCAGCACACCGCCGGAACCGGCCGTACCGGCCCAGATCCCAACGGCTTTCATCCGGGCTTCTTTGGGATAGGCCACGGTCAGCAGGGACAGCGTCGCCGGCATCACGAAGGCGGCGCCGACACCGGCCAGCGCCCGTCCGGCGATGATCTGCAGCGGACTGTGCAACATCGCCGGTGCCATCGAGCCGACCGCGAAAATCAGCAGGCCGGCGAGCAGCGCACCCCGTCTGCCGTAGCGGTCGCCGAGGGCCCCGGCGGGCAGCAGCAGGCATGCCAGGGCCAGCGTGTAACCGTCGACGATCCAGGTCAGCTGTGTCTGCGTGGCTGACGTGGCGACCGCAAGGTCACCCAGCGCGGTGTTCAGCGACGTCATGGACCCGACTACCAGTCCCACACCCATGCAGGCCACGGCCAGGGTCCAGGTTCGTGCTCGGGCGCTATCGCCGATGCTTACCGCATCGGTACGCTGATCGGGCCGGACAAAAGTATCGGCCATGTGATGCGCCTCCTCCCCCAGGTGGCGCTAAAGGTCGAGACTAACAGTCTCGTACATAGACCGATAGTCTTGTTCTGTAACAGGGAGGTGGGTCACAATCGCCGACGGCTATACCGATCCCCGTCCTGCGCGGTCTCGAGCCCGTTTGCTGGAGGCCGCCGCCGCATTGCTGAGTAGCGGTGGTCCCAGTGCCGTGACCGTCGATGCCGTCACCCGCGCCGCCAACGTCGCCCGAGCCACCCTGTACCGCCACTTCCCGAGCGGAAACGACTTGCTGGCGGCGGCTTTCAACAGCCTCATCCCGCCGGCGCCGGAACCGCCGACCGAGGGCTCGTTGCGGGATCGGCTGGTCGCGGTGCTGCTGGCCCAGGCCGAATCCGTGGCCGAAGCGCCCGCGGTCATGACGGCGATGTCGTGGTTGTCGCTGGGCCGCGACCTCGACGAATTGCCGGAACCCCGATCCGCCGGCGAGAGCCCGATCAGCACCCTGCGTGAGCGCATCGCCCAGCAGTACGCGGCGCCGTTCGACGCCATATTCGACAGCCCGCAGGCGGCCGAGTTGGGTGAGGTCGACCGTTCCCGCGCGATCGCCCTGCTGATCGGCCCGCTGGTGCTGGGGCGGCTGTCCACGCTGCCGGACTTCGACTACCGCGAATGCGCGTACGCGGCCGTCGACGGTTTCCTGCACGTTCAGCGGGCACGGAAGCACTCACAGGTCAGTGCCTGACGGGCATACAACTTAGAGGCCCGTTCGATCCTTGATGCGCTGCCTGACCGCGGCTTTCCCGTCGGCGAGAGTCGCCAGACCCAACCGGGTCGCGTTCCAGGAGCGGCCGGCACCGTAGTCGGACATCAAGCGCACGTAGACCAGTTCGGAATGCTCCAACAGCTGAACGGCCTCCAATATCGGCTCCGTCACCGGTCTGGCCTTCACGATCAGCCCGGTCCGCTTGGGATAGCCCGGAAACATCCACTCCTCGAAGTCGTCCGACCCGAGCCAGGGGACACGCCGCGGGATGTTCGGGGAGAACGCCTCCATGAGTTCCGGCGCCAGTTCGGCCGGCGGCGCAACGACGATCCAGTCGATCATCGATTGTCCCGGGTCGGGCTCTCCCGGATTGGACCCAAACACCGGCATCACTTCTCCTTAGGGGCTGCTCGGGGGGTGTTCTGGCGACAGAATTTACTGACGACCTGAGATTTGGCCTTCGCGGGTAGTTAAGGCATACTGTTCAGGTTGCCTTGAGCCAGGTTTGCCTGGTCGGGCATACGACCAGCGCCCACAACGGGCGCGTCCGGTCCCATCCTTGTCCGCGACGAATTTCGACCGCGAACAAGGCTGCGTGCGGGTGCACACCCGAGCGTGGGGGCCGGTGTACCACGACAGGAAAACAGCGGCGCAGTATCCGGCGCGACGCTCGATCGGCCCTCCAGGGCCGGTCAGAACGGCGCAGGCGGGGGTACACAGGCCCGGATACCCGGGCCTCAAGTAGGAGTGAGGTAGCAGAAGCGTGGCGGGACAGAAGATCCGCATCAGGCTCAAGGCCTACGACCATGAGGCTATCGACGCATCGGCGCGCAAGATCGTCGAGACCGTCGTCCGAACGGGTGCCACCGTCGTTGGTCCGGTGCCGCTGCCGACCGAGAAGAACATTTACTGCGTCATCCGCTCTCCGCATAAGTACAAGGACTCGCGAGAGCACTTCGAGATGCGCACTCACAAGCGGCTGATCGACATCCTCGATCCGACGCCGAAGACCGTTGACGCCCTTATGCGCATCGATCTTCCGGCCAGTGTCGACGTCAACATTCAGTAGGAGTTCGGCGAGCAATGGCAAGAAAAGGCATTCTGGGTACCAAGCTGGGCATGACGCAGGTGTTCGACGAGAACAACAAGATTGTCCCGGTGACGGTGGTCAAGGCCGGGCCCAACGTGGTGACCCGCATCCGTACCCCGGAGCAAGACGGCTACAGCGCGGTGCAGCTGGCCTACGGCGAGATCAGCCCGCGCAAGGTCAACAAGCCGGTGACCGGCCAGTACACCGCCGCCGGCATCAACCCGCGTCGCCACCTGGTCGAGCTGCGGCTGGAAAACCCGGATGCGGCGGGCGAATACGAGGTCGGCCAGGAGCTGACGGCCGAGATCTTCGCCGACGGCGCCTACGTCGACGTGACCGGCACCTCCAAGGGCAAGGGCTTCGCCGGCACCATGAAGCGGCACGGCTTCAAGGGGCAGGGCGCCAGCCACGGCGCCCAGGCGGTCCACCGCCGCCCGGGTTCGATCGGCGGGTGTTCCACCCCGGCGCGGGTTTTCAAGGGCACCCGGATGTCCGGCCGGATGGGCCATGAGCGGGTGACCGTGCAGAACCTGTTGGTGCACAAGGTCGATGCCGAGAACGGCGTGCTGTTGATCAAGGGCGCGGTGCCTGGCCGCACCGGTGGACTCGTGATGGTCCGCACCGCGATCAAGCGAGGTGAGAAGTAATGGCAAGCAAGGCGCTCAAGATTGACGTCAAGACGCCGGACGGCAAGGTGGACGGCTCCGTTGAGCTTCCGGCCGAATTGTTCGATGTCGAGCCAAATATCGCGCTCATGCACCAGGTGGTCACCGCGCAGCGG
This sequence comes from uncultured Actinomycetota bacterium, assembly GCA_963735655.1. Classification (GTDB taxonomy): domain Bacteria; phylum Actinomycetota; class Actinomycetes; order Mycobacteriales; family Mycobacteriaceae; genus Mycobacterium. The sequence continues at coordinate 48,548 of CAVTLW010000031.1, forward strand.
GCGGCCGCCCGGCAGGGTACGCACGCGACCAAGACTCGTGGCAACGTCAGCGGCGGCGGCCGTAAGCCCTACCGGCAGAAGGGGACCGGCCGCGCTCGTCAGGGATCGACGCGGGCCCCGCAGTTCACCGGCGGCGGCGTCGTGCACGGCCCCCAGCCACGCGACTACAGCCAGCGCACACCCAAGAAGATGATCGCCGCGGCGTTGCGCGGGGCGCTCTCCGACCGGGCGCGCAACGGGCGCATCCACGCGGTGACCGAACTGGTCGCCGGGCAGACCCCGTCCACCAAGAGCGCCAGGGCTTTTCTGGCCACGCTGACGGAGCGCAAGCAGGTGCTCGTGGTCATCGGCCGCAGCGACGAGGCGGGCGCGAAGAGCGTTCGCAATCTGCCCGGTGTTCACGTCCTGGCGCCCGACCAGCTCAACACCTACGACGTGCTGCGTGCCGACGACTTGGTGTTCAGCGTCGAGGCGCTCAACGCCTATATAGCCGCCAACACAGCGGCCAACGCCCCGACGTCTGAGGAGGTTTCGGCCTGATGGCGACCATCGCTGACCCCCGTGACATCATCCTTGCCCCGGTGATCTCGGAGAAGTCCTACGCGTTGCTCGACGACAACGTGTACACGTTCGTGGTGCACCCCGATTCGAACAAGACGCAGATCAAGATCGCTATCGAGAAGATCTTCAAGGTCAAGGTCGCATCGGTGAACACCGCGAATCGGCAGGGCAAGCGCAAGCGCACCCGGTCCGGATTCGGAAAGCGCAAGAACACCAAGCGCGCCATCGTCACCCTGGCGCCGGGCAGCAAGCCGATCGACCTGTTCGGGGCACCGGCCTAGCCGCGCGCGAGAGAAAGATCTGATTAGACATGGCAATTCGCAAGTACAAGCCGACGACACCCGGTCGACGCGGCGCCAGCGTCTCCGACTTCGCCGAGATCACTCGTTCGGAGCCGGAGAAGTCGCTGGTTCGCCCGCTGCACAACCGCGGTGGCCGTAACGCACACGGCCGGATCACCACCCGCCACCAGGGTGGTGGCCACAAGCGCGCCTACCGGGTGGTCGACTTCCGCCGCAACGACAAAGACGGCGTCAACGCCAAGGTCGCGCACATCGAGTACGACCCGAACCGCACCGCGAACATCGCGCTGCTGCACTTCCTTGATGGCGACAAGCGCTACATCATCGCCCCGCAAGGACTCTCGCAGGGCGACATCGTCGAGTCGGGTGCCAACGCCGACATCAAGCCGGGCAACAACCTGCCGATGCGCAACATCCCCGCCGGCACCTTGATCCACGCGGTCGAGCTGCGGCCGGGCGGTGGTGCCAAGCTCGCACGCTCGGCCGGGTCGAGCATTCAGTTGCTCGGCAAGGAGGGCAGCTACGCGTCGCTGCGTATGCCCAGCGGCGAAATCCGCCGCGTCGACGTCCGCTGCCGCGCAACCGTCGGGGTGGTCGGCAACGCCGAGCAGGCGAACATCAACTGGGGCAAGGCCGGTCGTATGCGGTGGAAGGGCAAGCGCCCGTCCGTCCGTGGTGTCGTGATGAACCCGGTGGACCACCCGCACGGCGGTGGTGAGGGTAAGACCTCCGGCGGCCGGCACCCGGTCAGCCCATGGGGTCAGCCGGAGGGCCGTACCCGCAAGCCCAACAAAGCGAGCAACAAGCTCATCGTCCGACGCCGGCGCACCGGCAAGAAGCACTCGCGGTAAGGGAGTAGCAAGCCATGCCACGCAGCCTGAAGAAGGGTCCGTTCGTCGACGACCATCTCCTGAAGAAGGTCGACGTCCAGAACGAGAAGAACACCAAGCAGGTCATCAAGACCTGGTCGCGCCGGTCGACCATCATTCCGGACTTCATCGGCCACACCTTTGCCGTGCACGACGGACGCAAGCACGTCCCGGTGTTCGTCACCGAGGCGATGGTGGGTCACAAACTCGGTGAGTTCGCGCCGACGCGCACCTTCAAGGGGCACATCAAGGACGACCGGAAGGCGAAACGGCGATGAGCGCGCGCGCAACGAGCTTAAAGAGCGGGGCTTGAGATGAGCACCACCACTACTGAGTTCCCGTCGGCGACGGCCGTAGCACGGTTCGTGCGGGTGTCGCCGACCAAGGCGCGCCGGGTCATCGACCTGGTGCGTGGTCGTTCGGTGACCGACGCCCTCGACATCCTGCGCTGGGCGCCGCAGGCCGCCAGTGAGCCGGTCGCCAAGGTGATCGCCAGTGCCGCGGCCAACGCGCAGAACAACAATGGGCTGGACCCGGCCACTCTGGTGGTCGCCACCGTCTACGCCGACGAAGGCCCCACCGCCAAGCGCATCCGCCCGCGCGCCCAGGGACGCGCGTTCCGGATCCGCCGGCGTACCAGCCACATCACGGTGATCGTCGAGAGCCGGCCTGCCAAGGACCAGCATTCGGCGAAGTCGTCACGCGCCCGTCGCGCCGAGGGCAGCAAAGCCGCCGCCAAAGCTGGACCTGGTTCCGCGGCCAAGAAGGCTCCGGCCAAGACAGCTCCGGCCAAGAAAGCTCCGGCCAAGAAAGCTGGACCTGTTTCCGAGGCCAAGACGGCCGCCAAGAAGGCACCCGCCGCCACGAAGGCAGCTTCCGAGAAGTCTGAGACTTCTGACGCGAAGGGAGGCTCAGACTAGTGGGCCAAAAGATCAATCCGCACGGCTTCCGCCTGGGCATCACCACCGACTGGAAGTCGCGCTGGTATGCCGACAAGCAGTACGCGGAGTACGTGAAGGAAGACGTCGCGATCCGCCGGCTGCTGTCCAGCGGCCTGGAGCGCGCCGGCATCGCCGACGTGGAGATCGAGCGCACCCGCGACCGGGTGCGGGTGGACATCCACACCGCGCGTCCCGGCATCGTCATCGGCCGGCGCGGCACCGAGGCGGACCGGATTCGGGCGGACCTGGAGAAGCTGACCGCAAAGCAGGTTCAGCTCAACATCCTCGAGGTCAAAAACCCTGAGTCGGTAGCGCAATTGGTCGCCCAGGGGGTCGCCGAGCAGTTGAGCAACCGGGTGGCGTTCCGTCGCGCTATGCGTAAAGCCATCCAGTCGGCGATGCGTCAACCCAACGTCAAGGGCATCCGGGTGCAGTGCTCGGGCCGCCTCGGCGGTGCGGAGATGAGCCGCTCGGAGTTCTACCGCGAGGGCCGCGTGCCGCTGCACACCCTGCGCGCAGACATCGACTACGGCCTGTACGAAGCCAAGACCACCTTCGGCCGGATCGGCGTGAAGGTGTGGATCTACAAGGGCGACATCGTCGGCGGCAAGCGTGAATTGGCCGCCGCCGGCGCACCGGCGGGCGCCGACCGCCCGCGCCGCGAGCGGCCCACGGGCACCCGTCCGCGCCGCAGTGGCGCCTCGGGTACCACCGCGACCAGCACTGAGGCTGGACGGGCCGCGGGTGGCGAGGAAAGTGCCGCGCCAGCGGCAGATGGAGGGGCTGCCCCGTCCGTCGAGACAGAGACCACGGAGAGCTGAATCATGTTGATTCCCCGCAAGGTTAAGCACCGCAAGCAACACCATCCGCGCCAGCGTGGCATCGCCAGTGGCGGCACAGAGGTGAATTTCGGCGACTACGGCATCCAGGCTCTTGAGCATGCCTACGTCACCAACCGGCAGATCGAGGCCGCTCGTATCGCCATCAACCGGCACATCAAGCGTGGCGGCAAGGTGTGGATCAACGTGTTCCCCGACCGCCCGCTGACCAAGAAGCCCGCTGAAACCCGGATGGGTTCGGGCAAGGGCTCGCCGGAGTGGTGGGTGGTCAACGTCAAGCCGGGCCGAGTGCTGTTCGAGCTCAGCTACCCCAACGAGCAGACCGCCCGGCAGGCGCTTACCCGCGCTATCCACAAGTTGCCGATCAAGGCGCGCATCGTGACCAGAGAGGACCAGTTCTGATGGCAGTGGGAATTTCGCCTGGCGAACTGCGGGAGCTCACCGACGAGGAGCTGACCGAGCGCTTGCGCGAGTCCAAGGAGGAGCTGTTCAACCTGCGCTTCCAGATCGCGACCGGGCAGCTGACCAACAACCGTCGGCTGCGCACGGTGCGTCACGAGATTGCACGCGTCTACACCGTGCTCCGCGAACGAGAACTGGGCCTGGCGTCTGGGCCCAGTGGTGACGAGAAGGAATCCTGATGGCAGAAGCAGCGAAGAAGGCCGCCCCGGCCAAGGCGGCGAAGAAGGCCGCCCCCAGTGCGGCTGCGAAGGACGCGGCGTCGAAAGACAAGGGCCCCGTCCACACTCCGCGCACTCCGAAGCCACGCGGCCGGCGCAAGACGCGCATCGGCTATGTGGTGAGCGACAAGATGCAGAAGACCATCGTGGTCGAGCTGGAAGACCGTATGCGACACCCGCTGTACGGCAAGATCATCCGTACCACCAAGAAGGTGAAGGCACACGACGAGGACAGCGTCGCCGGCATCGGCGACCGCGTCTCGCTGATGGAGACGCGTCCGACGTCGGCAACCAAGCACTGGCGACTGGTCGAAATCCTCGAGAAGGCCAAGTAGCCTCCTCCCGCGAGCAGACACAAAATCCCCCCGCGACCCGCGTGTCGCGGGGGTTTTGCGTCTGCTCGCCGGCCACAGCGACCGGGTGTACTCTGCGACCGGTGTTCGGCAACTGAGAGTGAGGCTGGCAATGGCGGAAGCCAGGGAATTTACCGGCAAGATCGAGCTGGATATTCGTGACTCGGAGCCGGACTGGGGGCCATACGCCGCGCCGACCGCGCCCGAAAATTCGCCCAACATCCTCTATTTGGTGTGGGACGACACCGGCATCGCGACCTGGGACTGCTTCGGCGGCCTGGTCGACATGCCCGCCATGACGCGAATCGCTGACCGCGGTGTGCGATTGACGCAATTCCACACCACCGCGCTGTGCTCACCGACGCGCGCCTCACTGCTGACCGGTCGCAACGCCACCACCGTCGGCATGGCCACCATCGAGGAGTTCACCGACGGCTTCCCGAACTGCAACGGACGCATCCCGGCCGACACCGCGCTCCTGAGCGAGGTGCTCGCCGAACGCGGCTACAACACCTACTGCGTTGGCAAGTGGCACCTGACGCCGCTGGAAGAGTCCAGCATGGCCGCGACGAAACGACACTGGCCGACCTCCCGCGGGTTCGAGCGGTTCTACGGCTTCATGGGCGGCGAGACCGACCAGTGGTACCCCGACCTGATGTACGACAACCATCCGGTGAACCCGCCCGGTACCCCCGAGGACGGTTACCACCTGTCGAAGGACATCGCCGACAAGACCATCGAGTTCATTCGCGACGCTAAAGTCATTGCGCCCGACAAGCCGTGGTTCAGCTACGTCTGCCCCGGCGCCGGGCACGCGCCGCACCACGTCTTCAAGGAATGGGCGGACAAGTACGCCGGCCGATTCGACATGGGCTACGAGAAATACCGCGAAATCGTGCTGGACAAACAGAAGTCGCTGGGGATCGTGCCGCCGGACACCGAATTGTCGCCCATCAACCCGTATCTCGATGTCAAGGGGCCCAACGGTGAAGCGTGGCCGCTGCAGGACACGGTGCGGCCGTGGGACTCGCTCAACGACGAGGAGAAGAAACTGTTCAGCCGGATGGTCGAGGTGTTCGCCGGGTTCCTGAGCTACACCGATGCCCAAATCGGCCGGATCCTGGACTATCTCGAGGATTCCGGGCAGCTCGACAACACCATCATCGTGGTGATCTCCGACAACGGCGCCAGTGGTGAGGGCGGCCCGAACGGATCGGTGAACGAGGGCAAGTTCTTCAACGGCTACATCGACAGCGTCGAAGAGAGCATGAAGCTGTTCGACCACATCGGTGGACCGGAGACCTACAACCACTACCCGATCGGCTGGGCGATGGCCTTCAACACGCCCTACAAGTTGTTCAAGCGGTACGCCTCGCACGAAGGCGGCATCGCCGACACGGCAATCGTCTCGTGGCCCAACGGCATTGCGGCGCACGGCGAAGTCCGGGACAACTACGTCAACGTTTCCGACATCACGCCGACCGTCTACGACCTGCTGGGTATGACCCCGCCCGAGACCGTCAAGGGCATCACCCAGAAGCCACTGGACGGCGTGAGTTTCAAAGCGGCGCTTGCCGATCCGGCCGCCGACACCGGCAAGCACACCCAGTTCTACACCATGCTGGGTACCCGGGGAATCTGGCACCAGGGCTGGTTCGCCAACACCGTCCACGCGGCCACGCCGGCCGGCTGGTCGCATTTCGATGCCGACCGATGGGAGCTGTTCCACATCGAAGAAGACCGCAGCCAGTGCCACGACCTGGCCGCCGAGCAACCCGAAAAGCTGGAAGAGCTCAAGGCGCTGTGGTCTTCCGAGGCCGCCAAGTACAACGGCCTGCCGTTGTCGGACTTGAACATCGTGGAGACGATGATGCGGTCACGGCCCTACCTGGTCGGCGAACGAGCGAGCTACATCTACTATCCCGATTGCGCCGACGTCGGCATCGGCGCGGCCGCCGAAATCCGCGGTCGTTCTTTCGCGGTAGTGGCTGAGGTGACCGTGGACACCACCGGTGCCGAAGGCGTGCTGTTCAAGCAGGGCGGCGCCCACGGTGGGCACGTGCTGTTCATCCAGGACGGCTGCCTGCATTACGTCTACAACTTCCTCGGCGAACGTCAGCAGCTGGTTTCGTCGTCCAGCGCGGTGCCGTTGGGCAGGCATCTGTTCGGGGTCAGCTACGCACGGACGGGGACCGTGGCCAACAGCCACACACCGCTGGGTGACCTCACGCTGTTCGTCGACGACGCCGTGGTCGGCACGCTGACGGAAGTGACCACTCACCCGGGAACATTCGGGCTGGCGGGCGCCGGCATCACCGTCGGGCGCAACGGTGGATCGCCGGTGTCCAGCCGCTTCAAGGCGCCGTTCGCGTTCACCGGCGGCACCATCGCGCAGGTCACCGTCGACCTTTCCGGCCGGCCCTATCAGGACGTGGAATCCGAACTTGCGCTTGCCTTTTCGCGCGATTGACTTGTCAGTGCGACGGCTGTGTGCGGCACTGGGCACCGCGGGCCTGATGTGCGTGTCGGTGGGCTGCCAGCAGAGCCCACCGCAGTCGAAACCGCACCCCGACCCGGCAGAGCCGGTGCCGGGTATCGCCGCAACCCTGCCGGACCGCATTCCGCCCAACACGCTGGTGTGCGTTGCGCCGAATGCCGGCAACGGTCGCGCGACCAGCGCTGTGGTGCCCGACCCTGAAGCGCCGAAAATCACGATCAGCGTGCCGGACGGGTGGAGCTCGTCTGCCGGCACCGGGGATATCGCACTGGCCACGACTGGTCCGGACGGCATGTCGGCGACGGTGACCATCGCCGCGACGGAACTCGACCCGGGCGGGTCGTTCCTGCGCTACACCGCCAATCTCGGCGGATCGATGCCGCGCCTGAAATTCGCCGTCACCGGGGCGCAGTTCTGCGGCTACAGCAGCCAGCGGCTGAGCGGCACACTGCAAGGACAACCCGGCGCGATCGACTTCGCGGACCGGATCACCCATGTCTGGACGAACACCAAAAAGTACCTGGTGGCAATCCATCTCGAGGGTCCGACCGGCAGAGCGGGCTTCGATGCCGCGAAGTCGACATTGATGCAGGACTTCGGCGTTGTCATACCCTGAAGCCCCTTCCCGCTGCTAGCATCTGCGGCCAATGAGTACTCAGCCTGAGCCGCCACCACCAGTACCGCCGCAACCACCCGCAGCGCCGCCGCCCAAACCGCCGTTCGCGGTGCGGCGTCTGTTAATCGGCATCGCCATTCTCGTCGGTTTCCTCGGTGTCTACATCCTCTCGCTGGTCGGCGTGCACACGCTGACCAAATCGGAGCCTCGCCTCCCCACCGTGGACCTGGGCAAGTACCAGAAAGACGACACCATTGTTCAGCTGCGCCTCGACGAGCTGAAAACCGTCGCAAACCGCCTGACGGTGAATGTGCTCGTTTACCCGGAGGATTCGCTGTACGACGAAAAGATGGGCATCCTGACCAGCGACGTCGCGGTGCGGCTGTATCCGGACAACGACCTGGGCGACCAGCAATACCCGAAAGGCAAAGCGCCAGGACAAGTCAGCACCACGATCGAGGCGCACGGCGAGCCCGGCAACTGGCCATTCGATGCGTACACCACCGACGAGATCTCGGGCTTGGTCTTCACCGGGGGCTACCACGAAAGGGTCTGGGCGCGAATGGAAGTCACCGGAGCAATCGACGGCTGGGACGTGAACGTCAAACGCGTGCACGACGCCGAGGACACCGATAACCCGAACAGCCTCGACAACGTGGTCATCACGTTTCACAGATCCAAGGGGCCGTTGATCTTCGACCTCGGAATCGTCTTGGTGCTCATCAGCCTGCCCACCTTGGCGCTGATGGTGGCCGTTCCCATGGCAATGGGCCGGACGACGTTCTTGCCGCCGTTCTCGACGTGGTACGCCGCGATGCTGTTCGCCATCGTTCCGCTGCGCAACTTCCTGCCCGGCTCCCCGCCGCCAGGCTCGTGGGTGGACCAAGCCGTCGTGCTGTGGGTATTGATCGCACTGGTCGTCGCGATGGGGCTGTTTATCGTCGCGTGGGTACGGCAGCGAGATCGACGAGATCCGAAGACAGACCTAGCAGACGTCCGGGGCAGCCGGGCTACTACTCCGAGTTCGCGGCTCCCGGACCGCTGATGGCGTCGACGGCGGTTGAGACCCGTGATTGGAAGTCGGGCGACAGCGGGATGTAGCCGATCCTGGCCAGCTCGAGCTGACCGGGGCCGATCGCGGCCTGCAGGAACGCCCTGACTGCCTGGGCGACGTCGGCATTGGGGTATTTCGAGCAGACGATCTCGTAGGTGGCCAGCACGATCGGGTAGACGTCGGGTTGGGCGGGGTTGTAGAACGACGAAAGGTCGAGCACCAGGTCGTTGCCCTGGCCGATGATCTTGGCGCCCTTGATGGTTTTGCCGACCGTGTCGGTGCCGATCCGCACCGGGCGCAACGACCTGCGGCTAGCCGGGGTCTTGATCTCGGCGGCGTAGAGCCCTTGATCGAGTGCGAATGACAACTCGTTGTAGCTGATCGCGCCCTCGGTGGCCTTCACCAGGGACGAGGTGGCTTTGTTGCCTGCGGCGCCGATGCCGACACCGCCGTTGAAGTTCTTGGCCACGCCCTGATTCCACACGCCGCCGGATGCCGCCTGCAGGTAGGCCTGGAAGTTGTAGGTCGTGCCGGATGCGTCGCTGCGGTAGATGACCTTGATGTCCTCTGCCGGCATGGATGCGTTGAGCGCGGTGAGGGCCGGGTCGTCCCAGCGGGTGATGGTGCCGTTGAAGATCCTTGCCAGCGTGGGCGCGTCGAGCACCAGGGAGTCGACGGCGCTGAGGTTGTAGGTGATCGCCATCGGGCCGAACACCACGGGCAGGTTCCAGGGCTTCGGCGCCGCCGCAGCGCTGTTTGGCGGCGTCGTACTGGTCACCGGCCAGCGGTGTGTCAGATCCGCCGAAATCGGTCTTGCCGGCCAGGAATTCGCTGATTCCGGCACCCGAGCCGTTGGCGGTGTAGTTGAGCGTCTGCGCGGGGCAGGCTTTGTGGAAGGCGTCGATGAACTTGGTCATCGCATTGGCTTGCGCCGTCGACCCGCTGGCGGTGATGGTCTGCTTGCCGGCGCACTCCACCCGGAAATTGCTGGCGTAGGTCAAGACCGACGCGCTCGCGCCGTGGCATCCCGACAGCGACATCACCAGTGAGCCCGCCGCCAGCGCGCCAAGGGCCTTGGCCCATCGGTTGGTCAATCGGTTGTGCTTCACGTTGGTTGCCTCCGCCTGAACGTCGGGCGGGATGGCGCGCTGCTTTGCACGACCCCGGCGACGAGCTCGACGCCCGACACACCCGCCCACGGCATGATCTCGTCACCCCGATGGCGACACATGTCGACATTTACAGCTATCGAAGCGGCGCGCAAACAAACATCAGGTAAGCGGAGCGCAAACAAATGTCACCTGAACTGGTGAACCGTCGGCGACCGCGATCGTGCCCGGACACAAAAAGATGCCATCGCGTGGTGGGCTCGGGTTCGCTACGATTCGACCTCGGAGTGCGCGCAAAATGCTGGAACCTCGACGCGAGTTGCCGACATGGAGGTAGCTACCGATGACCCATCAGGCCCCGCCCCCGCCCTCACCTCCATCTGCGCCGCCGCCGGAGCCGCCGACACCCCCGCCGCCGCCAGCGGAGCCCAAAGAGCCGAAGGCGAAGCCGGGCGGACGACGGCTTGTGATCGGCATCGGCATCGTGATCGCTTTCCTGATCGTCTATGTCCTGTCGCTGTTCGGCGTGCACTGGCTGGCCAAGTCAGTGGCTCCGCCCAAGCCGCCGGACCTGGGTACCACCGATGACACGGTGGTGCTGGTCCGGCTCGAGGAGCTCAAGACGGTCGCAAACCGTCTGTCGGTGAAGGTGCTGGTGATCCCGCAGGACAACATGTTCGACAAGCGCCTCGACGTGCTGACCACCGACACGTCCGTGCGCTTCTACCCCGAGAACGACCTGGGCGACCTGGTCTACCCGGCAGGAAAGGCGCCGGCGCAGGTCGCGACCACGCTTGAGGCGCACGGCGATCCCGGCAACTGGCCTTTCGACACGTACAAAACCGACACCATCTCGGCCGATGTGCTCGTCGGGCAGGGCGGAGACCGCAAATACATACCGGCCCGCGTCGAGGTAACCGGAGCGCTGGACGGCTGGGACTTCAGCCTCCAGCGGGCCGGCGAAGCCAGCCAAGAATCGGACCGCCTGGATAGCGTGATCATCACGCTGCACAGGTCCAGGGGTCCGCTGATCTTCGATTTGGGCGTCTGCCTGGTGCTTTTTGCCTTGCCTACCTTGGCGTTCGCCGTGGCGATCCAGATTGCGTTGGGCCGGCGGAAGTTCGTCCCGCCGTTCGTGACGTGGTTCGCGGCAATGCTGTTCGCCGTCATCCCGATCCGCAACTTCCTGCCCGGCGCGCCACCGCCGGGTGCGTGGATCGACCAGGCTCTCGTGCTTTGGGTGATGCTGGGGCTGGTCGGGGCGATGGCCTTGTACATGATCACGTGGTACCGACAATCGGATTGACGCTCACCGAGTTGGTCGACCTGCCGGGCGGATCGTTCCGGATGGGCTCGACCAGCTTCTACCCCGAAGAGGCACCGGTCCATACCGTGACGGTGGCGCCGTTCGCCGTCGAGCGGTACCCGGTGACCAATGCGCGGTTTGCCGAATTCGTCGCTGCCACGGGCTATGTCACGATCGCTGAGCAACCGATCGATCCGGCTATGTACCCCGGGGTCGATCCCGACGACCTGTGTCCGGGCGCCATGGTTTTCCGCCCCACCCCGGGGCCGGTCGACCTGCGCGACTGGCGGCAGTGGTGGGACTGGGTGCCGGGGGCGACGTGGCGTCATCCGTTCGGTCCGGACAACGGCAGCTTCGATATCGCGGACCGAGCCGACCATCCGGTCGTCCAGGTGGCCTATCCCGACGCGGTGGCCTACGCGCGCTGGGCCGGGCGGCGTCTACCGACCGAAGCCGAGTGGGAGTATGCGGCCCGCGGTGGCAGCACGACCACCTACGCGTGGGGTGACGAGGCGAAACCCGACGGTCGACTGATGGCCAACACCTGGCAGGGCCGTTTCCCGTACCGCAACGACGGCGCGCTCGGCTGGGTGGGAACGTCGCCGGTTGGAACCTTTCCGCCCAACGGATTCGGCCTGTTCGACATGATCGGCAACGTCTGGGAGTGGACCGTGACCGAGTTTTCCGGACACCACCGAGTCGATGCACCGCCCAAAGCCTGTTGCACCCCGTCGGGCCCGGCCGCGGATCCGGCCGTCAGCCAGGCGTTGAAGGGCGGCTCGCACTTGTGCGCACCCGAATACTGCCATCGCTACCGGCCCGCTGCGCGGTCGCCGCAATCACAGGACACCGCGACCACGCACATCGGGTTTCGGTGTGTTGCCGGTTAACGGAAGTTAGCCGGCAGGTGACGAGATTGCGCAATTATATGAGTGAAACCCCTTGTCGCGCACTCCCGGTCAGGGTTCGCTAGCATCTGAGCAGTGTTGCTCAAACAAGATCGGCTGCGCACACCGGCGGTGACCAATGCCCGCTGAGGCTCCGACGACCCCGCCTTCGGCCGAGGTCGAGGCGCACCACAAGACGGAGGGTTCTCCTGCGGAAAAGCCGTCGGAAAAGTGGGAAAAGAAGACGGACCGACCGCGCATCTTGATCGGTGTGGTGATTCTGGCGGCCGTCACCACCACTTATGCGCTGTCGCTGCTCGGCGTCCACCTGCTGCAAAAATCAGAGGGTCCGCTTCCGCCGCTGGACCTGAGCCAGGGCGGGGGCGATGCGACCATCGTGCAGCTACGCCTCGAGGAGCTGAAGACCGTCGCAAATCGCCTCACGGTCAATGTGCTCGTCTATCCCGGGGTTGCCCAGTACGACAATTGCTTCGACGTGCTGAACACCGACGTCGCCGTGCGCCTGTACCCCACGAGCGACCTGGGGGACCTGAAGTACCCGAAAGGCAAAGCGCCGGCGCAGCTCAGCACCACCATCGAGGCACACGGGGATCCCGGTAACTGGCCCTTCGACTCGTACCGCACCGAGCCGATCTCGGCCGATGCGTTCGTCGGGGTGGGCGACACCCTGAGGAAGGTGCCCGCCCGCGTCGACGTCACTGGGTCGCTGGACGGCTGGGCAGTCACGGTCGACCGCGTCAAAGACCCCGCCGCGCTGCCGACCTCGCGGGGTAGCGACAACGGCAACGTGGTCATCACCTTCCGCCGCGCCAAGGGCCCGCTGATCTTCGACCTGGGTATCTGCCTGGTCCTTATCGCCTTGCCGACGTTGGCGCTGTTGGTGGCCATTCCGATGGCATTGGGCCGGAGGAAGTTCTTGCCGCCGTTCGCAACGTGGTATGCCGCGAACCTGTTTGCCATCGTACCGCTGCGCAACATCCTTCCCGGCTCCCCGCCGCCCGGTTCGTGGATCGACCAGGCCATCGTGCAATGGGTGCTGATCGCGCTGGTCACGGCGATGAGCTTGTATATCTTCGCCTGGGTCCGGCAAGGGGATTGATTCTTTGAGTTGAGCCAGAGCGTCGTGTGGAGCGACGTCGGCAAACGCCTGGATTGCTAACATCGGGCCCCGTGCCGCCAAGCGACGCACCGGCGACTCCGGCTGAACCGGAATCAGTGCCGGAATCACAGCCGGAAGCTAAACCGGAACTCGGAGTCGAAACCACACCGACGACACTTGGTATTCGACATCTGCATCATCGTCGGCGTCGCCGTGCTCTATGTGCTCTCGCTGCTCGGGTACCACTGGCTTGCCAGCTCACCGGGTCCACTCCCGAAACCCGACGTGGGCACCACCAGCGACACCGTCGTATTGGTCCGCTTCGAGGCGCTGCACACGGTCGGAAATCGTCTCGACGTGAAAGTCCTGGTGATGCCGGACGATTCGATGCTTGACAAGCGCCTCAACGTGTTGACCACCGACACGACGGTGCGCCTGTATCCAGACAACGATCTGGGCGACCTGGTGTATCCGGTGGGAAAATCGCCCGCGCAGGTCGCCACCACCATCGAGGCGCACGGCGATCCCGGTAAATGGCCGTTCGACACGTACACCACCGATACCCTTTCCGCGGATGTGCTCGTCGGCTCCGGTCAGAAACGTCAATACGTTCCGGCCCGGGTCGAAGTGACCGGATCGCTGGAGGGCTGGGACGTCACCGCCACTCGGGTCGGGGAGACCAGCCAGACCTCAGATCGCCCGGACAACGTCATCGTCACCCTGCACCGGGCCAAGGGCCCGCTGGTCTTCGACCTGGGAATCTGCCTGGTCCTCATCACCCTTCCGACGTTGGCGCTGTTCGTGGCCATTCAGATGCTGACCGGCCGCCGGGAATTCCTGCCACCGTTCGGAACCTGGTACGCCGCGATGCTGTTCGCCGTCGTGCCGCTGCGCAACATCCTGCCCGGCTCGCCCCCGACGGGTTCGTGGATCGATCAGGCCGTTGTGATCTGGGTGCTGATCGCGCTGGCCACCGCGATGATCCTGTACATCGCCGCGTGGTATCGACGGTCGCGCTGATGCGGGCCGGGACCGTACACCCCCGTCGGGGGTCCGGCAAGTGAACGAAGCGTTACATGCCCCGATAGCGCCGCTGTGTTAAAGCTGGTAGCACCATGTGTTAACAGCATGTAGCGTCGCCCGTTTGAAGCTGCTAGCAAACACGCCGGTTGCTAGCATCTGGCTGCGTGACGGTTCAACGCGACCTCGCGACACCACCGGGTCATTGGGCCTTCGACACCGGGTCTGACCACGATCTGGCCGATGCCTTGGCGCTGCACGCGCATGGTCATGACGTCGAGCCTGCCACTGCACCGGAAAAACCCCCCGCCGAGCCGCCGGCGCGCAAAAAGCGACGGCGGCACCTCGTGATCGACGTTTCCATCGTCGCGGGCGTCATCGTTGTCTACGTGCTGTCCCTGCTCGGATACCACTGGCTTGCCAGCTCGCCGGGTCCGCTTCCGGACCCGGACACGGGTACCTCGGACGCCACGGTGGTTTTGGTCCGGTTCGAGCAGTTGCACGCCGTCGAACATCGCCTCGACGTGAAGGTGCTGGTGATGCCGGACGACTCGATGGTCGACAAGCGCCTGAATGTGTTGACCACCGACACCTCGGTGCGCTTCTTTCCGCACAACGACCTGGGCGATCTGCAGTACCCGGTAGGGAAGTACCCGGCGCAGGTGGCCACCACCGTCGAGGCTCACGGTAACCCCGGTGACTGGCCTTTCGACACGTACCGAACCGACCTCATTCAGGCCGACGTGCTCGTCGGGACGGGCGAAAACCGTCAGTACAAGCCCGCGCGGGTGGAAGTGACCGGAGTCCTGGAAGGCTGGGACGTCAGCGTCACCCGAGTTGGCCGCGACAGCCACGACGTCGGTCGCCCGGACAACGTGATCATCACCCTGCAGCGGGCCAAGGGTCCGCTGGTGTTCGACCTGGGTATCTGCCTGGTCCTCGTCACCCTTCCGACGCTGGCGCTGTTCGTGGCGATTCAGATGCTTACGGCGCGGAGAAAGTTCTTGCCGCCGTTCTCCACCTGGTATGCCGCGATGCTGTTCGCGGTTGTGCCGTTGCGCAACATCCTGCCCGGCTCGCCGCCGGCGGGTTCCTGGGTTGACCAGGCCGTCGTGATCTGGGTGCTGATCGCGCTGGCTGCGGCGCTGGTGTTGTATATCGCCGCGTGGTACCGCCACGCGGATTCCTAATAATTCTTGTCGCACCCTGCTGACATAATCGAATGTGTGTGCGAATCGAAGCTGCCGGATCCCTCGCTTGCCGCTTGGCGTTGGTGCAAGTCGCGGAGATGCGCCCGCCGGAGGCGTGGGATATGTGCCGTCGAAAGCTCTCGCGGATTTTGTGCGGTGCCGGGATCTGACGTGCCGCTGGCCGGGCTGTGTCAGCCCGCGGTCCGCTGCGATGTGGACAGCGATCCCCTACGCGCGGGGCCGGGCCACGCACGCGGCCAACCTCAAGTGCTACTGCCGTACCCACCTCAGGCCGAGTCCCCTTGCTCGCTCGGCCGTCGAAAGAAAGTTTGTCGAACGGCGTATGTGGAGGTGAAAACGGCGATAGCGTTACTTCCCGCCGGGGGGTTTGGTGGTATCGGGTAGGTGGATAGCGATGTCGTATCTGGTGGCGGCCCCCGAGTTTTTGGCTTCGGCGGCTACGGATCTGTCCAATATCGGCTCAGCGCTGAGCGCCGCGAATGCGGCCGCGGCGGCCCCAACTACCGGGGTGCTGGCCGCCGCCGCGGATGAGGTGTCGGCGGCGGTAGCTTCGCTGTTCGCCTGGCATGGGCAGGCCTTTCAGGCGCTCAGTGCGCAGGCGGCGGCGTTTCATGACCAGTTTGTGCAGACGTTGACCGCGGGTGCGGGATCCTATGTCAGCGCGGAGGCCGCCAATGTTGCGGCGTTTACGGCCAATCCGGCGCAGTCGATACAGCAGGATCTGCTCAGCCTGATCAATGCGCCCAGCCTGGCGATGACGGGGCGCGCGCTGATCGGCAACGGCGCCAACGGAGCCCCGTTCACCGGGCAAAACGGCGCGCCCGGCGGGTGGCTGTTCGGCAACGGCGGGGCCGGCGGGTCCGCCGGAACCGATCCGCTCGGCGGCGGTTCGGCCGGCGGCAACGGCGGGGCCGCCGGGCTGTTCGGTGTCGGCGGCGCTGGCGGGGCCGGCGGCACCGGCCCCGCCGGGCCCGGCGGGGCCGGCGGTGCCGGCGGGGTCGGCGGGCTACTGTGGGGCGCCGGCGGGACCGGCGGGCCCGGCGGGTTCGGCTCCACCTCCGGCGGGGCCGGCGGGATCGGCGGGGCCAGCGGCCCGCTGTTCGGTGCCGGCGGGGTCGGCGGGGCCGGCGGCACCGGCGTCAACGGTGCCGGCGGGGTCGGCGGGGCCGCCGGCAACGCCGGCCTGCTGTTCGGCACCGGCGGGGCCGGCGGCGACGGCGGGAGAGGCCTTAGCACCGGCGGTAACGGCGGTCAAGGCGGCAATGGTGGGCTGATCATCGGCAACGGCGGCGCTGGCGGCGCTGGCGGGGTCGGCGGCCTCAGCACGGGCGGCAACGGCGGTCACGGCGGCAATAGTGGGCAGATTATCGGTAACGGCGGGAACGGCGGCAACGCCGCGATTGGTTCCCCGGTGGGCACAGCCGGTACCGGCGGCACCGGCTCGCTGCTCCTCCTCGGTGCACCCGGGAATAACGGGTTGACCTAGCCCGCCGTCTCGCTGGGGGTGGCGGCCGATCACCGAGGCTGATGATGCCCGGGCAGTTTAGGCCGATGATCCAGGTCTTGTTGCCCCTATCGAGGTTGTGGACCCACGCGTAGCCGCAGTGGCGTGTCGGTGGTGATCACGGTCACTCCCGTCAGTTTGAAGTGTCCTTCGACGATTCGCTGCCACCGTCAGATGAGGACGACGAAACGCTTCTTGCGACCCGTCAACGGCTAAAGCCAACCATGACACCGCGCGGCGATAGCACCAACACGACCCGTTTGCTAACTGCCATCAACGGGCGCAGTACGGCGCTTCAGATGTGCGTTGCACCGCCCGCACACGAATGTCGGTTGGCTTCGCGGCGCCGTCTGCACATGCTGGCAGTGCAGACACCTCACCTTCGTGGTAGTTGTGTCGGTCTTCTCTGCGGCCTGTGCGGTTCCTGGGTTGATTGTGTGAGGTTGTGGTTCTCCCGTGCCGCGACCCCGGGTGGCCAACTTGTTCAGTCGCGAGACACACACGAAAACCAGGAACGCCGCCAACGCGGCATGAACCCAGTCGTGCGTCATCGCGTAGAGGATGAACGCGAAGACCCCTGCCAGCAGCCCTATAACAAAGCAGACGAATCGGGACTTCTCCGGCCCTGACAGTTGCCGCCACATCGCCCCAACTCCCTAAACACCCGGAACCGCCGTATTCGAAGGACGAAATCATATGCCTCTCGTAAGCGTGTGGCAGATGCCTTGGCGAACTCTTGGAGCGGCACCCGCCACTGTCGGCGGCTCGGGGCGATGCGCCGCACTGAGGGCGCGCGAGGCTGTGGGGCCAGTCCGACCGATGCCATGTGAAAGACCAAACGCTGCGGTCTCGGGGCCGCATGAAGTGTTCTTTAGCCAGTCGGTGCCACTATTTGTTCACGACGTTTCAGTCCCATCTGATCCTGGCGCGAGGGGACCATCGGCGGCCACGGCGGCCACGGCGGTCTTTCCGTCATCACCGCCGGCTCCGCCGCCGCTGCCGGCGGAGGTGGTGGTGGCGGCGCGATTCCGACCCGATAGTTGAGCGTTTCACCAAAATTGGGACAGCGCGCTGCGGTTCCCCAGTTTGTGTCGACCCGCCGGCGTGCCTTTCCCGTCCAACATCCTCCGTGTCGGCGCCCGGCATTGCGGGAATTTGGCGCTGAGCTGGCCGTCCCCTAGACTCTAGGGGTTGCCTTGGGCAGACCTCGGCTGGCGTGTGCAGACTCGTCGGCCCCGCGTGCTCTTCGGTGACAGTGATTTTTCAAGACCGCGCATGTCAGGGTTTTTTGTCGTGAGTTCCTGCCGTGCACACGTGAACCAGTTCAGGAGATCAGGGTGATTCAGCAGGAATCGCGGCTGAAGGTTGCCGACAACACCGGTGCCAAGGAGATCTTGTGCATCCGGGTGCTCGGCGGCTCGGGGCGACGGTACGCCGGCATCGGTGACGTCATCGTCGCCACCGTCAAGGACGCCATCCCGGGCGGCAACGTCAAACGCGGTGACGTCGTCAAGGCCGTGGTGGTGCGTACCGTCAAGGAGCGCAGGCGTGCCGACGGCAGCTACATCAAGTTCGACGAGAACGCCGCGGTGATCATCAAGCCCGACAACGACCCGCGCGGGACCCGCATCTTCGGACCGGTCGGCCGCGAACTGCGGGAAAAGCGATTCATGAAGATCATCTCGCTGGCCCCGGAGGTGTTGTAGATGAAGATCCACAAGGGCGACACCGTGCTGGTCATCGCCGGCAAGGACAAAGGTGCCAAGGGCAAGGTGCTTGCAGGCCTACCCGGAACGCAACCGGGTGCTGGTCGAAGGCGTCAACCGGATCAAGAAGCACACCGCGATCTCGACCAACCAGCGTGGCGCCCGCTCCGGCGGCATCGTCACGCAGGAAGCCTCGATCCACGTCTCCAACGTGATGGTCGTCGACTCCGACGGCAAGCCCACCCGGATCGGCTACCGCGTCGACGAGGAGAGCGGCAAGAAGGTTCGTATCTCGAAGCGCAATGGCAAGGACATCTGGATGACCACTGCAGAAAAGGTTCAGCCGCGTCTCAAGCAGCGCTACCGCAGCGAGATTCGTGATGCGCTGAACAAGCAATTCGACTACGCCAACGTCATGCAGGTCCCGACCGTGACGAAGGTCGTGGTCAACATGGGGGTCGGCGAGGCCGCCCGCGACGCCAAGCTGATCAACGGCGCGGTCAACGACCTGTCGCTGATCACCGGGCAGAAGCCCGGAGATCCGCAAGGCTCGCAAGTCGATCGCACAGTTCAAGCTGCGCGAGGGCATGCCGATCGGCGCCCGGGTCACCCTGCGTGGGGACCGGATGTGGGAGTTCCTCGACCGGCTGACTTCGATCGCGCTGCCGCGTATTCGTGACTTCCGCGGACTCTCGCCCAAGCAGTTCGACGGTGTGGGCAACTACACCTTCGGCCTGGCCGAGCAGTCGGTGTTCCACGAGATCGATGTGGACAAGATCGACAGGGTCCGCGGCATGGACATCAACGTCGTCACCTCGGCGACGACCGACGACGAAGGGCGAGCGCTGTTGCGTGCCCTCGGCTTTCCGTTCAAGGAGAACCTGGAGTAGATGGCAAAGAAGGCTCTGGTCAACAAGGCCGCGGCGAAACCGAAGTTCAAGGTGCGCGGTTACACGCGCTGCAGCAAGTGTGGCCGCCCGCGCGCGGTGTTCCGCAAGTTCGGTCTGTGCAGGATCTGCCTGCGCGAGATGGCGCATGCGGGCGAGCTGCCCGGCGTGCAGAAGAGCAGCTGGTAAGAGGCACAGGACTAAACCATGACGATGACTGACCCGATCGCAGACTTCTTGACGCGTCTGCGCAACGCCAACTCGGCCTACCACGACGAAGTGACTCTGCCGCACTCGAAGATCAAGGCCAATATCGCCCAGATCCTCAAGAGCGAGGGGTACATCACCGACTTCCACACCGAAGACGCTCGGGTGGGCAAGGCGTTGACCGTCCAGCTCAAGTACGGGCCCAGCCGGGAGCGCAGCATCGTCGGTCTGCGGCGGGTGTCCAAGCCCGGTCTGCGGGTCTACGCGAAGTCGGGCAGCCTGCCGCGGGTGCTGGGCGGCCTGGGCGTGGCGATCATCTCGACCTCCTCGGGCCTGCTCACCGACCGTCAGGCAGCCAGACAGGGCGTGGGCGGCGAAGTCCTCGCTTACGTGTGGTAAAGGGCCGAGAGGAAAAGACATGTCTCGCATTGGTAAGCAGCCGATTCCGGTCCCCGCCGGGGTCGACGTAACGATCGACGGCCAGAACGTCTCGGTGAAGGGTCCCAAGGGCACCCTGGGCTTGACTGTCGCCGAGCCGATCGCGGTGGCGCGCAACGACGACGGCGCTATCGTGATCACCCGTCCGGACGACGAACGGCAGAACCGGTCGCTGCACGGGCTGTCCCGCACCCTGGTGGCCAACCTGGTCACCGGTGTGACGGAGGGTTACACCACCAAGATGGAGATCTTCGGCGTCGGTTACCGCGTGCAGCTCAAGGGCTCCAATCTGGAATTCGCTCTGGGTTACAGCCACCCGGTGGTGATCGAAGCCCCCGATGGCATCAGCTTCGCGGTGCAGGCGCCGACGAAGTTCACCGTCACGGGGATCGACAAGCAGAAGGTCGGCCAGATCTCGGCGAATATCCGCCGGCTGCGCCGCCCCGACCCGTACAAGGGCAAGGGCGTGCGCTACGAGGGCGAGCAGATCCGCCGCAAGGTCGGAAAGACAGGTAAGTAGTCATGGCGCAATCACAGACTGACACCGCCGCGCGAAAGCCGGTGGGGCAGAGCGTATCGGCCTCGCGGCGGGTATCCCGGCTGCGCAGGCATGCGCGGCTGCGCAAGAAGGTCGCGGGCACCGCAGAGCGTCCGCGCCTGGTGATCAACCGGTCCGCACGACACATTCACGTGCAGCTGGTCAACGACGAGAACGGCACCACGTTGGCCGCCGCTTCCTCGATCGAGGCCGACGTGCGTGGCGTGGATGGCGACAAGAAGGCCCGCAGCGTGCGGGTCGGCCAGTTGATCGCCGAGCGGGCCAAGGCGGCTGGCATCGACGCTGTGGTCTTCGACCGCGGTGGATACACCTACGGCGGACGGATCGCGGCGCTGGCCGATGCCGCCCGCGAGAACGGATTGAGTTTCTGATGATGACTGGAAGGACCGCATAATGGCGGAGCACACCCCGCCGGGCCAAGGCGGCCAAGACAGCCGTGACGGCCGCGGTGACCGCGACGGACGGGGCCGCCGAGACGACAACCGTGGTGGCCGCGGTCGCGACCGCGACGGCGAGAAGAGCAACTACCTGGAACGGGTCGTCGCCATCAACCGCGTGTCCAAGGTGGTCAAGGGTGGCCGGCGCTTCAGCTTCACCGCGCTGGTCATCGTGGGCGACGGCCACGGCATGGTCGGCGTCGGCTACGGCAAGGCGAAGGAAGTCCCGGCCGCTATCGCCAAGGGCGTCGAGGAGGCACGCAAGGGCTTCTTCCGGGTGCCGCTGATCGGCGGCACCATCACCCACCCGGTGCAGGGCGAGACGGCCGCCGGCGTGGTGATGTTGCGTCCGGCCAGCCCCGGTACCGGTGTGATCGCCGGTGGTGCGGCGCGTGCGGTGCTGGAATGCGCTGGCGTGCACGACATTCTGGCCAAGTCGCTGGGTAGCGACAACGCGATCAACGTGGTGCACGCCACCGTGGCCGCGCTCAAGCTGCTGCAGCGTCCCGAGGAGGTGGCCGCCCGACGCGGTCTGTCCGATCGAGGATGTCGCGCCGGCCGGGATGCTGAAGGCGCGCCGCGAGAGTGACGCGCTGGCCGCCAGTACCGCGCGTGAAGGAACGGCATAACCATGGCAGAGCTGAAGATCACCCAGGTGCGTAGCACCATCGGGACACGGTGGAAGCAGCGCGAGAGCCTGCGCACGCTGGGTCTGCGGAAGATTCGCCACTCGGTGATCCGTGAGGACAACGCGTCGACCCGCGGGCTGATCGCGGTCGTCAGCCATCTCGTCGAGGTAGAGCCTGCCGAGACCGGAGGGAAGAAGTGACGCCGATCAAGCTGCACGACCTGAAGCCCGCGCGTGGGTCGAAGACTGCGCGCACCCGCGTCGGACGTGGTGAGGGATCCAAGGGCAAGACCGCCGGCCGCGGTACCAAGGGCACCAAGGCACGCAAGAACGTGCCGGCGACGTTCGAGGGCGGGCAGATGCCGATCCACATGCGGCTGCCCAAGCTCAAGGGCTTCCGTAACCGGTTCCGCACCGAATACGAGGTCGTCAACGTCGGCGACATCAGCCGGCTGTTCCCGCAGGGCGGCGCCATCGGACTCGATGAACTCGTCGCCAAGGGCGCGGTTCGCAAGAACACTCTGGTCAAGGTCCTCGGCGACGGCAAACTGACCGTCAAGGTCGACCTGACCGCGCACAAGTTCAGCGGCAGCGCCCGCGAGAAGATCACCGCCGCCGGCGGCTCCGCCACCGAGCTCTGAGCCAGCCTCAAGCTAGGCGCGGAATCACTTCCGTGGCAAGGCGATCCATCTGTTCGCGGTTCTCTGCGACGTCGAGCCCGACCGGATTGAGCAGCAGCATCTGGGCGCCGGCGTAGATCACCTCGCGTAGCCCGCGGGCGACGTCGTTGGGCGTGCCCGACACCGGGACCGCGTCGACGCCGGGCATGTTGCCGTAGATGCGATGCAAGCCGGCGAGCACCCGTTCGCGCGCCCGCGCGGCATCGTCGTCGATCATCAGGTAGACCCGCTTGCCGATGGTGAAGTGCGCCGGGTCCTTGTTCTGCTCGGCGAGCTCGCGCCGGACCACCTGGACGGCCCCGGCGAAGGCTTCGGTGGTCGACGATCCCGCGCCCAGGAACGAATCCCCGTGCCGCACGGCCCTGGCGAGCGCCTTGGGCGCCAGGCCGCCGAACCAGATCGGCGGGTGCGGCCGCTGCACCGGCTTCGGTTGGATCGGCAGATCATCCACGTCGCGGAACCGGCCGTGAAACGTCACCCTGGGATCGTCGCACCAGGCCGCCTTCATCAGCTGCAGGCCTTCGGTGAAATAGCTGATGAACGTGTCCGGGTCCACGCCGAACGCGGCGAATTGGCGACGGCCGCCGCCCGGCGCGACGCCGACGTCCAACCGGCCGTGGCTGAGCCGGTCGACGGTGGTGATGGCCGACGCCAGCTGCAGCGGATCATGCAACGAGGACACCAGGACGGCCACGCCCAGGCGCATCCGTTCGGTGCAGGCCGCGCAATACGCCAGCAGCTCGAGCGGCGCCAGCAGCGGTGCCGCGCCGATGGTCTGTTCGAGCACCCAGCCCCCCTCGAAGCCAAGTTGCTCGGCGCGCGCGAGATAAGAGCGCAGCCCGGCGTCATCGAAGGTCTCCGAATCGAATTGGGGGATGGCGATCGAGAACCTCACCCCACCACCGTACGGTGACGGATCGGTACGCTGCAGAGCATGTTCGCCTTCTTGCCTATTCTTTCCGGGCTCCCCGGGATCGACGACGTACGCGCCCTGGCCACCCGGGTCGACACCGCCCGTCACCACGGAGTGCCCAACGGCTGCGTGCTCGAATTCAACCTGCGGGCCGTGCCGCCGGAGCTGACCGGCTTCGACCCGCTGGCGCTCGTCTCGGGTGCGGGCCGGTCGATGGCGCTGCGCGACGCGGTCTCCGCCATCCACCGCGCCGCCGAGGACCCGCGGGTCGCCGGGCTGATCGCCCGGGTGGAGCTTCCCGCCTCGGCGCCCGGCGCGGTGCAGGAGCTGCGGGAGGCCATCGCGGCTTTCAGCGCCGTCAAGCCGTCGCTGGCCTGGGCCGAAACGTATCCGGGCACGATGTCCTACTACCTGGCTTCGGCGTTCGGCGAGGTCTGGATGCAGCCTTCGGGCAGTCTCGGGCTGATCGGTTTTGCCAGCAACGCCATGTTTCTGCGCGACGCGCTGGCCAAGGCCGGCATCGAAGCCCAGTTCGTCGCTCGCGGCGAATACAAGTCGGCGGCAAACCTTTTCACCGAGGACGGCTTCACCGACGCCCACCGCGAGGCGGTCACCCGGATGCTGGAAAGCCTGCAAGGACAGGTGTGGCAGGCGGTCGCCGAATCCCGCAACATCGATTCCGCCGCACTTGACGAAATGGCCGACCGGGCGCCGCTATTGCGTGACGACGCTGTCGCCTCCGGTCTGATCGACCGGATCGGGTTCCGCGACGAAGCCTATGCCCGTATCGCGGAACTGGTTGGCGTGGAAGATGTTTCAGACGAAGAGACTCCGCCGCGGAGGTCTCTCGCGCGTTACGCCTCGGCCAGGCCGCGACTGACACCGGCGGTGCCGTCGGTTCCCGGGCGCCGGTCCAAGCCCACGATCGCCGTGGTCACCATGGAAGGCACGATCGTCAATGGCCGCGGCGGCCCCCAGATTCTGCCGTTGGGCCCCTCCTCCGTCGGCGGCGACACCATCGCCTCGGCGCTGCGCGAGGTGGCCGCCGACGACTCGGTGTCCGCGATCGTGCTTCGCGTGGACAGTCCCGGCGGCTCGGTCACCGCGTCCGAAACCATCTGGCGTGAGGTGGTCAGAGCCCGCGAACGCGGCAAGCCGGTGGTGGCGTCGATGGGTGCGATCGCCGCCTCCGGTGGCTATTACGTCTCGATGAGCGCCGACGCGATCGTGGCCAATGCGGCCACGATCACCGGTTCGATCGGGGTGATCACCGGGAAGTTGGTGGTTCGCGATCTCAAGGATCGGCTCGGCGTCGGGTCAGATACCGTGCGCACCAACGCCAATGCCGATGCCTGGTCGATCGACGCCCCCTTCACTCCGGAGCAGCAGGCACATCGGGAGGCCGAGGCGGACCTGTTCTACAACGACTTCGTGCAACGCGTCGCCGATGGCCGCAACATGAGCACCGAAGACGTGGATATCGTTGCGCGAGGCCGGGTTTGGACCGGCGCCGACGCACTGGAACGCGGCCTGGTCGACGAACTCGGCGGACTGCGGACCGCGGTGCGCCGGGCGAAGGTGCTGGCCGGCCTGGACGAGGACACCGAGGTCCGCATCCTCAGCTATCCGGGCACGTCGCTCTGGGACATGGTGCGGCCGCAGGCGTCCGAACCGGCGGCCGCCTTGGGCGGGCTGCTCACCCGATCGATCGCCGGGATCATCGAGCACGTCGAGCAGACGCTGAGCGGCGCCACCGTGCTGTGGCTGGGGGAGTCCGCTTCAGCCTGCGCTTCTAGCCGGTGAGCCCGCCGCTGATGAAGATGATCTCGCCGAGCGGGTCGTCGTCTTGCGGGGCGGGCACGTCGAGGCCGTTGCGCCGGAACAGTTCGGTGCGCGTCACGCCCTCGACGTCCCATCCCTTGGTCGGTCAGATAGTCGACGACGTGGTTGCGTTGACCGGAATAGACCAGCGACGCCATGTCGATGTCGATGCCGTGGTCGCGGAACGGGTTCGACATCTCTCGCATCTTTTCGGGGTCGAAATCGATGATGCCGGGCACGAATTCGGTGGCGACAGTGCTACCCGGCGCGCTGAGCGCGGTGATGTTGTCGAACAACCGGTCCTGGGCCTCCGGCGGCAGATAGATCAGCAGGCCTTCGGCCAACCAGGCTGTCGGTGCCGACGTATCCAGTCCGGCCGCCCTCAGCGCCGCCGGCCAGTCCTGGCGCAGATCGATCGCGATGGTGCGCCGGGTCGCGGTCGGTTCGGCGCCCAAGCCCGCCAGCGTGCTGGTCTTGAATTCGATCACCTGCGGCTGATCGAGCTCGTAGACCACGGTGCCGGCCGGCCACGGTAGCCGGTAGGCGCGCGCGTCCAACCCGGACGCGAGGATCACCGCTTGACGCACCCCGCCGTTGGTGGCGTCGATGAAGTACTCGTCGAAGTACTTCGTGCGCACCGCCATCCCGTCGATCATCGCCTGCATCCGCGCGGGCGACGCGTTGTCGAACGCCGAGATATCGAGCTCGCCGTCCAGCATCTTGGTGAACAAATCCAGGCCGACCGCGCGCACCAATGGCTCGGCGAACGGGTCGTTGATCAAACCGCGGGGATCCTTCGTCGCCATCGCGCGCCCGGACGCGACAAAGGTCGCAGTGGCACCGACGCTGGACGCCACATCCCAATCGTCGTCGTCAGTGCGTGGCATGAGACAACCCTAGCGAAGGGTTATCCGGGCCCTAATCGAGGACCGCCGAGACGTAGCTCATCTCGCCGAAGACGGCCGCCATCTCGTCATCAGGAAACTCGAATCCGTTGTGCGCGTACATTTCCTTGGCGCTTCGGGCCGTCACCTGCCAGCCATGCGTGGCCAGGTACTCGATGACGGTGCTGCGCTCGCCGTGGTAGATCAGGTCCGACATGTTGAGGTCGAACCCCAGGCGGCTCCAGCGCTGCGAGAGCTGCTGCGCGCGTTCACCGGAGAACCCGGTGGGGTCGGGGAAATGCTCGGTGGCAACCCGGCTGCCCGGCGCTGACAGCGCGGTGATGCTGTCGAACAGCCGGTCCTGGGCTTCCGGCGGCAGATAAACCAGCAGGCCCTCGGCAATCCATGCGGTCGGTTGGTTGACGTCAAAACCGTTCTGGCGCAACGCGGCCGGCCAGTCGTCGCGTAGATCGACGCTGATCGGCCGGCGGTCGGCCGACGGGGCGGCGCCAAGGTCGGCCAGCGTACGCGTCTTGAACTCGATGACCTGTGGCTGGTCGAGTTCGTAGACCACCATGTCCTCGGGCCAGCTCAGCCGGTAGGCCCTGGTGTCCAGACCAGAGGCCAGGATCACGGCCTGACGGATGCCGGCTTCAGTGGCCGCGCGGAAGAAGTCATCGAAGAACCTGGTGCGAACGGTGATCTGCTCGTTGAGCGCCTCGCGGCGCAACAGTGGGTCGTCATCGAGGTTGATCTCGCCGTCGATCATCCGGACGAAGGGGGCCAGTCCGACCGCCCGCACCAGCGGGTCAGCCAGCGGGTCGTCGAGTAACGCCTCGGGTCCCTGCGACGCCAGTGCGCGGGACACCGCGACCATGGTGGCGGTGGCTCCCACGCTGGAACCCGGGCCCCAGCTGTCTCCGTCAGTTCTTCCCGATTCGATGTCTGTCATCCGGCCTGCTCCTGTGGGGTGTTTCGTTCCAACGTGCCGCTGACGTAGAACAGGTCAGGGATCGGCACGTCTTCGTCCTCGATGGGCGGAAGTCCGTTGGCTACCAACATGTCCCGGGCCTTGGTTTCGGTCAGCAGCCAACCATGATTGGTCAGATACGGCGCCGCCTCGTTGCGTTCGCCGAAGTAGACCAGCCCGGTCATGTCGATATCGAAACCGTGCGAGCGCCAGTGCTCGGAGACGCGCCGCATGCGCTCGCGCATGTGGTCCTCGTGGCCGGGCTGGATGTTGCGCAGGCTTTCGGTGGCGATCCGGCTGCCCGGGGCGCTCAGCTCGGTGATGGTGTCCAGCAGACGATCCTGCGCCTCCGGCGGCAGATAGCCGAGCAGCCCCTCGGCGCTCCAGGCGGTGGGCTGGGCCGGGTCGAATCCGGCCTCGCGCAGTGCGGTGGGCCAGTCTTCTCGCAGATCGATGGCCACCGCGCGCCGCTCGGCGGTGGGGGTGGCCCCCAGCGCGGCCAGGGTGCCCGACTTGAACTCGATCACCTGGGGCTGGTCGATCTCGTAGACAACGGTCCCGGCGGGCCACGGCAGTCGGTACGCGCGGGAATCCAGTCCGGAGGCCAGGATCACGGCCTGCCGGATCCCGGCGCTGGTCGCATCCACGAAGAACTCGTCGAAGAACTTGGTGCGAATCGACATGTTGTCGGCCATCCGGGCCATGGACATGTTGCGCACGTTGGGACGCTCCGGGTCGTCGATGTCGGCGGGCGCCAATTCTCCGCTTGCCAGCCGGGCGAGCAGGTCCACCCCCACGGCTGCGACCAGCGGCTCCGCGAACGGATCGTTGATCAGCGGGTTGTCGGCGCGGGTTGCCACCGCTCTGGCGGCCGCGACCATGGTCGCGGTCACCCCGACGCTGGATGCCAGGTCCCAGGTGTCGCCTTCGTACCTGGTGGAAGTCATGTTCTGCCCCTGTCGGATGCTTGGATTGCTACTCAGCCTGATACTTAGCCAATATAACCAGATTCCGGAAACTGTCGACCTTCCCAAACTGGGCCGCGTCGCGCAACCTTGACGCATGTCGTACTCGGTGGCCGGAAAACGCATGCTGATCACGGGGGCTTCATCGGGGGTGGGGGCCGCACTGGCCAGACAGCTTGCCGCCCGGGGCGCGGTGGTGGGGCTGATCGCGCGTAGGCGCGATCGGCTGGGCGAGGTGCTGGCCGATTGCCGGAAGAGCTCGCCGGACTCGGCGATGTGGGTGGCCGACCTGGCCGATACCCGTGGCGCCGGCCGGCTGGCGTTGCGGGCCTGGCACGAGATGGGTGGCATCGACGTGCTGGTGAACAACGCCGCGATACCGAAGCGCCGGGCCGTCACCGAGCTCAAACCCGACGACGTCGAGGACGTCATGGCCGTCAACTTCTTCGCCCCGATGCGAATGACGCTGGCCCTGCTGCCGCGGATGCGGGCCCGTGGGTCGGGCATGATCGTCAACGTGTCCAGTGTCGGCGGCCGGCTCGGGATCATCCATGAAACCGCTTACTGTGCAAGCAAATTCGCGCTGTGCGGCTGGAGCGAGGCGATGGCCGTGGACCTGCACGGCACCGGCATCTCGGTCAAGCTGATCGAGCCGGGCCCGGTCGACACCGAGATCTGGGACCAGCCCGACAATGAAACACCCCTCTATCAAGGGCCCAAGGTCGCGGCCGATGAGGTGGCCGACGGCATCATCGCCGCCCTGGGCAGCGACCGCTTCGAGCACTACGTGCCGGACATGAAGGCTGTCGTCGACGTCAAGAACGCCGATATCGATACGTTCATCGCGGGCGTGGCCGGGATGGCCGGGACGGCAGCGCGATGAAGGCACTCGTGTACGGCGTGCGGCCGGAGCCGTTCGAGGTTCCCGAGGACGCCAACCAGCTGACCGTGAACCTCGCGCACACCCCGACGGCCTGCGGGATGTACCGAATCCGGTTTTCCTGCACCAGGATTGGGTGATCACCCGGCCCCGGCTGACCGGTATCTGCGGATCGGACTCCAAGCAGATCCTGATGGATTTCGGCGAGGCCGACGCCGATAACGCGATGGCCGCGTTCTGTTCGTTCCCCCAGGTCATGGGCCACGAGGTGGTGGCCGACGTGGTCGAGCTCGGCCCGCAGGCGCGCGGACTCGAGGTCGGGCAGCGGGTGGTGCTCAACCCGTGGCTGTCATGTGGGCCACGCGGTATCGAGCCGGTCTGCCCGGCGTGTGAAAGCGGCGACTACACCCTGTGCTGGAGCTTCACCGACGGCGACATCAAGCCCGGCATTCACACCGGGGTGTCCGCCGACGTGACGGGCGGATACGCCGAACTGATGCCCGCCCACGACAGCATGCTGTTCGCGGTTCCGGATTCGGTGCCCGACGAGCTGGCCGTCTTCGCCGACCCGTTCTCGGTGTCCCTGCACGCGATCACCCGCCATCCGCCGCCCCGATCGGGACGAGTTCTGGTGTACGGCGCGGGCTCGCTGGGATTGTGTGCTGTCGCGATCCTGCGGGCGCTGTACCCGGACGTGGCGGTGGCCGTCGTCGCGCGCTTCGACGCGCAGGCCGAGCTGGCCCGGCAGTTCGGTGCCACCATAGTGCTGGCGCACGAGCCGCGGCTGGCCGTCATCGAGGAACTGGTCGCCTGGGGCGGCGGACGGCTGCGGCAACCACTGCAGGGCTTGCCGATGGCCTATCCCGGACCGATCGACGTCGTCTACGACACCGTCGGCAAGCCGGAGACGTTCGAGGTGGGTGTGCGGGTGCTGGCCGCCCGGGGGACGCTGGTGAAGGCCGGCGTCCACGCGCCCGGCCGGTGGGAGTGGAGCCCGCTGTACTTCAAGGAGATCAGCTGGGTCGGGTCGAACGCGTTCGGGATCGAGGAGGTCGACGGGCAGCGCCAGCACGCCATCGCCCACTACCTCGACCTGGTGGTCGACGGCCGGGTGGACCTGGGCCCCATGCTGACTCACACCTTCCCGCTGGCGCGGTGGCGCGACGCCTTCCTCGCGATCGCCAACCAGGGTGAGAGTGGCGCCATCAAGGTGGCCCTAGACCAGCGTTAGGCGGGTCGGGGTGGCATGGTGCCCGCCGGTGGCGTAACTAACGCCGAGAGTGAACTGTGCGACGGCATTTCGGCGTGTTGCGTCGCACAGTTCACATTCGGCGGGGCCAAAGCTAAGTCGCATCAAGAGATTCCGGGTCGAATCACAGGTCCAACCACTGGTCGATGTCGTAGTGGTCCGCCACGGCGCGAAGCGTTGCTCCGCCGCGACCGGGATAGTGCGCCGGTATCACCGCCGCGCGTGCCTGGACGGCCTCATCGAGTATCCGGCGCCGGGTGGCCGCGGCGGCGTCGCCGTTTACGTCGAACGCGCACGGGTCGTCGGGCCGGCGCAACTGCAGCGGGCTGTGGGTGAGATCGCCGACGAAGACCGCCGGCTGACCCGCATCCAGCCACAGCACCGAGGACCCCGGCGTGTGCCCGGGAGCGGGCCGCAGTCGCAGCGACGGACTGATCTGGTAGTCGTCGGACCATCGGACGCACTGTCCGGCGGCATCGACGGGTAACACGCTGTCGGCGAACATCAATTGATTGCCGTGCTGCGCGGCCGCTTCCTCCTCGGTGCGCGGTGATTGTCGCGCCGCAGGCCCGTCGGGTTCGAAGTGGTGGTAATCCGCCGCGGACATCAGATATCGGGCGTTGGGAAACGTCGGCACCCAACTGTCGTTCGTCTAGCATGGTGTTCCATCCGACGTGGTCGGAGTGGACGTGCGTGTTGACCACCACGTCGACGGTGTTGCGGTCGATCCCGGCCGATTGCAGAGCGGCCAGGAACCCGGTGTTCAGGTGATCCAGCGGCGGCATGTGCGGGCGTTGCCGGTCATTGCCGACTCCGGTGTCCACCACGATGGTCAGACCGTCGACTTCGATGAACCAGCTTTGGACCGCGATGTGCCACTTGTCGGTGTCGGGGTCGAAGAAGTCCGGCACCAGCAGGTCGGCATTGTCTTCCCAGCCCGACGGTGGCGTATCGGGGAAACAGCGGCTCGGCAGGTCGAACCGCAACTCCAACACGCGCGCCACACTCGCGCGGCCGAACCGGACCCGGTCCATCGCTGACTCCTCGCGGTGAGTGTGAAATGTGCGACGTCGTCGCGGCGTGTCGCGTCGCACATTTCACAGTCGGCGTGACTACATGGGATTCGCGCGCAGGTAGCCGTACACACCGGCGAAGTTGCGGTTCACATTCTCGGGGATCGGCACGGGTCCACCGAGAGCCTTTGCACCCCAGACGATTTGGGCGGTACGCTCGACCAGCGCGGTGATGTGCAGCACCTTGTCGGGCCGGGGCCCGACGGCTACCAGGCCGTGGTTGGCGATCAACGCGGCCCCGCGGCCCTGCAACGCCTTGACGGCGTTGGTGCCGACGTCGGGTGTGCCCGAGGCGGCGTAGTCGGTGCACAGGACGTCGCCGCCGCAGTAGACCGCGAACTCGTCGATGCACGCCGGAATCGACTGGTGCGCGATGGCGAACATGGTGGCCCACACCGGATGGCTGTGGATGACGCTGCCGATGTCGTCGAACGCCTGATAGCACGCCAGGTGCAGCTTCGCCTCCGAGGACGGGTGCCGGCCGTCCTTGGCGTGCAGCACGCCGCCGTCCGCATCGACCAGCACCAGATCGTCGAGCACCATGTCGGCGTAGTCGACCGACGACGGCGTGATGACGATGTTGCCGTCGGAACTCCGCGCCGAGATGTTGCCCGCCGTTCCCTCCACCAGGCCGCGGCGCAGCATGTCCTTCGCGGCGGCCAGCACCGCGGTCTCCGGGTTATCAACGATTTCAGGACCGTCATGGCCGAGCACCTCCGGGTTGACGATATGGGCGGGCGGTGTTTCCGGCAGCAAGGCTTCCAGGTCGTCGGCGACCATCTGGGCCTGCCGTGCCTCAGTGTTCCACGTGGCCCCACCGATGTGGGGCGTCAGGACAACGTTGGGCATACCAACCAGCGGGTGGTCGGTGGCCAGCCATTCGCCGGCGAAGTGGTCCAGGCCCGCGGCGGCCACCTTGCCGTCGCGCAGCGCCTCGACCAATGCGTCGGTGTCGTGCAACTGGGCCCGGGCCGTGTTGAGGAAGACCACGCCGTCGCGCATGGCCGCGAACTGCTCGGCGCCGATCATCCCGATGGTGTCATCGGTGACGGGTGCATGAAGCGACACGATGTCGGCCTCGTCCAGCAGCTCGTCGAGGCTGTGTCGGGCTTCGTCGTGGTACGGGTCGTAGGCGATGACCCGCAAGCCCAGCCCGGCCAGTCGCCACCGCAACGCGCGCCCGACCGCGCCCAGACCCACCAGCCCGGCGGTCCGCCCGGCGATCTCCCAGCCGCGGAAGCGCTGATACGGGATGACGCCGTCGCGAAACATGTTGCCGCTGCGGACATCCGCGTCCGCAGTCAGCAGGTGACGAGTGGCGGCCAGCAACAGCGCCAGCGCCATCTCGGCGACCGCGTCGGCGTTGCGGGCCGGGGTGTTCAGCACCGGGATCCCGGCCTCGGTGGCACCGGGGATGTCGACGTTGTTGGGATCCCCGCGGGTGGACGCGATCGCCCGCAAGCCCCGCTCGAACACCGGGCCGCGCACCGAGTCGCTTTCCACCACAACCACATCGGCGGCTTCGGCGGTTATCCGTTCGGCCAGCTGTTCGGCGCTGTAGATCCGCAGCGGGGTCGCGTCCGATCCAGGGGTCGTACACCACGTCGGCCAATTCCCGAAGTTTGTCGAACCCCGGTCCACGCAGTGGGGCTGTCACCAAGGCACGTGGTCGAGACGTCACGAACCCCAATGCTGGCGTACGGTGACGCCCGTGTCACGTGAAGGCGTCACAATCGGCATCGACATCGGTACCACGGCGGTCAAAGCGGTAGCCGCCGACGGGGACGGCAACGTGGCGGCACGGGTGCGGATACCCCATCAGCTGCGGGTGCCGGCCCCCGACCTGCTCGAGCATGATGCCGACGAGGCGTGGCGGCGGGGCCCGCTGGCGGCGCTGGACCAGCTGGGCAGCCAGCCAGAGACCGGCGCCAAGGCGGTGGCCGTGTCGGCGATGGTGCCGTCGTTGACCGCGGTCGATGCCGCGGGGCGGCCCATCACCCCGGGACTGCTGTACGGGGACGCTAGGGGACGTGCGCCCAGTTCTTCGGAGGCTCGGGCGCAGGCGCTGCCGGCGGTGGGGGAGGCCGCGGAGTTCCTGCGCTGGACGGCCGCGCAGGCTCCCGACGCGGCCGGGTACTGGCCGGCGCCGGCGGTGGCCAATTACGCGCTGGCGGGCGAGGCGGTGATCGATTTCGCCACCGCGATCACCAGCCTGCCCCTGTTCGATGGGACGGGCTGGAATGCGGCCGCATGCGCCGACTGCGGCGTCACCGTGGACCGGATGCCCCGCGCGGAGACGTTCGGCGCCGCCGTCGGGCAGGTGCACGGAACCGACACCGTGCTGGGGACCGGCGCCATCGACGCGTTGTGCGAACAGATGGTCGCCGGTGCCGACCGCGTCGGCGACGTGCTGGTGCTGTGTGGCACCACCTTGATCGTCTGGACGAACATCACCGGGACACGGCAGGTGCCCGGCCTGTGGACCATTCCGCACACGATCGCCGGCCTGAGCAAGATCGGCGGCGCCAGCAACGCGGGCGGGTTGTTCCTCGACTGGGTGGATCGCTTACTGAATCAGGTTGTCGGGCCGGGCGATCCAGAGCAGGTCGATCCGCGACGGGTGCCGGTGTGGTTGCCCTACATCCGCGGCGAGCGCACGCCGTTCCATGATCCCGATCGCCGCGCGGTGCTCGACGGCCTCGACCTCACGCACGACGCGGCGTCTGTGCGGCGGGCCGCCTATGAGGCGTCGGGCTTCGTCGTCCGCCAGCTCATCGAGTTGAGCGGGGCGCCGGTGGGGCGCATCGTGGCCTCGGGTGGCGGCACCCGGATGCAGCCGTGGATGCAGGCCATCGCCGACGCGACCGGCCGGCCGGTCGAGGTGTCCGCGGTGGCCGAGGGCGCGGCGCTGGGCGCGGCTTTCCTCGGCCGGATGGCCGTCGGCCTGGAATCGTCGATCGCCGACGCCGCGCGCTGGGCCCGCGTCGAGCGAATCGTCGAGCCCCAGCCGGCGTGGGCGGCCGCGGTCGCGGATCGCTATCGCCGGTTCCTCGAGCTGGGGGCATCGCAGTCGGCGCCGCGGGGCTAATCTGTTGCAATGACTGATCACGACCAGACCGCAGTCCGCCGAGAGATCGCAGATGCCCTCCTCGCCGGCGTGGAACGCCGCCACGAGGTCGCCGACGCCATAGTGGAGGCTCCGAACAAGGCCGCCGCGGTCGAGGCGATCGTGACGCTGCTCGGCACGTCCCATGTCGCCGCCGAGGCGGTGATGAGCATGTCTTTCGACCAGCTCACCCAGGACGTGCGCAAGAAGATCCTCGCCGAGCTCGAGGACCTGAACAAACAGCTCAGCTTCGCGCTCAGCGAGCGTCCGGCAAGCTCCGGCGAGACGCTGGAGCTGCGGCCCTTCGCCGCCGACGAGGACCGCGACATCTTCGCCACCCGCACCGAGGAGATGAAGGCCGCCGGCGACGGATCCGGCGGGCCGGCCGGCAACCTCGACGATGAGATCCGGGCGGCGCTGCGACGCGTCGACTACGAAGAGGCGGCGTGGTTCGTGGCCGTCGATTCCGGCGACAAGGTCGGCATGGTCTTCGGCGAGCTCCTCAACGGCGAGGTCAACGTCCGGATCTGGATACATCCCGAGCACCGCAAGAAGGGTTATGGCACTGCGGCGCTGCGCAAGTCGCGGTCGGAGATGGCGTGGGCATTCCCCGCCGTCCCGATGGTGGTCCGCGCACCCGCGGCCAACCCCGGCTGAGACACATTTACGGCTCAGCAACCGGTTCATTTACACGCTGGTAACGCGCGCTTATGATCAAGCGCGTCAGCGCGACCGTCCGCGAACAGCTCAGTGGCGGGAGGATGTGTGCCGTCGGATGTGTCTAAGTACCCGACTGGCCTGGATTTGTTTGTGCGCGTGGCATTTTCACCGCAATTGCCGCACTTACAACAAGGATGGTTCATGTGAGTCGTCAGTGGTATGAGCACCCCTCGCTGGTCCTGCAACTCAAGGCGCTCGCCGGTTTGCGCAAAGACCTGCGCGACAAGAACTTGTTCGAGGGCGACGGCATGCGCCCCAAAGACGACCTCGGCGAGCCGACCGAGGAAGTCAAGCGGGCCCGTACCCCTGACGGCACATGGAACGACCTTTCCGATCCGTGGATGGGTTCCAAGGCATCCGGTTTCGGGCGCAACGTCCCGTTGGCCAAGACCATCACCGATACCAAGCGACTGCTCGACCCCGACCCGCGGCTGATCAGCCGGCGCTTGATGGCGCGCGACGAGTTCAAGCCCGCCGGCATCATCAACGCGTTGGCAGCCGCCTGGTTGCAATTCGAAAACCACAACTGGTTTTTCCACGGCGACGGTGTGCCGGACAAGACGATCGACATCCCGCTGCGCAAGGGCGACGAGTTCCCCGAAGACCCGATGCGGATCCGCTGCACCATCCCCCCGCGGGGCGAAATCGTGGACGGGTGCCCGGCGCCGGTGTTCAACAACGTCGAAACCCATTGGTGGGACGGATCGCAGGTCTACGGCAGCGGCCAGGAGCGCCAGGCCGAGGTGCGCACGCACGTCGACGGCAAGGTCCAGGTCGGCGACGACGGCAGGCTGCCCAAGAGCGACATTCCGGGCGTCGATCTCACGGGTATGCGGGAGAACTGGTGGGTCGGTGTGGGACTGCTGCACACCTTGTTCGCCCGCGAACACAACGCCATTTGTGACGCGCTGAAAAAGGAACACCCGAGCTTTGACGACCAACGGCTCTTCGAGTTGGGCGTCCTGGTGGTCTCGGCGCTGATCGCCAAGATCCACACCGTCGAATGGACTACGTGCGTGCTGCGCCATCCCGCGCTGCAGATCGGGATGAATGCCAACTGGTACGGCGCCCTCGGCGAGACGTTCAAGGACCGCATCGGTCGTGTCGGCGACAGCGAGGCGCTTTCGGGCATCATCGGATCGGCGTGCGACCACCACTCCGCGCCGTTCTCGCTGACCGAGGAGTTCGTCTCGGTGTACCGCATGCACCCGCTGATCCCGGACGACTGGAACTTCTTCTCGCTGGAAACGGGCGAGCATCTCGAGAAGCGTGATTTCACTGAGCTGCAAGGCCGTTTCACGCGCGACTTCATGGATCGCATGGAGATGGGCGACATGTGGTATTCGTTCGGGCTGGCCAGCGCCGGTGCGGTGTGCCTGCACAACTACCCGAACGCGTTGCGCAACCTGACCCGGATCGACGGGCAGATCACCGATCTGGCCACGCTGGACATCGTGCGCGACCGCGAACGCGGCGTCCCGCGCTACAACGACTTCCGCGAAGCGCTGCGGATGCCGCGCCGCAAGACCATCGACGACATCACGCCGAACAAACAATGGGCCAAGGAAATCAGCGAGGTCTACAACGGCGACGTGGATGCGGTGGACCTGCAGATCGGTATGCAGGCCGAGCAGCCCCCGAAGGGATTCGGGTTCTCCGACACCGCATTCCGCATCTTCATCCTGATGGCATCGCGCCGGCTCAAGAGCGACCGGTTCTTCACCACCGACTTCCGGCCCGAGACGTACACCCAGCTGGGCTACGACTGGGTGAATCACACGACGATGAAAGATGTTCTGCTGCGCCATTATCCGGAGCTCGAGCCGGTGATCGGCGATGCGGAGCGAGTCTTCGCCCCGTGGCCGACGCTGGGCGCGCCCGCCCCGGACAAGAAGCGTCGCGTGGTTCGCCTTGCCGACTCGGTGCGGTCCTACATGCCGTGGGGTAGCTGAGCCCGTGGCCTCTGACTTCAAGCACGCGTCCGCTCTCGAAGGCCTCCGTTTCACCGCACAGATCGCCGCTCCCAACGTCCTGCTGGGGCTGTTCAACAAACGCGAACTGCCCAGCCGGATCGCGTCCACGGTGGGTGCGGACTACCTCGGCTACCGGTTGGTGGAAGGGATGGTGCGCAGCTACGGGCCGGCGCCGTTTTACGTTCGGGTGGCCCGCGACGAGGCCCTGCTCGTGCACCATCCCGACGATCTGGAATTCGTGCTCGGTGGCGCGCCGGACCCGTTCGCCTCCGACCCAGAGGCGAAAGCCAAGGGAATGGCCGCGTTTCAGCCCGAGGCCCTGACGATTTCGCGGGGCGATGAGTGGCAGCGGCGCCGCAAGTTCGCGGAGGCCGTCCTGGACACCGGCAAACCGATGCATCGACTGGCGCGACCGTTCGCCGACATCGCGGCCAAAACCGCCAGAGGGGTCGCCGCGGAACCGATCCGGTGGCAGTCCTTCAACGAAGCGGTTCAGCGCTTGACGCGACGAGTCCTGTTCGGCGACGCGGCCGCCGACGACACCGATTTGAGCGAGCTGCTGAGCGAATTGATGTCGGCCGGCAACCGCATGCCCGGTGAACCGGCACCCCGATACGGCGAGTTGATCGCCCAGATCGAAAGTTATCTGGCGGAACCGGCCGAAGGCAGCCTCGCATCGCTGATATCCCAGGCGCCCGATCCCGGCGTACAACCCGCCGGCCAGCTGGTGCACTGGATGTTCGCCATGGGAGATACGCTGGCCGCCAACACATTTCGCACCCTGGGTGTGTTGTCGAGCCATGACGAGCAGCTCGCCGAGGTCAATGCCGAGATGGCAGACGCCGACATCGACTCCGCGGCCGGCATCGCCAAGTTGGACTATCTGGCCGGATGCCTGTTCGAGACGATGCGGCTGTGGCCCACCACCCAGTTGTTCGGCCGGGTGACCACCCGAGAGGTCGAGTTCCCCAACGGTGGAAAGCTGCCCGAGGGCCAGCAGGTGCTGATCTACAACGTGTTCAACCATCGCAACCGGGATCTCATCCCGTACGCGGATCGGTTCGCACCGGGCGAATGGGTCAGCGGGGACGCGAGCAACAACTGGTCGTTCAACTTCTTCAGTCACGGTCCGCAGGTCTGCCCCGGCGCCGGTTTGTCGGTCTTCATCGGTCAGGCGATCCTGGCCCACCTGATCTATGCCGGGGCGACGAACGTTTCCGGAAACCGGTTGAACCCCGCCAAACCGCTGCCGCACGGCCTGGACCTGTACGGGTTCAGCGTGTCCACCCGGTCAGACTAGGGCCCTGTCAAGGCCGCAGACACGTACCTGATATCCCCGAAAGCCGCCGCGGAGCCTTCGGGAAACTCAAAACCGTTGTGCGCGTACAGCTCTAGCGTGGTACGGAGTCGAATCCGCTGTTGCGCAACGCCGCCGGCCAGTCGTCACGCAAGTCGACGCTCAGCGCCCTGCGGTCGGCGGACGGGGTTGCGCCCAAGTCGGCCAGCGTGCGGGTCTTGAACTCGATCACACCGGGCTGATCGATCTCGAAGACCACGGTGCCGGCCGGCCAGGTGAGCCGGTATGCGCGGGTGTCGAGCCCGGCGGCCAGGATGACCGCCTGACGCACGCCGGAGTCGGCGGCGTCGGAGAAGAAGGAGTCGAAGAACCGGGTGCGGACCGCCATGCCCTCACTGAGTCGTTGTGGCGTGAACGCGGAATCGTCTTCGGCGGACTCGATTTCGCCGTTCATCATCCGGATGAAAGCCGCTACGCCGACGGCGTTCACCAGTGGCTCGGCGTACGGATCGTCGATCAGTGGGTTCGGCCCCCTGGAGGCCAGGGCGCGCCGTGCGGCCACCGCGGTGGCGGTGGCCCCCACGCTGGACGCCAGATCCCAGCTGTCGCCGTCATGTCGCTTGGTCTCGGTCGTCATCCGATGGGCTCCTAGCGCAGTGTCGCGGTCACGGAGACGATGTTGCGGAGCTGGCTCATCTCGTCGTCGGGGAAGACGAGACCGTAGTCGGCGAACATGTCGCGACGCGGCCGGGTGGTGACCTCCCAGCCCCGCTCGGTCAGGTAGTCGACGACGTCGCTGCGCTCGCCGTCGAAGAACAGCCCCGACAGGTCGATGTCGCAACCCAGATTGATCCAGCGCTGGTTGAATTCCTGGGCGCGTTCGCTCATCGTCGTGTCGTTGTCCGGGTGGAATTCGGTGGCCAGCCTGCTGCCGGGCGCGCTCAGCTCGGTGATTTTGTCGAACAGCCGGTCCTGGGCTTCCGGCGGAAGGTACATCAGCAGGCCTTCGGCGCTCCACGCAGCGGGCTTTGTCTCGTCGAATCCGCTGTGGCGCAACGCGGCCGGCCAGTCGTCGCGCAGATCGATGCTGACCGTGCGGCGGTCGGCCGCGGGGGCGGCGGCCAACTCGGCCAGCGCGCCGTCCTTGAAGGCGATCACCTCGGGCTGGTCGACTTCGTAGACCACGGTGCCGCGCGGCCAGGACAGCCGGTAGGTGCGCGCGTCGAGGCCGGCGGCCAGAATCACCGACTGAACAACACCGTCGCGGGCGGAGTTGAGGAAGAAATCGTCGAAGAATCGCGTGCGGACCGCGATCGAGTCCGTCTCCAGCTGCAAATCGCGCTCGCCGGTCTGCAACGCCTCGCCCTCGGGCGTCGGCAGGTCGCCGTCGACCAGGCGGGTGAAGAAGTCGAGGCCGACCGCCCGCACCAGGGGCGCCGCGAACGGGTCGTTGATGATCGGGTTGGCCGCCTCGGTCGCCACCGCGCGTGCTGCGGCGACCATGGTGGCCGTAGCGCCGACGCTGGAAGCCAGATCCCAACTGTCTCGATCGGTGCGTGTCATCGTGCTCCTCACTTCTGTTCGGTCAGTTCGGCCGAGAGGTTGACTACTTCGCCGAACGGGGCCTCGTCGCCCTCGATCGGTTGCAGTCCGTATTGGGTGAACAGTCCGGCGTCGCTCGTGCCGGCGGTCCGCCGGCCGTGCGCCCAGAGATCGCTGCCCGCGTCGATGCGGTCGTCGCAATGCACCGGGGCGGCCATGTCGAGCTGGAAGCCGTGCCGGTCCACCCCCAGCGCGCTGACCAGCGGCCCGGCGAAGCGATCGCCCTCAAATCGGGCGCGGCCCGTTTGCGTCATACAGCTACCCTTGAGTGCCCCGAAAAGCCCTGATCTGTTATTTAGCAAATGCAATGAGACAACAAAAACTGTACGCCCGCGGGACGGCGCCATGGCGGCCCTGAAAGGACCTGCCCAGACCAGCTGTTAGTCTCGTACACGGTTTGACGCGCGACGGCGTACGTCCTTACCTGCGGGTTGGGCGCGTGACGCGGGATGACCCCAGAAATGGCCCAGCCGGCCAGACCAGCCCGGCTGACATACCGCGACCAGAGTGCGGCTGCGCAGGAGGAAGAGTGCTTTCGGCTTTCATCTCATCGCTGCGGACAGTCGACCTGAGACGGAAGATCCTCTTCACGCTGAGCATTGTGGTGCTCTACCGTCTCGGCGCCGCGCTGCCGTCACCCGGCGTCAACTTCCCGCACGTGCAGCAGTGCATCAAAGAGGCCAGCGGTGGCGAAGCCGGGCAGATCTACTCGCTGATCAACCTGTTCTCCGGTGGGGCGCTGCTCAAGCTCACGGTGTTCGCGGTGGGGGTGATGCCCTACATCACCGCCAGCATCATCGTGCAGCTGCTCACGGTGGTCATTCCGCGCTTCGAGGAACTGCGCAAAGAGGGCCAGTCCGGCCAGGCCAAGATGACGCAGTACACCCGCTACCTGGCGATCGCGCTGGCCGTCCTGCAGGCCACCAGCATCGTGGCGTTGGCGGCCAACGGTGGCCTGCTGCAGGGCTGCTCGCTGGAGATCATCTCCGATCAGAGCATCTTCACCCTGATCGTCATCGTGCTGGTGATG
This sequence comes from uncultured Actinomycetota bacterium, assembly GCA_963735655.1. Classification (GTDB taxonomy): domain Bacteria; phylum Actinomycetota; class Actinomycetes; order Mycobacteriales; family Mycobacteriaceae; genus Mycobacterium. The sequence goes on from CAVTLW010000031.1 coordinate 89,442, forward strand.
ACGGCCGGCGCCGCGCTGGTGATGTGGATGGGCGAGCTGATCACCGAACGCGGCATCGGCAACGGCATGTCGCTGCTGATCTTCGTCGGCATCGCCGCCCGCATTCCGGCCGAGGGACAGAGCATCCTGGACAGCCGGGGCGGGGTCATCTTCGCGGCCGTCTGCGTGGCGGCGCTGATCATCATCGTCGGTGTGGTGTTCGTCGAGCAGGGCCAGCGCCGGATCCCCGTGCAGTACGCGAAGCGCATGGTGGGCCGGCGCATGTACGGCGGAACGTCGACGTATCTGCCGCTGAAGGTCAACCAGGCCGGCGTTATCCCGGTCATCTTCGCGTCCTCGCTGATCTACATTCCGCATCTGATCACCCAGCTGATCCGCAGCGGCAGCGGCGGTATGGGCAACAGCTGGTGGGACAAGTTCGTCGGCAGCTATCTGTCGGATCCGAGCAGCCCGGTCTACATCGGCATCTACTTCGGCCTGATCATCTTTTTCACGTACTTCTACGTGTCGATCACCTTCAACCCGGACGAGCGTGCCGACGAGATGAAGAAGTTCGGCGGCTTCATTCCCGGCATTCGGCCGGGCAAGCCGACCGCGGATTACCTGCGTTATGTGCTGAGCCGCATCACCTTGCCGGGCTCGATCTACCTCGGTGTGATCTCGGTTCTGCCCAACCTGTTCCTGCAGATAGGCAATGCCGGAGCTGTCCAGAACTTGCCGTTTGGCGGCACGGCGGTTCTGATCATGATTGGCGTCGGTTTGGATACGGTCAAACAGATCGAGAGTCAGCTCATGCAGCGCAACTACGAAGGGTTCCTCAAGTGACTGAAGGGTTCTTCAAGTGAAGATTGTCTTGCTGGGGCCGCCTGGCGCGGGCAAGGGGACGCAGGCCGAGAAGCTGGCCGAGAAGCTCGGCATCCCGCAGATCTCCACCGGCGAGCTGTTCCGGCAGAACATCGGCGAGGGCACCAAGCTCGGCCTGGAAGCCAAGCGCTATCTCGATGCCGGTGACCTGGTGCCGGCGGAGCTCACCAACCAGCTCGTCGACGACCGGCTGGACAAGCCGGACGCCGCCAACGGGTTCATCCTGGACGGCTACCCGCGCTCGGTCGAGCAGGCCAAGGCGCTGCACGAAATGCTGGAACGCCGGGGTACCGACATCGATGCGGTGGTGGAGTTCCGGGTGTCCGAGGACGAGTTGTTGCAGCGGCTCAAGGGCCGCGGCCGCGCCGACGACACCGAGGACGTGATCCTCAACCGGTTCAAGGTCTACCGCGACGAGACCGCGCCCCTGCTGGATTACTACCGCGACCAGCTGAAGACCGTCGAGGCCGTCGGCAGCCTGGACGAGGTGTTCGCGCGCGCTTTGCAAGCGCTGGGGCAGTAACCATGCGCGCCCTGACCCGACTCCGCAGCCGCCGGGTCGTGCCGCAGCGCACTCCCGATGAACTCGACGCGATGGCCGCGGCGGGTGCCGTCGTCGCCGCCGCGCTGGAGGCGGTGCACGCCGCCGCCGTCGCCGGGACGTCCACCCTGCGCCTGGACGAAATCGCCGAAGCGGTGATCCGCGAAGCCGGCGCCACACCGTCGTTCCTGGGCTATCACGGCTACCCGGCCTCGATCTGCGCCTCGGTCAACGACCGGGTGGTGCACGGCATCCCCTCGACCGGTGAGATCCTCGCGTCCGGTGACCTGGTGTCCATCGACTGCGGCGCGGTGCTGGACGGCTGGCACGGCGACGCGGCGATCACCTTCGGGGTGGGCGCCCTGATTCCCGTTGACGAAGCGCTGTCCGCGGCGACCAGGGAATCGCTGGAGGCCGGGATCGCGGCGATGATCGTCGGCAATCGATTGACCGACGTCGCCCACGCCATCGAAACCGGCACGCACGCCGCCGAGGTCCGCTACGGACGCACGTTCGGCATCGTGGAAGGATACGGCGGCCACGGTATCGGCCGGCAGATGCACATGGATCCGTTCCTGCCCAACGAGGGGTCTCCGGGGCGCGGGCCGCTGCTGGCCCCCGGTTCGGTGCTGGCCATCGAGCCGATGCTGACGCTGGGCACCGGCAAGACGGTCGTGCTCGACGACAAATGGACGGTCACCACCGCCGACGGGTCACGTGCGGCACACTGGGAACACACCGTCGCGGTAACGGAGAAGGGGCCCCGCATCCTGACCGTCCGATGAGACCGGTAGTAGCAGCGAAGCCACCCGAAGACAGGATCCCGCGGGATCATTGAACTAAACCACCTACTCGACTCGTGTCAGTTAGCGGGAGGTGATCGGGTGGCTAGAGTGGCCGGCGGCGCTGCTGCAGAAGCCGCTCTGATGAAGGCGCTCTATGACGAGCATGCCGCGGTGCTGTGGCGCTATGCACTGCGGCTGACGGGCGACGCCAGCCACGCCGAAGACGTGGTCCAGGAGACGCTGCTGCGGGCGTGGCAGCACCCCGAAGTGATCGGCGATACCGAGCGGTCGGCACGGGCGTGGTTGTTCACCGTCGCTCGCAACATGATCATCGACGACCGGCGCAGCGCGCGGTATCGCAACGTGGTCGCTTCGACCGACGAAGAACGGGCGCCCGAGCAGTCCACCCCGGACGAGGTGAATGCCGCGCTCGACCGGTTGCTGATCGCCGATGCGATGGCCCAGTTGTCCGTTGAACATCGGGCCGTCATCGATCGTTCTTACTACCGCGGGTGGACCACCGCACAGACAGCTAACGACCTGGGAATTGCAGAGGGAACCGTGAAATCGCGATTACACTACGCGGTGCGGGCTTTACGGCTCACTCTGCAAGAGCTTGGAGTAACCCGATGACGACAGTGCAGCCCATCCAGCGCAGCATCGGCTCCGAATGCTTGAGGGTGACAGGAGATGGATGACATGAGGACGCCGCTACGAGGGCTTGGCCCGCCCGGTGACCACGGGGTAAGTGACATGTCTACGGGAGATAACCACCACTACGCGATGTGGGACGCCGCGTACGTGCTGGGATCGCTGTCGGCAGTCGACCGCCGTGAGTTCGAGGGCCACCTGGCCCATTGCCCGGCGTGCCGGGAGGCCGTTGCCGAACTGAGCGGCGTGCCGGCCCTGTTGTCCTTGCTCGACCGTGCGGACGTGGCCTCGATCGACCAGGCCGCCCCGGTGGTGGCGACATCGGAGATGTCACCCGAGTTGTTGCCGTCGTTGCTGTCCACGGTGCGCTTCCGCCGCCGCCGTACCCGCGTGGCCACCTGGGCGGCCTCGGCCGCCGCGGCCGTGGTGCTGGGTATCGGTGTGCTGGTCGGTGTGCAGGGCCACTCCGGGACGGTTCCGGAGCAGACGACCACGGCGGCCGCGCCGATGGTGCAGGTCGGGACCAACCTGCTGACCTCGACCGTCTCGGTGACCAGTCAGCACTGGGGAACGTTCATCAACATGCAGTGCGTCTGCCTGGCTCCGCCGGATGCTCACCACGACACGCTGGCGATGGTCGTCGTGGGTCGCGACGGCAGCAAAACCCGGCTCGCTACCTGGGTGGCCGAGCCCGGCCACACCGCGACGCCTGCCGGCAGCATCTCCACGCCGGTTGATCAGATCGCCGCCGTGCAGGTCGTCGCCGCTGATAGCGGCCAGATTCTGCTGCAACGTTCGCTCTAATTCCGCCGGGATTCCCCGCGGGCGATGAACTGAAGGCTCACCTAAGTCGTGTAATTGGCATCCAGCCAAGCGACTAGAGCTAGGTGAGCAGATGCCCAAGAAGTACCGGGTGGTCGATCACATCGTCGAGCATCTCGCCGAAATTGGAGTCGACCACATCTTCGGTGTGGACGGCGCCAACATCGAGGATCTCTACGACGCCGCGCACTTCCGGTCGGACATCACCGCCGTGTTGGCCAAGCACGAGTTCTCGGCCGCGACGATGGCCGACGGGTACAGGCGGAGTGGGAGCCGGCTCGGGGACTGGACTGGGCGTCGTGGCGGCGACTTCCGGTGGGGGTGGACACATTACACCACCGACGCACACGCGAACTTCACCTACCTGCCGTCGAGGGGTCGGCTGTGGGGTGAAGTATTCGCCGACACGGGGCTGCACGTCCGGTGCTACCCGGACGGCGGCGCCCGGATCAGCGTGGGTAGCCGCGCGTCGAGCCTCGCGGCGCTGTCGGTGGTGTCGAAGGCGGGCCTAGGACTGGGTCGGCGGAAAGTGGGGTAAGAACAGGGAGTGGCCCCGGACAAGAAGCGCGATCCGATCGCCGCGGCACGGGCCAACTGGGAACGGGCCGGATGGGGCGAGGTCTCGCCGGGCATGGTCGCGGTGACCTCGGTGATGCGTGCGCACCAGATTCTGCTTGCCCGCGTCGAATCGGCGCTGCGTCCCTATGACCTGAGCTTCTCCCGGTTCGAGTTGCTGCGGTTGCTCGCGTTCAGCCGCACCGGGGCGTTGCCGATCACCAAGGCATCCGACCGGCTGCAGGTGCACGTCACCAGCGTCACCCACGCCATCCGCCGGCTCGAAGCCGACGGACTCGTGCGACGGGTGCCGCATCCGACCGACGGACGGACCACGTTGGTGCAGATCACCGATCTGGGTCGGTCCACCGTGGAGGACGCCACCGTCACGCTCAACGAGCAGGTGTTCGCCGACATCGGTATGCCCGCGGCCGAGTCCCAGGCGCTGGTGTCGTCGATCGAAACGTTGCGGCGCAACGCGGGCGATTTCTGAGCGTCCCTGCGCTAGCCGGGGGGCCGGCGAGCAACCGAAATCATGGGAAAATCGGGGTTTGCGGCGATACAGTGTATTCCTGCCTATGGGTCGACGACCACCAGGGCGATCCCTCCCGGGTCCTCGCGACTTATTTGGGTCATCACGTACCGGGAGGTGGCCATGTCGTTCGTGATCGCGGTGCCAGATTTGATGGCGGATGCCGCAACGGATTTGGCGAGTATCGGTTGGGCAATGAGCGCCGCCAATGCCGCCGCGGCGGCTCCCACGGAGGTGTTGCTGGCCGCGGGCGCCGACGAGGTGTCGGCGGCCATCGCGGCGGTGTTTGGGGCGCACGGCCAGTCCTATCAGGCGCTGAGCGCGCAGGCGGCGGCGTTTCATGACCAGTTTGTGCAGGCATTGGCCGCGGGTGCGGGATCGTATGCGGCCACTGAGGCTGCCAGCGCGTCGCCGATTCAGGCTCTGCTCAACGCGATAAATACGCCGTTCTTGACGGCGTTGGGGCGGCCGCTGATCGGTAACGGCGCCGCCGGGGCGGCGGGGACCGGGGCCGCCGGCGGTGCCGGTGGGTTGTTGTGGGGCAACGGTGGCACCGGCGGGTCCGGCGCGCTCGGCCAGGCGGGCGGGGCCGGCGGGGCGGCCGGGCTGTTCGGCACCGGCGGGGCTGGCGGCACCGCCGGCAACGGCGCCCCCGTGCCGGGCGGCGCGGGCGGGGCCGGTGGGTTGTTGTTCGGCACTGGTGGCGCCGGCGGGGCCGGCGGCACCGGCGGCGCGCTGGGCGGTGTGGGCGGGGCCGGCGGGGTCGGCGGGCTGTTCGGCACCGGCGGGCCCGGCGGGGTCGGCGGGGCCGCCAGCCTCGCCGGCGGCACAAGCGGGGCCGGCGGTGTGGGCGGCGCCGGCTTGCTGTTCGGCAGCGGCGGGGCCGGTGGGGCCGGCGGCAGCGGCATCTTCGTGGCCGGCAACGGCGGGGCCGGCGGGGCCGGCGGCAACGCCGGCATGCTCTCCGGCACCGCCGGGGCCGGCGGGGCCGGCGGTGCCGGCAGCGCGCTGGGCGGTGTGGGCGGTGCCGGCGGGGTCGGCTCGCTGTTCGGCACCGGCGGGTCCGGCGGTGCCGGCGGTTACGCCACCGCCGCCGGCACCGCCGGCGGTGGCGGTGTGGGCGGCGCCGGCTTCCTGTTCGGCACCGGCGGGTCCGGCGGGGACGGCGGCAACTCCCTCCTGGGTGGTGTGGGCGGGGTCGGCGGGGCCGGCGGCAACGCCGGCATCCTCTCCGGCAACGGCGGCGCTGGCGGGGCCGGCGGAGCCGCCGCCGGGACCGCCGCGAATGGCGGGGCCGGTGGCAACGCCGGCTTCCTCTTCGGCGATGGCGGGGCCGGCGGCGCCGGTGGGCTCGGCCTTACCGCCGGGGACGGCGGCACCGGCGGCAAGGCCGGGGTGTTCGGCGATGGCGGTAACGGCGGCGCTGGCGGTACGGGCGGGCCCGGCGGTAGCGGCGGGGCCGGCGGCGACGCCGTACTGATCGGTAACGGCGGTAACGGCGGTAAGGGCGGGACTGGCCTCACGACGGGCGCCAATGGCACCGGCGGCGCCGGGGGGCTGCTGCTCGGCCTGGACGGGTTGACGTAGCCGGCGGGCCGCAGCCGCTCAGCACCTTTCGAGGCGTCCGCTCGGCCTTGGGTACGGGCCCATCCCGCCAGCACTTGAGTGGCCGAAACCCACGCCGTGGTCAACGATTTCGGGGCGGGCGGTGGCATCTACCACCGCTGCAGGACCGGGCGGGCTATCAGCAGGCCGCGCTAGCGCTGTGCTGTCCAAAAACGTCGTGGGCGCGCATGATGATGAAATTGGGCCGACAGCAATTCAATCGAGAAAGGCAGCCCCGTGGACCCACTCGTTGCTCACCAGCGCGCTCAGGACGTGTTCGCCGGCGTCCTTGCCAACGTCAATCTCGATGAGCTCGGCGGCGCCACGCCCTGTTCGGAGTGGACGGTCAACGATCTGATCGAGCACGTGATCGGCGGCAACGAGCTTGTCGGACCCTGGGGCGGCAGGCCCGATGCGCCCGCGGATCGGCCCGTGGACTTGATGGACGCCTTCCGGGCGTCGGCGACCGCAGCGCAGGAGTTCTTCGCCCGGCCGGACGGTATGACGAACATGTTCAAGCTGCCGTTCGGGGAGCTGCCCGGACAACTGTTCATCGGGTTGCGCACCACCGACGTGCTGACGCACGCGTGGGATCTGGCTGCAGCCAGCGGGCAGTCCACCGATCTTGATCCAGAGTTGGCCACCGATCAGCTCGTTGCCGTGCGCGCGTTTGTGGGACCCCAGTTCCGCGGGCCGGGCAAGCCCTTCCACGACGAGGAGCCGTGCTCGCCGAAGCACCCGCCTGCCGATCAATTGGCGGCGTTCCTGGGCCGAAAGGTGTAGCGGCTCACCTGGTTCGCAGCGCCTCATCACCGCGCTGAAGTTCGAAGCGTCAAGGTCCGTCGCGAGGCCTCTTTTAGCGCGCGTCTAGCCCGGCCGGGTAGCTCGCTGGCCGCCACAGTTATTGGGACCGGTAGCCGCGCGGGTGCAGTCCACTTGCCACACCCAGTTGGGTCCATGACGCACTAGGAGGTGGCCATGTCGTTCCTGATCGCGACGCCCGATTTGATGGCAGAGGCGGCAACGAGTTTGACGAGTATCGGTTCGACGATCGGCGCGGCCAATGCCGCCGCTGCGGCCCCCACGACGGCGCTGCTCGCCGCGGGTGCTGACGAGGTCTCGGCGGCCGTGGCGGCACTGTTCAGCGGGCACGCCCAGACCTATCAGGCGCTGAGCGCGCAGGCGGCGGCGTTTCATGCCCAGTTTGTCGAGACCTTGACCGCGGGCGCGGGGTCCTATGCGGCCAGTGAGGCCGCCAACGCGTCGCCGCTGCAGGCTGTGCTCAACGCGGTCAATACGCCTTTCCTGACGGCGTTGGGGCGCCCGCTGATCGGCAACGGCGCAAACGGGGCGGCAGGAACCGGGGCGGCGGGCGGGGCCGGCGGGTTGTTGTTCGGCAACGGTGGCGCGGGCGGGTCCGGCGCGATTAACCAGGCGGGCGGCGCCGGCGGGGCGGCCGGGTTGTTCGGCAACGGCGGCGCCGGCGGCGCCGCCGGCCTCTCCGCCGTCCCCAAGTCCGGTGGTGCGGGCGGGGCCGGCGGCTTGTTGTACGGCAACGGCGGAGCCGGAGGCGCCGGCGGTACGGGCAGCGCGGCGGGCGGTGTGGGCGGAGCAGGCGGGATGGGCGGGTTGTTCGGCAACGGCGGGGCCGGCGGGGTCGGCGGGATCGCGACCCTCGCCGGCGGAACGAGCGGGGCCGGCGGCGCGGGCGGCGCCGGCTTGTTGTTCGGCAACGGCGGGGCCGGCGGGACCGGCGGCAGCACCTTCGTCAACGCCACCATCGGCGGCGACGGCGGAGCGGGCGGTAACGCCGGCATGCTGTCCGGCACCGGCGGGGCCGGCGGCACCGGCGGTGCCGGCGCCCTGCAGGGCGGCACGGGTGGAGCGGGCGGGGTCGGCGGGCTGTTCGAATCCGGCGGGACCGGCGGGACCGGCGGGATAGCCAGCCTCGCCAACGGCCAAGGCGGGGCCGGCGGTGTGGGCGGCGCCGGCTTGTTGTTCGGCAACGGCGGGGACGGCGGGGCCGGCGGCAGCCCCCTGGGGGTCACCACCACCGGCGGGGCCGGCGGACACGGCGGCAACGCCGGCATGCTCTTGGGCAACGGCGGCGCCGGTGGGGCCGGCGGAGCGGCCAACGGCCTCGCCGGGACCGGCGGGGGCGGCGGCAACGCCGGCTTACTCTCGGGCAATGGCGGGGCCGGCGGTACCGGTGGGCTCGGCGCTGTCGGCGGGAACGGCGGGGCCGGCGGCAATGCCGGGGCGTACGGCGACGGCGGTGACGGCGGTATCGGCGGGCAGAGCCTCCTCGTGGCACAGCCGGGCGGCACAGGCGGTGCCGGCGGCAACGGCGTGCTGATCGGTAATGGCGGTAACGGCGGTAAGGGCGGGTTTGCCGTCACGCCGGGCGCCGGCGGCATCGGCGGCGCCGGGGGACTGCTGCTCGGCTTGGACGGGTTGAGTTAGCCGGTCCGCAGCGTCTCGATCACTGCGCTGAAGTCCAAGGCGCCGTGGTCGGCGGCGAACTTGGCGTAGATCTCGGCCGCGTGGCTGCCCAGCGGGGCAGCCGAACCCGTCGAGGTCACCGCGTCCATCGCCAGGCCTAAGTCCTTGTTCATCAACGCCGTCGCGAAACCCGGCTTGAAGTCGTTGTTGGCCGGCGAGGTCGGGACCGGGCCCGGTACCGGGCAATTGGTGTGCACGGCCCAGCAATTGCCGGTCGCGCCGGTGATCACGTCGAACAGTGACTGCGCCGACAGCCCGAGCTTCTCGGCCAGCACGAACGCCTCGCCAATCGCGATCTGTTGCACCGCCAGCACCATGTTGTTGCACACCTTGGCGGCCTGGCCCGCTCCGGCGGAACCGCAGTGAATGATCTTGCCCGCCATGGGTTCCAGCACCGGACGGGCCCGCTCCACCACCGCGTCGTCGCCGCCGACCATGAACGCCAGCGTGCCGGCCACCGCACCCTTCACCCCGCCGGAAACCGGCGCGTCGAGTTGGGCGACGCCGTGCGATTCGGCCAGTGCATGCACCTCGCGCGCGTCGGAGACCGAGATCGTGGAGCTGTCGATGAACAGCGCGCCCTCTTTCGCCGACGGCAGCACATCGGTATAGCAGCGTTTGACCAGCTCGCCGTTGGGCAGCATGGTGATGACCGCGTCGGCCTCGGCGACCGCGGCCGCGGCCGTGTCGAAAACCTGCGCACCGTTGGCCGCCGCGGCCTCCGCCGCCGCGGGAACCGGGTCGTACCCGCGCACGATATGGCCCGCCGCAACAAGATTCGCCGACATCGGCGCGCCCATGTTGCCCAAACCGAGGAATGCGATCGAGCTCATTGCTGCCTTTCTAAGCGCCGGCGCGCACTCGGGCGGACTCGGCGCGACCGATGACCACCCGCATGATTTCGTTGGTACCTTCCAGGATTCGATGCACCCGCAGGTCGCGGACGATCTTTTCCAGACCATACTCGCGCAGATAGCCGTAACCGCCGTGCAGCTGCAGGGCCTTGTCGGCGACGTCGAAGCAGGTATCGGTGACGTAGCGTTTGGCCATCGCGCACAAAGCGACCTTGTCGGGGTCGCCGTCATCCAGCGCAGTCGCCGCCCGCCACAACATCAGTCGCGATGTCTCCAGCCCGGTGGCCATGTCGGCAAGGGCGAACCGGATGGTGGGTTCGTCCAGTAGGGACGCGCCGAACGCCTGCCGGTCGTGCAGGTAGGTGCCAGTTTTGTTGAAGGCAGCCTGCGCGCCGCCGAGCGAGCACGCCGCGATGTTGAGCCGGCCCCCGTTGAGGCCGTTCATCGCGATCCCGAAGCCGGCGCCCTCGCCGTCCGAGCCGCCCACCATCGCCTCGGCGGGAACCCGCACTCCCTCGAGGATGACCTGCGCGGTGGGTTGTGCATGCCAGCCCATCTTTTCTTCGGGCGGTCCGAAACTCAGCCCCGCGGAACCTTTTTCGACGATGAAGGCTGAAATGCCGCGCGGGCCGGGCTTTTCGGTGCCGCCGGTGCGGGCCATCACCACGTAGACGTCCGATGCTCCCGCGCCGGAGATGAACTGCTTGACGCCGTCGAGCACATAGTCGCCGCCTTGCTTGACGGCGCGGGCGGTCAGCGCGCCGGCATCGGACCCGGCGCCGGGCTCGGTCAGGCAATAGCTGGCGACCACATCCATCGCGGCCAACCGCGGAATCCAGCCCTTGCGTTGTTCGGGGGTGCCGTAAGTGTCGATCATCCACGCGCACATGTTGTGGATGGACAGGAATGCCGCGATCGTCGGGCACGCGATGGCCAGCTGCTCGAAGATGCGCACCCCGTCGAGCCGGCGCAGGCCGCTACCGCCGACGTCGTCTTGGCAATAGATCGCCGCCATCCCGAGTTCGGCGGCCTCGCGCAACACGTCCACCGGAAAGTGCTTGCTGGCATCCCATTCCAGGGTGTGCGGGGCGATGCGCTTCTCGGCGAACGCGGCCGCCGTCTCGGTGATCACCCGTTCGTCGTCGTCGAGGGTAAACATGGCGACCCTAATCCATTGTCGGGATGGAGAATTCGGCGCCGTCCTTGATGCCGGACGGCCACCGCGACGTGACGGTCTTGACCTTGGTGTAGAACTGGATCGACGTCGGGCCGTGCTGGTTGAGGTCGCCGAAGCCGGACCGCTTCCAGCCGCCAAAACTGTGGTAGGCCACCGGAACCGGGATCGGCACGTTGACACCGACCATGCCGACCTGCACCCGGGAGACGAAGTCGCGGGCGGTGTCGCCGTCGCGGGTGAAGATCGCCACGCCGTTGCCGTACTCGTGCTCCGACGGCAGCCGCAGCGCTTCTTCGTAGTCGTGTGCCCGCACCATGCACAGCACCGGCCCGAAGATCTCGTCGGTGTAGATCGACATGTCCGGGGTGACGTGGTCGAACAGGGTCGGCCCGATGAAGAAGCCGCCCTCCAGGTTCGCGTCACCGAACGTCAGGTCGTCGCTGGCCCGCTCGCGGCCGTCGACGACGAGTTCGGCACCGGCTTCCACGCCCTGGCCGATGTAGTCGCGCACCCGGGTCAGCGCGGCCTCGGTGACCAGCGGGCCGTAGTCGGCCTTGGGGTCCAGGCTGTGGCCCACCCGCAGGTTGTTGATCCGCTCAACCAGCCTGGCGCGCAACCGGTCCGCGGTCTGCTCGCCGACAGGCACCGCGACGCTGATCGCCATGCAGCGCTCGCCGGCGCTGCCGTAACCGGCGCCGATCAGTGCGTCGACGGCCTGGTCGAGGTCCGCGTCGGGCATCACGATCATGTGGTTCTTGGCGCCGCCGAAGCATTGTGACCGCTTGCCGGTGGCCGCGGCTGTCGCGTAGATGTACTGGGCGATGTCGGAGCTGCCGACGAAACCGACCGCCTTGATGTCGGGGTGGTTCAGGATCGCGTCGACGGCTTCCTTGTCGCCGTGCACGACCTGGAACACGCCGGGCGGCAGGCCCGCTTCGAGGAACAGCTCGGCCAGTCGCACCGGGACCGACGGGTCGCGTTCACTGGGCTTGAGGATGAACGCATTTCCGCACGCCAGGGCCGGTCCGGCCTTCCACAGCGGGATCATCGCCGGGAAGTTGAACGGGGTGATGCCCGCGACCACGCCGAGCGGCTGCCGCAGCGAGTAGACGTCGATGCCGGGGCCCGCCCCCTCGGTGTATTCGCCCTTGAGCAGGTGCGGGATGCCCAGGCAGAACTCGATCACCTCGATGCCGCGCTGGATGTCGCCCTGGGCGTCGGGCACCGTCTTGCCGTGTTCGCGGGACAGCAACTCGGCCAGCTCGGTGTTGTTGTCGTTGACCAGCTCGATGAACCGCATCAGCACCCGCGCGCGGCGCTGCGGATTCCATGCGGCCCAACCCTTTTGGGCCTCGACGGCCGATGCCACCGCGGCGTCGATGTCCGCCTGGCCGGCCATCGGCACCGTCGCCTGGACCTGGCCGGTGCTGGGGTCGAAGACGTCGGCCGTGCGGTTGGACTGGCCGGCGGTGCGCTGTCCGTCGATGAAATGCGAAATCTGTGTGGTCATGACTGTCCTCAGAGGGGTAAGGAGCGTGATAGTTGGATATCCTAGTAAACGCACGCAGGCGCTGACAACTTCCCCCCGGGGCACAGAATGTAACCCGGCCCCTTATTGACTGGTGATGATTGCATCCCGTAGGGCAGGAACGCATGTGACGGCAGGAAACGAGCCCGGTCGCCCGCGCCCGTTGCGCTCGGTGCCCAACGATGGTTACGCGAACTGGGAGGCGGTGTATCAGGACAATGCGACCTGGGTATATCGCACCATTTTCGCTCGGGTGGGTAACCAGGCCGACGCCGAGGACCTGACCGCCGAGGTCTTCCTTGCCGCGCTGCGCCCGCTGCGGCTGACCGCGAGTGTCGGCGAGGTGCGCGCCTACCTGCGCACGACCGCCCGAACCGTGCTGGCCGCGCACTGGCGTCAGACTTTGGGGCGCGAGATCACCTCGATCGACGACGTCGAGCAGCCGGAGAGCGAAGAGGCGATCAGCGACGCCCCGCAACGTGTCGCCGGCGTGCTCGACCAGTTGCCCGACAACTACCGGCGGATTCTCGAGCTCCGTTTTTTGGAAGGCAGTTCGATAAAGGAGTCTGCTGCCCAACTCGGGATTAGCGTTGCCAATGCCAAGGTGCTCCAACATCGCGCCTTAAGACTGGCGGCGCAGGTCAACGAGAAGGGCGATTTTTCATGAACGCGCGAGGGTTGCGCAGGTACGTCGAGGATCTGCTGCGCGGTCGCCGTCCCAAGCCTTTCCAGCCCGACGACTTCGAGGCGGCGCAGATCCGAACGGCTATCGAGCTGCGGGCCGCACGCCCGGGCGGCGATGAGCCGCGCCCGGAATTTCTCGCCGATCTGCATGGACGCCTGGCTCAGCAGATGGCCGGCGCTCCACCGCCGCGCGGTACCTATCCAGAACACGACGCGTCGCCAGGTCATCGTCGGCACGTCGGCGGCCGCGGCAGCAGCGGTCGGTGCGGTGGCCGTCGATCGACTCGTCATCGGTAACCCGGTCACCGAAGTCCCCGCCGCTTCCGGAGAGCTCAAGCCCAACGACGGGCGCTGGATGCGCGTCGCGGCCAGCTCAGAGGTGCCCGACGGGCTCATGCACCCCTTTGATCTCGGCTCCATCAGCGGATTCGTCCGACGGGTCGACGGCAAGCCCCAGGCCGTGTCCGGGGTGTGCACCCATCAGGGGTGCCGGCTGTGGTTCGACGCACCCGATGACCGGCTGCGCTGCCCGTGTCATTCGACGTCGTTCGCGTCGAGCGGGCAGGTCCTCACCCATCAATTGCCGATCGCTCCGAAACCGCTGCCTACGTTGATGGTTCGCGAGGCCGACGGGGTTATCGAGGTCTTCGCCCCGGCGCGCCCCGACGAGCCGGCGTAGCGGTGTAACCCGGCGGCCTATTAGTTGGCGACCGTTCCGCACTCGCGGAGCTTCGAATTCGAAGGGTTTGTCATCATGTTTCGAAAACGTCAGGCCGTCACAGTCACGGTGGTAGGTCTGTTTCTCGCCGGATGCGCGAATCCCGGACCGGTTGCGGCGCCGTCGGTCACCTTCGGCTCGGGTATCACCCCTGGGATGAGCGGAATGCCGGGAATGAGCACGATGCCCGGCATGAGCGGGACGCCAACGGCTCCCGGCGCGCCGGTGGCCGGTGACCAGGTCAGCATTGACAACTTCGCCTTCGCGCCGGCCACATTGACCGTCGCCGCGGGCACCACCGTCACCTGGACCAACCGCGACGAAGAGCCGCACACGGTGGCCGCGAGCGACGGATCGTTCCACTCGCCCGGAATGGGGACCGGAGCCACCTACTCGCACACCTTCTCCGCCCCGGGGACGTTCGACTACGTCTGCTCGATTCACCCGATGATGCGCGGCACCGTGGTGGTGAAGCCATGACACAGGACCCGCAGGCAGCGGCGCCCATGACGCGTCGTCAGCTCATCCGGCACACGGCATGGTTCGGGGCCGCGGTTGGTCTCGCCGTCACCGGCGGCGAAGTCATTTCACACGTGGCGGGCACAGCGGCCGCCTCACATGCCGTCGCCCGGCCGGCGCTGCGATTCGCCCAAGTCAGCGACAGCCACATCGGCTTTACCGGTCCGGCCAATCCCGACGTCGCCGGCACCTTCGGCCACGCGATCGACCGCATCAACAACCTCGGCTACACACCGGATTTCGTCATCCACACCGGCGACCTCACCCACCTGGCCACCCCGGAGCAGTTCGACCAGGTCAAGCAGATGATGAGCGGGTTGCGGACCCCGCATGTCTTCACGGTGCCCGGTGAACACGACTCGGTCGACGACGCCGGACAGCGGTACCGCGCCGCCTTCGGCGCCGGCACCCGTGGCGACGGCTGGTACAGCTTCGACATCGCCGGTGTCCACGTGATCGCGCTGGTTAACACGTTGAACCTGAAGAAGCTTGGGCACCTCGGCGTCGACCAATTGGAGTTCGTCGAAAAGGACGTCGCACGGTTGACGAGCGATACACCGATCATCGTGTTCAGCCACATCCCGTTGTTCGCGATGTACCCCGACTGGGGCTGGGGCACCGACGACGCCACCCAGGCGCTGAGCTACCTGAAGCGGTTCTCATCGGTCACCTGCCTCAACGGGCATGTCCACCAAGTGTTCTCGAAGACTGAAGGCAATGTGACGTTCTACAGCGGGACGACGACGGCCTACCCGCTGCCGCATCCTGGCGACGGGCCGGCGCCGAAGCCCGTCACGCTGCCGGCCGGCAAGCTCAGCGATGCGCTGGGCATCCGCGAGGTCAGCTACTCCCGGGGACAAACTGCGCTGGCGCTGAAAGAACGGGGACTGCAATGACTTCGGCTGCAGATCGGGATCCGGGTCGGGCTCGCGACGTCGTTGGCCGCCAGCGCCGCCAGCCACGCCTACCTGTATATCCATGGCTACCAACATATTCCGAACATCGGCACAGCCTTTCTGGTGCAGGCCAGCGTGATGTTCGCGTTGGCTCTGGTGATTCTCGCGGGCGGTCCAGGATGGTTTCGCTGGGCCGCCGCCGGAGCGGCGGGCGGCTCGCTGGTCGCGTTCGTCCTGTCCCGGACCGTGGGGCTGTTGGGCTTTTCCGAGCAGGGATGGGAGCCGTCGCCGTGCGCGGCCATCAGTGTGGGCGCCGAAGTGGTGACCGTCGTGCTGTGGGCGGTCGTTCTGGTTGGGCGCGGGCGGAGAGCAAAGGAACAACCTCAGCCAGCCTTATCCAGCGCTCCGTAGCGCCAGGGCGGCGCGGCTCACGCGTCAAACCCTCTCTCGGCCAGCCGCCCAAAGTGCGCCGTCGTCGCCGCAAAAGTCTTGCGCACTGTTCCCGCCAGTAGTCGTGCGGCGATCGAAGCCAACGGTCCGGTAAAGACGGTGCGCTGGGTGATCAAGGTGCCCGCGTCAGTCGGCTCGACGAGGTGATCGATGGTCTCGGTCAATCCGGGCGCTCGCGCCACTCCCGTCCACCGCATCGGCGGGTCGATTCGGGTGACGGTCAATTTCAGTGGCGGATGGCCCTTTACCCGCATCGTGATCTTCGCCCCCGCCGCGAACGGGCCGTCGATCTTGGCCATCACGATGACATCACCTGGCCACTCGGCGGGGTTCGTCCATACCGTCCAGACCTCCTCGGCGCTCGCCGAGGAGTGGGACGACCCGCCGAACGGACCCTTCGCCTCACCCATGTCGGTCATCTTCCTCGCTTCGCACTGCCGCTGTGCGAAACGGGGTGCCATCCTTGGCTGTATGTCCGACACCAAGCATGTCGTTCTGATCCACGGCACGTGGGGCCGTGGCGGCTTTTGGGGTCCCGCGCGGGCGGCCTTCGAAGAGCGGGGTTACACGGTGCACACCCCGACGCTGCGACACCACGATCTGCCCTTGCAGGATGGCGCCACGAAGATCGCGCCGTTGAGCATGCGCGACTACACCGACGACCTCGTCGGGTTCGTCGACTCTCTGGACTCCCCACCGCTTTTGGTAGGCCTGTCATTGGGCGGTCTCTGGCGCAGCTGGTGGCCGCCCGCAGCCGTCATGCCGGCGTTGTCGCGGCTTGTCCGTCACCTGCGGCAGGTATCTTCTTCGTTCCGACTCGCACGGCGCTGCGTGGCTTTGGGAGCGTCTTCGGGCGGCACTATCTACGACCGCGACCGTGGGCCAAACCCCTGTATCCGCCGACGTGGCAACGGTTTAGGCGGTGGTTTGCCAACGCCCAGACCGATGAGGTCGCCCATGAGTTATTCGACGACTTTGTGTGCGAATCGGGTCGCGCCTACTGCGAGCTGATCTTCTGGTTTCTGGACCGGGGCAAAGCCACCACGGTCAACTTCGCCGCGGTCAGGAATCCCGTGCTGGTGGTCGGGGGCGAACGCGATCGCGTTGTGCCAGCCGGACTCGCGCGACGGACCGCAGCCCGGTATCACAGGGGGACCTATGTGGAGATTCCCCGCTCCGACCACCTCGTATTTTCCGGGGCGGCGCTACCCGTGACCATGCGCTATATCGACGGCTGGATTGCCAGTAATCACGTGCTCGCCACGGCCTAGCTGCCCCGCTTACAGGACATGTTGTCCGATCGGCTGACCGATCGAGAACCACAGGTCGAGCTCGGCGTCGAAATCGAAGGCTCCGGCGGATTCGATGCTCCAAGCCAACTCGGCGTAACGAACCCTGCTAGGGGCAGGTGACGTCCACTTCGAACGGCTTGCTGACCTGTTGGCCGGCGTTGTCGACGCCGGTCGCGGTGCCGGTGATTTTGTAGGACTTGTCGGTCTTGGTCGCGGCGGCGGTATTGCCGGGCGCGCCTTCGGTGAAGCTCAGCACCACGCCGTCAACCGTGCCCAGCCCGGCACTGTGCACCGCTGATCCGTCGGGTTCCAGGCCGACGATGACGCCGGTCACCATGTCGCCGATGGCGATCGAGAACTTGCCTTGATTCGTTTCGCAGACCACCGGCCCGCTGACGTTCTGCGGCGCGCCGCCGATGATGACCTTCGTTTCGCCGGCTGCGGCGGGAGTGTTGCTGGAGGCTGGCGCGGAGCTGGAGCTCGTGGTTGCGCTGGTTGAGCTGGATGACGTCGTCGAGCTGGAAGAGGTGCTCGTCGACTTGTTGCCGTTAGAGCATCCCGGCACGCCTACGACGATCGTCGCCACTCCGGCGGCGACCAACAACTCACGCTTCACCAATGTCTCCTCTGGTTGCTCGTAAACCCCCGATGAACCTTTGCGTCTCCTCCCAAGTGGGCAAGAGTCCAGAGGCGCGCACTTCCTCGAAGCCGGGGGCCGCGGCGTCGCGGTCGGACAGGCTGGGGGCCGCGCCGTCGACCAGCGGCCAGTCGATCCCCAGGGCCGGATCGGTGGCGCAGATGGTGTGCTCGCGCTGGGGGTTGTATTCCTCCGAGCACAGGTACATCACCGTCGAGTTATCTTGCAGGGCAAGGAATCCGTGCCCAAGTCCTTCCGAGATGTAAATCGTCTTGCGGTCCTTGTCGTCCAGCAGAACCGCGTCCCACTTGCCGAAAGTCGGTGACCCCACACGAATGTCGACGACGACGTCGTATACCGAGCCGTACACGCAGGTCACGTATTTGGCCTGGCTCGGCGGTACCTGGGCGAAGTGTATGCCTCGCAGCACACCCGCCGCCGATACCGAGCAGTTGGCTTGCCGCACGTCCAGCCGATGGCCGGCAAAGGAGCTGAACCCGCGGTCGTTGATCCATTCGTAGAACATGCCGCGGGAATCGCCGTGGACCGTCGGGCTGATCTCCCAGGTGCCGGGGATATCGAGTTCGCGGACCTTCACGTCACTGCCCCCGCTCTTCGTAGCGGGCCTCAGCGGCATCTTTCAACGGGCGCCACCACGATTCGTTGTTCCGGTACCACTCGATGGTGTCACGCAGACCCTCTTCGAAGTCGGTATGATTTGGGGCCCAACCCAATTCGCTGTAGAGCAGGGAAGGATCGATGGCGTAGCGCAGGTCGTGGCCGACGCGATCGGTGACATGGTCGAAGTCGTCAGGGTCGCGGCCCATCATGCTCAGCAACGTGCGGAGCACGGTCAGGTTGTCACGTTCACCTTCGGCGCTGATCAGATACGTCTGCCCGATCTCGCCTTTTTCCAGGATCCGGCGGACCGCGTCGTTGTGGTCCTCGACGTGGATCCAGTCGCGGACGTTGGCGCCGGCGCCGTACAACTTGCACCGCCGCCCGGTGAGCACATTGGTGATCTGGCGCGGGATGAACTTCTCGATGTGCTGATAAGGCCCGTAGTTGTTGGAGCAGTTGGACAGGGTGGCGCGTACGCCGTAGGAGCGCACCCAGGCCCGGACCAGCATGTCGGCGCCCGCCTTGGTCGCCGAATACGGGCTCGACGGGTTATAGGGCGTGGATTCGGTGAACCGCTGTGGGTCGTCGAGCTCGAGGTCGCCGTACACCTCGTCGGTGGAGATGTGGTGCAGCCGCACCCCATGACGTCGTACCGCTTCCAGGATCGTGAACGTTCCGATCACGTTCGTGTGCAGGAACGGCTCCGGGTTGTCCAGCGCGTTGTCGACATGGGACTCCGCCGCGAAGTGCACGACCGCATCCGACTCGGCCACCAGCGCCGACACCAACTCGGCGTCGGTGATGTCGCCCTCCACCACTTTGATCGAGTCTTCGACGTCGGCCAGCGACTCGCGGTGGCCGGCGTAGGTGAACGCGTCGAGCACCGTCACCGCGTCGTCGGGATAAACACGTACGGAGCTGTGCACGAAATTCGCGCCGATGAAACCGGCGCCACCGGTGACCAGCAAACGCATGGTCAAACCCTAACCGAATGCCGTCTTCAGCCGGTGCCGTTCAGCCCGAGCGCTCCGGCCAGTTCGGTCAACGCCGGGCGCAGCGTGTCCTCGTTCCAGCCGCCGATCACCTGGATCCCCACGTGGTCGGCGCCCGCGTCCAGGTGCTCGCCCAGGCGTCGCGCGATGACGTCGGGGGTGCCGTAGGCCACCATCGCGTCGATGAGCCTGTCGCTGCCCGGCTTGCGTACGTCGTCCTCGGTGAAGCCCAGCCGCAGCCAGTTGTTCACGTAATTGCTCAGGCCCAGGTAGATATCGATGAGCCGGCGACCGAGCGCGCGGGCCTCCGCCGCGTCGGTGGTGAGCACCACTTTGTGTTCCGGCGCCAGGAACACCGAGTTGCCCACCAGCTCGCGCGCCTTGGCCGTGTGCTCCGGCGTGGTCAGGTACGGGTGGGCGCCGGCACTGCGTTCGGCCGACAGGCGCAACACCCGGGGGCCGAGGGCCGCGAGCACCCGACGGCTGGTCGGCACCATCGCGGTGTCGAGCTCGTCGAGGTAGTCGACCAGCGCGTCGTACGGCTTGACGTACTCCTGGGTGTGCTCGGGGTGGCCCACGCCGACGCCGAGCAAGAACCTGCCGGGGTGGGCGGTTTCGATGCGTTGGAAGGACTCGCCGACGGTCGGCGCGGGCGCCGTCCAGATATTGACGATCCCGGTGGCCAGCTGCAGCGATTGCGTCCCCGCCAGGGCGGGCTCCACCCAACTCAGATCGGCGTCCGGTGATCCGCCGATCCACGCCGCGCCGTAGCCCAGCGATTCGACCATCGCGGCCAGTTCGGGGCCGATGGAGCGGGTGGGCAGCCAGGCGCCGTAGCGCCCCAAATCGGGTTTGAGTTCAACAGCCCCAGTCATTGCGCCCCCTATGCCCGTTTTCAGGGCTGCGTCAGCCCGAGCGGTCCGGCCAATTCGGCCAGCGCCGCCACCAGGTTGTCATCCTTGGTCAGGACCTGAACCGGCACGTGGTCGGCGCCGGCCGCCAGGTGCTCGTTCAGCCGCGCGGCGATCGCCTCGGGAGTGCCGTACGCGACCACCGAGTCGACCAGGCGGTCACTGCCCGGCCGGGTGACTTCGTCCTCGGAAAAGCCCAGCCGCTTCCAACTGTTGCGGTAGTTGGCCAGGTTGAAATAGATATCGAGGGCCCGGCGTCCGACCGCACGCGCTTTGTCCGCGTCGGTGGTCAGCACCACCTTGTGTTCGGGCGCCAGGAACGCCGACGGGCCGATCAGCTCGCGGGCCTGCGCGGTGTGCTCGGGCGTGGTCAGGTACGGGTGGGCCCCGGCGCTGCGCTGTGCGGAAAGGGCCAGGACGCGGGGGCCCAGCGCCGCCACCACCCGGCGGTTGGCCGGTACCCCGTACTCGTCTAGCTGGTTCAGGTAGTCCACCAGCGCGTCGTAAGGCTTGCGGTATTCCGTGACCGCCTCGGGATGTCCGACGCCGATGCCGAGCAGGAACCGGCCCGGGTAGGCCTTGTCGATGCGGTGGAACGACTCAGCGACCGGTTTTGCCGCCGCCGACCAGATGTTGACGATGCCGGTGGCCACCTGCAGCGTGGTCGTCGCCTCGAGGATGGGTTCCACCCAGGCCAGCTCGGCGGGCGGGGAACCGCCCACCCAGACGGCCCCGTAGCCCAGGGATTCGATCTCTTTGGCTTGCTGAGGCGTCACGCCGCGTCCGAACGATCCGAAGCGACCCAGGTCAGGCTTGCCAGCAGATTCCGTCATAGCCCCTCCAACTAACGGTCCGTGGTACCTATTCCGGTTCCGTTGAAACCTCCGCCGCGGGCATCTCCAACGGCAACAGCACGATGAAGCGCGTGTCCCCGGGAACGGACTCCACCCGCAGGTCCCCGCGATGGTTCTTGACCACGATGTTCCACGCCAAATCCAGCCCGAGGCCGGTGCCTTCACCAACCGGTTTGGTGGTGAAGAACGGCTCGAAAATGCGCCCACGCACTTCCTCGGGGACACCGGGCCCGGTGTCGCAGATCTCGATCCGGGCCATGTGCTCGCCGTCCCGGCGGGTGCGGATGGTCAGCGTGCCTCCCCGGTCGCGCATCGCGGCGATCGCGTTGTCGATGATGTTGGTCCACACCTGGTTGAGATCACCTGGATAGCAAGGGATTTCGGGAAGCGACCGGTCGAACTCCTTGACCACGACTATCGCCTTGGAGTCTGTACCCGCCTCTTTGCTCAGGCGGTCGGCGAACATCGACAGCGTGCTGCGCAGCAGTTCGTGCACGTCGGTCACCTGGAACGGCGCCCGGTCCAGCTGGGAATACTGCTTGGCGTCAGCGACCAGCGCCGAGATCCGCTTGCTGGCTTCCGAAATCTGGTTCATCAGCAGCTCGCTTTCGATCGTGTGGTGGATCCAGCGGATTGCCTGCTCCAGCGATCCCGACGCGAGCTCCTCGGCCGTCGCGGAGATCCGCTCCAGCCAGTCGGTGTCAATGCCTCCTTCGACGAATGTCGGTGCGATATCCCATCCGCCCTCGATGCCATGGTCTTCCAGCCAGTCGCCGATTGTGTCCTCGCGGTCGGCGGTCTCGATCGCGTTCAGGTGCTGGGAAGCCGACTTGGCGACTTGCTCGGCGACCGCCTCCTGCAGGCGTACCAGGGCGTTCAACGTCTCGGCCGTGATGGTGCCGTCGGCGAGCATCACCAGCTTGTGACGCATGTTCGCAATTCGGCCGCGTAGTTCGTCGGCGGATCGCGCGATCGCCGCGACGGGATTGTTCAGCTGATGGGTGAGCCCGGCCGACAACTGGCCCAAGGCCAGCAGCTTCTCCCGACTCTCGATGATCCGGCGGGTCCGCTCCCGGCCGACGGCGATCCCGTCGAGCAGATGGACCGCCATCGGGAACTGACTCTTCATGAAATCGGCGAACGCGGGCGCGTCCAGCACGAAGAACCGCGACGGCTTGGTCACGTACACCGATGCGTCGTAGCTCTGCTGGTCCTGACCGGTGAACGCCTTCCACGCACCGCAATACACGCCACGATGCGACGTCCGGTTGGTTTCGATGTCCTGGCCGCCGGAGAGCTTCGTCATCGCCAGCTCGCCCTCGATGAGGACGTAGAAGCAGGTCGCCGGTTCGCCCTCGACGCAGATCGGGCCCGGTTCGTACTGCTGGATGTGCCCGTTGGCGCACAGCATCGCCAGTTGCTCGTCGGTAAGGGCCTCGAACAGGAACAGGGTGCGCAGCTCGTCGGGCTCACACGGCGTCTTGGTTGTCATGGCCCCGCTAACTTTCGGCCAGGTAGCGGTGTACCAGCATCACGGCCATCGACCCTTCGCCGACCGCGGCCGCGACCCGCTTGGCGGATGCGGAACGCACGTCGCCGGTCGCGAACACGCCCGGCACGCTGGTTTCCAGGTGATGCGGTGGTCGGTCCAGCGTCCAGCCGCACACGTTGCGCAGATCCGGGCCGGTGAGGATGAAGCCGTGGTCGTCGCGCGCGAGCACGCCGTCGAGCCAGTCGGTGCGTGGTGCTGCGCCGATGAAGATGAACATCCGGGCACAGCTGACGTCTTCGGTGTCGCCGGTCTTGTTGTCGACCAGGGTCAGCTTCTCCAAGTGGTCATCTCCGATGGCGCAGTGGACTTCGGCGCAGGTGCGCACGGTGATCTTCGGGTTCTGCTCGATCTGCTGGATCAGGTAATACGACATCGACGCCGTCAGAGACGGGGCGCGCACCACGATGGTCACCGATGCGGCCTCGCGGGACAGGTACATGGCAGCCTGGCCGGCCGAATTCGCGCCGCCGATCACGTAGACGTCTTCGCCTTTGCACTCCGATGCGACGGATGTGGCGGCGCCGTAGTAGACGCCGCGGCCGGTCAGCTCGGCGCACCCGGTTGCCTGCAGTTGGCGGTAGGCGACGCCGGTGGCCAGGATGACCGCGTGCGCATCGATGGAGCCGCCGTCGGCGAAGCGCACGGTGCGAGCCGATCCGTTCACCTCCAGCGCGACGGCCGCGCGGGCGGTGATCAGTTCCGCGCCGAACTTTTCGGCCTGCTGGCGTGCCCGCTGGGCCAGTTGACTCCCCGACACCCCGTCCGGAAAGCCCAGGTAATTCTCGATTCGCGAGCTTTGGCCGGCCTGCCCGCCCGTCGCCGTGCGCTCAATGAGCACCGTGCGCAGACCCTCGGAGGCGCCATAAACGGCCGCGGCCAGGCCCGCGGGCCCGCCGCCGATGACGATCAGGTCGTAGAAATCCTGCGACGGTGTGGTCGTCAGACCCAACGTGTCAGCCAGTTCGGCGTCGGTGGGTTCGACCAGCGGTTCGCCGCGTTCGGTGACGACGACCGGCAGTCGCAGGCCATCCTCGCCGGCGGCCTGCAACAGCCGCTCGCCCTCGGGCTCGTCGGCCATGAACCAGGTGTAGTAGAGCCCGTTGCGGGCCAGGAAGTCACGGACCTGCCAGGACCGCGCCGACCAGCGGTGCCCGATCACCTTGGTGTGCGGGATGGGGTGTTCCGGCGCCCGCTGCCAGGCCTCCAACAGCGCGTCGATGACGGGGTAGAGCTTTTCCTCCGGTGGGTCCCACGGCTTGAGCAGGTAGTGGTCGAGGTCGACGACGTTGATCGCGTCGATGGCGGCGTGGGTGTCGGCGTAGGCGGTCAGCAGCACGCGGCGCGCCGACGGGAACAGGTCCATCGCCTGTTCGAGGAATTCGATGCCCGTCATCTGCGGCATCCGGTAGTCGGCGATGAGCGTTGCCACCGTCTCGCCGCGCAGTTTGAGTTGCTTGAGCGCTTCGAGGGCCTCGGGACCCGATTCAGCCCGCACGATGCGGTGGTCCTCGCCGTAGTGACGACGCAGGTCACGGGCCACCGCCCGAGACACCGCGGGATCGTCGTCGACGGTCAGCATGACGGGTTTGCGCGGCTGCGCCACAGGGTTAACCATCGGCGTCAAGTATGCGCCCGTCGGCGGCCGAGTGGGATTCCGGCGGGGTTTCGGCGGGGTTTCGACGAGCTTTCGGCGAGATTTTGGTCGAGGCTGCGCGACCGGGTATTGTTAAGCAACGGTGCGTCATCGCGCCGGCTTTTTTGTGTGCCCAGTCCCTAGGAACTTCCTGTCACCGGCTCACGTTCTAGCCGGGTGAGTGCTGTGCCGTTCGGGCGCAGGCAAGAACGAAACTAAACGACGAGGGATTTCTGAGAAGTATGGCCAAGAAGGACGGCGCCATCGAGGTCGAGGGCCGGGTGGTCGAGCCCCTGCCCAATGCGATGTTCCGCATTGAGCTGGAGAACGGTCACAAGGTGCTTGCCCACATCAGCGGCAAGATGCGGCAGCACTACATCCGCATCCTGCCCGAGGACCGGGTGGTAGTGGAATTGTCGCCCTACGACCTGTCCCGGGGCCGCATTGTGTACCGGTACAAGTAAAAGCAACCTACGAGTAGACAGACAGGATCGATACGGCCGTGAAGGTGAACCCGAGCGTCAAGCCAATCTGTGACAAGTGCAGGGTGATCCGTCGGCATGGGCGGGTCATGGTGATCTGCCCAGATCCTCGTCACAAGCAGCGTCAAGGCTAATTGCGGCGCGCGCAGCTACCACAACTGAATGCAGACCTCCCAGCACCAATGAGCGGCTGGCATCTATAGAGATGGGCCGGCTCATCCACGCCCGGTCGGAGGCCGGGCCCCACGCCCAAATCTATTTTTTGGGCAGGGAACGGACTGGGAAAAGACCTCCGCCTAGAAAGAGGAAACGCCACCTATGGCACGACTAGTAGGCGTCGATCTTCCGCGCGATAAGCGGATGGAGATCGCGCTGACCTACATCTTCGGCATCGGTCGTACGCGCTCGAACGAGATCCTGGCAGCCACCGGCATTGACAAGGACCTGCGCACCAAGGACCTCACCGATGACCAGGTGACTCACCTGCGTGACTACATCGAAGCCAATCTGAAGGTGGAGGGTGACCTTCGCCGCGAGACGCAGGCCGACATCCGCCGCAAGATCGAGATCGGCTGCTACCAGGGTCTGCGGCACCGCCGCGGCCTGCCGGTGCGCGGTCAGCGGACCAAGACCAACGCGCGGACCCGCAAGGGCCCTAAGCGCACCATCGCAGGCAAGAAGAAGGCCAGGTAACCCCCGATGCCACCAGCAAAGAAGGCAGGCGCGTCGGCGCCCAAGAAGGGCCAGAAGACCCGCCGGCGGGAAAAGAAGAACATCCCGCACGGCGCCGCGCACATCAAGAGCACCTTCAACAACACGATCGTCACGATCACCGACCCCCAGGGCAACGTCATCGCCTGGGCGTCGTCGGGCCATGTGGGCTTCAAGGGGTCGCGGAAATCGACCCCGTTCGCCGCGCAGCTGGCGGCCGAGAACGCCGCACGCAAGGCTCAGGAGCACGGCGTGAAGAAGGTCGACGTGTTCGTGAAGGGCCCGGGTTCGGGCCGGGAGACCGCGATCCGGTCGCTGCAAGCCGCCGGCCTGGAGGTCGGCGCGATCTCCGACGTCACCCCCCAGCCGCACAACGGCTGCCGCCCGCCGAAGCGCAGAAGGGTCTAGGGATACTCATGGCTCGTTACACCGGACCCATCACCCGCAAATCGCGCCGGCTGCGCACCGACCTCGTCGGTGGCGACCAGGCCTTCGAAAAGCGGCCCTACCCGCCCGGCCAGCACGGCCGCGCGCGGATCAAGGAAAGCGAATACCTCCAGCAGCTGCAGGAGAAGCAGAAGGCCCGCTTCACCTACGGCGTGATGGAAAAGCAGTTCCGCCGCTACTACGAAGAGGCCACCCGCCACTCGGGCAAGACGGGTGAGAACCTGCTGCAGATCCTGGAGAGCCGGCTGGACAACGTCGTGTACCGCGCCGGGCTGGCGCGTACCCGCCGGATGTCCCGCCAGCTGGTCAGCCACGGGCACTTCAGCGTCAACGGCGTGCACGTCGACGTCCCCAGCTACCGGGTGTCGCAATACGACATCATCGACGTGCGGGAAGGCTCGCTGAACACGGTGCCGTTCCAGATCGCGCGGGAGACGGCGGGCGACCGCCCGATCCCGAGCTGGCTGCAGGTCGTCGGCGAGCGTCAGCGCATCCTGATCCACCAACTGCCCGAGCGCGCGCAGATCGACGTGCCGCTCACCGAGCAGCTGATCGTCGAGTACTACTCGAAGTAAGTAAGCCCCTGCGCCGCCGGTGCAGGTCTTGAACGGCATCAAATAGCGGGTGCCGAGAAGGAGAAAGAAACACCATGCTGATCTCTCAGCGACCCACCCTGTCCGAGGACATCGTCACCGACAGCCGGTCCCAGTTCGTCATCGAGCCGCTGGAGCCGGGATTTGGCTACACCCTTGGTAATTCGCTGCGCCGCACGCTGCTGTCGTCGATTCCCGGCGCGGCCGTCACCAGCATTCGCATCGACGGTGTGCTGCACGAGTTCACCACTGTGCCCGGGGTCAAGGAAGACGTCACCGACATCATCCTGAACCTCAAGGGCCTGGTCGTGTCCTCGGAGGAGGACGAGCCGGTCACCATGTACCTGCGCAAGCAGGGCCCGGGCGCGGTCACTGCGGGTGACATCGTGCCGCCGGCCGGCGTCACCGTGCACAACCCCGGCATGCACATCGCCACCCTGAACGACAAGGGCAAGCTCGAGGTCGAGCTGGTCGTCGAGCGCGGCCGCGGCTACGTGCCTGCCGTGCAGAACCGGGCTTCGGGTGCCGAAATCGGCCGTATCCCAGTCGATTCCATCTACTCGCCGGTGCTCAAGGTGACCTACAAGGTGGACGCGACCCGTGTCGAGCAGCGCACCGACTTCGACAAGCTGATCCTCGACGTCGAGACCAAGAGTTCGATCACCCCGCGCGACGCGCTGGCGTCGGCGGGCAAGACGCTGGTCGAATTGTTCGGCCTGGCACGCGAACTCAACATCGAAGCCGAAGGCATCGAGATCGGCCCGTCGCCGGCCGAGGCCGACCACATCGCGTCGTTCGCGCTGCCGATCGACGACCTGGACCTGACCGTGCGGTCGTACAACTGCCTCAAGCGCGAGGGCGTGCACACCGTCGGCGAACTGGTGTCGCGCACCGAGTCCGACCTGCTCGACATCCGTAACTTCGGTCAGAAGTCGATCGACGAGGTCAAGGTCAAGCTGCACCAGCTGGGCCTGTCGCTCAAGGACAGCCCGCCCACCTTCGACCCCTCTGAGGTTGCGGGTTACGACGTGGCGACCGGCACCTGGTCCACCGACAGTGCCTACGACGACCAGGACTACGCGGAAACCGAACAGCTCTAACGCAGCTCTATCGGCTTTGAGAATCTAGACAGGAGCGTCAGCAATGCCCAAGCCCACCAAGGGCCCGCGCCTCGGCGGGTCGTCTTCGCACCAGAAGGCGATACTGGCCAACCTGGCCACGTCCCTGTTCGAGCACGGCCGGATCAAGACGACCGAGCCGAAGGCACGTGCGCTTCGCCCGTACGCGGAGAAGCTGATCACGCACGCCAAGAAGGGCACGCTGCACAACCGTCGCGAGGTTCTCAAGAAGATCCGCGACAAGGATGTGGTGCACACGTTGTTCGCCGAGATCGGGCCGTTCTTCGCCGACCGTGAGGGCGGCTACACCCGCATCATCAAGGTCGAGGCTCGCAAGGGTGACAACGCCCCGATGGCCGTGATCGAGCTGGTGCGGGAGAAGACGGTGACCTCGGAGGCGGATCGGGCGCGCCGGGTCCAGGCTTCGAAGAAGGACGCGCCGACCAAGCCTGTCGAGGAGGCTGCCGAGCCGGTAGCCGAAGAGGCTCCTGAGGCTGTGGTAGAGGAAGCGGCCGAAGAGGCGCCTGAAGCCGAGGCTCCTGCAGCGGAGGCTCCTGCAGCCGAGGCCGACGAGGCTCCCGCTGACGAGGCTGACGAGGCCTCGGAAGAAGCCCCTGAGAATTAGTGGGGAAGTCCGTCTGCGGCTCGATATCGCCTACGACGGAACCGATTTCGCAGGCTGGGCAACGCAGGCGGAGCAACGGACGGTCGCCGGTGTCCTCGATGAGGCGCTGACGACCGTTTTCCGTACCCCGGTGCGGCTGCGCGGTGCGGGCCGGACGGACACGGGTGTGCATGCCACCGGGCAGGTGGCTCATGTGGACGTGCCCGCCGATGCGCTACCGAATGCGTATCCGCGCTCGCCGCAAGCCGATGACCCGGAGTTCCTGCCGCTGTTGCGACGCCTCGCCCGGTATCTGCCCGCCGATGTCCGGGTGCGCGGAATAACCCGCGCGCCAGCGGGTTTCGATGCCCGCTTCTCGGCGCTGCGCCGTCACTACGTGTACCGGCTGTCGACGGCGCCCTACGGTGTCGAGCCACAGCAGGCGCGCTACGTCACCGCGTGGCCGCGTGCTCTGGACGTCGGTGCAATGGCGATCGCGTCGCGGGATCTGTTGGGACTGCGTGATTTTGCCGCGTTCTGCCGTCGTCGCGAGGGGGCCACCACGATCCGCGAGTTGCAGCGGCTGGACTGGACGCGCGACGGCGACTTGGTCACCGCACACGTCACCGCGGACGCCTTCTGCTGGTCCATGGTGCGGTCACTGGTCGGGGCGTTGCTGACCGTCGGCGAGCACCGGCGCACCGCCGCCTGGTGCCGCGAATTGCTCACCGCCACCGGGCGTTCCAGCGATTTCGCGGCCGCGCCGCCGCAGGGCCTGACGCTGACGCAGGTCGACTATCCGCCCGACGACCAGCTCGACGCGCGGAATCTGATCACTCGGGATCTGCGCGCGCGTTAAAGCTTGCCGGCGACGAAGCTGGCGGCCGCATCCACCAGACCGGAGTCGATGTAGGCGGGCTGCAGGTGCGATGACCATTCGGCGGCGCCACCCCCACAGATCGGGTCGCCGGCCGCGCACTCTTCGACCGTCTTGCCGGCGAAGGCGGGGCTGAAACCGGGGACCCCACCGAGAATGCGCTGGGTGCCGTTGCCGAACAACGCGACCGCCGCGACGTGCTGATCCATCCCCGGCGGTAGGGGGTTGGTGAACCCGAACCCCGGTTGGGTCAGCGCGATCACGAGGTCGGCGGCCGCGGCCCCCAGCGAATAACCACCGAGCACCTCGCGGGTGTTCGGGCAACTCTTCGCCATGGATTGCACGTGAGCGCTCATGTCAATGGCGCCCTTGGCGGCGCTGATGTCGGCGGGGTAGTTGACCCCATAGGCCCCGACCGGCATCTGCACCTTGGAACGCAGCGAGTTGACCAACGCGTCGCCGACTTGACCAAGGCCGGGTGGTTCCTCTCGGCCCCGTGCGAACACCACTTCGGCGCCTGGGCACTCCGCCGACGCCTTCGGGATCAGCGAGGCGATCGGCAAGGTCGCGGCGAGTAACGCGGCGCCCGCGAAACCGGCCATCGGCATAAGCCTCATGGCGCAATGTTACGGACTTATCGACAGTGCGTCAGTGGACGTTGAGTACCGTGCGGGGCGACTGAGAGATCGGCGCGGGCCCGGGGAGCTGCGGCCCGGGGAGCTGCGGCCCGAATCCGGGCACCGGCGTGCCGGTTGCCGCCAAAAGCTTGGACGCAGCGAAAGCAGCACCCTGCGTGGTGTACACGGGGACGTAGCCCTCGGTGTGCCCGGTCCACTCGTTGCCCTGGCCGGCGTGACAGACCGGGTCGACGGGGTTGCACAGATCAAGCGCCTTGGAACCGAGCATGGGGCTCATGGTCGGTAGCGATCCGCCGGCGCGGTCGGCCACGTCACCGAAGGTGACGACCGCGGCGATGCTGCTGGCGTACTCCGGCGGCAGCGAGTTGCCCCAGTTGATGCCGCCGATCGGAACACCGGCCACGATGTCCATCACCGATGCGCCCTGTGAGTAACCACCCAGGACGATCTTGGTGTTCGGGCATTTCGACACGGTCTGCTTGATGTGGTTGATGGTGTCGTTGGCGCCGTCACCGCCGTGCAGCTGCAGCTTGCTGGCGGCGTAGTTCACCCCGTAGGTGTCGATGTTCAGGCCGCCGGTCTGTTCGCGCAGCGAGTCGACGAACGCGTCGCCAACCCGGCCGAGGCCGGGCGGCTCGTTGGTGCCGCGTGCGAACACCACCTCGGCGGCCGGGCAGTCGTCGGCGGAGGCTATGGGTGCGGCGCTCGGATTGGCGAGCAGGCCTGCGACGGTGGCCAGAGCGGCAGCCCCCATACCGGCCCAGCTGCTGATGCGGTGCTTTTTCACGTCGTAATTTTACCCGTAACCAGACGCGCCGAAACGTTCGTGACCTGTGGATGAACTGTGCGGCGGTCGCGGCGAACCGCCTAATGTGAGGCCGAATACCGCATTTTCCGGGGGGACCAGTGCCGCGCGAACCGACGACCCGGCTGCAGGTCAGCGGATACCGGTTTGCGCTGCGGCGCATCGAATGCGCGTTGCTGCGCAGGGACGTCCGCGCGGTCAACGAAGCCATGCGCGCGCACTCGGCGTCGTTGGCGGCCGGGTGCCTGTTGGCGATCATCGCGTTGGCGGTATGTGCGGTCGTTGCCGTGCTGCGCCCGCAGGCAGCGCTGGATCACGCCGAGATCGTGCTGGGCCGAGAGTCGGGAGCGCTGTACGTGCGGGTGGGCGACACCTGGCATCCGGTGCTGAACCTGGCGTCGGCGCGGTTGATCGCCGCGACGGACGCGAAGCCGCTGCCGGTCCGCGAATCCGATCTGAGCCGCACCAAACGCGGTCCGCTGCTGGGTATTCCGGGTGCGCCGCAGCTTCTCGCACCGCCGCTGCACGGCGACGAGTCGGCGTGGACGATCTGCGACAACGACACCGATGCGCCGACGACGGTCGTCATCGGGCCGGCTGAGGCCCGTCGCCTGCCTGCCGAGCAGACGATTCTGGTCACGGCCGGCGCCGGGTCGCCGGTCTACCTGCTCTACCACGGCGCGCGGGCCATGGTGGATCTCGCTGACCCTGCGGTGGCGCGTGCGCTTCGGCTGGAGGGGCGCGCGCCGCGCGTGGTGTCGCAGCCTTTGCTGAACGCTGTCCCCGAGGCGCCCCCTATCGCGCCGCCCCGGATCACTGGCCAGGGTGGACGCGGACCGGCCGGGTTGTCGGGATTCACGGTCGGCAGTGTGCTGCGAATCACACGCGGTGACGGCGATGAGTACTACGCCGTGCTGAGCGCCGGGGTGCAGCGAATCGGCCAGGTGACCGCCGACCTGCTGCGGCTGCGCGACTCGCAGGGCAGCGCCAACGTCATCGCGGTGGCGCCCGACGCGATCCGCGCCACACCCGTGGTGAACACGCTGCCGGTGGCCACCTTCCCGGACCGGGCATTGACGCCACTGGACGACGTCGGCACCGCCCGAACCACCCTGTGTGCGACCTGGACCCCGCCGTCGGGGGAGGTCGCGTTCTCGGTGGGCAACGGTCTGCCGGTGCCGGCGGGCCACGCGCCGGTGATTTTGGTGCAGGCGGACGGCCGCGGACCCGCACTGGACGCGGTATACCTGCCGCCGGGCCGCAGCGCCTATGTGCGTTCCGGCCGGACCGGGACGCGATACCTGGTCACCGACACCGGGGTGCGCTTCGCAGTCCACGACGACGACGCGGCGCGGCGCCTCGGATTGCCGGCGGCGGCGCTCGCGGCGCCGTGGCCGGTGCTGGCCGGTCTGCCCTGCGGACCGGAACTGAGCAGAGAGCGCGCGTCAGTCGCCCGTGACGCCGTCGCGGCCGGGCCGCCCTAACCAGACCCGTCGGACCCGTCCGGCACCGGCGGTCAGCGCCGCCACCAACATCACCAGACAGATCGCCGCACCGGCCAAGGCGGTATTCCTGGCGCCGATGATCCTTCGACTTCGGCTTCGGCGCCGGAACGGTCGAGACCGGCCGTTCTACCGGTGTGGGACCGGCGGTCTGCGGTGTCGGGTCGGTGCTGACCGCGGCCACGGCATCGATTGTTCCGTTGCCCACCAACGAATCCCGCCCGGCGGGTGGATGGTGGGCGGTCGACTTCGATGCGCTGCATCACCTGCCGGGCGGTCAACGCCGGGAACCGGGCCCGGATCAGCGCGGCCAGCCCACTGACGACCGGAGCCGCATAGCTGGTTCCGGACAGCGGCATCGGATCATCCTGTCCGGCAACGGCATTCGCCAGGCCGGCGCCGACCGGGCTGAGCGACGTCACCGCCTCGCCGGTGGCCGCCACATCCACCCACGGCCCGGCCAGGGTGAATGCCGACGGCGCTCCCCGGGCATTCACCGATCCGACGGTCAGTACGTAGTCGTCGTACCAGGCGGGGCTGACCGCGACAGTGACGTTGTCCCAGTTCGCTTCCGGGCGCTGAGGTGGACATTGCGCCGCGCCTCCGGTGTTGCCGGCCGGGGCCACGACGACGGCGTTCTTGACGTCGACGGCGTAGGCCAGCGCGGCGCCCAGCGCGCGATCGTCGAGGGCGGCCGCCGCCGGAACGCAGGCGACCGACGAAATGTTGATCACCGACGCGCCCATATCGGCGGCCGTCCGGACCGCCTTCGCCATCGTGTCGACGTCGCCGAACCCGGTGCCGGTTGCATCGTCGGCGGGGGCGAACTTGGCACTGGACTGGCGGATGCTGATCACGGTGACCTCCGGTGCCATGCCGCTGAAGCCGTCTGCGCTGGAATCGGATGCGGCCGCGATGATTCCGGCCACGACCGTACCGTGGGCGTCGCAGTCCTGGGTGCCGTCGCCGGTGAAGACGTAGTCGCCTCCGGGCACCAGTTTCGGCAGTCGACGATGCGGCGAGACGCCGGTGTCGATGACGGCGACGCGTTGGCCGGCGCCGCGGGTGAGTGGCCAGACTCGCGGCAAGTCGAGGTCCGTGAACTGCGCCGAGACGTTTTCAGTCGCTTCGGGGTTCGCGGTGGTCAGTGCCGTGCACACCTCGCGTTGCACGGTCGGCCGGGGTGGCGCCGGCAACGCCGGTTCGGGCAGCCAGGTGTTGTCGATCGGCGGTGGCGCGACCGCATCCGCGGACGGCGTGTCACGCACAAAGAGCACGATGAGAAGCGCTACCGCGACGATGCGCGCCACGCGAGACCTGGTCCTGCTCATAGCGGGTTAAGGCCGCGAACCGCGGTGAGCAGTCCGCAGATCCAGCAGGTCAGGGGAACCATGGCGACCAGTGCCACACATTCCACCAACTCGACGCCACGGCGCCCGACGGGTGACAGCGATGTCGCCGAACCCAGGTAGATCGCCACGGCGGCCAGTACCGCGGTCATCGCCACGATCGCCGGACCGTGCTGGGGCGCGGCGACCGCGGCGACCGCGAATGTCGTTGCGATCGTGACGGTTCCACTGCTGCCGAACACGAGCATCCTTGTCTTGTCGAGTGAGCGTGCACGAAGCAGGAGCAGCGCGCCGGTGACGATGGAAAACGCGACCCTGTCGGTGACCACGGCACCGACGGCGGCCGACCAGGCGAACCCGGCGAACAGGCTGGTCAGCAATCTGTCCGCGTGAATCGCCTTGGTAGCCAGGTGATCCTCGCGCAGTCGTGTCGGCGACAGACCCGCCAGCACGATCGACATCCGCGGGGACATTTCGAGCAGGCCGACGGACCCGAGCGCGCACACCGAAGCGATGGCGTGCAGGGGAGCGGTCGTGACCATGCCCGCCAGCGCAGCAACGGCCACGACCCCGGCAAAGCACGCCACCGCCCTCAAAGTACCTACGCCGCAGCCTGTTACCCGCAGCGCCAGCACCGCCGTGGTGGCCGCCGCCGCCGCGGCGAGCAGGGCATTGGGAGCGTCGAGGGGACCGGGTACCGCCAGCAGGCCGGCGACCGCGGCGAACGCGGTGGCGATGAGGCACAACGTGAGCCCGGTGGTCGGATCCGGGCGTGCCCGGTGGGCCATCGTCGCGAACAGCACGGCAGCGAGGCCGGCCAATGCCGCGACACCTGCGGTGCCGCCGGCGCTGTTGGAGTTCAGCGCATTTCGAACCAACGCAAGAAGCCCGGAAGCGGTGAGGATGCTGGCCGCTACCGCGCCAACGAGCCGGGCCGCGTGTCGATCGCCCGGTCGGTCCGCGGTACCTAGCTGCGCCGACATGGCCTCCGCGGTGTCGTGGTGGCGCAGGGCGGGCGGCTCGGGGGAGGACCGGCTCAAAATCAGCACCGCGCCGTCGGGGATTGCGTTCTCCGCCAACGTCGTCGATGCCAGCATCGCAGGCCGGCCGGGCCGGGACAGCTGGAAGCCGGTCGCCACCACGTCGCCCGCGATGCCGCGACCGGCCAGGATGTCGATGATCGACGGGATGAGGGTGGCGACCGGAACCGCCGCGGGCAGCGACAAGTCGAGTACCGCAGCGTCGGCATGAACCGAGATGCGACGCAGATCAGAATCGAAGGTGCCCGACATGCCTTCGCACGGTAGCCAGTTTCTGTTGAGCCGGTATTCATCTGTCCACAGCTGACTTGCGGCGGGTTGACGTGCTGCTTAGCGTCCTTCGACCGTGGCAGAAGACATCCAGGTCGCGGCGCCGCCGGAACTACCGCCTTCCCCGTCGTCCGGCCGGCTGGTCCGGCTGGTGCCGATCGTCATGTCGGTCGCGATTCTGGGTGTCATGTCGGCGACCGCCCTGTCGGGATCCGGTGTTGCCCGCAGTCCAACCTTCCTGGCGTTTCCGGCGATGATGCTGGCCTCGCTGGCGACGGCGGTCGCCGCCGGACGCGGCCGGCGGTGGGGCGCCACGATCGACGCCGACCGCGTCGACTACCTCGCCCACCTCAGCGACCTACGCAGCACCGTCGCGGAAATGACTGCGGCGCAGCGCCGTTCACTGCAACGGGACAATCCGGGCCCGGAGACGTTGTGGACACTGGTCGGCAGCCCCCGCATGTGGGAGCGGCGGCCCGAGCACACCGACTTCTGCCACGTCCGAGCCGGCGTCGGAAACCAGCCACTCGCGGCACGTTTGGTGGTTGCGCCGAGCCCGCCGACGAAGCGGTCGGATCCGGTCACCGTCACCGCGCTGCGTCGTTTCGTCGATGCCTACTCGACACTTGCAGACGCGCCCGTCGCGATCCCCTTGCGGGGAGTTGCGACCGTGACTATCGACGGTGAGGTGACCCAGGTCCGCGGACTGTTACGGGCGATGATCTGCCAGCTGGCCGTGCTGCACGCTCCGGACGAGGTGGCCATCGTCGGCGCGATCAGCGATCGCAACAGCGTGCACTGGGACTGGCTGAAATGGCTTCCGCACAACCAACATCCGAGCGCAGCAGATGCGGTGGGGCCGGCGCGCATGGTGTATTCGACGCTGGCGGAGGCGCTGTGCCGGCTCGCCGGTACGGGCCGCACGCACGCGGTGGTGATCGCCGACCTGGGCGAGCGCGCCGCACCGGCAGCAATGACCGGGGTGACGGTGCTCGAGGTAGGCACCGGCGGCCACGGCGTTCCGGTCACGATCAAACGGCCCGGCGACGTGTTGGCCTTGGCGCGGGCCGACCAGCTGGATCCCGCAGACGCGCTGAACTGTGCCCGCCGGTTGGCCGCCTATCGTGCCGGCGGACCTCGCCGCGACAGCGGCTCGGCCTGGACCGCTCTGGTTGGCATCGGTGACGTCGATTCGTTCGAGCCGATCACGCTGTGGGGCAGTCAACGCCGCGACGATCGGCTGAGCGTGCCCATCGGAACCGGCCTCGACGGCACGCCGGTGGTGCTCGACATCAAGGAACCGGCGCATAACGGCATGGGCCCGCACGGGTTGTGCATCGGCGCCACCGGGTCAGGAAAATCGGAGCTGCTGCGCACCGTCGCACTGGGCATGATGGCGCGCAACTCGCCGGAGGTGCTCAACCTTCTTCTGATCGACTTCAAAGGCGGCGCAACATTTCTCGACTTGGCCCGGACCGCGCATGTGGCTGCGGTCATCACCAACCTCGCCGACGAAGCCCCGCTGGTTGCCCGGATGCGAGACGCCTTGGCCGGAGAGATGAACCGCCGCCAACAACTTCTGCGGGTGGCGGGCAACTTCGTCAGCGCCGCCGCCTACGAAGATGCCCGCCGGGCCGGCGCGACATTGGCGCCGCTCCCGACGCTGTTCATCATCGTCGACGAGTTCTCCGAACTGCTGAGCCAGCATCCCGATTTCGCGGATATGTTCGTGGCTATCGGCCGCCTGGGCCGCTCGCTGGGCATGCACCTTTTACTGGCCAGCCAGCGGCTGGACGAGGGCAGGCTGCGTGGCTTGGAAGCTCACCTGTCCTACCGGGTGTGCTTGAAGACGCTGTCAGCCGGCGAATCACGCGCCGTACTGGGAACACTCGACGCCTATGAGTTGCCGAACACCCCGGGAGCGGGCCTCCTGCGGCCGCCGACCGGGGAGCTGATCGGCTTCCGCGCGGCATACGTCTCCGGACCGGTTCGGAGCCGGGCCGCTGTCCGGGCGCCGACGGCGCCGTCGGTGCGGCTGTTCACGACGCACGTCACCGGGTCGGTCGCCGGTGGCGAGGCCGACGAGAACCGCACGGCGCCAACCGTTTTGCGCGTCGTCCTGGACCGGCTGTCCGGACTGGGGCCGCCCGCGCACCAAGTGTGGCTGCCACCGCTGGGGGCGGCACCACAGCTGGACGCCCTGTTGCGCGAGGTGGGGCCGGGGCCGGCCCTGACTGTGCCGATCGGTCTGGTCGACCGACCGTTCGAGCAATGCCGGACGCCGCTGAAGGTCGACTTATCCGGCGCCGCAGGCAATGTCGCCGTCGTGGGCGCGCCGCAGACGGGCAAGTCAACCGCGCTGCGCACGCTGATCACCGCCTTGGCCGCCACCCACGACCCGGGCCGGGTGCAGTTCTACTGCCTGGACTTCGGCGGCGGAGCGCTGGCCGCGCTGAACGTCCTGCCCCACGTGGGCGCGGTAGCCGGCAGAGCCGAGACGGAACTCGTCGGGCGCATGATCGCCGAACTGGAGTCGGCTGTCCGGACTCGCGAGGCACAGCGTGCCGCACCGGGCACCGCCGGGTTGGCCGACGTGTTCCTGGTGGTTGACGGCTGGGCGACCCTGCGACACGAGTTCGCCGCACTCGAAGAGGCGATCACTGCCATTGCCGTCCAGGGACTTTCGTTCGGTGTGCACGTGGTGCTCTCGGCATCGCGCTGGGCGGAGATCAGGCCGTCGCTCAAAGATCAGATCGGGACCCGAATCGAATTGCGGCTGGGGGATCCCGCCGATTCCGAAGTGGACCGCAAGCGGGCCCAGCAGGTGCCGCTGGACAGGCCGGGCAGCGGCCTGTCCCGCGACGGCCTGCACATGGTTGTCGCC
Organism: uncultured Actinomycetota bacterium; assembly: GCA_963735655.1. Lineage (GTDB taxonomy): Bacteria > Actinomycetota > Actinomycetes > Mycobacteriales > Mycobacteriaceae > Mycobacterium. The sequence continues at coordinate 126,937 of CAVTLW010000031.1, forward strand.
CAGCCCGGGCCGGCGTCGGTCGCGTCGAGTTCGGCGGTCGTCGCACCTCCAATACCGCTACTGCCCAACCATATTGACTACTATGACCTCGTCCGTTCGGCAGCTGACCAGATCCTGCTGGGCCTCGAAGAGCGACGACTACGTCCGGTCGGGATCGATTTCCTGCGTCATCCGCATCTGCTGATCCTCGGCGACAGCGAGTGTGGAAAAACGGCCGCGCTGCGAACTTTGTGCCGCGAGATCGTCCGAACCAACCCAGCCGCCCGGGCCCGGCTGTTCATCGCGGACTTTCGGCGCACCCTGCTCGGCGTCGTCGAGTCGGAACATCTGGGCGGATATGCCATGTCGGCGTCCGCGTTGAGTGCACTGCTGCCGGGCCTGCTCGCAGAGCTGGACGGGCGAATGCCTCCACCACACGTGACGCAGGCGCAGTTGCGTGGCAGGTCCTGGTGGTCCGGGCCGGACCTCTACGTCGTGGTCGACGACTATGACCTGGTCGCCACGCCGGCGGGCAACCCGCTGTCGGTGTTGGTCGAATACCTGCCGTACGCAATGGATCTGGGCCTGCACCTGGTCGTGGCGCGGCGCAGCGGCGGCGCGGCGCGGGCCCTGTTCGAGCCGCTGCTTGCCGGTTTGCGTGACCTCGGCTGCACGGGACTGATGCTGAGCGCGCGGCCCGACGAGGGTGCACTGCTCGGGTCCGTCCGCGCCGGACCGCGACCGCCCGGGCGCGGCCTCCTGGTCACCCGCGGCCGCGACGAGCAACTCGTGCAGGTGGCCTGGAGCCCGCCGTCATGACCGCACACCGCGCCGTCGTCGAGGCCGGTCCGGGCCGCATCCGCCGATTGTGTTGCGGCACAGACACCGTCGACGACGACACCCGTGAGACGTTCAGTGCCGCCCTGGACGCGATCGACGACCCGGTCGCGCTGGTGCATGAGCGCCCGGTCGCGGTGGACTCGCTGTGGCGCGCGACGCTGCGGTCACTTGAGTGCGGACACAGCGACGGCATGCTCGTCCTGCATCCGTCGTGGTGGCCGGCGTCCCGCGTCGAGGTGGTCAGGGCGGCCAGTGACGACATCGTGCTGCGACCGCGGTCGTGGCTGTTGAGGCAAGCGTCTCCGGATGCTTCGGTAGTCGTGGAGATCGCCGATGCGATGGTGGTCGTCGCCGGCGCCGCGGTGGTCGCGGTTCCACGCCGGACGGGAGGTTTCGGCAAGGAGGAGACGGTCGACGAGGTCGTGGGTGCGATAACCGGGATGACCCCGGCGGGGGCCGTGCTGATCGACGCTCCGGGCGCGGTCAAGGGTGCGGCGGCGCTGATGGCAGCCGTTGCCGGCACGCTGCGCGGTGGTGGCCGGACCGTGGTGGAGATCGACGACGCTCGGTTGGCCCGGCTGGCCCGGGCCACGCAACCCGCCCGCCACCAGGCTGCCGCGCCGGCTGAACGGTTGGCGCCAGAACCGCGTCGGCGTGCCCGAACGCTGGCCCGGCTGACCGTCGCAAGCGCCGTTCTGGCCATCCCTGCGGTGGCGCCGTGGGGTCGCCACAGCCCGCGATCCAAGTCTCGGCGCAGATCGCGCCGACGACGTTTCTGGTCGAAGGCCGGGTGGCGCTGACGGTCCCCGCGAACTGGCCCACCCAGCGGGTGCTCGCCGGCCCCGGCTCGGCGCGGGTGCAGATCACGTCGCCGTCGGATCCCGAGGTGGCGTTGCACGTGACCCAGACGCCGGTCGCCGGCGAGACGCTCGGTAATGCCGCGGAGCGTTTGAAACGAGCTATCGACGCGGAGCCGGCCGGGGTGTTCGTCGACTTCAACCCGACGGGCTCCAGCGCGGGCCGGCCGGCGGTGACCTACCGCGAAGTGCGCGCCGCACATCAGGTGCGGTGGTCGGTGTTGGTCGACGGCACGGTGCGGATCAGCGTCGGGTGCCAGAGCAGGCCAGGCGGCGACGACGCCGTGCGACAGGTGTGCGAGCAGGCCGTGCGGACGGCACACGCCGTCGCCTGAGGTAAATCGGATGGAACCGAACGGGGAGTCGCCGTGGTCGTACTTGGTATGTCCACACCGAACACACTGAGCACCGACTTCGACCTTATGCGGTCGGTCGCGGAAACCACGGACGCCCGCAACGAGGAGATCCGGGCGATGTTGCAGGCATTCATCGGCCGAATGAGCGGGGTGCCGCCGTCGGTGTGGGGTGGGCTCGCGGCCGCGCGATTCAAAGATGTGGTGGATCGCTGGAACGCCGAATCGATGCGGCTCTACCACGTCTTGCACACCATCGCCGAGACCATCCGGCACAACGAGGCTGTGCTGCGCGACGCCGGGCAGAACCATGCCCACCACGTCGCGGCCGCCGGCGGAAACCTGTGATCGAGGCATCAAAGACCCAATGGACCCGGTGCTCTCGTACAACTTCGACGAGATCGAATATTCCGTTCGCCAGGAGATTCACACCACCTCGGCGCGATTCAACGCAGCGCTCGACGAGCTGAGGTCACACATCGTGCCGTTGCAGCAGCTCTGGACGCGAGAGGCGGCGGCCGCCTACCAGGTCGAGCAGCTCAGATGGCACCAGGCGGCCACCGCGCTGAACGAGATCCTGGTTGACCTGGGCAATGCCGTGCGCGACGGCGCCGACGACGTGGCCAACGCAGACCGCCGGGCGGCCGGCGGCTGGGCGCGATAGCCACCGTGAGACTCTGTGTGGTCCTGGCGGAAGGAGAGCCGCCGGGACCACACAGTCATTTTGACCTGCGGGGATGCCGGTCGGTAAGCTGCTCGGTTGGCGTGCGGATACACCGGGGCCTCGGGTCAACGTCGGTCGCCGAGACCAGCCCCAACCGCTCACGCCTGACCGGCACCCGGGTCGCACCGGGATCCACCCGAGAGAAAGTCAAGGTAAGCGCTGTGCCCACCTACGCGCCCAAGGCGGGTGACACCACGAGGTCGTGGTACGTCATCGACGCCACGGACGTCGTGCTTGGCCGCCTCGCCGTTGCGGCAGCAACACTGCTGCGCGGTAAGCACAAGCCGACGTTCGCGCCCAATGTCGATGGCGGAGACTTCGTCATCGTCATCAACGCCGACAAGGTCGCCATCAGCGGCGACAAACTGCGGAGCAAGATGGCTTACCGCCACTCCGGGTATCCCGGCGGCCTGCACAAACGCAGCATCGGTGAGCTGATGCAAAAGCACCCCGACCGCGTCGTGGAAAAGGCGATCGTCGGCATGCTGCCCAAGAACAAACTCAGCCGTCAGATCCAGCGCAAACTCCACGTTTACGCCGGTCCGGAGCATCCCCACGCCGCGCAGAAGCCGGCCCCGTTCGAGATCAAGCAGGTGGCCCAGTGACCGAGACAACCGAGGCTATTGAGACCCCGGAGGCCGAGGCTCCGGCCGCCAAGCCCGCCGAAGCGTTCGTGTTCGAGCGGCCCATCCAGACCGTCGGCCGCCGCAAGGAAGCCGTCGTGCGGGTCCGTCTGGTGCCCGGCACCGGCAAGTTCGACCTCAACGGCCGCAGCCTGGAGGAGTACTTCCCCAACAAGGTGCACCAGCAGCTCATCAAGGCTCCGCTGGTCACCGTCGACCGGGTGGAAAACTTCGACATCTTCGCGCTGCTGCACGGCGGCGGCCCGTCGGGTCAGGCCGGTGCGTTGCGGCTGGGCATCGCCCGGGCGCTGATCGTGGCATTCCCGGACGACCGGCCCCCGCTGAAGAAGGCCGGCTTCCTCACCCGTGACCCGCGTGCCACCGAGCGCAAGAAGTACGGCCTGAAGAAGGCCCGCAAGGCGCCGCAGTACAGCAAGCGCTGATCGGCGATCACTTTCTGGCCGCGAGCGTGCATCCGTGTGCATCCTTCGGCGTGTCGGAGTGCTAACAGGCACGCTCGTGGCTGAAAGTTGGCCAAGACTGTGAAAGGTTTGTCCGTATGGGTCGAATATTCGGCACCGACGGCGTTCGCGGGGTCGCCAATCGCGAGCTGACCGCGGAGCTGGCGCTGGCGCTGGGCGCCGCGGCGGCGCGGCGCTTGGCCAGTTCGAGCGCACCGGGCCGCCGGGTGGCCGTGATCGGCCGTGATCCGCGGGCCAGCGGCGAGATGCTGGAAGCCGCGGTGATCGCGGGCGTCACCAGCCAGGGCGTCGACGCGCTGCGGGTCGGAGTGCTGCCGACCCCGGCGGTGGCCTATTTGACCAGGGCCTATGACGCCGACTTCGGGGTGATGATCTCGGCGTCGCACAACCCGATGCCCGACAACGGCATCAAGATCTTCGGCCCCGGCGGCCACAAGTTGGACGACGACACCGAGGACCAGATCGAAGATCTGGTCGCGGCCGGACCCGGGCTGCGCCCGGTCGGTTCCGGGCTCGGCAGGATCATCGACGCCGAGGACGCGGTGGAACGCTACCTGCGGCAGGTCGAGCAAGGCCAACGCCGTCCGGCTCGACGGCCTCACCGTGGTCGTCGACTGCGCCCATGGCGCCGCGTCATCGGCGGCGCCGCGCGCGTACCGCGCGGCCGGTGCCCGGGTCATCGCGATCAACGCCGAACCCAACGGGCTGAACATCAACGACAACTGTGGGTCGACGCACCTGGATTCGTTGCGGGCGGCCGTCCTCGCCCACCGCGCCGACCTGGGTCTGGCGCACGACGGGGATGCCGACCGGTGCCTGGCGGTCGATGCCAACGGCGAACTCGTCGACGGCGACGCCATCATGGTGGTGCTGGCGCTGGCGATGAAGCAGTCGGGCGAGCTGGCCTCCAACACGCTGGTGACCACCGTGATGAGCAACCTCGGGCTGCACCTGGCCATGCGCTCGGCCGGCATCGCCGTGCGCACGACCGCCGTCGGCGACCGCTACGTCCTAGAGGAATTGCGAGCCGGCGACTACAGCCTGGGCGGCGAGCAGTCCGGCCACATCGTGATGCCCGCGCTGGGGTCTACCGGCGACGGCATCGTCACCGGGCTGCGGTTGATGACCCGCATGGTGCAGACCGGCTCGTCGCTGGCCGCGCTGGCCTCGGTGATGCAGACGCTGCCGCAGGTGCTGATCAATGTCGAGGTCGCCGACAAGGCCACTGCCGCAGCGGCGCCGGCGGTCCAGGCCGCGGTCGGCGAGGCGGCGGCCGAGCTCGGTGACACCGGTCGAATCCTGTTGCGTCCCTCCGGAACTGAGCCGATGATCCGGGTCATGGTGGAGGCGGCCGACGAGGACGTCGCGCACCGGCTGGCCACGAATGTCGCGGACGCGGTGAGCGCCGCGGGCTGACCCGAGTCCGCTGGAGCCCCCTGGAACCCAGGAGCCTTCCAAGGCGTCGGACTAGGTATGAGATTTGATGGTGAAAAGGGCTATGCCCCAACTCAATATGCCTCAACCCAAATCGACGTGGCGGCGGTGCACGCGGTGGCCGACCGGATCAGCGCCGCCGTCGACATCATCGATGACGCGGTAAGCAACCACTTGTCGCGGCTGGCCTTTGACGGCGCCTGCGCCGGCCGGGCGCACGTCGCTCGCGGCGACGCCGTGCGCATGGCGCTGGCCCGGCTGGGGGATGAGCTGTCGCAGTGGTCACGGGCGGCCGGCGAGATCGCCGTGGCACTGCGGGCCGGCGCGGACCGCTACGCCGATGCCGAGCTGTATGCCGCGGCGCGGATCGCCTGATCGTGGCCGACCGGTTAGACGTCGCCGAGCGCCTCGCCGAGGGTGCCCCGGCCGTCGAGCACACCCAGCGCTATGTGCGGGCGTGCCAGGCGCTGGGCTACCAGCATCCCGACCTGACGGCGCGCCCCACCCAGATCCGCGACTGGTACGACACCGAGGACGGCCTGAATCTCGTTGTGCTCGACCGAGATTGCGCGGAGTTAAGGGCCGCCGCCGGGGCGGTCGCCGAGGCGCTGAGGATGCAACGTGCGCAGGTCGTTGAGCTCTCCGCGGCCTGGACGGGGTCCGGAGCGGACGCCGCTGTTCGGTTCCTGCAACGCCATTGCGATGCCGCCGACGCGGTGGCCACCGAAGTGCGCGCCGCCGCGCAACGGTGCGAGTCGCTGCGCGATAACCTGTGGCACCTGGTGGACGTCAAGGTCGCGACGGCCATCGCCATCGACGATCGCACGCTGGCGCAGCGGCCGGCCTGGTTGGCCGCCGCCGATGCGGTCAGCACCGGGGTCGGGGATCGGCGGGCCGCCGACGAACTGGTCCACCTGCAGATAACGCCTCACGTGGACAACGAGATTCGCGGCGACTGGCTGAGCACGATGCGGTCCACCCAGGCCGGTGTGACCGCGTCCTACGACATGGTCTCCGATCGATTGGCCAGGGCGCCGCGCGTACAGTTCGAGATTCCGGGCGATCTGGGGCCCGCCGGCGCCCGGCCACGGTTACAGCCGGCCCCGCCGCCCGCGCCGGCCCTCGGACCGGCCGCGCCAGCCGCGGCGCTCGTGCCCGCAGCGGCCTCGTCCGCTCTCCCGCCCGACCCTGCACCGACGCCGACCATGGCCTCGCCGGCCCCGGTCCCGGCGACCCCGGAGATTGCGAGTCCGGCGACCGCCCCGATGCCGGACTGGGGCGCCGCGCCGGCCGATACGTCCGCCATGCCCACTGGGGCTGCCGGCAGTCCCAGTGGGCTTGGGGGACTTGCCAACCGGATCGTCGAGGCGATGGGTGACCTGCTGGATTCGGTGGGCGGCGACGATGGTCAATCGCAGGACGCGGAGGATGCCGACGATCATCCCGCGTCCGCCGAGGAGGTCGACGACGTCGAGGAAGCCAACGCGGACGAGGAGGCCAGCGAGAATGCCGGCGAGGACACCAAGGAGGCGGTAGCCGGCCCCACGCCGGCGCCGGAGCCGCTGACGTCGCCGGCGCTGCAGGAACCACCGGTGCAGGAACCACCGGTGCAGGAACCGCCGGGCACGCCTCCGCCTGCACCAATGGGAAACCCACCGTCGGGCGGAAAGACCCCGTGTGAGATTGCTGCCGACCAGCTTCCGCAGGCGGGGTAGCGATGGCTCAGCTGGGCCGCAGCGCCAGCAGCTCTTCGACGTACCGGACGGATTCGCCGTCGTCTTTCGTCAACGGGCTCACCAGCATCGTGGTCACACCGGCCTCGGCGAAGGCGGCCAGGCGTTCGGCGATGAACCCGCGGGGGCCGATCAGGGCGATCGCGCGCACCAATTCGTCGGGAACGGCGTCGATGGCCGCACGCTTGCGGCCGGACAGGTACAGCTCCTGGATCCGGTCGGCGACCTCGCCGAACCCGTATCGGGTGGCCAGGTTGTGGTAGAAGTTGCGTCCTTTGGCGCCCATTCCGCCGAGGTAGAGCCCCAGTTGCGGTTTGGCCCACGCCAGCCGGTCATCGACGTCGTCGCCGATGGCCAACGACGCGTGCACCATCACGTCCATCGGGCCGAGCGCCGGATCGCGTTTGGCGGCACCGGCGGCCAGCGGCTCACCCCAGACCGACGCGGCTTTCTCCGGATGGAAGAAGACCGGCTGCCAGCCCTCGGCGATCTCGGCGGTCAGCTCGACGTTCTTCGGGCCCAGCGCCGCGATCGATATCGGAATACGTTCGCGCACAGGATGATTGATGAGTTGAAGCGCTTTACCCAAACCCGTTCCGCGGTCCGCGGGCAGCGGGATCTGGTAATGCTTGCCGGCGTAGTGCACCCGTTCCCTTCGCCACACCTGCCGGCAGATTTCCACCACCTCGCGGGTTCGGCCCAACGGGGCGTCGAACTCGACGCCGTGAAACCCCTCGATGACCTGCGGACCGGACGTGCCGATTCCCAGGCGGAATCGGCCGTTGGACACGAAGTCCAGACCCGCCGCGGTCATCGCCAGCAGCGACGGCGTGCGGATGTAGAGGGGAAACACCCCCGAGGCCAATTCCACGGTGCTGGTCTTGGCGGCCAGATACCCCAGTTGGCTGACGGCGTCGAACGAGTACGCTTCGGCCACCGCGACGACGTCGATGCCGCGCTTCTCGAGTTCGACTACTCGGTCGACGGCTTCGTGGAAGCCGCCCGAGTAATCCAGGGCAATGCCGATTCGCATCAATGACATTTATCACGACGGTGCCGGGCTATTTCAGCAGTGCGACGATCTTCTCTTCGGTGGTGACCGGCGGCGCCTCGGGGTCCAATGGCTCGGTCTTGGGTAGCTGCACGTCGGGATCGGCGAAGTCGCGATAGGTCTTGTCGCCGGTGAGCGTGAAGAGCAGATACCCGGTCAACAGCGCCCGCACCGAACGCTGCGTCGCGCGGTGCGGACCCGGCAGCCCCACCGCTTGGGTCAGCCGCCGGCCCTCGCCCAGCCCGCCGGCCTGGGCCTTGCTGACGATGCGCAGCGTGGCCGTGTCCCAAGCCCGGTAGAGCTCAAGGGCATTGGAGTTCAACGTCTTGGGATCTCCGGGTGCGGACAGGATCAGGCCCGGCACCCGCAGAGTGGCGGCCGGCTGCTCGGCCGGGGGATTGCTCACCGTCGGGAACATCGCGACCACCGCGGAGGGCTTGGCCGGCATGCCCGCGGCGGCGAATACGGCCGCCGAGCCGCCGAAGCCGTGACCCACCACGCCGAGCTTGGCCGGGTGCACGCTGATGTTGCCGGGCCCGAGGCGCACGCCCGCCACGATGTCGAGGGCGACGCCCAAATCGAAGGCGAGGTTCAGCACCGACGGCGCGAGTCCCCGCTGGGTGTCGGGCGCGCCGGCCACGATGCCCCACGACGCCAGATGTTCCAGCAGACCCGAGTAGCGGGCGGTGCCGTTCAGCCAGTCATGCCCGAAGGCGATGCCGGGAAGATTCAAGCCGGATTCCGGTGTGTACACCACCCCGGGCAGACCGGCAAAGGCCAGGTCACCGCGCAAAACGCGGTGTGGACCGCGACGGTGCAGGGCGGCGAAGAGCTTGCGGATGCGGGCCACCCCCGGAACGTTAACGCACGTTAGCGCACGTTAGCGCATCGGCCGGCCGGCCAGGGCCCGGCCGCTAGGCGCTGACCTCGATCAACCCGACCCGCCAGAGCACCGCATAGACCTGGCGCAGCGGGATGCTCAGCAAATGAGCGACGGGGTCGATCAAGGGGTCGCTCCCGGCCTCGGTCGACGCCCGTTTCGGCGCCTGTCTTCGCGTGGCCGCCACATTGTCGTACGAAACAGCGGTCATGATTTCCCCCTGCGCTCGGGTTTGACAATTAATACGTTGAGTTCCGCGACTGATAAATGCGTGTCGGGGAATGCTGAATATTTGCCGCGATCAACCAGCCACGGTGAAACCGTTGGGCTGCAGCAGTCGTGATCAGGCGGGCATCAACGCCATCGTCCTTTCGGCTCGCTCCGATGCGGCTATCCGATATCGCAGTTCTGAGTTTAAGAGCGCCCGTTGTCGTTAGGCATGAAGGAGTTGAAAACGTCACAAATACAACAGGTGAAATAAGATCTATTAATTACGAATATGACATGAACTCAAATGAATCCGGAGCGCGTGCCGGCGCGGATCGGCGGAAACCGGCCGCAACGGCCCGACCACCGGCCGGCACGCTCTGCGGGTGGCGGTATTACGCCAGGTCTGCCGTGTAGAAACGGCCATCCGGGGACGGCTGCACTATTCTGGCCAGAATGTGCGGAATTGTCGGCTACGTCGGGCAGCGTCCGGCCTGCGGAGTCGTCATGGACGCCCTGCGCCGGATGGAGTACCGCGGGTACGACTCGTCGGGAATCGCGTTGGTCGACCGTCACGGCAAACTCACCGTGCGTCGTCGTGCCGGCCGGCTGGCCAACCTCGACGAGGCCCTGGCCGAGATGGGCCGGCACTCGGAGCTGGCCGGTACCACCGGGCTGGGCCACACCCGCTGGGCCACGCACGGGCGCCCCACCGACCGCAACGCGCACCCACATCGCGACGCCGCCGGCAAGATCGCGGTCGTCCACAACGGCATCATCGAGAACTTCGCCGTTCTGCGCCAGGAGCTGGAGACGGCAGGCGTGGAGTTCGCCAGTGACACCGACACCGAGGTCGCGGTGCATTTGGTGGCCCAGGCATACCGCCACGGTGCGACGGCCGGTGACTTCATCGGTTCCGTGCTGGCCGTGCTGCGCCGGTTGGAGGGCCACTTCACCCTGGTGTTCGCCAACGCCGACGAGCCCGGCACCATCGTCGCCGCGCGCAGGTCGACGCCGCTGGTGGTCGGGATCGGCGACGGCGAGATGTTCGTCGGCTCCGACGTGGCCGCGTTCATCGAGCACACCCGCGACGCGGTCGAGCTCGGCCAGGACCAGGCGGTGGTGATCACCGCCGACGGCTACCGGATCACCGACTTCGACGGCAACACCGATGTCGAGTACCGCGAGTTTCACATCGACTGGGACCTGGCCGCCGCCGAAAAGGGTGGCTACGAGTACTTCATGCTCAAGGAGATCGCCGAGCAGCCCACCGCGGTGGCCGACACCCTGCTGGGGCATTTCGTGGACGGCCGGATCGTGCTTGACGAACAACGGCTGTCGGATCAGGAACTGCGCGAGATCGACAAGGTGTTCGTGGTCGCCTGCGGCACCGCGTATCACTCCGGGCTGCTCGCCAAGTACGCGATCGAGCACTGGACGCGACTGCCGGTGGAAGTCGAACTCGCCAGTGAGTTCCGCTACCGCGACCCCGTGCTGGACCGCAGCACACTGGTGGTGGCCATTTCGCAGTCCGGGGAAACCGCCGACACCCTCGAGGCGGTCCGGCACGCCAAGGAGCAGAAGGCCAAGGTGCTGGCGATCTGCAACACCAACGGCTCGCAGATCCCGCGCGAGTGCGACGCGGTGCTGTACACGCGCGCCGGCCCGGAGATCGGGGTGGCCTCGACGAAGACCTTCCTGGCCCAGATCACCGCCAATTACCTGGTCGGCCTGGCGCTGGCGCAGGCGCGTGGCACCAAGTACCCCGACGAGGTCGAGCGCGAGTTCCGCGAGCTGGAGGCCATGCCGGATCTGGTGAGCCAGGTACTGGCGACGATCGAGCCGGTCATCGACCTCGCCCGCCGGTTCGCCCAGTCGTCGACGGTGCTGTTTCTGGGTCGCCATGTCGGCTACCCGGTGGCGCTGGAGGGCGCGCTGAAGCTCAAAGAATTGGCCTACATGCACGCCGAAGGTTTCGCGGCCGGCGAGCTCAAGCACGGCCCCATCGCGCTGATCGAAGACGGCCTGCCGGTCATCGTCGTGATGCCCTCACCCAAGGGCGCGGCCACGCTGCACGCCAAGCTGATGTCGAATATCCGGGAGATCCAGACCCGCGGCGCGGTGACCATCGTGATCGCCGAGGAGGGCGACGATGCCGTGCGCCCCTACGCCGATCACTTGATCGAAATCCCAGCGGTGTCAACGCTTTTGCAGCCGCTGCTGTCGACCATCCCGCTGCAGGTTTTCGCCGCCGCGGTGGCGCAGGCGCGCGGATACGACGTCGACAAGCCACGAAACCTGGCCAAGTCCGTCACGGTGGAATAGCCGGGGCTTTAGAATCGCTGGGCGGATACGCATTGCAACCGCGTAAATGATGTACGTCACCTGCTGGTGGCGGCACACCGCACCCGATTACGACAAGCCGAAGGAGCTCGCGGAACCGGCCGACGAAGTGCCCACGCCCAACACCTGAGCGGGGTACCTACAATCTCTGGATGCCGGGCGGTCACTTGTCGAGATTCGGCATCATTGGCGTCCTGACCTTCATCGTCGCCTACATCGGCTCGATCGTGGTCTATGTGGACAGCGGCATGGGTCATCCGCATGTCATTGCCACCGAAGGTGCGTCGACGCCCGACGGCACCACGGTGACCGTCGATATCGAAGCCATTCAGTCGGATAACAGCGTGCTTCGCGCCAACATCAGCGTTTCTCCGGGTCCTGCGCTGCTGGACCCGGTAACCCACGGTCTCAAGGACGACCTCAGTCTCACCGTCACGTCCCTGGTCAACGCCAGCAAGCACTCATGGCCCAAGGGCACGCTGCCCGATGTGTTCGCCGTTTCGGGGACGCTGACCGGTGACGTCGCGGATTGGCCGTTGGATCACTACCAATCGGGGCCGATCGACATCGAACTCTTCTCTGGCGCAGCCCCAGTGCCGCACCCGGCGGCGGTGATATTGGTCGACCGGTTGCTCGGCTGGAAAGTTGATGTGACTCACGACGCCAACGCCGGGCCGCACGGGTCATACCAACTGAATCTGGGGCGAACACTGAGTACCGCGGCGTTCGGGCTCGTCATCCTCGCTGTTCTCATCGCGCTCGCCGTCCTTGGCCTTTTCGTCGCGACCCAGACGCGGCGTGACCGACGAAAATTCCAGCCGCCGATGACGACGTGGTATGCCGCGATGCTCTTTGCGGTGATGCCGCTGCGCAATGCGCTTCCCGACGCGCCGCCATTCGGCGCCTGGATCGATATCACCGTGGTGTTGTGGGTGATCGTCGCGTTGGTGATCTCGATGGCGATCTACATCTCGTGCTGGTGGCGGCACCTAAAACACGACAAGCCGACCGTCTGATCGAAATGCGATCGGCGTCAAGGCATTCCCGCTCATCGAGAGTCGGCAACGTCGTCGTCGCCGTATTCAGGTGGCGGCAACTTGAAACCCCAGGTCAGCTAGCACGGCTGTACGGTCCGACGCCGCCCGTGCGAAGGTTGTCGGTGGCGAAGGCACCGGTGCGGGCACGGCTGCGCTTCTGGGCGCGGGTGGTCTGGCGCTTCGTCAGCGGTGCGCCACTGACGTACCTCTGGTTGCTGGCGTTTGGCGATCACCACGATCGCGCAGAACGTGCTGACCGGGCGGCAGTTGCACGTGATACTGCTGCACCGGTCAACCAGCATCCACTCGTTGGCAACCGATCCGCTCGGTGTGCTGTTCTCCAGCCTGCTGTGGATCGACGGTAAGAGCCTGGAACCCTACCTGCTGTTGTTCACCCTGTTTCTGGCGCCGGCGGAGCAGTGGCTCGGCCAGTTGCGTTGGCTCACTGTGGGATTGACCTCTCACATCATCGCCACGTATCTCAGCGAAGGCATGCTCTACCTGGCGATCGAGAATCGCGACGCTTCGGAAAGGTTTGTGCGCGCGCACGATATCGGGGTGAGCTACTTTTTGGTCGGCGTGATGGGTGTCCTTGCGTATCACATCGCAAAGCCGTGGCGCTGGGGCTATCTTGCGGTGCTATTGCTCATCTTTGGCTTCCCGGTGCTCACGATGGATCGCATCGAGCTCAGCTTCACCGGGATCGGTCACTTTGCCGCGCTGGTGACCGGTCTGGCCTTCTACCCGTTGGCCCGGGAGCGAAAGCGCGCACCATTGAACCCGGCGCAGCTCAAAGCCGCTTTCCGGCGGCGCCGTTCCGTGACCGAGGAGCAACCTGACGGAGCGACTGGCTGAACGCCGTGCGAAACTCGTGGCTCCGCAACGTGTGGCGCTTTGTCAGTGGCGCGCCGCTGACGTACCTGTGGCTGATTCTCTTGCTTGATCACCACGATCATCGCCCGTCACCTGAGGCCCCGGCAGTTGCACGGCATCACCGTGCACGACTCCACCAACATCCACGAATTGGCCAGAGATCCGCTCGAAGTGCTGTTCACCAGCCTGCTCTGGATCGATGGCCGCTACTGGACGCCGTATCTGTTGCTGTTCACCGTGTTTCTTGCTCCGGCAGAACATTGGCTGGGCCAAAGACGTTGGCTCGCTGTGGGATTGACCGCGCATGTGATCGCCACCTACTTCAGCGAAGGACTGCTGTACCTGGCAATCCGGCATCACCTGGAACCGGCCCGGCTGGTGCACGCCCGAGATATCGGGGTCAGCTACTTCCTGGTCGGCATGATAGCCGTGCTCGCGTTCCGCATCGCGCGGCCGTGGCGGTGGGGATACCTGGCGATACTCGTCACGATCTTTGCCATACCGCTGATCGTGAAGCTGAATTTCACCGGAATCGGCCATTTCTCGGCGATATTCATCGGCCTGTGCTGCTACCCGATGGTCCGGCCGATTGTCCGGCAAAGTGGCGGCCCCACCGGTCAATCCAGCGCGGCTGCGCGACGCATGGTTAACGCGACGGTAAAGACGCGGCCATAACGTGGGCGGCATGCGACGAACGTCGCCTCGAACGCTGGGGGCCGAAGAGGAGTTCCACCTTGTCGATCTCAAGACACGGCGGCTCACCGCGCGGGCGCCCGAATTGCTGTCCGAGCTGACCGGGGACTACGTCGCCGAGCTGCAGCGTTGCGTGGTCGAAACGAACACCCTGGTGGTCGACTCGCTCGACGGACTGCTCTCCCAACTCACCCACCACCGGTCGGTCTTGACCGAAACCGCCGCCGAGCTGGGCATCGGCGTGGTGGCAGCCGGGGCGGTCCCGTTGTCGGTGCCCGCGGAAATGCGGGTCACCCAGACCGCGCGCTACCGGCACATGCTGGCCGAATATCAACTGCTGGCGCGCGAACAGCTGATCTGCGGCACGCAGGTGCATGTCGGCGTCAGCGACCGCGACGAGGCGGTCGCGGTCGGTAGCCGGGTGGCCGCGCATTTACCCACTCTGCTGGCACTCTCGGCCAGCTCACCGTTCGCATCCGACGGCTCAGACACCGGCTATGCGAGCATGCGCACCCTGGTGTGGCAGCGCTGGCCCACGACCGGCCTGGCCGCCCCCGTGCAATCGGCCGCGGAATACGACCGGCTGGTCGACGACCTGGTGGCCAGCGGAGTCATCTCCGACGCGGGGATGGTGTATTTCGACGTTCGTCCGGCGACGTGCGCGCCGACGCTGGAGCTGCGGGTGTGCGACAGCTGTCCCTCGGTGGACACCGTCGTGCTGATCGCCGGCCTGTTCCGGGCCCTGGTCGAGCGCGAGGCCGAAGCGCTGCGGACCGGCCGCCCCGCGACGATCCTGTCCCCTGTACTGGGTAGGGCCGCGCTATGGCGGGCCGCGCGGTCGGGGCTGGAAGGCGAGCTCGTCGACGTCAGCGCTCCGGCCAGCCGACCCGCGGCCGAGGTGGTCACCGAGCTGGTCGATTCGCTGCGTCCGTACCTCGAAGACAGCGGTGACTGGGACGCCGTCAGCGAGCTGAGCCGCCGAGCGCTGAGCATGGGCACGTCCTCGGCACGGCAACGGCGGGCGCTGCGTCGTCGTGGGCGGCTCACCGACGTGGTCGATCAGCTGATCGCCGAGACCGCCGGCCGCGCGACGGGCATTGCCAGAACCATCGACGATGAGCCGTCGCTGCTGTTCGGCTACCAGTCCAGCGCCGAACCGGTCGCCGGCTCGGGCGGCACTGTCGATGTCAGCTTTGACGAGGCCGTCGACGTCGACGGTCGCCCACGCCAGCAATGTCGGGCGGTCCTGGCCACCGTCGCGCGTCTCGGGGTGACGCAGCTACGGTCTCGGGAAGCGGCTATCGAGCAGGAGCAGCGCGCCGACAACGTCACCTTCCGCGTTACCGGTCAGAGTCGTGCCCAGCTGTTTCCCGTCGACGTGCTGCCGCGAATGGTGGCCGCAGACGAGTGGGCGCAACTGTCCGAAGGCCTGGCCCAGCGGGCCCGCGCGTTGGACGCTTTTCTGCGCGACATCTACGCCGAGCGGGCGATCGTCGCCGACGGCATCATCGGTGAGCAGGCGCTCGACCGGGCCCCCGGCTTCCGCTCTACCGGCCGCCTGGCCGGCAACACCGTGCACGCGCACATCAGCGGCACCGACTTGGTGTGCGACGGCCCCGGTTCCTGGAAAGTCCTCGAAGACAACCTGCGGGTGCCATCGGGTGCCGGGTACGCGATCATCAACCACCGGTTGCTGCACAAACACTTCCCGGAGTTGCTGCCACCCGCCGGAATCGAGGACGCCGATCGGGCACCGCAGCTGCTGCTCGAGACGCTGCGTGCGGCCGCGCCGGCGCGCGCCCCGGACGATCCCACGGTGGTTCTGCTGTCCGCCGGATGGGAAGACTCCGCCTGGTTCGAACACACCTTCCTGGCCGAGGAAATGGGCATCGCGTTGGTGCACCCGTCGGACTTGTCGGTGCGCGATGGAAAGCTGGTGCACCACGTCGGGCCCAGTGTCCGACGCATCGATGTCGTCTACGCGAGGATGGACGAGGACATGCTGCTGTCCTCGACCGGATACGACGGCGCTCCGCTGCGGCGCCGGCTGCTCGGGCTGATCGCCGATCAACACCTCAGCGTGGTGAACGCATTGGGCAACGGAGTGGCCGACGACAAGGCGATCTACGCGTTCGTTCCGGCCATGATCGAGTACTACCTCGGCGAGAAACCCACGCTGGCGCAAGTGCCGACCTGGATCTGCGCCGAACGCGATCAGCGCGACTACGTGCTGGCCAACCTCGCCGATATGGTGGTGAAACCCATCGACGGTTTGGGCGGAGGCGGCGTGCTGATCGGGCCGGAAGCCTCCGATGCCGCGATCGAGGCGCGCCGACGTGAGCTGGTCACCCAACCGGAGCGGTTCATCGCCCAGGAGTTGGTCGCCTTGTCCACCCATCCCACCTTCGACGGCGACGGCTTCTATCCGCATCATGTCGACCTGCGCGCGTTCGTCCATCTTCGGGCCGCACCCGGCGGCTCGGTGTCGGCGCACGTGATGCCCGCGGCGCTGACGCGGGTAGCCAGCCAGGGGGTCACGGATTGTGAACTCGTCGTCGGGCGGGGGCAGCAAGGTCACCTGGATTCTGGCGGCAGGCGCCGGCGAAGGTTAGCGGACTCAACGGAAGCAGGAGCGATGTGCGGTATCTGCGGTGAGATCCGCTGGGACGGGCAAGCGGCGGACGTCGGCGCGGTCACCCGGATGACGGGCGCCATGACATCGCGCGGACCGGACGGACAGGGCGTGGTGGCGCACGGCCCGGTGGCGCTGGGTCATCGGCGGCTGTCGATCATCGACCTGTCCACCCGCGGATCCCAGCCGATGGTCGACAGCGAGCTCGCGCTGACGTTGGTGTTCAACGGATGCATCTACAACTACCAAGATCTGCGCGAGGAGCTACAGGCCGACGGGTACCGCTTCTTCTCCACCGCCGACAGCGAGGTCGTGCTCAAGGCGTTCGACAAATGGGGCGCGCGCTGCGTCGACCGATTCAAGGGGATGTTCGCGTTCGCGATCGCCGACCAGGACTCGGGTGTGGTGACGCTGGCCCGCGACCGGTTGGGCATCAAGCCGCTGTATCTGGCGTGCGGCCCCCGGGCGGGTGCGGTTCGCGTCAAGCGTGCGTGCGCTGCTCGATGCCGGCGACGTGGACACCGAACTGGACCGCCGGGCGCTGCATCACTACATGAGCTTTCATTCGGTGGTGCCGGCGCCGCTGACGATTTATCGCGGGGTGCGTAAGTTGCCGCCGGCGACGGTACGGGTGATCCAGCCCGACGGGTCGCACACCGACACCGTGTACTGGACACCGGAGTTCCGCCGCGATCCGGCCCGGGCATCCTGGTCGGCCCGCGATTGGCAGGACGCCGTGATGGATGCGCTGCGCACCGCGGTGGAACGCCGGATGGTCGCCGACGTACCCGTCGGGGTGTTGCTGTCCGGCGGCATCGATTCCTCGATCGTGGTGGCACTGCTGGCCGAGCACGGCCAGCATGGGCTGGCGACGTTCAGCATCGGATTCGATTCGGCCGGTGGCGAATCCGGCGACGAGTACTTCTACTCCGACCTGATCGCCAAGGCCTTCGACACCGACCACCACAAGATCCATATCGACTCGTCGCGCCTGTTGCCCGCGGTGCCGAAAGCCATTGCGGCGATGAGCGAACCGATGGTCAGCCATGACTGTGTGGCCTTCTATCTGCTGTCCGAAGAGGTCAGTAAATCGGTGAAGGTGGTGCAATCCGGACAGGGCGCCGACGAGATTCTGGCCGGCTACGACTGGTACCCACCGTTGGCCGACATCGCCCGCGAGCAGACGACCGACGCGTACGCCAAGGTGTTCTTCGACCGCGGCCACCACGATGTGCTGTCAATCTACGCGCCCGAGTACGCGATTGACGTCGACGCCAGTCTCGAGTTCGTGGCTGCCCACCAGGGAGCACCCGGCGCCGAATCCGCGGTGGACGCCGCGTTGCGGCTCGACACCCAGGTCATGCTGGTCGACGATCCGGTCAAACGCGTGGACACCATGACGATGGCGTGGGGGCTGGAGGCGCGCGTGCCGTTCCTGGACCACGACTTCGTCGAGCTCGCCGCCGCCTGCCCGCCCGAGCTGAAACTGGCGTCCAACGGCAAAGGTGTGCTCAAGGAGGCGTCGCGAAAGCTGTTGCCGTCGGAGGTGATCGACCGGACCAAGGGCTATTTCCCGGTGCCGGGAATCCGCCATCTGCACGGTGAGGTGCTGGAGATGGTTCGTGACGCGCTGACCAACGACGCCGCCCGCAGCCGCGGACTGTACCGTGCGGACACCGTGAAGGCCCTGCTGGCCGCACCCAACGAGACCCGAACGACGTTGGGCGCCAACGCGCTTTGGCAGCTGGCGGTGCTCGAGATGTGGCTGCAGAGCATGGCGGGCTGAGGCGGTGGGACGGCAGGTTCGCGCGCTCTACGGCGCGTCGCTGTCCCCGGACGCGACCGCGTTCGCGCATCTCATCGACGACGGCGGTTATCCGCGCGCGGTGCAACGGTTTCTTCGTGGCCGGCGGGCCAGCTCGTCACGAGATGTCGAGCTACCCGTGGCGGGCCCGGTCACTCGCGTCATCCACTCGGCGGACGGCTACTGGCTGGCATGTCAGGTCGCGCCCGAAGGCGGTACCCGCAGCCAGATCTGGGTTGTCACAACCGATCCCGATGACCGGTTGGCGCTGCGCATCGACGGCGAAGAGAACGGGACCGCGGAGCTGATCGGCTGGGACGGCACCCGGGTGGCGGCCATCCTGACCGGTGCGGACGGAGTGGGGGAGTCGTGTCTGATCGAGCCGGCCGACGGCTATCGCACCGTGCTGGACCGTCGTTCCGGGGGCCGGTTGGTTGACGCCTGGGCCGGGACGTCGTTGATCCGGGTCGGGCCGCGCGGGTACCACGAACTGATCATGCTGCTCGGCCAGACCGAAATCGCCTTGCTGCCGTCCGATCCCGGGTCCACGACCGCCCATGGGGTGATTCTCGACGACCATCATCCGCGCCGTATCCGCAGCGGCGCGATCGGCGAAGACACCGCGCTGTACCACCCGGCCAGGGGAGGCTGCGGATACGTGCGGGCACTGATCCTCAGCGACAACGGTTGCGAGCACACCCGACTGGTGGAAGTGACCGTCACGCAGGACGGTGTCAGTTACCTGGTGGTGGCCGAACGCCCAGACTGCGATCTCGACGAGTTCGCCGTCAGTGACGATCTTTCCACGGTGGCGCTGCTCTGGAACCTGCAGGGCCGCAGCGAATTACAGATCCTCGAATACATCGACTACACGCTGACCGAGCCGATCGCCCTGCCCGGCCCGCTGGCCGGCGAGTTGTCCATCAGCGCCGGCGGATCGTTGGTTGCGATGACGATCCAGGGACCGTCGATGCCACCAACGGTGGAGCTGGTCAACCCCCGCCTGCGCCAATGGGAACCTATCGACCGCGAGCCCGCGAGCGGCCCGGTGATCCCCGGATTCTCCGCCACGGCGCCGCCCGAGACGATCACCGCCCGCGACGGGCTGAGCCTGAATGCATGGCTGTACCGGCCCATCCCGGCCACCGACACGGCCGGCGCCGTGGTGTATCTGCACGGCGGTCCGGAAGGGCAGGCCCGGCCCGGCTACGACGAGATTTTCGCGCGGCTGGTCAACGAAGGCATCAGCGTGCTGACGCCGAATGTCCGCGGCTCCGGCGGTTTTGGCCGCGACGTTCGGCCACGCCGACGAAAAGGAGAAGCGATTCGCTGCCATCGACGACGTCGCCGACTGCGTGCGCTTCCTGGTCGACAACGACATCGCCGACCCACGGCGCATCGCGTGTGCCGGCTGGTCCTACGGCGGCTATTTGACCATGGCGGCGTTGACTTTCCACCCGGAGTTGTTCGCGGCGGGTGTCAGCATCTGCGGGATGAGTGACCTGATCACGTTCTACCGCAATACCGAACAGTGGATCGCCGACGCCGCCTATCCGAAGTACGGTCACCCGGTCAACGATCGCGAGTTGCTCGAGGGGCTGTCGCCGCTGCGCCGCGTCGACGCCCTGAGCGCCCCGTTGTTGGTGGTACATGGCGCCAACGACACCAACGTGCCGGTCGGCGAATCGGAGCAGATCGTCGAGGCACTGCGCCAAGCCGGTCGCGAGGTCCGCTACCTGCTGTTCGACGACGACGGCCACGGGATCGCCAAACGCGAGAATCGCGCGGCATTGGCCGCGGCCATGAGCGAGTGGCTGAGCAGGGCTTTCGCTACCACAGCCGTTTAAGTGCGGGTCGCGGTGACGTAGCCGAGCGCGGCGAACGCGGCGCGGTCTCGTTGCGCGGGCAGCGAAAGTCCATGAGCGGCAGACAATTCCGTGACGGGGGTGGCGGTGGCCGTCCATCCGTGGGTGCTGAGGTAGTCCACCACGTCGTGACGTTCGCCGGCGTACCACAGGTCGGTCATCTCCACATCGAATCCGTGTTCGCGCCAGCGGTCGGTGGCCTCGCGCATCCCGTCGGCCATCTTCGGCACCGAACTGCCGGCGTCGGGCAGGTTCTCGGTGGCCAACCGACTGCCCGGGGCGCTAAGCGCGGCGATGTTGTCCAGCAACGCGTCCTGGGCCTCCGGCGGTAGGAAGGGCAAGAGCCCCTCGGCACTCCACGCGGTCGGCTGGGTGGGGTCCAGGCCCGCCTCGCGCAACGCCGCGGGCCAGTCGTGGCGCAGATCGACGGCGACGGTGCGCCGGTTCGCAGTCGGTGCGGCGCCCAGGTCGTCGAGCGTGGTGGTCTTGAACTCGATGACCTGCGGCTGGTCGACCTCATAGACGGTCGTCCCCGCCGGCCACGCCAACCGGTACGCGCGGGCGTCGAGGCCCGACGCCAGGATCACCGCCTGGCGGATTCCCGAGTTCGTTGCCTCGACGAAGAACTCGTCGAAGAAGCGGGTGCGCACGGCCATCATGTCCCGCATTCGCTCCATGCCGAACTCGGCGCCGTCGTCGACCTGGGCCGGATCCAGCTCACCAGCGGCGAGTTGCGTGAAGAAGTTCACCCCCACCGCGCGAACCAGCGGTTCGGCGAACGGGTCGTTGATCAGTGGATTTACCGCCCTGCTGGCCAGTGCACGCCCCACGGCCACGCCGGTGGCGGTGGCGCCCACGCTGGTGGCGAGGTCCCAAGTGTCGTTGTCGGTGCGTGCCATGCGTCCCCCTCGGAATCGTTAGCTTTGGTAATGGACTCGAGCGCGACTGTACGCCTCATTTCTGGCACGTATCTTGGTGAGCGCGGGCGGGATTTGCTGCGAGCGGAGGTACGGACGGGCTGATGCGGCATTACTACTCCGTAGACGCGATCCGCGACGCCGAAGCGCCGCTGCTGGCCAGCCTGCCCGACGGCGCGCTGATGAGGCGTGCGGCATACGGGCTGGCCACCAAGATCATCGGCGAGTTGACCGACCGTACCGGCGGGGTCGCCGGCCGCCGGGTGTGCGCGGTCGTCGGCTCCGGCGACAACGGCGGTGACGCGCTGTGGGCGGCGACCTTCTTGCGCCGTCGCGGCGCCGCCGCCGACGCGATACTGCTCAACCCGGACCACACCCACCGCGTAGGGCTGGCGGCGTTCCGCAAGGCCGGCGGACGCGTCATCGAACGCGTCGCAAACCTTTCTCTGGCAACCGATCTCGTCCTCGACGGCGTGGTGGGCATCTCCGGCTCGGGACCGCTGCGCCCAGCGGCGGCCGAGGTGTTCGCCGCGGTCGAAGATGCCGGCATCCCGGTGGTGGCCGTCGACACACCCAGCGGCATCGATGTGGCGACCGGAGCGATCACCGGTCCCGCGGTGCACGCCGCGTTGACCGTCACCTTCGGCGGCCTCAAGCCCGTGCACGCGCTCGCCGACTGCGGCCGGGTCGAGCTCGTCGACATCGGCCTCGACCTGCCCGACACGGACGTGCTCGGTTTCGAGGCCGCCGACGTGGCCGCACGCTGGCCGGTGCCCGGCGCCCGCGACGACAAGTACACCCAGGGCGTGACCGGCGTGCTGGCCGGCTCGTCCACGTATCCGGGCGCGGCCGTGCTGTGCACCGGTGCGGCCGTCGCCGCCACCTCCGGCATGGTCCGCTACGCCGGCAGCGCCAATCACGAGGTGCTCGCGCATTGGCCGGAGGTCATCGGGTCGCCCACCCCGGCGGCGGCCGGACGGGTGCAGGCCTGGGCCGTCGGGCCGGGATTGGGCACCGACGAAACCGGCGCTGCCGCATTGTGGTTCGCGCTGGGCACCGACCTGCCGGTGCTGGTGGACGCCGACGGGCTGACCATCTTGGCCGCGCATCCCGAGCTGGTGGCCAACCGCACCGCGCCGACGGTGCTGACGCCGCACGCCGGCGAGTTCGCCCGGCTGGCCGGGGCCCCACCCGGTGACGACCGCGTCGGCGCGTGCCGCAAGCTCGCCGACGCTTTCGGCGCCACCGTGCTGCTCAAGGGCAATGTCACCGTCATCGCCGACCCTGGCGGCCCGGTCTACCTGAATCCGGCCGGGCAGTCGTGGGCGGCCACCGCGGGATCCGGCGACGTGCTGTCCGGCGTGATCGGCGCGCTGCTGGCGTCGGGGTTGCCGGCCGCCGAGGCGGCCGCCGCCGGGGCGTTCGTGCACGCCCGCGCCGCGGCGCTGTCGGCTGCCGACCCGGGGCCGGGGGAGGCGCCCACGTCGGCGTCGCGAATTCTGCACCACATCCGGTCGGCCCTCGCCGCCCTGTAGCCCCAACGAAAGGATCCATCGTGACCCTCAGCCACCCGTCCGTCCCCGCACACTCGATCGCGCCCGCCTACACCGGCCGCATGTTCACCACCCCGGTACCCGCCCTACGGCTGCCCGAGGAGTCCATGGATCCCGAAGCCGCCTACCGCTTCATCCATGACGAACTGATGCTCGACGGCAGTTCGCGGCTGAACCTGGCCACGTTCGTCACCACCTGGATGGACCCGGAGGCCGGTCGGCTGATGGCCGAGACGTTCGACAAGAACATGATCGACAAGGACGAATACCCGGCCACCGCGGCCATCGAGCAGCGCTGCGTATGCATGGTGGCCGACCTGTTCCACGCCGAATACCTGCGCGACGACGACCCGTCCAGCGCGATCGGTGTTTCCACCATCGGCTCCAGCGAGGCGGTCATGCTGGGCGGGTTGGCGCTCAAGTGGCGGTGGCGCCAGCGCGTCGGCAAGGACTGGGATAAGCGCACCCCGAATCTGGTGATGGGTTCCAACGTGCAGGTGGTGTGGGAGAAGTTCTGTCGTTACTTCGACGTCGAACCCCGCTATCTGCCGATGGAGGAGGGCCGCTACGTCATCACTCCCGAGCAGGTCATTGACGCTGTCGACGAGAACACGATCGGCGTGGTGGCGATCTTGGGCACCACCTACACCGGCGAACTCGAACCGATCTCCGAGATCTGCGCCGCGCTGGACAAGCTGGCGGCCGGCGGCGGTGTGGACGTCCCCGTGCACGTCGACGCCGCCAGTGGGGGCTTCGTGGTGCCCTTCCTGCACCCGGAACTGAAGTGGGATTTTCGGCTGCCGCGGGTGGTGTCGATCAACGTCAGCGGTCACAAGTACGGGCTGACCTATCCCGGTATCGGATTTGTAGTGTGGCGCAGTGCCGAGCATCTGCCCGACGAGTTGGTCTTCCGGGTCAACTACCTGGGCGGCGATATGCCGACCTTCACGCTGAACTTCTCCCGCGCGGGCAACCAGGTTGTCGGCCAGTATTACAACTTCCTGCGGCTAGGTCGCGAGGGCTACATCCAGGTCATGCAGTCGCTGTCGGCAGACCGCGCGGTGGCTGGGCGAGCAATTGCTTGTTGGGGACCATTGCGAGCTGATCTCGGACGGTTCGGCGATCCCGGTGATCAGTTTCCGGCTGGCGCGGGATCGCGGCTACACCGAGTTCGACCTCTCCCACGAGCTGCGCGGCTACGGCTGGCAGGTGCCCGCCTACACGATGCCCGACAACGCCACCAACGTGTCCGTGCTGCGCATCGTGGTGCGAGAAGGGCTCTCCGCCGACCTGGCCCGGGCTTTGCACGACGATGCCCGCAGCGCGCTGGCCTCGCTGGACAAGCTCAAGCCCGGCGGCCACTACAACGCCGCGCACTTCGCGCACTAGGTGGGGCGTGCGCCGCGAGCGTAACGCCACGGCGATTCTCGGCCCAGTTTTTCACCGTGGCGCTACGCTCGCGGGCGCGCTGCGCACTTCTGGGACAATGGCGGTCGTGGCCGTTACGCCGATATCCCTGACGCCGGGCGTCCTCGCCGAGGCCGTGGTCGACCTGGGCGCCATTGCGCACAACGTGCGGGTGCTGCGTGAGCACGCCGGAAACGCGCAGGTGATGGCCGTCGTCAAGGCCGACGGCTACGGTCACGGAGCCACCCAGGTCGCCCGTGCCGCGCTGGGTGCCGGAGCGGCGGAACTCGGTGTCGCCACCGTCGACGAGGCATTGGCACTGCGCGCCGACGACATCACCGCGCCGGTGCTGGCCTGGCTGCATGCGCCCGGGATCGACTTCGCGCCCGCACTGCTGGCCGACGTGGGGATCGGCGTCTCCTCGGTGCGCCAGCTCGACGAGGTACTGGACGCTGCGCGCCGGACCGGCCGGACGGCTACGGTCACCGTCAAGGTCGACACCGGGCTGAATCGCAACGGGGTTGCTGCGGCGCAGTACCCCTCGATGCTGACTGCGCTGCGCCAGGCCGTGGCCGAGGACGCAATCCGCCTGCGCGGGGTGATGTCGCATCTGGTCGACGCCGACATACCGGACAGTGCCATCAACGGCGTTCAGGCCCGACAGTTTCACGAGATGCTGGCGCAGGCCGACGAACAGGGAGTCCGGTTCGAGGTGGCACATCTGTCGAACTCGTCGGCGACGCTGACCCGTCCCGATCTGAACTTCGATCTGGTGCGGCCGGGCATCGCGGTGTACGGCCTCAGCCCCGTTCCACGGCTCGGTGACATGGGCCTCATTCCGGCGATGACTGTGAAATGCGCTGTGGCGCTTGTAAAGGCAGTCCGCGCTGGGGAGGGTGTGTCATATGGGCACACGTGGATCGCACCGCACGACACCACGGTGGCGCTGTTGCCGATCGGCTACGCCGACGGCGTGTTCCGGTCGCTGGGCGGGCGGCTGGACGTGTTGATCAACGGCAGGCGACGGCCCGGCGTCGGACGGGTTTGCATGGACCAGTTCGTCGTCGACCTGGGTCCCGGTACCGTGGACGTCGCGGAAGGCGACGAGGCGATCCTGTTCGGGCCGGGTACCGCCGGTGAGCCCACCGCTCAGGATTGGGCCGATCTGCTCGGCACCATCCACTACGAAGTGGTCACCAGTCCGCGGGGACGCATCAGCAGGACCTACCGCGAGGCCGAAAACCGTTGAGCGATGAAGAGATCCGCAAGCGCAGGACCTGGCTTGCCGGAGGTGCCGGGCTGACCGCGGTCGCCACCATCGTCGGGGCGTCGGCCCGGCGTTCAGTGGCCGACCGCACCACCGCCCACGAAGATCCTTATGCCGATGAGGATTTCGATCTTGTGTACGACGATCGCAGCTACGTCGTCACGACGCCCGACGGGGTGCCACTGGCGGTCCGCGAAGCCGGACCGGTCGACGCGCAGCTGACCATGGTCTTCGTCCACGGATTCTGTCTGCGCATGGGCGCCTTCCACTTTCAGCGCAGCGGGCTCGGCGAGCAGTGGGGGCCGAACGTGCGAATGGTCTTCTACGACCAGCGCGGCCACGGCCAGTCCGGCGAAGCCGACCCCCGACACCTACACGCTGACCCAACTGGGCCAGGACCTGGAAACCGTGTTGCAGACCGTCGCGCCGCGCGGGCTGGTCATCTTGGTCGGCCATTCGATGGGGGGCATGACGGTGCTGTCGCATGCCCGGCAGTTCCCGGGTCAGTACGGTCGCCGGATCGTGGGTGCCGCGTTGATTTCTACCGCCGCCGAAGGGGTTACCCGGTCACCGCTCGGCGAGTTCCTGAAAAACCCTGCGCTGGAGGCACTTCGGTTCACCGCCCGGTCCGCGCCCAAGCTGATGCATCGCGGCCGCAATGTGTCCCGGTCGCTGATCGGCCCGATTTTGCGGGCCGCTTCCTTCAGCGATCTGGAGGTCAGCCGCAGTCTGGACGCGTTCTCGCAGCGGATGATGAACGGCACTCCGATTGCCACGCTGGTGGGCTTCCTGCACGCTCTGGAAGTGCACGACGAAACCGCCGGGCTGTGGACGTTGCTCAAGATCCCGACGCTGATCGCGTGCGGCGACCACGACCTGCTCACCCCGGACGAGTACTCCAGGAAGATGGCGGCCTCGCTGCCGCGTTCTGAGCTGGTCATTGTCAGCGGGGCGAGCCACCTGGCGCTGCTGGACAAGCCCGATGCCATCAACGACGGGCTGGTCCGGCTGGTCAACCGGGCCCTTCCGGGCAAGATGGCCCTGCGGTACCGCAGATACCGGGAACACTTCACCGAACGGTTCCGTCGCCGTGGCTGAGCAATCCGGACTATTGGGGGGCACGGCCACCTGCGAGCGCGTCGAGGACACCGTCGCACTGGGATCGCGGTTGGGTGAGCAGCTGCGAGCCGGCGACGTCGTGGTGCTGTCCGGGCCGCTGGGCGCGGGAAAGACCGTGCTGGCCAAGGGTATTGCCGCGGCGATGGATGTCGACGGGCCGGTCACGTCGCCGACGTTCGTGCTGGCGCGGGTGCACCGGCCCCGACGGCCCGGCACACCGGCGATGGTTCACGTCGACGTCTACCGGTTGTTGGACCACCGCGGCGCCGATCTGTTGGGCGATCTCGACTCGCTGGACCTCGACACCGACCTCGAGGACGCGGTCGTCGTGGTGGAGTGGGGCGAGGGGCTGGCCGAACGCCTTTCCGAGCGGCACCTCGACGTCCGCCTCGAGCGCGTCAGCCACTCCGACACCAGGGTCGCGACCTGGGCGTGGAACTCGGCTGATGATGCAGCTCAGAGCTGATTTATTGCGTATCCATTTGCAACCTCTTTAGGGACAGAACTCCTTGCATCTACGCCCAAGACCCGCTCTGTGCAAGTCTCGCGGCTGAGTACGCCCTCTTGGCCGAGTTGGGGCTCGGTCGGAACTCACTGAGCATCACGGCATTGCCTCGGCCCACGCGATATGCCCGTCGAAACCAAGCGATCTCGCCATGTCGCGATAGCGATCCCGGAACTCCGCATAAGCGGCGTCGTCGAGGTGAGCCCGCGCCAGCAGAGCCCGCAGCCGCAGCAGCCAGATGTCGCGTATCACCAGACCCTCATCGGTCGCCGCGGTCGCTAACCGCGCGATCGCGGCTTCGGCTTCGGCTAAGTCAGCTGGTAAGTCACCCTCGGCCCCGCGTTCGAGCAGTGTCTCTACCAGAACACCTGTCGCTGGAATGGCCCACGCAAGCAGATGTCCGTCGAGGAACCGATGTTCGGTGGTGGCGCGGATGAGCGGTATCGCGCCATCGAGATCTCCGCGTCGAGCCCGCTCACGCGCCAGGTACACGTTGACGAGCGGTAGCTCGCCCAGGATGTGTTCCCGGCGTTGGAACACGTCGCTGATCTCGGCCAGCAGTTGCTGTCCGCGGTCACGCTCGAGAGCTGCTTTTCGGTGCAGCAGCGCAACGCCCAGCGTCATCCGCGCCATTCTCAACGCGAGGTCATCACTGGATCGTTCGGCATTTCGCAGGGCATCCTCGATCTCGTGCATCGCGTGATCGTCGGCCCTGAGCACGCCATCCGGTATGCCCACGAGGTAAACGTAGGTGACGGCCGTGGCATAGGAGTAGGGGTCGGCGCTGCGGGCCATGGCCAGGCCGTGCGCCTGGTCGTCGCGCCATCCGGGACGACCCAGGCGAAACCGGGCATTAGCCCGCGTCGTAAAGGCGAGCGCTAACGGAGATCCGGAAACCAAGTTGCCTTTAGACGGATCACCGTCGGCCAGGTCGATAACCCTCTGTGACCAGCGCAGCGCATCAGAATAGTCACCACTTTCAAGCTTGGCGTAGATGGCCGTGCGGGATAGTCCGACCGTCAGGGTCGCATCGCCGATCGACTCGATGAGGGCCATGGCCTCCGATGCCAGCTGCGACGCCTCGCGCGTCCGGGCCCGCACGGCGTGATCCATCACCATCCCCGCCATTGCGATGGCCAGCGACGCCTTGTCCCCGGCGGCGGCGCACAACTCGCGCAATTCATCGAAGATGGCCTCCGCATGTTCATGGACTCGAAAGGCGGTCGCGCACAACATGGTGCGCGGGCCGATGCGCATGGCTGCCCGGTTGGGGTCCTCGGCGGGCAACGCGTCGGCGATCTTGCGGGCACGCTCCCAACTCAGTCGTGCCGCGGCGATGTCACGGTCTCTCGCCCACGTTGCCGCGCGCATGTGCCAGCCGAACGCGGCGTGCAAATCACCGGCGGACTCCAGATGCTCGGCGATCATGGCGGCATTCTCATCAGCCGCTGCCGGGTCTCGTGATTCGATGGCGGTCGCGATGCGCCGATGCAGCTCGGCCCGATCAGATTTGAGCTGTGCTTCGTAGGCGACCGCGCGAATCAGCGGATGGTGAAACACATACTCGGGTCCTCGGGTGAACCCCACCATATGGACGAGCTCGGCCCCGACAATGTCCTCGAGAACAGGATCAACCTGCAGCGTTTCCAGCAGGTCGAGGCTGAACCTCGAGCCGATGACCGCCGCCGCGCTGAGCGTGCGTTTCGCTTTCGGGTCAAGCCGGTCGATGCGCGCGCCGATGGCCGCCTGCAATGTGGCAGGCACGCTCACCTCGCCGATCTCCGCCGGTGAGACGTAGGCACCCGGCTCGCCGCGCAGCACGCCGCGCTCGGCCAGATCGCGCACGATCTCTTCGGCGAAAAACGGGTTACCCGCGGCTCTTTCGGCGATCTTGTCGCTCAGTTCGCCGACTGACGAGCCTGGGCCGAGCAGCTCGCCGACCAGAGCTGCGGTCTCCGGGTCAGTCAGCGGAGCCAAGGCGATGCTTGTGCCACTGCGCATGCGGCTCAACACGCCGGTGTATTCAGGGCGGTAGGTGATCACCACCAATGAGCGTGTTTGGGGGATTACGGCGAGGAAGTCGGCCAGCATGGATTCGCTGACTGCGTCGATCCAGTGAGCGTCCTCGATGACATAGATCACCGGGGCTTTTCGGGCCAGCGAGGCGGTGTTGACCAACGCGGTTAACCGCCGGCGTCGCGCGTCCGGATGGATCTTGGGCAGCGCCACCCCGGGATCGGCGATGCCCAGCAGGTCCTCGAACAGCAGCACGTCCTCGGGGTCGGCGTCGGGGGTTTGGGCCCATACCTGGGTACGTGCGGCCGCATCGTCGAGGCCGCGCACGCCAGTGGCCGCGCGCAGAAGTCGCGCCACCGCGTAAAAGGGGATGTCGCTGGTGTGCGATTGGCAGTAGCCGGTGAACACCTCGACCCCTCGGGCGGCTGC
This sequence comes from uncultured Actinomycetota bacterium, assembly GCA_963735655.1. Taxonomy (GTDB): domain Bacteria; phylum Actinomycetota; class Actinomycetes; order Mycobacteriales; family Mycobacteriaceae; genus Mycobacterium. Next base: position 156,560 of record CAVTLW010000031.1, read on the forward strand.
TACGGCGGTGATCTCGCGCACCAGGCGGCTTTTGCCGATGCCCGGTATTCCCACCACGCCAACCACCGCGCCCTGGCTTACGATGGCGCGCTCCACCAGGCCCTCGACGGCAGCCATTTCCCATTGCCGACCGACCAGACTCGATGCAGCACCCGCGGCACGACGATCCTGCTCCGGTAGGCCCAATAGCCGCTGAGCGGCGACCGGTTGATCGCTGCCCTTGATGTGGACCATCTCTGGGTCGCTGAGGACTGCGTGGTGTTCGACCAGCCGGGCGGTCGACTCACTAAGCATCACCCCACCTGGCGGTGCGGCCGATTCCATCCGCTGCGCCATCCCCACCTGCTCACCGATTGCGGTGTAACCTAAAGCGCCCGAACCGATTTCACCAGCGATCACCTGGCCCGAGTTCAGCCCCACGCGCAACCGCAGGTCGATTCTGTCGCGGTCTTTGACGTCAGTGGCCAGCCGGGCGGTGTCCTCCTGGATGCCCTGTGCCGCAAGACAGGCGCGAACTGCGTGATCCTCCAACGCAACCGGTGCCCCGAATACGGCCATGATCCCGTCGCCGGTGAACTTGTCCACCGTGCCGCCGTAACGCTGGACCACCGCCCCGCAGCGTTCGACAAGGTCGGTCATGATTTCGCGCAACCGCTCCGGACCGACCGCCGCAGCGATGTCCATGGAATGCACCACATCGGCGAACAGGACGGTTACCTGCTTGTACTCCGCACGGGTGGCGGGCCCGGTGACCGGTGCGCCACAGATGTGGCAAAACCGGGCGTCAGCATAAGGCTCCGTGCCACACGTGCGGCACGCTGTCGCTGCGGTCATCCGACCCTCCGCCGCGTCCGGCCCCCGAGGTCCCGGTTCACCAGCATAGGGCCGTAGAAGCTTCCCAGAACAGGCTAGATCCGACAGCCATTAGCGGTATGTCTTCGCACGCTAAGGCGACGTATCGCTGCTGCCCGTCAGCCTGTCATGTGAGGATCACCCAAGGGCGTGACGGACAGCAAATCTGCATATGCGTTGTAAGGCCCATGAGGTATTGGTTAGGTGAAATCGTGGAAATGCTATCTGAGCTGCGGTGAAAGTGGAATCGCTTCGCGCAATTGACACCAGGATGGCGACTTGGGAGTGGGGATCGTGAGCCGCACGATCCTGGCGCTCGATACCTCCACTCCGGCGGTGACGGCCGGCGTGGTGCGCGTGGACGGCAGGCGGCGCGCGTTGCTTGCCGAGCGCGTCACCGTCGACGCCCGGGCACACGCCGAGCGGCTCACTCCGAACGTGCTGGCCGCACTTGCCGACGCGGGACTGACGATGGCCGATCTGGACGCGGTGGTGGTGGGTTGCGGTCCCGGCCCGTTCACCGGTCTGCGGGCCGGTATGGCCACCGCCGCCGCGTACGGGCACGCGCTGGACATCCCGGTGCACGGTGTGTGCAGCCTGGACGCCATCGGCGGGCAAACCAGTGGCGAGACGTTGGTGGTCACCGATGCGCGCCGGCGCGAGATCTATTGGGCCCGTTACCGAGACGGAGTCCGCACCGACGGACCGGGGGTGAGCGCCCCGGCCGACGTCGACCCCGGTTCGGCACGGGCGGTGGCCGGTTCGCCCGAGCACGCGGCGCTGTTCGGACTGCCGGTATGTGGGCCGGTCTACCCGACACCGGCCGGCCTCGCAGCCGCGGTGGTCGATTGGTCCGAGGAGCCGGCGCCGCTAGTGGCCTTGTACCTGCGCCGCCCGGATGCCAAGCCGCTGGCGGCGCGCTCGTGACCGCTCCCAGCGAGCCCGTCACCATCGGCGCGCTCATGCCAACGGACGCCGAGCGGTGCGCGCAGCTGGAAGCGCAGCTGTTCGACGGCGACGACCCGTGGCCGGCGGCGGCTTTCCACCGCGAACTGGCCACCACGCACAACCGCTACGTCGCCGCACGCACCAACGCCATGCTCATCGGCTACGCCGGAATCTCGCGGCTGGGCCGCAAACCCCCGTTCGAGTACGAAGTGCACACCATCGGCGTGGACCCGGCATTCCAGGGGCAGGGCATCGGCCGGCGGCTGCTGGACGAGCTGCTGGAGTTCGCCGGCGGTGGTGTCGTCTACCTTGAGGTCCGTACCGACAACGAGGCCGCGCTCGCGCTGTACCGCAGCGTGGGATTCGAGCAGGTCGGCTTGCGTCGGCGCTACTACCGAATCAGCGGCGCCGACGCCTACACGATGCGGCGGGAGCCCCTGTGACGACCATCTTGGCCATCGAAACCTCTTGCGACGAAACGGGTGTCGGCATCGCGCGTCTGGACACCGACGGCACCGTGACATTGCTGGCCGACGAGGTCGCATCCAGCGTCGACGAGCACGTCCGGTTCGGCGGCGTGGTGCCCGAGATCGCGTCGCGGGCGCACCTCGAGGCGCTCGGTCCCGCGATGCGGCGCGCTTTGGCGGCGGCCGGCCTGGAACGACCCGACATCGTGGCCGCCACCATCGGGCCCGGGCTCGCGGGTGCTTTGTTGGTGGGAGTGGCTGCGGCCAAAGCGTATTCGGCTGCCTGGGGGGTGCCGTTCTACGCGGTGAACCACCTGGGCGGGCACCTGGCCGCCGATGTCTACGAGCACGGGCCGCTGCCCGAATCCGTGGCGCTGCTGGTGTCGGGCGGCCACACCCACTTGTTGCATGTGCGTTCGCTGGGCGAGCCGATCGTCGAGCTGGGCAGCACCGTCGACGACGCCGCCGGCGAGGCCTACGACAAGATCGCCCGGCTGCTCGGGCTGGGATACCCGGGCGGCAAGGTGCTCGACGAGCTGGCCCGCACCGGCGATCGGGACGCGGTCGTGTTCCCGCGCGGGATGACCGGGCCGAGGGACGACCCGTACGCGTTCAGCTTTTCCGGGCTGAAGACCGCCGTCGCGCGGTATGTGGAAAGCCACCCGGACTTCCTGGCAGCTTCAAAAGCAGATGTCGCGGCCGGCTTCCAGGAGTCCGTCGCCGACGTGCTGACCCGCAAGGCGGTGCGCGCGGCCACCGCGCTCGGCGTTTCGACGCTGCTGATCGCGGGGGGAGTGGCGGCCAACTCGCGGCTGCGTGAGCTGGCCGCGCAGCGCTGCGCCGAGGCAGGCCTGACGCTACGTATCCCCAGCCCGCGGCTCTGTACCGACAATGGCGCGATGATCGCCTCGTTCGCCGCTCACCTGGTGGCGGCGGGCGTGCAGCCGTCGCCGCTGGACGCGCCGAGCGACCCGGGTCTACCGGTGACAACGGGGCAGATTGAGGGGAAGCACCGGGGCGGCCTTGAGTGCTAGCACTCTCGTGTATAGAGTGCTAGGAAGGCAATCGGCCAAATCCCGCGTCGGCACCCGCGACGACGGCGCGTGGGCTAGGGCGAATGCCTAAACAACCTGGTAAATCGGACTGTTCGGGGGCAACCCCCGAACCGAGATCTAATTAGTGGAGGGCCCCAATCGTGGCGAAGGTGAACATCAAGCCACTCGAGGACAAGATTCTCGTGCAGGCCAACGAGGCCGAGACCACGACCGCTTCTGGTCTGGTCATTCCTGACACTGCCAAGGAGAAGCCGCAAGAAGGCACCGTCGTCGCAGTCGGCCCCGGCCGGTGGGACGAGGATGGCGAGAAGCGGATCCCGCTGGACGTGTCAGAAGGTGACACCGTCATTTACAGCAAGTACGGCGGCACCGAGATCAAGTACGGCGGCGAGGAATACCTGATTCTGTCGGCACGCGACGTGCTGGCTGTCGTTTCCAAGTAACCCGTGTTCCGCCCCGGCGATCCCCGTGTACAACCGCGGGCGATTTCCGGGGCGGAATGCGTTTCAGGCCAGGGTGAACCAGGCTGAAGGAGCCTAATGAGCAAGCAAATTGAGTACGACGAAACCGCGCGCCGCGCGATGGAGGCGGGCGTGGACAAGCTCGCCGGCGCGGTACGGGTGACGCTGGGGCCGCGCGGCCGGCACGTGGTGCTGGCCAAGTCGTTCGGCGGACCCACGATCACCAACGACGGCGTCACCGTCGCACGTGAGATCGACCTGGAAGACCCGTTCGAGAATCTGGGCGCCCAGCTGGTGAAGTCGGTGGCCACCAAGACCAACGACGTCGCCGGCGACGGCACCACCACCGCGACGGTGCTGGCGCAGGCGCTGATCAAGGGCGGCCTGCGACTGGTCGCGGCCGGTGTCAACCCGATCGCGCTCGGCTCGGGCATCAGCAAGGCCGCCGACGCGACGTCCGAGGCGCTGCTCGCCTCGGCCACTCCGGTGTCGGGCAAAGACGCCATCGCGCAGGTGGCCACGGTCTCCTCGCGCGACGAGGAGATCGGTCAGCTGGTCGGCGAGGCGATGAGCAAGGTGGGCCACGACGGCGTCGTGAGCGTCGAGGAGTCGTCGACGTTGGGCACCGAGCTCGAATTCACCGAGGGCGTCGGCTTCGACAAGGGTTTCCTGTCGGCGTATTTCGTCACCGACTTCGACTCCCAGGAGGCGGTGCTCGAGGAGCCGCTGATCCTGATGCACCAGGACAAGATCAGCTCGTTGCCGGACCTGCTGCCGATGCTGGAGAAGGTCGCCGAGGCGGGCAAGCCGCTGGTGATCATCGCCGAGGACGTCGAGGGTGAGGCGCTGGCGACACTGGTCGTCAACGCCATCCGCAAGACGCTGAAGGCAGTCGCGGTCAAGTCGCCCTACTTCGGCGACCGCCGCAAGGCATTCCTGGAGGACCTGGCCGTGGTCACCGGCGGCCAGGTGGTCAATCCCGACGCGGGCCTGCTGCTGCGCGAGGTGGGCATCGACGTGCTCGGCTCGGCCCGTCGGGTCGTGGTCAGCAAGGACGAAACCATCATCGTCGACGGCGGCGGCGACGCCGGCGCGGTCGCCAACCGCGTCAAGCAACTGCGCGCCGAGATCGAGGGCAGCGACTCCGAGTGGGACCGCGAGAAGCTCGGCGAGCGGTTGGCCAAGTTGGCCGGCGGGGTGGCCGTCATCAAGGTGGGCGCCGCTACCGAAACCGAGCTCAAGAAGCGCAAGGAAGCCGTCGAGGATGCGGTCGCAGCCGCCAAGGCCGCCGTCGAGGAGGGCATTGTCCCCGGTGGTGGGTCCGCGCTGATTCAGGCCCGCACGGCGCTGAAGGGCCTGCGTGCGTCGCTCTCCGGCGATGAGGCGCTGGGCGTCGACGTGTTTTCCGACGCCCTCAGCGCACCGCTGTACTGGATCGCGGCCAACGCCGGGCTGGATGGTGCGGTCGCGGTTCACACGGTCAGTGAGCTGCCGGTGGGCCATGGGCTCAACGCCAGCACGCTGAGCTACGGCGACTTGGCCGCTGACGGCATCGTCGACCCCGTCAAGGTGACCCGGTCGGCCGTGCTCAACGCCTCGTCGGTGGCCCGGATGGTGCTGACCACCGAGACGGCGATTGTCGAGAAAGTAAGCCATGACGAAGATGACCACGGCCACGGCCACGGTCATCACCACCACTAGGTCAAGCAGTTAGGAAACACCCCCGGCCAGGGTCGGGGGTGCCTCGCTTCACTGCGCACCGCAGGACCGCGCTGGGTGACGGCCGAAGCCGTCACAACCCCCACTGGGGTTCTGACGCTTACGCCGTCCGCAACGCAAGTGTGTCGATGACGCCAGGTGTGACGGGGACGTAATGCTCTTACCAACGAACTCGTGCTTGCGGCCGCGGATGCGGTGGCCCATCAGGGTCATCATCGAGGGCGAACAGGCAATCCAATACCGAATGAAGTGCGGGTGTTCGGTCGGGTTGCGCGCCACGGGCGCGAATGTCAGATGGCATCCACCTCCGCACTGACAGGAGGACGCACTTCTCGCGGTGGTACGCCAGCTATCTGGATGAGGGCGACACCCGGAGGAGTCTCGTCGGCGCCGACGTCTGGTAGGTGACAACGGTCGCCGTGCAGCTCCAGATACTTGAGCTCGCTCATGTGGACCGGGTTTCCCCAGCAGGATCTGGGTTCCGGGCGAAGAAGGACCATTGGCCCTATAGAGCGCCAAGGTCTCAGCGCATTGTTATGTCGAGTCATTCAAGACTCATTTCTTTGCATCCAATCCTTGGGAGCGATCATGACGGACAACAGCGAGAAGAAGACCCCGGCGGCACGAGCGTCAGACCTGATGGAACGAGCAGCAGGCCTGTCCGACGAAGTGCTCAAGTCGGTCGAATCCGGACAACGGACCGCGATCGATGCCGTACGTAAATTCGTTGGTGCTGTCGAGGAGTCGATGCCGGCCCACGGGGACGACCATCCGTCGAGACGCAATGACATCGTCGACGCCGCCCTGGATATGGCGGACAAGCTTGTCAAGACGCAATACGACTTCATCCGAAGCGTCGTTAGCAGCGCGAGCGAGACGCTGAAAAAGCAAGGCGACGCGAAGCCAGGTGCGGATTAGTCGCGTTGGTTGCTCCCTTGGGTCCCTTGGTGGGTGGTTCGACGCTGGGTTCTGGGGAGAGTTCCGGTGCATCGACAAAGGCGGCGCACCGTCGCAGGCGATCGGTCGGGCAACCCCGGTGAACGGCAAGGCGGGACAGTTGGAGGTTTCATTCCTTCCGGAGTTCCTGCGATGGATCCCGTTCACCAACGGTGACTACTGGGTTCTGAAGATCGATGTCGCCTACACGGTTGCCCTCGTTGGCACACCCGACTACAAGTGTTTGTGGCTCCTGGCTCGCGACCTCGCATCGACCCCGCCACGGAAGCGGCTTACCTCGCCGAAGCGACCCGGCAGAGGTTCGATCTCGAAAATTTCCGGGGTGGGACAGTTTCGGGGCGCTGGTGACTCACATACGGTTCTTGCGCGATCACCACAAGCATGTCAAGAAGACCGCGGTCGTAACCGACTCACACCTCGGCGATTTCGCCGAGCACCTGGCCTCGCACTTTATCGCGGCAGACATCCGCCCCTTCCCCGCCGGCCAGATCGAGCAGGCCCAACACTGGATCATCGGTGACGAGTAGTACGCCGAGTCGGAACGGTATCTCGATGCGAACAGAGCGCGGTCGCTCACAACATGAGGGGCTGTAATTCAACACCACTGAGACGGCGATCGTCGAGAAGCCTGCCGACGCCGAAGACCACGGCCACGGTCATCACCACCACCAGGTTAAGCAGTTAGGAAACACCCCCGGTCGCACGGCCGGGGGTGTTTTCATAGCTCAGCGGTCGCGAGCGTTTAGTCTCCCGGCATGGACCGCTTTATGCAGTGGGCATGGGATCGCCACGGAACGAGGTATTCGTGGCTGCTCTCAGCAACCGCCTTTGCGGTGGTGCTGCCGATCTACCTCTTCTTGTCGTTCAGCATCGTGGCTGTCGAGCACTCGAGTCGCTACTGGGAGGCGGCTTGCGCTGCCGTTGTTGCGGTGCTGGTGATCGCGTACGCGTTGCCGCTGCCCGGGCAAGGCGCGTGGCGGCTTGCCGAGCAGTGGGCTGCGGGTCGAGAGGTGGATCGGGCCAGAGCACTGGCAGCGACCTACGACTGGTCGCGCCGTGGGATCGCCCGCTCGTTGGCGGTGATGGCTGCGTGCGGCGCCCTGTTGTCGGTCAGCGTCGGCGCCATTGCCGGTGAGACCGGGCTGCGTCTGGCCCAATACGCTGTTCTGGGGGGCGTTTTCGGAGCCGGCTCGCACCTGGTCGGCGTTCATACCTTGGTGGAAGCAGCCATGCGGCCGGTGCGGATCGCCCTCGCGGGTGACACGGGTATGGGTGATTCCCTGCCCCGTTCTCGACCGACGTTCGCCGCGTGGTCGAACGTGGCCATGCTCGCGGCCACGTTGGCGTTTGGCGTCGTAGGCGCGATGTTGTCGGCGGTGTTCCATCCTGCGAGCCAGCAGCCCTTGGTGTGGGTGCTGATCGGATGCGCGTTGGCTCTGGGCTTCGGTGTGCCGATAACGGTCGGCATTGCATTCTCACCGTCCCTGCGACCGATCCGGGATCTTGCCGAGGGCACCAAACGCGTTGCGGCGGGTGACTACAGCCGACGGCTGCCGGTGGTTCAGGACGATGACCTCGGTGCGCTGGCAGCGTCGTTCAACCGGATGCAGGCGGGTTTGGCTGAGCGGCAACGACTTCAGGCGGCGTTCGGGACGTACGTCGATCCCGGCCTGGCGGCGCGATTGCTTCAGCAGGGTGACGATGTGTTCACCGGTGAGCGCCGCGAGGTGACCGTGATGTTCGTCGACATTCGTGACTTCACCCCATTCGCCGAGGCGAACTCCGCCGAGGACACGGTTGCGCGTCTCAACGCGCTGTTTGAGATTGTCGTGCCTGCCGTCGTTGATGCCGGTGGGCACGTCAACAAATTCCTCGGCGACGGCGCCTTGGCGGTCTTCGGTGCCCCCAACGATCTCGCGGATCATGCCGACGCCGCGGTGAAGGCTGCCGCGCTGATTCAGCGTCTCGTCGCAGAGCGATTCGGCGGCGCGCTTCGGATCGGTATCGGGATCAACACCGGCGTGGTGATCGCCGGCACCATCGGTGGCGGAGGCAAGCTGGAGTTCACTCTGATCGGCGACACCGTCAACGTTGCGGCCCGCGTCGAGCAGCTCACGAAGACCACCGGTGACGCGATCCTTCTTACCCAGCAATCCGTCGACGCCCTGACTAGTCGACCGACCGGGCTCACCGACCGGGGACCGCACACTCTGAAAGGTAAATCAGCCGCTGTAAACGTCTTCGGACTTGATGCCCGACTGTGGGGTTAATGTACGGATTTCCAAGGCTTTTCGCGTATGGACCCCACGGTCGGCTCAATTGAGTAGAGCACGGTCACGGCCAGCACTAGATCCGAGATGCGTTGCGTCCGAAAGGCGTCGATAGCTACCGCTTATCGACTCTTCGTGAATCCGTATTGGACGAGCATTGGGCCGGCCCGGCATGGTTGCAGCAGAGGAGCTTTCGCATCTGAGACGAGAAGGAGTGCGGTCCGATGATTACCAGCAGCGAGGTCGTTGCCCAGCAAGCCGATACTGATGTCACGAGAGCGGAATTCATCTTCAAGGATGAGGCCTTCAAGTTCGAGACGTTGCGTGCCGCCGGATTCGCCGGCGATGCTGGCGCTGACATCGGCGAAGTGATTGTCACGACGGCTCAGATTCCTGAGGGTGACGAGGACGCATGGACGGTGGCCTGGCGCTCGACCGCTGAACGTATCGCGGAACGAGGCGAGGCCTCACTGGAGGTCGGAGATGACGTCAGCGCGCGGGAGGCGTTCTTAAGAGCGTCAAGCTATTACCGGTCAGCCGAGTTCTACAGGCGCAGAGACCCATTGAACGACCCGCAGGTTCTCGAACTGTCGCGACTGTCCAAGGACTACCTGGTCAAGGCAGGCGCTTTGATGGATGGCCCGTTTGCCGAAGTGACCATTTCGTACCCACAGGGCGAGATGCCGGGCTATCTGTTCCTCGTCGACGACAGCGGGCAACCGCGGCCCACCATCATCTACACCAACGGCTTCGACTCGACGCGCGAGGAGGGCTACTTCGTGATCGGCGCCGCTGCGTTACGGCGCGGCTACAACTTCCTCGCTTACGACGGGCCCGGCCAGGGCTGGATGATCCGCGAGAAGAAGGTGCCCTACCGTCCGGACTGGGAAAATGTCCTTGGCCCAGTCGTCGACTACGCGCTGACTGTCCCCGAAATCGATAACGACAAGATCGTCCATTTCGGCTACAGCCTCGGTGGTTATCTGGTGGCGCGGTACGCGGCCCATGACCATCGGTCGGCGGCGATCGTCTGCAACGACGGCATGGCGACCTTCTATGCGTCCTACCCGCCGATTCCGGCCGACGTGCTGCGCCTCATTGAGGAGAAGCGCGACGGCGAAGCGATTCCGCTACTCGAAGCGATGATGAAGGACGACACCAACGCCCGCTGGGGATTGCAGAACGGGGTCTGGGTCAACGGGGTCGCGAACTTTGCGGAATACGTCCGCAGCACCGCCGACTACACGCTGACCGACAGCGACATCCAGAAAATTCAGACACCCGTCCTGCTGCTCGAAGGCGAGGACGACAGGGTGTTCGCCGGGCAGGCCGCCCACGTCGCAGCCGAATTGCGGGCACCTCACGAACACGTCGTCATGCGCAGTGCGGACGGTGCTGGTGCACACTGCCACGAAGGTGCGATGTATCTGCTACACCAGACGATCTTCACCTACCTTGCCAAGACTCTTGGCTGATCGGTGAATCAGTGACAGCCATGAAGGTTGTGGATGCCTTGATTGATGCCCGACTGTGGGGTTAATGTTTGGATTCCCAAGGGTTTCCGTGCCTAGCCCCCACGCTCGGCAACTTTGAGTAAGGCGCTGAGCAACACCCCCGAGTCCTGCCCGGGGGTGTTTCTTTTGGGACCGGTAGCCAAGCGAACGCAAGAATATTGCAAGTGGCACGGCGCAAACTAACGGCGAGCTTCTCAATGGGAGAACCGGAAGGAACCACTGTGAACACCACTGGCACCCTCAAGCGAATCATCGGCGGGACACTGCTGTCGGGTGGCGTCGCGGTGGCCGGCCTCGGACTTGCCACGGCAACGGCCCAAGCCGACACGGGCTTTGAGCACCATTGGTGCCCCGGCGACCGCGACTCCACCGCGCCCACACCCAATTACAACTGGGACTGGAATGTCTGCCACACCTATTACTGGACCAAGAGTGGGCAGGGCAATGTTCCTTACCTTGGCCACCTGCCCAGCAACCTGTGGGACGGAAATAATCCACCCGCTAACTCGGTCCCGCCCTGCGGCACCGACATGTGGACCGGCAGGCCGGGTCGCTGCTAGTGGACGGCACTGGGATGTGCTGCCCCGAACCGGGATATCATTCGAACTTGCCGATTCCTTGCTGGGGATCAGCTGATGCCCAGTTCGGGATGACGTCTCTGGTCGTGTCGTAAGGGGGTATCCGATGTCGTTTCTGATCGCGGCGCCAGATGTATTGGGTACGGCGGCAACAGATTTGGCACTAATCGGCTCGACGCTTAGCGCGGCCAACGCGGCCGCGGCCGCTCAGACGACGGGGGTGCTGGCGGCGGCCGGGGATGAGGTGTCGGCCGCGATCGCGGCGCTGTTTTCCGCGCACGGGCAGGGGTACCAGGCCCTCAGCGCGCAGGCTGCGGCGTTCCACGACCAGTTTGTGCAGGCCTTGACCGCGGGCGCGGGCGCCTATGCCGGCGCGGAGGCGGCCAACGCTTCGCCGCTGCAGGCCTTACTCGACGCGATCAATGCACCCATCCAGATAGCCACTGGGCGCCCGCTGATCGGCAACGGCGCTAACGGGGCCCCGGGGACGGGGGCTGCCGGTGGGCCCGGCGGGTGGCTGTACGGCAACGGCGGGTCCGGCGGGTCCGGCGGGGCCGGCGCGGCCGGCGGGGCCGGTGGGGTCGCCGGGCTGATCGGCACCGGCGGCGCGGGCGGGGCCGGCGGGGCCTCATCGACGGGAACCGGCGGCGCCGGCGGGGCGGGCGGGGCCGCGACGCTGATCGGCAGCGGCGGCGCGGGCGGGGCCGGCGGGGCCTCATCGGCCGTCTCGGGTGGCTCGGGCGGTGTCGGCGGGGCCGGCGGCAACGCCGGCATGCTCTTCGGCGCTGCTGGGTACGGCGGGACCGGCGGGTACACATCGAGCACGTTTGCTACCGGCGGGGCCGGCGGCGCCGGCGGGGCCGGGGGGTTGTTCTCCGGCGGGGGGGCCGGCGGGGTCGGCGGGGTCAACGCGGTCACATTGGTCGGCACCGGCAACGGCGGGGCCGGCGGAGCCGGCGGGCTTGGCGGGTTGTTCGGCGCTGGGGGCACCGGCGGGGCCGGTGGATACAGTGCTGCCCACAACGTCAACACCGGCGGGGCAGGTGGGACCGGGGGGGCCGGCGGCCTGTTCGGCGCCGGCGGCGCCGGCGGCACCGGCGGGCCGGGCTTCGCCGGCGGTGGGGTCGGCGGCAACGGCGGCAACGCAGGCATGCTCGCCGTTGGTGCCGTCGGCGGCGCTGGCGGGACCGGTGGGGACGCCTGGGGCGGCATCGCCGCCACAGGCGGGGCCGGCGGCAGTGGCGGCAACGGCGGCTTGCTCTTCGGATCCGGCGGCGCCGGGGGTGCCGGCGGGTTCGGCACCGGGACCGGCGGGCACGGGGGCGCCGGCGGCAACGCCGGCTTGCTCAACGGCTCCGGCGGCGCTGGCGGCGCCGGCGCCGCCGGGGACCACACCGGCGGCACGGGCGGGGCCGGCGGCAAGTCCGGGCTGATCGGCGACGGCGGCAACGGCGGCAACGGCGGCACCGGCGGGGCCGGGGTCACCACGGGCGGCGACGGCGGGCGCGGCGGCGACGGCGTGCTGATCGGCGACGGCGGTAACGGCGGCAGCCGTGGAACTGGCGCAGTGCCGGGTAAGACCGGGGCCGGCGGCATCAGCGGGGTGCTGTTGGGCCTGGACGGCTCCAACGCACCCGCCAGCGCGTCGCCAGTGCACACCCTGCAGCAACAGGCGCTCAGCGCGATCAACACGCCCATCCAGGCAGTTACCGGGCGCCCGCTGATCGGCAACGGCGCAAACGGGACTCCGGGAACCGGCGCCCCCGGCGGTCCCGGCGGGATCTTGTTCGGCAACGGCGGCACCGGCGGATCCGGCGCGGGCGGCACCGGCGGCACCGGGGGCGCCGGTGGGTCCGGCGGGTTCTTGTTCGGCGACGGCGGGGGCGGCGGGGCCGGCGGGTTCTCGGCGACCGGCCCGGGTGGGGCCGGCGGCGCTGGCGGGGATGCCTTTGTGAGCGGTGTCGGTGGCTCCGGCGGGGCCGGCGGCCCCACCTCGGCGACCAACAAAACTGGCGGTATTGGCGGGTCCGGCGGCCGCACCGGCGCGCTCTTCGGTGCGGCCGGGGCCGGCGGCGCCGGTGGCGCTGGTGAATTCGGGAACGGCGGGACCGGCGGCACCGGCGGCGACGGCGTGCTGTTCATCGGGAGCGGGATCGGCGGACCTGGCGGGTTCGGCGACCTCACTGGCGGATTCGGCGGGGACGCTGGGACCGGGTTCCTCGGGGTGTTCGCCAGCAGCGGGGACGGCGGGACCGGCGGGCTGGGCATCACCGTCGCCGGCGGGGACGGCGGGGTGGGCGGGCAGGGCGGGGTATTCGCCAGTGCCGGCGCCGGTGGCGCGGGCGGGTTCGGCCTAGTCACCGGCGGGGATGGCGGGCCCGGCGGGATCACAACCATCATCGGCACCGCAGAGGGCCCCGGCGGAGCCGGCGGGGCCGGTGGCTCCTTCGGCGGGGCCGGCGGGGCCGCCGGCGGCAACGGCCACGGCAACGGTCAGCTCTTCGCGATCGGCGGCGCCGGCGGCGCCGGTGGGTTCGGCGTATTGCACGGCGGGGCAGGCGGGCCCGGCGATGACGGCGGCGTCATCTTCAGTGACGGCGGCGCCGGCGGCGCCGGCGGCGCAGGCGGCCCGGGCGCCACCACCGGCGGTGACGGCGGCGCCGGCGGCAAGGCCCTACTGATAGGCAACGGCGGTAACGGCGGCGCCGGCGGGGCCGGCCAAGTTGGCGGCGACGGCGGGGCGGGTGGCGGCACCGTGCTGATCGGCGATGGCGGTAACGGTGGTAACGCCGGGACTGGCGTGGCGGGCATCGGCGGAGCGGGCGGCGCCGGCGGGTTGCTGCTCGGCGCGGGCGGAAACAACGGGCTGCCGTAGCCGAAGGCTCTGCGGGGGCGATCAGACTGACCGTGTCGAGCGGCCCAGTCCTGACGGCGGCCCGCTTGCCTTCCTGGAATCTGACGCGATATCGCCACGCCACCGCAAGGCTTCCAGGGCGACGGCAACGTGCACGCTGGATTCCTCCAGTGGGCGCGGGAGTAGCTTCTCGGCGCGGTGCAGTCGCTCCTTCAAGGTGTTGCGGTGGGTGTAGAGGCGCTCGGCCGCCCGAGAAGCGTTGCACTGCTCGTTGATGAATATCTCTACGGCGCTGCGCAATTCGGGTGGTGCATGTCGGAAGTCGCCGAGTATCGCAGTGATGAAATCGTCGGCGCCTTCAGGGTCGAGAGTGAGCAGCGCAACCAATTGGACGTCGGCGAACAGCACGACGCGTTGGCGGGATTCCAGGCGAGCAAGCATCCGCTGGGTGGTCAGAGCATTCAGGTGACTGCGCCGAAAGCCGTCGACTCCGGTGGCGGACGGGCCGACGGCGACCCGCACCGCGGGATATTGCTCGAGTCCGCTGTGCAGATCCGCAACAGTCAAGCGTTTACCCCCGCCGATCCACACCCAGCGGGTGGCCGCGCTGGCGATCACGTTGAGCGGGCGGGTGCCGGTCACCTGACCGAGGGCGTCGACGACTCGGTCCAGGGCACGCGTATCGCTGTCGGGCTGGTCGGTCCACAGCACGGCCGCCGTGTGGGATTGGTTGAGTGCGTAGCCGAGACGGGCTTCGGCGCGACGGCGAGTGATGGGTGCGCCCTCGAGGATCAGGGCGACGGCTTCTCGGCGTTCGGCGTGGGTGCCTCGGGTCAGCTCCTCGCGCTCGGATCGCATTTGGGCGTTGATGCCGGCCAGCGTCGCGTCGATGAACTCGCCGATCGAACGCGACGTGACATCGAGCATCTCGTTCAACTCGCCTGCATCAGAAGTGAGCTCGAAAGCGGTCTTCAACCACCACCGCAACGCGACGTGCTGCCCGACCCGATACGCGTCCAGCGCGGCGGCGTCGAGGCCTCGGCGGACCAGATCGCGCGCCAGGGTCAGCGGTTCGGCCCCCAGGTTGCCCGGCACCGGACGACCCGGATCGCGAACGTTGGCCGCGGCCCAGTGCAAGAGGTTGGCCCGGTTGGTGCGGGTCACGGACGCGGCCAGCACCGGGTCTTCGCGGATCTCGGGGCTCGCGGCCAGCGTCGCGCGGTCGATCTCGTCGAGCCACTCCGCGGGCGCATCAAGTGCGATGTGTGCTCCCTGGCGGATCAGCTCCGCGACCCGCGGTGACGGAGGCTCCCACGCCATGTGCCCAGCCTAAACGACGTCGTGCATTATGCACTGATTTGTGGACATATCAGGGCAGTTTGCAATTGGAGAAACGTGGCTGAGATCTCAATCATGGACAGCACACGCCCAACATCACTCACCGAGGAGCACTCCATGAAGGCCACATTCTCCGCCGCCACAGGCGCCGAGCATGTCGACGTCTTGATCGTCGGTGCCGGTATCTCCGGCATCGGCGCCGCCTACTACCTGCAAAAGGAACACCCCGGCAGGTCTTACGCCATCCTGGAGGCGCGCGGCGCCACGGGCGGCACCTGGGATCTGTTCCGCTACCCAGGGATTCGCTCCGACTCCGATCTGCACACCTTCGGGTACGAGTTCAAGCCCTGGCGCGACGAGAACGCCATCGCCAGCGCCGACAAGATCCTGGCGTACCTGCGCGAGACCGCAGCCGAGAACGGCATCGACGCCAAGGTTCGGTTCCACCACAGGGTGCTCGGCGCCGCTTGGTCCGGCGCCGAGGCGCGTTGGCTGGTCGACGTGGAGCGTACCGACACCGAGGAACTGGTCCAGTTCAGCGCGAATTGGATCTTCATGGCCGGCGGCTACTACCGCTACGACGAGGGATTCACCCCCGAGTTCGACGGCCGTGACCGGTTCCAAGGCCAGATCGTGCACCCCCAGCACTGGCCCGAGGACCTGGACTACACCGGCAAGAAGGTAGTGGTCATCGGCAGCGGCGCGACCGCGGTCACCCTGGTGCCTTCGATGGCCGGCAAGGCCGCGCACGTGACGATGCTGCAGCGCTCGCCGACCTACATCATGGCGGTGCCTTCGAAGGACGTCTTCGCCAACACTGCCAAGAAGGTGCTCGGCGACAAGCGCGGCTATGCGCTTACGCGGCGCAAGAACATCGTCAAACAGCGTGCCATTTACCAGTTCTGCCAGACCTTCCCCGGTCCGGCCAAAAAGATGATCCGCCGCCTCAACGCCAAGCAGCTGCCCGAGAGCTATCCCGTCGACGAACACTTCAACCCGGACTACAACCCGTGGGACCAGCGGTTGTGCGCGGTGCCCGACGGCGACCTGTTCAAGGCCATCGGCGACGGCAGCGCCTCGGTGGTGACCGACCGCATCGCGACATTCACCGAGACGGGCATCGAGCTGGAGTCGGGCCGTCACCTGGACGCCGACATCATCGTCACGGCAACGGGTTTGAACCTGCAGATGTTCGGCGGGGTGTCCCTGAGCGTGGACGGCGAGCCGGTCGACTTCTCCAAGACGTTCGCCTACAAGGGCATGATGCTCTCGGGAGTGCCGAACTTCGCGTTCGCCGTCGGCTACACGAACTCGTCGTGGACGCTCAAGGTCGGGCTGTTGTGTGAGCACTTCTGCCGGCTGCTGACCCACATGGACGCCAACGGCTACGACACCGCGCGTCCCGAAGTCGACGACCCGGAGATGGAGGCTCGGCCGCTGCTGGACTTCTCCGCCGGGTACGTCCAGCGCGCGCTGCACCAGATGCCCAAGCAGGGTAACGGCGCACCGTGGATGATGTCGTCGAGCTACTACACCGACGTCAAGCTGCTCCGCGGCGAGTCGGTGGTCGACCCCGACCTGCGGTTCGGTACCTCCCGCCAGGTCGCGGCGTCGAGCGCAGTGGCGGTGACCGCATGATCGACCAGTTCTGCCGCGCCGGCGCCGACCGGCGAGTGTGCTACCGGACGGACGGTGATCCGTCCGGTACGCCCCTGCTCCTGATCGCCGGCCTGACCCTGGACCTGACCGCGTGGCCGCGGGCCATGGTCGACGGCCTTGTCGCACAAGGGTTCTACGTGATCCGATTCGACAACCGGGACGTCGGCCGCACCACTCCGGCTGCCACACCGCCGCCGAGCCTGCTCGGCCGGGCCTTGCGCCGCCCCCGCCGGGACGGCTACGACCTGGCCGATATGGCCGGCGACGCAATCGCCGTGCTCGACCATCTCGGTATCGCGCAGGCCCACGTGGCCGGAATGTCCATGGGCGGCATGATCGCCCAGACGGTCGCGGCCCGCCACCCCGCCCGGACGGCGTCGCTGACGTCGATCTTCTCCACCACCGGTGGCAAGCGGGTCGGACAGCCCGCCATCTCGACGCTGATGCTGCTTTCCAACCCCGGGTCACGCACCCGTGACGAGTTCATCCGCAAGCACGTCAGGCTGGCGAACCACCTCGCGGGCGCCGGGTTCCCGCTTGACCAGACCGGTGCCGCCGAGTACGCGGCGGGGGCCTGGGACCGCGGTCTGCGGGAAGCGGCCGGAGACGGTGTCGCACGGCAGATCAACGCCATCTACAAGTCGGGCGACCGCACCGCCGAGCTCTACCGAATCTCCGCACCCACGTTGGTGATTCACGGCGACCGCGACCCCATCGTGCATCCCACCGGAGGGCGTGCCACCGCGGCAGCCATCACCGGCGCCCGTCATGTCACCATCGCGGGCATGGGCCATGACCTGGCGCCGGGAGTCACCGCCCGTCTCGTCGAGCTGATCACCAACCACATCGAGCAGTCGCAAGTCTCGATCACCGTTTCACCATCACTCGGTGATTGATGCCCGACTGTGGGGTTAATGTACGGAATGCCAACGATTTCCGTGCATAGGTCCCACACTCGGCGTTGGTCGGTCTTGACGGCTTCCAGTGCCGTCGGCTTCCCCGACATGTTCGCCTTCGTCCGCAACGGGCGGCTACGCACCCCACGATCCTATTGCCTCCATCGGGGGTGTTCCGTTTTCCTGTCGACGCGCGCGATACCGTCGAAGGCACCAACGATGGAGGTGGGCATGGCCGGGCAGATCCCGCTGGTCGACTATCTGGTGCTCGACGGTGACCATCCGCATTTGGTCGCGCACGAATGCGCCAACTGCGGTTCCAGATACTTCGACCGACGAAACGCGTGTGCCAAGTGCTTCGCCAACGAATTCGCGATCGTGCCGATCGCGACCGAGGGCACGGTGCGCGCGTTCACCATTGTCGCGTTCGCCGCACCAGGTATTCCGACCCCGTTCGTGGCCGCTGTGGTCGATTGCGGCGGAACCCAGGTGCGCGCCAACCTCATTAACGTCGAGCCCGATCCCGAGCACGTTTTCGACGGCATGAAAGTGCGGCTCGCCACTCATTCGATCGGCACCGACTCCGCGGGCACGGAGGCGGTCGGGTTCGGCTTCGAGCCCGTCTCGTGAACTGGAAGGACTAGTGATGAGCGCAAGTGACGAGATCTGGATCCTCGGCATCCACATGACCAAGTTCGGCAAGCACCCCGAACTCGACACCGTCGACCTGGCGGCCGAGGCCGCCACGGGCGCGCTTTCGGACGCGGGCGTCACGATGGCCGACATCGGAGTGCTTGCCGCTGGCAACCTGATGAACGCGAATGCCGGTATCGGCCAACAGCTTCAGAAGCAGATCGGCCAGACCGGCATTCCGGTGTACAACGTCGCCAATGCGTGTGCGACCGGTGCGACCGCACTACGCACCGCCATCATGGCGGTCAAGGCCGGGGAGGTGGACTACGGCCTGGCGGTGGGCGTCGAGAAGCTCGCGGGCGCCGGTCTGCTGGCAGGCGGGGCCAAGAAGAAGGACGCGGACACCTGGACACCGGCGGGCCGCTACGGTGCGGTCGCACCGATCGACGGCAGGATCGGCACGGAGACGATGCCGGGCGTCTTCGCCCAGATCGGGGCCGAATACGGCCACAAGTACGGCGGCACCAGCTTCGAGTTGTTCGCGAAGATCAGCGAGAAGAACCACGCCCACTCCACGTTGAATCCGCTTGCGTCATACCAGAAGCGGTTCACCCTCGAGCAGATCATGAACGACGTGATGATCGCCTACCCGAACACGCGCGCGATGTGCTCGGCGAATTGCGATGGTGCCGCGGCCGCCGTCGTGTGCAGTGGCGCGACGCTGAAGTCGCTGTCGCTCGAGCAGCGCAGGCGCGCTGTGAAGGTGTCGGCGTCGGTGTTGACCACCGACCCCTACGAGGAAGGGTGCCAGGTGTTGCCGAACGTCAACACGCTCACCCGGAAGGCCGCAACCATCGCCTACGAACAGGCCGGCATCGGGCCGGCCGACCTCGATCTCGTCGAATTGCACGATTGCTTCGCCACCGCCGAGTTGGTGCATTACGACAACCTGATGCTGTGCGAAGAGGGTGGCGCGGCGGACTTCTTCAACTCGGGTGCGACTTGGCGGGACGGCTCGACACCGGTGAACGTGTCGGGCGGGCTGGAGTCCAAGGGTCATCCGATTGCGGCCACCGGCATCGCCAACGTCTGGGAGATCTGTCACCACCTGCGCGGCGAGGCCGGAGACCGCCAGATCAAGGACGCCAAAGTCGGCCTGGCCCACGTGATCGGACTCGGTTCCGCGTGCGGCGTGCATGTCCTGGAGAGGTCGACGGCATAGAACGACGATGCAAGCGATCGTTGCGCGTGACCGCGCCGCTGGTATCGATGGGCTTGCGCCAGCGCAAGTGCCCTACCCCCACGCTGCCGAGAACGACGTCATAGTCCGGGTGCACGCGGCCGGGTTCACCCCGGGTGAACTCGACTGGCCGGCCACCTGGACCGACCGGGCCGGGCGGGACCGGACGCCCACCATCCCCGGCCACGAGGTCTCCGGTGTGGTCGAGGAGCTAGGCTACGGGACCACCGGACTGTATGTCGGCCAACGAGTCTTCGGAATCACCGACTGGTGCCGCAACGGCACACTGGCCGAATTCGTGGCAGTCGAGGCGCGCAACCTCGCGCCGCTGTCGGCCGGAGTCGACCCCATTGCGGCTGCCGCGCTGCCGATTTCAGGTCTCACGGCGTGGCAGGGACTTTTCGTGCACGGGCGGCTAGCGGCGGGGCAGACGGTCATCATCCACGGCGCCGCCGGAGGCGTCGGATCGGTGGCTGTGCAACTGGCCCGCGAGGCGGGGGCCCGGGTGATCGGTACCGGCCGCGCCGCCCACCGCCAGACCGTGCTCGATCTCGGTGCGCATTTCTTCATGGATCTGCATCATGACCGGCTGGAGGACCTTGGCGAAGTCGACCTGGTGTTCGACGTGATGGGCGGTCAAATCCTCAATCGCTCAGCAACATTGGTCCGTCCGAGCGGTGCACTTGTCAGCATCGCTGAACCACCGCGAGTTCCGCCCGGAAACACCCGGGCAATCTTTTTCGTCGTCGAACCCGATCGCGCTGCGCTTGCCGAGCTGGAGCTCAGGCTTCGCGAGGGTCGGCTTCGTCCACTCGTTGGGACGACATACCCACTCGAAGACGCAGTAGCAGCATTCGACCCGAACCAACGTGGTCACGGCAAGCCGATCATCCGCGTCATCGGAGTAGGCAAGTGACGGAAACCATTGCTGGAGTTGATCTTCCTACATACCCGGTGTCATCACCAGAGTGGGCGAAGCGCTCAAGCCGGTCGTCGACGCTTAATCGGCGAGGCACGATCTCGTTGGTCGACACAGAAGCTACTGCGCTAGTTCTCGGCGTGTCGTCGCGGAGATTTACGTGTCGCCGTGGCATTTTCCAGCCACATGAGCAGCGCAGCTTTCTTCGTCACGCCCGGATACGGCGATCGTCAGAGACAGGACTTCCACTACTCCGAGGCAGTCCGGTACGGCAACCGGGTCGAGACGTCCGGCCAAGGCGGATGGGACGACAACTTTCGCGTTCCTGAATCAGTCCGAGACGAAGTCATCCAGGCCTTCGACAATGTCGAGCGGACGCTGGCGATTGCCGGAGCTTCCTGGCGTCACGTCGTCAGCGTTCACTCTTACCACCTGCCGAACGCCGACGGCAGGATCGGACAGGACCATCTGGCCACAATGGTCGAAGAATTTCGCCGACGTATGGGTGAACGCGCCCCGCTATGGACGTGCATCGGCATCGCCGCGCTGGCGGGCCCGCAGATGCGGGTCGAGATCCAGGTCACCGCAGTCCTGGACCACTAAGAATCCAGGTCGGGGGTCCAGGGGGCGCCGTTGATGTGGCTGCCACCGTCGACGAACAAGGTATTACCCGTCAGGTAGCGCGAGCCGTCACTGGCCAGGAACACCGCGACCGGGGCGATGTCGTCGTACGGCTGGCCCATCCGGCCCATCGGATTGGCCGCGTCGGCCATCGCCTCCAGCTCTGGATAGTCACCGATGGCCCGAAAGAAGGCCTGGCTCTTGGCCGCCGGGCAAATCGCGTTGACGGTGACGCCCGTCGGCGCCCACTCGCGTGCGGCCGTTCGGGTGAGCGCCCGCAGTGCCTCCTTGGCCGCGTTGTATTCCAGCGTGCCCATGTGGGCGTTGACGCCGTTGAGGCTGCACATGTTGATGATCCGGCCCCAGCCCCGTTCCTTCATGTGCGGGAAGGCCGCGCGCATCGCCCAGTAGGGGCCGTAGTAGCCGACGGCGATACCGTGTGCCAACTGGTCGTCGGTCTTTTTTTCGACCCGGCCGATCGACCCGCCGCCCCAGGCATTGTTCACCACGATGTCGATCGAACCGAACTCGGAAAGCGCGGCCTGTACCGCATTTTCGACCTGCGCACGATCGCTCACGTCGGTGCCGACGAAGATTCCGCCGACGGAATCCGCGACGGCTTGGCCCGAAGGGGAATCAAGTTCGGCGACAACGACTTTCGCGCCCTCGTCGGCGAACCGGCGGGCGATTCCCTCGCCGATGCCCGCGCCGGCGCCCGTCACCAGTGCGACCTTTTCGTTCAGCTGTCCGCTCATCGGCGCGACCCCATCAGCTTCTCCATGAAACGGTGTGTGCCCAGGACCACCTTGGCACGGTCGGGATCGTTGCGCCGTGCGACGTCGTCGGCGTTGCCGCCGGCCACATACACCGGCCCGTTCGGGAGGTGTTCCAAACCTTCGCGTGCCACGTCGGCCGGCTCGGCGACGCTCATGCCCGGCACGTCGAAGTTGAGCCCCACCCGCTCCATCGCAGGGGTCCGGGTGACGCCGAGCACCAGTTCGAGCACGTCGACGTTGTACTCGCGCAACTCGAGCCACAGGCTCTCGGCGAAAATGCGCCCGAATGCCTTCACGCCGCCATACACGGTGTGGCGCACTGAACCCAGATACCCGGCGATCGATCCGACCAGCAGGATGCCGCCGCGGCGACGCTCGCGCATCGGGCGGCCGAAGTGCTGCACCAGCGCCAGCGTCGTGCCGATGTTGAGGTCGATGACGTTTTCGAATTCGGCCAGGTCGCCGTCGAGGAAGGGCTCGCTGCAGGTGTTCGCGCCCGCGTTGTAGACGAGCAGGCCGACTTCGACGTCGGCGGTGGCCTGGGCGATCTGCGCGACGGCGTCCGGGGCAACCAGATCAAGAGTCAGCGTGCGCACTTCGACGCCGCGCCTCCGACACGAATCCGCGGTCTGCGCCAGCGGCGCCGACTTTCGGGCGATCAGAACGAGATTGAGACCGGCGTCGGCCAGTTGCGCGGCGAATTCCGCGCCGACGCCTTCCGAGCCGCCCGCGATCACGGCCCACGGCCCGTACGCAGATAGATCCGTCACGGGTAGATCCTTACTCATGACAAGGATGTGCTGATGCGGACCTCTGACTTCAGGGTCTGATGAACGGGACAACGTTCGGCGATCTGCAGTAACCGTTGCCGTTGCAACTCGTCGAGGTCGCCGGTCAGCTCGATGTCGCGATCGATCTGGTCGATCCACCCGACGGTGGTTTCGCACTCGGCGCAGTCCTTCGCGTGAATCCGCGAGTGCCGCAACGTCACTCGAACCCGCTCGACTGGCCAGCCCTTGCGGTCGGCATACATCCGGACCGTCATCGACGTGCACGACCCGAGCGCGGCCAGCAGCAGATCGTAGGGTGTCGGCCCCGCGTCGTGGCCAATGGGCCGTGGCTCGTCGGCGACGAGCTGGTGGTGCCCCGCGGTGATCTGCTGCGTGTAGGTCCCCGTGCCCGCCTCGGTGACGGTCACGGAGCCCTCAGAGCCCTCAGAGCCCTCCGACGACTCGTCCTGGCCGGTCTCCTGCGTTGTCATGTCACGAATCGTTCCACCACTCGCCGGTCGATTGACCGGTGGGCGCGTGTCTTGTCACTCCAGCCACATTGGCCTCTGGCGGCAGCGGTGTTCTATTTGCCCAGCTCCCAGTCGCTGTTAGGTGGGTACGTTGGGTGCCCACCGATCCAGAGACTCAAGTGACGGATGTGGCCAGTGAGGCCAGAGTCGCCGTGGAGCCGACTTAGAGAGCCCGAGTTGCGCGCCGCGACCTACGCCGAACGGCGGATTCCGCGATTGCGCCCGATGTTGCCCTTGAGCAGTAGCTCGCGCTCGGATTCGGACAGGCCGCCCCACACGCCGTAGGGCTCGCCGACCTCCAACGCATGCGAACGACACTGCTCGATCACCGGGCAGCGCCGGCACATCTCTTTGGCCCGTTGCTCACGCTGCATGCGAGCACGGCCTCGTTCGCCGTCCGGGTGGAAGAACATCGACGAATCAACGCCGCGGCAAAGGCCCTGCAATTGCCAGTTCCAAATGTCGGCGTTAGGTCCAGGTAGCTGCTCCGGTTGTGGCATCGCTAAGATTTCCCTCTCTGCACCGCACGCTTACGTGGAGCTAACACTCGCTCACACGCGAGTTGCGCAAGCTGATTTTGGAGTGGCGTCACCGATGACTACCCGTCACGGTTAGACGTTAGGGGCGCTATACAAATGCAGTCAATAGGCTCGGGTTGTGGTGAATTCGGAGGCGGTCGCTTGAGAATTAACCCTCCGTTCATCTACTTCGTATTTACGGAAGACGCAACATGCTAACGGCGACCCCGGTGCTGCGAAGATTCCCCAGGTCAGGACGGCCCGCAGGGGGCCGTCTAATAGTCAGACACACGGCTCTGGTTAATATTCCAGTAACGTATCGACCACAAACTTTTTACTAATGGGACTCAGTTATCAGGGTGATTGAAACTGATCACACTTCGGTGAATGACCGAACGTTGGCCGACGCCGCGTTCGGAAGCCTGCGCGGTAGCTGGCCGCTGCCGACAGCCACCACCGGGCACCAACTGTGGCTGCGGGCCGTCGCGGCCGGTGGACAGGGTCGCTATGCGCACGCTTACGGCGACCTGGCCGTGCTGCGACGTCGTGTTTCAGCCGGCCCGTTGGCTTCGCTGGCGCACAGCACCCAGGCGTCGTTCTTGCGGCAACTCGGCTGGCACACGCTTGCCCGAGGCTGGGACGGGCGCGCCCTGGCGCTGGCCGGAGGCGATCCCGAGGCTGCGGCCGATGCCCTGATCGGTTTGGCCGCCGACGCGCTAGGCGTCGGCCGTTTCGCTGCTGCGGCAACGCTATTGACGCGAGCAGACCCGTTTCTGGCTTGCGCGGGCCTGCCGGAGCGCCTCGCGGTGCGCCGGCGGTGGGTGGCCGCCGAGTTGGCGATGGCCTCCGGCGACGGTGCGGCCGCGGTCCGCCGTGCCGAGGAAGCGGTTGAGCTGGCGCGGGCCATGCAGACGCCTCGGTCGGTGCGGCATCAGGTCAAAAGCGATGTGGTGCTCGCCGCCGCGCTGTGTAGCGCCGGCGCCGTCGAGCGGGCGCGCGCCGTCGCCCAAGCCGCGCTCGCCGACACCGGCCAATTTGGGCTGATTCCCCTGCGTTGGGCACTTGCTTGCTTGCTGATCGATATCAGCAGCGTCACATTATCGCCACAGAAATTGCGTGAATTTGCCGAAATTCGGGATGTTTGCGCAGGTCAGGTACGGCGCGCCGGGGGAAACTGGCGTTCTTTTTGAAACGGCATTCCGCGGTTATTGTCTAGCTGTGTCTTAGCTGCCTTTGCTGTCTGCGCGCCAATGATGTGTCCGCTTCGTAACGTTGGAGATATCGACGTCGATGACAATTGAAGGGGAACGTCTCGACGCTGTGGTTGCGGAGGCCGTGGCAGGGGACCGGAACGCATTGCGGCAGGTGCTGGAGACCATCCGGCCGATAGTCGTGCGATATTGCCGAGCGCGAGTCGGCACCGTCGAGCGGAGTGGCTTCACAGCCGACGACGTGGCACAGGAGGTGTGCTTGGCCACCATTACGGCCTTGCCGCGCTACCGGGATCGAGGACGTCCGTTCCTTGCCTTCCTGTACGGCATCGCAGCGCACAAGGTTGCCGACGCACACCGAGCCGCCGGCCGAGATCTTGCGTATCCCGCCGAGTCGGTTCCCGAGCGCCGGTCGGCCGACGCCGGCCCGGAGCAGCGGGCCATCGAGGCCGATTCGACCACGCGGATGAACGAACTGCTGGAGATCTTGCCTTCCAAACAACGCGAGATCCTCATCCTGCGCGTTGTCGTCGGCCTGTCCGCGGAGGAGACGGCCGCGGCCGTCGGCAGCACCACGGGGGCGGTCCGGGTAGCCCAGCACCGTGCACTTCAGCGACTGAAGGACGAGATTGTGGCGGCAGGTGACTATGCCTAATTCAAGACGTGATTTTGGACATCCCGATCGGCCGGCCCTCGACGAGGTGGCGCGCACCGATCTGTTGCTCGACGCGCTCGCCGGGTTGGCCGACATCGACCTCGACGATCCCGACGACCCAGAAGATCATGCAATGGCCGCGCTGCTGGGGGAGTGGCGCGACGACCTGAGGTGGCCACCGGCCAGCGCACTGGTTTCACCGGAACAAGCCGTCGAGGCACTGCGCGACGGTTTGACCGAAGAACGCCGAGGGGCGCGCCGTGGCCTGGCCTTCGTCGGATCGGTGGCGGCGACGCTGATGGTGCTGAGTGGATTCGGGGCGATGGTGGTCGAAGCGCGTCCGGGAGACACGCTGTACGGCCTGCACGCGATGGTGTTCAACGAGCCGCGGGTCAAAGACGACCAGATCGCGTTGTCCGCCAAGGCCGAGCTGGCGAAGGTCGAGGAACTGATCGCCCAGGGCCAGTGGAGCCAGGCGCAGAATCAGCTGGCCGAGGTCAGCAGCAACGTGCAGGCGCTGAACGACGGTGGCCGCCGGCAAGACCTCATCGACCAGGTCAATCTGCTGAACACCAGGGTGGAGTCACGCAATCCGAACGCGACGCTGCCACCCCAGGCCCCGCCCGCAGGCAATTCGCTGACCCGTCCGGCTCCGCGATCGCGACCGGCGGCCCCTGCGCCGTCGTCGGCGTCTCCGCAAGGGACCGCTCCCGCGTCGTCTGCACCGGCGTCGTCGACGCCGCCGGCGCCGTCGACGTCCGCCAAGGCTTCGGCCTCGTCCCCGGCCCCGACGTCGCCGACGTTGACTTCCAACCCCAACGCGTCTTCGCCGGTGGCATCGGCGCCCCCATCGGGAGTTCCGTCGACCGAGACCCCGCCGCCCCCGCCCACCTCGACGCGGACTCACCACCATGGGCACAAATCCGACACGCCGCCACCGCCACCACCCCCAGAACCCGCGTCGGGCACGGTTGTATCGGCACCGGTGCCGGCGCCCTAGCCACAGCTAGTTGGGGTGGCGCTCAGTGGCGCCGAAAACCGTCCGCGTCTGAGGTCGCTTCATTGAGCGACGCGTCGGCGTATCCCCGGCAGTAATCCCACGTCACATAGGCGTCGGGTTCGGGGTCGTAGGCCGGTTCGTGCGGGCGGACGGTGCCATCGATCAGCAACTGCAGCAGGTTGGCACGCAACATGTCCCAGTCGTGATAGTGGTCTTGCTGGCACTCGTCGCAGCACACCACGAGGCCGCGAATTCCCTTGTGCGCCAACAGCGCCTCGTAAACGGCGAGATCGGCCAGGTCAGCCTCGACCGCCAGCCGCTCCTGCTGATCCAGCGGCTGGCCCGGTTCAACGGCTTCCATCGCTGCCGACGGGTCACAGGGGTCGTCGGCGAAGGGGTCGGGCGGCAAACCCGGCGGGAGGTGGTCACGCACCCCTCTACATTACGCAAGCGGGCAGTGATAACGCCAGAAATAGAAATCCCGGGCGCATGCGCCTCGCGCAAAGCCGCGGCACGCGCAAATAGGCGCGTCTCGGGCCTCGGGAGAGCCGATAGGATGGGCTTCTCACTACGAACATGCATGTGGAGGCCGCACCGATGTCCCGTGGCATGTCCCACCTCGAAGACAGCTCCGACCTGGTCGTCAGTTCATATATGCACGCTCCCGTCGATGGCTTGGCGGATGACCCCGTGCCCACCGGCGGCGACAACCCACACAAGGTGGCGATGCTGGGCTTGACGTTCGACGACGTCTTGCTGCTGCCCGCGGCGTCGGACGTGGTGCCGGCCACCGCCGACACCTCCAGCCAGCTCACCAAGAAGATCAGGCTCAAGGTTCCGCTGGTCAGCTCGGCGATGGACACCGTCACCGAGTCGCGGATGGCCATCGCGATGGCCCGGGCCGGCGGCATGGGCGTGCTGCACCGCAATCTGCCGGTCGCCGAGCAGGCCGGCCAGGTGGAGATGGTGAAGCGCTCGGAGGCCGGCATGGTCACCGACCCGGTCACCTGCCGCCCGGACAACACGTTGGCGCAGGTCGAAGCGCTGTGTGCCCGGTTCCGGATCTCCGGGCTGCCGGTGGTCGACGACTCCGGATCGCTGGTCGGCATCATCACCAACCGCGACTTGCGGTTCGAGGTCGACGAGTCCAAGCAGGTCGCCGAGGTGATGACCAAAGCCCCGCTGATCACCGCCCAGGAGGGTGTCAGCGCGTCGGCGGCGCTGGGCCTGTTGCGCCGCAACAAGATCGAGAAGCTGCCCATCGTCGACGGCCGCGGCCGGCTGACCGGGCTGATCACCGTCAAAGACTTCGTCAAGACCGAGCAACACCCCCTGGCCACCAAGGACAGCGACGGCCGGCTCTTGGTGGGCGCCGCGGTCGGCGTCGGCGGCGATGCCTGGGTCCGCGCCATGATGCTGGTCGACGCCGGGGCTGACGTGCTGATCGTCGACACCGCACACGCACACAACCGGCTGGTCCTGGACATGGTCAGCAAACTCAAACTCGAGGTGGGCGACCGGGTCGAGGTGATCGGCGGCAACGTCGCCACCAGGTCCGCGGCCGCGGCGCTGGTCGATGCCGGTGCCGACGCGGTGAAGGTCGGCGTCGGGCCGGGGTCGATCTGCACCACCCGGGTGGTGGCCGGCGTCGGCGCACCGCAGATCACCGCGATCCTGGAGGCCGTGGCGGTGTGCGCGCCCGCGGGGGTGCCGGTCATCGCCGACGGCGGACTGCAGTACTCCGGCGATATCGCCAAGGCGCTGGCCGCCGGTGCTTCGACGGCCATGCTCGGCTCGCTGCTGGCCGGCACCGCCGAGGCGCCGGGCGAGCTGATCTTCGTCAACGGCAAGCAGTACAAGAGCTACCGCGGCATGGGGTCGCTGGGCGCCATGCAGGGGCGCTCGGGTCCTGGAGGCGGTGGCAAGTCGTACTCCAAAGACCGCTACTTCGCCGACGACGCCCTTTCCGAAGACAAGTTGGTGCCGGAGGGCATCGAGGGCAGGGTGCCGTTCCGCGGTCCGCTCGCGTCGGTGATCCATCAGCTGACCGGCGGCCTGCGCGCGGCGATGGGTTACACCGGCTCGCCCACGATCGAGGTGCTGCAGCAGGCGCAGTTCGTCCGGATCACGCCTGCCGGTCTCAAGGAGAGCCACCCACACGACGTCGCGATGACCGTCGAAGCGCCCAACTACTACGTCCGCTGACGGCGAACATGGTCGAGATCGGGATGGGCCGCAGCGCCCGTCGCACCTTTGAACTGAGCGAGATCAGCATCGTGCCCTCGCGCCGCACGCGCTCGTCGCAGGACGTGTCCACGGCGTGGCAGATGGACGCCTACCGGTTCGAGATCCCGGTCTTGGCACACCCGACCGATGCTTTGGTGTCACCGGAGTTCGCGATCGAGCTGGGGCGGCTCGGCGGGCTCGGCGTGCTCAACGGCGAGGGGCTGATCGGCCGGCACGCCGATGTCGGGGCCAAGATCGCCCAGCTGGTGGAGGCCGCCGAGAAGGAGCCCGAACCGTCGGCGTCCATCCGGTTGCTGCAGGAACTGCACGCGGCACCGCTGGACCCCGAACTGCTGGGCGCGGCGGTGTCCCGCATTCGCGACGCCGGTGTGACCACCGCGGTGCGCCTGAGCCCGCAGAATGCTCAGGCGCTGACACCGGTGCTGCTGCAGGCCGGCATCGACCTGCTGGTCATCCAGGGCACGATCATTTCCGCCGAGCGGGTGGCAAGCGACGGCGAGCCGCTCAACCTGAAGACCTTCATCTCCGAGCTCGACATTCCGGTGGTGGCCGGCGGCGTGCTCGACCACCGCACCGCGCTGCACCTGATGCGCACCGGTGCGGCCGGCGTCATCGTCGGCTACGGCTCGACGAGAGGAGTGACCACCAGCGACGAGGTGCTGGGCATCAGCGTGCCGATGGCCACCGCGATCGCCGACGCCGCCGCCGCCCGGCGTGAATATCTCGACGAGACCGGCGGCCGCTACGTGCACGTGCTGGCCGACGGCGACATCCACACCTCCGGCGAGCTGGCCAAGGCCATCGCCTGCGGGGCCGACGCGGTGGTGCTGGGCACGCCGCTGGCCGAATCCGCCGAAGCGCTCGGCGGGGGCTGGTTCTGGCCCACCGCGGCCGCGCACCCGTCGTTGCCGCGTGGGGCGATGCTGCAGATCGCGGTCGGCGAGCGGCCGCCGCTGGAGCGCATCCTCAACGGGCCGTCCGACGACCCGTTCGGCTCCCTGAATCTGGTCGGTGGCCTGCGCCGATCGATGGCCAAGGCGGGCTATTGCGACCTCAAGGAATTCCAGAAGGTTGGCCTCACCGTAGGCGCCTGATGTACGCCGAGCGTGACGCCAGCGTCACCCTCGACGCCGACTGTGACGCTGGCGTCACGCTCGCGCGCCCGACAGTTAGGTGTGGCTCAGTAACGCCTCGGCTGTAAAGCGCGCCATACTGCAGCGATGAAGCCTGATTTTGACGTCTTGATTATCGGTTCGGGATTCGGGGGTAGCGTCAGCGCGCTGCGGCTGACCGAAAAGGGCTACCGCGTCGGCGTGCTGGAAGCCGGCCGGCGCTACGCCGACGAGGACTTCGCCAAGACGTCCTGGGATCTGCGCAAGTTCCTGTGGGCGCCGCGGCTGGGCTGCTACGGCATCCAGCGGATCCATCCGCTGCGCAACGTGATGATCCTGGCCGGCGCCGGGGTGGGTGGCGGTTCGCTGAACTACGCCAACACCTTGTACATCCCGCCGGAGCCGTTCTTCAACGACCAGCAGTGGAAGCACATCACCGACTGGCATTCCGAGCTGATTCCGCACTACCAGCAGGCGCAACGGATGCTGGGCGTGGTGTACAACCCGACCTTCACCGACGCCGACCGCATCGTCAAAGAGGTCGCCGACGAGATGGGTTGCGGCGACACCTGGGTGCCGACGCCGGTCGGGGTGTTCTTCGGCCCCGACGGAACCAAGGCGCCCGGCGTCACCGTGCCCGACCCGTATTTCGGTGGTGCGGGCCCGGCGCGCACCGGCTGCCTGGAATGCGGCTGCTGCATGACGGGCTGCCGCCACGGAGCCAAGAACACCCTGGTGAAGAACTACCTCGGTCTCGCGGAATCGGCAGGCGCAGAAGTGGTTCCGATGACGACGGTAAAGGGGTTCGAGCAGCGTTCGGACGGGCTGTGGGAGGTCAAAACCGTTCGTACCGGCAGTTGGCTGCGCAGGGACAGGCGCACGTACACCGCCAGCCACCTGATCCTGGCCGCGGGCACCTGGGGAACCCAGCATCTGATGTTCAAGATGCGCGACAAAGGGAAGCTCCCCCGCCTTTCGGAACGCCTGGGCGTGCTGACCCGCACCAACTCCGAGTCGATCGTCGGCGCCGCGACACTGAAGGTGAATCCCAATCTCGACCTCACCCATGGGGTGGCGATCACGTCATCGATCCACCCGACGTCGGACACGCACGTCGAGCCGGTCCGGTACGGCAAAGGCTCCAACGCGATGGGACTGCTGCAGACCTTGATGACCGACGGCACCGGGCCCGAGGGCACCGACGTGCCGCGGTGGCGGCAGCTGCTGGACCAGGGCCGCGAGGATCCGAAGAACATCCTTCGGATGCTCAATCCCAGGCAGTGGAGCGAGCGCACGGTGATCGCGCTGGTGATGCAGCACCTGGACAACTCGATCACCACGTTCACCAAGCGCGGAAAGCTCGGCATCCGTTGGTATTCCAGCAAGCAGGGGCACGGCGAGCCCAACCCGACGTGGATCCCGGTCGGCAATGCGGTCACCCGACGGATGGCGGAAAAGATCGACGGCGTGGCCGGCGGCACCTGGGGCGAGCTGTTCAACATCCCGCTGACCGCCCACTTCCTGGGCGGCGCGGTGATCGGCGACAGTCCCGCGCGCGGCGTCATCGACCCCTACCACCGGGTGTACGGCTATCCGACGATGTTCGTCGTGGACGGCGCCGCGATCTCGGCGAACCTGGGCGTCAACCCGTCGCTGTCCATCGCAGCGCAGGCCGAGCGGGCCGCCTCGCTGTGGCCGAACAAGGGCGAAAACGATCAGCGGCCGCTGCAAGGTGACTCCTACCGCCGGCTGAACCCCATCGAGCCCGAGCATCCGGTGGTGCCGATCGGCGCCCCAGGCGCGCTGCGGTGGCTGCCGATCGATCCGATCAGCACGGCCGGCTAACTCGCGAGCACGTCGAGCGGTGCGCCGCTGATCACCCGGCTGCGTTCGCCGTGCACGTTGACCGGCACGTCGCCCATCAAGGTGACGCGGTGCATCAGCCGGGGCTGGCCGTCGTAGTCGTCGATCGCGCGGTGCTGGGTCGCCCGGTTGTCCCAGATGGCGACGTCGCCGGCTTCCCAGTTCCACCGAATGGTGTTCTCCGGCACGGTGATTCGCCGCTGCAGCAGCTCGAACAGGACCTGCGACTCGTGGCTGTCCAGGCCGACGAAGCTGCGCACGAAGTCCCCGGCCAGCAGGGTGCGCTCACCGGTCTCCGGGTGTACCCGAACTACGGGGTGCTCGGTGCGGAAGTCCTTCTTCTCGAAGGCCTGCCGGAACGCCTTCTGCGCGTCGGTCATGGCCGGGTCGGGCTCGCTCGTCACGTAGTCGTAGCGGTTGGTGTGCAGCGCCCACAGGTTCTCGACGAGGCATTTGAGCGGTTCGGGCAGGTGCTCGTAGGCCGCCGCGGTGGATGCCCACAGCGTCGATCCGCCGTAGCTCGGCAGGGTGACCGCACGCAGGATCGAGGCCGCCGGATAGTTGGCCGCGAACGTGACGTCGGTGTGCCAACGGTTGGCCTTGCCGTATTCGGAGTTGATCGGCGTGATGACCGGGGCGTTCTTGCCGGCCAGGGCACCCGCGGCCGGGTGGCCGATCGGCGTGCCCAGCAGGCCCGCGAACGCGAGCTGCTCTTGGTCGTCGAGGTGATGCTGACCGCGGAAGAAGATCACCTTGTGTGTCCGTAGCGCCTGGCTGATCGCGTCGACCGTGGCTGGGTCGAGGTCGCCGCCGAGCGCCACTCCATCGACTCGGGCGCCGATCCGGCTGCCCAGCTTGGTGACGGTTAGCTGGTCTGTCATTTCCGTATTGTCCTTGGGTTGAGAAAAGCTGAAGTGACGTGTAGTCAGTTGACTACAGTTAGTGTAGCCACATGACTACAAGTTCGGCAACTCCTCGCCGGAAAAGTCCCACCGGACGCGAAGAGGTGGCGGCGGCGATCTTGGAGGCGGCCACCGACCTGTTCGCCGAACGCGGTCCGGCCGCGACGTCGATCCGTGACATCGCCGCCCGGTGCAACGTCAACCACGGGCTGGTTTTTCGTCACTTCGGCACCAAGGACCAGCTGGTCGGTGCCGTGCTGGACAACCTCAGCATGAGCTCGACCGCGCTGCGGCACAGCGGTGCGCCGGCCGCAGAGCTGCAGCGTGCGGGCGACCGGCATCTGCGGGTGCTCGCCCGCACGTTGCTCGACGGATATCCGGTGGGGACGCTGCAGACCCAGTTTCCCGGCATGTCCGAGCTGCTCGAGGTCATCGGCCCGCGCCACACCGATGACCGCAGCGCGCGGCTGGCCCTGGCGAATGCCGCTGCGCTGCAATTCGGTTGGCGGCTGTTCGAGCCTTTCCTGCGTGCGTCGACCGGTCTCGACGAGCTCTCCGAGGCCGAATTGCGGGAGGCCGTGGTCGCCGAGGTGGCCCGGATCGTCGAACCCCACTAAGTCCCGGCGGAGTAGTGCGCACTCAACCGCGAGGGCGTGGCCCGGCGGTGCACCGGCTCGCGTCCCGGCGGCTGCGGCGGCGGCGGCAGCAAGGGCTTACGGGACCGCACGGCGAGGGTCGTCGGCGAGTCGGTGTTCAGCTCGAGATCTTCGCCGGCATGCCGGATGGTCAGCGCGGAGCCGGGCCCGTCCCGCAGGGTGTAGGTGACGTCGGCGTGGTTGGCGTCCACGGTCAGCCGGAAGTCACGCCAGCGCAACCGGAACCGCAGCCGCGAAATACCGTCGGGCAGTTGGGGATCCAGGGACAGGATGCCCTCGTCGTCGCGCAGGCCGCCGAATCCGTTGACCAGCGCCATCCAGGCTCCGGCCAGTGAGGCCATGTGCAGTCCGTCGCGGGTGTTCTGGTGCAGATCGCGCAGGTCGATCAGGGCGGCCTCGTAGGCATAGTCGTGGGCCAGCTCCAGATGCCCGACGTCGGCGCACATCACGGCTTGGCTGCAGGCCGACAACGACGAGTCGCGCACCATGCGCCGCTCGTAGTAGTCGACGTTGCGGGCCCGCTGCTCGGGGGTGAAGGCGTGGCTCTGCCACTGCATGGCCAGCACCAGGTCGGCCTGCTTGATCACCTGGGCGGGGTAGAGCCGCACATATGCCTCGTGCAGTAACAGCGGGTAGGTCGTGTTGGTCTCGAAATCCCACTCGGCGAACGTGGTGAAGCCTTCACACTGCTGGTGCACACCCAGCTGTTCGTCGTACGGAACGTGGACAGCGGCGGCCGCATCGCGCCAGCTGGCCATCTCCTCGGTCGTGACACCGACGGCTCCCGCCGCGTCGGGATGGCGAACGCACGCCTCGGCGGCGCTGACCAGATTGTGTGCCGCCATCAAGTTCGTGAAGACGTTGTCGCGGACGATCGCCGTGTACTCGTCGGGGCCGGTGACGCCGTCGAGGTGCCAGACGCCGTGCCGGTCGTGATGTCCGAGTGACATCCACAGCCGGGCGGTCTCGATGAGCACCGCGAGGCCGCAGTCCTCCTCGAGTGAATGGTCGCCGGTGACGATGCGGTAGCGCTCGAAGGCCATCGCGATGTCGGCATTGATGTGCCAGGCCGCGGTGCCGGCCGGCCAGTAGGCCGAACACTCCTGCCCGCGAATGGTTCGCCAGGGAAACGCGGCACCGTCGAGGCCGAGTTCGGCCGCGCGCTCCTTGGCCAGGTCCATCGTCGACGCCCGCCAGCGCAGCGCGTCGGCGACCGCATGCGGCAGCGTGTAGGTCAGCACCGGCAGCACGAAACCTTCGGTGTCCCAGAAGGCGTGGCCGTCGTAACCGGTTCCGGTCAGCCCCTTGCTGGGGATCGCCCGGCGTTCGGCGCGGGCGCTGGACTGCACCAGATGGAACAGCCCGAATCGGACCGCTTGCTGAGATTCCGGGTCACCCTCGACTTCGACATCCGCGCTTTCCCAGAATTCGTCGAGGTAGTGGCGCTGTGAGTCGAGCAGCCCCTGCCATCCGCTGTAGCGGGCACTGTGCAGGGCCGCGGCGGCCTGGTCGCGCAATGCGGGACGGGAGCGCAGGCTGGACCAGCCATACGCGATGTACTTGACGATGCGCAGTTTCTGTCCCGGACGCAGCCCGCAGATCACCGTGGTCCGGGCCAGGTCGGCACGGGCGTCGGTGGTGACCTCGACCCGGCCTGCTACCTCGACCTCATGATCCATCGCAGCGGCCATCATCAGGGCGCTGGAGCGGGTTCGGTGCATGAGAAGCGCTCGGGTGCCGGTGATTTCGTGGTCGACGGCCTCCAGCGGGTTGTCCAGGATGGCCGATACCCTCGGGTCGTTCGAGGTCTCCGGTTGGTCCTCGTTGCTGACGAGTTCGGACTGCACGGTCACCCGGACGAATTCGTCGACCGCTTCGACCACGTACTCGATGGCCGCCACACTGCGGTTGGCCAGCGAGACCAGCCGCGTGGAGCACAATTTCACTTGCTTGCCGGTGGGTGAGCGCCAGTGCGCGCGCCGCGTCAGCGTTCCGGCCCGCAGGTCGAGTATCCGCTCGTGGTCGATCAATTCGCCGTAGCGGACGTCGAACGGCTCGTCGTTGACCATCAGGCGGATGATCTTGCCGTTGGTGACGTCGACGACGGTCTGGCCGGCTTCCGGGTAGCCGTAGCCGGCCTCCGCGTAGGGCAGCGGCCGGATTTCGTAAAACGAGTTCAGATAGGTGCCCGGCAGGCCGTGCGGTTCGCCCTCGTCGAGGTTGCCGCGCAGCCCGATGTGCCCGTTGGACAGGGAGAATATGGACTCCGACTGGGCCAGCAGGTTCAGATTGAGCTTGGTCTCGCGGATCTGCCAGGGCTCGACGGGGAAGGTGTCCTCGGTGATCATGAGTCGAGCAATTCGGCGAGGTCGGTTACCACCACGTCGGCGCCGTTGCGGCGCAAATCCTCGGCGTGGCCCACTCGGTCGACACCCACCACGAAGCCGAAGTTACCGGCACGGCCGGCCTGCACGCCCGATATCGCGTCCTCGAACACGGCCGCCGCGTCGGGGGCGACGTCGAGCAGCTGCGCCCCGCGCAGGTACGAGTCGGGGGCCGGCTTGCCGGTGATGTGCTCTTCGCGCAGGGTGACGCCGTCCACCCGCTGCTGGATGTAGTGGCCGAGCCCGGTGATTTCGAGCACCTCGCGGGTGTTGGCGCTGGAAGACACCACGGCGATACCAAGACCCGCCGAGGAGACCGCCTCCAGGTAGCGTCGAGAGCCCTCGAACACCTCGACGCCGTCTCTTTCCAGCACCTTCTGGAACATGTCGTTCTTGCGATTGCCCAGGCCGTATATCGTCTCGGCGTCGCCGGGGTCGTCGTGCGTGCCGTCCGGAATTTCGATCCCCCGGCTCGCCAGGAAGGACCGGACTCCGTCCTCGCGTTTCTTGCCGTCCACGTACTGCCGGTAGTCCGCTGCGGCATCGAAGGGGACGAACTTGTCCCCGGTGCGTTCGGCCCGCTGGGAGAGGTAGGCGTCGAACATGGCCTTCCAGGCCTTGGTATGCACGCTCGCGGTATCGGTGAGCACACCGTCCAGGTCGAACAGACAGGCACGCACCTTCTCCGGCAGACCCAGCACAGGGACCTCGCTTTCGGCGGACGCTTTCGGGGACCCTTCCGAAGGGTAGTCGGGCGTTACCACTGATGAGCCCCGAGGGGGCCGGTCGCTTTAGCCGCCGGGGGAATCGGGGCGGTTGGTTAACAGCATGTGGTGGCGAGTTTGTGTCGGTGTCGTCTCGTAGCGTTTTGCGTATGCCAGAGCGCCGTTTTCGCCACACGCGGGGAGGCGTGTACTCGCTTGGCGCATCTGGTGTGGTGCCCGAAGTACCGGCGCCGGGTTTGGGCGGGCGGGTCGTCGGTCGCCTCGACGAGCGGCTGGGCCAGATCGCCACCGAGTATGGCGGGCAGATCGTGGCGCACGAAGTGATGCCCGATCATGTGCACCTGTTGGTTCGGGTCGGCCGGGCCGATGCGCCGGCATTCCTGGACAAGCAGCGCAAGTTTCATCAGCGGCGGATGGCCAAGTCCAAGCGGGTCGCCGCCGGGCAGGGACGCCGGTTTTGGGAGTCGAAACGCTACCAGGGGCACAAGAGAGCCGCCGCGCGGCTGTCGGCTAAACGGGCGCGTGTGCGGGAGATTTCGCGCCAAGCTCAGCACCGAACTGGTGCGTGGCCATGATGTCATCGGGATCGAGAAACTGTCCCTTCACCGCATGACCCGGCGGGCCAAAGGTGCTGGGGCCGCACAGAAACGGGGACTCAACCGGTCGCTACAACACGCCGCGCTCGGCAGACTCGGCACGTGCATCGCCTATAAGGCCAATCTTGCGCAGGTGTCCTTCATCGAGGTGCCCGCCGCCTTCACCAGTCAGCGTTGCCATCAGTGCGGGCACACAGGCAAAGGAAACCGCGAAAGCCAAGCGGTGTTCCGTTGCCGCCGGTGTGCCTGGACCGGCAACGCTGACACCAACGCCGCCATCAACATCCGTGAGGAAGCCCTCGCGCGGTGGGCGGCGCACACCGAACAACTGGCTGGGACATCCGGTGAAAAACCGGGCGGGATCACTCCCGTCAGCCAGGCGGGGAGCAAGAGTAAGACCGACCCCCACACGGGTCCGGCCTCTGGGCCGGCGGTATCTGCGATGAACCGCAAACCACCCAACGCCGCCTAACGGCCGTGGGAATCCCCCTGCTTCAGCCGGGGGAGGATGTCAACATGCTTACCTGTGCATCGTCGCCCCCCGCCCCAGCGATCTCACGCTCTTCCGATGCATTGGATGGCGCGCAGGCGTCCATCGGCGAGGGCGTGGGTGAGGTTCTCGGCTTTTCGGGCGAAGTCGGTGACGAAGGCGTGCAGCCCGAGTGGACTGGGCGGCTGCTGCAAGATGGCCTGCATCAGCGTGCCCGCCTGGTCGGTGAGGTCGTTCCACTGCTCGATGGTGAATCCCGCCGACTCGACGGTCGCACGCAACTCATCGGGAGTGGCCAGGTGACTGCGGGTGGGTTGGTCGGCCCAGGGCAACGGGAAGTCCAATTCGTCTCCATGGGCGGGTAGGCCGCGCGTGATATCCCACATGGCCAGCCGGCCCCCGCTGACCAGGACCCGGCGGGCTTCGCGGTATAGCCGTGGCTTGTCGGCCACGTTCATCTGCACGTGCTGGCTGATGGCGACCTGAAAGGTGTTGTCGGCGAACGGAAGTGCGGTGACGTCGGCCTGCTTGACGGTTATCCGCCCGTCCAGCCCGACCAGTCGGTTGAGCCAACGGTTGGTGTCGCAGTATTCGTCGGTCAGGTCGACGGCGGTGACATGGCAGCCGTAGCGGTCGGCGACGAAGCGCGCGGTGCCGCCGACTCCGCTGCCCGCGTCGAGCACCTCGTCCGCGCTGGTGATGTCGGCCAGGTCCACCAGCTGGCCAGTGGCGATGCGGCCCATCGTGTGGAAGTCCTCCAGCAGCCCGAGGTCGGCGGGTGCCAGGTGGTCGAGGTCTTTTCCGGCGGCGACGAGAGCCTGCTCGATGTGGTGGCGGGACAGGCCGGTCGAGTACTGGGTTTTGATCGTGTCGTTCATCGCCGCACCTGCGCCCACGCGGTGATCATGGGGGGCATCGTAATCAGGGCGTTGACCGCTAGCGCCTCGCGGCGGAATTGCGGCACGAAGTCGTCGAAGTCGGTGAGCCCTTCGATCGGGCGAAGCCCTGCTGTTGGGCGATGGGGGCCACCAGCCGCCAGACTTCCGCTGCGTAGGCCAAGATGTCGGGATCGGCAGCCGTGCCGATGGGCGTGCCGAGGGTCAGCCGCGGCGCGCCGAGGCCGGCGTCGGCGAAGATCGTGTGCAGCGTGGTGCCGAATCGCGGGCTGAGCCCCATCGCCTCGAAGGCGCGGACGATCCCCTCCGTCACCTGCCCGAACAGTGGCAGGTCCGGCAGGCTGCGCGTCTGCGTGATGTCGTTCTCGGAGAAGGCGACAACGCCGCCGGGGCGCACGAAG
The DNA here is from genome assembly GCA_963735655.1 of uncultured Actinomycetota bacterium. Taxonomy (GTDB): domain Bacteria; phylum Actinomycetota; class Actinomycetes; order Mycobacteriales; family Mycobacteriaceae; genus Mycobacterium. The sequence goes on from CAVTLW010000031.1 coordinate 195,273, forward strand.
GAGGACAGGTGCGCGAGCGTGGCGGCCGGGTCGGGCAAGTGCATCAGGATCAGCCGGCCGATTACCGCGTCGACCGGTTCGTCCAAGGCGATCGAGTCAACCGCGGCTTGGGTGAAATGGACTCCTGCCAAGCCTTGTTCGGCGGCGCGGGCGCGCGCCAGTTCGACCATGTCGGGCGCGGCGTCCACACCGAGAACGGAACCCGTCGGACCGACCAGTCGGGCGGCGACGAACGATACATCGCCTGGGCCGCAACCGATATCGAGCACCCGCATGCCCGGCCGCAGTCCGGCGAGCCGCAGCGCGTGCTCGGTGTAGTCGTTGTACAGCCGTCCCTGCAGGAGCAGCCGTTGTACCTCCACATCGGCGTGTCCGAGGACGTAGGTGCTATCTGTGTGGGTGTTCATCCGATTTGCCTTTCCAATTGAATTTCCAGTTCCAATTGACGCTGCGGCTCCCGGGACGGGAGAAGCCAGCCGACAACGATCGCTGCGCCCAGCGCGATACCCGCGCAGACCAGCGTGCTCACCCGCAGGCCGTCCAGGAAGGCTCGATCGACGGCGTCCCGCACATACCCGGCCTGTTGTGCTGGTAGACGCTGGATTACGTTGTGTGCCAATGCCATTGAATTCCGCATCGCATCGGCGGGCAGTCCGTTCAACGCGGGTGACGCGCCCAGGCGTGCGGAGTAGACCGAGGCAAAGATGCTGCCGGCCACGGCAACTCCGAGGGTTCCGCCCAGTTCGCGCGTCGTGTCGTTGACGGCCGAGCCGACGCCGGCCTTGTCGACGGACAACGATCCCATGATCGCCTCGGTGGCCGGTGCCGTCGTCAGGCCCAGGCCCCCGCCGAGCAACAGCATCTGGATCGCGATCTCGCTGTAGGGCGTCGCCGCGGCCGCCGTGGAGGCCCACGCCAGACCGGCCGCGAACCCAACCAGACCGGTCGCGACGACGGCGGTGGTGCCGACCCGCTCGACCACTCGGGGCCCCACGATGCTGGCCAACGCGATCGACACCGCGACCGGTAGCAATCGCACCCCGGCCTCGAATGCGCTGTAGTTCTTCACGAATTGGAAGTACTGGGTGATGACGAAGATGAAGCCGAACAACGTCAGGAACCCTGCGGTCACCGCCAGGCTGCCGCCGGAGAACCGGCGGTTGACGAACACCGAGACGTCCAGCATGGGGTGGGTGCTGCGCCGCTCCCACCATGCAAAACCGGCCAGAACGATTGCGGCCATCACGAATCCGACCGCGGTCCGGCCGTTGGTCCATCCCCAGGTGGGCGCTTCGATGACGGTGTAGACCAGGGTCGTGATTCCTGTTGCGGACAGGATCAGGCCTCCGACGTCGACGCGCGGCGCCGCCGGGTCGCGGGAGGTCGGAACGAACAGCAGGCCGGCGACGATGGCCAGCGCCGCAACCGGAATGTTGACCATGAAGATCGAGCCCCACCAGAAGTGCTCGAGTAACCAGCCACCGCTGATCGGCCCCACGGCCACCCCGACACCCACCATGGCCGCCCACAGCCCGATCGCCCTGGCGCGCGGTACCGGGTCGGTGAAGATGTTGGTGATCAGGCCGAGCGTGGTCGGGAAGATCACCGCCGCGCCGACGCCCATGGCGGCGCGCGCTGCGATGAGCGCGTCCGCCGAATTCACCTGCGCGGCAATGCCCGAGGTGATCGCGAACAGCGCGAGGCCGGCGTTGAGCCAGCCCCTTCTGCCGTAGCGGTCGCTGAGGCTGCCGGCCGACAGCAGCAGCCCGGACATGACCAGGGTGTAGGCGTCGACGATCCATTGCAGCTGCGCGGTGTCCGCGCCGAGTTCACGCGACAGGGTGGGCAGGGCGACGTTGACGATGGTGGCGTCGACGCTGATGACGAAGACACCGAGGCAGATGACGGCAAGCGCGGGAATCGGGCGATTACGAAAGATCGGGAACACTGGCTCGGGAGGCATGGACAAGACAGTAAAACTAGTAGACAAGATAATCAAGTAATCAGTGGAAAAAGATGTCTGCTGCCGGTAAGGTGGTGGAATGTCCGCGCGCACCTATAACCAGAACTGCCCCGTCGCGCTGGGGCTGGACATCCTGGGTGAGCGATGGACCTTGCTGATTTTGCGCGAGCTGGTCGGGGGGCCACGTCGCTACGGCGACCTGCGTGCCGAACTGCCCGGCATCGCGACCAACCTGCTCGCCGAGCGGCTCAAAGAGCTGCAGGATTCCGGTCTGATCGATCGCACCGACTTGCCGGCCCCGATCGGGCGCACCGTCTATACCCTCAGCGACAAGGGCTGGCAGCGGGTGCTGCCCGTTCTGCAGACCGTCGCCTGGGTGGGCCTGGACCGGTTGGACCCGATCGAGAGTGGTCCGACAACGCCGTTGAACGGCTTCCTGGCCGGGGTACTGCTGGGCTTCAACCGGGTGAGCGCCGCCGGCGTGGAGATGACCTGCCGCGTCGAGATCGACGGCCGCCGTTTCGAATTCGCGGTGACGCAAGGACGGCTGGCCGGCGCTAACGGCGAACCGTCGGTGATCGTCACCGCCAGCGCGGCCGATCTCGTCGCCGCCCGGCTCGGGCCAACCGAGGCCAAGCGCAAGGCCGCGCTGCGGCGCGTCGACTTCAAAGGCGACCTTGACGCCGTCGAGGCGGTGCGTCAGGCGTTCGCGCTGTAGGCGTGGGCCAGCACCTCGTCCACCGTCCACTGGTCGTTGGCGTGGCGACCGCGCCTGCACGCCAAGACCCTGCCGTCGGAGCCGATCAGGAAGTCGGCGGGCATCCCCAGATGGCCACCGGTCGGATGCGGATTGGCCACCGGTTTACCACCCCTGTTCCGCCAATATCCCTGGCGAACCATCGATACCAGCGCCGGTGGCACCGCGCGCGGGTCGAGCACGGCGCGTGGCGACGAGCCGACACCGAACTCGGCGTAGAGCGCCTTGCCCGGGTCGCAGACCACCGGCAACGGCAGGTCGCCGACGTAGTGACGCAACTCCTGATCGGTGGAGTGGAATACGACGACCTCGCGGATGCCGGCCTCGGCGATCTCGTCGTGTCGGCGCACGATCGACTGCAGGTGAAGGTTGCAGATGGGGCAGCCGGCGAAGCGCCGGAACTGCAGATGCACGAGTCGCTTGGGATCGGGAATCGGGACCGCGTCGCCCGAAACACTGAGCAGTTCACGCGGAGTGATGACGCTGCCCATGCCGTATTTGCTCATGGGAAACAAATGTACGGCCCTATTTTGCGACGGCCGGACGCCGGATCTGCCTCACCACGACACCGGAAGTTCGACGAGCCCGCCGGCGAGCACGTCGCGACGCGTGGGCAGTTGTGCGGGATCGACGGTCAGGTGCATGGACGGAAATCGCGGAATCAATTGCCCGAAGACGGCTTTTAGCTCGATGCGGGCCAACGGGGCCCCGATGCAATAGCGTGCGCCGTAGCCGAAAGCGAGGTGGGCGGCGTCCTTACGGGCGACGTCGATGCGCTCTGGGTGGATAAACGTCTGCGGGTCGTGGTTGGCCGATCCGATGTCCAGCAGTACCAGGTCTCCAGCGTGGATGGCGACACCGTCGATGTCGAAGTCCGTGCGCGCGTAGCGGGGAACGCCGCCCACGTCACCCCCTGTGGCCGCCGCACGCAACAGCTCCTCGACGGCATTGGGGATCAGCGCGGGGTTGTCCAGGAGCGCCTGCCACTGATCGCGGTTCGTCAGCAGCAGCAATGCCCCGAGTCCGATCTGGACCACCGTGGTCTCGTGTCCGGCGAACAGCAAGAACATGGACATCGTCGCGGCCTCCTCGTCGGAGACCCCGTCGGTTTCACACAGCCGCGACATCACATCGTCGCCAGGATGGGCGCGCTTACGCTCGACCAGCCCGCGGCCGTAACCGAACAGCTCGGCCAGCCCGCGCTCGGAGCGGGCGCGATCGCGCACGTTGCCGGCGTCCTCCGCCCATGTGCGGAACTGGTCACGGTCGCAGTACGGGACTCCGAGCAGCTCGCAGATCACCAGGATCGGCAGCGGCAGCGCCAATCGCGCGTGCAGATCGGCCGGAGGGCCCTGCTCGGCCAGTTCGTTCAGCACTCGGGTGGAGAGTGCTTCGACTCTTGGTGCCAGCGCCCGCAGGTGTTTGGGCGAGAAGTGGGGCTGCAGCAGCGTACGCAACCGGGCATGATCGGTCACCTCGGTGTCGAAGTTACCCAGCGGCCCACCGAACAATGCCGATTCCCCGGTGCGCGCCGCCGTGTCGGGTTCGGGATGGGAACGACCGAGGCGATCGTCGTCGAGCAGCCGTCGCACTTGGGCGTAGTTCGTGACCAGCCAGGCCTCGTGGCCCACCGGAGTGCGCACCCGGTGAACCGGCAGTTGGGTGGATGTCATCGCACCGCTCCAAGTAGTAGAAGCCTTGTATAAGGCTACTTGTACACTTGCTTCTAGACAAGAGGAGGTCGAGATGACCGTCGTCCGATCAGAGTCGACTCGGCGGATGCCCCGCGCCCAGCGGCGCGAACAGATCCTCGAGGCTGCTACTCGGGCGTTCGCCCGCGGCGGCTTTGCGAACACGGGGCTCGACGCCATAGCCGCGGAAGCAGGTGTTACCGCGGTGATCCTGTACCGGCATTTCGCGTCGAAGGCCGACCTCTATCGGGAGGTGATCGACAGCGGTCACGGTCGGCTTCGCGAAGCCACCGGTGGGCATGACTTCGATGACGCCAGCATTCCCGCACTCGTTCGCGCGGCAGCGGCCGATCCGGACGCCTTCCGGCTGCTGTACCGTTACGCCGCTCGCGAAGCGGAGTTCCGCGACATGATCGATACCCTCGTTGAGAGCTCCGCAGCGATCACCCGCGGCCACCTTTCGGGCATCGCCGACGATCGATGGCGCAGCTGGGCGGCGCGACTACTGCCCGGCATGACGATCGACGCCGTCATCGCCTGGCTCGACGTCGGCCAACCCGACCCCGATCAGGCCGCCATCCGAATCCGGAGCGTCGTCGACGCCGTGATCGAGGCCGCGTCGGTGACCACGCCGCGGTCGTCGAAGGGTTCTCGTCAGGTCCGCTAACGACGTCGGCCGAGGCGGTCGCCGCCCGCCACTAGACTCAATGGCCGTGACCGAACCTGCTGATGTCGACGGGCATGCAACGCCGGCCCGACCGGTGTTGGTGATCGACTTCGGCGCGCAGTATGCGCAGTTGATCGCCCGGCGCGTCCGGGAGGCGCGGGTGTTTTCCGAGGTGATCCCGCACAACGCCTCGATCGAGGAGATCAAGGCGCGGAATCCGTTGGCGTTGGTGCTTTCCGGCGGACCGGCCAGTGTCTACACCGAGGGTGCACCGCAACTGGATCCGGCGGTGTTCGACTTGGATGTCCCGGTCTTCGGCATCTGCTACGGATTCCAGGCCATGGCGCAGGCGCTCGGTGGGACCGTCGCGCATACCGGCACCAGCGAGTACGGCCGGACCGAACTGAAAGTGCTTGGCGGCGAGCTACATTCGGGTTTGCCGGAGGTTCAGTCCGTCTGGATGAGTCACGGTGACGCGGTCACCGCCGCGCCGGACGGATTCGATGTGGTGGCCAGCTCTGCGGGTGCGTCGGTGGCCGCGTTCGAGAACCGGGCCCGGCGGCTGGCCGGGGTGCAGTATCACCCGGAGGTGATGCACACCCCGCACGGGCAACAGGTGCTCAGCCGGTTTTTGCACGACTTCGCCGGACTCGGTGCCGAGTGGACTCCCGCCAACATCGCCACCGCGCTGGTCGATCAGGTGCGCGAGCAGATCGACAGAACGGCCGGGTCACGCGATCTGCGGACTGTCCGGGGGAGTGGACTCGGCGGTGGCCGCCGCGCTGGTGCAACGCGCCATCGGTGACCGGTTGACCTGTGTCTTCGTCGACCACGGGCTGCTGCGGGCCGGCGAGCGCGCGCAGGTGCAACGCGATTTCGTGGCGGCCACCGGGGCGAATCTGGTCACCGTCGACGCCGCCGACACCTTCCTCGAGGCGTTGTCGGGTGTGAGCAACCCCGAGGGCAAGCGCAAGATCATCGGGCGCCAGTTCATTCGGGCGTTCGAGGGCGCGGTGCGGGATGTGTTGGGCGACAATCCTGTTGACTTTCTGGTGCAGGGCACGCTGTACCCGGACGTGGTGGAGTCCGGCGGGGGCAGCGGCACCGCCAACATCAAGAGCCACCACAATGTCGGTGGTCTGCCCGATGACCTGAAGTTCAAACTCGTTGAGCCGCTGCGGCTGCTGTTCAAGGACGAGGTGCGCGCGGTCGGGCGGGAGTTGGGTCTGCCGGAGGAAATCGTTGCGCGCCAGCCCTTTCCGGGCCCCGGCCTGGGCATCCGGATCGTCGGGGAAGTCACCGCCAGACGGCTGGACACGCTGCGCCGTGCCGACTCGATCGCGCGCGAAGAGCTGACCGCGGCCGGTCTGGACAACCAGATCTGGCAGTGTCCGGTGGTGTTGTTGGGCGACGTCCGCTCGGTCGGCGTGCAGGGCGACAACCGCACCTATGGGCACCCGATCGTGCTGCGACCGGTGTCCAGCGAGGACGCCATGACCGCCGACTGGACCAGGGTGCCCTACGAGGTGCTGGAGCGCATTTCGACCCGCATCACCAACGAAGTGCCTGAGGTCAACCGCGTGGTGCTGGATATCACCAGCAAGCCACCCGGCACCATCGAGTGGGAGTAGCCCGAATTAGTTCCGCAGCGTCGGCGCGCAGAGCTACGATATCGCGATGAACACTCCGCTTTCGGCCGTTGACGTGGAGCGTCGCGGCTTCTGGGGGGAGTTGTGCCCGGGGATGTCGATCGAGGGCTACCTGCCCTACGCACCCGTCGCGTTCGGCGAGACCGACCGTCTGCTGGCCAGTCTGAAGTTCGAGGGTTACGTCCAGGTTCCCGGTGTGCTGCCGGAAGTCACGATCGCACCCATCCGCTACGCCATCTCGACGTTGTTCCAGCGCGGAATCCCGCTGGCGTTCGCTTTCGTCTATGACGAGTTGTGGCTGGCTTTTCAGAGTCTTTCTCGGTTCCTCACCGTCGTGCTCGGCGAGGGCTACCAGGCGTTGCCCGACTTCTGGGTCTGGCACGTCAACCCCAGCGAGAATGCTGTGGGCTGGGGTCCGCACCGCGACCGGGTGATACCGACGCTCGAGGCCGACAACTCGCCGCAAACGCTGACCGTGTGGCTTCCGTTGTCCGATGCCACGCCGCTCAACGGATGCATGTATGTGCTGCCCGCCCATCTCGACGAGCGGTTCAAGCAACGTCAATGGGGCGGGGAGGGCAACACCGTCGTCCACAACCCGCAGGACATCAGGGCATTGCCCGCCACGGCCGGCAGCATGTTGGCCTGGAATCAGGGAGTTCTGCACTGGGGCGGGCGGGGTAGCCGCCTCGGCTCGGCGCCGCGGATCAGCGCTGCCTTCGAGTTCCAGCGCGGCGACTGCCGGCCGTTCAACAGCCCACTGCTGAATCCGGGCCGCTTGCCGACGTTCTCCGAGCGACTCGGGCTCATCGGTAAGCAGGTTTTGCAGTACCGCCACATGTATCCGCTCTCCGATGACGTCGCGGCGTTCGCCACCTCGCTTTCGGAGCGATTCATGCCGCGCGTCGCGGTCCCGATGGGAGCCACGGCATCCCTTTAGGGATGGTCTCGGCGGGAAAATCCGCCCCATCTGTGCCACCTGGTATCAGTTGCCACACGAGCCTCAGAGCTGTCTTGACGCTGTCAGAGGGCAGGTGTTTACTCGGATCAGTCGAACATATATTCGAACAAATCCCTGTCAGGAGGCTGACCATGACCGCCGCGGCGTTTGTCTCTGAAGCCTCCGCCGAACGCCAGGAGAATCGCGCTGAGCAGCTCGAATCGCTGCGTCAGCGGATGTTGGAGATGTCTGGAAGGCATGTCCCGCCCGAGGACTTGCTGCCGGAGTCGGCCGCGCCGGTAGCCGCGCCGGTGGTGCCCCGGGGGACGGTCGCGGTGCTGTCGGGGGCCCGGTCGCTATTGCTGAACGTGGTGGCGTCGGTGACGGCGGCGGGGGGCAACGCCGCCATCGTCGGCCAGCCGGATATCGGACTGCTGGCCGCCGTCGAGATGGGGGCCGATCTGAGCCGGATCGCGGTGATCCCGGATCCCGGGAACGATCCGGTTGAGGTGGCCGCGGTGCTCATCGACGGCATGGATCTGGTGGTGGTCGGTCTGGGTGGGCGCCGGGTGTCGCGGACCCGGGCGCGGGCGGTGGTGGCCCGTGCCCGTCAGAAAGGTTGCACGCTGCTGATCACCGACGGCGACTGGCAAGGGGCGCCGACTCGGCTGGAGGCCCGGGTCTGCGGCTACGAGATCACCGCGGGTAATCAGGGCACGCCTACGCCCGGATTCGGACGGATCAGCAAGGTGCGGCTACAGATCGGCCGAGCGCGAGCCGGGTTGGGAGCAGTTGGCGGTTTTGTTGGTCGATAGTGGACATGGACGGGTAGGTCGGACGTGTTTGGGATGATCGCGGTATGACGGTTTGCCGGTTGCGCCAGTGGCGTGGGGTAAAGCCGGTCGCTGCCCCTTCGGGTGTCGCGATACGCACCCGAGTGCGCACCACGCTAGAGGATGAGCGGGTACTGGGTCTGGTTGCCGAGCATCTAGGCCGGTTGCGCCGCAGCGACCTTGTGGCGGTCTCGTGTGCTACGCCGGTGGAGCTGGGACTCAATGCCGAAGAGCGGCGCCAGGTGCGTCGTGCTCGGCTCAATACCCGTAAGAATGAGTTGACCGCGCAGTGCTCAGCGCGGTGGGCCAACGCGATAATCGCCGGCAATGATGATCAGATCCGGCTGGCGCGCGACGCCCAGCGCCGCCACATTTTGGGGTTGCGGGCGGCGATCGCCACCATCGAGAAGCGCTTGGCCGCCCCGACCACCGACACGCTCACCGTCAGTGAGCGCAAAGCCCGCTGTACGGCGAAAGCGGTGAAAGGGTATGCCTGCCAAGCCGAACGGTTTCAGAAACAACGGCGATTGCAGCATCTGCGTGCCGAGTGGTCCGGGCGGAACAGGATCGAGCGCACGGTCGGGTGCATGTGGTTGAGGGCGGTAAACGTTTGGCCACCACGCGCCATCATCTCGATGAGGCGGGCTTGACGGTGGATCAGTGGCGCCAGCGGTGGACCGCAGCCCGGTGGCGGATCACCGCTAACGGTTCCCCCGACGAGCCGTTCGGGAACCTGACAATCACCGTCACCCCGACCGGGCAGGTCAGTATCCGGTTGCCGAAACCGTTGGAACACCTCGCCAACGCCTCGCGCGGTCGCTACGTCCTCTCCGGTGCCGCGGTGTTCGCCCACCGCGGCGATGAATGGGCACAACGGATCACCAGTGCAATGTCGCTGTCTTACACCCTGACCCGCCGCCCGGGCCGCCAGGGTGTGTATCTGAGTGCGTCGTGGGCACTCCCCGCCGTGCCGTACTGGGTCGGCCGCGACGACTGCGACGCCGGTGATGACGTGTACGCCACCGGGCCGGTCGTCGGGGTGGATCTCAACGACGGGCACTTGGCGGTACGGCGCCTCGACGTTCACGGCAACCCAGTCGGGGCCCCAGTACGCTTCACTATCGACCTAACCGGCAGCGCCGCGCGTCGCGATGCCCACCTGCGTCACGCCATCACCCAACTCCTGCACTACGCACAACGCCACGGCATTGCGACGATCGCGGTCGAAGACCTCGACTTCGCCGACGCGCGCGCCACCGGTAGAGAAACCATGGGGCGTGGTGCGCGAGGGAAACGCTTCCGCCGCACCGTGTCTGGAATCCCGACTGCGTTGTTCCGCAACCGTCTCACCGGAATGGCCGCGGTCGCCGGCATCCAACTCTTTGCGGTCAATCCCGCCTACAGCAGCATTTGGGGCGCCCAACACTGGCAGCGGCCCTATAAAAACGTCACCCGACACCTGGCAGCCGCCACCGTGATCGGGCGTCGCGCCCAAGGCTTTTCGGCCCGGCGACGGAAAGGTGTGACACCACCGCGACCAGAGGATCGCACGGTGAGAGCTACCAACCAGACCGGACCGCAAGAACCTCGGACGACCGGAAGCCATCACCGGTTAAGGACACGAGGAACCGAATCTCGCCCGCCTTGCCGGAACGTACGCGGTGATCCGGGCCGGGCAACCGTTACCCCGGCAACGGCCAACAACGGCCAACAACAGTCGTAACGGTGAGTCGGGTGGGCTCTTCCCGAGTGCTGGCGATCTGGTGCATGGACTGGCCCGCGGTCGCGGCGGCCGCGGCGGCGGGCCAGCCGGCGACGGCCCCGGTCGCGGTCACTCTGGCCAACCGGGTGATCGCCTGCTCGTCGGCCGCACGCGCCGCCGGAGTGCGCCGGGGGCTGCGGCGCCGGGAGGCGGCGGCCCGCTGCCCGCAACTGCACGTCGCCCCCGCCGACGCGGACCGCGATGCCCGCTTCTTCGAAGGGGTGATCGCGGCGGTGGACGATCTGGTGCCTCGCGCCGAGTTGCTGCGACCCGGGCTCTTGGTATTGCCGGTGCGCGGGGCGGCCCGCTATTTCGGGTCCGAGGCCGACTCCGCCGAGCGGCTGATCGACGCGGTGGCCGCGGCCGGCGCCGAATGTCAGGTCGGCATCGCCGACCAGTTGTCCACCGCGGTCTTCGCCGCGCGTGCGGGTCGTGTCGTAGAGCCGGGGCAAGACGCGCGGTTTCTCTCGGTGCTGTCGATCCGTCAGCTCGCCACCGAGCCGAGCCTGTCCGGTCCTGGCCGAGACGAGTTGACAGATCTGTTGTGGCGGATGGGGATTCGCACCATCGGGCAGTTCGCCGCATTGTCGCGTACCGACGTGGCCTCCAGGTTCGGCGCCGACGCGGTGGCCGCGCACCGGTTCGCCCGCGGTGAACCGGAACGCGGACCGTCCGGGCGCGAGCTACCGCCGGAACTCGACGCCGTGCTGAATTGCGACCCGCCGATCGACCGGGTTGATGCCGCGGCGTTCGCCGGGCGCTGGCTGGCCGGCACGCTGCATCGGGCGCTGATGGCCGCCGGAGTGGGATGCACCCGGCTGGCCATTCACGCCGTCACCGCCAACGATGAAGAGCTGACCCGGGTGTGGCGGTGCGCCGAGCCGTTGACCGAGGATGCCACCGCCGACCGGGTGCGCTGGCAACTGGACGGATGGTTGAGCAACCGCAAAGCCCAGGACCGGCCTTCGGCGCCGGTGACACTGTTGCGGCTGCAGGCGGTGGAGGTGGTGTCCGCCGAGGCGCTGCAGTTGCCGCTGTGGGGCGGCCTGGGCGAGGAGGACAGACTTCGGGCCCGCCGGGCGCTGGTTCGGGTGCAGGGTCTGCTCGGCCCGGAGGCGGTGCAGGTGCCCGTATTGTCCGGCGGTCGCGGGCCGGCTGAACGCATCACGCTGACCCCGCTGGGCGACGAGCCGGTGCCGCGGGCCGACCCGGATCAGCCGTGGCCAGGCCAACTGCCCGGGCCGTCGCCGGCGGTGCTACTCGATGACCCGGTGGAATTGCTTGATGCCCAAGGAAATTCGGTACGTGTGACCAGCCGGGGGATGTTCTCCGCGGACCCTGCGCGACTGACTTTCCATGGTCGAGACGACCGGTTGCGCTGGTGGGCCGGACCTTGGCCAGTCGACGAGCGGTGGTGGGATCCCGATGTAGGTAAGGGCCGCACCGCCCGGGCCCAGGTCTTGCTGGAAAGTGAGCGTGCGTTGCTGTTGTGCTATCGCCAGCGGCGGTGGTATCTCGAGGGGGCCTATGAGTAACGAATGAAGCGGATCACGGACACCAAGGGGGAATGGGGCAGAACCTCAGGCCCGGCGGCCATGGCGGTGGTGCCGGTGGATCCTCGCCGTCCCAAATGTTTTGCGCCACATTGCCCTGGCCGGAATAGACGTAGTAGTAGGTGTGGCAGATGCTCCAGTCCCAGACCACGGGGTTCACCCGAAGGTTGCCGGTCTGCGGCTGGGGGTCCCCCGGGCACCAGTGACATGGCCCCTCGGGATGGTCCTCCGGGCAGCCCGGCCAGGAGCCCAGCGGCACCGGACCGGGCCGCGCTGCTGCCGTGCCTATGCTCACCACTCCCGCGACGCCGCCTGACAGCAGCGCCGTGGTTGCCAAACCCACGATTAGTTTTCTCATGGTGGCGTGACGCTATCGCGAGGCTCTTGCGAAAATCTTGCGCTCAGCCCAGCCCACGCGCGAACGGCCCGACCCGTTCGACGAACCGGTCGAAGAACGCGTTCGAATCGACGTCGATTCCGATCAGCGCGTTGGGTTTTCGGCTGCCCGACCAATCGGCGACCGTCGCACCGCGCGCTTCGGTGAGCCCGATGTCCACCGTCGCGGGCCGGGTCGTCACCAGCGCCGGGTCCAGGGCGACCGCGGCGGCCAGCGGATCATGCATAAACGCCACATACCCGTGGCCGCGGGTTTCGTGTGATTCGAAGTAGAACCGCATCGCGTCCTCGATCACCCGGGTCAACGGAGACGGTCCAGACGCGGACGCCAGCCTGGCCAGGATTTCCGGTGTCATCGCGACCTGCTGGGTCAGGTTCAGGCCGCACACGATCGGTAGCCGTGGCTGTCCCGTCCACGCCGCGAACACCTCGCTCGCCGCCTCGGGGTCCACCCGGATGTTCCATTCGGCCACCAGATCGACGTTCCCGGGGGAGTCGAACGCGCCGCCCATGATCACCAGCCGGCGCAGCAGGCCCGGCAATGCGGGTTCGCTGCGCAGCGCCAGCGCCAGGTTGGTCAGCGGCCCGGTGACCAGGCCGATCAGCTCCCCGGGATAGGCCCGCGCCGCGGCCACCCAGGCCTGGGTGGCGTCGTAACTGGTGAGCCGGCGCTTGGTGGGCGGCAACTCGGCGTAGCCCATGCCGTCGGCGCCGTGGAACTTCGAGTGATGCGGCCAGTCGCCGCGTAACGGCTCGTCGGCGCCCTTGGATACGGGTACGTCGCCGGCCCGGCACAGCTCGAGCAAACCGAGGTTGTTCGCGCAGACCTGATCGACCCCGATGTTTCCGCCGGTCGAGGCGATGCCCACCAGCTCAGCATCCGCATTGGCGAACAGATACACCAACGCCACCGCGTCGTCGACGCCGGTGTCGACGTCGACGAAAAGGGGGTTCATCGCGGTCACGATACGCCGCGATAGGCTGTCCCAATGGCCGACGACATGACCCCGCACTTCGAGGACATCCAGGCGCACTACGACCTGTCAGACGACTTCTTCCGGTTGTTTCTCGACCCCACCCAGACCTACAGCTGCGCGTACTTCGAGCGCGAGGACATGACGCTGGAAGAGGCGCAGATCGCCAAGATCGACCTCGCGCTGGGCAAACTCGGACTACAACCGGGCATGACGTTGCTCGACGTCGGCTGCGGCTGGGGTGCCACCATGCTGCGGGCGCTGGAAAAGTACGACGTCAACGTTATCGGCCTCACGCTGAGCACGAACCAGGCCAATCACGTCCAGCAACTTTTCGAGAAGTCCGACAGCCCGCGCTCCAAGCGAGTTCTGCTGGAAGGCTGGGAAAAGTTCGACGAGCCCGTCGACCGGATCGTCAGCATCGGCGCCTTCGAGCATTTCGGGCATCGAGCGCTACGATGCGTTCTTCACCACGGCGCATCGCCTGCTGCCCGACGACGGAATCATGCTGCTGCACACCATCACCGGGCTGCATCCGTTCGAAATGAAGGAACGCGGCTTACCGCTGACGTTCGAGTTCGCGCGATTCACCAAATTCATTGTCACGGAGATCTTTCCGGGCGGACGGCTGCCGTCGATATCGATGGTGGAAGAACGCGCCACCGCAAACGGTTTCAACGTCACCCGAGTTCAGTCGTTGCAGCTGCACTACGCGAAGACCCTCGATATCTGGTCTGCCGCGCTCGAGGCCCACAAGGACGAGGCCATCGCGATTCAGTCCGAGGAAGTCTACGAGCGGTACATGAAGTACCTGACCGGTTGCGCTGACATGTTCCGCATCGGCTACGTCGACGTCAATCAGTTCACCTGCGAAAAGTAGCTACCAGTGCACTCCGGGGACTAGCCGCACCGCGCGCTTGACCGGCTTGGGGACGCGCACCCGGGGCACCGCACGGGCCGGGCGTTTGGGTCGGCGGGGCACCGTGGAGTGGTCCGGCTCCGGTCGCGAAACTCCGCGTGCCGCAGCGGAATCCGGGTAGCCCAGGTAAAGCTGATGCAGAACTCGCCGGGACAACCGTGGTACGAAATAGTTGCCCGCCTCGGCCAGCGTGCCCACCGGCGTGTCGATCCGCCCCGGCTTTTCGACAAGACCCCGTACCACCATTGCCGCCGCACGCTCGGCGCTGATCGCCGGCACCGGGTTGAGCCGCTTTGATGGCGCGATCATCGGCGTGGCCACCAGCGGCATATGGATGTTGGTGAACGTGATGTGGTCTGACAGCGTTTCGGTGGCCACCACCTCGGAGAACGCGTCCAGCGCCGCCTTGCTGGGCAGATACGAGCTGTACTTGGGACTGCGGGCCTGCACGCCGGCACTGGAGACGTTGACGACGTGACCGAACCGGCGCTCGCGCCAGTGCGGCAGCAGCGCGAGCACCATGCGTACCGCGCCGAAGTAGTTGACGGCCATCACCCGTTCGTAGTCGTGCAGCCGTTCGGTGGAGTTGACCACCGAGCGACGGATCGAACGCCCGGCGTTGTTCACCAGGTAGTCGACGTGGTCGAAGCGGCCCAGGATGTCTTTGACGGTGTGCTCCACCGACGCGGAATCGGTGACATCGCACGGGAAGGCATGCGCCTGACCGCCTTTGGCGCGGATCTCGGCGATCAGGTCGTCCAGCGCGTCGCCGTTGCGCGCCAACGCGAACACGCATCCGCCGCGCTCTGCGACCGCGATCGCCGAAGCGCGGCCGATGCCGCTGGATGCACCGGTGATGATGACGTGCCGGCCCACCAGCGCACCACTCGGATCGTCACGACGCGCGCGATCCGGGTCCAGATGCTCGGCCCAGTACTGCCACAGCCTGGGTGCGTAGGTGGCGAACTCGGGCACCTCGATACCGGTGCCCTCCAACGCGTTCCGTGTCGCATCGGCGGCGAAGGTGGGTGCCAGGTCGACGACGTCGAAGATCTCCGGCGGGATCCCCAGCTGGGTGGCCGCCATGCCGCGCAGCACCTTGGCCCGCCCGCTCATCTTCAGCAGCGGCGTGGCCGCCGACCGGGGCAGCGATCCGCGCAGCGGCGGCAGTCCGGCCGCTTGCGCGACCCCACGGTAGATGCCGCGCAGTCCAACGGTTTTCGGCGCGGTCAAGTGGAACGCGCGGCCGTCCGAAGCGCGTCGTCGGAGTGCAGCAGCGCCACCAGCGCGTCGGCCACATAGTCGACGGGGACGATGTTGGTGCGTCCGGTGTCGGGTAGCAGGATCGGGGTGAACGACGGCAATGCCGCCAGCTTGGCCAGTATCCCGAAGAAGTAATACGGCCCGTCGACCTTGTCCATCTCGCCGGTGCGCGAATCGCCGACCACCACCGCCGGGCGATAGATGCGGTACCGCAGTCCGGGCGTGGAGCGCACCAACAGTTCGGCTTCGAACTTGGTCTGGTGGTACGGGCTCGGCAGTTGCTGCCCGACGTCGAAGTCGTCCTCGGTGTACTCGCCGGGGAAGTCACCCGCGACGGCGATCGATGACACGTGGTGCAACGTGGCGTCCAGCCGCCGGGCCAGTTCGATGACGGCTCGGGTGCCGTCAACGTTGGCGGCTCGTTGCTCAGCCTCGCCGACGGTGATGTCGTAGATCGCCGCGCAGTGCACCAGGTGGTCCACCTGGCCGAGTTCGGCGAGGGTTTCGTCGCTCAGATCGAGCTCCGGAAGCTCGCCTACCAGGGGTTTAGCTCGTTCACCCCAGTCGAGGGCGAGCCGTTCGAAGCGGCCCAGCGACTCGCGGCGGACCAGCACCCACACCTGCGCGTCGGGCTGACTGCCTAGGAGACGTGATACGACTCGGCGCCCAATAAACCCGGTACCGCCGGTAACGACATACCGCATTCAGCCATGATAGCGATCGGCTAAAAGTTGCGAACGCCGTCCCAATCCACCAGCGTCCAGCCGTCCGTGGGGTTGCCGCTGATCACCACGCGGCCGATGTTCGGCAAGGGGTGGCTGGTCAGCAGCCCGTTCTTGGGGTTCTTCACGTTCATCAGTGTCCACACCATGATGGCCTCACCCTGGGAGAACACCACCGGCTTGTTGTGTCCGCTGTCGTAGATCTTCTTGATGGCGGCGATGAATTGGTTGTTGAAGTCAGTGCCGCTGACCGAGCCGGGGATGCTGTTGTGGGTATCGCCGGCGAGCCAATTCGCCGGCGCCACCATGTAGGTCGAGCTGGCCATCGATTCGGGCTTGCCGTTGTACCAGCCGGCATCGAGCGCCTGTAGTCCTGCCACGATCTCGGATTGCTTGCCGAGTTGGCTGGCCAGCGGCGAGGCGGTCTGCTGGGCGTCGGCCATCGTCGAGGTGTAGACGGCGTCGAAATCGTTGTGGCCATGCAGTACTTGCTGGGCCTGCGTTTTACCGTCGGCCGAAAGGCCGGCCCCCGGCACGGAGGTGTCGATGACCCCGTCCGCGTCGGCCTGCGACTGAGCGTTGCGAACGAACGTCAAGGTGATGCTGCGCGCAGTTGACGACCCGCCACAGGCGCCGACGAATATCGCCACGGCGAGCACCGCCGCCGCTTTGAGGATCATGCTCCGCTTCTGCATGGCGATAGCCTGCCCTGCCGACACGGTAGATGGGAAGGGTTTGCGATGGTTGAGTGCGGAAAAAGCTTGAATTTGGAATCGAGAGGAGATTCGCATGGCGATTGACCCGAGTGCCATCGGTGCGGTGACCGACCCGATGCTCTTCGAGTGGACCGATCGGGACACGCTGCTCTACGCGCTCGGCGTCGGTGCCGGCCTCGAGGATCTGTCCTTCACCACCGAGAACAGCCACGACATTCCCCAGCAGGTGCTGCCGACCTACGCGGTGATCTGCTGCCCGGCCTTCGGCGCGGCCGGCAAGATCGGATCGTTCAACTGGGCGCTGCTGCTGCACGGCTCGCAGGGCATCCGAGTGCATGCACCGCTGCCGCCGGCCGGAAAGCTATCGGTGGTCACCGAGGTCGCCGACCTGCAGGACAAGGGCGAGGGCAAGAACGCGATCGTCATGCTGCGCGGCCGCGGCAGTGACCCCGGATTCGGGGGAGCTGATCGTCGAAACGACGACCAACCTGGTCATCCGCGGTGCGGGCGGGTTCGGGGGAGAGAAGGGTGAGCGGGCGAGCGCACCGGAGATCCCCGACCGTGAGCCCGACGCCCGGATCGACCTGCCCACCCGCGAGGATCAAACGCTGATCTACCGGCTGTCCGGCGACCGTAACCCGCTGCACAGCGACCCCTGGTTCGCCAGGGAGATGGCCGGATTCCCCAAGCCGATCCTGCACGGGCTGTGCACCTACGGCGTGAGTGGTCGCGCGCTGGTCGCCGAGCTAGGCGGGGGTGTCGCAGCCAACATCACCTCGATCGACGCGCGGTTCACCAAGCCGGTCTTCCCGGGCGAGACGCTGAGCACGTTGATCTGGCGCACCGAACCGGGCAAGGCGGTGTACCGGACCGTCGTCGCCGGGGCCGACGGCGCCGAAGACCGGGTGGTGCTCGACGACGGCGCGGTGGAGTTCGCCGAGGGTTAGCGCCTGACAATTCGGCAGTAGGGGTGATGGGCGATTGCCTCGCCGATGTCAGGTCCCGGCGGCGCCGTTGGTGCCGTGCGCGCCGAACAGCGCGCCGCCGCTGCCGCCGGCGCCCGGGTTGCCGGAGCTGGAACCGGTGCCCGCGTTCCCGCCGCTGCTGCCGCCGCCGCCGCCGTTGCCGACCCATGGCCGCGATAAGCACCGGTTTTCAGGCCACGCCGCCGCCACCGAGCTGACGCGCCAGCCGTTCGGTGAACACGCCAACGCGTGTGGGACTGTCCAGGGCGAACAGCGCCGCGGTGGCCCGGTCGCCGTCCTCGGTGTGGCGCACCACGATGGGGACACCGTGAACGTCACCGTCGCGCACCGCGTCGAACGCGTCCTCGTCGGTGATGTCGTCGCCGAGATAGATGGGCACCAGCGGGCCGGAGTCGGCCGCGTGCAGGTGATCGATCACCCAGCGCAGCGTCTTTCCTTTGTCCCAGTCGATGTCAGGACGCAGCTCGATGACCTCCCGGCCCGTCGTCACTCGAAGGGCATCGCGCCGGCCCGCCGTGCGCACCGCCGCGGATACCTCGCCGACCCGGTCGCGCGCGGCGTTGCGGTAGTGCGCGGCAACGCCAAATCGCTTGTGCTCCACCACAACGCCGGGTATCGACCCGATTTGGGCGCGAAGCTCGGCGGCCGCCTGTTCCAGCACCGGTATGGCTGCGGCGGCGGCTTCGTTCTGATGGTGGGTGCCGTCGGGTGCGGTCAGCTCGAAACCATGGCTGCCGGCGTACCAGATGCCGGGCAGGCCCACCCGCTCGCGGACGTCGGCGAGGTCGCGGCCACTGAGCACCGCTACCGGACACTGCGCGGCCAACTTCACCAGCGCCTCGGACGCGCCGGCGACGGGCCTGGCCGCACCGGGATCGTTGACGATGTCAGACAGCGTTCCGTCGAAGTCGTAGAACACCGCCGGGTGCCGGGCGGTGAAGCCCTCGAGTGCCGCAAATGCATCGGGGAGCTCGGACATCCGCCGGTCTCCGGTGCGTACGCCGACCTCACTGAGATCGGCGACGACCGCGTCGGCATCGTTGCCGCGCGAGCGTCCCCGTCGCCGATACCGATCACCAGGGCGAATCCGGCGTCACGCGCGGCCGTGACGCCGGCCTGGCCGGCAGCGACCACCGCACACCGGCCGGGCCGGGCCGACACGCCCTCGGCCGCCTCGGTCAAGCCGTCAGCGCAGGAGTAGGTCCCGGTTCGGACGCCGACGTCGTGCAGCTTCCGGGTCAGTGCCTCGGTGGCTCCCGCAGCGGCGTCGAGCAACACCGCATCATGGCGGCGTGGGTCGATGGTGACGGACTCCAACTTGGGCACGACCAACCTTCTCACGGTGGCCGACGCCGTCAGGGACGGGTCAGTGGCGTGCTGGCGCAGGTGGCGGATACGCCCGCCGTTTCGCGCTCGATAACGGAGCGGGAGCGCTTGCGGCGATCCTTGGTGAACAGCAGCACCGAGTCCTGGCTGAGTGCCACCAGATGCGCCATTCCCAATTCGATACCGGCGGCGAGTTGCTGCATGGCGGGCGCCGCGTCGTAGTCGGCGGTGATACCGAACACCAGCTCATCGCCGTAGCTGAGGACCGAGACCCCGGTGCTGAGCTGCAGCGCGGTCGGCGGGATGGGCAGCAACTGCTCCATCCGCTGGCCCATCAGCCGCAACCGGTGGCGCGGCCCCGGAGCGTTGGTCGCCAGCGTCACGATGCCTTGTTGCTGTAGCCGGTTCAGCGCCTGAATTACCTTGACGCACAACGTAAATGGTATGTAATTGGTTGCCAGGTCAACGATGCCGGCAGGACGACGCTGGCCTTCGGTGGCCCGGTGCAACTGGTGGTGCACGCTCCGCAGTCGCTGCACCGGGTCTTCGTGCTCGACGGGCAGATACGGCAGCATGGCCGAGACGCGATCGTCGGCCTTCTCCAGCGTGCGCAGTGAATCCGCGCGGGGTTGTTCGCCGCGCTGCAGCAGGACCGTCCGGAAGCCTTCGGCGATGGCGGCCAGCGCAACGTCATTGGCGGTCACACCGAACTTGCGACAGACGCTGTCGACGGCGGCCCGGGGAATGCGCACCGTGCTGTAGCGCCGCATGGTGGTGGCCGGACGGGCCGGCGAGGTCCACGTGATGGGCCAGCTGAGGGCGCGGGCCGCAGCTTTGCAGACGGTGTCCGAGGCTCGCCACAGTGCGTCGGTCCAGCTTGGGGTGTCCTCGCGGGGCGGCGAAAGTTGTTCATCACCAGCATGATTAGCGAAGATGTCGCTGTCGGCGTCGTCGCAGAGCCTGGTGAGCAGGTGGGCCGCCGGGATGTCGTCGGCCATGCAGTGGTGGATCTTCATCAAGATCGCCCACCGATTTCCCTTGAGTCCCTCGATGATCCAGCATTCCCAAAGCGGGAGATCCAGGTCGAGCGGGCGCTCCAGGGCATGAGCGATAGCGCCGAACAACTCGGCGTCATCACCAGGCTGGGGAAGCGCCACCCGTCGGACGTGATGGGCGAGGTTGAACCCGGGAGCGTCGACCCACTCGGTACGCAGCACCTGTGTACACCGTGGAATTGCTCGAACACGTTCTGCCAGAAGCATTTTAAGCTGATCGTGGTCGGGGGCGGCACCGTTGACGACGGCGACCGCGCCGAGCGCCATGCTCGCATGCCGAACTGGATCCTGAGTCTTGAGAATGCCCGACTCGAGAGTCGTCAGTTGTGGCATAGAAGGTCCCCGCCGCTCTTTTCTGAACTTGTACCAGTATCCGTTGCGCGGCGTTGCGAGGATAGGCCTGACAAGTTAAGAACATGTTTTGGAGTTGAAGAAGTGTTTAACAGCTCACGATGCATAATCGAACATATATTCGATAGACTGTCCGGGTGGGCTGGTTTAACGGGCCGCCGAGCTGGGCGGAAATGGAGCGGGTGCTCGACGGCAAGCCGCGCCATGCCGGTGCGCGCCCACCGGATCAATGGTCGAGCCCTCCGACGATGTGCCCTTGTCGCGTAAACGTGGGGTGTATCAGCCGCCGGAAGAGGACCGGAAGGTCCGCTCGTCCGTCGCATATGCCGAGCTGCACACGCATTCGGCGTACAGCTTCCTCGACGGCGCCAGCACGCCGGAGGAGCTGGTCGAAGAGGCGGCCCGGCTGGATCTGCGCGCCCTTGCGCTGACCGATCACAACGGTCTTTACGGGGCCGTGCGGTTCGCCGAAGCGGCCGCGGAACTCGACGTGCGTACCGTGTTCGGCGCCGAGCTGTCGCTGGAATCGCGAGGCCCGCACCGAGCGGCCGGATCCGCCCGGCCCGCATCTGCTGGTGCTGGCCCGCGGCCCGGAAGGCTACCGACGCCTGTCCCGGCAACTGGCCGCCGCACATCTGGCCGGCGGCGAAAAGGGCAAACTGCACTATGACTTCGACGCGCTGACCGAGGCGGCCGGCGGGCACTGGCACATCCTGACCGGATGTCGCAAAGGCCATGTGCGCCAAGCGCTTTACGACGACGGTCCAGACGCCGCGGAACGGGCGCTGGCCGACCTGGTGGACCGGTTCGGCGCCGGCCGGGTCAGCATCGAGTTGAGCCATCATTCTCATCCACTCGACGACGAACACAACGCGATCCTGGCGGGGCTGGCGCCGCGCTTCGGCGTTGGCGTAATCGCCACTACCGGAGCGCATTTCGCCAACCCGTCCCGGAGCCGGCTGGCCATGGCGATGGGTGCGATCCGGGCCCGGCAGTCGCTGGATTCGGCCGCCGGGTGGCTGGCGCCGCTGGGTGGCTCGCATCTGCGCTCCGGCGAGGAGATGACCCGGCTGTTCGCGCAGCGGCCCGAGGTGGTGACCGCCGCCGCCGAACTCGGGGAGCAGTGCGCGTTCGGGCTGGCGCTCATCGCGCCACAACTGCCGCCGTTCGACGTACCCGACGGACACACCGAGGACAGCTGGTTGCGCCGATTGGTCATGGCGGGCGCCCGCGACCGCTACGGGCCGCCCGAGAGCGCGTCGCGGGCATACCATCAGATCGAGCATGAACTGAAAGTCATTGCACAACTGACATTTCCGGGCTACTTCCTGGTGGTGCACGATATCACCCGGTTCTGCCGGGACAACAACATCCTGTGTCAGGGCAGGGGATCGGCGGCCAACTCCGCGGTCTGTTATGCCCTCGGCGTCACCGCTGTCGATCCGGTGGCCAACGAGCTGCTGTTCGAACGCTTCCTGTCGCCGGCCCGCGACGGGCCGCCCGACATCGACATGGACATCGAATCGGATCAGCGCGAAAAGGTCATCCAGTACGTCTACGACAAATATGGCCGTGACTACGCCGCCCAGGTCGCCAATGTCATCACCTACCGGGGGCGCAGCGCGGTGCGCGACATGGCCCGCGCGCTGGGCTTCTCGCAGGGCCAGCAGGATGCCTGGAGCAAGCAGATCAGCCACTGGAACGGGCTGGATGCCGCCGATATCGAGGACATCCCCGCGCAGGTGATCGACCTGGCCACCCAGATCCGAAACCTGCCGCGGCACATGGGCATCCATTCCGGCGGCATGGTGATCTGCGACCGCCCGATCGCCGACGTGTGCCCGGTGGAATGGGCTCGCATGGAGAATCGCAGCGTTCTGCAGTGGGACAAAGACGACTGTGCGGCAATCGGTTTGGTGAAGTTCGATCTGCTCGGGCTGGGCATGCTGTCGGCGTTGCACTATGCGAAGGACCTGGTGGCTCAGCACAAGGGCATCGAGGTGGACCTGGCCCGGCTCGACCTGTCCGAACCCGCGGTGTACGAGATGCTGCAGCGCGCCGATTCCGTCGGCGTGTTCCAGGTGGAGTCACGCGCGCAGATGGCCACGTTGCCCAGACTCAAGCCGCGGGTGTTCTACGACCTGGTGGTGGAGGTCGCGCTGATCCGGCCCGGGCCCATCCAGGGTGGGTCGGTGCACCCCTACATCCGGCGCCGCAACGGTCTCGACCCGGTCCTCTACGACCACCCGTCGATGGAACCGGCCCTGCGAAAGACGCTGGGGGTGCCGCTTTTCCAGGAGCAGCTGATGCAGCTGGCGGTCGACTGCGCCGGCTTTTCGGCCGCCGAGGCCGACCAGCTCCGGCGTGCCATGGGGTCCAAGCGTTCCACCGAACGCATGCGACGGCTGCGCGGCCGGTTCTACGACGGCATGCGTGAACTGCACGGCGCCCCCGACGAGGTGATCGACCGGATCTACGAAAAGCTGGAGGCGTTCGCCAATTTCGGCTTCCCGGAAAGCCACGCGCTGTCCTTCGCGTCGCTGGTGTTCTACTCGTCGTGGTACAAGCTGCACCACCCGGCGGCGTTCGGTGCCGCGCTGCTGCGCGCCCAGCCGATGGGGTTCTACTCACCGCAGTCGCTGGTGGCCGATGCGCGCCGGCACGGTGTGCTGGTGCACGGCCCCGACGTCAACGCCAGCCTGGCGTACGCCGATCTCGAGAACGCCGGAACGGAGGTCCGCCTCGGGCTGGGCGCCGTCCGTCATATCGGCGACGACCTGGCCGAAAGGCTGGTCGACGAACGAAAAGCCAACGGCCCGTTCACTTCTCTGCTGGATCTGACGTCCCGGCTGCAGCTCTCCGTGCCGCAGACCGAAGCGTTGGCGACGGCCGGAGCGCTGGGTTGCTTCGGCATGTCGCGGCGGGAGGGACTGTGGGCGGCCGGGGCCGCCGCCACTCAACGGCCGGACCGGCTGCCCGGTGTGGGTTCCTCGTCGCACATTCCGGCGCTGCCAGGGATGAGCGAGCTGGAGCTGGCCGCCGCCGACGTGTGGGCCACCGGCATCTCCCCGGACAGTTATCCGACGCAGTTCCTGCGGGCCGACCTGGACGCGATGGGGGTGTTGCCCGCCGACGCACTGGGATCGGTGCCCGACGGCGATCGCGTGCTGATCGCCGGCGCGGTCACCCATCGGCAGCGACCCGCGACGGCCCAGGGGGTGACGTTCATCAACCTCGAAGACGAGACCGGGATGGTCAACGTGCTCTGCACGCCGGGGGTGTGGGCGCGGCACCGCAAGCTGGCGCATACCGCGCCGGCGCTGCTGATCCGCGGCCAGGTCCAAAATGCCAGCGGCGCAATCACCGTGGTGGCCGAGCGGATGGGACGCATCAGCCTGACGGTCGACTCGAAGTCCCGCGACTTCCGCTAGAAATGCCGTCGCGATCGCGGCTGCTTGCTTTCGACGATTTTCATAAGCGATACACAGGTGTGTTCGTCGATCACCGAGGCCGATCTTGATGGCCTTGCCGTCGGTGGTGGAAATCGAACTGTAAGTCGATCGCCCACAACACGTTCGGCGCGTCGGTCTCGATCGGAGGGCCGAGGACACCCAGGGCCGCTTACGCGCCGATCGGCTCTTGACCTGCAGGCTTTCTTCATGCCAGGGGCACATCGGAGTTGACATCGGTCGAAAAGCACGTCGAAACTATGCGAAAAAGACGGTTGTGCCATTCTCTTGATCAGAGCTTGGAATCGGCGGTATTGATTCACTGCTTTAAGGGAGTCCAAATGAAATTCATGCGTACTCGCCATGGCGCCGCGATATTGGGTTGTGCTGCGGCGTTTGTTCTTCCTACCGCGGTCGCCAGCGCTGATCCGCCTGACCCGCACCAACCGGACATGACGAAGGGCTACTGCCCGGGTGGTCGATGGGGTTACGGCAATTTGGCCGTGTGTGATGGCGAGAAGTACCCCGACGGGTCGTTTTGGCACCAGTGGATGAAGACCTGGATCGTCGGCCCTCAGTTCTACTACGACTGCGTCGGCGGCGACGAACCTCTCCCGGGCCCGCCACCGCCTGGTGGCTGCGCCGGGGCCGCTCCGCCGCCCGATCAGCCGGCCCCGCCCGCAACCTGACCTTTCGCGCTACCCCGTCGGCGTCGTCCACACCCGGGACGGCGTGATTTTCAGCCGGGTGCTGTAGGTGGCCATCGCCTCGGTCAGACCGAACTGCGCGGCGAGTTCTTCGTACTTGGCCCAGTACGGCCCGTCTTCCCGGCAGTCGACGTCGGTGGCGTCCACCGTGGCGGTCCCGCCCACGACGATGATGCCGCTGCCGTTGCCGTCCGAATCCAGGTTCAGGCTGACCTGCGGGTGCGCCTTGATGTGCGCGACCTTCGCCGCCTGCGGCATGGAGTAGACCGTCAGGTCCGCCCCGTCAAAGTAGAACCAGATCAACCGCGGCACCGGCTGTCCCGATTTGGCGACGGTGGTGAGCCAGCCATAGTCATCGGAAGTGAGCCTGCTGGAAACCTCTTGTGTCAGTTCGACGCTCATAACGCCGAATGTAGCCTGCAAAAGATGACCCTCAACCTGTCCGTCGACGAAGTTCTGACCACTACCCGCTCGGTCCGCAAACGGCTCGACTTCGAGAAGCCGGTGTCCCGCGATGTGTTGATGGAATGCCTCGACCTGGCGCTGCAGGCGCCCACCGGCTCCAATTCGCAAGGGCTGGCAATGGGTATTCGTCGAGGACGCCGACAAGAAGAAGGCGATCGGTGACATCTATCTGGGCAACGCCAGCGGCTATCTCAAGGCACCGCCCGCGCGCGAGTACGCCGAGGGGGACACCCGCAGGGAGCGGATGGGCAAGGTCAGGGATTCCGCGACCTATCTGGCCGAGCACATGCACGAGGCGCCGGTCCTGTTGATTCCCTGCCTGGAAGGTCGCGCCGACGAATCACCGCTGGGCGGAGTGTCGTTCTGGGCGTCGCTGTTCCCTGCGGTGTGGAGCTTCTGCCTTGCGCTGCGCTCCCGCGGGCTGGGCACCTGCTGGACGACGCTGCACCTACTCAACGACGGCGAACGCGAGGCGGCCGACGTGCTTGGCATTCCCTACGACAAGTACAGCCAGGGCGGGTTGTTCCCGATCGCCTACACCAAAGGCACCGACTTCCGGCCGGCCAAGCGGCTGCCCGCCGAGAGCCTGACGCACTGGAACAGCTGGTAGCCGTCAGACGGCTCAAACGCCACCCGGATAGCCGTGCTGCCGCCAGGCCTCGTAGACAGCGAGGGCCGCGGCGTTGGCCAGGTTCAGAGAGCGCCGCCCGGCCAGCATCGGGATGCGCACCTGCCCGGTGATGTGCGGATCGGCCAGGATCGCGGCGTCCAGCCCGGTGGGTTCGGGCCCGAACATCAACACGTCGCCGGCCCGGTAGTCGACGTCGGCAAATTTCGAGCTCGCGTGCGCGGTGAAGGCGAAGACCCGCTCCGGCGCCAACGCATCCCACGCGGCCTGCAGCGACGCGTGCACGGTGACCGACGCCAGGTCGTGATAATCCAGCCCGGCTCTGCGCAGCTTGGGTTCGGACAGGTCGAAGCCCAGCGGCTCGACCAGATGCAGTTCGCAGCCGGTGGCCGCCGCGGTGCGGATCGCGTTGCCGGTGTTGGGCGCGATGCGCGGGGTGACGAACAGCAGCTTGAACACGGATCCTCCCGGTATGCCCGTACCCGGAAGGCTACTTCTGTCGACGCCCGGTCAGTGAATTAGTCAACGATCGAAAAATACGCGAGACCGAGAACCGCAATTAACAAGAACAAGCCAATGGCAATATAACCAAGTGAAAGTGCCAAGATGGGGTTTGCCGCAATCAATGGCTCCACCAATGGCTCCACCAGCGGTAGTGCCACAGTGATTAGCCATTCCAGTGTGGCGTACCCTGTCGAACGCACGGCCGCTATTACCCCGGTAAATACCTCGCCCACCAGCGGCTGCGTCTCATCCAGGAAAGCAGCGTTAAAGGCCTCGACCAGGGCGTACAAGTCCGAGCTTTTCATTAAGTTCTCAACGAATTGGTCCTGGAACGCCGCCGCCGCCACGTCGAGCGTCGAACCGATGGTGGCTATTTCCGCAGCCGCCGCCGTCATCATCTCCGGTGCTGCGATCACATACGCCATGGCCTTCAATCTCGGCGCAATCGACGCGGCGTGGTTCATGAAGCGACTACTGAATTGGCGCATCCCCTGGTTGTCGCGGTGAGGTGGACAAAAAGGGTGCCTCCTGGGCAGGGGCGCGTGTGGCGGATGTGACTCAGCGCGCCGCCCCACCGTCAGCTCCCCCCCTTGTCTCTGCTCAGTAACGTTTGTGGAGACCTCCGCCGCGGCCTGTCATACTCGTCGCATTGCCAGGCGTTTACCGTTCGTGCCCACATTCCTGGGGCGGGCGGATCCAATCAGGAAAGCTTGATGAGCCACTCAGTTCTTCGCGCGCCACTAACAGGGGAGCGGCCGGTCGCACGGCCGCAACCACGTGACCATGTTCACCCGCCCGACCACCCCGGTCGCGGCGGCCCAGGACATCCCGGCGTCCCCTCGAAACGGCCCGCGCACCTGGGCACTGCGCAACTGGCCGGTGGGGTGGAAAGTCGTTGCCATTGCCCTGATTCCGCTGATCCTGGCGACGGTGTTCGGTGGCTTGCGCGTGC
Source organism: uncultured Actinomycetota bacterium (assembly GCA_963735655.1). Taxonomy (GTDB): domain Bacteria; phylum Actinomycetota; class Actinomycetes; order Mycobacteriales; family Mycobacteriaceae; genus Mycobacterium. Next base: position 222,501 of record CAVTLW010000031.1, read on the forward strand.
GGGACGAGATGGCCAATTCCAGCGGGCTGCGGCTGGCCGCGGCCCGCGCCGACGTGTTGCCGGCGATCACGACGTACATGTCGGCCCTGGATGGCGCGCTGCTGGCGGGTTCGATCGGACGGGACGTCGAGGGTGCGAAGAAGAACTTCGCCGACCGCAAGTACGCGCTGCAGACGCGACTTGCCGACACCGACGTGATCCCCGACGTGCACACGGGAGTGAACACCTTGTTGAACGGCGGCCAGGCGCTGCTGGACAAGGTGCTGGCCGACAGCATCGGTCTGCGTGACCGGATCACCACCTACGCGCCGATCCTGTTGACCGCCGAGGACGTCATCAATGCCTCGGTGCGCGTCGACAGTGAGCGAATCCGCGCGCAGGCGGAAGGCTTGAGCCGGGCGGTCGGGGCCCGCGGGCAGATGACGATGCAGGAGATCCTGGTCACCCGCGGCGCAGACGTGCCCGAGCCCGAACTGCGCACCTCGATGATCACGCTGGCCGGCACCGAACCGTCGACCCTGTTCGGGATGAGCCAGGTGCTCGGCGTGGGCTCGCCCGAGGCCAAGACGCTGCAGCAGCAGCTGGTGACCCGGATGTGGATCATGTCGGATCCGGCCGGCACGCTGGTCGACAACGCCGACTTGCTGCGCTCGATACGGATCACCGACGGCATCGCCGAAAAGGTGATCAACGACGCCACCGCGTCCGTGACCAATTCGGTGACGGCCCAGGCCACCGATCGCCGGGACGCCGCGATGCTCGACGCCGCGCTGGTGCTGGGCGCCATCGTGCTCGCGCTCGCAATCGTGTTGCTGGTGGCGTTTGCGCTGGTCCGACCGCTGCGCGTGCTGCGCGACGGTGCGCTGAAGGTGGCCCACACCGACCTCGAGGACGAGATTGCCCGGGTCCGCGCCGGCGCCGAGCCGATCCCGGAGCCGCTGGCGGTGTACACCACCGAGGAAATCGGCCAGGTCGCCCACGCGGTGGACGAACTGCATACCCAGGCTCTGCTGCTGGCCGGCGACGAGGCGCGGCTGCGGTTGCTGGTCAACGACATGTTCGAGACGATGTCGCGGCGCAGTCGCTCGCTGGTCGACCAGCAGCTGTCGCTGATCGACCGGCTGGAGCGCAACGAGGAGGATCCCGAGCGCCTGGACAGCCTGTTCCGGCTGGACCACCTGGCCGCCCGGCTACGCCGCAACAGCGCCAACCTGCTGGTGCTGGCCGGCGCCCAGATCTCGCGCGACCAGCGTCAGCCGGTGCCGTTGTCGACCGCGATCAACGCCGCCATTTCCGAGGTCGCGGACTATCGCCGGGTCGAAACCGGGGCGCTGCCGGACTGCATCCTGGTCGGGGCGCCGGGCGGCGCCGTTATCCATCTGCTGGCCGAGCTGATCGACAACGCGCTGCGCTACTCGCCGCCGGAGACGTCGGTGCGGGTGTCGGCCATGCGAGGCGGCGACGGGGGCCTGCTGCTCAGAGTCGCCGATTCCGGCCTGGGCATGAATGAGGCGGACCGACGCATGGCCAACATGCGGCTGCAGGCCGGCGGCGAGGCCCCACTCCTGACAATGCCCGTCACATGGGCCTTTTCGTGGTCGGCCGGCTGGCCGGCCGGCACGGAATCCGGGTGGGGCTGCGCGGCCCGGCCGCCGGCGAAGCCGGCAGCGGCACCACCGCCGAGGTCTACCTGCCGCCGGCGGTGATCGTCGGGGCCGCCCCGGCGCAGCCGGAAGCGCCGCGGGTGTTCGCGATCAGGGCACCACAGCCGGCCCCCGAACCCGTTGCGGCGGCGGCCCCCCACAACGGTGTCGAAGGCTCACCGGTCACCTTGCTGCCGCGCCGCAATCCGGGGTCCAGCGGGATCACCGAGGTGCCGGCCGAGCCGGCCGCGCAACCCCAGCGCGCACCCAGACGCGAACTGGCAACGCCGTGGTGGGAGAGCGGATTTGCCCAAGATCCCCGACCTGCCCAACCAGCACAGCAACCGGCTCCGGCGAAGGCGGCGTCGGACACGTCGGCGTTTTTCGCGTCGCGCGCGCAGACCGCCAAACCGGCCACCCCGCCCGCCGAACCCGCCGACCCGGCCGATGACGACGTGATCTACCAACGGATGCTGTCGGAGATGATGGGCGATCCGCACGAGCTGGCCAACAGCCCCGACCTGGACTGGAACTCGGTGTGGGACCGCGGCTGGTCGCTGGCGGCCGATGCCGCGGACAAGCCCGTGGAATCGCATACCGAACACGGCCTGCCGGTACGCGCACCCGGTGCCCGGCTGGTGCCCGGGACGGCGTTGCCCGAGCGGGAGGACCCGGCTCAGCCGGTGGCACCGAACGGTGTGCGGGTGCGGACCCCGCTGCGGTTCGCGCCTCGATCGGCAGCCATTTCGGCGGTGTTCGCACCGGACGGTCGCACGCCGGCGAGATCAGTCAGGAGCCCGATCAGCGATGAACCCCCGCTCGTCGGCCGGGCCGCTGGACTGGCTGGTCTCGAAGTTCGCCCGCGAGGTACCGGGGGTGGCGCACGCGTTGCTGGTATCGGTCGATGGGCTGCCGCTGGCCGCCAGTGAGCATCTGCCGCGCGAGCGCGCCGACCAGCTGGCCGCGGTGGCCTCCGGGCTGGCCAGCCTCGCCAGCGGCGCGGCGCAGCTGTTCGAAGGCGGGCAGGTGCTGCAGTCGGTGGTCGAGATGCAGCACGGCTTCCTGCTGTTGATGCGGGTCGGTGACGGCTCGCATCTGGCGACCCTGGCCGTTCCGTCGTGCGACATCGGCCAAATCGGTTACGACATGGCCATACTCGTCGAACGGGTGGGCGGAGTTGTCCAGTCTTCCCGGCGCTAGGGACGAGCCAGGTGAGGCGAGCCTGGTCCGGCCGTACACGCTGACGGCCGGACGCACCGACACCGACGTCGACCTTCCCCTGGAAGCGCCGGTGCAGACGCTGCAGGCGGCGCACGCTCGCCAGTGGTCGGCTAACGACGTGCGGGGCGAGATCGTTGCGCTGTGCGGTCAGAGTCCTTCGGTGGCCGAGATCGCGGCCCGACTCAATTTGCCGGTGGGCGTCGCGCGCGTCCTGATCGGCGATCTGGTCGCCTCCGGTTACCTTCAGGTGCACAGGACCTTGACCGACCGTTCGACCCGCGACGAGCGCCACGAACTCATAGGAAGGACCCTGCGTGGCCTTAAAGCACTCTGAGGCGCTCTTTGAAAATGGACCCGCCGGACACGGCACCGCGTCGACGAAGATCGTCATCGCGGGCGGGTTCGGCGCCGGCAAGACCACGTTCGTCGGCGCGGTTTCGGAGATCATGCCGCTGCGCACCGAGGCCATGGTCACCGACGCCTCGGCGGGCGTCGACATGCTCGAGGCCACCCCGGACAAGCGGACCACCACTGTCGCTATGGACTTCGGGCGCATCACCCTGGCTGAGGATCTGGTGCTTTACCTGTTCGGCACCCCGGGCCAGCGCCGGTTCTGGTTCATGTGGGACGACCTGGTGCGCGGCGCGATCGGCGCGATCGTCCTGGTCGACTGCCGGCGCCTGCAGGACAGCTTCGCGACGGTCGACTTCTTCGAGCACCGCAAACTGCCGTTCCTGGTCGCGGTCAACGAATTCGACGGCGCGCCAAGGTATCCCGTTGACGAGGTGCGTAAGGCGCTGACGCTGCCGGCGGGGATCCCGGTGATCAATGTCGATGCCCGCAATCGCAGGTCGGCGACCGACGCGCTGATCGCGATCAGCGAGTACGCCCTGGCCAGCCTGACCCGTAGCGGCGGCTAACCGCGTTGCATTGGGTTGATTGCGAATTCGACGGCCGGGATTTCCGTGACGATGACTTGAGCCGATTGAACACCGAACGGGTGGTGTTCACCGAATGCGATTTCAGCGGCGTCAACCTGACCGAGTCGCAGCACCGCGCGTCGGCGTTTCGCAACTGCACCTTCAAGCGAACCACCTTATGGCACAGCACCTTTGCGCAATGCAGCATGCTCGGCTCGGTGTTCGTGCAGTGCCGGATGCGGCCGCTGACGTGCGAAGAGGTGGATTTCACGCTCGCGGTGCTCGGCGGCAACGACTTGCGCGGCGTAGACCTGAGCGGCTGCCGGCTGCGGGAGACCAGCCTGGTGGAGTGCGATCTGCGCAAGGCCGTGCTGCGCGGGGCCGATCTCAGTGGCGCGCGGACCACCGGGGCAAAGCTGGATGACGCCGACCTGCGTGGCGCGACCGTGGATCCGTCGTTGTGGCGAAACGCGTCACTGGCCGGCGCGCGTGTCGACGTGCCGCAGGCGTTGGAATTCGCACTGGCGCACGGCTTGCGTTATTAAGCCGATTCCGGCGGCTGGGCCACTAAGCCGATTCCGGCGGTTGGCCGGATGGCGGATCGTGTCGGGGCGGAGAGCGTCGCGGCCGTGACCCGGGCGGGCGGGAAGCTGGTGTTTGCGGCGCAGGCGCGCGGTAGTCGTCCCCGGGCATGCCGGCGACGCCGCGGTGTTGCCGTACCTCGAAAGTGACCCGCGGCCCGTCGGGCTTGCCGATGTTGATCGTCAGGCCGTCCTCGATCTCGACGGTCGGCACCCGCTCGCCGTCGACGTAGATGCCGTTGTGCGTGTCGTTGTCGACCGCGACCCACCCGTCCTGGCCGAACCGCAGCAGCAGGTGCGCACGGGCGACCACCGGGTGCGCGATCCTCAGATCACAGTGCTGGTCAGAGCCCACCACCACGTCGCGGCCCGCGGCGAAGCTGCCCTGCGAATTGCTGGTCCGGACCGTCAGGACGGGTGCGGATCGGCTCATCCGTTCAGAGTAGGCCGCAGCGCCGCCCGCTCAGTGCCGCTTGAGCCGGATCTTCCACCACACGATCGTGCTGTAGGCGAAGCACAACACCGCCAGCATCGCCATGTCGAATAGCCACGCACTCTTGGTGTGGTCCCAGTGCGAGTCCTTCGGGTCGGTGGGACCCGGTATCAGCCGGTGGGTGTCGATCGTCGACGCGGACGCCGCGAAGCCCCACCGCGCGGGGGTGAACCAGGACAACTGGTCGAGCAGGAATCGGTCGGTCACCCAGATCATCCCGCCGGAGAACACCAGCTGGCTCATGATCGACACCACCAGCATCGGCATGATCTGGTCTTGCGATTGGGCCAGCGCCGACAGCGCCATGCCGAGCAGCGCCGAGGCCACACACGTCGCGGCCACGGTGACGAACAGTTCAAAGTTGACGTTGCCCAGGATCACGGCGTCGGAGAGCGGCGTGCCCCAGCCGACCACGGAGATCGCCGTGGCGATCGCTGCCTGAACGATCGCGAACACGGAGAACACCACGATTTTCGCGCCCAGATAGGCCCCGGTGGACAGGCCCACCGCTTGTTCGCGGCGGAAGATGGGACGCTCGCCGATCAGATCTCGAATGGTCAGCGCGGTACCCATGAACACCGCGCCGACGTTGAGCATGACCAGAATCTGGTCGGGCTGAGCCGGATTGTTGCCCAGCGGATCCGACATGCCGTAGCCGCTCTTGCCTCGAACGGTGAGGGTCAGGACACCGATCAGGAAGGGCAACAGCGCCAGGAACACCGTGTAGCCGCGGTCGGAGATGACCAGCCGGATCTGGCGGCGCGCGATCGTCGAGAACTGCCGGAAGACGTCGGTGTGTACCGGTTCGCCCAGGTCGGCGGGACTGGACTCGGCCGGCGGGGCGAGCGGCGGCTGGTTTTCGGCCAGGAAGCGACGGTTGGCCTCGTCGGGGTCGGCGCCCACCTTGGCGAAGATGTCGGCCCAGTTGGTGGTGCCCATGGCCGCGCCGATCTGGCTGGGCGGGCCCAGGTACGCCGTCTTGCCGCCGGGCGCCACCAGCAGCAGCTGATCGCAGACGTCGAGGTAGGACACCGAGTGGGTGACGATCAGCACCACGCGGCCGGCGTCGGCGAGTTGGCGCAGCATCATCATCACCTGGCGGTCCAGCGCCGGGTCCAGCCCGGTGGTCGGCTCGTCCAGGATCAGCAGCGAGGGCCCGGTGAGCAATTCGAGCGCCACCGAGGCGCGTTTGCGCTGGCCGCCGGAGAGCTTGTCGACCCGGGTGTCGGCGTGCTTGGTCAGCTCGAGTTCTTCGAGTACCTGCGCCACCACCTGGGCGCGGTCGGCTTTGCTGGTGTCCGGTGGTAGCCGCAGCTCGGCCGCGTAGTTCAGCGCCTGGTTGATCGTCAGCTGCCGGTGCACGACGTCGTCCTGCGGGACCATCCCGATCCTGCTGCGCAGCGACGCGTACTCGGAGTGGATGTTGTGGCCCTCGAATGTCACCGTGCCCGAGCTGGGACTGGTGTAGCCGGCGATGAGCCTGGACAGCGTGGTCTTGCCGGCGCCGGACCCACCGATGATGGCGGTGAGCGTTCCGGGCCGGGCGATCAGTGAGATGTGGTCGAGAAGTTGCTTTCCGTGCTCGACGGTGTAGCAGACGGAATTCACCTCGAGTCCGCCGGCGCGCGTCGCCGCTTCGGTGCGACGGACCAGGGTGCCGTCGGAGAACACCAGGTCGACGTTGCCGATGGTGACCACGTCGCCCTCGGCCAGCACCGCGGACCCCACCCGGACGCCGTTGACGAACGTGCCGTTGACGCTGTGCGCGTCGCGGATCTCGGTGCCCAACGGGGTCAGGGTCAAGAACGCGTGATGGCGCGACGCCAGCACGTCCTGGATGACGATGTCGTTGTCGGTGGCCCGGCCGATCGTGGCAGAGCCGGCGACCTTCTCCTGCGCCCCGGTGCGCGTCAGCAGGGCCTGGAACATCTTCGTCGCCAGGTTGGACACCTCGGGCGGCTTGGCCAGGTTGGGGGACATCTCCGTCCGCGGCACCTGCGCCGCAGGCCCTTCCGGGGGCGGTTGGAAGTTGGTCGGCGGGGGCGGCGCGCTGGTCGGGTACACGTTCGGCCGGACGCCGGAGTTGTCCGGATACCGGTGTTGCGCGCCGGGATGCGGTCGCGGCGACGGCGCCCCTGCCCACTCCGTCGTGCGTCCGCCTTGCGGTGGCCCGGGCCGTCCGGATGGCTGAGCCGACGGCCACTGGGCGTCGGGCTGGGCGCCCGGCTGGACGATGCGCATCGAATTCGTTTGAGGCGGACGCCCGGCCATACCCGTGTGCCGCCCCACTTCGAAGGTCAGCAGCGGTCCTTCGGGATTGCCGATGTTGATGCTCTGGCCGTCGTGGAGGTCGACCACCGGGACCCGCCGGCCATTGGCGAAGGTTCCGTTGAGCGAGCCGTTGTCGATCGCGAGCCACCGGCCCTGATCGAAGCGCAACAGCAGGTGGGCGCGCGATATCAGTGGATGGGTGATGCGCATGTCGGCGCGCAGGTCGCGTCCGATCACTACATCATGGCCCGCGGCGAACGTGCGCTCAGTCCCTTCGTGCCGGACGGTCAGCGCCGGCGGGGCTGGTGCAGTCATTGGATCAACTCTAGCTCGCGGACCCGCCGAAACCCTGTCGCCGCTCGGCGAGCCCGATCGCGTCCGTCGGGTCGTTTTATCGGCGTGCGATTCGGACCGCGCGCGGCAAACGCGGACGGCATTTGCTACGGCGGCTGTGCACTTTGCCCAGTAAGGACGTGACGATTTGGGTGATTTGACGTTGGGCAGCCGTTCGACAAAGAGGATTATCCGCCCGGCTGTGCTTCTTGGGGGGCGCGGATTTTGGCATGTCGCACAGCATTTCGGTGTGATCGACATGTGCCGAACGGGTATGGCGGAAGTACTGACGTCCAATGCATACTCGTGGCACGATTGGCGTGCGTTTATGGCGACGAGAGGTACGGGCGGTGAGCTTCCAGCTATTGCCCCCGGAGATCAACTCCACGCTGATGTATGGAGGAGCGGGGTCGGGGCCCCTATTGGCGGCGGCTGCCGCCTGGGACGGGCTGGCGGCTGAGCTGGGATCGGCTGGAGTCTCGTTCGGGTCGATCACCTCTGGGTTGGTGGGTGGGGCATGGCTGGGCCCGTCGTCAACGGCGATGGCGGCAGCGGCGGCGCCGTACGCGGGGTGGCTGAACGCGGTGGCCGGTCAGGCCGAGTCCGCGGCCGCACAAGCCAGGGCGGTGGCCGGGGCTTTCGAGGCGGCGTTGTCCGCGACGGTGCACCCGTTGACGATCGCGGCCAACCGCTCCGACCTGGTGTCGCTGGCGATGTCGAATCTGTTCGGGCAGAACACCCCTGCGATCGCGGCCGCCGAGGCCGCCTACGAGTCGATGTGGGCACAGGATGTCGCCGCGATGTTCGGGTACCACCTCGGCGCGTCGGCAGCGGCGGCCGGTTTGCCCGCGTTCGCCGCGCCACTGCGGTCGCTGGTGGGCGGAGTCAACGCGTTCCTCAACGCGATCGTCGCCGATCCGCCGAAGATGCCCAGCGTTAATGCCGGCTTAGCGGACGTCGGCTTTTACAACGTCGGTTTGGGCAATCTGGGAGACCTCAACCTGGGTGCGGGGAATATCGGTAATCGCAACCTGGGTTTGGGGAACTTGGGTAGCGCCAACCTCGGTATCGGAAACTTCGGCAGCTTCAATGCCGGCTTCGGCAACTCAGGTGCGACATCGTTGCCGGGCAATGGCAATGTCGGATTGGGTAATACGGGCAATGCCAACTACGGCCTGGCTAATTTTGGTGTCAACAACGTCGGTTTCGGCAATAGCGGTAACAACAATATCGGGATCGGGCTGAGCGGCAACAACCTCACCGGTTTTGGCGGCTGGAATTCGGGCGCCGGAAACGTCGGGTTGTTCAACTCCGGGACGAACAACGTCGGATTTTTCAACTCGGGCACCGGGAACTTCGGGTTGTTCAACTCGGGCAGCTTCAACACCGGTATCGGCAATTCAGGGATTTCCAGCACGGGGTTCTTCAATCCCGGCAATGTCAACACGGGCCTGGCCAACACCGGCAATTACAACACCGGCACGCTCAATGCGGGAAGTTTCAACACCGGTGGCTTCAACCCGGGCAGCGTCAACACCGGCTGGGTGAACACCGGCAACATCAACACCGGCATGGCGAACTCGGGCAATGTCAACACCGGCGCTTTCATCTCCGGCAACGACAGCAACGGCATGTTCTGGCGGGGCGATTTCGAGGGCCTCTACGGCTTCGACAGCCGGTCCATCTCCACGACTCCGATGATCCCGATCGGCGTGGGAATCAACGGCGGCATCGGGCCCATCAGCTTGCGGCCAATTCAGATACTCCCGACCATCCCGCTGAACATCCACACCACCTTCAACATCCCGCCGCTCGCCATTCCGCCGATCACGATCCCCGCATTCGGCGGCGGCATCGGCATACCGATTAGCGTCGGACCACTGAGGATCTCGACGATCACTCTCTTTGCCGCCCAAAACTTCTCGACCAGTTTTCCGATCGGCCCCTTCAACGGCTTGGGCGTCATCACCGTCCCCGCGACCACCGACTCGAGCGGCACCGTAACCGGCCCGATCCTCATCGATACCCGAATTCCGCGAGTCACGTTGGGAGTCAACTGGAATACTCCTGCGGTCAACCTTTTCCCGAACGGCATCAGCGTTCCCAACAATGCACTCGCGCTGGTTGCCCGGTTGGGCTTGGGGACCCCTGGATTCACCATCCCGGGCTTCAACATTCCCGGACAGCCGATCCCGTTCACGATCGATATCGACGGCCAGATCGACAGCTTCAGCACCCCGCGGATCACCATCGACCGCATTCCGCTGGACATCGGGGCCGGAATCAACGTCAGCCAGGTTGCGGTCCGCAACGGCATCGACATCCCGAGAGCCCCGGGCTTCGGCAACACGACCGCGACCCCGTCGTCCGGTTTCTTCAACAGCGGCCCGGGAGGCACGTCGGGCTTCGGGAACTTCGGTTCGGGTGTGTCGGGGTGGTGGAACCAGGTACCGGCCGTGGTGCAGGGCGTGGGCGCGGGCGTGGGTTCGGGGATCGGCAACGCCGGGACGCTGCATTCGGGTTTGTTGAACTTCGGCTCGGGTGTGTCGGGGTTCTACAACACCGCCGCGGTGGGTGCGCCGGCGCTGGTCTCCGGCCTCGGCAATGTCGGCCAGCAGGTGTCGGGGTTGATATCGGCCGGCGACGGGCTGAACCGGACGTTGATCGCCAACCTCGGGCTGGCCAACGTCGGCAACCTCGACGTCGGGTTCGGCAATGTCGGCAGCTTCAACCTCGGTGCCGGCAACATCGGTGCCCAAGACCTGGGCTTCGGCAACGTCGGTGCCGGCAACGTCGGTCTCGGCAACATCGGCGACGGCAACGTCGGTTTCGGCAACGCGGGTCTCGCGGTGGGTCTGGAGGGGTTGCGCAACGTCGGGTTCGGTAACGCCGGCAGTGACAACTACGGTTTCGGCAACCTGGGCCTCGGCAACGTCGGGTTGGGCAACAGCGGCAACAACAACATCGGTATCGGCCTCAATGGCAACAACCTGACGGGCTTCGGCGGCTGGAACTCCGGCACCGGCAACCTCGGCTTGTTCAACTCCGGGAACAACAACATCGGGTTCTTCAACTCCGGGACCGGGAACTTCGGGTTGTTCAACTCGGGCAGCTACAACACCGGGATCGGTAACGCGGGGACGGCCAGTACCGGACTGTTCAATGCCGGCACCTTCGACACCGGACTGGCCAATGCGGGTCACTACAACACCGGCACCATGAACGCGGGCGACACCAACACCGGTGCCTTCAACCCGGGCAGCATCAACACCGGCTATGTGAACACCGGCAACTCCAGCACGGGCTTCGCCAACGCGGGCAACGTCGACACCGGTGCCTTCATGACGGCCAACAACAGCAACGGCATGCTGTGGCGAGGCAATTTCGAGGGCCTGTTCAGTGCCTACTACGCGCCCACCGTGACCCAATCCACGATCACCACGCATATCGCCGCGACGGTCGGCCCGATACGCATCGCGCCCATGCCCGTCCAGCCTCTGCACTTCGCGGTGACGAACGCCGCCGTCGGCCTGGGCCCCATCAACTTCGCGCCGATCACGGTGCCCGCGATCCCCATCCAGGTAACCGGGGCCGTGGACATCGCGCAAAACGCGGTCATCTCGCCGATCCTTGCTCTTGGTGGTCCGCGCACCGACACCATCTCGGCCACCATTTCGTCCTTCCAACTCAACAACGGATGGCTCAAGCTCGCGAAGTACGGCGGCAGCTTCGCCTTCGTCTCGAACGTGTCACTGCTACCCACCCGGATCAGCGGGCCGACCCCCGGCACCCCAATCCCGGTGGCCATCACCCTCACCACCAACCCCCTGACCGTGTTCCCGAATGGCTTCACCATTCCGGCCCAAACACCGGTTACCGCACTCGTCAACGTCGGCAACGACGCCTTCACCTTCTTCCCGAGCGGCCTCACCTTTCCACGAGCGACCGCCGGGGTCACCAACCTGGCCGGCGGCACCGACGCATTTACGTTGCTGCCCAACGGCTTTTCGCTCTCCGTCCCGGCGGTTCTCGACGGCGTCGCCCGCTACGGCGACGTTCCGCTGCCGATCATCAACATCCCGGCGGCACCGGGCCTCGGGAACTCCACCACCACGCCGTCTTCGGGTTTGTTCAACAGCGGCAACGGTGGGGGATCGGGTTTCGGGAACTTTGGTGCGGGCGTGTCGGGCTGGTGGAACCAGGCGCAGAGCACAATGCAGGGAGCGGGCTCGGGCTTCTCCAACTTCGGCTCACTGCACTCGGGTGCGCTGAACTTCGGCTCGGGTATCTCGGGGCTGTACAACGCCAGCCCCCTCGGGGCCGGACCCCCGGCGGTGCTCTCGGGCTTCGGCACCGTCGGCCAACAGCTGTCGGGAGTGTTGGCGGCGGGCACCGCTGGGAACTCGGGCAGCAGCATCCTCAACATCGGATTGGCCGACCTCGGCGTCAACAACCTCGGGTTCGGCAACATCGGCGACCTCAACCTCGGCGCGGGCAACACCGGCGCCCAGAACCTGGGCTTCGGTAACCTGGGCAGCGGCAACTTCGGGTTCGGCAACATCGGTAACGGCAACTTCGGGTTCGGCAACTCGGGCCTGACGGTGGGCCTCGCCGGAATCGGCAACTACGGGCTGGGCAACTCCGGCAACGGCAACATCGGATTCGCCAACACCGGCAACAACAACGTCGGCATCGGGCTGTCCGGCAACAACCTCACCGGCATCGGCGATGTGAACAGTGGTGCCGGCAACATCGGGTTGTTCAACTCCGGCACCGGCAACATCGGCTTCTTCAACACCGGAACCGCCAACTTCGGGTTGTTCAATTCGGGAAGCTACAACACCGGTATCGGCAACTCGGGCATCGCCAGCACCGGGTTGTTCAACGCCGGCAATTTCGACACCGGACTGGCCAACCCGGGCAACTACAACACCGGTTGGCTCAACGCCGGCCACGCCAACACCGGCTACCTCAACCCGGGCAGCGTCAACACCGGCTTGCTCAACACCGGTAACTCCAACACCGGGTTGCTGAACTCAGGCAGCGTCAACACTGGCGCGTTCATCACCGGCAACGACAGCAACGGGATGTTCTGGCGCGGCAACTTCGAAGGCCTGTTCGGCTTGTCCGTCGGCTCCGCCGGACAGCAAGTCCCGATCCACATCACCACGACCGGCGGCGTCGGACCCATCGTCATCCCCGACATCGCGCTGCTTCCCCCGATCCACATCGCCGTCACCGGCGGCAGCAACTACAACGTCGTCGTACCCGACATCCCCATTCCCGCCATCCACATCAACATCGGCGGAAACGCCAATGTCAATTTCAACGCCCCGGCCACCACATTACTTTCCGCGTTCACTTCAGCCGGAAACCTCACCGCGGGCCCGATCAACGCCTCGAACATCGGGATCAATCCGTTCGACATCAACTTCAACCTTCCCGATGCGGCAGTGGACCTTATCCGCATCGGTTTCCCGAACTTCAACAACCCTTTGACGATCACGGTCAGTTCGACCATAAACCTGAGTCCCATTCAAGGGATAACGATCGGCAATTTCAATTTCCCGCTCAGGTTGGCTCAGGACCCCATGCTTCTGCAGGCTACCGCGATTACCCAGACGATACCGATCAATGTACCGACGGTGGATATCCCAGCTTCCATTGTCCGGGGAATTTCGATGTCGCAGAACATACCCATCAACGTTTCGTACGACGGTCCCGCCGTCACCATTCCGGGCAGGACCATTGCGGCAATCCCGCTGAATTTCGACATCCTTACCGCTGCCGGTCCGGTCAACATCTCGATCATCGATATCAAGCCGGTGCCCGGATTGGGCAACTCGACCACCGGGTCGTCGTCGGGCTTCTTCAATTCCGGCGCCGGTGGGGGATCGGGATTCTCCAATGCCGGCCCGGCCGTATCCGGCTTCCTGAACCAGGCGATCAGGAATTCGGTGGGCTCGATCTCCGGCCTGGGCAACGTCGGTGGGCTGTCATCGGGTTACCTGAACTCCGGCTCCGGCATCTCGGGCCTGTTCAACGTCACGGGCTTGGACTTCAACACGCCGGCGCTGATCTCCGGGTTCAGCAACATGGGCGACCACGTCTCGGGGGTGTCGTACCGCGGCCTGCTCGCCATGCTGACCTACCCGACCGGCCAGAGTGCGACCGGGCAGCTCATCGACAACGCCATCACCGAACTCAAGAACCTGAACCCGCTGAACGCGCTGAACTTCGGCAACGTGGGTGGCGTCAACCTCGGCTTCGGTAACTTCGGCGACTTCAACTTCGGCGCCGGCAACGTCGGCGACATGAACACCGGCGGCGGCAACTCCGGCGGGAACAACTGGGGTTTCGGCAATTTCGGCGTCGGCAACTACGGGCTGGGCAACATCGGCCAGGGCAACATCGGCTTCGGCAACTCGGGCCTGGCGGCGGGCCTGCAGGGTCTGAACAACATCGGGTTCGGCAACGCGGGCGGCGGCAACCAGGGATTCGCGAACTTCGGCGTGGGCAACATCGGCTTCGCCAACCAGGGCAACAACAACGTCGGCATCGGGCTGGACGGCAACAACCTGACCGGCTTTGGGGGCTGGAACTCCGGCAACGGCAACCTCGGTTTGTTCAACTCCGGCAACGGCAACGTCGGCTTCTTCAACACCGGGACCGGCAACTTCGGATTGTTCAACTCGGGCAGCTACAACGCCGGTGTCGGGAACTCCGGGGTTGCCAGCACCGGGCTCTTCAACGCCGGCAACTTCGACACCGGCCTGGCCAACGTGGGCCAGTCCAACACGGGCAGCTTCAACACCGGCAACGCCAACACCGGCGGCTTCAACCCCGGCAGCATCAACACCGGTTGGTTCAACGTCGGCAACACCAACACCGGCGCATTCAACACGGGCAGCGTCAACACGGGCGCCTTCAACAACGGCAGCTTCAACAACGGAGCGTTCTGGACGGGCGATTGGCACGGTGTCTACGGGTTCGCGTACAACGCCACCACTCCCGGAAGCACCATCCTGGCCATCGACCAGACGATCAACTTCGGTCCCGTCAACATCCCGCAGATCGATATCCCGGGGATGTCGCTATTGAACCTGCACCAGATCGTCAACGTCGGGCCGTTCACCATCCCGCAGGTCGACGTTCCGGCATACCAGCTGAACATTCATCAAACGATGCAGATCCAGCCAATCGTCTTCTTGCCGCAGACGACGCTCGGTGGCCAGACCTACACGTTCCCCTTCGACAACCCGGCCGGGACCGTCGGGACGACGTTCACACTTCCGGTCATCACGGTGGGATTCCTGGGCGACACGTGGCTGGTCGGGCAACCCAACGGCGTCGTCGGCCCCAACATTGCCCTGCCCCCGCAGACCGGCATCACGTTCACCACGGGCCCCGCCAACAGGTCGACCGGTTTCAACTCGATCACCTTCCCGCTCACCGTGATCCCGCAGATCGGCACCAACGCCATTCCGCTGAACATCGACATCTCCGGCGGTCTACCCGCCTTCACGCTGTTCTCGGGTGGGCTCAACATCCCGGCGAACGCGATCCCGCTCAATATCGACGCGACGGCCATCATGGACCCGATCAGGATCTTCCCGGGCGGCTTCACCATCGATCCGCTGCCGCTGCACTTGGTGGCCAACATCATCCAGCCGCCGAGTAGCAGCCCGGTCATCTATATCCCAGCCACACCTGGCTACGGGAACACGACCCCCACCCCGTCGTCAGGTTTCTTCAACAGCGGCCTCGGTGGGGCGTCGGGTTTCGGAAACTTCGGGACCGGCGTATCGGGTTGGTGGAACCAGGCGCAGAACACGCTGTCGACGATGACCTCGGGCTATCTCAACGTCGGCCCGCTGAACTCGGGTGTGCTGAATGTGGGCTCGGCGGTGTCGGGCCTCTACAACACCAGCGCGTTGAATTTCGGAACCCCGGCGCTGGTCTCGGGTGTCGGCAACTTCGGCCAGCAGCTGTCCGGCGCGTTCACCGCGGGCACCACGCTGAACCAGACACCCATCGTCAACTTCGGCATGGCGGACCTCGGCAACCTGAATGTCGGCTTCGGCAACATCGGCAACCTCAACCTCGGTGCGGCCAACATCGGCGCCCAGAACCTGGGCCTGGGCAACATCGGCGACGGCAACTTCGGCCTCAGCAACATCGGCGACGGCAACATCGGGTTCGGTAACTCGGGTCTAGCAGCCGGTCTGGAAGGGCTCAGGAACATCGGGTTCGGCAACTCCGGCACCGACAACCACGGCTTCGGCAACATGGGCGTGGGCAACATCGGATTCGGCAATACCGGCAACAACAACGTCGGCATCGGGCTGAATGGCAACAACCTGAGCGGCTTTGGCCGCTGGAACTCCGGCAGCGGCAACCTCGGGTTGTTCAACTCGGGTACCGGCAACATCGGCTTCTTCAACTCAGGGACCGGGAACTGGGGCCTGTTCAACTCGGGCAGCCACAACACCGGCATCGGTGAATCGGGTATCGCCAGCACCGGGTTGTTCAACGCCGGGAACTTCGACTCCGGTTTCGCCAACGCCGGGCACTACAACACCGGAAGCCTGAACGCGGGCAACACCAACAGCGGCGGCTTCAACCCGGGCAACATCAACACCGGCTGGTTCAACGTCGGCACCGCCAACACCGGCCTGTTCAACTCGGGCACCGTCGACACCGGTCTCTTCATGACGGGTAACGACAGCAACGGCATCCTCTGGCGGGGTAATTACGAGGGCCTGCTCAGCTACCAGTTCAACTACGCGGTTCCACGGGTCAGCCTCATCGAAGCCCACGCGAACGCCACGTTCGGGCCCGTCGTCATCCCGCCGATCCCGGTTCCGCCTACGCATTTCCAAATCGCCGGAAACGTCGCTATGGGCGCCTTCACGATCCCGCAGATCGATATCCCGGCATTGAACCCCAACTTCACCGGAAACGTCGGCTTCGGCCCCATCTCCGTGCCGTCCGTCCGCATTCCCGGCATTAACCCGATCAACATCGTGATGCACACCGATCAGGTACTGGGGACGAGTTCCTCGGTGAGCCCGTTCATCATCTGGACGGCATCGGGAGTTGGTGGCCCGACGTACTACTCAGTCGGCCGGGTATACATCCCGTCCAGCATTTTCGATCCCCCCACCCCTTTTGCGGTGGGCGACATCACCACGTTCTCGGGTGGCCTCGCCGGCCCGACCAACACCCTCATCAACGTCGCCAGCCAGGGCTTCGACACTCCGGCAATCAATCTCGCCAGAATCCCGCTGAATTTCCAGGTGCCCGGTCAGCTCGACGCAATCACCCTCTTCCCCGGTGGTCTCAACTTCTCGCCGGCAAATCTGCTGAACCTCAACATCTCTGCCGGCAACCTGGCCGCCACCGTCCCGGCGATCACCTTCCCGCAGATCCTGGCGAACGTCGACGGTCAGCTGTTCGTCAACGACAGCCGCGTCTCGGTCGTCAACATCGTGCCCACCCCGGGCATCGGGAACATGACCACCACCCCGTCGTCGGGCTTCTTCAACAGCGGCGGTGGCGGGGGATCCGGGTGGGGCAACTTCGGTGCCGGCATGTCCGGCTGGTGGAACCAGGCCCAGAGCGCGCTGACCGGTGGCGCCTCGGGCTACTTCAACGTCGGCTCGCTGGAGTCGGGCGTGCTGAACCTGGGCTCGGGCCTGTCGGGGTTCTACAACACCAGCACCCTGGCCATGGGCACCCAGGCCGTGGTTTCCGGCATCGGCAACTCCGGCCAGCAGCTGTCAGGGTCTGCTGGCGGCCGGCGGCGGGCTGAACCAGAGCGGCATCATCAACATCGGCCTCGCCGACGCCGGCAACTTCAACCTCGGGTTCGGCAACGTCGGCGACTTCAACCTGGGGGCGGGCAACCTGGGCGGGCACAACCTGGGCCTGGGCAACCTCGGCGACGGCAACTTCGGGTTCGGCAACATCGGCGACGCCAACTTCGGTTTCGGCAACTCGGGTCTGACAGCCGGTCTGGAAGGGTTGCGCAACGTCGGGTTCGGCAACTCGGGCGCCGACAACTGGGGCTTCGGGAACTCCGGGGCGGGCAACATCGGGTTCGGCAACAGCGGCTCGGGCAACATCGGCTTCGGCCTGTCCGGCAACAACCTCACCGGCTTCGGCGCGTGGAACTCCGGCAGCGGCAACGTCGGGTTGTTCAACTCCGGGACCGGCAACGTCGGGCTGTTCAACTCCGGAACCGGTAACTACGGATTGTTCAACTCGGGCAGCTTCAACACCGGCATCGGTGAATCGGGCATCGCCAGCACCGGACTGTTCAACGCCGGCAACTTCGACTCCGGCCTGGCCAACGTCGGCCACTACAACACCGGCAGCTTCAACGTCGGCAACACCAACACCGGCGGCTTCAACCCGGGCAGCATCAATACCGGCTTCTTCAACACCGGTAGCGCCAACACCGGCTTCTCGAACGCGGGCAACGTCAACACCGGCCTTTTCCTTTCCGGCAACGACAGCAACGGCACCCTGTGGCGGGGCAATTTCGAAGGCCTGCCCGGCTTCGAGCTCGGATACACCCTCGAACGCGTTCAGGCGGTGGGCGCCGACCGTCAGCGGCGGCGTCGGCCCCATCACCGTTCTCCCGCCCATCCAGATTCCGTCAATTCCGTTGTTCATCAACGCAATTGGCACCGTCGGGCCGATCGGCATTCCGTCGATCCCGATCCCGACTCTCCACCTGAGTGTCAACCCGACCTTGGATTTCGGCACGATCACCTTCTCGCCCATCTCGATCACCACCCCAAGCCTGGTAATCGACTACAGCACCACGCCCAGCACGTCGACAACGCCGCCGACGTCGGGGTTTGTACTCGTGGCCAGCTACGGTCTGCGGGTGCCCGGGCCGATCGTGTTGCAGGCGCCGTCGCAGGGCGGCCAACTCGTGAACAGCCCGGGATTCAAGCTCGATCCGATCATGTTGCCCGCTGACAGCGCGTTCATCCCGGGCTTCACCATCCCCGCCGCACCGGTCCACGTCAGTCTGCCCGTGTCCGTGACAATCCCGGGCTTCAACATTCCAGCCGGCGGAATCCCCAGCCTCCCGCTGGGCCTCGGATTGAACTTCAGCACCCCGGGCTTCGGCCTGCCGACCGCCGTCCTCGACAGGATCGCATTCGACCTGAGCGTCAACTCCCACACGGATACCGTCGCAGGTCCCGATCTTCGGTTTCGGGGGCAGCCCGGGCCTCTCGAACGCGACCACCACACCGTCGTCGGGCTTCTTCAACGTCGGCGGCGGTGGCGGTTCGGGCTTCTGGAACAGCGGCACCGGCATGTCGGGTCTGCTCAATGTGTTCTCGAACGCGTCGCTGGGCTCGGCCTCGGGCTTCTACAACTTCGGCACGCAGCTTTCCGGGATCCTGAACCGCGGCGCCGGCGTCTCCGGCCTGCTCAACACGGGCGCGCTCGGCGACGTCACCTCTGCGGTGGTGTCGGGCTTCATGAACGTGGGCCAGCAGCTCTCCGGGTTGTTGTTCACCGGCATCGGGCCGTAACGCGCGTCAGCCCGGCGCGCCGGTGACGGCGCATTGGGTACGGCTGTAGATGCTGAGCACGCACTGGTTGTTGTGCGTGCACACCGACCGCACGGTGCGCTGGTCGCCGTCGGCCTTGATCCGGTTGATCAGGTCGGGCTCGGCCAGCAGCGCCCGGCCCATCGCGACGAACTGGAACCCCTCGGCCATCGCCAGGTCCATCGTCTCCCGATTGGTGATGCCGCCCAGCAGGATCAGTGGCATCGACAGCTCGGCGCGGAACAGCTTGGCATCGTCCAGCAGATAGGCGTCGCGGTAGGGATACTCGCGGTAGAAGTTCTTGCCCCCGAGCTCCAGCGTGGTCGGCGCGTCGCCGCGGAAGGTGTACATCGGGTTGACGAACGAGCTGCCGGCGGTGAGTTCGATCGCGTCCAGCCCGCCGTCTTGCTCGAGCCATGTGGCGGTGGTCAGCGACTCTTCGACGTCGATGCCGCCGCGGACGCCGTCGGCGATATTGAGCTTGGCGGTGACGGCGATCTGCGCGCCCTGCTGGTCCACCGCGCGGCGGACGGCCGTCACCAGCGCGCGTGCGACCTTCGCCCGATTCTCCAGCGACCCGCCGAACTCGTCGTCGCGGGTGTTGATCCGCGGCGAGAGGAACGCACTGGCCAGGTAGTTGTGCCCCAAGTGGACCTCGACGGCGTCGAAGCCGGCCTCGATGGCGAGCCGGGCGGCGGCGGCGTGTTGGGCCGCTACCTCGTCGATGTCATCGCGGGTCGCCTCTTTGGTGAACTCGTTCGCGGTCGGATTCATGAACCCCACCGGCGCCAGGGCGGCGGCGTTGTTGGCGCTTGGATTGGCGACTGGGCCCGCGTGCGCGATCTGCGCGCTCACCGCCGCGCCCTCGGCGTGGATCGCGTCGGTCAGCCGCCGCAACCCTGGCACCGCTTCGGGGCGCATCCACATCTGGTTGCCGCTGGCGCGGCCGCCGGGCGAGACCGCGCAATAGGCGACGGTGGTCATCGCGACCCCGCCCGCGGCCGGCAGCCGGTGGAACTCGATCAGGTCGTCGCTCACCAGCGCGTCGGGCGAGCGCGCCTCGAATGTCGCCGCCTTGATGATCCGGTTGCGCAGCGTCACCGGACCGAGCTTGGCGGGACTGAATACGTCCAGGCTGTCGGGCATAGCCGGAGCCTAACTCGCCACGGCGATCGCAAGCGCGGCGCAGCCGGGCGCCGCGGGTCGCCGTCATCGGCCCGAGGCGATCGCAAGCGCGGGGCAGCCGGGCGCAGCGGGTCGCCGTCATCGGCCCGAGGCGATCGCAAGCGCGGCGCAGCCGGGCGCCGCGGGTCGCCGTCATCGGCCCGAGGCGATCGCAAGCGCGGCGCAGCCGGGCGCCGCGGGTCGCCGACATTCGGACCAGCCCGGTCCATGCCAGACTGTCAGGCGTGGGCGCAATCACGCTGGACGGCAAGGCCACCCGGGACGAAATCTTCGTCGACCTGAAGAAACGCGTGGCCGAATTGACCGCATCGGGCCGCACGCCGGGACTGGGCACCGTCCTGGTCGGCGACGATCCCGGGTCGCAGGCCTACGTGCGCGGCAAGCACTCCGACTGCGCCAAGGTCGGCATCACCTCGATCCGCCGCGACCTGCCGGCCGACATCACCCCCGCGCAGCTCAACGAGACAATCGACGAACTGAACGCCAACGCCGACTGCACCGGCTACATCGTGCAGTTGCCACTGCCGAAGCACCTCGACGAGAACGCTGCGCTGGAGCGCGTCGACCCGGACAAGGACGCCGACGGGCTGCACCCGACCAACCTGGGCCGGCTGGTGCTCAACACCCCGGCCTCGCTGCCGTGCACGCCGCGCGGCATCGTGCACCTGCTGCGGCGCTACGATGTCGAGATCGCCGGCGCGCATGTGGTCGTCATCGGCCGCGGTGTGACGGTCGGGCGGCCGATGGGGCTGCTGCTCACCCGCCGCACCGAGAACGCCACGGTGACGTTGTGCCACACCAAGACTCGTGATCTGGCCGCGCTGACCCGGCAGGCCGACATCATCGTCGCCGCCGTCGGCGTGCCGCACCTGCTGACCGCCGACATGGTGCGTCCCGGCGCGGCGGTCGTCGACGTCGGCGTCAGCCGGGTGGACGGCAAGCTGGCCGGCGATGTGCACCCGGACGTCTGGGACGTCGCCGGCCACGTGTCCCCGAATCCCGGCGGAGTCGGCCCGCTGACCCGGGCGTTCCTGCTGACCAACGTCGTCGAATTGGCCGAGCAGCAGTGACGACGCAGACGACGCAGGCCGGCGTCCGCAGTGGTCTCCGGGGCCAGTGGCCGATCGTGCTGGTCGGGCTGACCTTCGTGGTGGGGTTCGGGCTGGCCGCCGCCAACTTCTGGCGTCGCGGTGCACTGCTGCTCGGCATCGGTGTGGTGCTGGCAGCGGTGCTGCGGTTGGCCCTGCCCAATGGCAGGGCCGGCCTGTTGGTGGTGCGCAGCAAGGGGATTGACTTCGCGACGACCGCGACGGTCGGCGCGGCGATGGTCTACATCGCGTGGACGATCGACCCGCTGGGTACGGGCTAGCCGGGCATCCCGGGCAGCCCGCCCAGACCGCCGCCCAGGCCGGGAATACCGCCGCCCAGACCGGGGATCCCCGACAGACCCGGCAAATTGCCCGACGCGATGTTGCCCATCATCGTCGGGCAGTACATCTGGATCGCGATGGTGGTGAACATGTCCGCCATCCCCGGCGATATTCCGCCGCCCCGGACTCGTGCAGCCGCGGCCGCGAAGTTCCCGCCCGGCCGGGCGAGCATCGGACAGATCGACTGCCCCAGCTGCACCGCGCTACCTTGGTCGCCGAAATTGATGCCGGAGTTCGACAGCGCGCCGAGGAATTGGTCGTCGATGGGGCCTGCGTCGGCAGGTGCCGCGAACGTCGCGGCAGCGGTCAGAAGGCCGGCGGATACCGCAAGCAGACGGACTGTCAGTGGTTGGTGTCGCCAGTTACGACCTAGTGCCTTCATTTACCGCTCCTCATCCGCCCCAGTGTGCTCATATGCAACGCATACAACTCCTGAAACCCTGGTCTACTGCAGTCACATTTCGAACACGGTGAGGTCAAGGTTTGCGCACGTACGCGTTTTGCGGCGTGTCGTCGCCCGAGTCGTCGTTTAAAAGACCGGCCCCGGGGCGTGAACAACACGATCGCGTCACGCTGTGTGCCGACACGTCGGACGACGTGGTGTCCGGCCGTTGCGGTGTTTAACAATTCGGCGCATGGACCGTGAGATCTCACGCCAGACGTTTCTTCGCGGCGCGGTCGGAGCCCTGGCGGCCGGGGCGGTGTTCGGCCCGGTGCGCGCAGGCGCCGACCCGGGAAACGCGTGGAGCGGACTGGCCTCGTCGATCGGCGGCAAGGTGCTGGTGCCGGTCAGCGGCGCCTCGTACACCTCGGGCAAGCAAGTCTTCAACTCGCTCTACAACAACTTGTCGCCGGCGGCGGTGGTGGTGGTGACGTCGGTGGACGACGTCAAAAAGGCGCTCGGGTTCGCGACGCAGAACAAGCTCAAGGTCGCCCCGCGGGGTGGCGGGCATTCCTACATCGGCGCGTCGACGGCGAACGGCGCCATGGTGCTCGACCTGCGCGGGCTGCCCGGGGGAGTGAACTTCGACCAGGGCAGCGGGAACGTCACGGTGTCGGCGGGGTCCAGCGTGTCCGCGATCCACCAGGCGTTGGCCAAGGCCGGACGGGCCATTCCGACGGGCAGTTGCCCGACCGTGGGCATCGCGGGCCTGACGCTGGGCGGCGGCATGGGCGCCGACTCCCGGCACGCGGGGTTGGCGTGCGACGCGCTCAAGTCCGCTTGGGTGGTGCTGCCCACCGGTGAGGTGGTCAATGCGTCGCCAGACGACCACGCCGATCTGTTCTGGGCGCTGCGCGGCGGCGGGGGCGGCAGTTTCGGAGTGACAACGCAAATGACGTTCGCGACCTTCGCGACCGCCGACAGCGACGTGGTCCGGGTCAACTTCCCGCCGTCGGCGGCGGCCAAGGTGCTCACCGGCTGGCAGTCCTGGCTGAGCGCGGCCGATCGCAACACCTGGGGATTGGTCGATCTCTCGGTCAGCTCGACCCAGGGCGACTGTCATGTGTTGGCCACCTGTCCGGCCGGCGCGGGGTCCGGGGTGGCCGATGCGATCAAGTCCGCCGTCGGCGTCGCACCCATCACCGTCGAGAACAAAACGATGGGTTACCCGGACCTGGTGAACTACCTGGCCGGCGGCACGTCGGCGGAATCGCCGCGCAGTTTCGTGGCCGGATCCGACGTCATCGGCACGATGAATTCGGCTGCGGCCGAAGCCATTGTCGCTGCGATCGGGAAGTGGCCGCCGACGGCAGGGCGGGCTTCGGTGATCGTCGACACGCTCAGCGGCGCGGTCTCCGACGTGGACCCGGCGGACTCGGCCTTCCCGTGGCGCAAGCAAGCAGCCGTCGCACAGTGGTACGTCGAGACATCCGGGCAGGTGTCTACCGCCACCCAATGGCTGGGCGCGGCACACCAAGCGGTGCAACCCTATTCGGTCGGCGGGTACGTCAACTACCTGGAAGCGAATACCTCGGCGGCACGCTATTTCGGGACGAACCTGTCGCGGCTGTCGACCGTCCGGCAGAAATACGATCCCAACCAGATGATGTTCTCCGGCCTCAGCTTTTAGGCCTCGGTCAGAGTCGCCCGGATGCACTCCGTGACGTAGGGCATGGCCAACCCGGTCGAATTCGCCAGTGCCGGATGGGTGGCCAGCAACTCGCGCACCTGGTCGAGCGTTCTGGTGCGCACCTCGGTGGGCGAGGTGATGCAGTAGCTGCGCGAGGCCACCAGGTCGATCAACGCTTGCGGCGTAAGGTAATTGGTCCATTCGACCTGATGGCGCTGCGGTTGGGAGAACGGTGCGGGCAGTTCCACGTCGAAGCGGCCCCGATCGCCGTCGCTGCCGATGATGTGGCCCAGCTCGCGCACCCAGCCGAGTCGCTCGTCGCGGGTGTTCCAGACCAGACCCAGCCGCCCGCCGGGCCGCAGCACGCGGGCTACTTCGGGAATCGCCCGCTGGGGATCGACCCAGTGCCACGCCTGGGCGACCAGCACGGCGTCAACGCTGTTGTCCTCCAACGGAATCTCTTCCGCCGTACCCAGCAGCGCACGAGTTTCCGGCAGCGAGCTGCGCAGCACTTCCAGCATGTCGGGGATCGGGTCGACGGCCACCACGTCCAGGCCGCGCTCGACCAGCCGGGTGGTCAGCTTGCCGGTGCCCGCACCGAGGTCGAGTACATCACTCGCCCCGGCCGGCAGCAGCCAGTCGATCGCCTCCGGCGGATACGACGGGCGGCCCCGCTCGTAGGCCGACGCCGCCGAGCCGAAGGACAGCGAGCGGTCCCGCCTCGAGCGGGTCACCGCGAACACGCGCCTTCGCTCTCGGCCAATTCGAGTGTCTCCCGGATCAATTCGCCAACCGCCTCGGATTCGACCAGGAAGCCGTCGTGCCCGCACCCGGAGTCGACAACCTGTAGTCCGTTACAACCCGGCAACAGCTCGGCCAATTCCTCCTGCAACCGCAGCGGGTAGAGCCGGTCGGAGGTGATACCACCGACCACGACGGGTACCGGGCACCCGCGCAGCGCCGCGCCGACGCCGCGACGCCCGCGGCCGACGTCGTGACTGCTCAGCGCCTCGGTGAGGACCACGTAACTGCCGGCATCGAAGCGGGACAACAACTTTTCGCCCTGGTATTCCAGGTAGCTCTGCACCGCGTAGCGGCCGCCCCCAAACGGGTTTGCCGGGTCCTCGTCGCCCTGGCTCTGATTGGCGAACCGGGTGTCGAGCTCGAGCTCGCCCCGGTAGGTCAGGTGCGCGAAGCGGCGGGCGATCTTCAGCCCGGCGTCAGGTGTGCGGCCGGTGTCGTAGTAGTCACCGTTCTGCCAGGCCGGATCGGACTTGATGGCCGCGATCTGGGTGGCCTGCGTGCCGATCTGGTCGGCGGTGGCGCGGGCCCCGACCGCCAGCAGCAATCCGGCCCTGACCCGGTCCGGGTGACCGACGATCCATTCCAGGGCCCGGGCACCGCCCATCGAGCCGCCGACGACGGCGGCAACCTCGGTGATGCCCAGCGCGGCCAGTGCGGCGATGTCCGCCTCCACCTGGTCACGCACCGATATCAGCGGAAACCTTGAACCCCAAGGCTTTCCGTTGCGGGCCAGCGAGCTGGGGCCGGTGGAACCACGGCAGCCGCCCAGCACGTTGGTGGCCACCGCACACCAGCGGTCGGTATCGATCGGCGCGCCCGGCCCGGCCACTCCGTCCCACCAGCCGGGGGTGGGGTGCCCCGGACCGGCGGGCCCGGTGATGTGTGAATCGCCGGTGAGCGCGTGCAGCACCACCACCACGTTGTCGCGCGCGGGCGACAGCTCGCCCCAGCGCTGCACGGCGATGCTGACATCGTCGATCACCGCACCGCTTTCCAGCGTCAGCGAGCCGATGTCGACGACGCCGACTTCGCCTTCGGCGGGCAACGTTTGGGTGGGCACGTCGGAGATCGTCATGTCAGAGCTCCTCAGAATGCCGCCACGACCTGCGGGTCGCTGCTGTTGGTCCGCGCCGCGGCGAAACCGAGCTCCAGATCGGCCAGGATGTCGTCGATGCCCTCGAGTCCGACGGCCAGCCGCACCAGCCCCGGGCTGACACCGGTGGTGAGCTGCTCCGCGGGGGTCAGCTGGGCGTGGGTGGTCGACGCCGGGTGAATCACCAGGGAGCGCACATCGCCGATGTTGGCGACGTGGCTGTGCAGCTTGAGCGCATTGACGAACGCCTTGCCGGCCTGGGCGCCACCGGCCAGCTCGAACGCCAGGACACGCCCCGGTTCCCTTGGGCGCCAGCGCTTTTCCTCGCTCATACCACGGCGAACTCGGCAGCCCCGCGTAGTTGACCGAGATCACGCCGTCGTGTGCTTCCAGGTACTCGGCCACCCGCTGCGCGTTGGCGACATGCCGCTCCACTCGCAGGCTCAACGTCTCCAGGCCCTGGGCCACCAGGAACGCATTGAACGGTGACGCGGCCGACCCGAGGTCACGCAGCAGCTGCACGCGGGCCTTGAGCGCGAACGCCGGCGGCCCCAGCTCGGCGAACACCACCCCGTGGTAGCTGGGGTCGGGTGTGGTGAAGCCGGGGAAGCGGCCGTTCGTCCAGTCGAAGGTGCCGCCGTCGACGATCACGCCGGCGATCGCGGCGCCGTGCCCGCCCAAATACTTGGTGGCCGAGTGCACGACGATGTCGGCGCCCTGGGTGAACGGCTGCATCAGGTACGGCGTGGCGATGGTGTTGTCGACGATCAGCGGCACACCGTTGCGGTGGGCGACCTCGGATACTCCGGGGGTGTCCAGAATGTCGATCTGCGGGTTGGAGATGGTCTCGGCGAAGAACGCCTTGGTGTTCGGCCTTACCGCGGCCTGCCAAGCGTCCAGGTTGTCTGGATCGTCGACGAAACTGACCTCGATACCGAGCTTGGCCAGCGAATAGTGGAACAGGTTGTAGGTTCCGCCGTACAGCCGTGAGCTGGACACGATGTGGTCGCCGGTGTTGGCCAGGTTCAGGATGGCGAACGTCTCGGCCGCCTGCCCCGAGGACAGGAACAGCGCGGCCACCCCACCCTCGAGCGCGGCGATGCGCTGCTCGACGACGTCGGTGGTCGGGTTGCCGATGCGGGTGTAGATGTTGCCCGGCGCCTCGAGCCCGAACAGGGCCGCGGCATGGGTGGTGTCATCGAAGACATAGGACGTGGTCTGGTAGATCGGCAGCGCCCGGGCGTTGGTGGCCGGATCGGCCCGCTGGCCGGCGTGGATCTGCTTGGTTTCGAACGACCAGTGTGCGGTGGGGTCTTCTTCGATGTTGTTTGCCGTATTGGCTTCGGGGCTCAACTGAGGTGCCTCCCACCCGGAGTGGGACGCAACGGAGCTGCGATTGGCCGCATTATGTCTTCCCTGTCTACTCAGGGGTCCATTACGGAGGACCCGCGCTTGCCGTGTAGCCGTGGATGGCTACTCAACCGGGTCATCACCCAGGGCACCCCACCGCGGTTGGAGGGTTGCCGGCCAGCAAGCCGGGGCTTCGCGCTGGCACTCATGACCGTCGTCCACGATATCGCATGCCGCCGAGGCCGTGCCAATTTCCAGTCGATTCCCAAGCTAACTGACCTCCCCAACTGGCCTTGTAATGTGGCCTCAGGCGGCACAGCGAGTGGATCTGGAGAACTCAGACAACGATGTCGAACGAAACCAAGATCAAGGTCAAAGGCCCGGTAGTAGAGCTCGACGGTGACGAGATGACCCGTGTCATCTGGAAGCTCATCCGCGATGAGCTGATCCTGCCGCATCTGGACATCAACCTCGACTACTACGACCTGGGCATCGAGCACCGCGACCGCACCAACGACCAGGTGACGATCGACGCCGCCTACGCCATCAAGAAGCACGGCGTGGGCGTCAAGTGCGCGACCATCACCCCCGACGAGGCCCGCGTCCAGGAGTTCAATCTCAAGAAGATGTGGCTGTCGCCGAACGGGACGATCCGAAACATCTTGGGCGGCACCATTTTCCGTGAGCCGATCGTGATATCGAACGTGCCTCGACTGGTTCCGGGCTGGACCAAGCCAATCGTGATCGGCCGGCACGCTTTTGGCGATCAGTACCGGGCCACGAATTTCAAGGTCGACAAACCCGGAACCGTCTCAATAACTTTCACCCCCGCCGACGGCAGCCAGCCGATGGTGCACGAGATGGTGTACATCCCCGAGAACGGCGGCGTGGTGATGGGGATGTACAACTTCAAGAACTCCATCCGGGACTTCGCGCGCGCCTCGTTCGCGTACGGCCTCAACGCCAAATGGCCGGTTTACCTGTCGACGAAGAACACCATCCTCAAGGCCTACGACGGCATGTTCAAAGACGAGTTCCAGCGCATCTACGACGCGGAATTCAAGGACAAGTTCGAAGCCGAGGGGCTGACCTACGAACACCGGCTGATCGACGACATGGTGGCCGCGTGCCTGAAGTGGGAGGGCGGCTACGTCTGGGCCTGCAAGAACTACGACGGCGACGTGCAGTCGGACACCGTCGCGCAGGGCTATGGCTCACTGGGGTTGATGACGTCGGTGCTGATGACCGCCGACGGCAAGACGGTCGAAGCCGAAGCCGCCCACGGCACCGTCACCCGGCACTACCGGCAGTACCAGGCCGGCCAGCCCACCTCCACCAACCCGATCGCGTCGATCTTCGCCTGGACGCGCGGCCTGCAGCACCGCGGCAAGCTGGACCACACCCCAGAGGTCATCGAGTTCGCCCAGCGGCTGGAGTCCGTCGTCATCGCCACGGTGGAGAGCGGAAAGATGACCAAGGACCTGGCGGTCCTCATCGGCCCCGAGCAGAAGTGGCAGAGCAGCGAGAAGTTTCTCGAATCGCTCGCCGAGAACCTGGATAAAGAGCTGGCGAGCTAGCCGGTGGACTGGCGTCCAGGATCGGCGGGCTGCACCGTTTCGAGAAAGTCGGTGATCACCTCGGTGATGCGTCCCGGCGCCTCGTACATGGGAACGTGACCGACGCCGTCGAGCTTGGTGACCTTGTGGTCGTCCGGCAGGTGCGTGATGAAATGCTGGCTGAACCTGGGTGCGGGGATGACCCGGTCCTTTCCGCAGACGACCAGATGCGCCGGAACGGCGTTTTCCGCGAGCTCCCGTAGGCCGTGCAGTTGCGCCGCCTTGACCAGCAGCTGGAAGTAGGCGGGACAGTGGGCGGCGTCGTCGATGATGCCGCTGAGTTGGCGCTCGCTTACCCCGTCCGGCGATGCACTGATCGCATAGGTCGCTAGCCGGCGGCTGAACGGCAGGTTCAGCACCCGCTGCCGGAACAAGAAAGCCAGCACCAACAGCGGCATGCCCAGGACGAACTTGGCGATCACCTCGAATTTGGCCGGGCTCCATCGCGTCCAGCCGCCGGCCGGCGCGATGCCGGTGACGCTGCGCGCCCGCCCACGCCGCTCCAGTTCGAACGCGACCCAGCCGCCCAGTGAGTTGCCGACGATGTGGGCGGTCTTCCAGCCCAGTTCGTCCATCTGGCGCTCGACGTGATCGGCCAGCACCGACGAGCTCAGGAACCAGGTACCTGCGCGCGGTCCGCCGTTGTGACCGGCCATCGTCGGGGCGAACACCTCGTAGCGTCCGGTCTCGGCGAGCTGCTGGGCAACCTCCTCCCACACCGCCTGGGACAGCAGGAAGGGGTGCAGCAGCAGGACGGGCTCCCCGGAGCCAAGGTGGATCGGCGCTCGAGGCGAAGACGACGGCCAGGGAGCGGAGCTTCCGAGTAAGGAGTCGAGCGGACGTCGGCGCATTTCCCCGACATTACTAGGCGGTACCGCCGGTACCGCAAGCTGCGTTGAGTCAACGCGGTGCACCGCGGACGATTGCCCGCGCCGCGGCCAGCAGGCGCGTCGTCTCGGCTGCCGGCACATTCGCCGATCGCAGAAGGTGGTAGGCGATGACGATGCCGGTCAGTGCATCGGCCGAGCTCTCGACGACCGAACTCGGGATCTCGCCGGAGCGGGCGGCGCGGGCGAGCGCAGCGTGCAGCGAACGGCGAAGCGTCATGCGGTAGCGGTCCGTGCGCATCGCCACCGCCGCGGGCATGCCCGCGCTTTCGGCCAGGGTGTTGACGGCAAAACAGCCCGGTGGCGTACCCAGTCGCGGCAAGTCCGCGAGGCGGCCGAGGAATGCCTCGAGGTCGGTGAGCCCGCCATCGCCGTGCTCAAGCGGGCCGAGCATGAATTCGGTCGGGGTCCCGAGATAGCGATCGAGTGCGGCGACGAACAGGTCAAGCTTTGAGCCGAAAGCGTTGTAGATGCTCGACGCCGACAGGCTCGTCGCTTCCGAGATGTCCGGGATCGACGTGTCGTCGTACCCGGACCGCCAGAAGCACAGCATTGCGGCGTCGAGCACGGCGTCGCGCTGAAACGCCGGTGGGCGGCCACGTCTTTTTGGATTGGTCATTGCAGAAATGCCTCACATTTGTGTATCGTCTATTCCAGAATAACCGCCGCTGCGGATGTGAGGGGCTGATCATGGCCAGTGTCGATTGGACGTTTTCGGGTTTGTGGCCGTACCAGCCCAGGTGGTTCGAGACGCCGGCCGGGCGGATGCACTACATCGACGAGGGCCCGCCCGACGGAAAGCCGGTCATTCTCGTGCACGGCAACCCGAGTTGGGGCTTTCTCTACCGCAACTTCATCGGCCCGCTGACCAGCTCCGGGCACCGCGTGATTGTGCCCGATCATCTGGGGTTCGGCCGCTCGGACAAGCCCGGCGATGCGAACCTCTACCGGATTGCTGAGCATGCGGCCAGGCTGGATGCGCTTCTCGAATCGTTGGACCTGCGTGGCGCCGTCGTCGTGCCCCAAGACTGGGGCGGGCCGATCGGGCTTTCGTGGGCGGTGGCCCATCCCCAGCGGGTCTGGGGCCTGTTCATCCTCAACACGTTCGCCCACCGGCCCCCGAGCGACATCGACCTGCCGATGGCGGTGCGGCTATTTCGCATGCCGGGCGTCGGCGAGATCCTGGTGCAGGGCCTCGCGGCGTTCCACCGCGCATTCTTCTTTCGGCTCGGAGTGGTGCACCGCGAGCGGCTCACGACCCGGATCCGCAATGCCTATCTGGCGCCACATCCCACGTGGTCGAGCCGGGTCGGCGTGCTGGCCTTCCCGCGGCAGATCCCGGCGTCACCCCAAGGCGAAATCGCCGATTTTTGTGGAGCGATCGAATCCGAGCTCGAGCGCATCTTCCGCAGCCGGCCGGTAAAGGTGGTCTGGGGGATGGACGACCCCGCGCTGACGCCCGAGCTGCTTGCGCAGCTGTGGACGCGGACTTTTCCCAACGCCGAGGTGGTCAGGTTGCACGGAGCCGGACACTATCTGCAAGAAGACGCGCACGAGCGAATCGTCCCAGGAATTGCTCGCGTTCCTCGCGTCTACATCGGTGGCTGACGCGGTGCAGTAGCGGTGACCGCGCAGTACATGTGGGTGTCCGCGTGAAAAGATCGGGGCATCATGAGCACCCCTACCGGACCCCGCCGGATCTTCTCCGGCGTGCAGCCCACCTCTGACTCGCTTCATCTCGGTAACGCGCTGGGTGCCGTCGCCCAGTGGGTGGGCTTGCAGGACACCCACCCCGAACACCAAGCGTTCTTCTGTGTCGTCGATCTGCACGCGATCACCATCCCGCAGGATCCCGCGGAGCTGCGGCGACGGACCCTGGTCACTGCCGCGCAGTACCTGGCGCTGGGCATCGATCCGGATCGCGCCACCATCTTCGTGCAGAGCCAGGTGCCCGCCCACGCCCAATTGGCTTGGGTGCTGGGCTGTTTCACCGGATTCGGCCAGGCCTCCCGGATGACCCAGTTCAAAGACAAGTCGAGCCGTCAGGGCAGCGACTCCACCACCGTCGGCCTGTTCACCTATCCGGTGTTGCAGGCCGCCGACGTGCTGGCCTACGACGCCGAGCTGGTGCCGGTGGGGGAGGACCAGCGGCAGCACCTGGAGCTGGCGCGCGACGTCGCGCAGCGCTTCAACAGCCGCTTCCCGGACACCTTCGTGGTGCCCGACGTGCTCATTCCCAAGGTGACCGCCAAGATCTACGACCTGGCCAGACCCGACGTCGAAGATGAGCAAGTCGGCCTCGACCGATGCCGGGTTGATCAACCTGCTCGACGATCCGGCGCTAGTCCGCCAAGAAGATTCGCTCGGCGGTCACCGACAGTGAACGCGAGATTCGTTATGACCCGGACGCCAAGCCCGGCGTGTCGAACCTGTTGAGCATCCAGTCGGCGGTGACCGGGGTGGGCATCGACAAACTCGTGGCGGGCTACGCCGGACGTGGCTACGGCGACCTGAAGAAGGACACCGCCGAGGCCGTCGTCGAGTACGTCGCGCCGATCAAGGCCCGAGTCGACGAATTGACGGCCGATGTCACCGAATTGGAGACGGTGCTGGCCGCCGGAGCGCAGCGCGCCGACGGCGTGGCCGGCGAAACCGTTCAGCGGGTTTACGACCGGCTGGGATTACTTCCGCAGCGCCGGTGAGTGCGGCGTGGGGTAAACACTTCTCATGACCGAGACCGCCAAGCCCGGGATTCTGGATCGACTGCGGGCCCGGTTCGGGTGGCTCGACCATGTCATGCGGGCCCACAAGCGCTTCAGCGACGCCAGGGGCAGCTTCTTCGCGGCCGCCCTGACCTACTACACGATCTTCGCGATATTTCCGTTGCTGATGGTCGCGTTCGCGGTGAGTGGATTCGCGCTGGCCCGTCGTCCCGAGTTGCTGCACACGATCGACGACCGCATCCGGGCATCGGTATCCAGCGAGCTGGGGCAGCAACTGGTCGACGTGATGAATTCGGCCATCGACGCGCGCGCGTCGGTGGGTGTGATCGGGTTGGCCACCGCGGCGTGGGCGGGCCTGGGCTGGATGTGGCACTTGCGGGAATCGTTGAGTGAGATGTGGGCGCACCCGGTCGCGCCGGCGGGTTATGTGCGCACCAAACTGTCCGATCTGCTGGCCATGGTGGCGACGTTCGCGGTGACCGCGGCCACCATCGCGCTGACCGCGCTCGGCCATGAAAGGCCGATGCGTGCGGTGCTGAGATGGCTTGAAATACCCGAGTTTTCGGTGTTCGACTGGATCTTCCGGGTCCTTTCGGTGTTGATTTCGTTCCTGGTGACATGGGTGTTGTTCACCTGGATGATCGCCCGGCTGCCGCGGGAGTCGGTCAGGATTGTCACCTCGATCCGCGCCGGGTTGATGGCGGCCGTCGGATTCGAATTGTTCAAGCAGCTGGGGTCGATCTACTTGCAGGTCGTGCTGCGCAGCCCGGCGGGTGCGGCGTTCGGGCCGGTGCTGGGCTTGATGGTGTTCGGCTTCGTCACCGCGTACCTGATTCTGTTCGCCACCGCGTGGGCGGCGACGTCCTCCGACGGGGATCCCAGGGCGACGTCGGTCGCGCCACCTGCGCCCGCGATCATCTCGCCGCGGATCCAGCTGGACGACGGGCTCAGCACGCGCCAGACGGCGGCCGCGATGGCCGCGGGAGCCCTTGGCGCGCTGACGCTGTCGCGGTTGATGCGCAGGCGCTAAGGGCCGGTAAGCCAGTCGCCATGCGCCATGACTGCGGCCACCCGCAGATCGCGGTCCAACACGACGAGATCGGCGGCATAGCCGACCCGCAGCTCGCCCACCCGGTCGAGTCCGAGGGCGCGGGCCGGTGTCGCCGAGGTCATCCGTACCGCGGCGGCCAGCGCCGCATCCGAGCCCGGTCCGGCCGCGCAAGGTGCGGAACAGCCGGTCCATCGTGGCGGTGCTGCCGGCGATCGTCGACGTGCCGCGCACCCGGGCCACCCCCGCCTCGACCTCGATCGGCATCGCGCCGAGCCGAAAAGCGCCGTCGCCGCAGCCCGCGGCGGCCATCGCGTCGGTGACCACGGCGACCCGCTCGGCACCGACTGCATCGATCACCAGCCGCACCATCGCGGGGTGCACGTGCACGCCGTCGGCGATGATCTCGAGCGTCACCCGCGGGTCCGTCAGCAAAGCGAGCGGGGGTCCGGGCACCCGGTGGTCCAGCTTGGGCATCGCGTTGAACAGATGGGTGCCGACGGTCGCGCCCAGGTCGATGGCCTGCCGGGTCTGCTCGTATGTCGCATTCGTATGTCCCACGGCGACAACCACATCCGCGTCCAGGAAACGCCGGATCGCCGCGTCGCTGCCGGGCAGTTCGGGTGCCAGTGTGACCATCCGGATGGTGCCGTCGGCGGCAGCCAGGACGGCCTCGATCTCGGCGGGATCTGGAGCCCGTAACGAGGTCGGATCGTGCGCTCCACACTGCGCGGCGCTCAGCCACGGCCCTTCCAGATGGATGCCTGCGACGGTGCCCTCCCGTGTCGCGTCGGCCAGCGTGCGCACGGCGGTCATCAACTCAGCGGGTGCGGCGCTCACCAGACTGGCCAGCATGCTGGTGGTGCCGTGCTCCCGGTGGAAGCCGGCCACCGCGCCAGCGTCACCGTCGTTGAACGACGCGCCGCCGCCGCCATGCACGTGCATATCGATAAAGCCAGGCACCACAACGCAATCCGCCAGATCGACATCAGCCGGCCGAGGCGGCGCGCCGGCCCCACAGGCAACAATCTGACGACCCGACGTCTGCACCCACCCCGGGCGGCAGGCCTGCCCGTCGACAACAACGACGCCCGCAGCGATCAGGGGCACGGGTCCTCCCAATGGCCGCCGTTCTCCCAGAAGTGCCGGATCTCTTCGAGCTGACGGCCTTTGGTTTCCGGCGCGTGGCGGTACACGAAAACAAGGGCGACGAGGGCAAGTGTCCCGAATACCGCGAAAGATCGTGCGCCGCCAAGCGAATGCAGCATCGTCAGGAAGAAGCCGGCAATGAGCGCGTTCGCCGTCAGGTTGACGGTAAGCATCGTGCTCGACCCCATCGACCGCAGTCGCGTCGGGAAGGCTTCGCCGGCGTATACCCATGCCAGCGTGCCGAAGCCGAAGTTGAAGCCGATGATGAACAGCAGCACGCCGACGAACCCGAACATCAGGCCGATTCCATGGGCGAAAACGGCGATCAGCACGGCGTCGGCGATGATCATGATGACGATGCCGGACAACAGGATTGGGCGCCGGCCGATCCTGTCCACCAGGACCAGCGAGGTGCACACCGCAGCCAGCGCGGCGACCTGGACCATTGCCGGCAGCGCCAGTAGCGCGAAGTTGCCCTTGAAGCCCATGGTTTCGAATATCCGGGGGCTGTAGTAGATGATCGCGTTGATGCCGGTGATCTGGACGAGAACGCCGAGCGTGATCACGAAGATGGTGGCCCGCAGATAGGGCCGCCGCAGCATCTCCGACACCCGGCCCCGGCCTTCGCTCAGGACGCGGGTGATCTCGTCGAGCTCTTGGTCGATGTCGGCGTCGGGCTGCAGTCGCAGCAGCGCCCGCCGGGCGTCGGCGACTCGACCCTTGAGCAGATACCACCGAGCCGTATCGGGCATGCGAATCAACAACGGCACCAGCACCGTTGCCGGTACGGCCGCCAGCGCCAGCATCCACCGCCAGCCGTGCGTGCCGGCCAGCAGGTATCCAGTCAGATAGCCGATGATGATGCCGCTGACGGTCGCCACCTGATAGGCGGCCACCAACGATCCGCGCACCGCGGCCGGTGCCAATTCCGCGATGTACACCGGTACCACGACGACCGACACGCCGATGCTCACACCAATCAATAGTCGCGCTGCCAGCAACATCGGCATCGAGACCGAGACGGCACCCAGCACCGCGAACAGCGCGTAGCTGACCACGATCAGCACCGTCGACTTTTTTCGCCCGATTGCATCGGCGAGCACGCCGGCACCGAGCGCCCCGCCGATCTGGCCGATCACCGCCATCGTCGTCAGCAGTTCTTGTTGCCGGGTAGTCAGGCCGAATTCGTCGCTGACGAACAGCAGCGTCCCGGCGATGATGGAAAGGTCGTATCCGTAGATGACGCCGACGCTGGCCGCGGTGAGCCCGATCAGCAGTCCCCGCGGCGACGGACCCCTCAGCTGACCGGTACCCGGGCGGTCAGCAACTCGATCACCTTGTCGGGGTCCTCGGGGGTGATGCACGGGTCGACCCGCGCGCCCACGTCGAGAACCAGCAGGGTCATTTTGCTGCCGCGGTGAATGTCCAGCGGGAACCAGTAGCGCGGATCGGATCCCCCCCAGATGCGGCCCTTGCCGGAGCTCCAGGTCATCGGCTCGGTCTTGACGCCGCGGATATCGGTGTAGGCGATCCGCTTGTGCCCCGCCATCGGGAAGTAGTACCGGCGGATCGTGATTCCGTGCTCGTCGAGGGTCAGGCCCGCGTCCTCGTACAGGGCTGCAGTCATCCCGCTGAGATTAGTGCTGTGTCCTGCGGTTAGTCGAGCGGGCAACCATGATCAACCCGAACACGACGATCGCGCCGATGATGCCCACGCCCACCCGCACCGGCAGGGTGTCGCCGGACATCAAATTCGCGGCCTGGGCGGCGTTGGGCGCCGCGCTGGCCGGCCGGTCCTGGCGGGAGGACACCAGCGAGGGGTCGGGTTCGATCAGGTTCCCGACCTGGGTGCCCTGGGGCGTGCCGAACCCGTAATCCAGCAGGTGCGCGGCCTGCTCCCACGGTGCGATCGGCTGCCGGGTGCCGTGCAGCAACACCGCCATCAGCCGGCGGCCGTTGTGGTTGGCCGCCCCCACGAACGTCTGCCCGGCGTCGTCGGTGTACCCGGTCTTGCCACCCAGCGCACCCGGATAGTTGTAGAGCAGCTTGTTGTCGTTCTCGAGCTCGTAGCCCGGATGGTCGCCGTGGCCGGGGAAGTCGAAAGTGCGGGTGGCGACGATGTCGGCGAACGTCGGGTTCCCCCAGGCGTAGCGGTAGAACAACCCGATGTCGTAGGCCGAGGTGCTCATGCCGGGCCCGTCCAGACCGGACGGCGTCGCCACCCGGGTGTCACGGCCGCCGAGCTTGGCGGCCAGCACGTTGACCTTCTCCAGCGCGGTCTCCCAACCGCCGAGTTGCATGGCCAGGGCGTGGGCGGCGTCGTTGCCGGAGTGCATCAGCAGGCCATGCAGCAACTGGTTGACGGTGTAGGTGCCGCCGTCGTCGACGCCCACCTTGGTGCCCTCGGCGGCCGCGTCGTCGGGGGTTCCGACGACCGACCTGTTGAGGTTGAACGCGTTGATGGACGCCATCGCGACCAGCACCTTGATGATGCTGGCCGGGCGGTGCCGGCCGTGCGGGTCGCGGGCCGCGATGATCGCGCCGCTGTCCAGATCCGCCACCACCCAGGCCTCGGCGGAGACGTCGTTGGGTACCGGCGCGGTGTTGGGTGCCGCGATGACGCCGCAGCCGCTCATGGCTTGGCCGCCGATCGGCGTGGGGGGCACCGCCAGCGGCAGCGGCGCGTCACCGGCCTTGGGGACCTCCGAGGAGTCCACCGCGGGTGGGGTGTTCACCTGGTACGGGCAGTTCGCGCCCCCGCCATTCGCCGCGGCGTTGGGCTCGGCACCCGCGAGCGGAAGGGCGGGTGCGCCGATCAGCAAAACCGCTGCGGCCAGGCATGATGCCGAACGTAGAAAGAACCGGGAAACTAGCATCGTGAGTGCAGACTAGGTGATCCGCCGCCGCTTCGCAGGTCGCCGCGCTGTGGCTGGTGGGACGGAAGTTACAGGGTTAGGCGGGCGGGGATGTCGGTCAGCACGCCGCGCAGGATTGCCTCGATGGTGTCGAATTCGGCTTGACCGCTGATCAGCGGCGGCGCCAGCTGGATGACCGAGTCGCCGCGGTCGTCGGTGCGGCAGTAGAGGCCGGCCTCGAACAGCGCCGACGACACGTGGCCCAGCAGTCGTGCGCGTTCGGCGTCGGTGAAGGTCTGCCTGGTCGCCTTGTCCTTGACCAGTTCGATGCCGAAGAAAAACCCCTCGCCGCGGACATCGCCGACGATCGGCAGGTCGTAGAGCTTCTCCAGGGTGGCGCGCAGCGCCGGGGAGAGCTGTTTGACCCGGTCGTTGAGGCCCTCGCGGTCGAAGATGTCGAGATTGGCCAGCGCAACCGCCGTCGACACCGGATGACCACCGAAGGTATAGCCGTGCCGGAACATCGTCGTGCCGTCGTTGAACGGTTCGAACAATCGATCGCTGGCGATCATGGCGCCCAGCGGTGAGTAGCCCGACGTGAGCCCCTTGGCGCAGGTGATCATGTCGGGCACGTAGCCGAAGTCGGAACAGGCGAACATCGACCCGATCCGGCCGAACGCGCAGATCACTTCGTCGGACACCAACAGCACGTCGTACTCGTCGCAGATCTCACGCACCCGCTCGAAGTAGCCCGGAGGCGGCGGGATGGAGCCCCCGGCGTTCTGTACGGGTTCCAGGAACACCGCGGCGACGGTGTCGGGCCCTTCGAACTCGATCGCCTCCGCGATCCGGTCGGCCGCCCACCGCCCGAAGGCCTTGATGTCGGTCCGGAGGGGTTCGGGTGCGCGGTAGAAGTTGGTGTTGGGCACCCGGAAGCCGCCCGGTGTGACCGGCTCGAACGGAGCCTTGTACAACGGCAGCCCGGTGATCGCGAGCGCGCCCTGGGTGGTGCCGTGGTAGGCGATGGCGCGCGAGATGACCTTGTGTTTGCCGGGTTTGCCGGTCAGCTTGAAGTACTGCTTGGCCACCTTCCACGCGGTCTCGACAGCCTCGGTGCCGCCGCTGGTGAAGAACACCCGGTTCAGGTCGCCCGGGGTGTGGCGCGCGAGCCGCTCGGACAGCTCGATCGCGGTCGGGGTGGCGTATCCCCACAGCGGGAAGAACGCCAGCGTGCCGGCCTGGCGGGCGGCGGCCTCGGCCAGCTCGGCACGGCCGTGACCGACCTGCACGGTGAACAGCCCGGACAGCGCGTCGAGGTAGCTCTTGCCGCGGTCGTCGTAGATGGTGACGCCCTCGCCGCGGGTGATGATCGGCGGCGTGATCCCGGGGCCGTGCTTGGCAAAGTGCAGCCATAGATTGCGAGTCATCGTGCCGCGAGCCTAGCGCTAGGCTCGATGGCATGACCGCGGCGCAGCAGGTCAACGAATTCGAAGACTCTCCGACCACATCTCATGGCAGTCGCCTACCGGGTCACCGGCACCGTGGCGGACGCCGAGGACATCGTCCAGGAAGCCTGGCTGCGCTGGGACCGGCAGGACTCGGACATCGCGACTTGCGGGCCTGGTTGACCACCGTGGTGAGTCGCCTCGGCCTGGACCGGCTGCGCTCGGCGGCACACCGGCGCGAGACCTACACCGGCAACTGGCTGCCCGAGCCCGTGGTCACCGGGTTCGACGGAACCGATCCGCTGTCCGCCGTGGTGGCTCGCGAGGACGCCCGGTTCGCGGCGATGGTGGTGCTCGAGCGGCTCACGCCCGACCAGCGGGTCGCGTTCGTGCTGCACGACGGGTTCGCCATCCCGTTCGCCGAGGTGGCCGACGTGCTGCGAACAACCGAAGCCAGCGCCCGACAACTGGCGTCGCGGGCCCGCAAGGCCGTGGGCAGGGAAGGGGCGGAGCCGCCGCCGGAACCCGACCCGACGCACAACGAGGTCGTCGGCAAGTTGATGGCCGCCATGGCCGAGGGCGACCTGGACGCGGTGGTGGCGCTGTTGCACCCCGACGTGACCCTCACCGGCGACGCCAACGGCCGGGCCTCCACAGCGATTCACGTCATCCACGGCGCCGACAAGGTGGCCCGGTTCATGTTCGGCCTGGCCCGTCGCTACGGTCCGGCGTTCTTCACCGCGAACCAGCTGGCGCTGATCAACGGCGAGCTGGGCGTCTACACGGCCGGGGTGCCGGGGCAAGACGGGTACCGGGAGATGTCGCCGCGCATCACCGCCGTGACGGTGCGCGACGGAAAAGTCTGCGCCATCTGGGATGTCGCCAACCCCGATAAGTTCACCGGGTCTCCGCTCACGGCGGCAGCACGATCCCGAGGGCCTGGCCCAGGGTGATCAGCTGGCCGCCCGGGGGGACGTACGGGCCGGTGGGTCCGTAGATGCCGTAAATCGGGGTGGTCGGGGTTCCGCCGGCGTAGATGTCGTTGATCCAGCCGTCGGCCAGGGTGTACACGGCCGCGGCGTTGCCGGGTGGAGAGAACTGCGTCACCAATTGCAAGACGAAGTCGACGAGGGGGTGTCCGCCCACCATCGAGTCGACGTGCGAGCCGCCGACAAGCTCGACCCCGACGAACTGGCCCGGGTACAGGCTGACCAGTTGATTCGTGGTGGCGCCGAACGCATTCCACGCCTGGGGCGGCGCGGCCACCACGTAGATGGGGGTATTCGCCGCCTGCAGGTTGGCGATCGCAGCCGCGAAAGCCGCGGAACTGGATGCAACCCCGTCGAACATCACCACACCCCGAAGGTTGTTGGTGGCGCCCCCGAGGTCCGTGAGGTAATTGCCGGCGGCAATCGCGGCGAGGCCACCGCCGGCAGAGTGACCGGAAAGGATGAAATCCTGCGGCAGCGTGCCCTGGTAACCGGCCTGCGTTCCGCTGATGTTCAGCGCCGTCTGGCTGCCCAGGAACAACGAGGCCACGCCCTGCTGCATTTGCGGGCTGCTCAGATAGACACCCAGCGGCAATGGGATCGACGGGATGGTGGGAGTCACCACGACGCTGTTGGTCTGCTGCGCCAGCTGGATGGCCAGCGGCTGATAGAACCAGCCGATCGCGCCGAAGCCGTGCTGCAGATAGACGGTGCCGGTGGCGTGCACCGAACCGTCCGCCTGCGTCGGGAAGTACCAGAGTGCGGGGGCCGGGTAGCTGAACCCGGGAATCGGAATTCCCAGGAAAGACTGCGGGGCAACCGGGATCTGCAGGAAGGAGAACCCGATCCTGACCCCGCTGACTCCGTTGGTGCCCGGAGCAGTCAGGAATCCGGGGGCGCCGAAGCTCACCAACTGGCCCACGCCCGCCGCGTTGGTGATCGCGTTGAAGGCGGACAGCGGACGCCCGATCCCGAGGCCCTCGACCTGCTGCAGCAGTGCCCGCAGCGGCCACACACTCACCGCCTCAGCGGTCGCGTACGCGGCCGCTGCCTCGTTCAGCGTGCGCACGAACTGGGCTTGAAACTGCGTCGCCTGCGCGCTCAGGGCCTGAAACTCTTGGGCGTAGCTGCCGAAAAATCCCGCGAGAGCCGCCGAGACCTCATCACCGGCCGCCGCGGTAATACCCGTCGTCGAGGGCGCTGCCGCGGCGGCGGCCGCCTTGATCGTGTCCTCGATCCCAGCCAAGTCCCCGGACGCCGCGGCAAGCACCTCGGGCGCAACAACCACGTACCACGACATCACGAAATCGTAGCCAGGCCAGACCCGCCTTGACTGGCGATTCGCTCAGCTCATCCCTCAACCGTCGCCCAGGGCACCCGGCAGCTGTCCCCGGAATTGAAGCCCTGCTCGGTGATACCCAGCGCGGTGTTCATCCGTGCCCGCATGTTCTCGATGCCGATCTGATAGCTCAGTTCGATGACGCCGGCGTCGCCGAAGCGGGCCCGCAGGTCGGCGACCTGTTCGTCGGTCACGGTGTGCGGATCTTTGGTCATCGCGTCGGCATAGGCGATCGCGGCGCGTTCGTCCTCGCTGAAATGCGCAGACGTCGCGTAGTTGTCCACGTCCTTCAACCGCTCGACGTCCAGGCCGTCGAGGCGCTGCAGCATGGCGCCGAAGTCGACGCACCACGAGCAGCCGACGGTGCGGGCGGTCCAATACACCGCGAGCTCACGAACACTGGCCGGCAGCGTGCGGGACGCGCGATCCAGAGCGGTCTCGTGGATTGCGCCCGCCAGGAACAGGCCGGGATGGTGCGCGTAGACGGCGAACGGCTCGGGGACCTGGCCGTAACGCCGCTTGGCGACGCGGTACATGGTGCGGATCAGCAGGCCGGCGCGCTTGGGCGGCAGCGGCTCGATGCGGGTTTTTTGTGTCATACCCGTCAGACGAGGCAGCCCCGCCTCATGTGACAGGCGCTAGAGTTTGTCGACCTTGCCGCCGACCTGGTTGGCGATCGTGACGGCCGTGGTGCCGGGGTCTTTGCCGCAGGTGGTGATGTCGATGGCGACGTTGTTCCGCACGGTCAGCGCCCGCTGACAGGTCATGGCGATGTTGATACCCGGCCCGGTGATCGTCCCGGTCAAGGTGAGGCTCAAGACACCGTCGGCGTTGGTAAGCGGCTTCGTCTGGAAACGCTGCTCGGGGTCGTCCGGCTTTTCGGGCGGCACGGTGAACTGGCGGTCGGAGCACGCCGCCCACTTCTGGGCGGAGGCGGTGAAGAAAGCGCCTGCCTCCTTGGGAGGACGGAAACAACACGAGGCCCGTGGTCGCTGACGGGGGAGCCGACTGGTCATTCGGTGCCGACGGCGCCCCGACTAACTGCACCCGAACGCCGGTGAATCCGCTGTTCGCATAGGCCGGGTCCT
Source organism: uncultured Actinomycetota bacterium (assembly GCA_963735655.1). Classification (GTDB taxonomy): domain Bacteria; phylum Actinomycetota; class Actinomycetes; order Mycobacteriales; family Mycobacteriaceae; genus Mycobacterium. Next base: position 264,612 of record CAVTLW010000031.1, read on the forward strand.
CCGCGGAGGAGGAGGTAAAGAAGCATTCGGGAGGCCACTTCTTGTCGTAATCGGTCTGCATCGCCGTAGCGTTCTGCTGGACCGACATTCCGGTGACACCCATCGCGGCGTTGACTTCGTCGGGGGTCGGTAGCAGGCCGTCGAGGGCCGGCTGCGCCACCGGCGGGCGAGTCGCGGTGGTGGTCGTCGTGCTCGATGAGGTAGGGCCGCTGCTTTTGTCGCTATCGCCGCATGCCGCGATCAGTAACCCGGCGGCGACAATGGCGACTGTCGTCTGGAGCTTGTGCATGGAATGACCTTAGGCGCCAATGCGGCGCAGCCGCTTCCAAGAATCTGACAAGAATGAGGCAAGGATCGCGTTCGAGTCTGTGGTCATGACCTACTCCTACTTCGATGAGCTGCCGCGGCTCGAGGACATCGAGCCTCAGACGTACACCGACGTTCTGGTCTCCAACTCGCGGGTCGACCAGGAACGTATCCGCACCGCCGTCGACGCGGTCTTCGACGCCCACCCCGCTCTCGGCATCGATGTACGAAGCACACCTCGACGCCTGGACGATCCGCCCGGGCGGTGGCTGGGGCTGGGGCGTGGAACCGCCGGACGCCGACATCGAGGCGGTGATCGCTCGGCATCGCGCCAGCTTCGATATGCACACCGGCAGGCTGTTCGCGGTGTCCCTGCTCCCCGGAGCTCAGGAGCGGGTGGTGCTGACGGCCAGTCAACTGTGCATGGACGACCAGTCCTGGCAGAGGGTGATCGAAGCCCTGGTGACCGAATACCCCGAGCTCGAAACGCTGGCTGCCTGAGGTTCAGCGGGAGAACATCAACGCGCGCTTGACCTCTTGGATCGCCTTGGTCACCTCGATGCCGCGCGGGCAGCCTTCGGTGCAGTTGAACGTGGTACGGCAGCGCCACACGCCGTCGACCTCGTTGAGGATGTCGAGGCGGTCGGCGGCGGCCTCGTCGCGGCTGTCGAAGATGAACCGGTGCGCGTTGACGATCGCCGCCGGGCCGTAGTACTGGCCCTCATTCCAGAACACCGGGCAACTGGTGGTGCAGCACGCGCACAGGATGCATTTGGTGGTGTCGTCGTAGCGGGCCCGGTCGGTCGGGCTCTGGATTCGCTCGCGGGTCGGCGGGTTGCCGCTGGTGATCAGGTACGGCTTGATCGCACGGTAGGCGTCGAAGAACGGCTCCATGTCGACGATCAGGTCCTTCTCCACCGGCAGCCCGCGAATCGGCTCGACGGTGATGGTGAGAGCCTTGTTTGGCTTCTTGGGCAGCAGGTCGCGCATCAGCACCTTGCAGGCCAGCCGGTTGACGCCGTTGATGCGCATCGCGTCCGAGCCGCATACGCCGTGGGCGCAGGACCGCCGGAAGGTGAGCGTTCCGTCCAGGTAGCCCTTGATGTAGATCAGCAGGTTGAGCAGCCGGTCGCTGGGCAGGCAGGGCACCCGAAAGCTTTGCCAGCCACCGGTTTCGGCGAAGGCGTCGGGTTCGTCCGGGTTGAACCGGGCGATCTTCAACGTCACCATCACCGCGCCCTCCGGCACCGGCGGCAAGGGCCGTTCTGCTGCAGGTTCTACTGCGTCGCCTACGGACATCAGTACTTCCGTTCCTTGGGCTCGTAGCGGGTCTGCACCACGGGTTTGAAGTCGAGCGCGATATCGCTGAGCAGATCGGTGCCCTGCTTGTAGGCCATGGTGTGGCGCATGAAGTTGACATCGTCGCGGTTGGGGTAGTCCTCGCGGGCGTGGCCGCCGCGGGATTCCTTGCGGTTGAGCGCGCCCACCACGGTGACTTCGGCCAGCTCCAGCAGGAAGCCCAGCTCGATGGCTTCCAGTAGGTCGCTGTTGTAGCGTTTTCCTTTGTCGTGCACGGTGATTCGGGAGTACCGCTCCTTGAGTGCGTGGATGTCGGTGAGGGCCTGCTTGAGCGTCTCCTCGGTGCGGAACACCGCGGCGTTGTTGTCCATGGACTGCTGCAGGGCGCCGCGGATGTCGGCGACGCGTTCGTTGCCGTTCTCGGAAAGGATGTCGGCCACCCAGCCGACGACCATCGCCGAGGGGTTCGGCGGCATGTCGACGAAGTCGTGGCCCTGCGCGTAGCCGGCCGCGGCGATCCCGGCCCGGCGGCCGAACACGTTGATGTCGAGCAGCGAATTGGTGCCCAGTCGGTTGGCGCCGTGTACCGAGACGCACGCGCACTCGCCGGCCGCGTACAGGCCCGGGACGGTGGAAGTGTTGTCCCGCAACACTTGTCCGCCGACGGTGGTCGGGATGCCGCCCATCACGTAGTGGCAGGTGGGGTAGACCGGGACCAGCTCGTTGACCGGGTCCACGCCCAGGTAGGTGCGGGCGAACTCGGTGATGTCGGGCAGCTTGGCTTCCAGCACGTCCGCGCCGAGGTGGCGGACGTCGATGTAGACGTAGTCCTTGAGCGGGCCGGCGCCGCGGCCCTCCAGGACTTCGAGCACCATCGAGCGGGCGACGATGTCACGGGGTGCCAGGTCGACGATCGTCGGCGCGTAGCGCTCCATGAAGCGTTCACCCTCGCCGTTGAGCAACCGGCCACCCTCGCCGCGCACGGCTTCGGAGATCAGGATGCCCAGGCCGGCCAGGCCGGTCGGGTGGAACTGGTGAAACTCCATGTCCTCCAACGGAAGTCCCTTGCGGAAGACGATGCCGATGCCGTCGCCGGTGAGGGTGTGCGCGTTGGAGGTGGTTTTGTACATCCGGCCCGAGCCGCCGGTGGCCAAGACGACGGCCTTGGCGTGGAATACATGAATTTCGCCCGTCGCGAGCTCATAAGCGACCACCCCGGTGGCCACCGGACCGTTCGGCGTCTGGCTGAGCACCAGGTCCAACGCGTAGAACTCGTTGAAGAACTCGACGTCGTGCTTGACGCAGTTCTGGTACAGCGTCTGCAGGATCATGTGGCCGGTGCGGTCGGCGGCGTAACACGCCCGTCGCACCGGGGCCTTGCCGTGGTCGCGGGTGTGCCCGCCGAAGCGGCGCTGGTCGATGCGTCCCTCGGGGGTGCGGTTGAACGGCATCCCCATTTTTTCCAGGTCGAGCACCGCGTCGATGGCTTCCTTGCACATGATCTCCACGGCGTCCTGGTCGGCGAGGTAGTCGCCGCCCTTGACCGTGTCGAAGGTGTGCCACTCCCAGTTGTCGTCTTCGACGTTGGCCAGCGCGGCACACATCCCGCCCTGGGCCGCCCCGGTGTGACTGCGGGTGGGGTACAGCTTGGTCAGCACCGCGGTGCGCACGCGCGGACCCGCCTCGACCGCGGCCCGCATCCCGGCCCCGCCCGCGCCGACGATCACCACGTCGTATCGGTGTTGCTGGATCACCGGTCAGCCTCCGATATTGGGGTTGAAAGTCACGATGACATAGGTGCCCAGCACCAACGTGAAACCCATCGACAACAGCAGCAGGCTGTTCAGCCAGAAGCGAGTGCTGTCTTTGCGGCTGTAGTCGTCGATGATGTTCCGCAGGCCGTTGCCGCCATGAAATTGCGCCAACCACAGCAGCGCCAGGTCCCAGAATTGCCAGAACGGAGAAGCCCAGCGCTGCGCCACGAAGTTGAAGTCGAGGCGGTAAACACCGTTGTCCCACATCAGCATGATGAATATGTGGCCGATAGCCAGGAACACCAGCGCGACTCCGGAGAACCGCATGAACAGCCACGCGAACTTCTCGAAGTTGGGGATGCCGGCGCGACGCCGCGGAGAGCGCGGGTTGTCCAGGCTGGCGGGGCGGTCGTGAAAGCGCTGCTGGACCGGCGCGGTCTCGCGCCCGGGGGGCCGAGCTGAAGGTCGGGGCTGGTCATCGGAAGTGCTCCCAGATGTGGATGCCCACGACCACACCGGCCGGGACCATCAGCAACAGAAAGGCGATCGCGACCACCCACCACATCAGCTTTTGATAGCGGGGGCCCTGGGACCAGAAGTCGATCAAAATGACCCGAATCCCGTTGAACGCGTGGAAAAGTACCGCGGCGACCAGACCGTACTCCATCAGACCGACGATCGGGGTCTTGTAGGTCGCCAGCACCTCGTTGTAGGTCTGCGGGCTCACCCGCAGCATCGCGGCGTCCAACACGTGGACAAAGAGGAAAAAGAAGATCGTCGCGCCGCTGATCCGGTGCAACACCCAGGACCACATGCCGGGATCACCCCGATACAGGGTCCGGGGTGGTCGGCGTTTGCGTAGTGTTGTCGCCTGCGTACTCACCGAGTCCTCACCGCCTTCTCGAACTTTTCGGGACGCTAAGCCAGGCCGCCCGACAGGGGCTGACAAGCCGGGCAATCGAGCTTAGCTCGGCAACCATGCGGGCGGTACTGAACAGGCCGATCAACCCCCGCGCCGTGTCGGGGTTAGGGTGACATTCGACAGTGCACCCAACAGTGAGCGGGGTTGTGCGGCATGCCGGAAATTGATTGGAATATGCTGCGGGACAAGGCAATCCAGGTATCTGGTGGGGCTTATGCGCGTTATTCGAAGTTTCCGGTGGGCGCGGCGGCACTGGTCGACGACGGCCGCGTGGTGGCCGGGTGCAACGTGGAGAATGCGTCATACGGCCTGACGCTGTGCGCCGAATGCGGTGTGGTTTCGGCCTTGCATGCGAGCGGCGGGGGCCGACTGGTCGCGCTGGCGTGCGTCGACGGGGGAGGGTCCCCGCTGATGCCTTGCGGGCGATGTCGTCAGTTGCTGCAGGAGCACGGCGGCCCCGAGCTGTTGATCGATCATCCGGCCGGACCCCGCCGGCTCGGCGACCTGTTGCCCGACCCGTTCGACTGGGAACCTTCTTGACCGACATAGAAGCATTCGACGCGCCGACGGTGATCAGAACCAAGCGGGACGGTGGCCGGTTGTCCGACGCCGCCATCGACTGGGTCATCGACGCCTATCTGCGCGGCGGGGTCGGCGACGAACAGATGTCGGCGCTGCTGATGGCGATCTACTTTCGCGGCATGGACCGCGACGAGATCGCCCGATGGACCGCGGCGATGATGGCCTCCGGCGAGCGGATGGATTTCACCGACCTGCCGCTGGTGACCGTCGGCAAGCACTCCACCGGTGGGGTCGGCGACAAGGCCACGCTGGCGGTGGTGCCCGTCGTCGCCGCGTGCGGCGCCGCGGTGCCGAAGGCGTCCGGTCGGGGGCTGGGCCACACCGGCGGCACCCTGGACAAGCTCGAATCCATCGCCGGCTTCAGCGCCGAACTAACCATTGCGCGCGTGCGCGAACAACTGCTTGACGTCGGTGCGGCCATATTCGCCGCCGGCCAGCTCGCGCCGGCCGACAAGAAGATCTATGCGCTGCGCGATATCACCGGCACCACCGAGTCCCTGCCGTTGGTCGCGAGCTCGGTCATGAGCAAGAAGCTGGCCGAAGGCGCCGGCGCGCTGGTGCTCGACGTCAAGGTCGGTTGCGGGGCCCTGGTGAAGTCCGAAGCGGCGTCGCGCGAACTTGCGCACACCATGGTCGAGTTGGGCGCGGCGCACGGGGTGCCCACCCGCGCGGTGCTGACCGACATGAACTGTCCGCTGGGGGCGACCGTCGGCAACGCGCTCGAGGTTGCCGAATCCCTGGAAGTGCTGGCCGGCGGCGGCCCGCCCGATGTGGTGGAGCTGACGTTGCGGCTGGCCGGCGAGATGCTCGAGCTGGCCGGGATCGACGGCCGCGATCCGGCACAGACGCTGCTCGACGGCACCGCGATGGACCGGTTTCGCCAGCTCGTCGCGGCTCAGGGCGGTGATTTATCGGTACCGTTGCCGATCGGTGCGCATACCGAGACCGTGACCGCCGGGCGGGGCGGCACAATGGGCGACATCGACGCGATGGCAGTGGGACTGGCGGCATGGAAGCTCGGAGCGGGCAGATCCCGTCCGGGCGCGCGAGTGCAATATGGCGCCGGCATCAGGATCCATCGACGTCCCGGCGAACCGGTCGCGGCCGGCCAGCCGTTGTTCACGCTCTACACCGACACCCCGAACCGTTTCGCCGCGGCGATGGCTGAGCTCGACGGCGGCTGGAGCGTCGCCGACACAGCACCGGCGCCGCGACCGCTGATCATCGATCGGATCCCGCGATGACCACGACCCTGAGCCTGGAGACGATCAGACAAGCGCCCAAGGCCTTGCTGCATGATCACCTCGACGGCGGGCTGCGCCCGGCCACCGTGCTGGACATCGCCGGCCAGGTCGGTTACGACGGGCTGCCCGCCACCGACGTCGAGGGGCTGGCCGCGTGGTTTCGCACCGCGTCGACCAGCGGCTCCCTGGAGCGCTACCTGGAGCCGTTTTCACACACCGTGGCCGTGATGCAGACGTCCGAAGCGTTGTACCGGGTCGCCTATGAGTGTGTGGAGGACCTGGCCGCTGACTCGGTGGTCTACGCGGAGGTGCGGTTTGCCCCCGAATTGCACATCAACCAGGGTCTGTCGTTCGACGACATCCTCGATGCCGTGTTGGCGGGGTTCGCCGCGGGTGAAAAGGATTGTGCGGCAAAGGGACGGCCCATTGTGGTGCGCTGTTTGGTGACCGCTATGCGGCACGCCGCGGTGTCCCGATCGATCGCCGAGCTGGCGATCCGGTTCCGGGACAGGGGTGTGGTCGGATTCGACATCGCCGGCGCGGAGGCCGGCCACCCGCCGACGCGGCACCTGGACGCATTCGAATACATGCGTGACCACAACGCGCGCTTCACTATTCACGCGGGTGAGGCGTTCGGGCTGCCGTCGATCCACGAGGCGATTGCGTTCTGCGGAGCCGACCGGCTGGGCCACGGGGTACGGATCGCCGACGACATCGACATCGACCCCGATGGCACCGTGCAGTTGGGCAGGCTGGCATCGATCTTGCGGGACAAGCGAATTCCGCTGGAGCTGTGCCCCAGTTCGAACGTGCAGACCGGCGCGGCCGCCAGCATCGCCGACCACCCGTTCGACCTGCTGGCGCGGGCACGCTTTCGGGTGACGGTCAACACCGACAACCGGCTGATGAGCGACACCACGATGAGCCTCGAAATGCACCGTCTGGTAGAGGCATTCGGCTACGGGTGGAGCGACCTTGCGCGGTTCACCATCAATGCGATGAAGTCGGCGTTCATTCCATTCGACGAGCGCCTGGCGATCATCGACGAGGTGATCAAGCCGCGGTTCGCAGTGCTCATCGGGTAGCTACAGCTTTTGCGAAGCCCGCTCCCTGAGCGTCTGGATACGGCGCCGTGCGCTCAGCCACTCGTACCAGGCGGCCGCCGTAGCGCCGAGGATGGCTGCGGCGTAGATCCAGTCTTGGGGATCCCAAGATGGCCAAGCGCCCGCCGCCAGCGGCACGGCGGCTACAACGATTATCAAGACCAACATCGCCCTCCAGGACCGGGCCGAATAGATCCGGCAGCCGGCGACTCGGATCGCTGCATCGCGGACGCGCGCATCTTCCGGGACCGGGCTGCGGAGGCTCGCGTCGACGGCCGCCGATCGCTGGGCGGGGTCCAGGCCGGCCAGGGCGTTCGTGAAGACGTTATGCAAGTTGCTGGTGAGAAGACTCCGTGCGACCCCTTGCCGGATCCTCAACGACTCCTAAAGATGGCTCGCGACGAAAGTCGCTGCCTGACTGGGCATCCCGGACTGCCTGTAGGACTGGGCCGCCGCGGAGAACAGCTCGTCATGTGAAGGCAGCGCCAGTGCCCCGCCCGGAGTGCACACCGGATCGCCGGGCGCACAAAGGTCAATGGCCTTCGCTCCATACCAGGGGCTGACCTCGCTGACGGGCGCCCCCAGATATCTGTCCGACGGATTCCCGAAGGTGGCGACGGCGGCGACGTGATCGGCCACGTCCATCGTCAATATGTTCGGGATCAAGCCGACAACCGGTGCCCGGGCGATGGTGATCAGGTCTATGACCATCGCGCCCTGGGCATATCCGCCGAGCACCAATTTGGTGTTGGGACAGCTCGTGGCCATGGAATTGACATGGGCGTTCGCGTCATCGGCCCCGGCGGATGCGGACGCGGCGAAATCATCGTCGGTGGCGGAGTAGTTGACCGCATACACCCCGAGCGACCGACTCCCGATCTGTGAGTGCAGTGAGTCGATGAATGCCTGCCCGACCCCACCAACACCAGGTGGCTCGTTGGTGCCGCGGGCGAATGTCACCTCGACGTCGGGGCAGGGAGAAGCGGACGCGGGGGCAGCGACGATCGGTGCGACCAGCGGCGCCACCCAGGTTGTCACCACTGCAGCACCCAGCGAACGAGCGAATTGGCGTGCATTCACGTACTCAATGCTGACATATCGCGACGAAAGCGTCGCTTTTGGACATTAGAAGGGTGGTGGTTCGTCGTCGGGTGGGGTGAGTTGTGTTGTGGTCCCGGCGGTTTGGCTGGTTTGGCTGGTTTGGCTGGTTTGGCTGGTTTGGCTGGTTTGGCTGGTTTGGCGGGCTTGGTGGTTGCGTCGGCGTTCCTCGGCGATGTAGCGGGCCCGGTTTTGGGCGCGGGTAGTGGCCCGCAGCGGCATCATGGCTTCGCGGTAGGTGCAGCGGTTCTGCGGCGGCGGCCCTAGGGGTAGGGCGCCGGTGGGGGTGCACAGTGCGGGGAACAGCAGCGCGCTGCCCGGGGTGGTGACGTAGGTCTGCCCGCCGGGTAGGTCCCAGATCACCGTGCCGTCGGGCAGCTGTTTGTCCCGCCAGCCCCAGAACGTTTTCAGCAAATGATGAAGGCGGCAAAGGCATTTGAGGTTCGACGGGTGGGTCGCGCCGCCGTCGGCGTAAGGGATGGTGTGATCGACGTCGCAGTGCGTGGCGGGCCGGTCACACCCCGGGGCGCGGCAGGTCAGATCCCGCACGCGCACGAAGTCGGCCAGTTTCTTGGACGCCACGTAGTGGGCTTCGGCCTCGGCCGGTGGCACCACGGGTGCTAGCCGGGCGGTTTTCGCCAATTCGGCGACCACCTCGGCCGGGATCAAGCCCTCGCCACCCACCATGGTCGCCCGCCCGCTCCCTTCCAGCGCAGACTGCTCAGCCACCACGTGAATGACCACCGGCTTGACCGGAGCCGAACCGGCACCGCACTGCGGCGTCGCGCATTGGCAGCCCAGCCGCTCGACCCCGGCGGCCAGCGCACCCAGCGCATCGGCGCGGCGCTCGTCGCGGGTGCGCGGATCGGCCTCACACACCGACTCGGCCAGCGCATCCAGGCGCTGATCGAGCAGCGCGGCATCGGTGGAGAACAGGTGCGCCGCGACCTCGCTGAGTCCGCCCTCAACACCCCAGATCGACACCTCCCGCCCGGGCGCACGCTCACGCACGCGGCGCACCGCATCGGGGTCCGCGCCGCCCACGATCGCATCGATCGCGCCCGCCAGCCGGCCCCGGGTCATCGACGGCCAGCGCAGCATCGCGACCGCCAACTCGGCATCCACCCGGATCAGGATCGCCGGGTCTGCGATCGCCCCGGTGCGAAACACCAGGGTCTGAAACATCCGGTAGTCGATATCACCGGCGCGGAACACCGCCGCGATCTTGGGCAACCGCTCCCACATCGCCTTTGCGTAGTGCATGTAACTGCCGGCCATCGCCAAACTGGTCCGCAACACCGCAGCGACTTCAGCGCCCACCGCCGCCCAGGTATCTACCGCCCAATCGACCATTTCCCCACGCTCTTTGCGGCGCAACTCAAAGAGCTCCCAGATCGCATCCAACCGGCTCGCCGCAGCCTGGGCCTCCTGGCGCCCCGACCCCGACACCCGCGCCAGCAACGCCCGCGACGCGTCGGTATCCGACGGCTTGAAGTACTCCGCCAAATCTCTATCGCACATACGTTCGAATATACCCGAATGGACTGACATGGATTCTGACTAGCGCGATCCGCGGGTGGGGCCCGATCCGGTAGCCCTGGTTTGGCTCTACAGCAACCCGTTGGCTCCGCTGTTGCCGGCAAGGCCCATGGTCCCGGCAACAAGGGGTTGGGCTTGGAACAAGACGGTACCGCTGGTGTGGCCGGCCGTGAACGTGACCGTCACTTGGCCCGTGCCGCCGGTAGTCATGGTCGAACTTGCTGGACTCACGGATGCAACGTTGGCGCCGGGAAGGTAGATGACGGTAGTACTTCCGGGGGTGTTGTTGAGGATCGTGAAGCCCGTACCGACGCTTAAAGCCACGGTTCCTTGGCTGCTGCTGCCTGTGCCACCTTGCCCACCGGCTCCGCCTGGGCCGTAGAGCAACCCGCCGCGCCCGCCGTTGCCGCCGTTGCCGCCGTTGAGGACGACGGGTGTGGTCTGTCCGGTGGACAGCGTCGCACTGTTGGGTCCGCTGTTGCCGCCCTGCCCGCCGCTCCCGCCAGCGCCCCACAGGCCCGCGGCCCCACCGACTCCGCCGGTACCGCCGGTAAAAGCATTTACGCCGCCGTCCCGCGAGGCCGCCCCGCCGTTACCGCCGGCCCCGCCGTTTCCGTATAAGTACCCGCCGGTGCCGCCTGCCCCGCCCGCTGCGCCGGAGCCACCGGCTCCGCCGAGACCGCCGTTGCCGAACAACCCGGCAGCCCCGCCGGCGCCGCCGGCCACCCCGGGGTTGCCCGCTTGCGAAAAGCCATTGCCACCGTTGCCGACCAACAACCCGCCAGCCCCGCCATTGGGGTTTGCTGCCGTTCCATTGACGCCGTCGCCGATCAGCGGGCGTCCCAGCAGCGCGTTGGTGGGCGCGTTGATCACGGCCAAAACGTCTTGCCCCAGGGTCTGCAACGGCGAGGCGTTGGCTGCCTCGGCAGCCGCATACGAGGCGCCCGCGCCGCTCAATGCCTGCACGAACTGGGCATGAAACGCCGCCGCCTGGCCGCTGAGCGCTTGATAGGCCCGCGCGTGGCTGGCGAACACCGACGTGATGGCCGCGGATATCTCATCGGCGGCAGCGGGCAGCACCCCGGTAGTTGGGGCCGCCGCTGCGGCGCTGGCGGCGGTCAGCCCAGCACCGACGTTGGTCAGATCCGTTGCTGCCCAAGCCAAAAGCTCGGGTGCCGTCGCCAGATACGACATTGTGTCCTCCGCTAGATCGACCTGAAGACTGCGTAGAGCTTACGTCGATCCCGATGCGACGTCACAGCATTACGCCGGCCGCCGTAACCGAGTAGAACTAGTCGTCGATGTGCTCCGATGGGAAATTGAAGGCCCAGCCCCAGGGGTGCTGGTCAGGACCCAACGTCTGGCAGTTCACATTGGTGCTGTAGTAGGGCCGCCCGCTTCCGTACCCGGAAAACACCGCGCAACGCTGCCAGGTGCCGTCGGGCTGAACGGGTCCGTCGCACTTGCTGACGGTGAGTCCGCCGTACTGGCAACCCGCACTGGCCTGAGGCGCCGCGGCGATCAATGCGCCAAACGCCAGCGCCGTACCCAGTCCTGCGATGATGAATTGCTTCATTGTTCTCTCCTTCATTAGCCGGTGGTCCCAGTTCCCGTATCCGGTCTGTGAGATAATTATATGGAACAATGTTCCAAAAAAGCAACAGTGATGTCGGACACACATGACTTGTTCCCGGGCATAACATCGCTCGTGTGCTGCTCAACCGCGCCACCGCCGACGGCATCGCCAACGGCCATGTCACGCTCGCGCTGCGCGCGGACGTCGCACGAGCCAAGCCGGGTGGCACGCAGCGCACCTCGAATCGAGGCACGGGCGATGCCTCGGGCGGATCGCCGCCACACGAAGCCGCGTACGCGCGGCCGCCGGACCTGGCGGCCGGCGAAAGCCTCGACGTGCCGCGCTTCAAACGGCGGGTCCGTCGACTCAAGGAAATGGGCCTGACGATCAGCCTCGATGTCGGCTACCGTCTGTCGCCGCGTGGCCGAGCATTCCTCCGAGCCACCCGCTGACCGGCATCATGGACGCATGAGGTTGCCCCTGCTGGGCCCGATATCGCTCGCGGGCTTCCAGAACGCCTGGTTCTTCTTGTTCCTGCTGATCGTGCTGTTGGTCGCGGGAATCTATGTGGCAATGCAATTCAGGCGCCGCCGACGCGTGCTGCGGTTCGCCAACATGGACGTGCTGGAGCGGGTCGCGCCGAGTAGTCCCAGCCGGTGGCGGCACGTGCCGACGATTCTGCTGGTCACTTCGTTGGTGCTGCTGACCACGGCGATGGCCGGGCCGACCTCGAACGTGCGGATTCCGCTCAATCGTGCGGTGGTGGTGCTGGTCATCGACGTCTCGGAGTCCATGGCGGCCACCGATGTTTCGCCCAACCGGCTGGCCGCCGCGCAGGAGGCCGGTAAGCAATTCGCCGACGAGCTCACGCCGGCGATCAACCTCGGCCTGGTCGAATTCGCGGCCAACGCCACGCTGCTGGTCTCGCCGACGACAAACCGAAGCGCGGTCAAAGCGGCCATCGACGCCCTGCAGCCGGCGCCGAAAACGGCGACCGGCGAAGGCATCTTCACCGCGCTGCAGGCGATCGCCACCGTCGGCTCGGTGATGGGAGGCGGCGACGGTCCGCCGCCCGCGCGAATCGTGCTGGAATCCGATGGCGCCGAAAACGTTCCGATGGACCCCAACGCCCCACAGGGCGCCTTCACCGCGGCCCGCGCGGCCAAATCCGAGGGAGTGCAGATCTCGACGATCTCGTTCGGCACGCCCTACGGCACCGTCGAGTACAACGGCACCAACATCCCGGTTCCCGTCGACGACAAAACCCTGCAGAAAATCTGCGAGATCACCGACGGTCAGGCCTTCCACGCCGACAGCCTGGAATCGCTGAAGAACGTCTACGCGACCCTGCAGAAGCAGATCGGTTATGAAAACGTGCGCGGCGACGCCAGCGCCGCGTGGATGTTGCTCGGTGCGGTGGTCCTGGCCGGCGCCGTGCTGGCGGGTCTGTTCCTGAACCGCAGGCTCCCGGCCTGACGGCGGGTCACGCGGGAAGTCGCCGGTTGATCAACAGCGACAGCACCGCGGCGATCACGGCTGCGACGACGCCTAGGCGTAGCCAGCCGGAGCTGCCGGGGCCGGGAATCATGCGGTACCCGATGTCGCGCTCGATGGAGTCGTAGATCTTGTGGAGTTCATTGAGGTTGGTGGCGGTGTAGTACTGCCCACCGGAGAGCTTGGCGATGGTCTTCATCTGGTCCGTCTCAACCGGGACGTTGACCCGCTGCCCGTTCATGTCGATGGTGCCTTGCTTGGTGCCGAAGGCAATCGTCGAGATGGGTACGCCATGGTCCTTGGCCAGGCGCGCCGCGGTAAAGCCACCGTCGTGCGGATCGCTGGGGTCCTGCGGCTTGTTTTCGGCGCCGTCGGACAGCAGCACGATCCGGGCCGGCGGCGGGGTGTCACCACCGGCCACGGCTGAGGCTTCGATGGCGTGCAGGGCGGTGAAGATCGCCTGACCCGTCGCCGTGCCGTCGGCGAATTGGAGATTCTTCAGCGCCTCGATGGTCGCCTGGTGTTGCGGGGTGGGGGGCACCAGCAGGAACGGCGTCTTCGCGAAACCGACCAGCCCCAGGTTGATGCCGGGCGTCAGCTGACTGGCGAACTGCGACGCGGCCTGCTCGGCGGCCTTGAGCCGGTTGGGATCGACATCGGTTGCCCGCATCGAATTCGACATGTCGATGACCAGCATGACGACCGCGCGGTTGCGCGGAATGCGCATCTCGTGGGTGGGCGTCGCCAGCGCCACCGTCAGCAGGATCAGGCTGAGCAGCGACACCACGATCGGAATGTGCCGCCACGGGGACTGCGGCACGATCGCCTCGGTGAACCGATGCAGACGCTGTCGACGCCGGGCCTGGACGAGCACGTAGACGGCAAGCAGGGCCAGCGGGACCAGGCCGAACAGCAGCATGCCCGGGCGTTGGAACTCGGACAGCGGCAGCGGACCTACCCCGGGCGGCGACACGACGCCAGTTAAGAGCAGGTTTGATGGTCCGTCAAACGATGCTGGCTGGGCGCTATTCGCGTCTTAGCCGGGACTCGACGAACTGTTCGAGCTTCTCCCACTCCCGCACCACCGCCGAATACGGGGCCGCGGGCTTGCCGACCGAGCCGGGCTCGAGCACGTAGGTGACGAGCTTGCCCAGCGGCTTAACCGTTTCCAGGGCCTTGTCCACGGTGCTTTCTTCGGAGTAGTCGCCGATGTCGCGGAGTAGTTCGACGGCCAGTTCGAGCTGGTCGCGATCCACCGCGTCGGGGCCGTCGGAGAAATCGTCGCCCAGTCCGCTGAGCACATAGATGTTGTCGTCGGTGATGTCGACCTTCAGCGAGCCGTCGGTCGCCGCGGTGCGGATGTCGTCGTAGGTGCTCAAATCCGACAAGTCGTGGTCGTGCTCGTCGGCGAGGTAGCGGGCCAGGGCTCGTTCCGAGCTGAAGACGCTGATCCGGCCGTTGCGGCCGAGAAAGATCGGGCGATCGTCCAGGTAGCAGCGAAGCGTGTAGAAGGTGCCCGCACCCGTCATGATCTGGATCGGGTCGATGCCCACCTCCAACCAGAAATCCTCGTCGCCACCCAGCACGACGGTGTCGCCCTCGGCGCGGGCCTCCTCTTCGTCGGCTTCGTCCGGTTCGGGCTCTTCTTCGTCCTCGGCTTCTTCGTCGTCGGCGTCTTCGTCTTCGGCCTCGTCGGTGGCGTCGTCCTCGCCTTCGGAATCCTCGGCGTCGGACTCCTCGGACTCTTCGGACTCCTCGGGCTCTTCGGGCTCTTCAGGCTCCTCGTCCAACTCGTCGGCGGCCTGGGCGGTCAACTTCTCGTCGACCTCGGGGGTGCTGACGACCTCGTCGATGGCCGTGAGCACGTCATCCCAGCTTCGATCGATGATGCCGGCGATCAAATCCCAGCGCTTCTGGCCGGCCCTACCGCTGAAGTTCTCCAGGCCGCCGGAAACCGTGCCCAGGCTGGGGTTGCCGTTGAAGAACTTCGACACCGCCGGCAGCTCGCACACCGACCCGATGGACGACACGATTGCCAGCGTGGAAGCCAGCGCGGTGACAGTCTCCTCGGTCGGCTTTTCGGCCACCAGCTCTTCGACGGCGACCAGGTCGAACTGCTTGTCCTCGGCGGGTTCGAACTTGTGCGCGTGTGCCGAGGTCATGTCCTCCCACGCCGGGTGGTCCACCAGATCGTTGTCGGTGTCGGACCGCACGAATGCGACCAGTTCAGCGACGTTCTCGAAGACGAACAGGTCTTCGTCTTTGCCCAGAAACGCCTCCCACTCGTCGCCGGCGTCTCGCCACCGAGGCGCCCACAGCGTGTAGCGGTCGCCGTCGGACAGGCTCAGGCGGATGGGCACGAGGTCAGCAGCCATGCGGCACACAATAGCGACGGGCGCTCCCGGTGCCGGTCACCCGCCCCAGATATCGGTGATCGCGGCGGCACTGGCCGCGTTGCCTATCTTGGGGAGCCCGTACATCTGCTCGATGGTGGAAAGCACGTTGTAGTGGTTGATCGTGTCGTTGTAGGTGCCCGGCTGCACGTGTGCGCCGTAGAACACCGTCGGGATTTGGTTGTGCGGGCCGCCGTCGTCCTCGTCCCAGGTGACGATGAGCAGGCTGTTGTTGGACCTGGCCCAGGTGGCGTAGCCGGACAGTTGGCGGTTGAGCCAGGCGTCGCCCGCGGCGATCGACCCGTCGTGCATGTTGTTGTCGTTGTTGGGGATGACAAACGACACGGTGGGCAGGCCGGCGTAGTTTCCGGTCGGAAATGCCGAGAAGGGCACCGAGACCGCCGGGGGCACATTGCTGAAGTTCGCCCATGGCACGTGTTTGCGCGCGTACTTGCCCGCGCCGCAGACTGTTGAACCCACCGAAGGCAGATCTTCGGAGTAGCCGCCGAATGTGTATCCGGCGGAAAGTAATTCGGTGGCGAGGTTGGGCTGGGCGCCGACGTCCACCGGGCAGTTGTCCTTCTTCAGGCCAAAGGTGTTGCCGGCGAACAGCGCTAAGTAATTCGGTTCACTGGGATGGGTTTCGGCGAACGACTGGGCCATCATCGCGCCGCCCGCGGCCAGCGCGTTGATGAAGGGCGTGGCCTTGTTGCCGATGATGTTGGCCTGCGAGCGGTTCTCCTCGATGACGATCACCACATGCGTGAAGCTCGGCAGGGCGGCGGCCGTCAGGTTCAGGCGCGGGTGAGGGGTCACCGGAGAGGCGAGTACCCCGAGAACCAGCACCGCGCCCAACACTCTGGAAGCCCGTCGCACTTCGGGAGTATATGAACGGATTTCGGCGACGGGCGGGACGGACGCACGCGTGTCAGCCGAGCTACCTCGGATCGTTATATAAAGTCACATCCTGTGGATGTGCACGTCGTTGACCACCCGCTGGCGGCAGCCCGGCTGACGGCACTGCGCGACGAACGCACCGACAACGCCACGTTTCGGGCCGCGTTGCGTGAGCTGACGTTGATGCTGGTTTACGAGGCCACCCGGGACTCGCCCAGCGAGCCGGTCCCGATCCGCACGCCACTGGCGGACACGGTCGGGTCGCGGCTGGCCAAACCGCCGCTGCTGGTGCCCGTGCTGCGCGCCGGCCTGGGCATGGTCGACGAGGCGCACGCGGCAATACCGGAGTCTCGGGTGGGTTTCGTCGGCGTTGCCCGCGACGAGGCGACCGCGCAGCCGGTGCCGTACCTGGAGTCGCTGCCCGACGACCTGACTGGCCTACCGGTGATGGTGCTCGACCCGATGGTGGCCACCGGTGGGTCGATGACGCACACCATCGGGCTGTTGCTGCGCCGCGGCGCGACCGACATCACCGTGCTGTGCGTGGTGGCGGCGCCGGAAGGCATTGCGGCGCTTGAGAAAGTGGCGCCCGACGCACGGCTGTTCACCGCCGCCGTCGACGACGGGCTCAACGAGATCGCGTATATCGTGCCGGGTCTCGGCGATGCGGGCGACCGCCAGTTCGGGCCCCGCTGAGGGCCCATTCACCAGCCCTCGACCTCGGCGACCAGCCCCGCACGCAGCGCCGCCGCGCGCTCCCGGGCCGGCCGCAGGTCGTCGGTCACCGCGCAGCGAATCTCCAAGTAGCACTTCAACTTCGGCTCGGTACCCGACGGCCGCGCCACCACCCGGATGGACGTGTCGTCGTCGCCGCCGGTGAAGATCAGCGCATCGCTGATATCGGTGGTGGTTACGGCGAATCCGGCCAGACCGCGCGGCGGGTTTGCCCGCAGTCGTTGCATCAGGCCGACGGCCTCGTCGATGTCGGCGACGCGGCGCGACACCGCCGCGACCTCGTGCACCCCGTGACGCCGGGCGAGCGCGTCGAGCGCGTCGGGCACCGAACTCCCGTGCCGTCTCAGCATGGCCACCAGATCGCAGATCACCACCGCGGCACTGATGCCGTCCTTGTCGCGCACGGCATCCGGGTCGACGCAGTGTCCGATCGCTTCCTCGTAGGCGTACACCAGCCGACCCTCGGGCAGGTCCGCGTCCGCCCGCGCCAGCCACTTGAAACCGGTGAGTGTCTCGACGTGGATTGCGCCGTACTGCTCGGCGATTGCGGCCAGCATTCGGGACGACACCACACTGCTGGCCACCACGGCGGTGCCGGTTTGCCGGTGTTTCAAGATGTAATCGCCGAGTAGCCAACCGGTTTCGTCGCCGGATAGCATCCGCCATCCTGACCCGGTGGGTATCCCGACCGCGCAGCGGTCCGCGTCGGGGTCCAGTGCGACGGCGACGTCGGCTTCGACCTCCGCGGCCAGGGCGAGCAGGGCGTCGGTGGCACCGGGTTCCTCGGGGTTCGGGAACGCGACGGTGGGGAAGTCCGGATCGGGCGCGAATTGCGCTGCGACGGTGTGCACGTCGGTAAAGCCGGCGCGCCGCAGCGTCTCCACGGCTATCGCGCCGCCCACCCCGTGCATGGGTGTCAGGGCCACCCGCGCCGGACCGGCATGACGACGCAGCGACGCCGCACGGTCGATGTAGTCGTGGACGCAGATCGAGGTCGAACGGTTCGACGGGTTCGCGGGCGATCTGGTCGGCCGGTGGCGCGCTGGCCATCGCGGCTTCGATCTCTCGGTCTGTGGGCGGCACGATCTGAAAGCCGCCGTTGAAGTACACCTTGTAGCCGTTGTCGGTCTTAGGGTTGTGCGATGCCGTGATCTGAACCCCGGCGGCGCCGCGGTACTTGCGTACGCCGAACGCGACCACCGGTGTGGGTACCGGGTCGGGCAGCCACACCACCGTAAAGCCTTCGGCGGCAAGCGCTTCAGCCGTCGCGGCGGAAAAGACCGCCGAGCCGTGCCGGGCGTCGCGACCCACGATCACCGTCGCCGCACCGTGGCCGTGATTCTTGAGCACCAGTGCCACCGCCCAGGTGGCGCGCAACACCACCGCGAGGTTCATCGCGTCCGGTCCGCCGCGTACCGGTCCGCGCAATCCCGCGGTGCCGAACTTCAGCGGGCGGGCGAAGCGCGCGGCCAGTTCGTCGGGGTCGCATGCGGCGAGCTCGGCAGCGGTCTGCGGATCGGGGTCGTGTGCGATCCAATCCTGCTGGCTTCACAGCGGAATTCGGCCAATCACGTCGGCCAGCAACGAACCGAGCCGGGTCGCTGAGGCGGCTCCGGCCGCGAGCACCTCGTCGTGGCTGAGCGGCTCGCCGCCGATGCCTGCGGCCAGGTTGGTCACCAGGGACACACCCAGCACCTCGGCGCCCGCCGCCCGGGCGGCGATGGTTTCGTGCACCGTCGACATGCCGACCAGATCGGCGCCCAGCACCCGCAGCATCCGGATTTCCGCGGGCGTCTCGTAGTGCGGTCCCGGCAATCCCGCGTACACGCCCTCGGTCAGCTCCGGGTCGGATTCGCGGGCGAGCGCACGCAGCCGCGGTGCGTAGGCGTCGGTCAGGTCGACGAACTGCGCACCCACCAGCGGCGAGCGTGCCGTCAGGTTCAGGTGGTCGCTGATCAGCACCGGCTGCCCGGCCCGCATGTCCGGGCGCAGCCCGCCGGCGGCGTTGGTGACGACGACGATGCGTGCGCCCGCGGCGCAGGCCGTCCGCACCGGATGCACGACGTGCACCAGGTCATGGCCCTCGTAGGGGTGGATGCGACCGACCAGCACCAGCACCCGGTGGCCGCCGATCGGTACGGACAACAGCTGGCCGACATGGCCGGCCGCGGTGGGTGGCGTGAACCCGGGTAGTTCGGCCTGGGGCAGCTGGGCGGTCGGGGAGCCGAGCGCGGCCACCGCCGACGACCAGCCCGACCCGAGCACGATGGCGACGTCGTGCTCGCCGATTCCGGTGCGCTCGGCGATGACCTGCGCCGCCTGATGCGCCAGTTCAGCGGGGTCAGTCACAGTGGGCGAGCTTAGTCTCGCGCAGCTCGGTGAGATACTGCGGGAATGCCCGCACCCAGCGCCCTGGACACCGTTGAGGAATTGGTGCGGCGCCGTGGCGGCGACTTGGTGGAGTTGTCCCACGCCATCCATGCCGAGCCGGAGCTGGCGTTCGACGAATACCGCAGTTGCGCGAAGGCGCAGACCCTGGTCGCCGAACGCGGCTTCCAGATCACCCAGCGCGCCGCCGGTCTGGACACCGCCTTTCGCGCCGACTTCGGCAGCGGACCGCTGGTGGTCGGGGTGTGCGCCGAATACGACGCGTTGCCCGAGATCGGCCACGCCTGCGGACACAACATCATCGCCGCATCGGCCGTCGGTGCCGCGCTGGCGCTGGCCGAGGTGGCCGACGATCTGGGCCTGACGGTGGCGCTGCTGGGAACTCCGGCCGAGGAGGCCGGCGGCGGCAAGGCGCTGATGCTGGCCGGTGGGACGTTCGACGACGTCGCCGTGGCGGTGATGGTGCATCCCGGGCCGAGCGACATCGCCGGAGCTCGCTCGCTGGCGTTGTCCGAGGTGACCGTCGACTACCGCGGGAAGGAATCGCATGCCGCCGTCGCGCCGTATCGGGGCATCAACGCCGCCGACGCGGTGACCGTGGCGCAGGTGGCCATCGGGCTGCTGCGGCAACAACTGTGGCCGGGGCAGATGATGCACGGCATCGTCACCAACGGCGGGCAGGCGGTCAACGTCATCCCGGGGCACGCGACGTTGCAATACGCCATGCGGGCGATCGAATCGGAATCGCTGCGAGAGCTGGAGGGCAGGATTTACGCGTGCTTTGCCGCGGGCGCGCTGGCCGCCGGCTGTGAATACGAAATCAACACTCCCGCACCCCCATACGCCGAACTCAAGCCGGACCAATGGCTGGCCGATGTGTTCCGCGAGGAGATGCGACGGCTCGGACGTGAGCCGGTGGCGCGCGACGTCGAGGCCGGGCTTCCGATGGGCAGCACCGACATGGGCAACGTCACGCAGGTGATGCCGGGGATCCATCCGGTGATCGGCGTGGACGCCGGCGGGGCCACCGTGCACCAGCGCGCCTTCGCCGCGGCCGCCGCTGGTCCCAGCGCCGACCGCGCGGTGGTCGAGGGCGCCATCATGTTGGCGCGCACGGTTGTGCACCTGGCCGAGACCCCCGACGAGCGGGACCGGGTGTTGGCTGCTCGGCAGCGTAGAGGCAGCGGGGTCGAAGTATGAGCCTGGTCGATACCGCCGAATCGTGGCTAGCGGCGCACTACGACGATCTGGTCGCCTGGCGCCGGCACATCCACCGCTACCCGGAACTGGGCCGTCAGGAATACGCCACCACACAGTTCGTCGCCGAGCGGCTGGCCGATGCCGGACTGAACCCCAAGGTGCTGCCCGGCGGTACCGGCCTGACCTGTGACTTCGGCCCCGAGCATGAGCCGCGGATCGCGCTGCGGGCCGACATGGACGCGCTGCCGATGGCCGAGCGGACCGGCGCCCCCTATGCCTCGACGATGCCCAATGTCGCGCACGCTTGCGGGCACGACGCGCACACCGCGATCCTGCTGGGCACCGCGTTGGCGTTGGCGTCGGTGCCGGAGTTGCCGATCGGTGTGCGGCTGATCTTCCAGGCGGCCGAGGAGTTGATGCCGGGCGGTGCGATCGACGCGATCGCCGCGGGAGCGTTGACCGGGGTGTCGCGGATCTTCGCCCTGCATTGCGATCCCCGGCTCGAGGTGGGCAAGGTCGCGGTCCGGCAGGGCCCCATCACCTCGGCCGCCGACCAGCTGGAGATCACGCTGTATTCGCCGGGCGGGCACACCTCGCGGCCACACCTGACCGCGGACCTGGTCTACGGCCTGGGCACGCTGATCACCGGGCTGCCCGGGGTGCTGTCGCGCCGCCTCGACCCGCGCAACAGCACCGTGCTGGTGTGGGGCGCGGTCAACGCGGGTGTCGCCCCCAACGCGATTCCGCAGACCGGCGTGCTGGCCGGCACCGTGCGCACCGCCAGCCGGCATACCTGGGTCGACCTCGAGGAGATGATCCGCGAGGTCGTCACCGGCCTGCTGTCGCCGCTGGTGATCGAACACACCCTGCAATACCGGCGCGGCGTGCCGCCCGTGGTCAACGAGGACGTTTCGACACGCATCCTCACCCACGCCATCGAAGCCGTCGGCCCCGATGCGCTGGCCGATACCCGACAGTCCGGCGGCGGCGAGGATTTCTCCTGGTATCTGGAGGAGGTTCCGGGCGCCATGGCCCGTCTGGGTGTGTGGTCGGGCGAGGGACAGCAGCTCGACCTGCATCAGCCGACGTTCGACCTCGACGAGCGGGCCCTGGGAATCGGGGTGCGGGTGATGGTCAACATCATCGAGCAGTCCGCTTCTTTTTGACCGCGAGCGTGCTCGTATGTACGCCAAAACCCCCTTTGGCCGGCATTTTGCGGCCGCTCGTCACTGTGAATTGTGCGCCATTCGTGGGTGACCGACCATATGCGGCGTGAATGCAGAGCTCTGTCGGCTGCTCCGACCAACAAGGTGGGGTCGTTACTTCTGCCCAGGCGCTGAACATGCTTGACCCGCCGCGGCCTGGAATCAGACGTAAAAAGTGGTGCACTGCAGCGAAGCTCTGGTACGGAGTATACGGCCATGGCGCATTGACTATCGACACTACGACTACGCGGGCTCGACCTAGCGACCGGCACGACGATCGCAGCCTGCCTGCGCCACTGCGGCCGCGATGTACGGCTTCGACACCGAACAGCAAACGGATTTGCACGTGCTCAACCCCGTCGGCCGACGATTGCACTCGACCGCTGGTCTGTTCGTGCACCGTCGTGATGGCGCACCGATGGCCTTGATGACGGGAGGGGTCACGGGACGGCCGGCGACCGCGCCCGCTTGGACGGCGATCGAGGTAGCGCGCGGGCTGCGTCGGCCTCGAGCGCTCGCCACACTGGACGCCGCGCTGCGCAGCGGCACGTGCAGTCGCGGCGAACTGCAGCGCGGTGATCGAGCGGCAGTCCGGACGGCGGGGCATCGTCACCGTCCGCGAGTTGCTGAGCTTGGCCTCCCCGCTGGCCGAGTCGCCGATGGAGAGCGAGGCCCGGTTGGTCATGCTCGACGGCGGGTTGCCGCCGCCGGTGCTGCAATACGAGGTCGTGGACCGCAGCGGCCGGACCTGGCGGCTCGATTTCGCCTGGCCGGAGAGTCGCGTTGCCGCCGAGTACGACGGCGTTGACTGGCACAGCGGGCCGGAGGCGTTTCTGCGAGACCGCAGGCGGACCGCGGCGCTCCTCGATCTGGGTTGGGTGGTCGTGCCCATCATCGCCACGGATGTGCGATATCGGCCCGCCGAACTCGTCGCCCGGATCGAACGTCGACTGGCACGCGCGCGTGAGTGGCCTCAAAATGCCAGAAAAAGGGGGTGTCGCTGTGTATACAGGCACGCTCGGGAAGCGCCCTAGGACGACGGCCCGGGGCCGATGTTGCGGGCTGGGCGGGTACGTAGATCGTGCACGTAATCGGCTGGGGCGCCGGCGATTTCGGCGGCATCGGCCATCACACCCAGGTAGCGCGCGGACGGCAGCCCACCCTCCCAGGCGTCCAGCACGTACAGCCAGGCCAGGACGGGATCGGTGGTGGTGTCGCAGGATAGGCGTTCCACCCGGCACCGGATCTTCTTGTGGACGCCGAACTCCGAGCCCTCCCACTGGTCCAGGTTCATCTCGTCGGACAAGGTCATGTCGTAGAGCACGACGAACACCTTGGAGTCCGGGTCCTCGACGACCGTGGCCAGCGCACCCTCCCAGCCGATGTCCTCGCCGCCGAACGTCAGCCGCCACCCGGGTAACCAGCCGGTTCCGGCCATCGGCGAGTGGGGTGCCCGCTCCAGCATCTGCTCTGGATGCATGTTCGACCCGTACGCGGCGTAGAGCGGCACGGGGTTAAAGCTTAGACGGCACGCCGCGCCGGGTCGTTACTGCTCGGCTAGGTTATGGCTGTGGTGACCCGCATCGTAATCCTCGGTGGAGGCCCGGCCGGTTACGAAGCCGCCCTCGTCGCCGCCACTTCACACCCGGACACAACCCACGTCACCGTGATCGACTCTGACGGCATCGGCGGGGCGGCCGTGCTGTTCGACTGTGTGCCGTCCAAGACGTTCATCGCGTCCACCTGGCTGCGCACCGAACTGCGCCGGGCGCCGCGGCTGGGCTTCGAGATCGACATCGACGACGCCAAGATCTCGTTGCCGCAGATCCACGCCCGCGTCAAGACGCTGGCCAAGGCACAGTCGGCCGACATCACCGAAGAGCTGGTCACCGCGGGTGTCACGTTGGTCGCCGCCCGGGGCGAGCTGTGCGACTCCACGCCCGGACTGGCCCATCACCGCATCAAGGCGACCGCCGCCGACGGCACCACCAGCGAGCATGACGCCGACGTCGTGCTGATCGCCACCGGGGCCAGCCCGCGGGAACTGCCGTCGGCCCGGCCGGACGGCGAGCGCATCTTGACCTGGCGCCAGCTCTACGACTTCGAGGCGCTGCCCGAGCACCTGATCGTGGTGGGCTCCGGGGTCACCGGCGCCGAGTTCGTCAACGCCTACACCGAGCTGGGCGTGCAGGTGACGGTGGTGGCCAGCCGGGACCACGTGCTGCCCTACGAGGACTCCGACGCGGCGATGGTGCTCGAGGAGTCGTTCGCCGAACGCGGCGTCGAGCTGTACAAGAACGCCCGCGCGGAATCGGTCACCCGCACCGACACCGGCGTGCTGGTGAAGATGGCCGACGGACGCGTCGTCGAGGGCAGCCATGCCCTGATGACCATCGGGTCGGTCCCCAACACCAGGGGCCTCGGCCTGGAACGGGTCGGCATCGAGCTCGCGCCCGGCGACTACTTGAAGGTGGACCGGGTGTCGCGCACATCGGTGCCGGGCATCTATGCCGCCGGCGACTGCACCGGCCTGTTGCTGCTGGCGTCGGTCGCCGCCATGCAGGGCCGCATCGCGATGTATCACGCGCTGGGTGAGGGCGTCAGCCCGATCCGGTTGCGCACCGTTGCGGCAACGGTTTTCACCCGGCCCGAAATCGCCGCGGTCGGTGTGCCGCAAACGATGATCGACGACGGTTCGGTGCCGGCCCGCACCATCATGCTGCCGCTGCGCACCAACGCGCGGGCAAAGATGTCGGGTTTGCGGCAGGGCTTCGTGAAGGTCTTCTGCCGGAAGTCCACGGGCGTGGTGATCGGCGGCGTGGTGGTGGCGCCGATCGCTTCGGAGCTGATCCTGCCGATCGCGGTGGCCGTGCAGAACCGCATCTCGGTCAACGAGCTGGCCCAGACGCTCGCCGTTTACCCGTCGTTATCGGGTTCGATCACCGAGGCGGCCCGCCGGCTGATGGCACACGACGATCTGGACTGAAACAGCGACGGCGACGGCGATCGAAGAACTAGCCTTGCTTGTGTATCGCGCTACCGACGAGTAACCGACAGGAGTCTGTCTTCGTGAGCACGCCAATACCAGAGAGCGGGCCGGCTTCCGCGCTGGGACCTCAGCAACGTGCCGCGGCCTGGGAGCGACTGGGCGCCGAGCAGTTCGACGTGGTGGTCATCGGCGGCGGCGTGGTGGGTTCCGGGTGCGCGCTGGATGCGGCCACCCGGGGGCTCAAGGTGGCGCTCGTGGAGGCGCGGGACTTCGCCTCGGGCACGTCGAGCCGGTCGTCGAAGATGTTCCACGGCGGGCTGCGCTACCTCGAGCAACTCGAGTTCGGGCTGGTGCGCGAGGCGCTGCACGAGCGTGAGCTGTCGCTGACCACGCTGGCGCCACATCTGGTCAAGCCGTTGCCGTTCCTGTTCCCGTTGACCCACCGGGTGTGGGAGCGCCCTTACATGGCGGCTGGAATCTTTCTCTACGACACCCTCGGCGGCGCGAAATCCGTTCCGGCACAAAAACATTTGACCCGAGCCGGCGCACTGCGATTAAGTCCAGGGTTAAAGCGGACGTCCTTGATCGGCGGGATCCGTTACTACGACACCGTCGTCGACGACGCCCGGCACACCATGACGGTGGCGCGCACCGCGGCGCACTACGGCGCGGTGGTGCGGTGCTCGACCCAGGTGGTTGCGTTGCTCCGCGAGGGCGACCGGGTGATCGGCGTACGCGTCCGGGACTCCGAGGACGGCGCGATCACCGAGGTCCGTGGCCACGTCGTGGTCAATGCGACCGGCGTCTGGACCGACGAGATCCAGGCATTGTCCAAGCAGCGCGGCCGCTTCCAGGTGCGTGCGTCCAAGGGCGTGCACGTGGTGGTGCCGCGCGACCGCATCGTCAGCGACGTCGCGATGATCCTGCGCACCGAGAAGTCGGTGATGTTCGTCATCCCGTGGGGAACTCACTGGATCATCGGAACCACCGACACCGACTGGAATCTCGACCTGGCCCACCCCGCGGCCACCAAGGCGGACATCGATTACATCCTCGGGACCGTCAACACGGTGCTGGCCACCCCGCTGACCCACGCCGACATCGACGGGGTCTACGCCGGGCTGCGTCCGCTGCTGGCCGGCGAAAGCGACGACACGTCCAAGCTGTCCCGCGAACACGCGGTGGCGGTGCCCTCGGCGGGCCTGGTCGCCATCGCCGGCGGCAAGTACACCACCTACCGGGTGATGGCCGCCGACGCGATTGACGCTGCGGTGCAATTCATTCCGGCCCGGGTGGCGCCGTCGATCACGCAGAAGGTGAGCCTGCTGGGCGCCGAGGGGTACTTCGCGCTGATCAATCAGGTCGAGCACGTCGGCGACCTGGTGGGCCTGCATCCCTACCGGGTGCGCCACCTGCTGGACCGCTACGGCTCGCTGATGGACGACGTGCTGGCGCTGGCGGCCGACAATCCCGATCTGCTGAGCCCGATCAAGGAGGCGCCGGGCTATTTGAAGGTGGAGGCCGTGTACGCCGCCGCCGCCGAGGGGGCACTGCACCTCGAGGACATCCTGGCCCGGCGGATGCGGATCTCCATCGAATATCCGCACCGCGGCGTCGACTGCGCCAGGGAGGTGGCTGACGTGATCGCGCCGGTGCTGGGTTGGAGCGCCACGGACATCGACCGCGAAGTCGCGAATTACACCGCGCGGGTGGAAGCCGAGGTGCTGTCCCAGGCCCAGCCCGACGATGTCTCGGCCGACGAGTTGCGGGCCAGCGCACCAGAGGCACGCGCCGAAATCCTCGAGCCGGTGCCGCTCAATTGAGGTTGGGATGAGGCCGGCACCGCTGCCCGTTCGCGACGGATTAGGACCCGCGCGGGTCCGGCTGCACGGCGGATCGGTGCTCGACGAACTGACCAGCCGGTTTGGTGCCCAGGCCCGGGCGAAGGTCCTTGCCGGCGAAGTCGTCGACGCCGACGGAACGGTGGTCGACGACGCCACCGTGCTGCCCGGTGGCTCCCATGTCTACCTCTATCGCGAACTGCCCGAGGAAGTGCCGGTGCCCTTCGACGTTCCGGTGCTCTACCAGGACACGAACATCGTCGTCGTCGACAAACCGCACTTTCTGGCCACCATGCCGCGGGGTCGCCACGTCGCGCAGACCGCGCTGGTGCGGCTGCGTCGCGAGCTCGGGTTGCCTGAGCTCAGCCCGGCGCACCGGTTGGACCGGTTGACCGCCGGGGTGCTGCTTTTCACCACCCGGCGCGAAGTGCGCGGTGCCTACCAGACGCTGTTCGCGCGCGGCCAGGTGCACAAGACCTATCTGGCGCGCGCGGCGGTGCATCCGGACCTGGAGCTGCCGCGCGTCGTGCGCAGCCGCATCGTCAAGCGCCGCGGCCATCTGCAGGCGATTTGCGAACAGGGTGCGCCGAACGCCGAGACGCTGGTGGAGCTGCTAGCGCCGGACGGTCTGTACCGGCTGACGCCGCGCACCGGACGCACCCACCAGCTGCGGGTGCACATGGCGTCGCTGGGGATACCGATTTTCGAAGATCCGTTGTACCCCAACGTGATATTGGACGCGGGTGGGGACCCCGGCGATTTCAGCGCGCCGCTGCGGTTGCTGGCGCAGCGCATCGAGTTCGACGACCCGCTGACTGGACTGCGGCGCGAATTCACCAGCGCAAGACCGGGTCCGTGACATAAGTCACAGCATCGCGACGCACAATGTTCCTAGGTTCGTCCCGGCATGTTTAACCGAATGTTCCAAAAGTTTTCCCACGATCGTCAAGCTGAGGTGTCATGGAGTTCATAACGCTGCCTCCCGAGGTCACGTCTGCGTTGATCCACTCGGGACCGGGGCCGGAGTCGCTGATCGAGGCCTCCAATGCATGGCAGCGGATAGGCGCCGATCTGGATGAGACTTCGCAAAGCTACGTCACGGTGATATCCGAACTGAGCAGGGCTGGGGCGGTGCGTCCGAGGCGGCGATGAACAATGCGGTCGCGCCTTACCTCAGCTGGATGCGCGGCGCGGCGCAGCAATGCCAGCAGCTGGGCAATTCGGTCCTGGCGGCCGCGGTGGCATTCAACTCCACGGCCTCGGCGGTGGTCCCCACCGCGACGGTGACCGCCAACCGGGTGCGGTTGGCGCAGTTGCTGGCCACCAATGGATTCGGGAAGAACCTGGCGGCTATCGCCGAAACCGAATCCCAGTACCAACAGATGTGGATCAACAACGCTTCGGCGATGTATCGCTACGAAGCGGCCACAGCGCAGGCGACCACGTTGGCCCTGTTCTCTTCGCCACCGTCGATCACCGAGTCCGACGGGGACGGGCTGCACGAAGCAAGAGCGCCGCCCGCTGCCGCTCCGGCGGCGGACGGTCTGTTGGCGAGCATCTTCGCTCCCGGCACTGACACGTCGGGGACGAGCCTGGCCGGCTATTGAACGTGTTCTCGGGCAGCGCCGGATCATCGTTCGGATCGTTGTTGAACTCCAACCTCGCTACCACCGGCGGCATCAACTCGGTCGCTGGCTTCGGCTCGGGCTTCCCCATCAACATGCTCAGCTATCTGGCGCAGAGCTCTTCCGCCCAGGCACTGCAGGCGGTGGCCCCCGAAATCGGCCAGGGCCTATCGGAAGGGGAATTGGCCCTGGGGCGGGAGCGTCAGCGGGGCCAGTTTGTCCAGCGCGGTGAACGGCATTGGCCGCGGCCGAAGCACCGACGGCATTGGTAGGCGCCGCGGTCCCGATGGGCAACCTGAGCGCGCCGCCCGCTGCGGCGGGGCTGATGACCGCGTCACCGCCGGTGCAGCTCGCGTCGGCGGTGTCCCCGCTTCCCGACGGGGATGCCGGGTTCCCCATGCTTCCGCCGCTGATGGCGCCCCCGCTCGTCGGCGGGCAGTGGTTGGAGCAAGCGCAAGAACCCGAAGTACGAAGACCTGGCGATGGGCCTTGAAGTCAAGGGAACGATCCTGCCCCGCAACCCATCGGCGGGCTGACGGGGCCTGTCGCGGCCTATCCAGTCGGAATGTCGGCCTTGTGCCGCGGGCAGTAGGCGTCGATGCTCGCACCGACGAAGAAGCCGGCGTGATAGACCGGCAGGCCGCTGCTGAACAGCACGTCGTTCACCACGTCCGTCGGTGATGTGCCGTTGTCGAGTTTCACGCAGACGAAATGACCGGCCTCGATCGCATGGTCGGAAGATACGTGGTCGGTAATGCCCTCGGTCTTCAGCGCTGCCAGGAATTTGGCATCGACAGGGTCGGCATTAGCGCCCGACCCGTTGGCCGTGTAGTCCGACAAGATCGGGCAAGCGCTGGTCGCGGGCAGCGCCGTGGTCATCGCCGTCACGCCGGCGCAGGGCCGGCTGCCGGTAGGGCAGGCGTTGGCCGGTTCACCGATGAAATCCGTTGCAGAACTGAGCCATTCGACATTACGAAGCCTGGGCTCGGCGTTGCAGGAAGCGATGGGTAAGTTCAACCCGGACCGCACCCGCCTGCCCTTGCCGCAGCGCAGCTTCGGCGGGACGATCGGCCGCACCATGGCGGACTCGGTCGGCGACTGGTCGATCGTTCCCGGCGCCTTTCCGCCCGACGACGCACCGAACGTGCTGATCGTGCTGATCGACGACGCCGGATTCGGCGGCCCGGATACCTTCGGCGGGGCCATCCGCACCCCGACGCTGACGCGGGTCGCCCAAAATGGACTGGCCTACAACCGCTTTCACGTCACCGCGACATGCTCGCCGACCCGCGCGGCGATGTTGACCGGGCGCAACCATCACCGGGTGGGCTTCGGGTCGGTCGTCGAGTTCCCGGGCCCGTTCCCGGGGTACACCTCGGTCAAACCGCGCAGCTGTGCCGCGCTGCCGCGTATCCTTCGCGACAACGGTTACGTGACAGGCGCTTTCGGCAAATGGCATCTCACCCCGGACAACGTGCAGGGGGCGGCGGGGCCGTTCGACAACTGGCCGCTGGGCTGGGGATTCGACCACTTCTGGGGGTTCCCGTCCGGCGCCGCGGGACAGTACGACCCGATCATCACCCAGGACAACTCCGTCACCGGCGTGCCGCAGGGAAAGGACGGCAAGCCCTACTACTTTCCCGACGACCTCACCGACAAGGCCGTCGAATGGCTGCACACCGTGCGCGCGCAGGACGCGACCAAGCCGTGGATGCTGTATTACTCCACCGGCGCCACCCATGCGCCGCACCATGTGTTCAAGGAATGGGCCGACAGGTACCGGGGCCAGTTCGACGAGGGTTGGGATGTGTACCGGCAGAAGACATTTGAACGGCAAAAGCAGCTCGGCATCATTCCGCCCGACACCGAGCTGACCGAGCGGCCCGACCTGTTCCCGGCGTGGGACGGCCTGTCGGACAACGAAAAGAAACTCTATGCCCGCCAGATGGAGGTCTTCGCCGGGTTCTCCGAAAACGCGGACTGGAACGTCGGCCGGCTGCTCGACGCGGTCGACGACCTCGGCGAGCTGGACAACACGCTGGTCTTCTACATCTGGGGGGACAACGGCGCCAGCATGGAAGGCACCCTCACCGGCTCGTTCAACGAGATGACCTTCCTCAACGGCCTGCTGCTCGATGCTGACCATCAACTCCAGCTCATCGAGCTATACGGCGGCATCGAGGCGCTCGGCGACGAGTTCACCGCGCCACACTTCGCCAGCGGCCGGGCGCACGCCAACAACGCCCCGTTCCAGTGGGGCAAGCAGATGGCCAGCCATCTGGGCGGTGCCCGCGATCCGATGGTGGTCGCCTGGCCGACCCGGATCCGGCCCGACGGCAAGGCGCGTGAAATTCGGAGCCAGTTCACCCATTGCATCGACATCGCGCCAACTGTGTTGGAAGCCATCGGCTTACCGCAGCCGACCAGCGTCGACGGCTTCGAACAGGAGCCGATGGACGGAACCAGTTTGGTGCACACCTTCGATGACGCGGCGGCCGAAGAACGGCACACGTTGCAGTACTTCGAAATGTTCGGCAGCCGCGCCATCTACCAGGACGGTTGGTGGGCGTGTGCCCGGCTGGACAAGGCGCCGTGGGACCTGTCCCCGGAGACGATGCAACGCTTCGCGCCCGGAAACTACGACCCCGACAAGGACGTCTGGGAGCTGTATTACCTGCCCGACGACTTCTCCCAGGCCCGCAACCTGGCGGCCGAACAACCCGACAAGGTCGCCGAGCTGACACAACTGTGGTGGCGGGAGGCCGAACGAAACCGGGTGCTGCCGCTGCTCGGCGGTCTCGCGGTGATGTACGGCGACCTGCCGCCACTGCCCACCACCGCGCGCTACTCGTTCAGCGGCGACGTGCAGAACATCCAGCGTGGCATGGTGCCACGCATCTTCGGCCGGTCCTACGCGATCGAGGCCCGGCTGCACGTCCCCGACGGCGGCGCCGAGGGCGTGATCGTCGCCAACGCCGACTTCATGGGCGGTTTCGCGCTATGGGTCGACGAGGCACGCAGACTCCACCACACCTATTCGTTCCTCGGCGTCGAGACCTATCGGCAAGTCTCCACCGAACCGATACCGACGGGCGACGTCACGGTGCGGATGCAGTTCGACACCGAGCAGCCCGTCGTCGGTTCCGGTGGGCGGGTGACGCTGTGGGCCGGTGACCGGTTGATCGGCGAGGGTGAGTTGCCCAAGACCGTGCAGCTGGCGTTCACGTCGTACGCCGGGCTGGATGTCGGCCGGGACAACGGCTTGGTCGTCGACCGCGACTACGAGGACAAGGCGCCGTATGTGTTCACTGGAACGGTGGACGAGGTTGTCTTCGACCTCAAGCCGGTGCATCAGGACGCCGAGAAGGCGCTACACGAGCACGCGTCGGTCCAAGCGGTGGGACAGGGCGCGGCAGGTTAGCCCGGCAGGCCGTGGATGCCCTGCAGATCGGCGAAACCGTTTTCGATCCCGTTATTGACCTGATCTTTGACGGGCGGTGCGCTGTTGACGGCCGTGGCTACGCCCTCGCAGTTACAGCTGAGGACGCCGAACGCGCTGGGGTCAGCGCCGGCCGGTATTGCCACCCCCACCGCGACACCGAATGATATTGCGGCGGTGATGAAAACTTTCGTGAACACTCGCGGCTCCCCGGATTACGTGTGCCTGAAGTGTAGAGGCTCGGTTTCGGGATAACGCGCCGGTGAGGCCAATGTTTACCACTTGTGACATGGCGTTTACGAAGCGTGATATCTCGGGCAGAACGCGGCAACGCTCACGCCGACGAAATACCCGGCGCGATAGCCGTCTAGGTTGCTGCTACTCATGACGTCGTTCGACGATGTCGGACTTCTGCCTGCCCAGGTCGAGTTCGTCGCAGACCTCATGACCCGCGATGATCGCGGCCTGCGCGGACGCGAAGTTGATGCCTTTGGACTGCACCGCCTTGAGGAACGCGTCGTCGACCGCGTCGGAATGCGCTGGTGGGGACACCACGCCGGCGACGCCGAGCATGGCAACCACGAGGACCAGCGCCGGCCACTACCGATCGCATCGCGATCGGCGAGCGCACCGGGGTGGTGGTCATTTCTGAACCTCTCCGCTGAGCACACTGCGATCATCGCATGCCGCGATCGGACCGCGGTCGAGGATCCGGAAGTGCGATCGGTAGCTTGACGGCATGCCACCGGAGCGATTGCTGTCGCTGGCCGTTCTGGCTGTTTGCCTCCTCGGGTGTGGCGGGCGGCAGGTCCCGGCGGCCGGCACCCGAGACCAGCCGGGCACGTTGCAGTACGGCGGCCTGAACCGGACCTATTCGGTGCATGTGCCACCGGGGCCTCCGGTCGGCTTGGTGCTCAACCTGCACGGCGGCGGCGGCACCGGGGCCGGACAGCGGGGCCTGACGAACTTCGACGCCGTCGCCGACGTCGACAACCTGCTGGTGGTCTATCCCGACGGCTACGACAAGAGCTGGGCCGACGGGCGGGGGGCATCGCCGGCGGACCGGCGTCACGTCGATGACGTCGGGTTCTTGGTTGCGCTGACCAGCAAGCTGCGCGACGACTTCGCTGTTCCGCCGGGCCACGTATTCGCCACCGGCATGTCCAACGGGGGCTTCATGGCCAACCGGCTGGCGTGTGACCGCGCCGACGTCTTCGCCGCGATCGCGCCGGTGGCGGGGACGCTGGGGGTGGGTGTGGCGTGCAACCCGTCGCGGCCGGTGTCGGTGATGGATTCGCACGGCACCGCCGATCCGCTGGTGCCGTTCAAGGGTGGCGACGTACACGGTCGCGGCGGGATCAGCCACGCCATCTCGGTCGCCAGCATGGTGGACAGGTGGCGCACGGCAGACGGGTGTCAAGGTCCACCGTCGGCGCAGGAGTTGCCCGACGTCGGGGACGGCACCCACGTCCGCCAGTTCGATTCGACGGCCTGTGCGGCCGACACCGAGGTCAAGTTGTACCAAATCGACAACGGCGGGCACACCTGGCCGGGCGGCAAGCAGTATCTGCCCAAGGCGGTCATCGGGTCCACCACCCGCGCGTTCGACGCCTCGCAGGTGATGGCGACGTTCTTCCTGGCGCACGGACGGAATTAGAGCCTGGCAGGCCGGACACCAATACCTGACCCGCTCGGCCCCTTCAGCAAGACCCGCGTCGTAGCTGATGCGCTTGCCGCAGCGCCGGCACCCCATCCCGGCCCGTCCGTAGACCCACAGCTGCCGACCCGCCCTGGTGTCGCCGGTGGTGCAGCGGTTCCAGCGGAAACGATTGGCCCACAACATGTCCCGGGCCAGGATGACCAGACGCCGCGGATCGGCCAGGTCGCTGACCGGCGCGGTGGGTAGATGTCCGGTGACGAAGCACAATTCGTTGCAGTACACGTTGCCGATCCCGGCCAGCACCCGCTGGTCGAGTAAGGCCTCGCCGATCGGGCGGTCCGGATCGGCCATCAGGTTGGCGGCCGCTTTCTGCGGGTCCCAGTCCTCGCCCAGCAGATCCGGTCCCAGGTGCGCGACGGCGGCCTGGTCCTGGTCGCGGTCCAGGACTTCGAGCACCCCGAGATCGACGCCTACGGCTCGAATTTCGTTGGCTTCCAGAATAATTCGCGCACGATAATCGACCCGCACCGGCCGGTTGCCCACTCGCCAGCTGCCGTCCATCTTCAGATGCGAGTGGATGCTGGCCGGCCCCACCCTGATGAACAGGTGCTTACCGCGACTGAGTACTTCGTCCACCACCTGCCCGGTGAGGTCGACGGTGGCAAACTGCGGCACCCGGATGTCGCAGCGGGTCAGGGTGTGACCGGTGAGGTGTTCACGCAGCGTGGCTGCGGTGTGCCACACGGTGTCACCTTCGGGCACGGCTTACCCCGCCTACCTCAGCCGCAGGCCACGCGGCGTGCGGGCGAAGCCGGCGTCCGCAAGCCCCGCCAGCGCTCCGGCCACCCGGCCCGGCTCGCCGGCGCCGAGCGCCGGTGCCCCGTTGACCCGCTCGACCAAGATCGACGCGACGCGCTTGGCCGCGACCAAGTCGGCCAGCCCGACAGCCGCCGCGTGGTTGGCCCCGGGGTCGTCGGCGAAGGTGAGCAGCGACCGCCCGCCCCGCTCGAGAAACCAGGTCAGCTCGCCGTCCACCAGCACGACCAGGGCCCCGGCCTTGCGACCCGGCCGGGCCGCGCCTTCGTCGTTCGAGGCGGGCCAGGGCAGCGCCGCGCCGTAGGGATTGGCGGGGTCGGCGGCGGCCAGCACGACCGCGCGGTATTCCGGGCGTTCCGGGTCGACACCGTCGAGGTAGCTGCGCAGCCGGTCAACCGTGGAGGCGACGGCGAACTGGGCGCCCCCCAGCGACTCGATGAAGTAGCCACGCTGGCAGCGGCCGGCGTCCTCGAACCCGCTCAGCACCTTGTAGAGCGTGGCGAACCCGCCCGGCACGCCCTCGGCCGCGACCGCGCCTTTGGTCAACACACCGTGGCGGTTCAGCAGCAGCTCGGCCTGGTAGTGGGCGCGCAGGGTGGAGTCCGGCTCGGAGGAGGGCAGCGCCGACCACCGGCCGGCCACGGTCGGCTCGGCGGTGCGGGACTGGGCATGCGCCTGGAGATGGGAAAGGCTGTACCGGCTCAACCGTGGCGGGCGGTGTGCCCGGTGTGCGGGCGCGGAACGCTTGCGAGCACCCGAACCGCCGAGCATCGCGCGCACCGGGGCGAACGTGTCGCCGGTGATGAAGCCGGCCCAGATCAGTTCCCACAGTGCGGTTTTGAGCGCAGCCTCGTCGAGGCCGTGCGATGTGAGCTGGCGAAAGAAGTACGCGCCGCCGCCGGCCAGCGCGTCCAGGATCGCCCGGTGCGCGTCGCTCAGATCGATCTCGGCGGGCGCCGTCAGGGTCAGGGCCGCCGAATCGGCCGAGTGCAGCGCGATCCAGCCGTCACTGCCCGAGATCGCTCCGGCGCCCGACCAGGTGACCTCGCCGGTCGCGAGCAGCTCATCGAGCATCGCGGGGGAGTAGCCGCGCACCCGAGGCGCCAGCACCAACGGTTCCAGCGCCGAGGCCGGTATCCGTACGCCGGCCAGCTGCTCGATGGCGGACGCCAGGGCGTCCATACCTGCGCCTGAGCCCCCCTGGTTCGACGAGACCTGATGCCAGGCGGGCAGGAATCGCCCGTAGGCGGCGGTGCTGACCGGCTCGACCTGGGCCCGCAGCGCCGCGAGCGAACGGCGGCGCAGGATCCGCAGCACGTCGGCGTCGCACCACTGCTCGCCACCCGATCCCACCGATCCCTCTTCGGTGGCGACGAAGTCGCCACGCACCAACCGGCCGGCGGAGCTCGATGGGCCGGCCAACCGGCCCAGCACGTCGGCGGTCACCCGCAGCCCCAGGCCGAACCGGGCGGCGGCCTCGGCGGTGGTGAATGGGGTGCGCGTGCGTGCGTAGCGGCCCAGCAGTTCACCGAGGGGATCGGCCACCGATTCGGTGAAAATGGCCGGAATGCCCAATGGAACCGGCGCTCCGACGCCGTCGCGCAGCCGGCCGATGTCTTCGACGGCCACCCACCAGGTTCGCCCGGCGAACGACACCGTCAGCGCGCGCCTGGCGGCGCGCAAGCCCTCCAACCAGCCACCCACGTCGGCGGCGCCGGCGCGGGCGGCGACCTCGTCCTCGGTCAGTGGACCCAGCAGCCGCAACAGATCCGCCACGCCTTCGGCGTCGCGGGCGGCCCGGTCGGCCGAAAGGTGCTGCAGTTGACGGCCGGTCGCGGCGATGACCTCGGGATCGAGCAATTCGCGCAGCTCGACACGACCGAGTAGTTCGGCCAGCAGCGTGCTGTCCAGCGCGAGTGCCGCGGCCCGGCGCTCGGCCAGTGGCGTATCGCCCTCGTACATGAACGCGCCGACGTAGCCGAACAGCAGCGACGCCGCGAACGGCGAGGGCTTGACCGTCTCGGCCTCGATGACCCGCACCCGGCGCTGGGCGATCTGGGTCATCAGCCCGGCCAGCGTCGGGACGTCGTAGACATCCTGCAAGCACTCGCGGACCGTCTCCAGCACGATCGGGAAGTCGGGGTACTTGCGGGCCACTTCCAGCAGTTGGGCGGCGCGCTGGCGCTGGTGCCACAACGGCGAGCGCTTGCCCGGGTGCCGCCGGGGCAGCAGCAGCGCCCGGGCCGCCGATTCCCGGAACCGCGACGCGAACAGCGCCGAACCGCCGACTTCGGCGGTGACGATCGGGTCGATCTCGTCGGCGTCGAAGACGAAAAGCTCTGCACCGGGCGGGCTTTCGTCTCCCCCGGACAGGCTCACGTCGGGCAGGCGCACGACGATGCCGTCGTCGGCGGCGGTCGGCTTCTCGTCGATGCCGTAGCGTTCCCGCAGCCGCCGGCTCACCGCCAGCGCGAGCGGCCCGTGCACCTTCAGCCCGTACGGCGAATGCAGGATCACCCGCCAGTCGCCGAGCTCGTCGCGGAACCGCTCGACCAGCAGGGTGGTATCGGTGGGCACCACCCCGGTCGCGGCCCGCTGGTCGTCCAGCAGCACCCACAGGTTTTCCGTCGCATAGTCGTCGAAACCCAAAGCCGCACAACGCTTGCCGAATGCCTGGCGGTCCAGGCCGGCCAGCTCGCCGGTGAACGCGCCCAGCGCGGCCCCCAGCTCGGCCGGGCGGCCGACATCGTCACCGCGCCAGAACGGCAACCGGGCCGGCTGGCCCGGCGCGGGGATCACCAGCACCCGGTCGTGGGTGATCTCGGTGATGCGCCAGCTGGTGGCCCCCAGCGAGATCACGTCACCAGGGCGGGACTCATACACCATCTCCTCGTCGAGTTCGCCTACCCGCGAGGGCTTTTCGGATTCGGAGGCGAGGTAGACGGTGAACATTCCGCGGTCGGGGATGGCGCCGCCGGAGGTGACGGCCAGCCGCTGCGCCCCGGGCCGCGCGGTCAGCGTTCCGGTCCCGCGGTCGTAGACCAGCCTGGGCCGCAGCTCGGCGAATTCGGTGGACGGGTACTTGCCGGACAGCAGATCAAGGGTGGCCTCGAAGATACTGCGCGGCAGCGTGGCGAACGGGGCGCTGCGGCGCACGGTGTCGAACCACGCATCGGCGTTCAGCGGCTCGAGGGCGGCGGCGGCCACCGTGTGCTGGGCCAGGATGTCGAGCGGGTTGGCGGGTACCCGCATGGTCTCGATCTGACCGGTGAGCATCCGCTGCACGCTCACCGCGCACCCGAGCAGGTCGGTGCGGTGTTTGGGGAACAGCACCCCCCGCGAGATCTCGCCGACCTGGTGACCGGCCCGCCCGATGCGTTGCAGGCCGCTGGCCACCGATGGTGGGGCCTCCACCTGGATCACCAGATCGACCGCGCCCATGTCGATGCCCAGCTCTAGGCTCGAGGTGGCCACCACCGCCTTGAGCAGCCCGCGTTTGAGGTCCTCTTCGACCAGGGCGCGCTGCTCCTTGCTGACCGAGCCGTGATGGGCGCGGGCCAGTAGCGTGGGAGCGCCGAAGGTCTGGCCGCTGGCCATGATGTGCGCCGGGGCGCCGCCGGCAACCCGCGGGTTGAGCCCGGGCGTGTGCGCGCCCTCGGTCCGTTCGGCGTGAATTTCGTTGAGCCGTGCGGTAAGTCGTTCGGCCAGGCGCCGCGAATTGGCGAACACGATGGTCGAATTGTGCGATTCGATGAGGTCGACCAGCCGCGCCTCGACGTCGGGCCAGATGCTGTTGTTCGGCAGGTTGGCCATGTCCGGCACCGGCACCTGCACCGACAGTTCCAGGGTCTTGGCCGCCGGCGGGGCCACGATCCTTGTCGAAGTTGTCGGCGCCGGTCCGGACAGGAACCGCGCGAGCTCCTCGGGGGGCCGTACGGTCGCCGACAGCCCGATGCGCTGGGCCCGGCGCCCGCCGGGCAGGGCTGCGGCGAGGTCATCGAGCCGCTCCAGCGACAGCGCCAGGTGGGCGCCGCGCTTGGTGGCCGCGATGGCGTGAATCTCGTCGACGATCACGGTCTGCACACCGGCCAGGGTCTCGCGCGCCGCCGACGTCAGCATCAGAAACAACGACTCCGGAGTGGTGATCAGCACGTCGGGCGGGCGGGCGATGAGCTGGCGGCGCAGCGCGGGCGGGGTGTCACCCGATCGAACCCCGACGCTGACGTCGGGCACCGGCAGACCGCGGCGCTCGGCGATCCGGGTGAGCCCGGCCAGGGGAGTACGCAGGTTGCGCTCGACGTCGACGGCCAGCGCCTTGAGCGGGGACACGTAGAGCACCCGGGTGCCGGGCGGCCGGTCGGGCGCGCCGGCCAGGCTATCCAGCGCCCACAGGAACGCGGCCAGTGTCTTGCCCGAACCGGTCGGCGCGATGACCAGGGTGTTGTCGCCGTCAGCGATGGCATTCCAGGCGCTGGCCTGCGCGGTGGTGGGTGCCGCGAAGGTGGCGGAGAACCACTCGCGGGTGACCGCGCTGAACCGGCCTAACGGATCAGGGTGCGCGGAGTTCATGCCGCCATGGTGCCAACGGGCACCGACACATGACTATTTCGGCACTTCTTGCGGCATTTCTTGCGGTAATTGCCGCGCGGTCGCCATCGCCGAAGCCAGCTCGGAGGGAATCTCGGGCACCCGCGCGATCGAGTCCAGCAGCGTGTGCGCGCACGCGTCGGCGAGCCGCTCGGCATCGGTCGTGGGGTCGATGATCCGCTGCCGGCAGATCTCGAAGGTGAAGGCGATCCAGCCGAAAATGATCACCCGCAGGTCCCGCTCGACCTCCGGCTCCAGCGCGTCAGGGCCCGGCATACCAGTCACGACCTCGCCGATGCGGGACATGATGTGATCCATCTGCCGGTTCTTGGCCTCGTCGTCGATGCCGAGCAGGACCGGGTCCGACCGGCCCAGCCCCACGTAGGCGGCCCACGCGGCCTCCGGGTTCTGCTGGTGGTAGGCCATGTAGGCCAGCACGCCGCTGCGGATTTCCTCGAACATCGTCAGGCCGGGCGGCGGATCGTTGTTGGTGGCCGCGTACAGCCGATCGGCCTCGTCCTTGACGACGGCGGCGAAGAACGCCCGTTTGTCGGGGAAGTAGTGGTACATCAGTGCTCGGGAGACACCGGCACGCTCCGCGATCTCGTCGATGCGGACTTCGTCGTACGGCCGCTTCCCGAAGACCTCG
This sequence comes from uncultured Actinomycetota bacterium, assembly GCA_963735655.1. GTDB lineage: Bacteria > Actinomycetota > Actinomycetes > Mycobacteriales > Mycobacteriaceae > Mycobacterium. Next base: position 303,953 of record CAVTLW010000031.1, read on the forward strand.
GCCCCCAGGGCCAGCAGCTCAGCGCGTCGATCCTCCGGGGATAAGCGCCTCCGGGCTGTCGCCATGTGCTCGATCCTACTCATGTTGGGTAAGGGACCAAGGTCGTTCGGTCAAGCGAACTCCACGCCTTGCGCCAGCGGCAGCTCGCGCGAGTAGTTGACGGTGTTGGTGGCGCGGCGCATGTAGGCCTTCCACGAGTCGGAGCCGGATTCGCGGCCGCCGCCGGTGTGTTTCTCGCCTCCGAACGCGCCGCCGATCTCGGCGCCTGAGGTTCCGATGTTGACGTTGGCGATACCGCAGTCGGACCCATCCAGGAAGCGTTCGGCCTCGCGCAGGTCTGTGGTGAAGATCGCCGACGAAAGTCCTTGTGGTACAGCGTTGTTGAGCGCAATAGCCGCATCGAGGTCATCGTAGGTCAGTACGTAGAGGATGGGCGCGAACGTTTCGGTGGCCACGATGGGAGTCTGGGACGGCATCCGCACCACGGCGGGCGTGACGTAGTAAGCACCCGGGTCGGCCGCATTGTCGGGGTGGCGGCGTTCGCCGCCGACGACCTCGCCGCCATCGGTGCGCGCCTGTTCCAGCGCTCCCACCATGTCGCGATAGGCGGTTTCGTGGATCAGCGGCCCGATCAAGGTGCCGGGCGCCGCCGGGTCGCCGATCGGCAGCTGCCGGCAGGCGGAGACGACGCGGGCGACCACCTCGTCGGCCACCGATCGGTGCACGATCAGCCGGCGCAGGCTGGTGCAGCGCTGGCCGGCGGTGCCGGCCGCGGCGAACACGATGGCGCGAACCGCCAGGTCCAGGTCGGCCGACGGCGTCACGATGGCCGCGTTGTTGCCGCCCAGCTCCAGCAGCGCCCGCCCGAACCGCCGGGCCACGCGGGGCCCGACCTGCTCACCCATCCGCACCGAACCGGTCGCCGACAACAACGCGATCCGCGCATCGTCGACCAGCCGCTCGCCCAGGTCGCGGCCGCCCAACAGCAGGCCGGTCACCGCGGGCGGGGCACCGACATCAGCGGCGGCGCGGGCCAGCAGCGCCTGGCATGCCAGGGCCGTCAACGGCGTCAGCTCGGAGGGCTTCCACACCACGGTGTCACCGCAGACCAGCGCTACCGCGGTGTTCCACGCCCACACCGCGACCGGGAAGTTGAACGCGGTGATCACGCCCACCACCCCGAGTGGATGCCAGGTCTCCAGCAGCCGGTGTCCGGGCCGCTCGGAAGCGATGGTCCGGCCGTAGAGCTGCCGCGACAGACCGACGGCGAACTGGCAGATGTCGATCATCTCCTGCACTTCGCCCAGCGCCTCGGAGGTGATCTTGCCTACCTCGACCGTCACCAGCGCCGCGAGATCGGTCTTGTGCGCGCTCAGCAGCTCGCCCAGCCGCGCCACCAGCGCGCCGCGGACCGGGGCCGGCGTCACACGCCAGGACGAAAACGCCTGAACAGCATCGGCGATCGTGCGATCGGCCTGTGCTGCCGTGGTTTCGGCGATGGTGAACAACACGTCGCCGGTGATCGGCGTGCTGGCCGGCAGGCCGTGGCTGCCCGGCTCGCCGAGATTGACGGTCACATCCATCGCCTCGAACGCCTTGCGCACCTGAGTGCGTAGTACCTCGGCCTGATCGGTCATGCGGATGCCTCCTCGTACAGCGCATAGGGGTCATAGATGTGCCGGCCGATCGCCCCGGCCAGCCAGTCCGCGTCGTAGTGGGAGTCGTCATCCTGCTTGCTGGCGACGGTGTCGCGGTCCAGGTTGGAACGGAAGATCCCCGCCGCGGAAGCGGGCAGGAAGTCCTCGTAGACGATCGGCGCCGACGGGTCGCCGCCGCGGTAGTAGGCCAGGCCCTCGGCGGCCAGCCGTTCGTCTGTCGACGGGAAGTAGTCGCTCCACACCGATGCGGGGTCGGCGGCGCTCATCGCGGCGTCGTAGCGTTCGCGGCCCTTGGGCGTCAGCGCCACACCACGCGCCTCGACCTCACCGAACCGCACCCGCAGCGTGCCTTCGGCAATGCTGTCGTCGGTCAACCGGAATCGGCGGGGCTCGGCGAGCGCGCGAAACGACGTCTGCCGCAACAGCACATCGGGACCGTCGGTACGCGGCGGTCCCTGGATGGCGTCGATCATGGTGATCCCGCGCCGGCTCATCCGGCGGTACAAATCGTCGATGTCGAGCACCCGGGGGGTCAGGTGGTTGATGTGGGTGGAGCCGACCCCGGCGATGTCGGCGGCCACCGCCGACACCCGGGACAACTCGTCGTACCAGGACTTCTCGATCGGCTCGCGGGACAGCGCGAACGCGGCCACCGCGGCGGCGACGAAAGCCGGCGCCGCGTCGGCGGCGCAGCCGCCGTCGGCCGCGATCACCCGGGCCTGGGCAAGCAGGGCGGGATCGAACAGCTGCCGGCGCGCCAGGAAGGCCTGCACCCGGGTGCGCAGTCCGGCGTCGAAGTACCGCGGGTCCTCGGTGGCCAGCATCGAGGTGAAGACCCGAAACGGGTTGCGCGCCAGCTCGTCTGCGTCGATCGGCCGAAACGCGGTCGATACCACCGGAACCGGTGACGCGGCCGAGCGCAGGTCGTAGTAGCCGACCGGCAGCATGCCGAACGCGGCGAACAGATCGGCGACGGCGGCCAGTTCACCGACAGTGCCGACCCGGATGGCGCCGTGCCGCTCGGCGGTGACCCGTTGCAACGAGCCGAGGCGTTGCGCGTCCGGATGCCGGGTCACGTGGTCCGCGTTGACCTCGCCGCTGACCTCGACCAGCGTGCTGTAGGCGGGAACCTCGGCGGCGTACATGGCCGACAACCCGGCGGCGAAGCACGCCCGCAGCTGCCAGGTCACCAGGCGCTTCGCGGGCGTCACAGGGCGCCGTTCGCCGGGCCATTGCTGCGATAGTCTCCCGCCATGGGTGAGACGCTCGACGACATCGACCGGATCCTGATTCGCGAGCTGGTCGCCAACGGACGCGCGACGTTGTCGGAGTTGGCCGCGAGCGCCCGCCTGTCGGTCTCGGCGGTCCAGTCCCGGGTACGCAGGCTGGAGTCGCGCGGCGTGGTGGCGGGGTATGCGGCACGGATCAACCCGGAGTCGATCGGGCACCTGCTGTCGGCGTTCGTGGCCATCACTCCTCTTGATCCGTCTCAACCCGATGATGCTCCCGCCCGCCTGGAACACATCGAGGAGATCGAGTCGTGTCAGTCGGTGGCCGGGGAGGAGAGCTACATCCTGCTGGTGCGTGTCGAGTCGGCGCGCGCGCTCGAGGATCTGTTGCAACGGATCCGGACGGCCGCGAACGTCAAGACTCGAAGCACCATCATATTGAATACTTTTTACAGCGACAGGCAGCATATACCATAATATTTCCTGTCTGAGCATCAATATTCCGTAAAAATCCGCTACTTCGGCTATCCTAGACGGCATGACCGCCGTCCTGACTCCCCGCACGCTCACCGACCGGCGCACCGAACCCCACCAGGTACATGAGGTGCTGGCGCGCAGCATTCTGGTCGACGGTTTCGACTTCGTACTCGATCTGACCCGCTCGGCCGGCTCGTATCTGGTCGACGCCCGCGACGGTCGCCGCTACCTGGATATGTTCACGTTCTTCGCCTCGTCGGCGCTGGGCATGAACCACCCGGCGCTGGCCGGCGACGAAGAATTCCGCGTGGAGCTCATTGACGCGGCGCTGAACAAGCCCAGCAACTCCGACGTCTACTCGGTAGCCCTGGCCCGCTTCACCGAGACCTTCGCCCGCGTTTTGGGCGACCCGGAACTGCCGCGTCTGTTCTTCGTCGACGGCGGCGCGCTGGCCGTCGAGAACGCACTCAAGGTCGCCTTCGACTGGAAGAGCCGACACAACGAGAGGCGCGGCATCGATCCGGCGCTGGGCGCTCGGGTGCTGCACTTGCGCGGGGCGTTCCACGGCCGCAGCGGCTACACGCTGTCGCTGACCAACACCAAGCCGGTCACCGTGGCCCGCTTCCCGAAATTCGACTGGCCGCGCATCGACGCGCCGTTCATCCAGCCGGGCCTGGATGAGCGGGCCATGCACCAGTTGGAAGCGGAGTCGCTGCGGCAGGCCCGCGCGGCGTTCGAGGCGTACCCGTACGACATCGCATGCTTCATCGCCGAACCCATCCAGGGCGAGGGTGGTGACCGGCACTTCCGGCCGGAGTTCTTCACGGCGATGCGTGAGCTGTGCGACGAATACGACGCGCTGCTGATCTTCGACGAGGTGCAGACCGGGTGCGGGTCGACCGGAACCCCTTGGGCCTACCAGCAATTGGGCGTCCAGCCCGATGTCGTGGCGTTCGGCAAGAAGACGCAGGTGTGCGGCGTGATGGCCGGTCGCCGGGTCGACGAGATCGCCGACAACGTCTTTGCGGTCGCGTCACGGATCAACTCGACGTGGGGCGGAAATCTGGCCGACATGGTGCGGGCCCGCCGCATCCTCGAGGTGATCGAGGCCGACGGACTGTTCGGCAACGCGGCCCGGCAGGGCGACTATCTGCGCGCCAGCTCGTCGAACTCGCCGAAGACTTCCCCGCGCTCGTCCTCGACCCGCGCGGCCGCGGCCTGATGTGCGCGTTCACCATGCCGACCAGCGCCGACCGCGACGAGCTGATCCGGGAGTTGTGGCGCCGCGGGGTGATCGTGCTGCCCACCGGTCAAGACGGCGTGCGTTTCCGTCCCGCATTGACCGTTTCACGTGCCGAGATCGACGCCGCGATAGCCGCGGTGCGCGGCGCATTGAGGGCGGTGAGCTGAGGCGCGAACTGTTTACCTTTGCTGAAAGCGGGTACTCCCCCGCAACCCGTGCGGGTAACTAAACCGGGCCAGTGAGCGATTACACAGGTGCAGCCATGAACGAGGTCAAGGGTTCGCCGATGCAGAAGGTACATGAGCAATCGGGCGGTGATCGCCTGGGGCAAGAGGATAACGAGGTCCGGGCCGCCGCGCGGTTCGCCGTGTTGGCCGCGGTGGCCGGGGTCGGCTTCCTCATCGTGGCCGCGATGTGGGTCAGCACCTGCGGGCCCACCGGTGTCGACACCGTGGCCTGCGGCCTGCCCCAGCGCACCATGCTGGCTTTCGGCGGCCCGCTGATTCTGCTGGGTGCCGGGCTGTGGGCGTTTCTGCGCACCTACCGGGTGTGGCGCGACGAGGGCACTTGGTGGGGCTGGCACGGCGCCGGATGGTTCTTGCTGACGTTGATGGCCGTGACGTTGTCCATGGGTGTCGGGCCGATCGCCGGTCCGGCACTGGCGCCCTGAGTTGCGGTGAAATAAATGGGCGCGATACCTCCACAACCTGTTCCCTGAGTTCTACCTTTAGTAATAGCGGCCTGTTAATGGCCGTTGGCAACGAGATTTAGTACTCCGAAAGGAGGAGCCATGGGGGACACCTATCGTGACCCCGTCGACCACCTACGGACGACGCGGCCACTTGCCGGCGAGTCGCTGATCGACGTGCTGCACTGGCCCGGGTACCTCTTGATCGTGGCCGGCCTCATCGGTGGCGTCGCGTCGCTTTCGGCCTTCGGCACCGGACATTCCACCGAGGGCATGATCGCGGGGGTGGTGGGGATCAGTGCCGCCACGATCGGCGTGATCTGGCTGTCCATCGAACACCGCCGGATACGCCGGATCGCAGACCGGTGGTATGCCGAGCACCCCGAAGTGCGCAGGCAGCGGCTTGCTGGCTGAGGTTCGCAGCCCCGTCCAAAGCCCACCCGGAACTTTCAGCGGAAAACCCACCGCAAAAGGGTTTTGCCGGCGGTGCGCAGTGGGTATCAGGGATACACCATGATGAGTGTCGGCCGTGTTGCGATAGCGTGGTCATCCCATCATGGGGGACAAGATAACGAAGGCGCCGAAATAAATTCCAACTGCCACCAAGAGCAGCAATACCAGCGTTATCCCGGCGATTACCGCGACGCGCCGAAGGCGGCGCGTGCGGACTGCGTCGGTGGTGTCAGGCTCGTCCATAGTGGGTGTAGTACCCGGTGGCGATTATGACCAGCCGGCTCGAACGTAAGGGAAGTGTCGGTCAGATGTTGCCGGGAGACCAGATGGGCGATGCGGAATTGCTTGGTAGGCACCAACGTGGCCACCGCTCGGTGGAATTGCAGGTCGCTGCGCGCCTGGAGAACCTCGCCATGCTGCGCACGCTGGTCGGTGCGATAGGCACCTTCGAGGACCTGGATTTCGACGCCGTGGCCGACCTGCGGCTGGCGGTGGACGAGGTGTGCACGCGGTTGATCCGCTCGGCCACCCCGGACGCCGTCCTGAGCGTGGTGGTCGATCCGCGCGAAAACGAACTCGTGGTGGAGGCGTCGGCCGCCTGTGACACCCACGACGTCGTCACGCCGGGCAGCTTCAGCTGGCATGTGCTGACTTCGCTGGCCGATGACGTCCAAACCTTCCATGACGGTCGCGAACCCGATGCCACTGGCAGCGTCTTCGGTATTACTTTGACGGCGCGGCGGTCGGCCCCTAGCAGGTGACCCCCAGGTGACAGCGCGAGCTGCCGGCGGTTCTTCGTCGCGTCCCAACGAATACGCTGACGTCCCAGATATGTTTCGCGAGCTGAAAGGCTTTGTCGCGGACTCAATGGAGTTCGCGCGTCAGCGCGACAAGATTGTGGAGCGGTGCCTGCCGCTGGCCGATCACATCGCCCGGCGGTTCGAGGGCCGCGGCGAACCGCGCGATGACCTGGTTCAAGTCGCGCGCGTCGGACTGGTCAACGCCGTCGTCCGCTTCGACGTCGAAACCGGTTCGGATTTCGTCTCGTTCGCGGTGCCCACCATCATGGGCGAGGTCCGCCGGCACTTCCGCGACAACAGCTGGTCGGTCAAGGTGCCGCGGCGCCTGAAGGAATTGCACCTGCGGCTCGGCAGCGCTACCGCCGACTTGTCGCAGCGGCTCGGCCGGGCGCCCACCGCAACGGAACTCGCCGAGGAGCTCGGCATGGACCGCGAAGAGGTCGTCGAGGGCCTGGTGGCCGGTAGCTCCTACAACACCTTGTCCATCGACAGCGGCGGCGGCAACGAAGACGACGACGCCCGGGCGATCGCCGACACGCTGGGCGACGTGGACACCAGTCTGGACCGCATCGAAGATCGGGAGGCGCTGCGCCCGCTGCTCGAGGCATTGCCCGAGCGGGAACGAATGGTGTTGGCGCTCAGGTTTTTCGAATCGTTGACCCAGACGCAGATCGCCGAACGGGTGGGCATTTCGCAGATGCACGTGTCCCGGCTGCTGGCCAAGTCGTTAGCCCGACTGCGCGACCAACTCGAGTAGGCCGTACCTGTCGGGCGGCAGTTCGCACTTGGACTTCGCCATCAACTCGGTCACCGGAGCGGTCACGGGCAGCGTGCCGTCGGGGTCGCAAATCCGCAGCAGGCGGGACAACGCCGCGCCCGGCACCATCGCCCACTGCGCGTCGGCGCCCGAGCACATGACATTGATCCGGTGCAGTGTCGAAAAACCGTAAGTACCAATGAATTCCACGTCGAGCATGTCCACGATCAGCTGTCTGGAATGGGTCAGGCAGCCCTGTACGTAGTCGCCGAGCTGATCGGCGTTGGCCGCGTCGAGCTCGCCGGATACGGTGATCACGGCGCCCGACGGGCCCCAGCGCGCGGTGAATTCCGCGGTGCGGCAAATCTGCCGGGATTTGGTCACGGGCATTGCTCAACTCCCATGAATCGACGAGCACTTGTTGCTGTGCCTCACATCGATGTGAGAAGAACCGCTGCTAATGGCGAATGCGGTATCCGGGTGGCTGTGAACTCAACCTGTTTCGCACCCTACCCAAGGTGGGCCGGGTCCGACAACGTTTCTGCGGGTTCCCCCGGTTTCCTCAACTGATTCCCAGGAAGGGGCTACTTGATCTCGGCGAGCACCGTGCCCTGAGTGATGGCCGCGCCGGCCTCGACCGCCAATCCGGTGATGGTGCCGTCCTTGTGCGCGGTGACCGGGTTCTCCATCTTCATCGCCTCGAGGACCACCACCAGGTCGCCGACGGAGACCTCCTGGCCTTCCTCGACCGCGACCTTCACCACGGTGCCCTGCATCGGCGCGGTGACCGCGTCACCAGAGGCCGCGGCACCGGTGTGCCCGCCCCGCTTGCGCGGCTTGGGCTTGCGCCGGATAACACCGGACGAGTCGGCGGCGGCGCCGTTGGACAGCGCCAGATCGGCAGGCAGCGACACCTCGAGCCGGCGGCCGTCGACCTCAACGACCACCTTCTGCCGCGGCCGGGCGTCCTCGTCGTCAAGGGGTTCGCCACCGGTGAAGGGTTCGATGGTGTTGTCCCACTCGGTCTCGATCCAGCGGGTGTGCACCGAGAAGCCAGGAACATCACTGCCGTCGCCGGTGAACGCCGGGTCTCTCACCACGGCGCGGTGGAACGGGATGACCGTGGCCAGGCCCTCGACATGAAATTCGTCCAGGGCGCGGCGGGAGCGCGCGAGCGCCTCCTCGCGGGTGGCGCCGTGCACGATCAGCTTGGACAGCATCGAATCGAACTGGCCACCGATCACCGAACCGGCCTCGACACCGGAGTCCAGCCGGACACCGGGCCCGGTGGGGATGTCATAGCGGGTGACCGGGCCGGGCGCGGGCAAAAAGCCCCGTCCGGCGTCCTCGCCGTTGATCCGGAACTCGATAGCGTGACCGCGGGGCGTCGGGTCCTCGGTCAGGTCCAGCTTGTCGCCGTTGGCGATCTTGAACTGCTGAAGCACCAGGTCGATGCCCGCCGTCTCCTCGGTGACCGGATGTTCCACCTGCAGACGGGTGTTGACCTCGAGGAACGAGATCAGGCCGTCCTGGCCGACCAGGTATTCGACGGTCCCGGCGCCGTAGTAGTGGGCTTCCTTGCAGATCCGCTTGGCGGATTCGTGGATCTCCTTGCGCTGCGCGTCGCTCAGGAACGGCGCCGGCGCTTCTTCGACCAGCTTCTGGAAGCGGCGCTGCAGCGAGCAGTCCCGGGTGCCGGCGACGACGACGTTGCCGTGCTGGTCGGCGATCACCTGCGCCTCGACGTGGCGCGGCTTGTCCAGATACCGCTCGACGAAGCACTCGCCGCGGCCGAACGCGGCGACCGCCTCGCGGGTGGCCGACTCGAACAGCTCCGGAATCTCTTCGATGGAGCGCGCCACTTTCATGCCCCGGCCGCCGCCGCCGAAAGCGGCCTTGATGGCCACCGGCACGCCGTATTCCTTGGCGAAGGCCACCACCTCGTCGGCGTCCTTGACCGGGTCGGGGGTGCCGGGCACCAGCGGCGCCTGTGCGCGGGCGGCGATGTGACGCGCGGTGACCTTGTCACCGAGGTCGCGGATCGACTGCGGGCTGGGGCCGATCCAGATCAGCCCGGCGTCGATGACGGCCTGAGCGAAGTCGGCGTTCTCCGACAGGAAGCCGTAGCCGGGGTGGATGGCGTTGGCGCCGGACTTGGACGCCGCGTCCAGGATCTTGGCGAAGTCCAGGTAGGACTCGGCCGAGGTTTGGCCACCGAGGGCGAAGGCCTCGTCGGCCAGCCGCACGTGCGGTGCCTCCGCGTCGGGCTCGGCGTAGACGGCCACGCTGGCCAGGCCCGCGTCGCGGGCCGCGCGGATCACCCGAACCGCGATCTCGCCGCGGTTCGCGACCAGAACCTTGGAGATCCTGGCGATCCTCGAGCTGGCGTGACTGGCCACAGCGCCTCCTGCGTTGTCGTCTCTAAGAGATTTTCTTACAAGTCTTGTCCGGGGAAGTTTATGCGCCGCGCCGTCAGCCCGGCCACGCGGTTCCCCAATTCGGGGTTCATTGGGAAGCTTCGCGCAAACGCCGCTTGATCCGGGCGAGCATCGCCGACATTCCGCGCAACCGCAGCGGGCTGATCAGAGCGGCGAGACCCAGATCGGTGTAGAAATCCTCGGGCACCGCCAGGATGTCGGCGGCCGGCTGCTCGTCCAGCCCGGCGGCCAGGATCGAGGCGAACCCGCGGGTGGTCGGCGCCTCGGCGGGCGCGCTGAAATACAGCCGCACCCGCTCCGGGTCGTGCGCGTCGACATGCAGGAACAGCGGCGACTGGCACTCCGGCACCGGCTCCATCGCCGCCTCTTCGAGGTCGGCGGGCAGGGCCGGAAGTTCATTGGCGAATTCCAGCAGCAGTTGCAGCTTGTCCTGGCCCTGGACTTCGGCGAAGTCGGACACCACCTCGGCTAAGGGAGCGGGCAGCCTCATGGCGTAGTCATCAGGCTGGGCCGCTGGCTCGTCCCGGGCTCTCACCTGCGACGATGGGCACACGCACGGTGTTTCCCCACTCGGTCCACGACCCGTCGTAATTGCGCACTCCGGGCTTGCCCAGCAGGTGGGTGAGCACGAACCAGGTATGGCTGGACCGCTCGCCGATGCGGCAGTAGACGACGGTCTTGTCGTCCGGCTCGATGAAGCCGTACAGCTCTTCCAGCTCCTCGCGGCTGCGGAAGCGGCCATTCTCGTCGGCCGCTTTGCCCCACGGGATCGACCTCGCGGTCGGGATGTGGCCGGCGCGCAGCGCCCCTTCTTCGGGGTAGTCGGGCATATGGGTGCGTTTGCCGGTGTACTCGTCGGGAGAACGCACGTCGATCAGCGGCTGGGTGCCCAGGATGGCCAGCACGTCGTCCTTGAACGCGCGAATCGGGGCGTCGTTGCGCTGCACCACGGGATAGCCGGTGGACGTCTTGGTCGGCACTTCGAGGGTGGTGTCGCGGCGTTCGGCGAGCCAGAGGTCACGACCGCCGTTGAGCAGTCGCACGTCGGGGTGGCCGAACAAGGTGAAGACCCACAGCGCGTAGGCGGCCCACCAGTTGCTCTTGTCGCCGTAGATCACGACGGTGTCGTCGCGGGCGATGCCCTTGCGGTCCATCAACTCGGCGAATTGCCCGCCGTCGATGTAGTCGCGCACCCTGGGGTCGTTGAGGTCGGTGTGCCAATCGATCTTGACGGCACCGGGAATGTGGCCGACGTCGTAGAGCAAGACGTCCTCGTCGGATTCCACGATGACCAGACCGGGCGCACCCATGTTGGCGGACAGCCAGTCGGCGGTCACGAGCCGTTCGGGGTGGGCGTAGGCCGACAGGGATGGGCTTGGATCCTGGGGCAGCGGCACGTGATCGAGCCTACCGTTGGGCTTTGCGGCGCGAAATCACGTCTGCCACTTGGGCCTCGGCAAGGTCGCCGCTGAGCGTGAATCACACGACGGCACGACGGCATGTCGCGTCGCACGATTCACAGTCGCCGTGAAGCCGACTCGTTATTGGTGGGGATTTGATGCCCACACGGCCGCGACCGACAGCCCGACCCGTCCCAGCATCGACCGCAGCAGTGGCAGGCTCAGGCCGATCACGTTCGACGGATCGCCGTCGATGCGGTCGATGAACCAGCCGCCCAGGCCGTCGAGGGTGAATCCGCCCGCGACCCGCAGCGATTCGCCGCTGGCCAGATACGCGTCCAGGTCGGCTGGCGTGGGTGCTCCGAAATACACTGTGGTGAACGATGTTTCATCGCTACGGGACGCGATTTCGTTGTCCAGCAACCGGATAACGCAGTGACCCGTATAGAGTTCACCGGTCCGCCCGGCCATCGACTGCCACTGTCGCCGCGCGTCGGCGACGGACGGCGGCTTGCCCGACAACAGGCCATCGAGGTACAGCATCGAATCGCAGGCGACGACAACGCAATCGGCCGCGACTGCTGGGTCGACCATCGCGGCGACGTCGTCGGCTTTGGCTTTGGCCAGCGCGCACACCACGTCCCCGGGCCCGGCGTCGGGGCTCAGTCCGGCGATGACCGCGTCTTCGTCCACACCGGAGACCATGACCAGCGGATCCACTCCGGCCTGGCGCAGCACTCTGAGCCGGCCTGAGGAGCCAGACCCGAGCACCAGCCGGGTCATCGGCGCATGTGAGTCATTTCCCGCAGCGTGATCACCTGCCAGCTGAATACGGGATACCGCAGCTTGTCGACGGGTAGGCCCCATCGGGCGGGCTCGGGCTCAGCGGCCGGGGGTGCGCCGCCGGCGCTGCCCAGCACCGCGATGAGTGCGGCCAACTCCGCGGGGGTGGGTCGGCCCTTGAGGATCCGGATGTGTGGTTCGTGTTCGGTCATCGTCGCTTCGTTCGTCTCGTTCCCGTCACTCGCTGGCGCTCGTTCCGCTCAGTCGACTTCACAAGGGGATGTTCCCGTGCTTCTTGGGGGGCAGTTGCGCGATCTTTCGTTCCAGCAGCCGCAGCGCCGTGGCGATGTAGCCGCGGGTGTACGACGGCGGGATCACCGCGTCGACATAGCCGCGCTCGGCGGCGACATACGGGTTGACCAACGTGTCCTCGTACTCCTGCTGCAATTGCAGCCGCAGCGCATCGACATCCTGGCCGTCCTTGGCTGCCTGGTTCAGCTGCTGGCGGTACACGAAGCCGACCGCACCGGAGGCGCCCATCACCGCGATCTGCGCGGTCGGCCACGCCAGGTTCACGTCGCAGCCCATGTCCTTGGAACCCATCACGCAGTAGGCGCCGCCGTAGGCCTTGCGGGTGATGACGGTGATCTTGGGGACGGTGGCCTCACCGTAGGCGAACAGCAGCTTGGCGCCACGCCGGATGATGCCGTTGTACTCCTGGTCGGTGCCCGGCAGGAAGCCCGGAACGTCGACCAGCATGACGATCGGGATGTTGAAGCAGTCGCAGGTCCGCACGAACCGGGCGGCCTTCTCCGAGGCATTGATGTCCAGGCAGCCCGCGAAGTGGGTGGGCTGGTTGGCGACGATCCCGACCGGCCGGCCCTCCATGCGGCCGAACCCGACCACGATGTTCTGGGCGTAGCCGGCCTGGATTTCCAGGAACTCGTCGTCGTCGAGGATGCGGGTGATCACCTCGTGCATGTCGTAGGGCTGGTTCGGCGAGTCCGGGATCAGCGTGTCCAGCTCGAGGTCCTCGTCGGTGAGGTTGTTTTCGATGGACGCCGTCGGGAACGGCCGCGACTGGTAGCGCGGGGCGTCGGTGAAGTTGTTGGGCGGCAGGTAGCTCAGCAGTTCACGCACGTAGTCGAAGGCGTCCTGCTCGCCGGACGCGACGTAGTGGGCCGTGCCCGACTTGGCCATGTGGGTGTGCGCTCCGCCGAGCTCCTCCATGGTGACGTCCTCACCGGTGACGGTCTTGATGACGTCGGGGCCGGTGATGAACATCTGGCTGGTCTGGTCGACCATGACCACGAAGTCGGTCAGCGCGGGGGAGTAGACGTGCCCGCCGGCGGCGGCCCCCATGATCAGCGAGATCTGCGGGATGACGCCCGAGGCCAGGATGTTGTTGCGGAAGATGCGGCTGTACAGACCCAGCGAGACGACGCCCTCCTGGATGCGGGCGCCCGCGCCGTCGTTGATGCCGATCAGCGGGCGGCCGGTCTTGATCGCCAGCTCCTGGACCTTGACGATCTTCTCGCCGTACACCTCGCCCAGGCTGCCGCCGAACACGGTGGCGTCCTGGCTGAAGATGCACACGTCGCGGCCGTCGATGGTGCCGTAGCCGGTGACCACGCCGTCGCCGACCGGGCGGTTCTCGCCCAGGTTGAAGTTGGTGCTGCGGTGCTTGGCCAGCGCGTCCAGCTCGACGAACGAGTCCTCGTCCAGCAGGGCGTAGATCCGCTCGCGAGCGGTCAGCTTGCCCTTGGCGTGGACCTTGTCGACGGCCGCCTCACCGACCGGATGCAGCGACTCTTCCCTGCGCTTGTGCAGCTCCGCCAGCTTGCCCGCGGTGGTGTGGATGTCGATGGTGTGTTCGGCGGCCGGCTCTGCAGAGTGGTCGGTAACGCTTGTCATGGGAGTCGATGTTACGGGCGCGGATAGTCTCAGCTGACTATGGGCACGGTGCACTGGAGTGAGGAACACGACGTACTGGTCGCCGGGTCCGGTGGCGGTGGCGTCGCCGGCGCCTACACCGCGGCGCGCGAAGGCCTCGACGTGCTGCTGGTCGAGGCGACCGACAAGTTCGGCGGGACCACCGCCTACTCGGGCGGAGGCGGGGTGTGGTTCCCGTGCAATCCGGTGCTGATTCGCGCCGGCACCGACGACACCGTCGACGACGCGCTGACCTACTACACCGCTGTGGTCGGCGACCGCACTCCCCGTGAACTGCAGGAGACGTTCGTCCGCGGCGGCGCCCCGCTCATCGAGTACCTGGAGCAGGATCCGAACCTCAAGTTCGTGCCCCTGCCGTGGCCGGACTACTACGGCAAGGCGCCGAAGGCGAGGCTGGACGGTCAGCGGCACATCGCGGTGAAGCCCTTGAAGGTGGCCGTCGCACCGGAACTGCGCGAGGTGATCCGCGGGCCGCTGGACAACGACCGGCTGGGTGTCGAACCGCCGGCCGACTACTACGTCGGCGGCCGGGCACTGATCGCGCGGTTCCTCACGGCCATCGGGCAGTACCCGAACGCCTCGCTGCGGCGCGACACCGCCCTGGTCGAGCTGGTGGTGTCCGACGGGCCGGAAAAGCGGGTCCTGGGCGCCGTCGTGGAGAGCGAGGGCAAACGCCGGGCGATCCGGACCCGTCGTGGGGTGCTGCTGGCCGCCGGTGGTTTCGAAGGCAACGACGAGCTGCGCCAACGGTATTCAGTGCCGGGGGTGGCGCGAGACACCATGGGCGGGCCGGGAAGTCGCGGTCTGGCCCACCTTGCCGGCATCGCGGCGGGTGCCGACATCGACCTGATGGATCAGGCGTGGTGGTCGCCCGGGATGACGCACCCCGACGGCCGTTCCGCGTTTGCGCTGTGGTTCACCGGCGGCATCTTCGTCAACCAGGACGGCAACCGGTTCGTCAACGAGTCCAGGGCCTACGACCGGGCCGGCCGCGAGATCATCGCCCAGCTGCAGGATGGCTCGATCACCTTGCCGTACTGGATGATCTACGACGACAAGGAAGGCGAGGTGCCGCCGGTCAAGGCCGCCAACGTGTCCATCGTCGAGACCGAGAAGTACGTCGCGGCCGGGCTGTGGCACACCGCCGAGACGCTCGAGGAGCTGGCCGGCAAGATCGGCGTGCCGGCCGGTCAGCTCGCGGCGACGGTCGCCCGGTTCAACGAGTTCGCCGCCGCCGGCATCGACGGGGACTTCGGCCGCGGCGACGAGGCGTTCGATCGGGCCTTCTCCGGCGGCGCGTCGCCGCTGGTGCCGATCGACCGGCCGCCGTTCCACGCCGCGGCCTTCGGCATCTCCGATCTGGGCACCAAGGGCGGGCTGCGTACCGACACCGCGGCGCGGGTGCTCGACGCGTCGGGCACACCGATCCCCGGCCTGTACGCGGCCGGCAACACCATGGCCGCGCCCAGCGGCACCGCCTATCCGGCCGGCGGCAACCCGATCGGGACCAGCATGCTGTTCAGCCACCTGGCGGTGCTGGACATGCTCGGCCGGGGCGACCGACGGTGATGGACCGCGCCCAGCCCACGCCGCTGGATGAGCCCGCACTGCGTGATGCGCTGAGCGGGACCCTCTGGCGGCGACTCGACGTCGTCGAGCAGACCGGCTCCACCAACGCCGACCTGCTGGCACGCGCCGCGTCGGGCGCCGACATCGCCGGGGCGGTGCTGATCGCCGAGCACCAGACCGCCGGTCGGGGCCGCCAGGGCCGCACCTGGTCGGCAACCCCGCGGGCGCAGATCAGCATGTCGGTCGGGGTGAGCGTGGTCGACGTCCCGGTGACCTCGTGGGGCTGGCTGTCGCTGGCCACCGGCGTTGCGGTCGTCGACGCCGTCGCGGCGGCCACCGGTGTGCGAGCAGGCCTCAAATGGCCTAACGACGTGCTGGTCGGCGGGGCCAAGTTGGCCGGCATCCTGGCCGAGGTGGCCCGGCCGGCGATCGTGGTCGGCCTCGGGCTCAACGTCACGCAGGCACCCGAGGGCGTCGACGGGGCGACTTGTCTGCTCGATCTCGGCGTGGCCGTGCCCGACCGGGGACGACTCGTCGGCACCCTGCTTCGGGAACTCAGCCTCCGCATCGGCCAGTGGCGCGGCGCCGATCCTCGGCTGGCCGCCGATTACCGGACGCGCAGCCTGACCATCGGCTCGCGGGTGCGCGCTCACCTTCCCGGCGACAAGCAACTCGTCGGGACCGCTACCGGCATCGACGACCAGGGCAGGCTGTGCCTGGCGACGGAAGACCGGACCGTGGTCGTTTCAGCAGGTGACGTCGTGCACCTGCGCTAGTTCACTCGCTGCGCGGAATGAATCCCGGCACGCCGGTGTGCACCACCGTGTTGAACCTGACGTTCGCTGTGATGCGGTTCCGAATGTCCGACATGGCATCTTCCGGGAGGGGCGAGATCTCGAAGTTCGCCTGGATCCGCTCCGGTTTGGTCGAGGTGGTCAGGAAGGCGGTGCCGCGCTGCACGGCCCAGGACAGGGCGACCTGAGCGGGGGTCATGTTCAGACGCGCCGCGATCGCGGTGATCACCGGATCCGCCAGCACGTTGGGCGTCGAAGAATGCCCCAGCGCCGCGAACGCCAGCAACACGATCCCATGCTCCTGGCAGAACGACAGCAGTTCCCACTCGGGAAGGTAGGGATGCGATTCGACCTGCACGACGGCCGGTTTGATGCGCGCAACCTCGACGATCTCTCGCAGCTTCTCCAGCGTGACGTCCGATAGACCGATCGACCGGCAGTGGCCGTCGTCGATGAGGTGCTCCAGCGCACCCCACGTCTCCGCCGGCGTGACCCCGTCGTCGTACACCACCTGACCGTTCTCGTCTCTTGGATCCTGATCGTCGCCCGGCCGAAAGGCGAACGGCGTGTGGATGAGATAGCAATCGGCATAGTCGATTTGGAGACGGCGCAGACTCGCTTCGAAGGCAGGCCTGACGCGCTCCGGGCGATGGTTGGTGTTCCACAGCTTGGTGGTGACGAACAACTCTTCCCGCCGAACCGTTCCCGCCCCGATCGCCTCGCTGATCGCGACACCCACCTGTTCTTCGTTGCGGTACCGTTCCGCGCAATCGAGATGCCGAAACCCCACCTCCAGCGCGACCCTGGTGGCCTGCTTGGTGGCAACCGGGTCGGGAATGAGCGTGCCGAACCCGACAGCAGGCATCGCGCCCTGTCCGTGGGTAAGGGGGATCCTCGATCCGCGGAGCGCGTCGGATGCTGCCATGTACAGACTCCTTTTCGGCCGCCCGGGGACTCGATCGTAAGGCGCTGAGCCGATTCTCGCTTCCGTCGCCGAATTGCGGATACGCCGCTGAGCTCGCGGGCGCAAATTGCGGCTAATGTCGCGACCATGAGTTATCCCGACAATGCCATGGCGGCGGGCGAGCAGGTGGTCCTGCACCGTCATCCGCACTGGAAGCGTTTGATCATCCCGGTCCTGGTCCTCATCCTGGTGACCGGCCTGGCGGCGCTGGGATCCGGGTTCGTCAACTCGACGCACTGGCAGCAGCTGGCCAAGAACATCATCTACGGCGTCATCTGGGGCATCTGGCTGGTGATCATCGGCTGGCTGACGCTGTGGCCGTTCCTGACCTGGCTGACCACCCATTTCGTCGTCACCAACCGGCGGGTGATGTATCGCCACGGGGTGCTGACCCGCAGCGGGATCGACATTCCGCTGGCGCGGATCAACAGTGTGGAATTCCGGGACAAAGTGACCGAGCGGATGTTTCGCACCGGGACGCTGATTATCGAGTCGGCGTCACAAGATCCGCTGGAGTTCTACAACATTCCGCGCCTGCGCGACGTGCACGCGCTGCTGTATCACGAAGTCTTCGACACCCTGGGTTCCGACGAATCGCCCAGCTGAGAGGCCCTGCCGGCCCGATTGCGCCAGGACCGCAGCAGGGTGACATTTCCGCCCTCGAGTTCGTCCTCGAAGACCTCGGCGATACCTCCGGCGGTGAGGGCGGACTCCAGCGCCTTGTCGGGGTTGCGGGCGAACTGGTCGGGAAACACCCAGCGGCGGAACGCCCAGAACCGGAACGCCATCTGCATCAGGTTGCCGATGATGTAGGCCGAGATGAAGTCGGCGATGTTCTCCGCGGTCAACGACACCATCGGTACCCGCAGTTGCAGGACGTAGCTGGAGACCCACAGCGGCGCCATGCTCAGCAGCACTCCGACGCCGCTGAACGCGAAGAACAGCAGCGCCTCGTGGTGGCGTTCGCGGCCGCCCCGGTTACGGAAGCTCCATTCCCGGTTCAAGATGTAGGACGCGATGACCGCGACGATGCCCGCGATGACCTTGGCGGTTACCGGCTTGGGCTCGAGGATTGTCAGCTTCAGCGTGTAGAAAATCGCCGAGTCGATGATGAACGTGGTGCCGCCGACGATGGCAAATTTGATGAGTTCGTGGTGGCGCTCCGCATAGGGCTGGAACACCCCGGGAAGGCGCGCAATTGTGGCATCGGCAAAGGACACAACACGTCAGTCTACGTACGGACGCGAAATTGTCACAAAATAGTACATAACGATTGGGTCCCGTAGCCGCTAAACGCGCCGGTCAGGCGTCATGACACCATGATTGCCGTGCCGAGTTCACACACCCCCTCAATTGCCCTACGGGTCACACCTGTGGTTGCGATGGTCGGTGGTGGTCAGCTTGCCCGGATGACCCATCAGGCGGCGATCGCGCTGGGGCAGAACCTGCGGGTGCTGGCATCCGCCGCGGACGAGCCCGCCGCGCAGGTCACGCCGAACGTGGTGATCGGCTCACACACCGATCTGGAAGACCTGCGCCGGGTGGCGGCCGGAGCCGACGTGCTGACCTTCGACCACGAGCACGTCCCGACCGAGCTGCTGGACAAGCTGGTCGCCGAGGGCGTCAACGTGGCGCCGCCGCCGCGGGCTCTGGTGCATGCCCAGGACAAGCTCGTCATGCGGCAACGGCTCGAGACGCTGGGCGCCCCGGTGCCGCGCTACATCCGAATCGAGAAGGTCGACGACCTCTCGGATATCCACGCCTTCGCCGAGCGGGCTGACACGCCGCTGGTGGTCAAGGCGGTCCGGGGCGGCTACGACGGCCGCGGCGTGCGGATGGCGCGCGATGTGGCGCACGCCGGTGAGCTTGCGCAGGAATACCTTGCCGACGGGGTGGCGGTGCTGGTCGAGGAGCGCGTGCAGTTGCGCCGCGAACTGTCGGCGCTGGTGGCACGCTCGCCGTTCGGCCAGGGTGCGGCCTGGCCGGTGGTGGAGACCGTGCAGCGGGACGGGATCTGCGTGCAGGTGATCGCGCCCGCGCCCGAGCTGCCCGAAGAGGAGGCCGCCGCAGCCCAGCAGCTGGCGCTGCGGTTGGCGAACGAACTGGGTGTCGTAGGCGTGCTCGCGGTCGAGTTGTTCGAGACCACCGAGGGCGAGCTGCTGGTCAACGAGCTGGCGATGCGGCCGCACAACTCCGGACACTGGACCATGGACGGGTCTCGCACCAGCCAATTCGAGCAGCACCTGCGGGCGGTGCTGGACTATCCGCTCGGGGATACCCACGCGGTGGTGCCGCTGACGGTGATGGCCAATGTGCTCGGTGCCGCGCAGCCCCCGGCCATGAGCGGCATGTCTCTCGACGAGCGGTTGCACCATCTGTTTGCGCGGATGGCCGACGCCCGGGTACACCTCTACGGCAAGGCGGAACGCCCGGGTCGAAAGATCGGGCACATCAACTTTCTCGGCACCGCGGCCGACCTGGCGGACCCGTCGGCCCTGCGTGAACGCGCCGCACGGGCGGCACACTGGTTGTCACACGGGCAGTGGACGGACGGATGGGATGCACATGGCGCCGC
This sequence comes from uncultured Actinomycetota bacterium, assembly GCA_963735655.1. GTDB lineage: Bacteria > Actinomycetota > Actinomycetes > Mycobacteriales > Mycobacteriaceae > Mycobacterium. The sequence continues at coordinate 323,734 of CAVTLW010000031.1, forward strand.
CGGCGACGATGCAGAGCGCAGCGTGAAGAGGAGCGGGTAGATGCTGAGGCGCCGCGGGTCGGGGTGATCATGGGCAGCGACAGCGACTGGTCGGTGATGCAGGATGCCGCGCTGGCGCTGGACGAGTTCGATGTCCCGAACGAGGTCCGGGTGGTCTCGGCGCACCGCACCCCAGCGGTGATGTTCGACTACGCCCGCGACGCGGCCGGCCGCGGCATCGAGGTGATCATCGCCGGTGCCGGCGGCGCGGCGCACCTGCCCGGGATGGTCGCCTCGGCGACGCCGCTGCCGGTGATCGGGGTGCCGGTGCCGCTCACCCGGCTGGACGGGCTGGACTCGCTGTTGTCGATCGTGCAGATGCCGGCCGGCATCCCGGTGGCCACGGTGTCCATCGGCGGCGCGCGCAACGCCGGCCTGCTGGCCGTGCGCATCCTCGGAGCGTCCGACCCGCAACTACGGGCCCGGATCGCCGCCTTCCAGGACCAGCTGGCCGATACCGTGCGGGCCAAGGACGCCGCGCTACAAGAGCTTCGGGGTAAGTTAACCGGCGAGTAATTAAGGAGGCCGTGATGGCTGAATGGGCCGGAAACAAGTCGTTCGATGTGTACAAGCTGCCCGAGGAGCATGACGAATTGCGGGCGGCGATCCGCGCGCTCGCGGAAAAAGAGATCGCGCCGTATTCCGCCGACGTGGATGAGAACTCCCGGTTTCCCGAGGAGGCGCTGAGGGCGCTGAATGCGTCCGGTTTCAATGCCGTCCACATCCCCGAGGAGTACGACGGTCAGGGGGCCGACTCGGTGGCCGCCTGCATCGTGATCGAGGAAGTGGCGCGCGTCGACGCTTCGGCCTCGCTGATCCCGGCGGTGAACAAGCTCGGCACCATGGGTCTGATCCTGCGGGGCTCCGAGGAGCTGAAGAAGCAGGTGTTGCCCACGCTGGCCACCGAGGGCGCGATGGCGTCCTACGCGTTGAGCGAGCGCGAGGCGGGCAGTGACGCGGCGTCGATGCGGACCCGGGCCACCGCCGACGGCGACGACTGGATCATCAACGGCGCCAAGTCCTGGATCACCAACGGCGGCAAGTCGACCTGGTACACGGTGATGGCGGTGACCGACCCGGACAAGGGCGCCAACGGCATCTCGGCGTTCATCGTTCACAAGGACGACGAGGGGTTCAGCGTCGGCCCGAAGGAAAAGAAGCTCGGCATCAAGGGCTCGCCGACCACCGAGCTCTACTTCGAGAACTGCCGTATCCCGGGCGACCGGATCATCGGCGAGCCGGGTACCGGCTTCAAGACGGCGCTGGCCACGCTGGACCACACCCGTCCCACCATCGGCGCCCAAGCCGTCGGCATCGCCCAGGGCGCGCTGGACGCCGCCCTGGCCTACACCAAGGAGCGCAAGCAGTTCGGCGGATCGATCAGCACCTTCCAGGCCGTGCAGTTCATGCTGGCCGACATGGCGATGAAGGTGGAGGCGGCGCGGCTGCTGGTCTATACCGCCGCCGCCCGCGCCGAGCGCGGTGAGCCGGATCTGGGCTTCATCTCGGCGGCGTCGAAGTGCTTCGCCTCCGACGTGGCGATGGAGGTCACCGTCGACGCCGTGCAACTGTTCGGTGGCGCCGGCTACACCATCGACTTCCCCGTCGAGCGGTTCATGCGCGACGCCAAGATCACCCAGATCTACGAGGGCACCAACCAGATCCAGCGGGTGGTCATGTCGCGGGCATTGCTGCGCTGATTCGTGGTGTGCTCGACCAGTTGCCCGCTTAGCATGTCCGCGTGACCATCAAGCCCGCGCTGCCCGAGTCGCAGACCACCGAGATCGGCGATATCCCCGCGGTCAGCGATATCCCAGTGCCGACTCCAATGGCGGCGGGTGGCTATGGCGGGCCTGGTCGGCTCGGCGATCGAGTTCTACGACTTCTTCCTCTACGGCACCGCGGCAGCTCTGGTCTTCCCCACGGTGTTCTTCCCGCACTTGAGCCCGGCGATGGCCACCATCGCGTCGTTGGCGACGTTCGCGGCGGCATTCTTCTCCCGCCCGCTGGGCGCGGCCATTTTCGGGCACTACGGTGATCGCCTCGGACGGAAAAAGACTCTCGTCGCGACGCTGCTGGTGATGGGTCTGTCGACGGTGGCGGTCGGCCTGCTGCCCGGCGCGGCGACCATCGGCGTGGCCGGGCCACTGATCCTGCTCACGCTGCGGCTGCTGCAAGGATTGGCCTGGGCGGCGAATGGGCCGGATCGGCCCTATTGGTCGCCGAGCACGCGCCGGTCGCCAAACGGGGCCAGTACGGCATGTCCACCCCATGGGAGCCGCCGTGGGCCTGGTGCTCGCGAATCTCGCCCTGCTGGCTGTCGACTTCACTATCGGAGACAAGAGCGCCGCGTTCATGAGTTGGGGCTGGCGGCTGCCGTTCGTCTTGAGCGCGGTGCTGATCGTCGTCGCTCTATACGTGCGTCTCAAGGTCACCGAGACGCCGGTCTTCGCCTCGCAAAAGGCACAGCAAGACCACGCCGACCGTGCCCAGCGCCCCTATCGTCGACCTTTTCCGGGCTGAGGGCCGTCGGGTGCTGCTCGCCTCGGGCTGCGCGACGGGGACTTTCACCTTGAGCTTCATGGCCGGCACGTATCTGATGAACTACGCCCGCACGCAACTCGGGCATTCGAAGAACTTGATTCTGTTCGTCGGCGTGCTCGGCGGGCTGTCGATGGTCGTCTCCGTCGCGCTGGCGTCGGTGTGGTCGGACAGTTTTGGCCGACGACGTGTGGTGTTGTCCGGATTCGTGCTGGCGCTGCCCTGGTCGTTCGCCGTGATGCCGTTACTGGACACCGGAAATGCGGCTCTGTTCGCTCTCGGCATCGTCGCCGCATTCGCGATCCTGGGTGTGATCATCGGACCGATGGCCTCGTTCATGCCGGAAATCTTCGCCACCCGCTACCGGTACACCGGTGCGGGACTGGCATTCAACGCCGGAGGGATCATCGGCGGCGCGGTACCGCCGATGCTTGCGGGCGCGCTGGTGGCATCCGTCGGCAGCTGGGCCGTCGGGTTGATGATGGCCGTCCTGATGCTCGTCAGCCTGGGCTGCGCTGCGCTGCTGCCAGAAACACTGGGAACCACGCTGACCGACACGGCGACGCCGCATCCCTGAGAAAAGCTGCCGTTCACCGAATAGGATTCACCTTTACGAATAAGCTCACGCCATCGGCGACCTGCGGGGGGTCGTAACCGGCGTGGGGACACCGGCGGCGTACAGGTTATTGTCGGTCGTCGCACTCGAGCAAACGGGTATACCGCGCGGCCAAGGGGGTGCGAGGTGAAGGACGTGGTTTTCTGTGCGCTCACCACATAATCGCGAGGTGGTGGTCGAATCCGGCCCGGGTCCGACGCGGGATTGGCACTCGTTGTCGCTGCTGTTGGTCGAGGACGACCGGGGCGACGCCTTGCTGGTGGAAGACCTGATCACCGACGCGGTCGCCGACACCGAGGTGGTCTGGGCACAGTCGATGGCGCATGCGGAGCGCGCCCTGTCGTCCGCGCGGCCCGATTGCGTACTACTCGACCTGAACCTGCCCGACGCCACCGGCATGGACGCGCTGGACCGCATCTCCAAACACGATGCGACCGTCCCCATTGTCGTGTTGACCGGACTCAACGACGAATTCTTCGGAGCTTCCGCGGTCGCCGCCGGCGCCCAGGACTACCTGGTCAAGGGCCGCGTTGAACCCGAAATGCTGCGGCGTGCGCTGTTGTATGCCATCGAGCGCAAGCGTGCCGAGCTCATCGCCGCCGACCTGCACGCGAGTCAGCTTCGGGCCCGGGAGAACGCACTGCTGGAACGTGGCCTGCTGCCCTCGCCGCTGCTGCCGGACAACCCGGGCGTCGACATCGTCACCCGATACCGGCCGAGCCGCGAGAACGCCTTGTTGTGCGGCGACTTCTATGACGTCGTGCAAACGCCGGATGGGATCACCCACGTCCTGATCGGCGATGTCGCCGGGCACGGGCCCAACGAGGCCGCCCTGGGCGCGGCACTACGGATCGCGTGGCGCACGCTCACGTTCACCGGCTTCGACGGCGCCGATCGGATGCGGCAACTCGAACGGGTGCTGCATGCCGAGCGCGCCGAAGCGGGCGTCTTCGCCACGGTGCTGAGCGTCGTTATTCCGCCGCCTGGCGGTGGGCCCGTCATGGCGATCCGGGCCGGCCATCCAGGGATGTTGCTGCACGGTCCCGACACGGTGGAATGGATCGAGCCGCCGTTCGGTCCCGCGCTGGGTCTGCACGCCGACGACTGGCCGCGACACGAGGTGGAATTGCCGGCGGGTCATGGTCTGCTGCTGCTCACCGACGGACTGTTCGAGGGGTATTCGGGCCGGGGCAACGAGCGTCTCGGCGAGGACGGTCTGCTTGCGCTGGCCCGCCGGCATGTGGCGCTGCCCGGGCCGGAGTTCGTCGACGCCCTGATCGACGGGGCGCAGGAACGCGCGCAGGCGCTGGGCGGGCTGACCGATGACATCGCGGTGGTGCGGGTGGAGCGGACCTCGAGGTGACTTCGGTGTTCAACCCGCTGCGTCGAATGGAGCTCACAGTCCGGGGATGGCAGTTCATGGTGCTGCTGTCGATGGGCCTGCTGGTGCTCGCCGGATCGGTGGCCGGTGCGATGCTGCTGAATCGCACGGATGCGGTGACCCGTGAGATGGTCGAGGGCATCCAGCCGGCGCGGGTGGCGGCGGCCCAGTTGCAGGCGTCGCTGCGCGACCAGGAAACGGGTATCCGCGGCTATCTGATTTCCGCGGATCGGCAGTTCCTCAGCCCGTATTACGAGGGTCAGCGTGCCGAACAGGAAGCGGCCGACGAAACCCGGCGCCGGCTGGCGAACCGCCCCGATCTGACTGCCGATCTGGACGCGATCGAGACCGCCGCCGCCGCGTGGCGGAACAACTATGCCGAGCCGGTGATCGCGAGCGTGATCCCGAACGCGCCCAATGTCGTCAGCACTCAGACCGCCGAGCGCGGCAAAGCCGAATTCGATCATTTGCGTGAGCTTTTCGACGCCCAGAACGTGCACCTGCTGGCGGCGCGGGCGCGCGCGTCCGACGAACTGGAACGCACCAACGACTGGCGCGACAGGGTAATGATCGCGATGGTGGTGGTGTTCTGCGCCACCGCGACCATGCTGGGCATCCTGACCCGGCGCGCGGTCACCCTGCCGCTGGCGGCGCTGGCCGCGGCATGCCGGCGGATCACCCAGGGCCACTTCAGCGAAGCCATCACGCCACCGCAGCGCCCGAAGGACATTCGGGGCATCGCGACCGACGTGGAGAACATGCGGCAGCGCATCGTGGACGAGCTCAACGCGACCCAGGCGGCACGAGCCCGGTTGGACGAGCAGACGGTCGAATTGCGGCGCTCCAACGCCGAACTCGAGCAGTTCGCCTACGTCGCCTCACACGATCTGCAGGAGCCACTGCGCAAGGTCGCCTCGTTCTGCCAGCTGCTCGAGAAGCGCTATGGTGACCAGCTCGACGATCGCGGCCTCGAATACATCGCATTCGCGGTCGATGGCGCCAAGCGGATGCAGGTGCTCATCAATGATCTGCTCAGCTTCTCCCGGGTCGGCCGGGTCGGTAGCAAGTACGCCGAGGTCGACCTGGACACCGCCTTGGACGTGGCCGTGGTCAACCTCGCCGTCGCGATCGAGGAATCGCACGCCGAGATCGTGCGCCCGAAGGAGCGGCTGCCCCGCATCATCGGGGACTCCACGTTGCTGACGATGTTGTGGCAGAACCTGATTGGCAATGCGGTGAAGTTCCGGTCCAGCGACCGCGCGCCCAGGATCGTCATCAGTTGCGCGCGCGGCGACGGCGATCACGCCGGAGACTGGCTGTTCAGCGTGTCGGACAACGGCATCGGCATCGAAGAAGAGTTCGTCGACAAGGTCTTCGTGATCTTTCAGCGCCTACACGCCCGCGACGCATACGACGGAACGGGTCTCGGCCTCGCGCTGTGCAAGAAAATCATCGAGCATCATGGCGGCACCATCTGGATTGACACGTCCTACAGCGGCGGGACCCTGATTCAGTTCACGATCCCAGCGATGCTGGTCCAGGGATCCCCAGCCGTTCTGGAAGGAGCGAACAAATGACACCAGCCGGTCGGCCGATCGAAATCCTGCTCGTCGAGGACGATCCCGGTGACGAGCTGATCACCCGAGAAGCGTTCGAGCACAACAAGGTCAGCAACAGGCTGAACGTCGCACACGACGGGCAGGAGGGTCTGGACTACCTCTACAAGCGCGCCCCGTTCCAGGACGCGGTGCGGCCGGATCTGATCCTGCTCGATCTGAACCTGCCGAAGTATGACGGGCGGCAATTGCTGGAGAAGGTCAAGTCCGACCCCGACCTGTGTCGCATTCCGGTTGTCGTGCTCACCACCTCCTCGGCGGAGGAGGACATCCTGCGCAGTTACAGACTGCACGCCAACGCCTACGTCACCAAGCCGGTCGACCTCGACCAATTCGTCAGTGCGGTAAGGCAAATCGATGAGTTCTTCCTCCAGGTGGTCCGGCTTCCGGACGTTCCCAACCTCTGAGGGGCTCACGACTCCGAATGCCGGCGCGCGTACCAGGTGACCAGCCGGCCGAGCATGATCAGCAGCACCAGGAACACGATCAGCAAGAAGGCCGCGTCGTAAGACAGGTCCTGGGCGCCTTTGGACGGCAGGTTGTAGAACGTCCAGATCGGATAGGTCAGGTAGCCGACCGGCGAGTGCGTAAGTTGGCCCGTCGGAAGGGAATCTGACCAGCCCGCCGTGTACAGCATCGGCGCCGTCTCGCTGACCGCCAGCGCCAGCGCCACCAGCATGCCGGTCACCACGCCGGGTACCGCCTGTTTCAGCACGATCTTGCGCAGCGTCCAGCCGAACGGCAACCCGAGCGCCTCCGCCCCTTCCCGGTAGGACGTCGGTACTTGATTGAGCGCTGACTCGGTGGCCTTGGTGATGTACGGGATGCTCATCACCGACAGCACCAACACGCCGGCCGCCAACGAGAATCCCCAGTTGAAGTTCACCACGAGCGCGATGTAGCCGACGTAGCCGAGCACGATGGCCGGGACGCCGGACAGCACCTCGTAGGCCCCTCGCAGGATTGATTGCGTTCTGCCAGTAGCGAATTCGGACAGATAGATGCCGGCCAACACGCTGATGGTGCCGCTCACCAGCATGACCCCGAAGCCAAGGACCGCGGTCCCGATGATGGCGTTGCGCAGCCCCCCGCCATTCCCCTGGGTGTCCTGCACCAGCACGCTGAAGTGGAACACCGGCAACGCGCGGCCGACGACTCCGATCAGCATCCACAACGTCGGGGCGACCACCACCGCCAGACAGCCGCAGCAGGCCGTCCAGAACAGTGCGTCGATCGTCTTGCGGCGAGCGGCAACCGATCCCATGTCACACCCCTCGCCCGACCGGTAGCGCGGTACCCGACGCGCGGCGCACCATCGCACGGGCCGCAACGTTCGTCAGCAACGTGATCAGCATCAGCACCAGGCTCACCTCGGCGAGCGTCTTGACCGCGAAGTTCGTCGAGTCGGTCAGGGCCGAATCAAGCTGCGACACAACGGTTGCCGCAATAGTGGTCATGGTCGAGTAGATGTTGGCGGGCAGCGCACCCAAGGCGGCACCCGACACCATGGCGACGGCCATCGTCTCACCGAGCGCGCGGCCCAGCCCCAGCACCACCGCGCCGACGACGCCGCTGGCCACCCACGGCAGGGTGACCCGGCGCGCGCATTCCCAGTCCGACATCCCCAGGGCGGTCGCGCCCTCGCGGGGCAGCAGTGGCACCTGCCGGAGCAGATCGCGCGTGGTGCTGGCGATGATCGGGATGATCATCACCGCCAGCACCAGGCCGGACACCAGCAGGCCTTCCCCGTTGCCGGTGTTGCCGCGAAAGTAGGAGAGCACCGGCACATCGGGGGCGTTGCGGGCGATCACCGGAGCTATGTGGTGGGCGATGAACGGGCCGAACGTCATCGCCCCCCACAAGCCCACCACGACGCTGGGGATGCCGGCGAGTAATTCGAGCACGGTGCCGACCGCCGACGCGAGACGTTTCGGCAGCCGTTCCACGATCGCCAGGGCCGCTCCGATGGACACCGGCACGGCGACGATCAAGGCGATCGCGGAGCTCGCCAGGGTGCCGACGATCAACGGCAACGCCCCGTAGCTGGTGCCGATCGGGTGCGCGACGCCGCCCGAGACGACGGTGCCGCCGTAAGTGTTGCCGGTGTTCCAGTCGGTCGCGGTGAAGAACCGCAGCCCGTTGAACTTGATCGCGCCCGCCCCCTCGATCACCAGCGTCGCCAGCACGAACGCGACCGCCAGCAGCGGGATCACCGCGCTCACCCCGCCGGTCCACCGGATGGCGAGGCCCGAGCGGCGCGCGTCACGGATGCGACTGCGCGCGCGCTGTGGAACCGAAAGCCCCGCAGGGCTGGCGAGCGTCACCTGACGACAATCAGCTGTTGATCTTGGCGATCTGGGCGTCGGACAACTTCGCCACCGGAGCCGGCAGCGGCTGCATGTGCACCTGGTCCAGGAACGAGGGAGCGCTGCCGTCGGTCACCGCCCAGTTCAGAAACGCCTGCATGGTTTGCGCGACGGCGGGATCCTTCTGGCCGCTGTAGACGACCGCGTACTCGTAGTTGACGATCGGATACCCGTTTGCGGCGGGCCCGTTGATCAGCGAGATCACCTGGTTGGACGGGGTCTGCGCGGCGAAGCTGGCCGCCTCGGCTCCAATGCTCTGCGCGTCGGGCAGCACATAGTTGTCGGAGGCATTGGCCAACTGGGCCACGCCCAGGCCCTTTTGGGTGGCCTGGTCGAGGTAGCTCATGCCGATGTAGGCGACGCAACCGGGCGTTTGCGCGCAACCGGTCACCATGCCGCCGGCGCCGTTCTCACCCAGCGCGCCGGGCACCGCGGGGAAGGCGACCGTGGTGCCGAACGCGGGCCCCTTACCCCAGCCGTCGGGGTCCTGCTTGGACAGGTACTGGGTGAACACGAACGTGTCGCCGGCGCCGTCGGAGCGGTGCAGCGGAACCACCGGAATGGCGGGCAGGCCGACGCCGGGATTGAGAGCGGCGATCTGCGGGTCGTTCCAGGTCTTGATGGTGCCCTGATACATGGCGGCCAGCACCTTGCCGTTCAGCTTGACGTGGTGGGTGACCCCGGGCAGGTTGTAGTTGACCTGCTCGGCGGAGAGCGCCAGCGCGATGTTCATCAGCCCCTTGTGCGCGGACATGTCGCCGTCGGACAGGTAGGCGCCGGAAGCGCCGATGTTGACGGCCCCGGCAGCGGCCTGGGATATCCCCGCCCCCGACCCGGTGGCCCCGGTCGTGATGGTGATGTTCGGATACTTCGAGTGATACGCCGGAACCCACTCGTTCATCAGCGGGTACAGCTCGGTGGCACCGGTCTCCGACAACGCCACGTTCGACGTCGCGGGCGTGCTGGCCGGACTACCGGTGCCGCTGCCGGGGGAGCCGGTGGTCGAGTTCGACCCGCAGGCCGCCGCCGCCAGCATCACCGGCACCGCGATCGACAGCGCCACCATTGGGGCGCGCAAACGAGATTGCTTGGACTTCACGGACTTTCACCTTTCAGTTCCCCCATTTGCGCTTGATACCCCCACGTTCACACCGAGCAGCCCGCGATCGCCGAACAGTCCGGAGACGTAACGCATCGTCTCGGCCTGCTTCGGCGCCAGGAACAACTGCTCGGTGGGTCCTTCCTCGACGAGCCTGCCGTCGAAGAACAAGGCGGTCCGGTCGCCGATCCGGGCGGCCTGGGCGAGGTCGTGGGTCACCATGATCACGGTGAGCCGGTTGGCGAGCGATCGGATGAGCTCTTCGATCTTCTCGGTGGTGTTCGGGTCGAGCGACGAGGTGGGCTCGTCGAGCAACAGCACCTCCGGGTCCACCGCCAGCGCCCGGGCCAGGCACAACAACTGCTGCTGACCGCCGGACAACCGGAACGGCGAATCACCCAGCCGGTCCTTGACCGCGTCCCAAAGGCCGACCTCGGTGAGCCGGGCCTGCGCAACGCTCTTGAATTCCTTGCGCGGCACCATCTTGTGCGCGCGCACCCCGGCGACCACGTTGTCCGAAATCGACATCGGGAACGGGTTGGGTCGCTGGAACAGCATGCCGACCCGGCGCCGAAACTGCATCAGGTCATGGCTTTTGAAGATGCTGTCCTGGCCCAGCAGGACGTCACCGCTGTACCGGTAGCCGGAGACTTTGTCGTTCATCCGGTTGAGGGTGCGCAGGAAGGTCGTCTTACCCGAGCCGGTCGGCCCCAGTAGGGACGTGACCGACCGCGCCGCGAAGTTCAGGCTCACGCCGTCGAGCACGGTCTTGGCGCCGAAACCCAGGGTGAGCTGGTGCGCCGCCATGGCAGGGACGGCGGGGGCGGAGATGACGGGGGCGGCTTCAGCGCTCGGGGCACCAGACCCGGCGGTGAGTTGTTCGGAGCTGATCAACACGCCACAAAGCTACGTCGAAATATCCTTGTCAAGGACGCCCGGAGCAATTCTCTGCTGGTCTTCAAAGGTGCCGCTAATCCGCTACATATTTCCAGAGCTGGCGCTTATTCCGAGCACATCTTGCGCCCATTTTCCAAGGTGCTGCTAATGCTTTGCCTAGCAATTCAAAGGCGCGGCTAATCCTGGGCTCAGCTGAGCGGGTTTGGATATTCACCAGGTTCCGGTGTTTTGGCTGGGGGGCTCCACAGGCGGCGTGGAGCAATGTGTTCGTCGCCCTGAGTCGTATCGAGGAGTCCGCGATGGTCAACCGATCTGGCGCCGTACTGGGTCTGCTGGCGGCTTCCGCCGTTGTCGCCATCGTCTTGGCCGGCTGCGGCAGCACCACGCACGCCTCGTCGTCGGCGCCCAGCGCCAAGCCGTCGGCCGTGCAGTGCGGCGGCAAGACGAAACTCAAGGCCAGTGGCGCCACCGCGCAGGAGAATGCGATCGAACAATTCGTCTACTCCTACGTCCATGCGTGCGGGGGCTACACGCTGGACTACAACGCCAACGGATCCGGTGCCGGGGTGAGCGACTTCGTCAACAACGTGACCGATCTGGCCGGTTCCGGCGATGCGCTGAACCCGTCGAAGGGTCAGACCCAGCAGGCGGCGCAGCGGTGCGGTTCGCCGGCCTGGGACCTGCCGACGGTGTTCGCACCGATCGCGATCACCTACCACGTCAGCGGGGTGAGTTCGCTGATCCTGGACGGGCCAACGCTGGCAAGGATTTTCAACGGCGGCATCACCAGGTGGGACGACCCCGCGATCAAAGCGCTCAATCCGGGCGCCACCTTGCCGTCGGCGTCCATTCACGTGTTCTTCCGCAGCGACCAATCCGCCAACACGTCCAACTTCGAGCAATACCTCGATGCCGCATCCGGCGGCGCGTGGGGTAAAGGCGTCAGCCAGAGTTTCGGCGGCGGGGTCGGTGAGGGCGCCGCCGGGGACGACGGAACGTCGGCGGGGGTGCAGAGCACCGACGATTCGATCACGTACAACGAGTGGTCTTTCGGGGTGGGCAAACAGTTGAACATGGCGCAGATCGTCACCTCGGCGGGTCCCGACCCGGTGTCTATCACCACCGATTCGGTCTCCAAGACCATCGCCGGGGCCCGGATCACCGGCCAGGGCAACGACCTGGTGCTGGACACGTCGTCGTTCTACAAGCCGACGCAGACCGGCGCGTACCCGATCGTGGAGGCGACCTATGAAATCGTCTGCTCGAAGTATCCGGACGCCGCCACCGGCACCGCCGTCAGGGCATTCATGCAAGCCGCAATAGGTCCGGGCCAAGTTGGATTAGACCAGTACGGCTCCATTCCGCTACCGAATTCATTGCAAACCCGATTGGCTGCCGCGGTAAATGCGATTGCATAAATTCAAGGGCCGGTTCTTGAAGGGAGCGGATTAATGAATAATACCGATTTGGCTTCGCGGGCTGGATCACGCTTTGGGCCGTATCACCTGATGCAGCTGCTGGGCCGCGGCGGGATGGGTGAGGTCTACCAGGCCGAGGACACCCGCAAGCACCGGGTGGTGGCGCTCAAGCTGATCTCGCCGCAATTCTCGACCGACGCGGTGTTCCGCGCGCGGATGCAGCGCGAGGCCGACACCGCGGGGCGGCTGAGCGAGCCCCACATCGTGCCGATCCACGACTACGGCGAGATCGACGGCCAGTTCTTCGTGGAGATGCGCCTGATCGACGGTGTCTCGCTGCGCAACATGCTCCGGCATTACGGTCCGCTGACCCCGGCGCGGGCGGTGGCCATCGTGCGACAGATTGCCGCCGCGCTGGACGCGGCGCACTCCCTCGGCGTGACACACCGCGACGTCAAGCCGGAGAACATCCTGATCACCGGGAACGACTTCGCCTATCTGGTGGATTTCGGCATCGCCCGCGCCGCCACCGACCCAGGGCTGACGCAGGTCGGCACGGCCATGGGAACGTACAACTACATGGCCCCGGAGCGGTTCACCGGCGACGACGTCACCTACCGCGCCGACATTTACGCGCTGGCCTGCGTGTTGGGCGAGTGCCTGACCGGGGCCCCGCCGTATCGCGCCGACAGCCTCGAACGGCTGATCGCCGCGCATCTGCTCGATCCCGTCCCAAAGCCCAGCCGGCAACGCCCCGGAATGCTGCCGGTGGCGTTGGACGGGGTGATCGCCAGGGGCATGGCCAAACAGCCAGACGATCGCTATTGCACCGCAGGCGATTTGGCGTTCGCCGCCCATGACGCGCTCACCGTGCCCGAGCAGCGCCTGGAAACCTCGATCCTGGCCGACGGCGACAACGCGACCAGCTCGGGGTCGGTGCTTCCGCGGGCGCTTCCGCCTATTGAAAGGCCCAGCGACCAGACCATGGTCCGTCCGGTCCCTCTTGCGGCGGCCCGCCCGATGGGCGACCACGTCGACCGTGCCGACCCGCCGGCTTCCCGGGTCTGGTCGGGTTGGAAACGCAAGCAGTGGATCATCGCGGGCGCAGCAGCGATGGTGCTCATCGCCGGCGTCGGCGCCACCGGATACCTGGGCACGCGATCCTCGGCCGCGTCGTCGAAGCCGGTGCCCGGGCAGACCGTGCTCCCGTTCACCGGTATCGACTTCCGGCTCTCGCCCGGTGGCGTGGCGGTGGACAAGGCCGGCGACGTGTTCATCACGAGTCAAGGCATGTATGGCCGGGTGGTGGAGTTGCCGGCCGGCTCGAGTACCCCGACGGTGCTGCCGTTCAGCGGCCTGTACCAGCCGCAGGGGCTGGCGGTGGACGGCACCGGCGCGGTGTACGTGGCCGATTTCAACAACCGGGTGGTCAAGCTGGCGGCCGGGTCGAACAACCAGACCGTGCTGCCGTTCACCGGCCTCAACTTCCCCGAAGGCGTCGCGGTGGACGGCCAGGGCAACGTCTACGTCGCAGACCGGGGCAACAACCGGGTGCTCAAGCTGGCGGCCGGCTCCAACACCCCGACGGTGTTGCCGTTCAGCGGCCTGAAGAACCCGGATGGTGTGGGGGTGGACCCGGCCGGCAACGTCTACGTGACCGACACCGACAACGACAGGGTGCTGGAATTGGGCGCCGGGTCGACCGCACAGACCGTGCTGCCGTTCACCGGGGTCAGCGTGCCCTGGGGGATCGGGCTGGACGCGGCCGGCGCCGTCTACGTCACCGAGCACGACAGCAACCAGGTGATGAAACTGCCTTCCGGGTCCAACATCCCGGTGGTGCTGCCGTTGACCGGCCTCAACACCCCGCTAGGGGTGACCGCCGACAACACCGGCAACGTGTACGTAGCCGACCGCGGCAACGACAGGGTGTTGAAGCTGGTCAGCTGACGAGCCCTTTTCGGTTCACCTCGTGCACATGCACCGTCGAGAGATCGAAGAACATCCCAACCACCCGGACCGCGCCGGAAGCCACCGCCGGAGCCAAGATCCTTTGGCGGACAAGCCTTTCCACTTGCACGGCGACGTTGACGATCGCCAACTGGTCCTCCCGGCGTGGAATGGGCGGCTGAGAGTTGTCGTACCCGGCTGCGATGATGACGTCATGTCCTCGACCGCATCGCCTGCTGTGGCAGTCAACCCTGCTGAGCGTCTTGAGGTGCTGTTCGAGGAGTTGGCGGAGTTGGCCGGTCAGCGCAACGCGATTGATGGGCGCATCGTGGAGATCGTCGCCGAGATCGATCGCGACGAGCTGTGTGGCGCCACCGGCGCACGGTCGGTCGCAGGCGTTGGTGGCCTGGAAGATCGGCTCGTCATCGGCCAACGCCCGCGCGATCAGCACCGTCGCGCGCCGGCTCGAGGCGTTCCCTCGCTGTGCGCAGGGCATGCGGGAGGGTCGGCTGTCGCTGGATCAGGTCGGTGTCATCGCGGCGCGCGCCGGCGAGGGATCCGATGAGCATTACGCGGAGCTGGCCCGGGTCGCCACGGTGAACCAGCTGCGCACCGCGGTCAACCTGGAACCGCGACCCGAACCCGAGCCCGCCCCCGAACCTGGGCCCGAACCGCGGCCCTCGATCACCAAGACCACCGATGAAGAGTTCAGCTGCTGGCGGATCAAACTTCCGCACCTGGATGCGGCGAAATTCGACGCGGCACTGGCGTCTCATCGTGATGCGCTGATCGCCGAGTGGAAGCGCGATCACGGCGAGGGCGACGGCGCCTTAGACCAGAGGCCTCCGTTGCCGAGCACGGGCGAGGCGTTCATGCGCCTGGTCGAGGCCGGATGGGACGCCGAGGCGGCCTGCCGACCGCACGGGCAGCACACCACTGTGGTGGTGCATGTCGATGTGGAGCAGCGTGCCGCCGCGCTGCATCTGGGTCCTCTGTTAACTGAGGCCGAACGTCAGTACCTGACCTGTGATGCCACCTGTGAGGTGTGGTTTGAACGCGACGGCGAGGTGATCGGCTCCGGGCGGGCGACTCGTCAGATCAACCGGCGGCTCCGCCGTGCGCTCGAGTACCGCCACCCCACGTGCGCGGTTCCCGGGTGTGGTGCTACTCGGGGTCTGCACGCGCATCACATCGTGCACTGGGAAGACGGCGGTGCCACCGAGTTGGTCAACCTGGTGCTGGTATGCCCTTATCACCACCGGTTGCACCATCGAGGCGTCATCACCATCACCGGACCCGCAGAAGATCTCAGAGTCACCGACAGCTCCGGCCGACCGCTTAGCGCAGGATCGCTCGCGCGTCCGCCCAACCTCCCCCCGCCCGCTGTCCCGCCGTGCCCCGGGCCCACCGGCGAGCGCGCCGACTGGTGGTGGTACGAACCCTTCCAGCCGGCGGTCAAACAGGTTGGGATATAGAAAATTTCGTCGACGCGACTCGCTGCTATCCGACGATCCCCGCCGCGCCCTCATCAAGATCCCCGCTGACCCGCGCACCAATTTGAGCCAAGTCGGGTTGGGGTCAGCTGACGAGCCCGTTTCGGTTCACCTCGTACACATGCACGGTCGAGAGATCGAAGAACATTCCGACCACCCGCACCGCGCCCGAAGCCACCGCGGGAGCCAGGATCTGGTGGCGGACGAGCCTTTCCACCTGCACGGCCACGTTGACGATCGCCAGTTGTTCTACCTCGCCGAAGCCGTGTGACTCCGCACTCGCGCGCGCCGGGTGGTGATCCCGGTAGGCGGCCAGGCTCTCGTGTGCTTGTTCGAGCCAACGGCCCATCGGTGTCTCATTGTTGTCCGGGGCGTTTTCCAGTAGCACTTTCATTGCCCGGCACGACGAATGTCCGCAGACCACAACCGAAGTCGCGCCGAACTGGTTGACGGCGAAGTCGAGTGCGGCGTCGACGGAGCGCTCGCCGGGATCGGTCGGTACCAGGTTGCCGACGTTGCGGACGATGTAGAGGTCGCCGGGCCGGCTGGCGGTGATGGTGTCGGGCAGGATGCGCGAGTCGGCACAGGTGAGGAAGACGGTGTCGGGGTTCGTCTGATCCATCAGCTCGGGAACATGGTGATACAGCGCGCCGAGACCGTTGCGGTGGTATTCGTCGACTCCGTCGAGAATCGAAGCGTCGTCGTCGTTCTGGTGGTCGCGCCGGGACCGCCACGGCGTCTCGGGCGACGACCGGGAGCCGTAATGGCGTTTCGGCGGACTGCTGTGCGCGCTGTGCATGTTCGCCGGCGACGTCTCGATGATCCTCACCTGCCCGCCGGTGGCCTCGTGCGCGGTCCGCCAATCGGAGATGGCTTCCGAAACCGAGTGATCGAGGTAGTCGGCGTTCATGTTCAGGGTCACGTCCGACCCGGGCGGCAGCGTGGACAACACGTTGGTCAGGCGGGGCAGCAGCAGGAAGCTCAGCGTGCCGTCGATGTCGACGTGCCAGTGCGTGGACTCCCCGCCGACCGTGGCCACGGGTCTGGCTTCGATGGGCGCCCGTACCAACCGAACCAGCAGGATGGCTATCGCGAGGGCGAGTCCGATCGCCACGCCCTCGAGCAGGTTGAGGAACACCACGCACACGATGGTGATGGCGTAAACCGCGAAATTTCCGGTGCGCCATGCCACTTTGATGTGGGCCAGTTTGATGAGCTGGACGCCGATCACGATCAGCAGCCCGGCCAGCGCCGCCTTGGGAATGAGCTCCACCAGGTTGGTCAACAGCGATGCGAACAGCAGGATCCATACGCCGTGCAGCACCGCGGATGTCCGGCTGCGGGCGCCCGCGGCCACGTTGGTCGAGCTGCGCACGATGACGCCGGTGACGGGCAGCCCGCCCAGCAGTCCCGACACCACATTGGCGCTGCCCTGGCCGATCATCTCCCGGTTGAAGTTCGTGCGCTGACCCTTGTGCAGCTTGTCGATGCCGACGGCGGACAGCAGCGATTCCACACTGGCGATCAGGGCAACCGTGATGACGCCCAGCGCTACCTCGGCGATCTCGTGCTTCCACGGCTCTCCGCCGGGGGCGGCTTGGGTGGGATCCGGCAAGCCGATGGCCTGGAAGAAGTTGCCGGATAGGTTGATTCGATCGACGTCGAGATTCACCAGCATCGAGACCGCGGTCGCGGTCACGATGGCCACCAGCGCGCCCGGGACGAGACGGATCTTGGGGGGCAGCTTCGGCCACACCAGCAAAATCGCGATGACCAGCCCGCCGACGATCACCTCGTGCAGTTCGTGATGCAGGATGCCGTTCGGCAAGGCCTTGATGTTCTCCAATGCCGAGCTTCGCGACGCACCGCCCATCAGGACGTGGATCTGCTGCAAGACGATGGTGACCCCGATGCCGGCGAGCATCGCGTGGACCACCACCGGGGCCACGGCCAGCGCGGCGCGGGCCACCCGGATCAGGCCGAGCAGGATCTGGATCGCGCCCGCACAAATGGTGATGACACACGTCATCTCCCAACCGAAGTCGTCGATCAGGTCGGCGACGACCACGGTCAGGCCCGCCGCCGGGCCGCTGACCTGAAGAATCGAACCGCCCAGGGAGCCGGCGACGATGCCGCCCACCACCGCGGCGATCAGGCCCGCCATCAGCGGAGCGCCGGAGGCGATCGCGATTCCCAGTGAAAGGGGCAGCGCAACAAGGAAAACGACGAGGGAGGCGGGGAGGTCGTAGCGCAAATTAGTCAGGAATGACCGGGATTCGCGCACATCGACAGGGTTCGTGACGGTCGCGGTCATGTCAACCCGCGCATCGGAAACGAGTGCACGTGAAGAAATCCTGCGCGATGGCCCCGCTGATCCCCGACCACGTCGCCGGATTCATCGGCAATTCAAAGAACTCAAGGCCCGCTCAGATATTCGGCGTTGTGCTGGCCGGTGGCGGGCGGGGCGTCGGTGACCACGGCGTCGAAGTTCGCATAACGCGCCGGTGTGCGGATCACGGTGATCGCGTTGTCGCCACTGCCGGCGTCCAGGGCAAGCTCGTTCTCGGCGAACAGTGGGGTGCCGACGACCTGCTTCCAGCTGTACGGGAGACAGGCCATCAGGCCGCCTTCGTGCAGCAGTTCGACCCATTCGGCGGCGGTTTTGGCGGCCAGTGCCGACTGCAGTTCGTCGGTCAACTCGGGGTAGTTGACCGCCCGGGCGCGCTGGTCGATGAACCGCTCGTCGTCGAGGAGTTCCGGCCGCCCGATGATCTCGCACAGCTTCGCCCAGTGCTTGGGCACATACGCGCTGATGACGATCCACCCGTCGGCGGCGCGGAACGCATCCGACGGTTGGGTGGCGAAGCCGACTCCCTTGCGTTTCTTGGTGTTTGGAGTGGCGTCCGATTTTCCCTTGGGCTGCTCGCTCGGTTTGTTCAGGTGCATGGTCAGCTGGTTGGCCTGCAGCCCCACCGCGACGTCGTACATCGCGACCCGGACGATGTCGGCCACCCCGTGCCGCTCCCGGTTGAGCAGTGCGGCCAGCACCGCTTGGGCCAGCACATGACCGCTGGCGTTGTCGACCAGCTGGAATGGGATGATCTGCGGTTTACCGTCGGGGGTGGGCATGCCGGTCGTCATGCCGGCTTCGGCGGCGACCATCAGATCGACGCCCGGCCGCGTGCCGTGCGGTCCGTTGCCACCGAAAGCCGACAGCCGGGCGTAGATCAATTTGGGGTTGCGCGACTGCAAGTCGTTGGGGCCCAGGCCCATTCGTTCCATGACTCCAGGGCGGAACCCTTCCAGCACCACGTCGGCGGTGTCGGCCAGCCGCAGTATCTGCTGCTTGGCCTCCTCGGTGGTGAGGTCCACCGCCACCGACTTCTTGCCCCGGTTGTTGGGCAGGAAGTAGGTGGCCAGCGGCGGGCGTCCGGGCAGGACCGCGGTGATATGCCGCGCCGCCTCGCCGCCGGGCGCCTCGACCTTGATCACCTCGGCCCCCAGATCGGCCAGCACCTGTCCGGCCAGCGGCCCGGCCACATTCTGGGTGAAGTCGAGTACCCGGAAGCCGTCAAGTGGCTTGGCGGCACGGCTGTTTGGCATATCGGGGCCTTTCTCTAACCTGCCTTGTGCAGCACCGCGGTGCAGTAATAGTTCTTGCCGAACGGGGCGTCTTCACCGCCGGTGTGCAACGGCAACCCGCTGTCCGCCAGTACTTGATTAACCGGCGCTCGAACCGTCTGCCAGCCGCGGTCCTCAAGGTAGGTCGCCACGTCGTTCCGGTCGCCGGTGAAACCCAGGTTCTCCATCGCGATGTCCAGCCCGTTGTCGGCCCACTTCGCGGTAGCGTCGTTGAGAGCCTGCACGTTAGCGGTGGAATTCATGAAGACCTCGGCCATCAGCCGACTGCCGTCGGCGCTCAGCGCGGTGATGTTGTCCAGCAAGCGGTCCTGGGCGTCCGGCGGCAGGAAGCCGAGCAGGCCCTCGGCGGCCCAGGCGGCGGGGCGCCCGGTGTCGAATCCGGCATCCCGCAGCGCCGACGGCCAATCGTGGCGTAGGTCGATCGCGACGACGCGGATCTCGGCCGTCGGCTCGGCGCCCAGGGATTCGATCGTGGCGGTCTTGAACTCGATGACCTGCGGTTGGTCGATCTCGAACAGCGTCGTTCCCGGTGCCCACGGCAGCCGGTAGCCGCGCGCGTCGAGGCCGGAGGCCAGGATGACCACCTGGCGGATTCCCGCTGCTTCGGCTTCCGCGAAGAAGGCGTCGATGTGGCGTGTGCGCGCCGCGAGCAGGTCGGTCATGCGTTGCATGCCCCAGGCGGAGTTGGGGTCGTCGACGTCGGCGGCGTCGAGTTCACCCGCTGACCAGCGCGTGAAGAAGTCGACCCCCACCGCGCGTACCAGGGGCTCGGCGAACCGGTCGTGGATCAGCCCGTTCCTGGTCGCGCGGGCTCGTCCGGCGGCCACCATGGTCGCGGTGGCCCCCACGCTGGACGCGAGGTCCCACGAGTCGTTGTCAGTGCGCGACATTTGTAATCCCCTCGAAAGCGTTCTGTTAGTCAGATTAACCACCCGTGTTGCGGGCGTTGGGAGCGTCTTGCCCCTACCATCTTCCAGATGGAGATGTCGCCGGCTGCCGCAGTCGTTGTCGACGCCTGCTGCGCGGGGTCGGCGCACGTTGAACCGGTGCGACGGGACGCGCGTTGGCAGCGCAACGCCCGGTGGGCGCGGCGGCTGGCCTGGTTCAGCCTGGCGGTGATGCTGGCCGAGGGAGGGATCGGGCTCTGGCAGGGCATCGCGGTCGGATCCGTGGCATTGACCGGATGGGCGCTGGGCGGCGCGGCCGAAGCCCTGGCCAGCGCCATGGTGGTGTGGCGCTTCACCGGCGCCCGCACGCACTCCGAGACCGCCGAACGGCGCGCCCAACGCGGGGTCGCGTTGTCGTTCTGGCTGACCGCGCCCTACATCGCCGGCGAATCCGTCCACTACCTGGCCGGCGGGCATCACGCCGAGACCTCGGTGATCGGCATGGCGCTGACGGCCGCCGCGGTGCTGCTGATGCCGGCGCTGGGCCGGGTCAAACACCGCCTCGCGGTTCGGCTGGGCTCGGCAGCCACCAAGGGCGAAGGCACCCAGAACTACTTGTGCGCCGCGCAGGCCGCAGCGGTGCTGATCGGCCTCGCGGTCACCGCGTGCTGGTCCGGCGCGTGGTGGGTCGACCCGGCGATCGGGCTTGCCATCTCGGTTGTCGCGGTCTGGCAGGGCATCCGCGCCTGGCGCGGTGAGGACTGCGGCTGCTGACCCTCAGTCCGGCATGATGGTGTGACCCTCGATGTAGTGGTTGCCGTTGCCGTCGTAACCGCACATCATCATGCAGTACTGCATGACGGCGGGCCCGGCTGGGCCTGGTTTCCCGCTTGGTTTCCAAAGCCAGGTTGTTTCAACTGATTCGGCGTGTACCTCGTCGCGCTTCTCGGCGCTGCACTGCAGCCTCCGCCGGGTGATGTCGCACGTCTCGACGAGCACTTCGTCTGCCCGCAAGCCAAGCGGATCGCGGATCATCCGCACGCCGAATCGTTCGGTCTTGCCATGGGCGCGAAGCCGTTCGGCGACGCCGGCCAATGCTGCCGCGTCGCCATCACACAGCAACGCCGTGCCGCCGAAGTCGGCCGGGTCGGCAAACTCCATGCCGATCACGCCCGCACCACAGCGGACATCGGGGTCGAAACGCATTGAGGTCACGGCCAAATCCGCGGCGCGCTCGATGAGTTTCGTTACGGTTCCGCGCGGCGATGTGCTGACGCGCTCAACGAACACCTCGCCGGGCTCCGGTTCAAAGTGTTTGTGCAGCAACCAGATTGCGAATCGCTGCCAAGCATCGGTCGAGACGAGATGGTTGCCCAGCTCGTCAAGGCACGCGCGATCGGCGTCGTCCATTACTGCAACATCGGTGCTGTCCATGTCGCGTAACGACGCGTAGTCCTCGACGTTGTGGTCCCGTAAAGTGAGCACCGATATCTCCTGTCCGGCAACGCCTTGGCGAATATGACCTAGCGCGAACTCTAATGGCCCATCCTGGGCGAGTGATGATCGCAGCCTATGAGGACCTGTGGGCCAGAACTTCCGATGCCTGCGCCTGGCGCCTCAATCGAGGCGATAGCGGATCAGCCGGGAACTGTTGGCCACCACGGCAACCGAGGATGCGTTGTGCATGATCGCGGCCAGCACGGGGGATAGCGCACCGCCGGCGCCGATAAGCAGCCCGGCGGCGTTGACGGCGATGGACATGCCGTAGTTCTCCCGGATGACGTCGACGGCACGGGCGCCGAGGTCGCGCACGTCGAATAACCGGTGCAGGTCGTCGTTGGCCAGCGCCACGTCGGCCGTCTCGACGGCGACGTCGGTGCCGGCCAGGCCCATGGCGATGCCGATGTCGGCGGCCGCCAGCGCCGGCGCGTCGTTGATGCCGTCGCCGACCATGCCGACGACATAGCCCTCGTTCTGCAGCTCACGCACCACCTCGAGCTTGTCCTCGGGCATCACCTCGGCGAGCCACTCGCCTATCCCCAGCTCGCCGGCGACCACCTCGGCGATCTCCGGATGGTCCCCTGTGAGCATGATGATGCGGCGAATTCCGTTGGCCCGCAATTCCTTCAGTACCTCGGCCGCCTCGGGCCGCACCTCGTCGCGCAGGCTGATCAGCCCCACCAGCTTGCCGTCCACCGCCAGCAGCAGCGGGGTCTCGGCCTGCCGGCGCAGCTTGTCGACCCACTCCTGCGCCTTCTTGGACACCCGCACCTTTTCGGCGCGCAACAACGACGGGCTGCCGAGCAGCAGGGTTCGGCCGTCGGCCCAGGTGCGCATGCCCAGGCCGACCAGAACTTCGCACTCCTCGTGCGGCGGAATGCTGATGTGGCGTTCCTCGGTCGAGCGAATCACCGCTTCGGCCAACGGATGACGCGAGTGGATCTCCGAGCTGGCCGCGTAGGCCAGCACTTGCTCGGGCTGCCAATCCTTGTGCATGGCAACGATGTTCGTGACCACGGGTCGCCCGACCGTCAGTGTCCCGGTCTTGTCGAACACGATCGCGTCGACCCGGCCGGCCTGTTCGAGATGCGATCCGCCCTTGATCAGGATGCCGCGGCGCGCCCCGTTGCCGATCGCCGCGCTGATCGCGGTCGGGGTGGACAGACCCACCGCGCACGGACATGCGATCAACAGCATGGTCATCGCCCGGCGGACGTCTCCGGTCAGCAGCAATGTGACGGCCGAGACGACGAACGAGGTGGGCACGAAGCGGCGGGAGAAGTTCTCGCCGACGGTCTGGATCGGCGCCCGATCGAGTTGAGCCTCTTCAACTCTGGTGATGATGCGCCCGATGGTGGTCTGGTTGCCGACGGCATGGGCGCGCACCACCAGACGTCCGCGCACCACGACCGAGCCGGCGTGCACCAGCGTCCCGACGGCGACGCTGACCGGCAGGTTCTCCCCGGTGATCGCGGACTGATCGACCACCGCCTCGCCGTCGATCACCTCGCCGTCGACCGGGATCGCGACGTGGTCGTGGACCACCACTTCGTCGCCGATCTGCACGGTGTCGATCGGCACCTGGATCTCGGTGGCCGCGTCTGTGCCGTCGGCCACGCGAACCCAGGCCGTGTCCTGATTGCCGCGCAGCAGTTCCGAGATGGCGCGTCTGGTCCGCCGCAGCGTCAGATCCTGCAGGTACTCACCGATATTCAGCAGCCACAGCACGGTCAGCGCGACCACGTTCTCGCGCAGGATCAGGCTGGCGACGGTCGCCGCCGAAACAAGCGCGTCGGTGCCGGCCTTGCCGGAACGCAGCGAGCTCAGCGCGCCGCGCAGGAACGGGTAGCCGGTGAAGATGGTGACGCCGGTGGCCACGGTCCGCCCACTCGCCCCCAGCAGCGGCGGCCGGGCGAACACGTAGCGGCGCACGCCGAGCAGGGCCAGTGCCGCCCCGCCGACCACCATCCGCAGCACGTCGGTGTTGCGGATCTCGGACGAATGCGGCAGGCGGGCCGGAATCAGTTCGGCGGCGACGTGCGCGGCGCCGCTGATCGCGGCCAGCACCGAGGCGCGGTCGCAGCGCCGGGGTGAATACCAGACCACGACCGACCCGGTGCGCGGGTAGGCGTGCACGACCCGTACGCCACTCTGCTTGGCGACGGCCTCTTCGACGGCTACCGCCCGCCGGGAATCGGCTCGGACCCAGTCGACCCGGACGCGCATCCGGCCGGCGGCATCCGAAACCACCAGCTCGTCGACAAGCGCCAGGGCCATGTCGAACGGGTCAGTGATCGTGCTGGTGGACGTCGCTGACGGCCGGAGTGGGCGCCTCTTCACCGATGCGCTCGCGGGCCTCGGCCATCACGTCGGCAATCTTCAGGCGGGCAGACTCCGCGGCTTCCTCGGCCTTGCGGGTTCCGCGCAGCCCCAGCTCGGCGGACTTCACTGCGGTCTCGTGCAGCGGCGCCTTGGCCACGGCCTTGCGTAACACCTCGTACGCGGTCACCCCGGCCAAACCGGTGATCACTGTCGCTGCCGCTTTTCCCAATAGCGCCTGCACCGCCATCGTCCTAGCCTTTCGCATTCGACCGTACGTTGTCACGACGTTAACATTGCAATATCGCTATATCAACATGTGTCTTGCCGGCGCGAGGGTGCGCAAATGTACGCCGTTCACGGCGTGTCGCTGCACCGACACGCGCGCTCGCCGGGACGTGATGCGCGCACTAGAGGACCCGGGTGACCTTTTCGGTTTCGACCCTGCGCTGCAGCGCCGCAGGATCGGGATTGGCCACCTGTACCAACGACGCGCCCACGGCCATGATCGCCAGCAGGCCGTCGATCAGCTCGCCGGGAGCCGCCCACGACGCGCTGGAAAGCACCCGGTCCTGCGCGGTCAAACCCCTTGTCGCCGCTGATGTTTCGCAGTCGGCCAGGATCGCTTCGACCGATCGGCCGGCCAGGGCCGGGCCCGGGCGGGCCTCGGGAACGATGTTGTCGCCGTGTACCCGAACCGCGGTCGCGTAGTCGGTGACGCCGAACGGCAGGTCGGGTGCCGGGCGGCCGAAGGGATCCAGCGAGAGCACCGCCACCTCGCCACCCACCCCGACGCTATTCAAAGTGGCCTCCGCCTCGTCGAGCCGGTCGGCGGTGCACAGTGCGATATCGGCGGGGCCGGCGGAATCCAATACCGCCTCGGCGCCGATCCACCACACCCCGAACAGGACCGCCGCGGTCTGCCAATGCGCCGGTAGCAGCACCGCGACCCGGCTGGCCGGCCCGGCGGCCAGCTCGTCGCGCAACAGGTTGCCGGTCTTGGCGGCCCAGTTGGCCAGCGTCACCGCGGACAGTTCGATGCGCTCGCCGGCGGCATCGTCGTAGTAGGTGATCCGCGGGCCGACCGGGTCGGCACGCAGCATCGGATCCAGGATCGCCGCGCTGAGGGTGGTCAGTTGATGCACTCGGGCTTGTCGGAACCCGCGGTGAGGATCGGCGACGGCGGCGGAACGTTGGGGTTGGAGCCGCCCCCACCGTTGGACACGGCGGCGGGTGCGACGGAGCCGGCGCCGGAGAGCCCCGAGCCCGGGCCGGTGTAGTCGTTGGCCAGCACCACCCGCACCGCCCCCTGCGGAATCGAACCGTCGGCCACGACCGGCAGCCCACCCAGCTCCTTGGCCACCTCCTGGGCGCCCAGGTCGTCGGCCTTGGCGGCGCGCACCTGGCTGGCGTTCACATGGGAGCCGTCGCTGTTGCCGACGTTGCCGGCGGTAAATCCCTTGGAGCTCAACACCTCTGACACCGCGGCGGCGAGTCCGTTGATGTCGGTGTCGTTGACCACGGTGGTGGTGGTCTTGGCGTGGGTGTACGCGATCTGCTCGGTCTTGCCCTCGGACTGGTCATGCAGCAGTCCGCCGACCCAGTCCTGCACCTGGTGCGGGTCCACCCGCACCACGCTCTGCATGCCGTCGTCGCTCCAGCCGGCCCCGTCGAGCACCGGAATGGTGGCGAACGCCACGTTGCCGCCGGCCAGCTTTTGCAGCTGCTGAACGAAATCCATGATGTCCCAGCCCGACGAGATCACCACCGAGCGCTGCACGGCGGACTCCAGTCGCTTCAGCGTGGCTGGGACTGGACAACGTCTGACCGGAGATGACCCGGTGGGCCAGTGAGGCCATCACCGCCTGCTGGCGGACCACCCGGTCCAGGTCGCCGCGCGGCAGATCGTGCCGCTGGCGCACGAAGCTGAGCGCCTGCGGGCCGTTGAGCTTTTGCCGGCCGGCCGGAAAGTCGGCACCCGAAAGTGGTTCATACACAGCGTCTTTGAGGCAGACCTCGACGCCGCCGAGTGCGTCGGCGATCAACGCGAAGCCCAGCAGGCCGATCTCGGCGTAGTGGTCGACGGTGACTCCGGTCAGGTCGGCGACCGTCTTGATCAACGCCTCGCGGCCGGCCTGGGTGCCCTGTGCGGCGGCATCGGCGGCCGAATCGCCGGCCTGTACGAGTTGGACTCGCTTCGCTTCCCGGGTCGAGCCGTATACGCCGTTGATCTTGGTCTTGCCCCCAGGGGTTTGGACGTAGGAGTCGCGCGGGATCGAGATCGCGGTGGCCGACCTCCCGTTGTTCGGTATCCGGATCAAGATGATGGTGTCGGTGTTGGTGGCTTCCTCGTCACCGGCCCGCAGCGTGGCCAGTTCCTCGGCCGACAGCGCGTTGCCGTGCGCGTCGGTGCGGCTGTCCAGGCCGACCAGCAAGATGTCGATCGCGCCGTCGTCGCCGCCCTTGCCCAACGAGGGGGCCGACATGTGGAAGATGCCGTCTTCGAACGACCGGACGTTGCTCCACGCGGCCCCGGTACCGACGACGATCGCGACGGCCAGCGTGGTCGCGAGCGCACGAACCACACGTTGCACAAGCATCACAGGCATCACACAAGGTTACTTGCGACACATGCGCTTGCCGGGTAGCCGGGCCCGGCGTGCCAGACTCGAACCATGTCGGGCAGGTCGAAAAGGTTGGTGATCGCCGGCGCCGGGGGGCAGCTGGGCAGCCAATTGGCCGACCAGGCCACTCGTGAGGGCCGCGAGATGGTGGCATTCACGTCGGCGCAGTGGGACATCACCGACGCCTCAGCAGCCGAGCGGATCGTCGAGAGGGGCGATCTGGTGGTCAATTGCGCGGCCTACACCAACGTGGACGGCGCCGAGAGCGACGAGGCGACGGCGTACGCGGTCAACGCCACCGGGCCGGAACACATCGCGCGTGCGTGCGCGCGGGCGGGTGCCGGGCTGATCCACGTGTCAACCGACTTCGTGTTCTGCAACGACATAGGGGACCTGGGGGGTGCGGCGCCGCGCCCGTACGAGCCCGGCGACGAGCCCGTTGCGCTGGGCGTCTACGCCCAAAGCAAGCTCGCAGGCGAGCGGGCGGTGGTTGCCGCGCTCCCGGAAGCCGTGGTGGTGCGCACGGCGTGGGTGTACACCGGCGGTGACGGCAAGGACTTCGTCGCCGTCATGAAGCGCCTGGCCGCCGGGGACGGTCCGATCGACGTGGTCGACGACCAGACCGGCTCGCCGACCTACGTCGGCGACCTGGCCGCAGCGCTGCTGGAAGTGGCGGACTCCGGCCTGCAAGGACGCCTGCTGCACGCCGCCAACGCGGGCGCGGTCTCCCGATTCGGGCAGGCCCAGGCGGTGTTCGAAGAGTGCGGTGCCGACCCCAAGCGGGTGCGGCCGGTCAGCACCGCGCAGTTCCCCCGGCCGGCGCCGCGGCCGGTCTACTCCGCATTGGCCGGCCGCGACTGGGCCGCGGCGGGCCTGACGCCGCTGCGGCCCTGGCGCAGTGCGCTGGTCGCCGCGCTCGCGGCGCATAGCGGAGTCTCAGGAGTCTTGGGAGTCCCTGCCGACCGACCGATACCCTCGACGCGTGACTGACGTCCTGCCGGTCGTAGCGGTGACCTACTCGCCGGGCCCGCATCTGGAGCGGTTCCTGGCCTCGTTGTCGCTGGCCACGGAGCGTCCGGTGAGCGTGGTGCTGGCCGACAACGGCTCCACCGACGGAACACCGCAGGCGGCGGTCGAGCGCTACCCCAACGTCCGGATCTTCGACACCGGGGCCAACCTCGGATACGGAACCGCGGTCAACCGTGCCGTTGCCCACCTCGCCGAGGTCGACGAACCCTGGGTCGACGACTGGGTGGTCGTGGCCAACCCGGACGTGCAGTGGGGGCCGGGCAGCATCGACGCGCTACTGGACGCCGCGGCCCGCTGGCCCCGCGCCGGCGCGCTGGGCCCGCTGGTCCGCGACCCGGACGGCTCGGTGTATCCGTCGGCGCGTCATCTGCCCAGCCTGGTCCGCGGCAGCATGCACGCGGTACTGGGGCCGGTCTGGCCGCGCAATCCGTGGACGGCGGTCTATCGCCAGGAGCGGCTGGAGCCCAGTGAACGGACGGTGGGCTGGCTGTCGGGATCCTGCCTGCTGGTTCGCCGGTCGGCCTTCAGCCAAATCGGCGGGTTCGACGAGCGCTACTTCATGTATATGGAGGACGTCGACCTGGGCGACCGGCTCGGCAACGCCGGCTGGCTGAGTGTCTACGTGCCGACGGCCGAGGTGCTGCACCACCGGGGCCACTCCACGGGCCACGACCCCGGACGCCACCTGGCGGCCCACCACAGGAGTACCTACATCTTTTTGGCCGATCGGCACGCCGGTTGGTGGCAAGCCCCGCTGCGCTGGGCGTTCCGCGGATCGCTGGAGGTACGTTCCCGCCTGATGGTGCGCAATTCACTGCGCAGGTCGCGCAGGTCTCGACGGCGAGAACTCAAGTTGGCGGAAGGGCGGCACTGAATTGACTGGTCCTCGAGTCGATGCCGTTGTGCTGGTGGGCGGCAAAGGCACCCGGCTGCGGCCGCTGACACTCTCGGCGCCCAAGCCCATGCTGCCGACCGCCGGTGTGCCGTTCCTCACCCATCTGCTGTCGCGGATCGCGGCGGCCGGAATCGAGCACGTGATCCTGAGCACCTCCTATCAGGCCGCGGTGTTCGAAGCGGAGTTCGGCGACGGATCTGCGCTGGGTCTCGAGATCGATTACGTGACCGAGGATGAACCGTTGGGAACCGGCGGCGGTATCGCCAACGTCGCCGGCAAGCTGCGCCACGACACCGTGATGGTGTTCAACGGCGACGTGCTCTCCGGCGCCGACCTGGGCGAGCTGCTCGATTTCCACCGAGCCAACCACTCCGATGTCACGCTGCACCTGGTTCGGGTGGGCGATCCGCGGGCGTTCGGCTGCGTGCCCACCGTCGATGGCCGGGTCATCGCCTTTCTGGAGAAGACCGAGGATCCGCCCACCGACCAGATCAATGCCGGTTGCTACGTCTTCGAGCGCCCGATCGTCGACCGGATTCCGCGCGGGCGCGCGGTCTCGGTCGAACGCGAGGTGTTCCCGTCGTTGCTCTCCGACCCGGACGTCAAGGTCTGCGGCTACGTCGATGCGACGTACTGGCGGGATATGGGCACCCCGGAAGACTTCGTCCGCGGATCGTCGGACCTGGTGCGCGGGATCGCGCCGTCGCCGGCCCTGAAGGGCCACCACGGCGAGCGGTTGGTGCACGAGGGCGCGGCGGTGGCTCCCGGTGCGCTGTTGATCGGCGGCACGGTGGTCGGGCGGGGAGCCGAGATCGGCGCCGGCGTCCGGCTGGACGGGGCGGTCGTCTTCGACGGCGTCAAGGTCGAGGCCGGCAGCGTGATCGAGCGCTCGATCATCGGCTTCGGTGTCCGCATCGGCCCGCGGGCGCTGATCCGCGACGGCGTCATCGGCGACGGCGCCGACATCGGTGCACGCTGTGAGCTGCTCCGCGGCGCCCGGGTATGGCCCGGTGTGTCCATTCCCGACGGCGGGATCCGCTTCTCATCCGACGTGTGAATTACGCAGCCGAATGTGGAGTTGTGCACGGTTTTTCGGCTCGAGCGTGTCAGAAGTCCACGCTCGTGGCCCGCTTGACGAGGTAGGACAAGGCGTGGTCGGTTCCGGGCGGCAACGCGTCGGCGGGCCACCACCGCAGGTCGTCCGACTCGTCGCTGATCGCGATCTGCGCGCCGGCCGGCGCGCGTGCCACGAATTGCAAGTCGAGGTGGCGGGTCGGCACACCGAGCGAACAGGTAACCGGGTGGACGTGGATGGCGACCAGCGCGGGGTGGATGCGCAGCCGGGCGACCCCGGATTCCTCGGTGGCCTCGCGCAGCGCCGCGGCGAGGATGTCCGTGTCGTCGTCCTCGCAGTGCCCGCCCAGTTGCACCCAGCGGCCGAGGCGTGGGTGCAAAGTGAGCAGCACCCGGCCGCCGTCGTCGTCGAGCACGATCGCCGAAGCGGTGATGTGGCCCGGTTCGCATTCGCGGATGCAGGCGTCGGCGCGGCCGTGCACGAAGGCCAGCACGGCGTGCCGCAACGAGTCCTGGGCGGGGTCGGGGGCTTGCCACTCGGTGAGGATCGCGATGGCCGAGTCCCGCACGCTCACCGGGATCCCCGCTTCTTCCGGCGATCGCGCAGCGTGCTCCACGCCGCCCGGCACTGCGCCACGGTGTCGGGGGACCAGCCGAGTCCGTCGATCAGCACCCGGCGATCCACGATGTCGAGCGCTTTCTCGATTTCGTTGGCTTTCAGTAACAGGTCGACGTCGCCGGCGAGTTCGGTGCTCGCATACGCCGGTGGCGGAATGGGCAATTGTTCGGCTTCGGCGGGCTCCAATTCCAAAATGCCGCCTCCGTAACTGCGGCCCAAGATCTCAGCGAAAGCGAATGTCGCGCTGTTGTGGAACACCGCCGCAAGCGCTTTCGGGTCGACATGCGGTGCCAGCCGGACCCGGTGCACGGTGTCGGTGCTCGTCGCCGCCGCGGCGTTGACGGTCAGCCGCGGCGCCAGGTGGATCTGGCGCAGCATGAACAGGTCGGGAAACCACAGCGACGGTGTGCTCCACCACGGCTTGCGGATCGAGCATTTGTAGCCGGTATGGACGCCGTCCGCCTCACCGGCCGCGATGTGTGCGACGAGGGCCGGATCGGCCGGTTGGTGCGCGGCCTGGAAATTAGCATTGAGCAGCCAGATGCGCTGATTGGCGGCGAGATCGGTTGCGCGGCAATCCGTGTCGTAGACCAGGCCGTTGAGTTGCGCGCTGCGCGAGACCAGCGGGACGCAGTGTGCCGTGAGCCCGAGTTCGTGCGCTTGCGCGTCGCTGAAAGTGAAGAAGCTGTTGCGGCCCGTGACGATGCCGACGTCGACATCGGCCACCTCGCCCAGCCGCACGATGCCCTCGGACTGCTTGAGCGTGCGCAGCAGTTCGATGGCGGCGGGGTCCAGGAAGTACTTGGTCCACTTCTCCGTTTCGTGCAGCAGCGCCCGCGCCGGATGGATGCGCACGGACATCGAGATCCATCCCCGCGAGTCCGCTGGCATCGCCGAGCGCGACCGTACGCATCCGCGCGGGTCCTTCCCCAACTGCACTGCCGACCACCCCGCAGAACAACACGACTTCCTGCAGGATGCCGTCGAACAGCAACCGGTCGAAGGTGACCAGCGTGATGTCCCGGAAGCGGCTCAGCAGAAAGTCGCGCAACTGCGCGGCATAGGTGACTTGAAGCAATTCGGCGGGCAGCACCAGACCGACGCGTCCGCCGTCGCGAACCAGCAGTGTGCTCGCGACGACGAACGGGACCCACGCGTTGGTCAACCGGGTGGGGCGCAGGCCGGCGCGCCGCATCAGCTCCAGCGCCGGGTCCCGCTGATCGGGTGCCCAGTTGCCGAACCGGATGTAGGGCGGGTTCCCGGCAACGCCGTCCCAGTTGCCGTCCCACTTACGGGTTCCGGTTTTGTCCAGCCAGGTGAAGAGGTTCTCAGCGTCGACGGGCGCGAACTCCCGCGCCTTGGCCGCCTCGCCGGCGACGAGTTCCACACCGTGTGCCTGGCCGCTGAGGGCGGCCAGCTCGCGCAGGATGCGGCCGTCGCCGCAGGAAGGTTCCAGGATCTCGGGTCCCGCCTGGAAAACCCAGCGGGCAAGGAAGCGGGCCACCGGGGCCGGCGTGTAATAGCCGCCGCGGATCTTGTCGGCCGACGCAGCCGCCTTACCCGCGAACGTCTTCATGGGGACAAGTATGTCGTTCTCGACACTCACTTCCGGATCAGCAAGTCTGCGGTAGCGACCGGGTCGCGCGGCCCCGGGGGTTCCTCGGCGTAGCCGATCGCGACGGCGCCCAACGGCTCCCAGTCAGCCGGTAGGCCCAATTCGGCACGGACCAGGTCGGCGGCGAAGATCGTCGAGCCGATCCAGCAGCTGCCCAGCCCGCGCACCGCCAGCGCTACCAGCAGGGCTTGCACGGCCGCACCTACCGCGACGGTGAACATGGTGTGCTCGGCGTCGGTGCGCGCGGCGTCGGGATAGCTGTGGGCGCCGTCGGGTACCAGCACCGGGATGATGACTTCCGCTGCGTCGTAGAGGATCTGGCCGCGCGCCACCCGCCGCTCGACGGAGTCCGCGGTCCTGCCGTCGCCGGTCAGGTCGGAACGCCACTGGTCTTTCATCGCGTCCAGCAGCCGGATGCGGGTGGGCTGCGTCTGCAGCCAGACGAACCGCACCGGCCGGGTGTGGTGCGGGGCCGGGGCGGTGAGAGCCTCGGCGACGGCGGCCTCGACAAGCTCGGCCGGCACCGGCTCGGCGCTGAACCGGCGCACCGACCGGCGCACCAACTGCGCCTGCCGGCGACCCAGGTCGATCGCTTCGGCGGTGCCGAGCCAGAACAGGTCCTCGGTGCCGGGTCGCAGCAGTTGCCGGGCCGTGGAGCCGTCGTCGCTCACGGCCAGCCCGCGCACCACCGCGACCGGCATCGCGGTCAGCTTGCCCTTGACCAGGTCGGCCGCCGCGGCGACCTCGTCGGCGACCGCGATCTCGGTGACCACCAACTCGTTGCCGTGTTGGTCGACGGCACCCGCATAGCCATGCAGCACGGCAAGGCCTGCCGCCCCGATCGCGGCGTCGGTCTGGCCGTTACGCCAGGCGCGACCCATCGTGTCGGTGATGACCACGGCGACGGTGACGCCCAGTCGCTCGCGCAGGCCGGCCCGCAGGGCGGCCGCACTGGCGTCGGGATCGACCGGCAGCAGCGCGAGTTCACCGCGGCCGACGTTGGAACCGTCCACGCCGGCCGCGGCCTGAATCAAGCCGAGCCGGTTCTCGGTGATCAGGGTCCGGCCCTTGCGCGCCAGCACCCGCACCGCCTCGTCCTCGACCAGCTTGCGGCGCAGACGGTCTCGGCCTTCCTCGTCCAAAGGCGATGGCACCAGCCGACCTTCGCACTTGGAGACCACCTTGCTGGTGACCACGACGACGTCGCCGTCGCGCAGCCACGGTGCGGCCGCGGCGACCGCGTCACCCAGGTCGTCGCCGGACCGGAATTCGGGAAGTCCAGTGACGGGCAGGATCTCGACCGTGCCGGCGGCGCCGTGCTCGCGCGGTGGAACTGCGCCCGTCATGCCCGTCATAGGGTTGCCACGCCGGCAAGCTCGAGTCCGGCGCTGACCATCTTGGCCGTCGCCTCCGGGTCGGTCATCAACAGGGGGATCGATCGCATCGCCACTCCGTCGATTTCGGCTTGATCGCCCTCGTGCACCAACCAGCAATCCAGTATGCCGGTGGAACTGCGGGCGCCGTAGTGCCGGGCGACCGCCTCGGCCGAGGACTTTACGCCGATCACACGCAGGCATTCGTCGGCCATGCCGCGCAACGGCTTTCCGCCGATGATCGGCGAGTAGCCGACGATCGGGGCGGTGGTCGCGCGCAGCGCGGCGCGGATACCGGGCACGGCCAGGACGGCGCCGATGCTGACCACCGGGTTGGACGGTGCCAGCAAGATGACGTCGGCGTCGGCGATGGCCGCCACCGCTTCGGTTGTGGCGCTGGCCTTTTCAGCGCCGACGAAGGCGAAGCTGTGGGTTGGCACGTGCGCGCGGTAGCGAACCCACCACTCCTGGAAGTGAATCGCACGACGGGTGTCGTCGGCCGGATCGGTGATCACCACGTGGGTTTCGCACCGGTCGTCGCTGGTGGGCAACAATCGCGCACCCGGTTGCCAGCGGTCGCACAACGCCGTGGTGATCTGCGAGAGCGGGTAGCCGGCATTCAGCATCTGGGTGCGCACCAGATGGGTGCCCAGGTCGCGGTCGCCGAGTTGGAACCAGTCGGGTTGCACTCCGTAGTGCGCCAGTTCCTCCATGGCATGCCAGGTTTCGTCCCGGTGGCCCCACCCGCGCTGTGGGTCGACGCCGCCGCCCAGCGTGTACATGCAGGTGTCCAGATCCGGGCAGACGCGCAGGCCGTGGATCCAGGCATCGTCGCCGATGTTGACCACAGCGGTTAGCTGGTGGCCCGGTTCGCTGTTCGGTGGGGCAAACCGGCCCAGGCCGAGCAGCCGCTGAACCCCGAGCAGGAAACGGGCGCCGCCGACCCCACCGACCAGAACGGTGACCTTCACAGCGCCCGACAGTACCTGCCGGACAGGGTTCCCGATCCCGGCCATTCAGAAGTAAACGGAAGGGACAGAAGGGATTCGAGTGACGAATGTGAGAAGTCGCACCCGACACGCCGGACTTCATCCGTGACAGAAGCGCAGAAATTTGGTTACGAGATGATATTGAAATGCCGCGTAGCGCTTGACCGGACAGGTCAACCCGTGTCTAATCACATCAGTGTCATTTCCCGGTTGGCCGGCCGGTTCCGGTGTCGCAGACCGAGATTCGATCACTTGTTCGAATTGGTCTGTACATCACAACAGCGGAAACACTTTTCAACTTCC
Source organism: uncultured Actinomycetota bacterium (assembly GCA_963735655.1). Classification (GTDB taxonomy): domain Bacteria; phylum Actinomycetota; class Actinomycetes; order Mycobacteriales; family Mycobacteriaceae; genus Mycobacterium. Next base: position 358,019 of record CAVTLW010000031.1, read on the forward strand.
AATCAGGGCGAGGAGGCGGACGACGCATGTCCTACGAGCACCTTCGGGGCGTCATGGCAAGCACGCCGCACATTCACTACCGGCATGGCTCCAGCGGCTAAGGCGTTCGAAGCCCGACCGCATTTGAGTTTGGTCCCGGAGGCGCCAGTCGCATTCGAACCCGAGCCGGAACCGGTAAGTGCCGACGAATGGCAAGACCGCGCTCTGTGCGCGCAAACGGATCCGGAGGCCTTTTTTCCAGAAAAGGGCGGCTCCACCCGGGAGGCGAAGAAGATCTGCCTAGGGTGTGAGGTCCGGCACGAGTGCCTGGAATACGCCCTGGCTCATGACGAGCGCTTCGGCATCTGGGGCGGGCTTTCCGAGCGCGAGCGTCGCCGCCTCAAGCGCGGCATCATCTGATCTGGTCTCGGGTTGCACTGGAAGTCAATCGTCGTCGATGGTCGGGTCGATGACGGAGGGCTCGACGTCCAGGTAGATGGCCACCTGAGCCACCAGGATTTCGTGCAACAATTCACCGAGTTCGACGGTGTCTTTCGCCCGTCGCTCAATTGGCTTGCGGAACAACACAATTCGTGCACGCGTCGAATTGCCGCGGACATCCACGCCGGCCGGAATCAGGCGGGCCAGCGCGATCGGCCCGTCGGCGATCACCTCCGGCGGCCACTGCACGCTGTCGGGATCCTTGGCCGCGATGCGGGGGATCTCGTCGACCGCGACATCGAGTTCGGACACCCGGTCCTGCCAGCGCCGCTCGATCGGCTCGTAGGCCTCGAGCACCGCCATGTCGAACCGCTCGGCCCGGGTGCGCCATCCCGGCACCGTCGGCGGCAGCAGTGGACCGCGCATATCGCGGCCGCGCCGGGTGGCTCGGTGCGGGCGTTCCGACCGGCCGTACCGGCCGGAGCCGCGGGAATCGCTCACCGGCCGATGGTAACGGTTGCACATCGTGGCCCGACCGGTTGCGCGTGTCCGGCGCTTGCGCAGCGTTTCCGCACGATAGCCTTTCGATCGTGAACGTACCCCGTCGCTGCTGCCGGCCCGGGTGTCCGCATTATGCGGTGGCGACGTTGACGTTCGTTTACTCGGACTCGACGGCAGTGGTAGGCCCGCTCGCCACCACGCGGGAACCCCATTCCTGGGATCTGTGCGTCGGCCATGCCGGGAGCATCACCGCACCGCGTGGGTGGGACCTCGTGCGGCACGCCGGGCCCCTCAGTTCTGAGCCCACCCACCCTGACGAGGACGACCTGGTAGCGCTCGCCGATGCGGTCCGTGAGGGCGGCCCCGTGGGCGGCGTTCTTCCCGCTGCGGCAGCCCAGCCCGGTGCCTCCGGCGGGCCGCTGAACGGTTATGGCGGCTTTTCCGATCCGCGGTTGCACCACGCCGGCGCCCATGCCACCGCGCCCAGCAACGGCATGCTTGCGCCGTCGGAGCATCGCTCCGGACGTCGGCGTGGACATCTGCGGGTGTTGCCCGATCCTTCGGACTGAGGCAGGGCCGTTAGGCTGACGGCGAAGAGTCTTGGAGAACTCAGGTCGTCAGGAGGCCCCGCATGGCTTGGCCCGCCGCGGCTGTCCATCGCGTTGTCAAGGCGTACGACGTGCGAGGGCTGGTCGGCGAAGAGATCGACGAGTCGCTGGCCACCGATCTGGGTGCGGCATTCGCCAGGTTGATGCGTGCCGACATGGGCCACGAGGCTCGCCAGGTGGTGATCGGTCACGATATGCGGGACAGTTCGCCGGCGCTCTCGGCCGCGTTCGCGGCCGGCGTCACCGGGCAGGGCCTCGATGTCGTGCGAATCGGCTTGTCCTCCACCGATCAGCTCTATTTCGCCTCGGGGCTGCTGGATTGCCCCGGCGCCATGTTCACCGCGAGCCACAACCCGGCGGCCTACAACGGCATCAAGCTGTGCCGGGCCGGCGCCAAGCCGGTGGGTGCGGATACCGGGTTGACGGTCATCAGCGACGACCTGATCGCCGGCTTTCCGGCTCCGATAGATCGGGGAACCCGGAACGATTACCGATCGCGATGTGCTGAACGACTACGGGGTGTTCCTGCGCTCGTTGGTCAACACCTCCGGGCTGCGCCCGTTGCGGGTGGCCGTCGACGCCGGCAACGGCATGGCCGGCCATACCACCCCGCCCGTGCTCGGTGCGATCGACTCGATCACTTTGTTGCCCTTGTACTTCGAGCTCGACGGCTCCTTTCCGAACCACGAGGCCAACCCGCTGGACCCGGCGAACCTGGTGGACCTGCAGGCCTTCGTGCGCGAGACCGGTGCCGATATAGGGCTGGCCTTCGACGGGGACGCCGACCGGTGCTTCGTGGTCGACGAGCGCGGCCAACCGGTTTCGCCGTCGGCGGTGACCGCGCTGGTGGCCGCGCGTGAGCTCACCCGGGAGATCGGCGCCACCGTGATCCACAACGTGATCACCTCCCGCGCGGTGCCCGAATTGGTCCTCGAGCGCGGCGGCACTCCGCTGCGCTCGCGGGTCGGACACTCCTATATCAAGGCGCTGATGGCCGACACCAGCGCGATCTTCGGTGGTGAACATTCGGCGCACTATTACTTCCGCGACTTCTGGGGCGCCGATTCCGGGATGCTGGCCGCGCTGCACGTGCTGGCCGCCCTGGGGGAGCAGGACCGGCCGCTCTCGGAGCTGATGGCCGACTACCAGCGCTACGAAGCATCCGGCGAAATCAACTTCACCGTCGCCGACGCGCCGTCCTGTGTGGACGCCGTGCTGAAGCATTTCGGCAGCCGGATTCAGTCCATCGATCACCTGGACGGGGTCACGGTGGACTTGGGCGAGGGCAGTTGGTTCAACCTGCGCAGCTCCAACACCGAGCCGTTGCTGCGGCTCAACGTGGAGGCCCGCAGCGTCGAGGACGTCGACGCGGTGGTCGGGCAGGTCTGTGCCCGGATCGCCGAGACAGCGAGCGCCCAAGCGTGAACGCCACCCAGGCGATCGATCTCGAAGACGCCGACGGCCTGATCGCCGCCGACCGGGCCGGTCTGCTGCGGGCAGCGTCGAACGCCGGCGCGCAGGTGCGCGCCGTCGCCGCGGCCTGCAACGAAGGCGAACTGGACTCGTTGCGCGTTGACGACCGTCCGCGCTCGGTGATCTGGGTGGCCGGTCGCGGCACCGCCGAGACGGCCGGCATCATGCTGGCCTCGACTCTGGGTGCCGCTGCCGCCGAGCCGATCGTCCTGGCCGCCGAGGCGCCCCCGTGGATCGGGCCGCTCGACGTGTTGATCATCGCCGGCGACGACCCCGGCGATCCCGCGTTGGTCTCCGCCGCCGCGACCGGTGTGCGTCGCGGCGCCCGGGTCGTCGTGGTGGCTCCATACGAGGGGCCGCTGCGCGACACCACAGCGGGCCGGGTCGCGGTGCTGGAGCCGCGGGTGTGGGTGCCCGACGAGTTCCGGTTGTCCCGGTACCTGGCCGCGGGCCTGGCGGTCTTCCACACCGTGTATCCGAAATTGCGCATCGAGCTGGCGGTGCTCGCCGACGAACTGGACGCCGAGACGCTGCGCAACAGCGCCGCCCGCGATTTGTTCACCAATCCGGCCAAGACCCTGGCCGCGCGGGTGTCACAGCACCGGGTGGCGCTGGCCGGCGACAACGCCGCGACGGTGGCGCTGGCCCGGCACGGGAGTTCGATCCTGCTGCGGATCGCACACGAAGTGGTGGCGGCCAGCGGGCTGGCGGATGCCGTGGTGGCCCTTCGGGAGGGCATCGGAAGCAGGCGGGTTTGCCGGGGGCCCGTCTTCGGTGGATGCGCTGTTCCACGACGAGGAGATCGACGGACCGCTGCCCGATCGGCTGCGGGTGCTGGCGCTGACGCTGTCCGACGAACGAACGGTGCTGGCCGCCCGCGTCGCGGGCCTGGACGACGTCTACCTGGTCGCGGCCGAGGATGTGCCGGAGCTGCCCGATACGCCGGGCGACCTGACCTCGTTGACCGGCCCCTGTCGGCGCCGGGGGGCGCCCGTGGGGCCGAGCAGCAACTGGCGGTGTTGGCCGTTCGGTTGGAAATGGCCGCGGTTTACCTGCGACTGGTGCGGGGATAGATAGAGAGTGGAACTGCTACGCGGAGCCTTGCGGACATACGCCTGGGGATCTCGCACCGCTCTCGCCGAGTTCACCGGGCGACCGGTGCCGGCCGCTCATCCCGAGGCCGAACTCTGGTTCGGTGCGCACCCGGGTGACCCCGCCTGGCTGGAGACGGCCAACGGCGAGACGTCGTTGCTGGACGCGCTGGCACAAGACCCGGAGGGACAGCTGGGCGCCGCGTCGCGCAACCGGTTCGGCGATGTGCTGCCGTTCTTGGTCAAGGTGCTGGCGGCCGACGAGCCGCTGTCGCTGCAAGCCCATCCGAGCGCCGAGCAGGCGATCCAGGGCTACCAGCGCGAGGAGCGACAGGGCATTCCGGTGTCATCGCCGGTGCGCAATTACCGCGATACCTCGCACAAGCCCGAATTGCTGGTGGCCCTGCAGCCGTTCGAGGCGCTGGGCGGCTTCCGTCAGGCGTCCCGCACCAGGGAGCTGCTGCAGGCGCTGGCCGTCTCCGACCTCGACCCGTTCATCGAATTGCTCAGCGACCAGTCCGACGCCGACGGCCTGCGTGCGCTGTTCACCACCTGGATCACCGCGCCGCAGCCCGACATCGACGTGCTGGTGCCGGCCGTGCTCGACGGCGCCATCCAGTACGTCAGCTCCGGGGCGACGGAATTCGCGGCCGAAGCCAAGACCGTGCTGGAGCTCGGCGAACGCTACCCCGGCGACGCCGGAGTGCTGGCCGCGTTGTTGCTCAACCGCATCACGCTGGCCCCCGGCGAGGGTCTGTTCCTGCCCGCCGGCAACTTGCACACCTATCTGCGTGGATTCGCGCTGGAGGTAATGGCCAACTCCGACAACGTGTTACGCGGCGGACTGACCCCCAAGCACGTGGATGTGGCGGAGTTGTTGCGGGTGCTGGACTTCACCCCGACCGCCGAGGCGCAACTGCGGCCGACGGTGCATCGCGAGGGGATGGCCCTGGTCTACGACACCCCGGCCGACGAGTTCGCGGTCGCGCTGCTGGTGCTGGACGGCGAATACCTGGGCCACGAGGTCGATGCGTCGTCGCGCCATGACGGCCCCCAAATCCTGTTGTGCGCAGAGGGTTCCACGACGGTGCACGCGAAATCCAACTCGCTCACCCTGGAACGCGGGATGGCCGCCTGGGTGGCGGCCGACGACGGCCCGATCCGGCTGGTCGCGCGCGAGCCCGCCAAGTTGTTCAGGGCGACCGTCGGTCTGTGACGGCCTGCCGTCGTCCGGCGAGCCACAGCCGCATGTTGTGCGCCATCGTGCGCCCGACAATCCTCGGCGGGGGCACCATGTACAGGCTGTCGAGTAGCGAGAACCGGCGCAAAAACCATTCGGCGAGAACGGGATCGGTCTCCGCGGCCCCCAGGAACTGGTCGAACAACGCGCCGACCGGCCGGTACCACCAGCGGTTCGGCCCGTTGGCGTGGTGGAAGGTGAGGTCACCGATGGTGGTCATGAGCCACACCGGGCGGGTGGTCCGGTTCGTCGCGCGATTCAGCCGCCGCGCCAGCTCGCCGTCCGGCGCCTGCAGCGCCCGACGCAGATGCCCGGCCTGCAGCGACGTCATCGTCATGCCCTGCCCGTAGGTGGGGTCGTAGCTGGCCACCGCGTCTCCGAGCGGCACGATGCCGGCCGGGAAGCGGTCCAGCTTGTCGTAGCGGCGCCTCTTGCTGGTCGGATAGCGATGGAAGGCCACGTCGCCGATGGGTTCGGCCTGCTCGAGTGCGTCGGTGAAGTGCGCGGGCAGCAACTTCTGAGCGAGTACCCGAATTTCGGAAAACGTTTGCGGTGGTTGAACTTTCGCGACACCGAAGGTGGTGAGCGTCCAGGTGCGGTCCTCGTAGAACAGCATGCCCAGGCCTAACGGCTGCTCACGCGAGGCCCCGCAGACCACCACCTTTTCGGCCAGCAGGCCCTCGGGAATGCGCAGTTGATGCGTCGCGTAACTGATACCCAGGTCCAGCAGTTCCTCCCGGGGCCGGTCGTAGCCCCACTGTTCCAGCCACACCGGCAACCTGGAGCCGCGGCCGGTCGCGTCGACGACCAGGTCGGCGGCGAGTCCGAGAATTCGGTGGCCGAATCCAGCCGCACGCCGGTCACCCGCTGCGCGGCGGCGTCGAAGTGCGGTTCGGACACCGCGCGCTGCTGGATCGCGACGTTGGCGATGTCCAACACCCGGCGCCGGATCTGCCACTCCAGATGGGGCCGGCTGGGCACGTATGCGGTGAACTCCTTGCGCAGCCGGTGCTCGGTGCCCAGCAGGTGGCCCGCGGCGCCGAAATAGATGCAGTCCGGCCGGTTCTCCAAGATCGGCACGCCGGCCGCAACCATGTCGTCGAGCAGGCCTGGGAACAGCCCGTCGAATTCGGCTGCCCCGCGCGCCATCAGCAGGTGCACGTGTCGGTCCTGGGGGACGGTGGCGCGGTTGGCCGGTGTGCTCGGCAGGTCGTCGCGTTCGAACACCGTCACCCGGGCATAGAAATCGGAGAGCACCCGTGCGGCGCAGAGCCCCGCGATGCTCGCCCCGATGACTACCGCGTGGTCTCTCGCGCTTTCCCCTAGCCCGCGCATCTTCGCGAGACGTACTCGGTACTGTGCGGTCACGACGCGGAGAAGGGACCTGCGAATGGCCGGCCGATGGCGCACCAAGTCAGTCGAACAGTCGATTGCCGACACCGACGAGCCGGGTACCAAGCTCCGCAAGGACCTCACCTGGCTCGACCTGGTGGTGTTCGGTGTCTCGGTGGTGATCGGGGCCGGCATTTTCACGGTCACCGCATCGACCACGGGCGACATCACCGGGCCGGCGATCTGGATTTCGTTCCTGATCGCGGCGGGCACCTGCGCGCTGGCGGCCCTGTGTTACGCGGAATTCGCGTCGACGCTGCCGGTGGCGGGCAGCGCGTACACCTTCTCCTACGCCACCTTCGGTGAATTCCTGGCCTGGATCATCGGCTGGAATCTGGTGCTGGAGTTGGCGATCGGCGCGGCCGTGGTGTCCAAGGGCTGGTCCGGCTATCTGGGTACGGTGTTCGGATTCGCCGGTGGCACAGTCGATCTCGGAGGGCACAAGGTCGATTGGGGCGCGCTGCTGATCGTCACGGTGGTGGCCACCCTGTGCGCGACCGGCACCAAGTTGTCGGCAAGGTTTTCCGCGATCGTCACCGCCATCAAGGTGTCGGTGGTCATCCTGGTCGTCGTCGTCGGCGCCTTCTACATCAAGGCCGCCAACTACTCGCCCTTCATTCCCAAGCCGGAATCCGGGGGCGACGCGCAAGGGATCAACCAGTCGGTGCTGTCGCTGCTGACCGGCGCGCACAGCAGCCATTACGGCTGGTACGGCATGCTGGCCGGGGCGTCGATCGTGTTCTTCGCGTTCATCGGGTTCGACATCGTGGCCACCATGGCCGAGGAGACCAGGAACCCGCAGCGCGACGTCCCGCGCGGGATCCTGGCGTCGCTGGGCGTCGTCACCGTGCTCTATGTCGCGGTCTCGGTCGTGTTGTCCGGCATGGTGTCCTACACCCGGCTGCGGACGACGCCGGGTGGTGTCCAGGCAAACCTGGCCACCGCGTTCAAGGCCAACGGCCTGAACTGGACCAGCGGTGTCATCTCGGTCGGCGCGCTGGCCGGGCTGACCACCGTGGTGATGGTGCTGATCCTCGGGCAGTGCCGGGTCCTGTTCGCGATGGCGCGTGACGGGCTGTTGCCGCAGCGGCTGGCCAAGACCGGTTCCCGCGGCACCCCCGTCCGAATCACCGTGCTGGTCGCGGTGGTGGTGGCCGCGACGGCCTCGGTGTTCCCGATCAACAAGCTCGAGGAGATGGTCAACGTCGGCACGCTGTTCGCGTTCACGATGGTGTCCGCGGGCGTGATCGTGCTGCGCCGGACCAGGCCGGACCTGCCGCGCGGATTCCGGGCGCCCTGGGTGCCGGCTGCTGCCGATCGCCTCGGTGTGCGCGTGCGTGTGGCTGATGCTCAACCTCACCGCCTTGACCTGGGTCCGGTTCGGCGTCTGGCTCGTCGCGGGAATCGCGATCTATGCCTTTTACGGGCGTCGGCACTCTGTACAAGGCCGTCGGGTGACGCAAAAGCCCAGCTCGGAGGTTGGCATTTAGGCACCTTTCGGCCAGTGTGTGTACAAAATGCCATCTAATGTCTAGACACGAGACGCAATGATCCGTATTGTCTAACCTCGACGTGGTGTGACTCACAGGGAGGTTTGGCATATGACCACACAAACCAGCTCGGAACTACCTGAAATACCTGCCGACGAATGGCGGGACAAGAAGCGCTACCTGTGGCTGATGGGCCTGATCGCCCCGACGGCGCTGTTCGTGATGCTGCCGGTCATCTGGGGGATCAACCAACTCGGCTGGCACACCGGCGCCCAGCTCCCGCTGTGGATCGGGCCCTTCCTGGTCTACATCCTGCTGCCGCTGCTTGACCTGCGCTTCGGTCCCGACGGGCAGAACCCGCCCGACGAGGTGATGGAGCGGCTGGAGAACGACAAGTACTACCGCTACTGCACCTATATCTACATCCCGTTCCAGTACGCCAGCGTGATCCTGGGCGCCTACCTGTTCACGGCGCCGAACCTGCATTGGCTGGGGTATGAGGGCGGACTCGGCTGGCTGGGCAAGATCGGCGTCGCGCTGTCGGTCGGTGTGCTCGGCGGCGTCGGGATCAACACCGCGCACGAGATGGGCCACAAGAAGGACACGCTCGAGCGCTGGTTGTCCAAGATCACCCTGGCGCAGACCGCCTACGGCCACTTCTACATCGAGCACAACCGTGGTCACCACGTGCGCGTCTCCACCCCCGAGGACCCCGCTTCGGCCCGCTTCGGCGAGACCTTCTGGGAATTCCTGCCCCGCAGCGTCATCGGCAGTGCGCGCTCGTCGGTTCATCTCGAGGCGCAGCGGATTCGCCGGCTCGGCAAGAGCCCCTGGAACCCCACGACCTATCCGTCCAACGACGTGCTGAACGCGTGGGCGATGTCAGCGGTGTTGTTCGGCGCGCTGATCGCGATCTTCGGTGTGGGCGTGATCCCGTTCATCGTCATCGAGGCGATCTTCGGTTTCTCGCTCCTGGAAGCCGTCAACTACCTCGAGCACTACGGCCTGTTGCGGCAGAAGAACGCCAACGACCGCTACGAGCGTTGCGCCCCGGTGCACAGCTGGAACTCCGACCACATCGTCACCAACCTGTTCCTGTACCACCTGCAGCGGCACAGCGACCACCACGCCAACCCGACTCGTCGCTACCAGACGCTGCGCAGCATGGAGGGCTCGCCCAACCTGCCGAGTGGCTACGCGTCGATGATCTCGTTGACGTACCTGCCGCCGCTGTGGCGCAAGGTGATGGACCACCGGGTGCTCGAGCACTACAACGGCGACATCACCAAGGTCAACCTGTCAGCCCCGCCTTCGGGAAAAGCTGCTCGCCCGCTACGGGGCTGCCCAGTCGGAGGCTAGTCAAGAGGCTGCGGCGTGACCGACCTCGTTTTCAAGATCTATCAGTGTCCCGTCTGTGCCTACACCTATGACGAGGCCAAAGGTGATGCCCGAGAGGGCTTCCCAGCCGGCACCGGCTGGGATCAGGTTCCCGACGACTGGTGTTGTCCGGACTGCGCCGTCCGCGAGAAGCCAGATTTCGAAGAGATACGAACGGATTGAGAGAAAAGAAATGGATGACTACAAACTGTTTCAATGCGTCCAGTGCGGCTTCGAGTACGACGAGGCGAAGGGTTGGCCCGAAGACGGCATCGCGCCCGGCACCCGTTGGGACGACATCCCTGAGGACTGGAACTGCCCGGACTGCGGCGCGGCCAAGTCAGACTTCGTGATGATCGAGGTGGCGAGGTCTTGAGTACGATCATGGCGCCAATGAAGCGGATACCTTACGCCGAGGCTTCAAGAGCCTTACTGCGAGATTCGGTGCTGGATGCGATGCGGGAATTGCTGTTGACCCGCGACTGGTCCGCCATCACGCTTTCCGACGTCGCGCGTGCCGCAGGCATCAGCCGGCAGACGATCTACAACGAGTTCGGCTCGCGACAGGGCCTTGCGCAGGGTTACGCGCTGCGCTTGGCCGATCGTCTGGTCGACGCGGTCCATGCCGCCCTGGAGGCGAACGTGGGCAATATCTACGAGTCGTTCCTGCAAGGCTTCCGGGCCTTCTTCAACGAGACGGCGGCAGACCCGCTGGTGATCTCGTTGTTGAGCGGTGTCGCCAAGCCCGACTTGTTGCAACTCATCACCACCGATAGCGCGCCGATCATCAACCGGGCATCGGGCCGGCTGGCCATGGCGTTCACCCAGACCTGGGTGGCCACCGGCGACGGTGACGCGGACGTGATGTCGCGGGCGATCGTGCGGTTGTGCTTGAGCTACGTGTCGATGCCGCCGGAAGCCGACCACGACGTCGCGCGCGATCTGGCGCGGCTGATGACTCCGTTCGCCGAGCGTCACGGCGTCGTCAACGTCCCCTGACCTGCCAGGGCTGGGAGCGGGCGGGCTACAGTGGCACAAGAGCGTACCTAGGCTGATAAGAAGCCCGCTCGGCTCCACAGAGCCCCTGTAAGCCCCCCGCACGTACCAGTAAGGAAGAAACACGTAATGACGACGACCGAGCATTCGCTGACCCCCGACGTTCGTAACGGCATCGACTTCAAGATCGCCGACCTGTCGCTAGCGGATTTCGGACGCAAAGAGCTCGATCTGGCCGAGTACGAAATGCCCGGCCTGATGTCGTTGCGTCGCGAGTACGCCGAGGTCCAACCGCTCAAGGGGGCCCGTATCTCGGGTTCGCTGCACATGACCGTCCAGACCGCGGTGTTGATCGAAACCCTCACCTCGCTGGGCGCTGAGGTCCGCTGGGCCTCGTGCAACATCTTCTCCACCCAGGACCACGCGGCCGCCGCGGTCGTCGTCGGCAAGCACGGCACCCCCGAGGAGCCCAAGGGTGTGCCGGTCTTCGCGTGGAAGGGCGAGAGCCTCGAGGAGTACTGGTGGGCCGCCGAGCAGATGCTGACCTGGCCGGAAACGAAGCCGGGCCCGCTCCGGCAAATATGATCCTCGACGACGGCGGCGACGCCACCATGATGGTGCTGCGCGGCATGCAGTACGAGAAGGCCGGTGTGGTGCCGCCCACCGAGGAAGACGACTCCGCGGAGTGGAAGGTCTTCTTGAGCGTGCTGCGGGACTCGCTATCGAGACCGACAAAGACAAGTGGACCAAGATCGCCGAGTCGGTCAAGGGTGTCACCGAGGAGACCACGACCGGCGTGCTGCGCCTGTACCAGTTCGCCGCGGCCGGCGACCTCGCCTTCCCGGCGATCAACGTCAACGACTCGGTGACCAAGTCCAAGTTCGACAACAAGTACGGCACCCGGCACTCCCTGATCGACGGCATCAACCGCGGCACCGACGCGCTGATCGGCGGCAAGAAGGTCCTGATCTGCGGCTACGGCGACGTCGGCAAGGGCTGCGCGGAGGCGGTGAAGGGCCAGGGTGCACGCGTCGTGGTCACCGAGATCGACCCGATCAACGCGCTGCAGGCGCTGATGGAGGGCTTCGACGTGGTGACCGTCGAGGACGCCATCGCCGACGCCGACATCGTCGTCACGTCGACCGGCAACAAGGACATCATCTCGCTGGATCACATGAAGGCGATGAAGGATCACGCCATCCTGGGCAACATCGGCCACTTCGACAATGAGATCGACATGGCCGCCCTGGAGCGCTCGGGCGCGACGAAGCTGAACATCAAGCCGCAGGTCGACCTGTGGACCTTCGGTGAGAGCGGCAAGTCGATCATCGTGCTGTCCGAGGGCCGGCTGCTGAACCTGGGCAACGCCACGGGTCACCCGTCGTTCGTGATGAGCAACAGCTTCGCCAACCAGACGATCGCCCAGATCGAGCTGTGGACCAAGAACGACGAGTACGACAACGAGGTGTACCGGCTGCCCAAGCACCTCGACGAGAAGGTGGCCCGGATCCACGTCGAGGCGCTCGGCGGACACCTGACCAAGCTGACCAAGGACCAGGCCGAATACCTCGGCATCGATGTCGAGGGCCCGTACAAGCCGGACCACTACCGCTACTGAGCGCTGAGGCCGCCGACTTCTCGGCCGAGCGTGACGCTGCAGCACCTTCGGCGCCGAGCGTGACGCCAGCGTGCACGTTCGAGGCGCCGATAGGCTCGCGCCGTGCTGATCGCGATCGAAGGCGTCGACGGCGCCGGCAAGCGCACGCTCACCGACGGCCTGCGCAAGGCGTTCGAGCAGGCCGGAAAGTCAGTGGCCACGCTGGCATTCCCGCGGTACCGGCGATCGATCACCGCCGACGTGGCCGCCGAGGCGCTGCACGGCGAGCACGGTGACCTCGCGTCGTCGGTGTACGCGATGGCGATGCTGTTCGCACTCGACCGCGCCGGCGCGATCGAGGAGATCGCGGGCTTGGGCCGCGACCACGACGTGGTGATCCTGGATCGCTATGTCGCATCCAACGCGGCCTACAGCGCTGCGCGGCTGCACGAAGACGCGGCCGGGGAGGCGGTGGCCTGGGTGCACCGGATGGAGTACGAGCGGTTCGGGCTGCCCGCACCGGACTGGCAGGTGCTGCTGAACGTCACCGCCGAACTCGCCGGGCAGCGGGCCCGCAGCCGGGCGCAGAGCGATCCGGGCCGGGCGCGTGACACCTACGAACGCGACGACGAACTGCAGCGGCGCACCGGCGCGGTGTACGCCGAATTGGCCGCCGCGGGCTGGGGCGGACGCTGGCTGGTGGTCGACGCCGACGTCGATCCGGGCCGATTGGCGGCCACTTTCACCGCCGAATAGCACATTTTGATTGCGATTTGCCCTTATCGAACACGAAACGCCCGTGTGGTGCGCCGACTTTGTCCCGATCTGGTGACACCATGGACGGCATGAGGCAAAGGATTTTGGTTGTCGACGACGACGCTTCGCTTGCGGAGATGCTCACCATCGTGCTGCGTGGGGAGGGCTTCGACACCGCGGTCATCGGCGACGGTACGCAAGCCCTGACCGCCGTGCGCGAGTTGCGGCCCGATTTGGTGCTGCTGGACCTGATGCTGCCCGGCATGAACGGCATCGACGTGTGCCGGGTGCTGCGCGCCGATTCCGGCGTTCCCATCGTCATGCTGACCGCCAAGACCGACACCGTGGACGTGGTGTTGGGCCTGGAGTCCGGCGCCGACGACTACATCATGAAGCCGTTCAAGCCCAAGGAGCTGGTCGCCCGGGTGCGGGCGCGGCTGCGGCGCAACGACGACGAACCCGCCGAGATGCTGTCCATCGCCGACGTCGACATCGACGTGCCGGCGCACAAGGTCACCCGCAACGGCGAGCAGATCTCCCTCACACCCCTGGAATTCGACCTGCTGGTCGCGTTGGCACGCAAACCGCGCCAGGTGTTTACTCGTGATGTGCTGCTCGAACAGGTGTGGGGATACCGGCACCCGGCGGACACCCGCCTGGTGAACGTGCACGTCCAGCGTCTGCGGGCCAAGGTCGAGAAAGACCCTGAGAACCCGACCGTGGTTTTGACCGTTCGAGGAGTGGGTTACAAGGCCGGACCTCCGTGATCCGTCCCGGCGACGATGCGGAGTGTCGCGATGCTGAGAGGCGGTGTCATTGATCTGGCGCTCGTCGCGGCGCACTCGAAGTCGCTGGGGGCGCTCTGGCCCGTTGCCACGTGGCATGGGTGCGTTGAGTCGAGCGGTGGGCGTCGCCTGGCGTCGATCACTGCAACTGCGTGTGGTGGCGCTGACACTCGGGCTGTCGTTCGCGGTGATCCTGGCGCTCGGCTTCGTGCTGACCAGTCAGCTCACCAACCGGGTGCTCGACGTCAAGCTCAGGGCGGCAATCGACCAGATCGAGCGGGCGCGCAACACCGTCAGCGGGATCGTCAACGGTGAGGAAACGCGCTCACTGGACAGCAGCCTGCAGCTGGCCCGCAACACCCTGACCTCCAAGACCGACCCGGCCTCGGGCGCCGGCCAGGCGGGCGCATTCGATGCGGTCCTGATGGTGCCCGGTGACGGGCCGCGCGCGGCCTCTACTGCCGGACCGGTTGACCAGGTGCCCCCGGCGTTGCGCGGTTTCATCAAGGCCGGGCAGGCGGCCTACCAATACGCCACCGTGCACACCGAGGGCTTTTCCGGGCCGGCGCTGATCGTCGGGACCCCGACCTCGTCGCGGGTGGCCAACCTGGAGCTGTACCTGATCTTTCCGCTGGCCAACGAGCAGGCCACGATCATGCTGGTGCGCGGCACCATGGCCACCGGCGGCCTGGTGCTGCTGGTCCTGCTGGCCGGGATCGCGCTGCTGGTGTCGCGCCAGGTGGTGGTGCCGGTGCGGTCGGCGTCGCGGATCGCCGAGCGGTTCGCCGAGGGACATTTGTCGGAACGGATGCCGGTGCGCGGCGAGGACGACATGGCCCGGCTGGCGGTGTCCTTCAACGACATGGCCGAAAGCTTGTCGCGCCAGATCACCCAGCTGGAGGAGTTCGGCAACCTGCAGCGCCGGTTCACCTCCGATGTCAGCCATGAACTGCGCACGCCGCTGACCACCGTGCGGATGGCCGCCGACCTGATCTACGACCACAGCTCCGACCTGGACCCCACGCTGCGGCGCTCCACCGAGCTGATGGTCAACGAGCTGGATCGGTTCGAATCCCTGCTCAACGACCTGCTGGAGATCTCCCGCCACGATGCCGGCGTGGCCGAACTGTCCGTCGAGGCGGTCGACCTGCGCCAGACGGTGAACAGCGCCCTGGGCAACGTGGGTCACCTGGCCGAGGACGCCGGCATCCAGCTTCAGGTGGACATGCCCGACGAGGAGGTCATCGCCGAGGTCGACGCGCGCCGGGTCGAGCGGATCCTGCGCAATCTGATCGCCAACGCCATCGACCACGCCGAGCACAAGCCGGTCGACATCCGGATGGGTTACGACGAAGACACCGTCGCCGTCACCGTGCGCGACTACGGGGTCGGGCTGCGGCCCGGCGAAGAGAAGCTCGTGTTCAGCCGGTTCTGGCGCTCGGATCCCTCGCGGGTGCGGCGCTCCGGCGGCACCGGTCTGGGTCTGGCGATCAGCATCGAGGACGCTCGACTGCACCAGGGCCGGCTGGAGGCGTGGGGCGAGCCCGGCGAAGGTGCCTGTTTCCGGCTGACGCTGCCACTGGTTCGTGGCTACAAGGTCACGACCAGCCCGCTGCCCATGACGCCGGTTCCGCAACAGGCCGCCACGACCGGCCCGCAACACACCAAAGAGCGTCAACGCCAGCACGCGGAGTGGAGCGGATGATGCGGCGGCCGCTGACGCGACTCGCGCCGCTGCTGTTTGCCGTGCTGCTCGGCGGCTGTGCGGGAGTGCCGAGTTCGTCGGCCCCGCAGGCGATCGGCACCGTCGAGCGACCGGCGCCGTCGAACCTGCCCAAGCCGACCCCGGGCATGGATCCCGACGTGTTGCTGCGCGAATTTCTCAAGGCCACAGCCGATCCCGCCAACCGGCACCTGGCGGCGCGGCAGTTCCTCACCCAATCGGCATCCAACTCGTGGGACGACGCCGGTAGCGCGCTGCTGATCGACCATGTGGTCTTCGTGGAAACCCGTGGTGCAGAACGGGTTTCAGCGACCATGCGGGCAGACATCCTGGGTTCGCTGTCGGACGTGGGGGTGTTCGAGACCGCCGAGGGTCAGCTGCCCGACCCGGGGCCATCGAGTTGGTCAAGACATCCGGTGGCTGGCGTATCGACCGGCTGCCCAACGGGGTCTTCCTGGACTGGCAGCAGTTTCAATCGACCTACAAGCGCAACACGCTGTACTTCGCCGACCCGACCGGCAAGACCGTCGTTCCCGATCCGCGCTACGTCGCGGTGGCCGATCACGATCAGCTGGCCACCGAGCTGATCTCCAAGCTGCTGGCAGGCCCGCGTCCGGAGATGGCCCACACGGTGCGCAATCTGCTGGCTCCGCCGCTGCGGCTACGCGGGCCGGTGACTCGGGCCGACGGCGGCAAGAACGGGATCGGGCGCGGTTACGGCGGCGCGCGGATCGATCTGGAAAAACTGTCTACCACCGATCCGCACAGTCGGCAATTGCTCGCCGCGCAGATCATTTGGACGCTGGCCAGAGCCGACATCCGCGGCCCGTATGTCATCAACGCCGACGGCGCTCCGCTGGACGACAGGTTCGTCGAAGGCTGGACCACTTCCGATGTCGCCGCCACTGATCCGGGTGTGGCCGACGGCGCGGGCGCCGGCCTGCACGCTCTGGTGGGTGGCTCCCTGGTGTCGCTGGACGGACAGAACATCACCACGGTGCCGGGTGCCTTCGGGCACATGGCGGATCAGACCGGCGCCGCGCTGTCGCGCAGCGGGCGCCTGGTGGCGTCGGTGGTGACGCTGCGACGCGGCGCCCCGGACGCGGCGGCGTCGCTGTGGATCGGTGATCTCGGCGGTGAGGCGGTCCAGTCCGCCGACGGACACAGCCTGTCGCGGCCCAGTTGGTCGCTGGACGACGCGGTGTGGGTGGTGGTCGACACCAACAATGTGCTGCGGGCGATTCAGGAACCGGCGTCCGGGCAGCCCGCGCGGATCCCGGTGGACTCCACCGCGGTGGCCACCCGCTTCCCCGGCCCGATCACGGACCTGCAGCTGTCCCGCGACGGGACGCGTGCCGCGATGGTGATCGCCGGGCAGGTGATCCTCGCCGGCGTCGAGCAGACCCAGGCCGGCCAGTTTGCCCTGACCTATCCGCGGCGGCTGGGATTCGGTTTGGGTTCCTCGGTGCTGTCGTTGTCCTGGCGTACCGGTGACGACATCGTGGTGACCCGCAACGACACCGCGCATCCGGTGTCGTATGTGAACCTCGACGGCGTGAACTCCGACGCGCCGGCCCGCGGACTGCAGATTCCGCTGTCGGCGATCGCGGCCAACCCGTCGACGGTGTATGTCGCCGGTATGCAAGGGGTGCTTATGTATTCGGCGTCGGCCGCGGAAAGCCAGCAGGGCTGGTCGGACGTCGCGGGGTTGATGGTGCCCGGGGCGGCACCCGTTCTGCCGGGATAATTGCGCCCTTCTTATTGCGAGCCAACCTCGGTTACCCTCGCACTAAGGAGGCGCGTGTCATGTCGCCCAGAGTTCCTCGTCTGCGTTGGGACGATCCCTTCGGCGCGTTGGACATGCTGTCCTCGTTGTGGTCGTCGACGGGGTTGCCGTCGGTCAGCGAGGTCTCCGCCCAGGCTATTGCCGCGCCTTACCGCACGCTGTTCGCGACGCTGCAGCAACTGTTGATCGGCAAGGAGGTCACGGTCCGCATCGGGGACAACGATGTCGTGCTGACCGTCACCGAGCTGAAGTCCGAGCTCGAGTCCAGGGGACTGGCCGTCGGTCAGCTCGGCGAGGTCCGGGTGGCCGCCCGCGACATCAGCTGGGACGAGCACTACCTGAACAGCGCGGTGGCCGTCCTGCACAACGTGCACATCCGTCCGGGCGTGCCACCACAGGTGGTGGCCGCGCCGGCCGAGTTGTCGACAACGGTGGCGGCCAAGATATTCGACGACGTGCTGCATCGCGCGGCGCCGCGGGTGCGCAGCGAGCTGTCCGACGACGGAAGGGCCCGGCTGCGCTGGGCGCGCCAGCCCGGCTGGGGAGGCGTCGAGGTAGACGTCGACATCGTGGCGTCGACCGCCGGGACGACGTTGTGGCTGCGCCCGCGCACCCTGATCACCCGACAACGCCGATGGACATTGCCGGCGCGGACTCCCTCGTATCAGGTGCCACTGCCCGACCTGCCGCACGGACTGGTGGTCACCGACGTCCGCCTCGAATCGGATTCCCTGCAGGTGTCGGCCCTGCTGCCGGAATGGCGAGCCGATCTGCCGCTGCGGCAGTTGGAAGACCTGATCGCCCGGTTGAGCCAGGGTGCGCTCAGCTTCACCTGGCCCTCACTGCTGCGAGGTCGGCGATCGCGAGCGCGGCCGTGGCGATCGCGAGCGCGGCCGTGGCGATCGCGAGCGCGGCCGTGGCGATCGCGAGCGCGGCGGAGCCGGGCGAAGCGGGTCGCCACCATGAGGCGGAGCCGGGCGAAGCGGGTCGCCACCATGAGGCGGAGCCGGGCGAAGCGGGTCGCCACCATGAGGCGGAGCCGGGCGAAGCGGGTCGTCACCATGGCTCCGACTAGCCGGGGACTGACGGCGGCTTGTCACCCCGAACGGTCAGACTGGCGTTCGTGCTCGACGTGGTCCTGCCGGTGGAATGCGGTGGCTGCGGGCTGGAATCGACCCGCTGGTGTGACGCCTGCGCGGTAGAGCTGGCGGTGGCCGCCGATGAACCGCATGTGGTGAATCCCCGCGTCGACCCCCAGGTGCCGGTGTTCGCGCTCGGCCGCTATGCCGGCGCGCGCCGCAACGCGATCCTCGCGATCAAGGAGCACGGACGCGCTGATCTGGCGGGGCCGCTGGCGCGCGCCCTGGCTATCGGTATCCACCGATTGCTGTCGTGGGGGATCCTCGAGACTCCGCTGACGATCGTGCCCGCCCCGACGCGGCGTTCCGCGGCGCGCCGGCGCGGGGGCGACCCCGTCGCCCGCATCGCGACGACCGCGGTCGCGGAGCACCCGGGCATCATCGTCGTCCCGGCTCTGCGGATGAGGGCGCTGGCCCGCGACTCGGTGGGTCTGGACACGTCCGCCCGCGAGCGCAACATCGCGGGCCGGGTCCTGCTGCGCGGCAGGCACCCGGGCACCGAGGTCCTGCTCGTCGACGACATCGTCACCACGGGGTCGACGGCGCGCGAATCGGTTCGGGTGCTGCAGGCCGGCGGCCTGCGGGTGGCCGCGGTGCTGGCGATCGCGCGGCCTGATTCGTTTGGTGGCCGGGCCCCAAGGTCATGAATCCCGCCTGAATCGGCTGAGAGGAAGTGAAGAACTCGCAACAGCTCTGCGAATTTGGTGGCACTGCACGGCAAACACGGGCTAACGTCGACAGCAACCTGCATGGGTTACCGAAAAGACTTAAGGTCGCGATTTCCCAGGTGAAGTCCCTCGCGGGAGGAGGTGGTAATCGACATCTTGCTCCGGCGGGCAGCCTCGGCGGTGACTGATCTCTCAAAACCCGCTCTAACCTCGTCGGCGCGAATCTTCAATGCCGGGCACGCAGGGTGCGTGCCACGTGAATAGAGAAACGAGTTGTCACGTATGTCAAGGCTAACCGTGGATTCTGACCAGGTTCTGGACCACTCGGCCGGAACGGAGGAGCAGACCGGAGCGACAAGTGCCGAGATCGTATTCAAGGGCCGCAACGTCGAGATCCCCGATCATTTCCGCATCTATGTCTCGCAGAAACTCGCCCGCTTGGAGCGGTTCGACAAGACCATCTATCTCTTCGACGTCGAACTCGACCATGAACGCAACCGGCGCCAACGGAAATCCTGTCAGCGCGTCGAGATCACCGCTCGCGGGCGCGGGCCGATAGTCCGCGGCGAGGCGTGTGCCGACAGCTTCTATGCCGCACTCGAGTCAGCGGTGGTCAAACTGGAGAGCCGGTTGCGCCGCGGCAAGGACCGCCGCAAGGTGCACTACGGCGACAAGACCCCGGTCTCGCTGGCCGAGGCCACCGCGATGGTCCCGCCGTCGGAGCAGGCCTTCAACAACGACACGGCCGATCCGCACGAACACGAAGCCGTTTACCTCGACCAAGACCACGCGCCGGGGCGGGTCGTCCGCATCAAGGAACACCCGGCCAAGCCGATGTCGGTCGACGACGCGCTCTACGAGATGGAGCTCGTCGGGCACAACTTCTTTTTGTTCTACGACAAGGAGAGCGAACGGCCCTGCGTGGTCTACCGCCGGCACGCTTACGACTATGGCTTGATCAGGCTGGCTTGATCAGGCTGGCGTGACCGGAGGGGCTTGATCAGCGGCCTTCGCCGGGGCGTCACCTACGATGGGAGTCGCCTTATCGAATACGACGACTCCTACCCACAAGGGACATTGCTGTGCTGTCGAAGTTGCTGCGCCTTGGTGAAGGTCGCATGGTCAAGCGCCTCAGAAAGGTTGCCGACTATGTCAACACCCTCTCCGACGACCTCGAGAAACTCTCCGACGCCGAGCTGAGGGCCAAGACCGAGGAGTTCAGAAAGCGCCTCGAGGAGGGCGAAGACCTCGACGACCTGCTGCCCGAGGCGTTCGCCGTGGCTCGGGAGGCCGCCTGGCGGGTGCTCGACCAGCGGCCGTTCGACGTCCAGGTGATGGGCGCGGCGGCCTTGCACCTGGGCAACGTCGCCGAGATGAAGACCGGTGAGGGCAAGACCCTGACCTGTGTGTTGCCCGCCTACCTCAACGCGTTGGCCGGCAAAGGCGTGCACGTCGTCACCGTCAACGACTACCTGGCCAAACGTGACAGCGAGTGGATGGGCCGCGTGCACCGCTTCCTCGGTCTGGAAGTGGGCGTGATCCTCGCGCAGATGACGCCGGACCAGCGCCGCGTCGCCTACAACGCCGACATCACCTACGGCACCAACAACGAGTTCGGCTTCGACTACCTGCGCGACAACATGGCGCACTCGCTGGACGACCTGGTGCAGCGCGGGCACAACTTCGCAGTCGTCGACGAGGTCGACTCGATCCTGATCGACGAGGCTCGTACCCCGCTGATCATCTCCGGTCCGGCCGACGGCGCGTCCAACTGGTACACCGAGTTCGCCCGGTTGGCACCGTTGATGGAAAAGGACACCCACTACGAGGTCGACCTGCGTAAACGCACGATCGGCGTACACGAAAAGGGCGTGGAGTTCGTCGAGGACCAGCTCGGCATCGACAACCTCTACGAGGCCGCCAACTCTCCGCTGGTCAGCTACCTGAACAACGCGCTGAAGGCCAAGGAGCTGTTCAACCGCGACAAGGACTACATCGTCCGCGACGGCGAGGTGCTGATCGTCGACGAGTTCACCGGTCGTGTGCTGATCGGCCGGCGCTACAACGAGGGCATGCACCAGGCCATCGAGGCCAAGGAGCACGTCGAGATCAAGGCCGAGAACCAGACGCTGGCCACCATCACGCTGCAGAACTACTTCCGGCTCTACGACAAGCTCGCGGGCATGACCGGCACCGCCCAGACCGAGGCGGCCGAGCTGCACGAGATCTACAAGCTGGGTGTGGTCAGCATCCCGACCAATAAGGCCGATGATCCGCACCGACCAGTCCGACCTGATCTATAAGACCGAGGAAGCCAAGTACATCGCGGTCGTCGACGATGTCGCCGAGCGCTTCGAGAAGGGCCAGCCGGTCCTGATCGGCACCACCAGCGTGGAACGCTCGGAGTATCTGTCGCGCCAATTCCAGAAGCGGCGCATCCCGCACAACGTGCTCAACGCCAAGTACCACGAGCAGGAGGCCGGCATCATCGCGGTGGCGGGCCGCCGCGGCGGGATCACCGTCGCCACCAACATGGCCGGCCGCGGCACCGACATCGTGCTGGGCGGCAACATCGACTTCCTCACCGACCAACGGCTACGCGAGCGCGGCCTGGACCCGGTCGAGACACCCGAGGAATACGACGCGGCCTGGCACGAGGAGCTGCCCATCGTCAAAGAGGAGGCAGCCGACGAAGCCAAAGAGGTGATCGAGGCCGGCGGCCTGTACGTGCTGGGCACCGAGCGCCACGAGTCGCGGCGCATCGACAACCAGCTGCGCGGCCGCTCCGGCCGGCAGGGCGACCCGGGCGAGTCGCGCTTCTACCTGTCGCTGGGTGACGAGCTGATGCGCCGGTTCAACGGCGCCGCGCTCGAGACGCTGCTGACCCGGCTGAACCTGCCCGACGACGTGCCGATCGAGGCCAAGATGGTCACCCGCGCGATCAAGAGCGCCCAGACCCAGGTCGAGCAGCAGAACTTCGAGATGCGCAAGAACGTCCTGAAGTACGACGAGGTGATGAACCAGCAGCGCAAGGTGATCTACGCCGAGCGTCACGCGCATTCTCGAAGGCGAGAACCTGCAGCAGCAGGCCACCGACATGCTCGTCGACGTCATCACCGCCTACGTCGACGGCGCGACCGCCGAGGGCTACGCCGAGGACTGGGATCTGGACGCGTTGTGGTCGGCGCTCAAGACGCTGTACCCGGTCGGCATCGACCACGAGTCGCTGATGCGTCCGGACGAGGACTCCGAGCGCGACGAGCTCACCCGTGAAGAGTTGCAGGACGCGTTGGTCAAAGATGCCGAACGTGCTTATGCCGCAAGGGAATCCGAACTCGAGGAATTGGCAGGCGAGGGTGCGATGCGCCAGCTGGAACGCAACGTGTTGCTCAATGTCGTCGACCGCAAGTGGCGTGAGCACCTCTACGAGATGGACTACCTCAAGGAGGGCATCGGGCTGCGCGCGATGGCGCAGCGCGATCCGTTGGTGGAGTACCAGCGCGAGGGCTTCGACATGTTCACCGCCATGCTCGAGGGTATGAAAGAGGAGTCGGTCGGCTTCTTGTTCAATGTCACCGTCGAGGCGGTACCCGCACCGCAGCTCGCGCCGGTGGAAGCGCCGGAAGGCCTGGCGCAGCTGGGGGTGCCGAAGGCGGCACGGACGAAGCGCCACCCGCGGCGCGTGAGGAAGCCCCAGCCACGTTGCGCGCCAAGGGAATCGACAACGAGGCACCGGCCATGACGTATTCTGGCCCGTCCGAGGACGGTTCGGCACAGGTGCAGCGCAACGGCGGTGGTGCCGAGAAGGCAACGGCCGGGGCGACGGCCGGCGGCAGCCGGCGCGAGCGTCGGGCGGCCGCGCGCCAACAAGGTCGCGGCGCCAAGCCGCCGAAGTCGGCCAAGCGGCGCTGATTTGCCACGCCGAGAAGCCCGAGACTGGCTTAGGCGGCATCGAGGGCTCACGCGCCGAGGACGAACGTGTCGATCGGCTGCGCGTGGCCTCGGAGGTTCAGTCGACGTCGCTGAGCCGTCGCCATGCGGTCATCGGCCACTCCAGATGCGACGAGCAACTCCCCGCCGGCGGCGTGTTGTTGCATACGCGCCGCGACGTTGACCGGATCACCGAGGGCAGTGAAGTCGACGACCGCGCCGCCAACGTTGCCCACGTAAGCGACGCCGGCATTGACCGCCACGCCTAACTCGAGCCAAGGCCCCCCGTCGCTGCCGTAACCGACCGCTTTGAGCAGCTCCATCCCCGCCAGGACCGCACGGCGTCGGTACTGCGGACCACTGATGCCGCGAACAAAGAAGGCCATCACCTCATCGCCGATGAGTTTGTCGATCACCGCGTCATGACGCAGAAGGGTCTGCGTCGCAGCGATGTAGAACCGGTTGAGCAGCGCGGCGAAGTTTGTCGCAGCACCGCGCTGACCCAGCGCAGTGGAACCTCGAACGTCGGCGAACAGGACTGCGATGTCCACCTCAGCACCGCCTGCGGGAAGCGCATCGCAACAACGACTGCACAGATTGGGGTTCTTGCGCGACGGGCTGAACCCGGCAACGGCGAGAACACGACCGGCAGGGCCGCCGAACGGGTTGTTGCATACCTTGCATCGCGGCGCCGACGGTAGATAGCGAAACACTCGTCGCGCCTTGACCAAAGACGCGTGCCCTTCCGTCAGAACCCTGTCCCAGTGGTTCCGCTCGATCGCGGGTGCGGCTTCGCGTGCGGTGTCCAAGATGACCATGCGGAAAAGGGTAGGGCGGACGAACAGGGCGTCACATGGGGCAATCGCCCCAGAAAGCGGCGCAATTGAGGCCAACTCACCGCAACGTCATTCGGCCTGAAAGTTGAGGCAAGTGCCTCATGCGCGGGCCGAGCGCCCGGGTCGAGCATTGCGGCATGACCAATCCTGACCGGTTTCCGTACGGAGCCGATCACCCAAAGAACGGAGAAGTTCATGACCACAATCCAGACCCCCGTCGACAACGGCGTCAACGTCGAAGCTCTGCTCGGCGTCCGTGAGGCCCTGGCCGACACGCCCGAGATCGCCCAGTTCCAATGGCGGACAAGAGTTTCCTGGGTAAACGGCACCCACAGCCGCTCGAGCGTGGACACCTTCTACGGATTGGGCGAGCAGCAACAACACAAGACGACGTTCACCTATGACGTCGACCATCCGCTTGCATTCGCCTCGCAGGACAACGGCATCACTCCGGTCGAGTATGTGTTGGTCGCGCTGGGCGGCTGCCTTACCGCCGGCATCGCCTCGATCGCCCAGCGCCGCGGCATTCAGCTGCGCTCGGTGCAGGCCACCGTCGAGGCCGACGAGGACATCCACGGAATCCTGGGCGCGGACCCCGATGTCCGCAACGGTTTCAGCGGGGTCAGGGTGACCTACACCATCGACGCCGACGCCACGACCGACGAGATCAAAGCCCTTGTCGCGCAGTCGCAGAAACGCTCGGCCGTCTACGACATCCTGACCAACCCCACCCCCGTCACCGTCGACCTGTCCTGACCGGGCGACGTTTCAACAGGAGACCCACCATGCTGAAGACAACCGCGATCGTGGTGGGTGCCGGGCACTGCGGACTGGCCATGAGTCGCTGCCTCGCCGACCGTTCGATCGACCACGTCGTGCTGGAACGCGGTGAGGTAGCGCACTCCTGGCGCACGCAGCGCTGGGACTCGCTGCGACTGCTCACCCCCAACTGGATGACCCGGCTACCGGGTTACGCCTACCGAGGCGACGACCCCGACGGGTACCTCGCGGCACCCGACGTCGTGGAACTGATCGAGCGCTACGCGAAGGAGTCGGCGGCACCCGTGCGAGCCAACACCACCGTCACATCGGTGCGGAAGGACGAGCGGGGATACCTGGTGCAGACAGACCAAGGCTTGTGGCACGCGCGATCGGTTGTGCTCGCCCCGGGCGCAAGCACCGTTCCCAAGGTGCCTGCGCTGCAGGGCGGCGTGCCCGCCGGCATCACCACGATTACCCCCGCCGACTACCGCAACCCGAGCCAGCTTCCCGACGGCGGGGTCCTCGTCGTCGGCGCCTCGGCAAGCGGGATCCAGATTGCCGCGGAATTGCACCGCTCCGGCCGGCCGGTCACGCTCGCCGTCGGGGAACACGTCCGAATGCCGCGCACCTACCGAGGCAAGGACATCCTGTGGTGGATGGACGCGGCGGGAGTGTTGGACGAGCGCTACGACCAGATACCCGATCTGATCCGAGCCCGCAACCTGCCGTCGATGCAGCTGGTCGGTTCACCCGAGAGAACCACCCTCGACCTGAATTCGCTGAGTCAACTCGGCGTGCAGTTGGTCGGACGGTTGGCCGGCATCGAAGACGGCATCGCGCAATTCTCCGGCTCGTTGCCGAACATGTTCGCGCTGGCCGACCTCAAACTCGGACGGCTGCTCGACACCATCGATGCGTGGGCGACCGACGCGGGCTTGGATGGCGGCGATCCGCCGCGACGGTTCGCAGCGACCGCCGTCCCCGCCCACACGCCGCTGACCCTCGACCTACGCTCCGGCGCCGTCCGAACGATTCTCTGGGCCACCGGATTTCGTCCGGACCTGTCCTGGCTCGACGTTCCGGTCTTCGACCGAAAAGGCCATGTCCGCCACGACGGCGGCATCACCCCCAGCCCCGGCCTGTACCTGATGGGGATGCCATTCCTGCGCCGCCGCAAGTCGACCTTGATCGACGGCGCAGCCGCCGACGCGACGGACCTGAGCGAACACCTCACCCACTATCTCGACTCGAACTGAGGAGCAACTCATGGACCACAACTACGACGCGATCGTCGTCGGCGGCCGGTGTGCCGGTGCGGCCACCGCGATGCTGCTGTCCCGCGGCGGCATGCGTGTGCTCGTCGTCGAGGCGACCCGGCCAGGTTCCGACACGCTGTCCACCCATGCGCTCATGCGCGGCGGTGTGCTGCAACTGCACCGCTGGGGTCTGCTCGACGCGGTCATCGACGCGGGCACTCCAGCCATCGTTTCGACCGAGTTCGCTTACGGCGACGACATCGAGACCGTCGACATCCGCCCGAGCGGTGGAATATCGGCGCTGCGCGCCCCCCGCCGAACCGTCCTCGACGCGCTGCTGCTGGAGGCCGCCCGCACGGCAGGCGCCGAGGTTCGCGCCCCAGCGCGGGTGACCCGCCTGCTCACCGATGGCAGCAGGGTGCGCGGCATCGAGGGCATCGAGCGCGGGACAGGCACTCGCTTCCGCGCCACCGCGCCGCTGACCATCGGCGCCGACGGGCGGAACTCGACGATCGCGCAAGCGGTCGACGCCCCCTTCCGCCGACGCGGCACGGTGTCCGGCGCGATCGTGTACGGCTACTTTCCCGGACTCGCGCGCGATCGCTACCACTGGGCGTACCGGCAGGGGGTGACCGCGGGCGTGGTGCCGACCGGCGACGGTTTGGCGTGCGTCTGGTCGGGCACCGCAAGCGACAGGTTCGCCCGACAGCGGTCCGCAGGTCTGGACGCCACGTACCGGTCGCTGCTTGCCGAGGCCACCCCGGAGCTGGCCCGCTCTATCGCCGACACACCACCCGTCGGCACGTTGCGAGGCTTCCCCGGCCAGCCCGGCTGGATCCGCGCGTCCGCCGGCCCGGGCTGGGCGTTGGTCGGTGATGCAGGTTATTTCAAGGACCCGATCACCGCGCACGGCATCACGGACGCCTTGCGCGACGCGGAACTGCTCGCCCGCGCGGTGCTCGACGCACCCCGCGGCGGGCAGGCACAGCTCAACGCCCTCCACGACTACGAGCGCACCCGAGACCGACTGTCCGAGCCGCTGTTCGACATCACCGAACGCATCGCGAGCTACCGCTGGGATCTCGCGCAGCTGCGCGGCCACCTTCGCGAACTGAGCGAGGCGATGCGGCCCGAAGTCGACGCGCTGCGCGCACTCGACCAGATGTCGGCCGCCTGAACGGAATTGGACGATGATGCTGTCGCGCACCAACCGGCAACGCGCACTCGTCGCGCTCGTCCAGGTGTTGGCGCTGAGCGCTTGGTTCTCGGCCACCGCGGTCGTGCCCACCCTGCGTTCGGAGTGGGGTATCGGAGCGACGGCGGCGGTCTGGCTGACCGCGTCAGTGCAAATCGGATTCGTCGCCGGGGCGATCACCTCGACGGTTTTCAACCTCGCCGACCGCACCACACCGCAGCACCTGCTCGCTGCAAGCGCCTTGGGCGCGGCGGCCTGCACGGCGGCACTGGCTCTTTCCGCCTCTGGTCTCGCCGCGGCGGTCCCGCTGAGATTCCTCACCGGGATGTTCCTCGCCGGCGTCTATCCGGTGGGGATGAAGTTGATGGCGTCATGGTCGGCATCCACCGATCGAGGCCGTACGTTCGGGGTTCTGCTGGCAGCACTGACCATCGGCTCCGCCCTCCCACACCTCATCACCGGCCTCGGACCGCTGCCTTGGAGAACGGTGATGCTGGCCGCCGCGGCACTGACTGCGGCGGGCGCCGTCGTCGCCCTGACGGCGGTTCGGCCCGGCCCCCATCTGGACGTCCGCGCGGTCACCCCGAATCCGCGCTACGCGCTCGCTCTGCTCACCGACCGCGGACCGCGGCTGGCCAGTCTCGGCTATTTCGGGCACATGTGGGAGCTCTACGCCCTGTGGACCTGGCTGCCGATGTTCGTCGTCGCCGGTCGGGGCGCACGAGGCGACGCGGCCGTGGGGTCGACCGGGTTCATCGCATTCGGCGCTATCGGAGTCGCAGGGACCGTCGGATGCCTACTGGGCGGTTGGGCATCAGACCGTTTCGGTCGCCCTCCGGCGGCGGTGGCGGCACTGGTGATCAGCGGAACCTGCTGCGTGGCATCACCACTATTCTTCGCCGGCCCGACGCTGCTTCTCGTGGTCTTCCTCTTGGTGTGGGGTACCGCCGTCATCGCCGACTCAGGCGTCTTCTCCACCGTGCTCAGCGAGACGACGGACACCCGGTTCGTCGGCACCGCCCTGACCGCGCAGACCGCGACCGGTTTCCTGTTGACCGTTGTCACCATCCAACTCGTTCCTGTCGTCGCCGAACTGATCGGTTGGCAATACGCATTTCTGCTTCTTGCACCCGGCCCCCTGCTCGGTGCCGTAGCGATGTCGGCCCTACACAACCACCACCCACTCAAGGAGCAAAGCAATGACTACCAGCTCTACGCGCACGACACCGTTCGTCGGTCAGACAGCGCAGCTCTCACGCACTGTCGGTGACAACGACATCGCCCTGTTCACCGAGATCAGCGGCGACCGCAACCCTTTGCACTACGACGAAGCGGCGGCCAAGGCGTCGCGGTTCGGGGAAATCGTCGTCCAGGGCGGGGTCACCAGCGCCATCCTGAATGCCGTTGTGGCGGAGAAGCTGCCGGGTCCGGGCACGGTGTTTCTGAATGTCAATTGGGCCTTCAAGGCACCGGTGCGCTGCGGTGACACGATCACGGGCAGCGTCGAAGTCATCTCGGTGCGCACCGACAAACCGATCACCGAACTGCGAACCACCGTCACGCGGGACGACGGAACCGTCGTGCTGGACGGAACAGCGGTGTGCTACACGATGGATATCGGCACCAGGACCGAGCAGTGACGTCTGACTGCGAGATCGCGGCACCGCCGAAAGACCGACGAGGTGGGCATCGGACTCAGGCGCATGTAGTAGGGCCATTGCCTTGTCATTCGCGTCAATACCGTCATGTGCAGGTGCAGAATGAGGGTGTGCACCCGACCCGGACGCTGCACGGCTCGACAAAGGGCCTGCGCAAAGCCGAGTTGCTGGCGGCCATATCGCTGGCGATCGACCTCGGTCTGGGGCAGCCGATGGAACACATGCTTCGGTCTTCTCTGATCGCAACTCGCATCGCCGAGCGGATGGGTCTGGACGCACAACAGCGCGCGACGGTGTATTACGCCAATCTGGTGGGTTGGATCGGTTGTCACGCCGATTCCCACGAGCTTTCGGCGCTGTTCGGCGACGACATCGCCTTCCGGGCCGACACCTACGGGGTGGACATGGCCGGGCTGCCGTTCCTGCGTCTGATGGTCAGTCACGTAGGGCGTGGATTGTCGGGCTGGGAGCGCGGCATCCGCTCGGCTGCCTTTCTGCTCACCGCACGTAACCAGGTTGCCAACCTCATCAGTTCGCATTGCACTTCTGCCGGGGTGCTATCCGATCGGATCGGCCTGGACGGGCAGGTCGGGAAGGCGCTGGCGTATATCTTCGAGCGCTGGGACGGCCGGGGGATGCCGAACGGCGCTCGCGGGGAAGATATTCCGCTCGAAATCCACATAGTTCACCTGTCCGATGTCATCGAGGTGCACCTGCGGACGGGCAGGCCTGGAGCAAGCGGTCGAGATCGCCCGGTCCCGGCGTGGCACGCAGTTCAGCCCGGCCGTGGCCGATGTGTTCGTACGTGATGCCGCCGCAATCGTCGAGGGGCTGCTCGAAATAGATGTTTGGACCGCGGCTTTGGCGCAGGCACCGGATCGTGATCGCACTCTCGATGACGAAGAGATCGACGAGTTACTAAGGGCAATAGCGGATTTCGTCGATCTCAAGTGTCCTTGTTCTCCAGGCTACTCGCGGGGCGTTGCGGATCTCGCGGCCGCAGCGGCCCGACACCGGCGTATGCCGTCGGCGGATATCACGCGTCTGTACCGTGCGGGCCTCGTCCACGGCCTCGGCAGATTAGGGGTGTCCAATCAGATCTGGGAGAAGAAGGGGCCGCTCAGTACGGCTGAATGGGAGCGGGTACGGATGTACCCCTATCTGACGGGACGAATACTGAGCCGGGTCGACGGCTTGGAGTCGGTGGTGTCCGTCGCTACCAAGCACGAGGAACGCATCGACGGGTCCGGCTTTCCCCGAGGGCTCGCCGGTGCTGAATTGACTGCGCACGACCGGTTGCTTGCCGCGGCGGTGGCTTATCACCAACTTCTCGAGCCACGTCCGCAACGGGCCGCCCTCGATCCTCGCGCTGCTGCCGGTCAGCTGCGCCAAGAGGCGCGCGACGGACGCCTCGACGCCGAGTCGGTGGAAGCCGTCTTGGCCGCGGCCGGGCATCGGACATCGCGGCGGACGTCCTGGTCGGCGGGGCTCACCGCCCGGGAGGTCGAAGTCCTCCGACTCGTCGCGCAGGGCCGGTCGAACCGTGAAATCGCCACCGAGTTGTTCATCGCCGAGAAGACAGCGCGCAACCACGTCGAGCGTGTCTATGCAAAGTTGGGCGTCAACAACCGCACGCAGGCGAGTCTCGCGGCAATCGATCGGGGTCTGGCGGGCTTTCCGGTCGACGCAGCCACCGAACGATGAGGGAACGATGAAGAGCCGCAACGTTTTACCGGCCAATAGCAGCGTGCACTGAGACATTCGCCTCCCTCGTCATCCGCGGCAGCTCACGCCACTCTGTCGCCGACTGTTTCAAACAGATTCGGCGCGCTTTGCATTCCACCTGCAAAGCCTTTCCGTCGGCTGACGTCGACTCTTGGAGTTTGAGGCAAACGCCTCATGCAACCAGTGCTGCCACAGGCCGATGATCAGGTTCTGACAATGCAATTCAGGAATCACGGAAGGTTACCAACATGACCGAATTGGCGGTTCAACCAACGGCAATCGAGCGTTTCGGTGCGCTCTCGTCGAGTCAGGCACCCGGAGCGCCGGTCGGCGGGCGGGTCGATGCTGTCAACGTGAGCCGGCGGGCCGGCGCACGGCAAATCCTGCCGGAGCTGTCGCTCTCGATAGAACCAGGCGAGTTGGTTGCCATTGCCGGCGGCAGTGGAGCAGGAAAAACCACATTGCTGGAGATCCTCGCGGGACTGCAGCCACCGTCTGCCGGGGAGGTTTCGCACTCGATAGTGCCAGGCGTCGTTCGCGGTGCCCGAGCCAGTGCCGATTCCCGTATCGGCTACGTGCCGCAGGACGACATCATCCACCTCGAAATGCCCCTGCGCCGCACGCTGCGCTATGCGGCGCGGCTACGGCTGCCCGCGGGCACATCGGCGACCGAGGCCGATCGTGTGGTCGAGGAGACCATGCGTGACCTCGACCTGGCTGATCGGGCCGAGGTGCCGGTCCGTGCGCTGTCTGGCGGCCAGCGCAAGCGCGCCAGTATCGCCGTAGAACTACTGACCCGGCCACGCCTTTTCTTCCTCGACGAACCCACCTCCGGACTCGATCCGTCGACTGCAGCCCACGTGATGCGCCTGCTGCGCAGGCTTAGCGAGCGCGGGGTAACAGTGGTCCTCACTACGCATGAGCCGGAGGGCATCGATCGGTGTGACCGGGTGGTGTTCCTGGCTCGCGACGGCCATCTCGCATTCAGCGGCAGCCCGATCGAGGCTCGGCGCTATTTCGGTGTGGAAAATCTCGCCGGCGTGTACGACCGGCTGGCCGGTGAGCACACCCCGGTGATCTGGGCGGAGCGATTTGCGAACAGTCGTGACAAGTCAGAAGCCCAGCCCGGCTCGGCTCCGCCGGCCATCCCGGCGACCCCGTCAAGCGTCAAGCGCACGGGCTTGGTGCGGCAATGGTGGCTGCTCACGCGCCGCAATGTTGATGTTCTGATCCGCAACCGGCTGACCCTGGCGGTTCTGCTCGGTTCACCGGTGCTGGTCACGGCGATGATGGCGACGCTGTTCAAGCGCGGCGCGTTCGATCCAGGTGGCGCGGCCGACGTCGGCCCGGCCCAAATCGTTTTCTGGATCGCATTCGACGGGTTCTTCTTCGGCCTTACCTATGGTCTGCTTCAGATCGTCGGGGAGATCGCCGTATTCCGTCGGGAGCGCCTGGCCGGGCTCAGTGTGGGCGCCTACGTGGCGTCCAAGGTCACCGCCCTGCTTCCGGTGCTGGCTGCAGTGAGTGCGGTGCTCCTAGCCGTACTGCGGGTACTCGGTCGGCTCCCCGCCGTCGGATGGCACGTGTACGCCTTGCTGTTCGTGACGATGGTCATCGAAGCGACCTCGGCGCTGGCCCTCGGCCTGCTCGCCTCGGCCGCGGTGCACAACGCCGCTCAGGCCGCCCTCGCTCTGCCCATGCTTTGCTTCCCGCAGGTTTTGTTCGGTGGCGCCATCGTCCCCGTTGACAAGATGGCTTTCCCGGGACGATTGATGAGCCTCGGCCTAGCCAACCGCCACGCATTCGAAGCATTGGGGCGCGACCTGGATCTCGACCGGTTCACCGCCACGCTGCCGGCCATGTCCGCCTATCGGGAGACTTTCAACGGAGGCACCGGTGTGAGTCTCATTGCGCTCGCTTCGTTTGCCGTTGTCCTCACTCTGGCCACGGTATGGGTACTGGACCGGCGTTCCCGGTCCAGCGCATCGAGGCGATGACGACACTGCACGGTCGGGCCCGCGAGACGTCTGCACAGTCTCGCGGGCCCGGCGTCGGCTACGCACACCTACTTCGCCGACGAGGCTGCCTCCCCAGTTCAGCGCCGCCTCGAGTAGTTGTTCCGGTATGTAGCTTCACCGTAAGACTTCACGATGCCAACTCGTTTCGTCGCTTCGTGGGGTTCGTCGTTCACCCGCTCGTCGTTTTCGTCCAGCGACTCGGAGAACCGGCGCAGCTTCGCGGCGTTACGGGCGACGCAGCACGGCCGGCTGGTCGGCGGTTCTCATGTTGTCGACTCCGACCAAGCCAGGCTGGTGGCCGAAATGGACTAGTCAAAATTGCCTAGAGCTCGGTGGTCGAAGATGAGGCAAACGACTCATGTGCCAAGGTCTCGTTGCGCCGCACACTGAGTGCCATGAAACGTTATTTGACAGTCGGTTACGGCGCCGCGAGCTACCTGTTGTTCGTGGTCTCGTTCTTGTATTTGGTTGGTTTCCTAGCCGGTTTTGTAGGCGACATCGTGGTGCCGCGCAGTGTTGATCACGGGATCGCCGCGTCGATCGGCGAGGCGGTCGTGGTCAACATGGCGCTGCTGGGTGTCTTCGCCGGCCAGCACAGCGTGATGGCGCGGCCGGGATTCAAGCGGTGGTGGACGCGATTCGTGCCGCCGTCGATCGAGCGCAGTACCTATGTGTGGCTGTCGAGCCTGGCATTGCTGTTGCTCTACTGGCAATGGCGAACCATGCCCGCGATCATCTGGGACGTGCAACAGCCGGCCGGGCGCACGGTGGTGTGGGGGCTGTTCTGGCTGGGGTGGGCGATCGCGTTCGCGTCGACGTTCATGATCAACCATTTCGATCTGTTCGGGCTGCGGCAGGTGTATTTGGCTTGGCGCGGAAAGCCGTACACCGACCTCGACTTTCACGTCCGCCTGTTCTATCGGCTGGTGCGCCACCCGCTCATGCTCGGTTTCATCATCGCGTTCTGGGCGGCGCCCACGATGACGGCCGGACACCTGCTCTTCACGACTGTCATCACCAGCTACGTCCTGATCGCGATGCAGCTCGAAGAGCACGACCTCGTCGCAGCGCTGGGCAACAAGTACCGCGACTACCGCCGCCAGGTGTCGATGTTGATTCCGCTACCACGTCGGCATCACGCCAAAGCTGTTGGTAAAGCACAGATGTCGGGCTAGCACTCGAGGAGCTCGGCGATCCGGTCCAAGGTCGCACGCATGGCTTCCTCGGTCTGGGCGGGCATCGAACCGCTGCTGATCATCCACTTCTGCTTGTCCTGGGACACGTCCCAGGTCTCGCGCACCAGCGTGCCGGCCTCGTTTCCGGGGGCCTGCTTGAGTTCATAGCGCCAGATCCGGCCACCCATCAGACCGCCGATCGCGGTTGTCTGCCAGGCGATCCGGCGGGCCGGTTCGTATTCGATGACCGTGTTGGTCGTGCGGTAGGGGATGAACAGCGTCTCTTTCCGGCCCCGCATCGCCATGCCGAATTTCGCGCCCATCGACAGGGGCACCGATGTCTGGTCGGCGTGGTTCAACGTTTTCGAACCGTCGAAATTACCGTGCTGGCCGGCGTCGGCCAACAGGGCGAAGATCTTGGCCGGGGACGCCTTGATGACGCGTTCGACGCTGACTGTGTTTCCGTCCATGCGCCCCACACTAGCTGCGCGGTGGGAACCGTCTACCCCGTCAGCCGATGTGCAGGGCGACCACCAGCCACCGGGATCCGGCGGAATCGGGCAGCCCGTTCCACCCGGCAGGCGATCGCATGGACCCGGTCCCCGCGACTGTAAGTGCCGAAGACCTCCGCCGCCGTCTCCGGGATGTCACGCCCGGCCGGTTGCAGTCGCATCCGGCGTAGCACCGCGGTGCCCGGGTGGCCGCCTGCGCATCCGGTGACGGCGCGGCCGACTGAGAGCACGGAGTCGACGAGGCCCGGTGCCAACAGCGGGCGCAGTTGCGACACCGGGCGGCGACGGTCGATGACCTCCAGCACTCGGCGCAGTGCGGCGTCGGCGAAGACGGCCGCGTGGCGCATCGACGCGGACATGTCCGCGGGCCTGGCCGGTTGCCGGGCGCCGTGCCCGCCGGGTTGGCGGCGAGGCGGACGCGGAATACCGGGCCGCAACGCCACATGGGATGATTGCCGGCACTGCGGGACGTTTCGCGTCGGTGGCTCGTACTCGACGACCGGTGTGACGGCGAAGGTGTCGCGGCGGGGTGGGTTCGCAACGGGGCGAATGGTCAACGGGCACTCTCCAGACTCACGCCAGACTCACGGCCGAACGGGGGAGCCTGCTGGAGAGTGGCAGACGCCGGTCATCATCGCACAACCGCGGCCGGCGCGTATCCGCGCCGTGCTGGCGACGAGCGGGCCGATACCGTGGCATACACGAATTGACAAGGAGGACAGCGCCGCAATGGTGACCCGGTTGTCTCCGGCCGACGCGTCGTTCTATCGGCTCGAGAACACCGCAACCCCGATGTACGTCGGGTCGTTGTCTATCCTGCGCAAGCCGCGGGCCGGATTGAGCTATGAGACGTTGTTGGCCACCGTCGAGCAACGGCTGGCCCAGATACCGCGGTATCGGCAGAAGGTCCGCCAAGTCAAGGGCGCGATGGTCAGGCCGGTCTGGCTCGACGATCGCGACTTCGACATCACCTATCACGTGCGGCGCTCGGCGCTGCCGTCGCCGGGCAGCGACGAACAACTGCACGAGCTGATCGCGCGGCTGGCCGCGCGACCCCTGGACAAGTCACGGCCGTTGTGGGAGATGTACATCGTCGAGGGACTGTCGAAAAACCGCATCGCCCTCTACACCAAGTCGCATCAGGCTCTGATCAACGGCATGACCGCGTTGGAGATCGGCCACGTCATCGCCGATCGGACGCGGCGTCCACCGCCGTTCCCCGAAGACATCTGGGTACCGGAACGCGACCCCGGCAACACTCGGCTGTTCATGGGCGCGATCGGCGACTGGTTGGTGGGTCCGGGAGCGCAGATGCAGGCCGTCGGATCCGCACTCGCGGGGCTGGCGACGAACACCGGCCAACTGATCGACACCGGTCGTCGCGCGCTCGATATCGCCCGCACGCTGGCGCGCGGTACCGCACCGAGCAGCCCGCTCAACGCCACGGTCTCGCGCAATCGGCGATTCACGGTTGCTCGCGGACGGCTCGAGGATTACCGGACCGTGCGGGCGCGCTACGACTGCGACGTCAACGATGTGGTGCTGGCGGTGGTGGCCGGCGCGCTGAGCAATTGGCTGATGTCACGCGGTGAAGCGGTACCGCAGACCTCGACGGTGCGGGCTATGGCGCCGCTGTCGGTCTATCCGGATGACCAGCTGGACTCGACCGGCCCGGGTCAGGCGATCAGCCAGGTGACGCCGTTCCTGGTCGACCTGCCGGTGGGGGAGCGCAACGCGGTGGTGCGGCTGTCGCAGATCGCCCACGCCACCGAATCGAACCCGACGGCCGCCAGCCTGGTCGATGCCCGGACCATCGTCACGCTGTCGGGCTTTGCGCCGCCCACCCTGCACGCCATGGGTATCCGGGTCGCCACCAGCTTTCCCAGTCTTTCCAGGCAGCCGTTCAACCTGTTGATCACCAACGCCCCCGGCGCCCAGTCGCAGATGCATATCGCCGGAACCAAGCTATTGGAGACTTACGCGGTGCCGCCGCTGCTGCACAACCAGGCGCTGGCGATCAGCGTGACGTCCTATAACGGCATGGTGTATTTCGGCATCAACGCCGACCGTGACGCGATGAGCGATGTCGACGTGCTGCCAGGGCTGCTGAATCAATCACTGGAAGAGCTTCTGGAAGCTTCCCGGTCCTAGTCGGGGGTCAGTCGTGGGGTCAAAAGCGACTGGTAGAGATAGCATCCGTTGATGTGAATACCGCCACCAGCGACGGCGTGCCGGCGAAGCCGAAGAAAAAGAAGACCGCGGCTCCGGTACGCAAGATCTCCAGCGCCCTCTATGAAGCCGAATTATTCAGGCTGCAAACGGAATTCGTGAAATTGCAGGAGTGGGTGCGGGACTCCGGGGCGCGCGTGGTGGTGATATTCGAGGGCCGTGACGCGGCGGGCAAGGGTGGCGCCATCAAACGGATCACCGAATACCTCAGCCCGCGTGTCGCTCAGGTGGCCGCATTGCCGGTGCCCTCGGATCGAGAATCCGGCCAGTGGTACTACCAGCGCTATATCGCGCATCTACCCGCAAAAGGGGAGATCGTGCTCTTCGACCGGTCGTGGTACAACCGCGCCGGCATCGAGAAAGTCATGGGGTTCTGTACGCCGCAAGAGTACGTGCTGTTCTTGCGGCAGACGCCGATCTTCGAGCAGATGCTCATCGACGACGGCATTCTGTTGCGCAAATATTGGTTTTCGGTTTCCGACAACGAACAGCTGCGCCGGTTCAAGGCGCGCATGAACGATCCTGTCCGGCAATGGAAGCTGAGCACGACGGACCTGGAATCGGTCTATCGGTGGGAAGACTATTCCCGTGCCAAAGACGAGATGATGGTGCATACCGATACCCCGGTCAGCCCGTGGTATGTCGTCGAATCGGAGATCAAGAAGCACGCCCGGCTGAACATGATGGCGCATCTGCTGTCCACCATCGACTACTACGACGTGAAAAGGCCCAAGGTCAATCTGCCCAAACATCCGATCGTGAGTGGCAACTACCTGCGGCCGCCGCGCGAGTTGTCGACGTACGTCGATGACCATGTCGCCACCTTGATGGGTGGCTAGCCCCATGGCTGCCGGCGCCTCGTGATGCAGGTCTATATCCCGGCCACCGTGTCGATGCTGCAGCAACTCGTCGCCGACGGTTCGCTGCTGCCTGTCAATGGAACCGCGTTCGCGGTGACGCCGACGTTGCGGGAGTCCTACGCGCAGGGCGATGACGACGAACTGGCCGACGTGGCGCTGGACGAGGCGGCGCTGGCGTCGCTGCGGCTGCTGGCGGCCGAAAGTGACGCCACCTCCGAAGCCGGGCCGCCGCGCCGCGCGGTGCTGGCCGTCGAGGTCGAGGACGCGGCCTTCCGCCCCGACCTGGATGACGCCGTCGTCAGGCTGAGCGGACCGGTTCGGCTCGATCAGGTCGTCGCCGCCTACGTCGACAACGCCGACGCGGAGCCGGCCGTCATTGCGGCGATGGCGGCGATCGATTCCGCTGACCTCGGCGACGAGGACGCCGACCTGCTGGTCGGTGACGCCCAGGACCACGATCTGGCCTGGTACGCGAACCAGGAGCTGCCGTTTCTGCTCGACCTGCTGTAGTGGCCTCATGGCCGGTCGCGCCGTGGCCGTGTGTGACGCATTCGCGGCCCTCACATCTAGCTACGCGTCCGTAACTTACGGTACCGTAGCTTTATAGAGGGGCTGAATCAGCCCGGCCGTCAGCGGAAGTTAATGGCCGCGTCGTGAGTTAGCAGGAGCTCCTATGAGCAAGAAGTACGCGCCGATCACCGCGAACCTTCGCGACACCAAGAGCCCGACAATCGCCGGAGCGCAGACGCATCCGGGCTGGAACGCGCTGCGCAAGATAGCCGCGCGCATCACCACGCCGCTGTTGCCGGACGACTATCTGCACCTGGCCAATCCACTGTGGTCGGCCCGGGAATTGCGCGGCCGCATCCTTCAGGTCCGCCGCGAGACGGAGGATTCCGCGACGCTGGTCATCAAACCCGGCTGGGGCTTCAGCTTCGACTACCAGCCCGGCCAGTACGTGGGAATCGGACTGCTGGTGGACGGGCGCTGGCGGTGGCGGTCGTATTCGTTGACGTCGAGCCCGGCTGAGACTTCCTCACCCGGGTCAGCGCGCACCGTGACCATCACGGTCAAAGCGATGCCCGAAGGCTTCCTGTCCACCCACCTGGTGGCCGGTGTCGAACCCGGGACGATCGTGCGGCTGGCCGCGCCGCAGGGCAATTTCGTGCTGCCCGACCCGGCGCCGCCGACGATTCTGTTCCTCACCGCGGGGTCCGGCATCACGCCGGTGATGTCGATGCTGCGGACGCTGGTGCGTCGCAACCAGATCACCGACGTCGCACACCTGCATTCGGTGCCCACCGAGTCCGACCTGATGTTCGCCGCCGAACTGGGCGCGCTCGCTGACACCCAATCCGGGTATCGGCTGACGGTGCGGCACACCCGTACCGAGGGCCGGCTCGACCTGTCCCAGCTCGATCGCCAGGTACCGGACTGGCGTGAGCGCCAGACCTGGGCTTGCGGGCCGGAGGGCATGCTGAACCAGGCCCAGAAGGTGTGGTCGGCGGCGGGCATCGACGATCGGCTCCACTTGGAGCGGTTCGCGGTGTCCAGGGCGGCGCCCGCCGGAGCGGGCGGCACGGTCACGTTCGCTCGCACTGGCCGCCACGTGGCCGCCGATGCCGCGACGTCACTGATGGACGCCGGTGAGGGCGCCGGGGTGCAGATGCCGTTCGGCTGCCGGATGGGCATTTGTCAGTCGTGTGTGGTCGACCTGGTGCAGGGCCATGTCCGCGACCTGCGGACCGGTCAGGAGCACGAACCGGGAACGCGAGTGCAGACGTGTGTGTCGGCCGCCTCTGGCGACTGCGTGATAGACATCTAAAAGCTACTCACTGGTAACTTACGTAGTCGTAGGTTACGATAGCGTAGGTCTGGAATAGTTTTAGAACGGGAAAACGACCGCAGGGAGAGAACGCGATGGCGATCACTGACGTCGACGTATTCGCGCATCTGTCGGACGCTGACATCGAGAACCTGGCTTACGAGCTGGATGCGATACGTCTGGACATTGAAGACTCACGTGGCGAGCGGGATGCCCGCTACATCCGCCGCACCATCGCGGCGCAGCGCGCGCTGGAAGTGGCCGGCCGGGTGATGCTGGCCGCGAGTTCACGGCGCTCGGCCTGGTGGGCGGGCACCGTCACCCTGGGTGTGGCCAAGATCGTCGAGAACATGGAGATCGGCCACAACGTCATGCACGGCCAGTGGGACTGGATGAACGACCCGGAGATTCACTCCACGACGTGGGAGTGGGACATGAGCGGGTCGTCGAAGCACTGGCGCTACACCCACAATTTCGTGCACCACAAGTACACCAACATCCTCGGCATGGACGACGACGTCGGCTACGGCATGCTGCGCGTCACTCGCGATCAGCGCTGGAAGCGCTTCAACCTCTTGAATGTGGTGTGGAACACCCTGCTTGCGGTCGGCTTCGAATGGGGCGTCGGCTTGCAGCACGTGGAGATCGGCAAGATCCTCAAGAAGCGGATGGACCAGGACGAAGCCCGGCAGCGGACAGACGATTTCCTGGCCAAGGCCGGTCGCCAGGTGGTCAAGGACTACGTCGCGTTTCCGGCGCTGACCTCGCTGTCGCCCGGCGCTACGTACCGGTCCGCCTTGACGGCCAACGCGACGGCCAACGTGATCCGCAACGTGTGGGCCAACGCGGTCATCTTCTGTGGGCATTTCCCCGATGGCGCAGAGAAATTCACCAAAACCGACATGATCGGCGAGAGCAAGGGCCAGTGGTACCTGCGCCAGATGCTGGGCAGTGCCAACTTCGAGGGCGGCCCCGTGCTGCGGTTCATGAGCGGCAACCTGTGCCACCAGATCGAGCATCACTTGTACCCCGATTTGCCGAGCAGCCGCCTGCACGAGATCTCGATCCGGGTACGCCAGGTGTGCGACAAGTACGACTTGCCTTACACCACAGGCTCATTCCTGATGCAGTACGCCAAGACATGGCGAACGATCGCCAAGCTGTCGCTGCCGAACAAGTATCTGCGCGACGACGCCGACAACGCGCCGGAGACCCGCAGCGAGCGGATGTTCGCCGAATTGGAGCCGGGTTTCGCGGGCACCGACCCGGCGACCGGGCGCCGGCGCGGGCTGAAGACCGCCCTCGCGACTGCGCGGGAATGGCGGCGCGGCAAGCGTGCGGCCAGGCGGGCCGGGCAGACGACCAAGGGTGACGGCCTGGCGGCCTAAGCTGTACGCCCAGGAACGGCGACGTATCCGGAGGGCTGCGGGAAAAATTCGGCGGCACCCATCTGGCCAAGCATTGGCAAGACACACCGTAACTGTCAGAACGTGACCTTCGCGGCCAGCGCAGCCAGCTTGGCGTCGAGTTCCTTTGCGGCGCTGAGCAATTCCGGATTTTCCGCCGGTCCTTTTGCAAGACCATCAGCGACGACGGCGCGACATAGGTCAGACTGCTACGGTCGTCACCCTCGTCGGCGAGCAGCACCTCGACCGGGGCGAACAGGCCCGCGGTCACGTCATGGCGCAGCATGGTGATCGCGATCAGCGGGTTACCGAGCACGACCCGCATCACCTTGCGGTCGATGCCGGCCTTCGGGATCCAGGCGCCATGGTCGAACAGGCCGAACAACATGAATCCGCTTGGCCCGATGTGGGGTTGGACCAGTTGCTGATACGACTGCCAGTCGTCGGTGGCCACTGCGAAATCGTTGATCGGAACCGGCAGTTGGCCGATATCGGCCAGCAGCGCCGCCAAGAGCTCGTCGTAGCTCTTCGCACTGTCGTACCGCACTCGTACTCCCTGGAAGCGGATTTCGTGCGGCTCAGACGCGCTCATGCTGAGCATCTTCGGGATGTAGGGCGCGGTCGTGCAGGTGGGCGGTCGGTGTGCGATCCACCATCAGGCTGAGCAGTTCGGGCCGGCTGTAGTGGCCGATCGAGTCCATCAGGATCTTGCGGGTGTTGATCAGCGAGAAGTCAAGGTCGGCGATCACCTCGCCTTCCCCGGAGCGCAGCGGCTCGCCCAGGTACTCGCCCTGGGGGGTGATGATCGCGGTGAAAAAGCCGCCAGAAATCGGGCCGATCGGACCGCCCGTGTCCGCCACGATCTGCGCCTGCTGCTCGGCGTCAAGCCATGCGGTCGCGTTGACGACGAACGCGCCGGACTCCAGGGCGTGGTTGCGCACGCTGATCTCGGCCTGTTGTGCGAACAGGTCACCGCCGAACGCCCCGGGAAACATGCCCGAGTGGATCTGCTCGCCGTCGGCGATCAGGGCATACCGGGCCAGCGGGTTGTAGTGCTCCCAACACGCCAATTGCCCGATACGTCCGACCGCGCTGTCCACTGCCCGCAGTCCGCTGCCGTCGCCCTGTCCCCAGACCATCCGCTCGTGGTACGTCGGGGTGGTCTTGCGACGCCGTTGGATCAGGGTGCCGTCGGCGTCGAACAGCAACTGGGTGTTGTAGAGCGAACCGCCGTCGCGTTCGTTGACGCCGACCGACACCACCATGCCGGCGGTCCGCGCCGCCGCACTGATCGCGTCGACAGCAGGCGACGGTATCTCCACCGCCTGATCGAGCAGCTTGAGGTGTTCTTTTCGCATCTCGAACGGACGCTGAACGAAGGAGAAGTACGGGTAGTACGGGATCACCGTCTCCGGGAAGGTCGCGAACTGCACGCCGTGGGCGGCCAGTTGTTCGATCTTGCCGACTACCTTTTCGACCGTTCCCTCCCGGCTGTAGAGCACCGGGCTGAGTTGTACTGCGGCAGCACGTATTGCGGTCATATCGCCAGGTCCTTCGCCCCGCTGGTTTGGCTTAGCCGAGCCGTTCGATGATGGTGGCATTGGCCATGCCGCCGCCCTCACACATCGTCTGCAAACCATACCGCCCACCGTCTACCGAGTTCTCGCGGTCCGTTTCTGCTGTCGCCTGCCTACCGTTCGGCGCGAATCGCTGACGCGGCGCATCCCGCATGACACGATGACGCCACAAATCTGGGATGGGAGCGTTCTCAGGCGAGGAACACGATGGCACGACGGTGAACTGACAACTACCAACTCGGTCTATGTCTTTAGCAGAAGGGGCACCCATGACCACTCCGATTTCCAGAGACCACCTGCCGATCCCTGACGCCACGCATGTGGGTCTGACCACGTATGACGCGAAGGACCCCAACACGGCGTATCCGCCGATCACGACGCTGCGGCCACCCGCAGACGCGCCGAACGTGCTCATCGTGCTGATCGACGACGTCGGTTTCGGTGCGTCGTCGGCGTTCGGTGGGCCGTGCCACACCCCAGTAGCCGAGCGCCTCGCTGCTGGTGGGGTCAAGCTCAACCGCTTCCACACCACCGCGCTGTGCTCGCCTACCCGCCAGGCGCTACTGACCGGACGCAACCACCACTCGGTGGGTATGGGCGCAATCACCGAGATGGCCACCTCGGCCCCCGGCAACAGCAGCGTCCGCCCCAAGGAAAAAGCACCCATCGCCGAAACCCTTCGGCTCAATGGATATTCGACGGCCCAGTTCGGCAAGTGTCACGAAGTGCCGGTCTGGGAGGTCTCGCCCGCAGGACCATTCCACCAATGGCCCACCGGATCGGGGTTCGAGTACTTCTACGGGTTCGTCGGCGGCGAGGCCAACCAGTACTACCCGGGCCTCTACGAAGGCACCACCGCTATCGAACCACCGAGGTCACCCGAAGAGGGCTACACGCTCAACGAGGACCTCGCCGATCGTGCCATCACCTGGGTCCGTCAGCAGAAGGCGCTCGTTCCGGACAAACCCTTCTTCATGTACTACGCCCCCGGTGCCACACATGCCCCGCACCACGTACCCAAGGAATGGTCCGACAAGTACAAGGGAAAATTCGACGCCGGCTGGGACGTCCTGCGGGACAACATCATCGCCGAGCAGAAGAAGTTGGGCGTGGTGCCCCACAACGCCGAACTGACCCGCCGCCACGACGAGATCCCCGCCTGGGCTGACATGCCCGACGAACTCAAGCCGGTGCTGGCCCGCCAAATGGAGCTCTACGCAGGCTTTCTCGAGCAGACCGACCACGAGGTCGGCCGAGTTATCGATGCAATCGATGATCTCGGATTCCTTGCTGACACGCTGATCTACTTCATCATTGGTGACAACGGCGCCTCCGCCGAAGGCACCATGAACGGCTGCTTCAACGAGATGGCCTCGCTCAACGGGATGCCAGGCATCGAGACCACCGAGTTCCTGCTGTCCAAGATCGACGACTTCGGCACGCCCAAGGCCTACAACCACTACGCCGTGGGCTGGGCACACGCGCTCTGCGCCCCGTACCAGTGGACCAAACAGATCGCGTCGCATTGGGGCGGCACCCGCAACGGAACCATCGTGCACTGGCCCAACGGCCTTGACGAGAAGGGCGGCCTGCGCAACCAGTTCCACCACGTCATCGACATAGCCCCCACAATTCTGGAAGCGGCCGGTCTACCTGCCCCGGCGGCGGTGAACGGCATCAGCCAGGCACCCTTGGAGGGTGTCAGCATGCTGACCACACTTCGGGATGCCAATGCCCCGGAGACGCACCACGTCCAGTACTTCGAGATGTTCGGCAACCGGGGGATCTATCACCAAGGATGGACCGCGGTAACCAAGCACCGCACGCCGTGGGAGACCGGAACACCGCCCCCCTTCGACGACGACGTATGGGAACTCTATGGCCCCGATGACTGGACCCAGGCCCACGATATCGTCGGCGAGAACCCAGAGAAACTTGCCGAACTGCAACGTCTCTGGTTGATCGAGGCGGTCAAGTACAACGTCCTGCCGATCGACGACCGTGGCTTCGAGCGCATCAACGCCGACATCGCCGGCCGCCCGCAACTCATCCGGGG
Source organism: uncultured Actinomycetota bacterium (assembly GCA_963735655.1). Classification (GTDB taxonomy): domain Bacteria; phylum Actinomycetota; class Actinomycetes; order Mycobacteriales; family Mycobacteriaceae; genus Mycobacterium. The sequence goes on from CAVTLW010000031.1 coordinate 402,081, forward strand.
CAACACCCAACTTCTTTTCGACGGCATGCGAGTCAGCGAGAACTGTGTGCTGATACTCAAGAACAAGTCCTACACGGTCACTGCGAACATCGTCGTGCCCGAATCCGGTGCCAACGGAGTCATCATCACCCAAGGCGGCAGCGTTGGTGGCTGGTCGCTCTACGCGCATGAGGGAAAACTCAAGTACTGCTTCAACTTCTTCGGCATCGAGCACTACATCACCAGTGCGGACACACCGATTCCCGCAGGCAAGCATCAGGTCCGCATGGAGTTCACCTACGACGGCGGCGGACTGGCCAAGGGCGGAGACGTCACACTTTTCTACGACGGGAAACCCGTCGGGACGGGGCGCGTCGAGAAGACACAGCCCATGGGCTACTCCGCCGACGAGGCATGCGACGTCGGCTCCGACACTGGATCGCCGGCCTCACCCGACTATGGACCGACCGGCAATCGCTTCACCGGCAGCATCGAATGGGTCCAACTCGACATCGGCGAGGACAGCCACGACCACTTGATCACCGACGAAGACCGGTTCAACCTCGCGATGGCACGCCAATAGGTCGCGGCCCTCAACTGAACGGTGCCTTAGCCCACGCGCTCGATGATGGTGGCGTTGGCCATGCCGCCGCCCTCGCACATCGTCTGCAAGCCGTACCGCCCGCCGCTCTGCTCGAGGGCGTTGACCAGTGTGGTCATGATGCGAGCGCCGCTGGCGCCCAGCGGGTGGCCGATGGCGATGGCGCCGCTGGCCAATGTCGGGACAGGGGCGCAAAATCAGGGCGGTCACCGGTCGGAGAAGCTTGTTAGTGGACAGCGGTGCCGAAGAGATGCCCGACGCCGTAGGTCAATGCGAGTCCTGCTGCGCCGCCGACTACGACGCGCAGTACTGCGCGCCATACACTTGCACCGCCGATCTGGGCGCTGACCCCCCCGGTCAGCGCCAAGGCGGCGAGCACCGCGACAAAGGTCACCGGGACGCGCCACGCGTTGGGAGGCAACAGGATGGCCACGAATGGTAGCAACGCCCCAATGATGAACGAGGCCGCCGACGCCGCCGCGGCCTGCCAGGGGTTGGCCAAGTCCTCGGGATCGATGTTGAGTTCAGCGTGGGCGTGGGCGGTCAGCGCATCGTGAGCGGTCAGCTCTTTGGCTACTTGCGCTGCGGTTTCAGCTGATAGGCCTCGGCCTTGGTAGATGGCGGCGAGTTCCGCCAACTCGGCATCGGGTATGTGCCGCAACTCGTTCCGCTCGATGGCCAGTTGGGCCTTTTCGCTGTCGCGTTGGCTTGAGACCGAAACGAATTCACCCAGGGCCATTGAGACGGCGCCTCCTACCAGGGCGGCCAGCCCGGCGGTGAAGATCGGACCGCGTAGTTGGGTGGCCCCGGCCACGCCGACCACGATGCCAGCCACGGAGACGATGCCGTCGTTAGCGCCTAGCACTGCTGCGCGCAACCGATTCAGCCGACCAGTGCTGTGACCGGCGTGCGGCTCGGCGGCATGTGTTGGTTGCTCACTTGCCGCGGCATCTACTTGTTGGTGCGTCGGCTTCAGCGGCTGCCTTGGTCGGTGTTGATTGTCGTCCATGTCGCCAAGCCAAGCGCATATTCCTCGGTCGAGCCAGCTAGCCCAGCCTCACCAAACTTCCCACTGACAGAGATAGTTAGCGTTGCCTTGGCCACCGTGAAAGGCGTTATGATCGCGCTCGCCCGAACTCGCGGCATGCCGATTCCGGCCCGCAAAACTGAGCCCGCGCAATGGTGCTCGAAGGACCTCAATGACGGTCATTCATGGCCTGCCCGCCCACGTGCTGTTTGTGCATTTCCTCGTTGTCCTCGCACCGTTGACGGCACTGCTCGCGATCACTTGCGCCTTGTGGCCTGCAGGCCGCCGGGGAAGCCTCGTCTGGTTGACCGTCCTCCTCGCCACTGTGACAACCGTGCTGACGCCGATCACGACGCATGCCGGTGGATGGCTTTACGACCTGCGGCGCAACCCTGACCCGATCCTGCGCAAGCACGCCGAGCTGGGCGACACCATGATCTATTTCGCCGTCGCGCTACTGATCGTCGCCATCGGGCTTCTGTTGCTGGGTTTGGCGGAACGTCGATCCGGCTCGCGTCGCCCGGCGATCAAAGTCACCGTCGCAATCGTCGCCGTCACCGTCGGTACAGCAGCGATGATCCAGACCTACCGCATCGGGGATGCGGGCGCGCAATCAGTGTGGGGAAACGAGATAGCGCATCTCCAACAAACCAAGCCTAAGTAGCATCTGGCACAGCAATTTCGTCCTGCGCATTGCTGCCGCCTTCCAACGGGCCCTCGGCGGCCCCAGTCCCCAACACCTGAAGGCGCAGGAACTCCATGTGCCCTGCTGGCTTTGGCGCCGAAGCCGCCTAACCCAACCGTTCGATGATGGTGGCGTTGGCCATGCCGCCGCCCTCGCACATCGTCTGCAAGCCATACCGCCCACCGCTCCGTTCGAGGGCGTTGACCAGTGTCGTCATGATGCGAGCGCCGCTGGCGCCCAGCGGGTGGCCGATGGCGATGGCGCCGCCGTTGACGTTGGTCTTGGCCAGATCCGCGCCGGTGTCGGCAGCCCAGGCGAGCACGACCGGAGGTGGGAGGTCTACACCGTCCTGTCCGACGCAAAACCTTCGGCACGAGCCCCGACCTACTCGCCGCCGAGGGAACCGGCGGTTGCGCTTGCAGCGGCGAAAATGCCGGCGATGCATCGTCCGACGTGGCTGCGACCGGTCTGCTGCTGGGCAACAATCATCCGATTAAGGTGTTCTCGTGCATGTGCTGGCCTACATAGCTGCGGCTCTAATCGCGGTGTGGGGGATAGTCCACGCCGTACCGACTAAACGAGTGGTGGCTGCCTTCGAGCCGATCACGGCGGACAACCGCCGTGTTCTCACCCAGGAGTGGTTGGCTGAGTCGTTGACCATGTGGGGCATGGCCGCCCTGGTGGTCGCGGTCACCGCGACTGCAGCTGACATCCGGGTCACCGCCATCATCTACCGTGTCGTTGCGGGGTTACTCGTAGCCCTAGCGGCGCTCACCGCTCTCACCGGCGCTCGAACCCCCATTGTGTGGTTCAAGGTCTGTCCCGCACTGCTCGCCATGTCTGCGGCTCTGCTACTGGTGGCTAGCATCGTGGTGACATAGCACGGGCGCGCTGTGTCGGATCGAGGACGCCTAGCCCAGGCGTTCGATGATGGTGGCGTTGGCCATGCCGCCGCCCTCACACATCGTCTGCAGCCCATACCGACCGCCACGCTGCTCCAGTGCATTCACGAGTGTGGTCATGACACGGGCACCGCTGGCGCCGAGCGGGTGGCCGATAGCGATAGCGCCGCCATTCACGTTCGTCCGCGAGAGGATGTCCGTTTGCTCCCTGTCTACATCCTTTGCCCAGGCCAGTACGACGGCGTGAGCCTAGCCACTGTTTATCGGGTGCTGGCGGACGAAAACGGCGACTAGCTCCGACCGCCGTCGGGCACTGAAGGTGCGCCTCGGGGGGACGAACGGCCCTATCCGGTGGATCGCGGGGGGTGCAGCCTGGATTCGTTACCGGACTTACCTGATCCAGATTAGGGGAGTTGCGGAACATGTCGGTTTTCCACAGTGGAGCGGGGAAAAGGTCATGGCTGAGGCTGCGTTGTTCATAGGCTGGGGGAGCATGGTGGACGGGCGCGAGAAGCGCGCCCTCGAACTCTTCAACAAGTCGATGCACTACTTGAGGAGTCTTCAGGAAGAACGCCGGATCGATCGCTTTGACGTAGCAGTTCTTCCGTCAAACGACAGAGACCTGCGCGGCTTCATTCTGATGCGGGGCACGGCGGAGCAGATCGACTCGGTTCGCGATGACGAGGAGTTTCAGCGACTATTCCGCGATGTGCAGGTCGTCTTAGATCGGGTCACGTTCGTCAACGCCTTCGTCGATGAGGCACTCGCTCGGACGATGCATCCAAGCCAGGATGTGGGTCGGATCGGAGAACTGGACTGAGCCGACGCCACCTGACCGGTCATCTGCCGCAGCCTCTACGCCGCGGCCACCCAGGGCCCGGCCCGTTCGGTACCAACAACAAAGCCCGAGCCATCGGCAACCGCGTTGAACACTAAACTGAGCCAATTCGGGTTATGCGCGGACGAAACACCCTGCAGGATCACGTTGGTGGGCCGGTCTGGAAGAACGCTGAGGCACTGTGCGATGAGGCAGAGACGCGTTTCATACGCTGTGCTAGTTGTGGTTAGTCCAAACGCTCGATGATCGTTGCGTTGGCCATGCCGCCGCCCTCACACATCGTTTGCAGCCCATACCGACCGCCGCGTTGTTCGAGAGCATTGACGAGTGTCGTCATGATGCGGGCGCCGCTGGCGCCCAGCGGGTGGCCGATCGCGATCGCCCCGCCGTTGACGTTCGTCCGCTCTAGCAGGCGCTGATCTGGTACCCCATTCTCGACACTCGCCCGGGCCAGCACGACGGTGACAGATGAGGTTGCGTCGACATCCCTGTCCGGACGACGCTGACAACTCGCCTGCTGGGATCGGCTTGGACCGAGGGCGTGTGGTCGCGTTCAGTCGTGGCGGGCCGCTTCTTGGACCAGTTGCACGCGGGAGCTCAGGCCGAGTTTGGTGTAGACGTGGGTGAGGTGGGTTTGCACGGTGCGCGGTGAGATGAAAAGTCGTGTGGCGATGTCGTTGTTGGCCAGTCCCTCGCTGACCAATCGCACGACGTCACGCTCGGTGGGGGTCAGCGATGCCCAGCCACTGGTGGGCCGTTTGCGTTGGCCGCGACCACGCTGCGCGTAAGCGATCGCCTCCTCGACCGACAGGGCGGCGCCCTCGGCCCACGCGGAGTCAAAGTCGTTCTCACCCATCGCATCTCGTAGCGCCGCCACCGAGGCTTGGTAGCCGGCGTCGTGGACCTTCAAGCGGACTGCGCCGATGCGTTGCCGGATGGCGTGTGCCGCGCCGCAGAGCCGGGCGGCTTCGCGGTGGCTGTCGTCCTGGCCGGCCAGCCCGGCGAGGCACTCCAGGATGTCGGAAATGCCCAAATACGCTTGCAGGCTGGCGGCGATGGCGAGCGCATCGTGGGCGTCGCGTTCGCCTTGTTCCCGCTCACCTTGTGCGATCGCCACGCGGGCGCGCGTGGTCAACGCCGCCGACAGGTAAATGCCGCCGGTCGCCATGGTGACGGCTTCATCGGCCCCATGGCGGGCCGCGAGCAGATCCCGGCCCGCCAGCGCGGCCTCCGCTCCGAACCGACGATGCACCCCCGCCATTTGGGGCAGGGCACTCAAGTGCGGCCAGGCCTCGATCGCGTCCAACGCCGTCGCAACATCCCCGGCGGCCAGTGCCGCGGCAGCCAACGCCGCGTAGGCGACGCCCGCGTGTAGCTCGCCGACCGCGGACGCGGCTTCGATAGCCGCATCGGCGACGGCGCGGGCCGCACCCGCGTCACCCTGCAGCGCCAGCACGCTGCCCTGAAACCCCAGACTATTCGCCTCAACGAGCACATCGTGAGCTGCCTTGGCCTCAGCCACCACCTCGGCGAATTGTGCGGCGGCACCGACCAGATCACCCTGATATGCCTGTGCCGCTCCGAGGCACCAGCGGCATTGACGAGAGTTGAACCCGTCGCCGATCGCATCGGCGAGATCGCGTCCCTCTTCGGCGTGCGCGCGCCCCACGATCGGGTCACCCGCCGCGAGCGCCGCCACGGCCTGCCAGGCGAGGACCTGGCTCAGCCTCCAACGATCGCCGACTACGCGGGCGAGTTCGATCGCCTCGGCGACGTAACGCCGGGCCACCTCCGGATTGTTGAAGGCGGCGATAAAGCCGCAGGAGCTCAGCGCCCGGGCCAGCAGGGCCGGGTCATCAACCTCGCGCGCGAGCGCCAGGGCCTGCTGAGCCTGATCGAGGCTGTCGGCGGCCCCCATGTGGGCGGCGAGCAGGGCCCTGTCGGCCAGCGCCCGCGCCCGCACCGTGGCCGCCACCCCGGGATGCTGCGCGTCGAGGTCGGCCAGGGCGGCGTCGAACCAGGCCAGCCCTTCCCGGGTGCGTCCCCGCGCGAGCCACAGCGGCTGCAGCGACGACGCAAGCTGCAATGCCAACTCGGTATCGGAGTTTTCGCGGCTCCACCCGAGCGCGGCGCGCAAGTTGTCGATCTCGGTTTCGGCTTGCTCGAGGCGCTGCTCATAAGCACTGCCGGCCGGTACGTCGACCGCAGCCGCCAGCGCGGTGTAGTAGTCGCGGTGACGCGACCGCACGGCATCGGCTTCGCTGGACTCGCCGAGCTTTTCCAGTGCGTACTGGCGCACCGTTTCCAACAGGCGGTAGCGGGTTCGACCGCCGCGGTCGTCGGCCACCACCAGCGATTTGTCGACCAGCAGGGTGAGCTGATCGAGCACCTGGTAGCGCTGCACGTCACCACTGCCGGCGACTGCTTGGGCGGCGTCGATGTCGAAGCCGCCCAGAAACGCCGCCAGCCGGCGAAAAAGGACCTGCTCCGACTGGGTCAATAGCGTATGCGACCAGTCCACCGAGGCGCGCAGGGTCTGCTGGCGGCGCACCGCGGTGCGCGCCCCACCGGTCAGCAGCCGGAACCGGTCATGCAGGCTGTCGAGGATCTCGGCCAGCGACAGCGCCCGCACCCGCGCGGCCGCGAGCTCGATGGCCAGCGGCACGCCGTCCAGGCGCGCGCAGATCTCGGTCACCGCCGCGGCATTGTCGTCGCTGACCGCGAAACCGGGCCGCGCGTGCCGGGCCCGGTCGGTGAACAGTTCAATGGCGTCATCGGCCAGCGACAGCGACGGCACCCGCCAACTCACCTCACCGGCCAGCCCGATCGCCTCACGGCTCGTCGCGAGCAAGGTCAGCCGCGGCGCCCCAGTCAGCAGTGCGACAACCAGCTCGGCGCTGGCATCCAGCAGATGCTCGCAGTTGTCCAGCACCACCAGCATCTGACGCTCGCGAACAAACCGCAGCAGGCTGTCCATGGTGGAGCGGCCCGGTTGATCGGGCAGCCCGAGTGCACGCGCCACCGTCACGGACACCAGCTCGGGGTCGGTGATCGGCGCCAGATCCACATACCACACCCCGTCGCCGAACTCGCCGGTCATCTGGGCCGCGACCTGGACCGCCAGCCGGGTTTTGCCCACCCCGCCCGCGCCGGTCAATGTCACCACCCGGTTCTCGGCCAGCATCGCTCGCAGTTGGGTCAACTGGTGTCGCGACCCACGAAACTGGTTAGCTGCACCGGAAGATTACTTGCAGCAACAGCTTTCGGCGTGCGCAGCGGCGGGAACTCGTTGACCAGGTCGGGATGGCACAGCTGCACCACTCGCTCCGGGCGGGGCAGATCGCGCAACGGGTGGGTGCCCAGATCGGTCAGCCAGGCATCGGGCGGGAGCCGGTCGACCACCAGCGGTTCGGTCGCCCCCGACAGCACGGTTTGGCCGCCGTGGGCCAGATCGCGCAGCCGTGCGGTGCGGTTGATCGTCGGACCGGCGTAGTTACCCTCATCGCGCAGCTGCACCTCACCGGTGTGCACCCCGATGCGCAGCCGGATCGGGGCCAACGGCGCCCGCTGCAACTCGAGCGCGGCGGCCACCGCATCGGACGCGCGCGCGAACGCCGCCACAAAACTGTCGCCCTCACCCTGCTCGACCGGGCGCACCCCGTCATGGGCGGCGACGACATCACAGACAACCTGGTTGAAACGCACAATCGCAGCCGTCATCACCGCGGCCTGGGTCTCCCACAGCCGCGTCGAACCCTCCACGTCAGCCAACAGCAGCGTCACCGTGCCCGTCGGCAAAAGCCCGCTCACGCCAAGATCGCTCCAGTCCACCAGCGGCGCATTCGCGCGCGGATCGATGTCGCTCATGCTAACCAGCATGCGGGCTCCACATGCGGCAAGACATCAGCACAACCGCGCACATCGCGGCCGCCCGCGTACGTATCTACAGCCCCTGAGCGCCTAGATTTGCGCGTTTGCGACCGAGCAGACATGTTCAACTGCCCCTCAGCCCCTCAGCCCCTCGGGTCGAGGCGGGCGAACGGTAGCACCGGCGCCGTTGTGTCGCGCTGAAGCCGCCTAGCCCAGTCGCTCGATGATGGTGGCGTTGGCCATCCCGCCGCCCTCGCACATGGTCTGCAGACCGTACCGGCCCCCGCGCTGTTCGAGCGCGTTGACGAGCGTGGTCATGATGCGGGCACCGCTAGCGCCCAACGGGTGGCCGATGGCGATGGCGCCGCCGTTGACGTTGGTCTTGTCCAGAGGTCCGCGCCGGTGTCGGCAGCCCAGGCCAGCACGACGGGGGCGAACGCCTCGTTGACCTCGAACAGGTCGATGTCGGCCAGCGTGAGCCCGGCGCGGTGCAGCACCTTCTCGGTGGCGGGGATGACCCCGGTCAGCATGTACAGCGGGTCGGAGCCCACCGCGGTGGTGGTGTGGATCCGCGCCAGCGGACGCAGCCCCAGCTTCTTGGCGGCCTCGCTGGTGGTGATCATGACCGCGGCGCTGCCATCGGAGAGGGGCGAGGAGTTGCCCGGCGTGATCGACCAATTGATCTGCGGGAAGCGTTCTTTCATTGCCTCGCTGTAGAACGCCGGCTGCAAGGTGGCCAGTGTCTCCACGGTGGTGGCGGGGCGGATGATCTCGTCGAACTCCAGCCCGGCGATCGGGATCAGTTCGTTGTCGAAGAGCCCGTCCTTGGTGGCACGGGCGGCCTTCTCATGGCTGTTCGCCGAGAATTCGTCGAGCTGGGTGCGCGAGAAGCCCCACTTGGCGGCGATCAATTCGGCACTGATGCCTTGTGGTACAAGGCCTTCCGGGTAACGGCCAGCCATGTCGTTGCCGAATGGGTTGCTGCCGGGCAGCACCGAGCTGCCCATCGGAACGCGGCTCATCGACTCCACACCGGCGGCGATCACGACGTCATACGCACCGGCGAGCACACCTTGTGCGGCGAAGCTGATGGCCTGCTGGCTGCTGCCGCACTGGCGGTCGACGGTCACACCGGGGACGGAATCCGGGAATCCGGCGCCCAGCAACGCGTTACGGGCGATGTTGACGGCCTGGTCGCCCGCCTGGGTGACGGCACCGGCGATGACGTCGTCGATCTGGACCGGGTCCACACCGGTGCGGGCCACCAGTTCGCGCAGGCTGTGCGCCAGCAGGTCGGCGGACAGCACGTCGTGCAGCGCGCCGCTGGCCTTGCCTTTGCCGATCGGGGTGCGGACTGCGCCGACAATGACGGCGTCGCGGCCTTGTGACCGGTCATGGCTCCTCCTTGAGTCAATGCTAGATATTCCTAGCTGTACCCAGGTAAACATCTAGGTATACTAAAAGCAACCCAGACTCTAAGGTGATCTGCATGACACTTCTGCAAGGCGTGCTGGTCGACCGGAATGGTTGGTCGGCGATCGGCGAGTGCCCGATCGAGAAGACCATGGCGGTGACCGGCACCAAATCCGCGATGCTCATCATGCGCGAGGCCTATTACGGCACCACCCGGTTCGACGACTTCGCCCGCCGGGTCGGCATCACCAAGGCCGCCACCTCGGCGCGGCTGACGGAACTGGTCGATCTGGGGCTGCTGACCCGGCAGCCCTACCGCGAGCCCGGTCAGCGCAGCCGTGACGAGTACGTGCTCACCGAGGCCGGCGTGGATTTCATGCCGGTGGTCTGGGCGATGTTCGAGTGGGGTCGGCAGCACCTGCCGGGCCACAATCAGCTGCGGCTCACGCATCTCGGTTGTGGCGCCGATGCGTCCGTCGAAATCCGTTGCACCGAAGGCCATCTGGTGCCGTCCGACGAGCTCGGCATGCGGCTGGTCAGGTCGCCCAGGGGTTGACTACTGCGTTGCTCGGGTAAGGCGATGCGCGCGTGAAGTTTGGGATCGTCGGCTGGGAACGTCCTTGATTCGGGAATCTCAACGTCGTGCGTGGATGCCTTCGGTTCACTTGGCGCCGTGTGGTGACCGGAAACATGAGTCTTTCTCGGACCATGCGACGGATTGGGAGGGCAGCGGATCCAGCGGGGCGACGTGCTCGTCGTCGGTGGAAAGTAACGTGTTGGCGACGGAGCACGCGACGACGGTCCGGGTATCGCGACAACCGGGTCCGCCGTAGCGGTCGCCGCGGCGGGCACTATTCAGAAACTCGACGCGAACCGGCGACCACTGCCGACTTGAAGACCAGCGGATCAACGGGCGGAAATCCGAGACATCACGGCGAGTCGGTGCCTTTGCGCGCGGCAGGGGCGCGGGCCGGCGAACCACGACGGTTGTCAGAAGCCGGCGGCGAAAGCGCGCGTCGGCGGAAGCCGCGACCCGCGTGGCAGCTCGATGGCCAGCGATTCGCACCGGTAGCGAATTGCCGGGCTCAATGTGCGGACGCCGCAACCGACTGACGTCGGTGATTTCGGCCGTATCATCACGTCCCGGATCGTGGCCGGCGGTTCGACCTGCGGGCCTCCGCTTGGCCGCGCAGGTGGGTGTGAATACCTGGTCGGTAGCTCGACAGGAGTGCCACCAGTCCTACCACACGCTTCCCGACACCGGAAGGGAGCATCGTAGCACCGGGGATTGTCGTCGGCCTGAGGAAGTTCGGCACGACCGGGTCGTCGGTGGCGCGAGCGTGCGCAGTTGTACGGCTTTAGCGGGGTGTCGCGTGCAAACACGGACGCTCGGCCGCGGGCGGAAAGGTCAAGGCTCCCTGAGCACCGCCAGCAGCCGTCGGGCGGCACCCACGCGATCGGCGGCGGGTCCGGTCAGGGCGTCCAGCGCGCATTCGGGATCGGCCGGCGGCCCCATATGCCCGCAGCCTCGCGGGCAGTCCTCGATCACGTCGGCCAAGTCGGAGAACGCCAGCAGCACGTCGTCGGGCTTGATATGGGCCAACCCGAACGACCGGATGCCCGGGGTATCGATGACCCAGCCGGAACCCGGTAGCGAGTCGCCCAGCGGCAGCGCCACCGACTGGGTCGAGGTGTGCCGCCCCCGGCCGATATCGGTGACCACTCCGACCGCCCGATCCGCCTCGGGTACAAGACGATTCACCAACGTGGACTTGCCGACGCCGGAATGGCCGAGCAGCACGGTGATCTTGCCGGGAAGCAACTCGGCCACCGCGAGCAGCGGGTCGTCGACTCCCGCGGCGACTATGGTCAGGTCCAGGTCGACGAACTGCTCGGCGAACGGTTCGGGCGGGGCGAGGTCGGTCTTGGTCAGGCACAGAATCGGCGCCAGCCCGCCGGTGTAGGCGGCGATCAGCGCGCGGTCGACCAGTCCGGTGCGCGGCGGCGGGTCGGCGAGCGCAACCACCATCAGCAGTTGGTCCGCGTTGGCGACGACCACTCGTTCGGTGGGGTCGGTGTCATCGGCGGTGCGCCGCAACACCGTTCGCCGTGGACCGCGCCGCACGATGCGGGCCAGGGTGTCCGTGCGCCCGGACAGATCACCGACGATGTCGACGTCGTCGCCGACGACGATCGGAGTGCGGCCGAGCTCGCGTGCCCGCATGGCGGTGACTCGACGGTCGGGACTGCCGCCCAGCACGCACCCCCAGCGGCCGCGATCGACGCTGACCACCATGGCGGATTCCGCGTCGGCGTGCTGCGGACGGGTCTTGGTCCGGGGCCGCGTCCCTTTACCGGAGCGGACCTTGACGTCGGACTCGTCGTAGTCGCCGGGTCTCAACCGGATCCCTGCTTGACCATCTCGGCCCACAACTGCGGAAACTCCGGCAGCGTTTTGGTGGTCGCGCCGATGTCGTCGACCTCGACGCCGGCCACCCTTAGCCCGACGATCGCGCCGGCCATCGCCATCCGGTGATCGGCATACGCTCGCCAGATACCGGGCCGCAGCGGTGTCGCGGTGATCGCCAGACCGTCGGATGTTTCCTGGCAGTCGCCGCCCAGACGGTTGATCTCGGTGCTCAGCGCGGCCAGCCGGTCGGTCTCGTGGCCGCGCAGATGGGCGATGCCGCGCAGCCGCGACTGCGATCCCGGAGTCGCCAGCGCGGCCAGCGCCGCCATCGACGGCGTCAGCTCACCGACCGCGCGCAGGTCGACGTCAAACCCGTCGTAGGCCGGTGCGCCGCGCACCTCGAGTGTCGAATCATTATGGACGACAACCGCATTCAGCATTTCCAAGATTTGCATGATGTCGTCGGAGGCTTGCACGCTGGTCTGCGGCCACCCGGTGATGCGCACGGTGCCGCCGCTGACCACCGCGGCCGCCAGGAAGGCAACCGCGTTCGTCAGGTCGGGTTCGACCTCCCAGTGCCGTGCGGCGACGGTGCCGGGCTGCACCCGCCAACGGTTGGGGGTCGAGTCGTCGACGTCGACTCCGGCCTGCCGCAGCATCGCCACCGTCATCGCGATGTGCGGCGCCGACGGTAGCGACGAACCGGTGTGCTGCACGGTCAGGCCGTCGGTGAACGATGCCCCGGACAGCAGCAGGCCGGACACGAACTGCGATGACGCCGAGGCGTCGATCGCGACGCTGCCGCCGACGACCGATCCGCTGCCGATAACGCGGAACGGCAGACCGGTGCCGTCGATCCGAACGCCGAGACCGCGCAGGGCATCCAGCAGTGGTGCGATCGGCCGGGCCCGGGCCTGCTCGTCGCCGTCGAACTCCACTCCCGATTCGGCCAGCGCCGCCAGGGGCGGCACGAAACGCAACACCGTGCCGGCCAGGCCGCAGTCCACTCGCGCGCCCGCGCCGGGTTCGATTCGGCCGCTGACCTGCAGGTCGGATCCGGTCCCGTCGACGCGCAGGCCCAGGGTGGTGAGCGCTCCGATCATCAGATCGGTGTCCCTGCTGCGCAGCGCACCGGCGATGGTCGAAGCGCCCAGGCCTTGCGCGGCCGCCAGCGCCGCCAGCACCAGCGTGCGGTTGGTCTGCGACTTCGAGCCGGGAACGGTGACCGTCGCGTTTACCGGTGTCGGCGCGTGGGGCGCCGGCCATGTGCTCACCGGTCCATCATCGCTTGTCACCGGGCTCTGCCACCATGGAGCCATGTGCGGACGTTTCGCGGTCACCACCGATCCGGCCCTGCTGGCCGAGAAAATCAAAGCGATTGACGAGGCCACCGGAACCTCGAAGGACGCGGGGGCGCCCAACTACAACGTGGCGCCCACGACCACCGTCGCGACCGTCGTCACCCGGCACACCGAGCCGGACGACGAGGCCACCCGAAGGGTGCGGCTCATGCGCTGGGGGTTGGTTCCGTCCTGGGCCAAGGCCGGCGCCGACGGGGCGCCCGAGGGCAAGGGCCCGCTGCTCATCAACGCGCGTGCCGACAAGGTCGCGACCTCGCCGGTCTTCCGCAATTCGGCCAAGAGCAAGCGCTGCCTGGTGCCGATGGACGGCTACTACGAATGGCGCGTCAATCCCGACGGCGCGACCGGCAAGAAGACGGCTAAGACACCGTTCTTCATGTACCGGGGCGACGGCGAGCCGCTGTTCGCGGCGGGGTTGTGGTCGGTATGGAAACCCGCGAAAGATGCTGCGCCGCTGCTGAGTTGCACGATCATCACCACCGATGCCGTGGGGGAGCTGGCCGAGATCCACGACCGGATGCCGCTGATGCTGGCCGAAACCGACTGGGACGCTTGGCTGAACCCCGACGCCCCGTTGGATCCAGAGTTGCTGTCCCACCCGCCGGATGTGCGTGACATCGAGCTGCGCCAGATCTCGACGCTGGTCAACAGCGTGCGCAACAACGGGCCCGAGCTGCTGGAGCCGGCCGAGGTCGAGTCGGAGCAGATGAAGCTGCTGTAGCGGTCGTCATGCCGCGCCCGGGTTGTCGTCATCGTCGTCGTCTTCGCCGCGTAGGAGTTTTTCTGGGTGGTGGAAGGTGTTGATGCGGGGTTGGCCGTGGTCGAGGTGTGGGGGTGGTATCCATTCGGTGTCGCCGCGGGCGTTTTTGCCGGTGGTCCAGCCGCCGGGTTGGATGATGCGGTGTTGGCAGCCGCAAGCGAAGGTCAGGTCGTTGACGTCGGTGGTGCGGCATTGGGCGTAGGGGGTGACGTGGTGGACCTCGCTGTAGTAGCCGGGCACGGCGCATCCCGGTGCCGAGCAGCCACGATCCTTCGCGTACAACACGATTCGCTGTCCAGGCGAAGCCAGCCGCTTGGTGGTGTAGAGGGCCAGGGCTTTGCCTTTGTCGAAGATCGCCAGATAGTGCCGCGCGTGGCGGGCCAGGCGGATCACATCGCTCATGGGCAAGATGGTGCCCCCACCGGTCAGCCCACGGCCGGCGGCGGCTTCGAGTTCGGCCAGGGTGGTGGTGACGATGATGGAGGCGGGTAACCCGTTGTGTTGGCCGAGTTCTCCGCTGGCGACCATGGCGCGTAGCGCGGCCAGCAGGCCGTCGTGGTTGCGCTGGGCTGCCGAGCGGGCGTCGCGCTGGATCGCCTCTTCCGATGGGGCGCCATCCACGACCGGGTTTTCATCTTCGGGATTGCACATCCCCGGCGCGGCGAGTTTGGCCAGCACGATTTCGAGGGTGGCGCGTAGTTCGGGGGTGATGTGGCCGCGCAGCTCGGACATGAGGTCGGCCTGTTGGTTGCCCAGGGTCAGGCCGCGTCGGCGGGCGCGGTCTTCGTCGCGGTAGATGCCGTCGGGGTTGAGGCAGTCGGCGATGGTGTCGGCCAGGCCGGCGAGTTGTTCGGGGCGGTAGTGGGTGCCTTGTTCGGCGAGGTCGGCTTCGGCTTTGTCGCGGGTGGCGGCATCGACCCAGCCGGGTAGTTGGTGGTAGAAGCGGCGGATCACCGCGACCTGGCCGGCGCCGAGCTTTCCCGCTTTCTGGGCGGCGGCCGCACCGGCCAGCGTCGGCGCCAAGGGTTCCCCGGTCAGCGCGCGCCGCGGCCCCAGATCGGCGGCTTCCTTGATCCGCCGCGACGCCTCGGTGCGGCTGATCAAGGTCCGCTCGGCGATCGCATACGACAGCTTGCCGCCCAGCTCTTCAGCGGTGGCGGCATGGGCCAGATTGTTGATCAGCTTGTGCTCGGACACCGGCAGCCGCCGGCGCACCGACTCAACGCGTTCCAACAACGCCAACCATTCCCGCGTGGCCAACGCGTCGAAGTTCAACTCACCCACCACATCGACCGCGGCATCGAGGACATCAAGGGCCGCCATGATGGCCTCCCGATCCACGACACCCGAACTCATACCCCGAAACTATCGAAGGGCACCGACAGAAAACGCCGATCTGTGACGCCTGAAAACAAAGTGACGCAAGTTATTTCGCTACGAACTCCCGGCCTATCCGAGTCCGGCGTCTACGAGCAAACGCGGTAGTCCGAGTTCTCCGCACCGCGCCACAACCCCGGGCAGCATAGGTTCGGCGTCGTCGGACCTGCTGGTTGCCATGAGGGTTTCGACCAGCAGTAGCCGCGCGGTCAGCGCCGCCAAAGGCCTTCGCTCGTCATCGATTCCGGCGACCAGGTCGGCTGCTCGTCGGCAAGCCTGCTCCCGGTCGTCGTCCGAGCCGCTCGCCGACAACAGCCGAATCCCGGAATTCTCGTCGAGTTCGGCTGTGACCATGGCGATTCCGTCGTCTTGCGGAATGGTGCGAGGCGCTCGTAGCCGCGCGGCAACCTTCGGCTCGATCTCGATGCCCAGCCGGATCCGCTCATTGGTGATCGCGGCTGCCAGGCGCGGTAGCCGCAACTGCTGCCCCGCCGTCGCGCCTTCGGCGAGGCGCTCGACCGCGGTGCTGCGATCTCCTTGCGCCGCTTTGATTCTCGCGCCAATCACGTACCGCGCGGCCAAATAGTCGACGCCACCGCCCGCGGACCCCAATTGATAGCTGTCGTCCAGTAGGCGCACGGCCTCGGCCAATTCGCCTGTCTCGTAGAGTACTTCCCCGAGCAGCGCGCCGGCCAGGCGGGCGGCATGCGAGTGCGGGCCTCCTCGTGCCCCGATCGCATACGCTTCCCTGAAATGCTTGAGGGCGCCGGAGATGTCGAGCTGATATCTGGCGGCGATGCCGTCGAAGCAGCGCGCGTAGACGGTGGCGAACGGCCCGAGCATCTCGTGGTAGGGCGCCGCAGATTCGAGCAGGACGTGCGCGACGTCGAATTCCCAGCGGTAGATCGCCGCGAAGGCTGCGACATTTCGGGCCACCCCCGCCACCCGCGGGTGGAAGATGTCCGGCCGTGCGAGGGCATCCGCGACCAGGTCGTCGACGGTGTCTACCCGGTCGGCGAATATTTCGGCGACGGCACGGACCACGTCCGCCTCGGCGCGCAGATCCGCCCGCATGGCGGCCGAGAGGTCGGTGTGGTCTATTGCCGCGTCGAATCGGCGCAGCGCGGCGTAGGCCGGTGCGGGGCGCTGCAGCAGGATATTCGCCCAGGCCATGGTGAGCTGCAGCCGTGCGCGCGAAACCACCGATTGCGGCGGTAACTTCTCGACGATGCCGATCAAGGTCGTCATCTTCGATTGCTCGAGCAGGGTTGTCTCGTCCTGCTCGACGAGATCGGCCGCGCGGGTGGTGTCGCCGGACGCCAGCGCGTGGTCGACGGCTTCGTTGAGGTAGCCGTGTTCGGCGAACCAGGCCGACGCGCCGTGGTGCAGTCGTTCGACCTGGTCGGGACGGTCCCGCTCGAGTCGGCGACGCAGGAATTCCGCGAACATGTGGTGGTAGCGAAACCAGTCCGGATCGTCGTCGATCCGCTGCAGGAACAAGCCGCGCTGCTCGATGACGTCGAGCATGGCCTGCCCGCGCGGCACTTGCGCCAACGCCGACGCCAGCCCGCCGCAGGTCCGTTCCGTGATCGATGTGGTCAGTAAGAACTCGGCCATGTCCGGTTCCAGGGTGTCGAGGACATTTTCGGTGAGGAACTCGCCGATCATCTCGGTGGCACCGGAAAGCCGGCTCACCAGTCTGGCGGCGTCGGCGCCGCCGCGCAGTGACAGCGCAGCCAGCTGCAGGCCCGCGGCCCAGCCTTCGGTCGAGGTGGTCAACGCCTCGATTTCGCCATCGGACAGCTGCAAACCACCGACATCGTTGAGCAGGGATCGCGCCTCATCGATGTCGAAACGCAAAGAATCAGAATCTATTTCGACCAATTCGTCACGAATCCGCAACTTGCTCAACGGAAGTCCGGCGCGCGACCAACTGGTCACCGCGATTTGCAGGTGATGGCATCCGTGTTCGAGCAGAAAACCGAGGGCGGCTGTGGTTCGGGGGTCCGACACCCGCTGCCAGTCGTCGATGACCAAAGCCATCCGCTCGTCTTTTGCGTGAATCTCGTCGATGAGCGTGGTCAAGACGTAGCGGGCTGCGTCGTCGCCGTGCTCGTCGAGCGCCTGACCCAACGACGCGGCGAGAGCGGGACGGACCCGCCGGATCAACTCGAGCAGATGCGCCAGGAACCACACCACGTTGTTGTCGTCGTCGTCGATCGTCAGCCAGCCAACCGCGACGCCCTCGCGCGAGAGTTCCGCGAGCCACTGGGCCGCCACCGTGCTCTTGCCGCAGCCAGAGGGCGCGTGGATCAGCACGAACCGCCGTCGACCACCCGCGTGCAGCACGTCCATCAGCCGGTCGCGGGCCACCAGCGATCGGGTCGGAACCGGCGGCCGGTACTTCGTCGCAGGAGTCGGCGGCGTCGGGGTGGCCTGGAACGTAGCCCCGGTATCCCGCCGACGCTGTCCGGGGCCCGCCGGTGAGCTACGGCGCTCCACGCCCAGTTCGACGGGACGGGCCATCTCGTCGACTGCCACACCGCAGGTGCGCTGAATCTCGCGCAGCTCCTCGCCGTACAACGCTGCGCTCGCCGGACGAGCCGCGGGATCTCGGGTCATGGCACGTTCGATCACCGCCGCCACGTCAGCGGGAAATCCTCGCTCGCGCAGATCCGGTATCGGTTGTGACGTGATCCGGAGGAACTGCGCGATCACCTTCTCGCCGCTGCGGCGCTCGAACGCGGCGTGGCCGGTGAGCGCGCAGAACAGCGTCGCGCCCAGCGAATACACGTCGGATGCGGGTGTGGGCGTCTCGCCTTCGAGCACTTCGGGTGCGGTGAACGCCGGTGACCCGGTGATTACTCCGGTCGCCGTCTGGAAGGCCCCGGAAATCCTGGCGATACCGAAGTCGGTCAGCTCCGGTTCGCCGTACTCGCTGAGCATGACGTTGCCCGGTTTGACGTCTCGATGCAGGATGGCCGCCCGGTGAGCCGCCTCGAGCGCACCCGCCAGCTTCACTCCGACGTGCAGCGTCTCGGACCAATCCAGCGGCCCGTGCCGGCGGATCAGCACCTCCAGTGAGTTCTTCGCGTGGTAGGGCATCACGATGAATGGCCGGCCGGTGGTCGTGGTGCCGACCTGCAAAATGGTCACGATGTTGGGGTGGCCGGACAGCCGGCCCATCGCGTGCTGCTCGCGCAGGAAGCGGTCGAGATTGTCCGGGTCGAGGTCGGCGGTCAACAACTTGACGGCCACCGCCCGGTCGAGCGCGGCTGAGCGCAGCGATACACGACACCGAAGCCGCCCCGTCCGATTTCGGCTGCGTCCTCAAAGCCCGCGTCACGCAATTCCGCGGGAAGGTCAGGGATCACATCTCGCTGCGACGCATGCTGATCGACGTCGGCCATCGATGGTCACTATCTCTTTCGGGCTGACTTGCCAAGGATGACGATGCCACCGAATCGATCGCACCACAACGGGGAATCGCCTGCGTTGTGTTCCGAAGACAACGGTCTGACGATCTTTGTCGTACGGCGACGGATGGTGGCACGCGGTCGCCGCTTAGCATGCAGGTGTGACTAGTTCGTACACATACACATTCGAGGACATCCAGAACCGCCCGGTTGCGCTGATCGGGGCGGGAACCCTGGGTCGCCGCATCGCATTGATGCTCGCCAGCCGCGGCGGAACCGTGCGGATCTACGCCCCGCGCGCCGAACAGCGAGCCGCCGCGGTCGACTACGTGACGGAGACCCTACCGAAGTTGTTGCAGGACAGAGGCTTTGGCGAAGTGGGCGGCGCGACGACCGCGGGGTCGCTCGAAGAGGCTTTGGATGACGCCTGGCTTGTCATTGAGTCCGTCCCCGAGAAGCTCGAGATCAAGATTGCAACGTGGGACCAGATCGACCAGGCGGCGCCGCCGGACACCATCTTTGGCACCAACTCTTCGTCGTTCCCGTCACGCCTGATGGCCGAAAACGTCCGCGACAAAACACGCTTGTGCAACACGCACTTCTACATGCCGCCGGAGATCAACGCGCTCGACCTGATGTCGGACGGCGAGACGGACCGCGGCCTGCTCGACACTCTGCTGGCGGTGCTGCCCGAGTTCGGCGTCTATCCCTTCGAGGCGCGCCGGGAATGCACCGGCTTCATCTTCAACCGCGTCTGGGCCGCCATCAAACGAGAGTCGCTGGCGGTGGTCGCCGAGGGCGTGGCGCGCCCGGAGGACGTCGACGGGATGTTCAAGATCAACTTCGGCCTGCAGGCCGGGCCGTTTCAGATGATGGATCTGGTTGGTCTGGACGTGGCACTCGACATCGAAAACCACTACGTCGACGAGTTCCCGTACCTGCCGAGGAACTCGCGAGACCTGCTGCAGGAATACGTGGATGCGGGCAAGCTCGGCCTCAAGACGGGCGAGGGGTTCTACTCGTATCGGTAGCCGGGGTGCGCAGCATCGCGATCGAGGTGCCCAGGTACCACAGCACGGTCGTGAGGGCCGGCGCCCAGGCGGAGAAGCCGCCCTCCAGACAGAACGGGCCGGTGCGGAAGAACACGCCCGCGGTCGCGGTCAGGCTCACTACCACCGCCAACACCGCCAGGTAGCCCGTCCAGCGTGGCAGCATGCCGGAGGCGAAAACGCAGAACGCGTACGCGAAGGCCGTGGCCGCCATGATGAAGCCCCACAAGCCGATCAGGACACCCGGGAAGTGCACCCCGACCGTAAAGACCACTTCCGCTGGCAACCCCTCCGCTCGCTGCGCGACGACCAGTTGCATCGCCATCGCGACCACTAAGAGGCCCGCGGTCGCTGTGCTGCCGACCAGGAAGAGCTCGCTGAGGTAGCCGCCATCGTCCGATTTGCGCAGGATCCGGCGCACCGCAACGGCGAACATCAACCACAGCGCCGCGGACAACGCGTACAGCCATGCCTGGGTGGTGAGTAAGTTGTGCTTCTCGATGATGAAGCTCTGGTAGGCGGCCGCATCGCCATTCGCCTGTGGCGGCACACCGGTAACAGCTCCGGCGGCAACTGCGACGAGGACGTAACCGATTCCGGCGACCCCGCCCATCCGAATCCATCGTGTCTCTGTCATGGTGCTCGGCGCGGCAAGCTCAGTTGCTGAGGATCAAGCGCCAGTTGCCCACGGCGTCGCGATCCGGCACACACCAGAAGTTGTTCCAGTTGAACGGCGGCGTCGTCGCCTTCACGCCCGGGCCGGCATCCTGACAGGCCTCCCGAGTCGGATAGCTGCCCTCGGTCTGGATCGTGTCGGCGCGACTGGTGCCGACGCCGGTGGTCAGCAACCCGGTGAACGCAATGAAGCCAGTGGCGAGAATCGTCCAGCCGCGGACCGATCGCTTTGTTTTCATCGCCCAATTCTGCTGAGGTGGTACGCGTCGCACAAGGATCTAGTGCTCACCGGTCCAGGTGTGCGAGCGCCAAACGGGCGGCGTTGGCGCCGCACATGCCGTGGGCGCCGGGGCCCGGCGGTGTGGCCGCCGAACAGATGTACATGCCCGGCACTCCAACGGTATAGGGCGACAGTGTGATTCGCGGCCCGAATGTCAGTTGGCGGATGTCTTTGGCGCCGGTCATGATGTCGCCTCCGACGTAGTTGAGGTTGTAGCCGGCCATTTGCGTTGTCGAGCGAACCGCTTGGCCGACAACGCGTTCCCGGAAGCCGGGGGCGAACCGCTCGATCTGGGCGATGATCGCCTCGGTCGCGTCGCCGGTGTAACCGTTCGGGACGTGCGCGTAGGTCCACACCGGGTGGACGTTGCCCACCGAGCGCTGCGGATCGGCCAGATACTGCTGTCCGACGAGCACGAACGGGCGTTCGGGCATGCGTCCGGCATGGATCTCACGCTCGGTCGCGGCGAGTTCGGAGTAGGTCCCGGCCACGTGGACCGTCCCGGCGTGGTGGGCGTCCGGGTTCGTCCACGGCACCCCATCCGTCGACGGCGAAGTCCACCTTGAATGCACCGGGGCCGCGCCGAAACCTGGTATAGGCGCGGGAGATTCGGCGTGGCAGACGGTCCCCGAGGATTCCCGCGACCGCGCTTGGCGCCAGGTCGAACATGGTGACGTCGGCCGGCGGCAGCTGCGAGGCCGTCTCGACGCGGACACCTGTCTCGATCTTGCCGCCCAAGTCGGTCAGCAGCGCCACCAACGCGTTGGTGATCGACTGCGATCCGCCTTCGGCGACGGCCCACCCGTGCCGATGGCCGGCCGCGATGATGCCCATCCCGATGGCCGTGGTCATCGGGTAGTGCAGCGGCCGGAAGGCGTGCGCGGCAACGCCTCCGAATAGCGCCCGACCCTCGTCAGTGCGGAACACCCGGGCGAATGTGGACGCCGGTAGCACGGTGGGCGCCCCGAACCGGGCCAGCATCAGCGGGTGGTGCGGGACCCGCAGCAGTGGCCGCATGATGTCCTCGCTCAAGGCGTCGAACCGGGCGGCGGGGTAGCCGAAGGCGAGTCGCCACCGCGACCCGTCGCGACCCAGACCGGCCGCGGTCCGCTCCACCGACCGGTACAGCACGCCGGCGCTGCCGCCGTCGAGCGGGTGTACGCAATCGACGTCCGGCCAGCGCCAAGACAATCCGTACCGCTGCAGTCCGACGTCGAGCAGGAATTGCGATCCCACGGCCATCGGGTGGATTGCCGAGCAGTGGTCGTGCAACAGGCCGGGGATGATGGCTTCGCTGCTGCGGGCCCCGCCACCGACTTCGTCGGCGGCCTCGAGCACGGTGACCTGTACGCCCTGGGCGGCCAGCGTGATGGCGGCGGCGAGCCCGTTGGGCCCGCCGCCTACCACTAGTGCTGTGCTCATGCCAGCGCTCCGTGACCGTGATCCTGATTTTCGGCTTCATCTTCGTCTGTGGCCGGCTTTGTGCTCAGCAGTGACCAGTGCACCTGAAGCGGGATGGGGCCGTTGGGCAACCAGGGCTGTTCGGCGACCGCGTCGGCCACCTTCCAGGTGCCGCGCTCGATGACCCCGAGTGCGGCGTCGATCAGCTTGTAGTGCTGAACACCGCTGCCGAAGGCCTCCGACTCCACCCAGGCGATGATGCACTCGCCCGGTTCGAATTCGGCTTGGCGCTGCACGGCCCGGATCAAGTCTTCATTATGCAGGTGACCGTCGCCGAAGTTGAATCCGATCAGAGAGTTGCACACGAACTCGCCCTCCCGCACGGTGCGGGTCTCGATGCTAGGCAGGTGCGTCAGCAGTAGCGAGAACAGACCGCGAGCCTGACTGTGCATGCTTCGCCACGCGATCGTCTTCTGCAGGGTGATCTCTGCCCACTGGGGCTCGTAGCCGGCCGCGACGAACTGGTCTACCTGGTTGGAGGCGGTGCGGGTGACGCGGTTCAGCTTCTCCTCGGCACCGGGCGCGAAAGCCCACACCGCCGATGCCCAGTTGCCCGCGTACTGCCGCATCGAAGGCAGGAAGGACACCTTGTCCGGTCGCAGGTTGCCCAGGATCGGGTAGAACAGCAGGCCGGCCGCGATGACGAGAGCCAACCATGGGGGAGTCATGTTCCACGGGGCGTATCCACCCGAGTTCGGGAAGCCGAGGAACAGGAAGATCGTGGTGTAGGCGAAGACGACGTTCCATTCCAGCGGCACCGCCAGCGGGAAGGTCGAGATGATGAACAGGTGGAACCCGACCATCAGTAGCGCTGCGGCGAGCGTCACCCACTTGTTCGTCGAGAAGAACAGGATCAGCGGAGCGGCGATCTCGACCGTGGTGCCGTTGACGTGTGCCATGAAGTCGGCCAGCCGGGACGGCCGCATGTCGCGCCCGAAGTCGCGGTAGTGCGCCTTTCGCACCCACTTGGGCGCGAATATCGTGTTGCTGACCATCGGCGGGATGACGTTGGCGAAGTGCTTGCCGAACTTCGAGAAGCCGGCACCGACCCACACGATCACGATCAGCATCTTGAGCGCGATGATCATGTTGGCGAACGGCAGCACGGCGAAGAAGAGCATCGCCGGCAGGTACTGCTCGCCGCGGGCGCCCAGGAAGATGGTCTTGTCCCGCAGACCGATCAGCACCAGCAGCGCCATCGGCGCAATCAGCAGGGCGGGGTTAACCAGCCCGGATGTGTTATGCGGCAATGCCTTTGATAGGGAATCGCTGTGCACGCCGGGGGAGAGCAGCGCGACGGCCAGGCTCACCAGCAGCGCCAGGTAGACGCCGATGTCGAACCAGGTGCGCCGGTCGCCGCCGGTGAACGGCACCCACTTCCACGGGCGCAGCCGGATGGTTCCGGGCCGGGCCCAGAACAGGATGCCGCCGGTCATCGGCTTGACCTTGCCGGCCAGCGGCCCCCAGGAGCCGGCCACTCCGATCGATTCGAGCAGCACGGTCCACAGGATGACCTTTTGGTAGACGATCGGCTGGTTCCACCATTCGCTCACGTGCCAGAAGGCGGGCAGCCCCGACGTCAGCGGTCGCGACGGTGATGCCGCCGAGCGCGAAGAACGACGACCAGTTTCACGATGTAAATGGTGTGGATCATCTTCGGTGAGCCGAAGCCGTTTTCGGCCCAATCGGTGGCGAGGATCCGCATCCGCTCCATCAGCGGCTTCTTGAGGAAGGTGTCCGGATCGACATCCGGAAGAGAGGGCTTGGTGAATCCCATTCGAGTGGCTCCTTTGGACAGTTGTTTGCCGAGAGTGGGGACAACATTAGGAATGGGGCGGGTCGCAAAAACAGTGGTCGCCGGACGAATTTGTGCTCGCGTGTTGTCGCCGGACGACAATGGCAGGGTCTACCGTCAGGAGCGTGGTGAAAGCGCAGTTCGACAGCGACGTGGAGGTCAGCCGCCACGTCGCCGAGACCGCCGAACGATTGCACAGTCGGCTGGCAGAGTTGTCGTCGGTCATGCGTGGCTCCCTCGAGGATCAGATCCCGGAGTTGCGCGGCGACGAGCGGATCACCGAATTGCTCGGGCCCAGCGTCGAGGGAAACGTGGACACCATTTTGCGCTCGTTGCGCTACGGCATAGCCGTCGAACGTGTCGAGGCGCCCACGGCGGCATTGGAATACGCCCGGCGATTGGCGCAACACGGGGTTCCCGTCAACGCGCTCGTCCGCGCCTACCGCCTCGGTCAGCGGCTGATGAATGAGGTGGTTTTCGCCGAAGTGCGTGCCCTCGATATTTCCGAAGAGATGAGGTACGCGGTCATCGAGACGATCACCGCCACGCTGTTCGAGTACATCGACTGGATTTCCCAACAGGTCGTCGTGGTCTATGAAGACGAACGCGAGCGATGGCTGGAAAACCAGAACAGCATTCGCGCGCTGCGGGTGCGCGAGGTCCTGGCCGGCAACGAAGGCCGTCGACGTCGATGCGGCCTCCACGTCGATCCGCTACCCACTGCGCTGGCACCACCTGGCGCTCGTCATGTGGTACCCGGATGCGAGCACGGAAGGCAACGAACTTGGCCGCCTGCAACGGTTTCTGCGCGACCTGGGCGAAGCCGTCGGCGCCGCCGCCGGGGGGCTCTTCGTCGCCGCCGACCGGACCTGCGGATGGGGGTGGCTGCCGTATCGTGCCGCAGTGGCCGACGTGCCGGCCAAGGTCCGCCAGTTCACCCTGACCCGACCGGATTCACCGAGTGTGGCGATCGGGACGGTCGCCGGCGGCGTCGAGGGCTTTCGCCAGTCGCACCGGGAGGCCGAAAGTGCCCACCGCGTCGCGGTGGTCGCCAAGCGGGAACCGACGGTCGTCGCGGCGACCGACCCGGGTCTGTCCATTGCCGCGCTGCTCAGCGGCGACGTCGCCGACACCCGCACTTGGGTGGGCAAGGTGCTTGGCGACCTCGCGCGCGACGACGAGAACGACGCACGGCTGCGGGAAACACTGCGGGTGTTTCTGGGTTGCGGTTCGAGCTACAAGCTGGCCGCCGAAGAGCTCAGCTTGCACTCCAACTCGGTGAAGTACCGAGTGGGCCGCGCCATTGCCCGGCGCGGCCGCGAGATCGACGCCGATAGGCTCGACGTCGAACTCGCTCTGGTGATCTGCCAGTGGTATGGCGGCATAGTTCTGCAACACAAAACCCGGTAGACCAACGGGTTCGGGTCTACCGGGTTTTGCGAGCAGAGATCAGGCGGCCGCGGCGGCGAGGCGGCGCGATGCGGTGGGCAGGTAGTTGGCCGCGCGGGCCGGTCCGGCGGTCCGGCGAATGATCGTGTGGACGGCGGTGATGAGTGCCGGGATGAGCACCGGGAAGATGGTGAGGACGATCATGGCGGCGAGACTCAGGAAGGTCAAGAAGACTGAGAACATGGTGGGCTCACATTTCTCCGCATCGCGGAACGTTGGGATAGGTTGTGGGAGTGGCCAATTCGAACGGACGGCGGTCGAATCTGGGGAACGGGGCGCTGTGTTCGTGATGAAACTTATCGGCGCCACCGCACCGCGACGATGTCGCCGAGCGACTAAGTTGCGTTGAGGTCTTGTCTCCGGGCGACAAAACGGCAGTCGGCGCTATACCTCAGCGGCACCCGCCTGGCATTGTTCGCGATACCTATTTGACATGCAGAATGGTGTTGCCGGAAACAGCTCATTGGGTCGCCGCAGGGCTATCATTTGCGCATGACAACCAGCGAAAAGACCGTTTTCGAAGGTCCCCTGCAACAACTAGCCCGTAGCACCTGGCAGTTACTTCTCCTCGTCGGCATCTCGGCCGTGGCCCTCGGTGTCATCGTGCTTGCCTGGCCGGGCAAGACACTGTTGGTAGCCGGTGTCCTGTTCGGCATCTACTTGGTGCTATCCGGGATTGGATATATGTTCGCCGCCTTCGGCATCCATGCCGGCGCCGCGATGAGAGTGTTGGCGTTCCTGACCGGCGTCGTGTCGCTGGTGCTGGGGTTCTTCTGCTTCCGCGATAAATTCGAGGCGGTCGCGCTCTTGGCCTTGTGGATCGGCATCAGTTGGGTGTTCCGCGGGATGACTCTGCTCGCCTCGGCGCTGTCTTTCGACCACCTGCCCGGACGCGGCTGGCAGGCGTTCTCCGGTGTGGTCATCGTCATCGGCGGCGGCGTGCTGATCATCTCTCCGATCGACTCGATCGCCGCCCTCACCCTGGTCGCCGGCTGCTGGCTGATTGCCATCGGGATCATGGACGTCGTCAGCGCGCTGCAGGTTCGTCACCGGACAAAGTCGATAACCGCGTGACCGCCTAGGGCAGTCGCCGCTCGACCTCGAAAGCCAGACACAACTCGGCGAGATCCTTTGGCCGCGAGAGTGATCGGCTGGTCAACTCCTCGATGCGGTGCAGACGATGCCGCACGGTGTTGGGATGGCAATAGATCTTTGTCGCGGTGTCGTTCGCAGAGCCACCCGCTTGCACCCAAGCCTGGAAGGTATCGAGCAGGATGGCGCGCTCCTCGTCCGGCAGCGCGTTCAATCGCGCGAGTACCGACGAGGAGATCTTCGCCATCACCTCGGGGGCGCTGACCGCGGCGACCGCAAGCGGGGTGTCGTCGAAGACGGCAACAAGCGAGTCGGCCAACGCTTTACCGCCGACCGCCAGCCGGGCGAATCGCAGCGCGTCGCTGGTCTCGGAGAGCTCCTGAAACGGCGGACTTATCCCGATTCTCGCGGTTGCGGCCTGGTGGAGTACGTCCACCAGGACGTCGAGGGTGTCGGTCGGCGCGGGGCCACGCAGGTGGACGATGCCGACCTGCAAGTCAGGCAGCAGCCGCCACGCCGACCGGATGTCACGGACGGACAGCTTGTTTTCGATCGTGGGCAATCCCAGCTTCCCGATCGCCGGCAGTTCCGCCACGACGACGACGTAGGGTCCGGAGGTGGGTAGCCGCAGCAGATCCGCTGCCTCCCAAAGGCTCTGAGTGTCGGTGAGCCGATGCGACAGCAGAGCTTCCACCAACGCCGATCGCTCTTCCTCCCGCTCGAGGATCTGCATGGTGAGTTGCTGGCGGTACGCGCTGCTCATCGCCTGGGTGAAGGTGTCCTGAGCCATGAAGACCCGCGCCGTGGCCTCCAGGATCGAGTCGGTGGGTATGCCCGCTTCGCGCGCCGCGGCCAGGGTCTGCTCCCACATGAACCGGAATCCGATCCGGTAGGCGGTCATCACCGCGGGCAGCGGCACACCGGCGAGCGCACGGGTGGTGCCGGTGTCTTCGGCGGGCGAAACATCGACGTCGGCGTCCCCGGCCAGCGAGTCGAAGATGAACGTCACGTTCGCCACGCAACTCATCCGTACCGAATCCTTGGTGACCACACTGCCGTCGCGGTATGCCTCGATCTCGCGGCATAGCAGGTCGGCCATCGCTTCCCCCAATTTCGGCGCGCGGGCCAGCATGAGCTTGCCGAGTTGGGTGATGTGCGGATCAGGGGCGGCGCCACGCCGGACGCCCGCGGGGTGCGTTGCCGCGCTCATAGCTCCAAACGATATGCCCGCGCGCGGCGGATGTGACCCGCGACACCGCGCTGGACGTTCGACGACGGGATCGCGCCGCATCTAGTGCCGCACCGTGCCTAGCGAATATGCTTGCACGGCAGCATTTTACGAAACTTAGCGGAACGATCCCGGTGCGATGGAGCCACCGTGCGTGTCACTCCCGACGACAATGAACACGGCCGTCTTCGTCTTCTGAGGACAATTCCCGGGGATCCGTCGGCGCCTATCGTGCCCTGCATGAAGAGCGACCACAAGACCGACTTTGCGCTGCAACAGGTCGCTGATGTCGCGGATGCGGTGTACCGGCGAACCGATGAAGTGTCGATTCTGCTTGCCCAGGCAATTACCGGCGAGGTGCCGCTGTACCAGGGGACGACGGCTGTGCCGTTCGATGTGGTGGCCGAGGCTTGTGCGGCCAATCTGCGACCGATCTTCGGGGCAATCGCCGCTGGTGATGATTTCAACACCACCGCGGCTACCCGGCTCGGCGTCGAGCGGGCGCGCGACGGCGTGCCGCTGTCGTCGGTGATGGAGGCATACCGGGTCGGTTTCCGGCGGCTCTGGGAGGCCATGTCCGACGAGGCCGCGGTCCGGCACGACATGAACGGCGATGCGGTGCGCGTGTTGACGGCCAAGTTGCTCACCGCTCAGGACGTTTTCACCGGCGCAATGGCCGCGGGCTACCGCCGAGAGCAGGCCGGCCGGGTCGTGTGCGACGAAACGCAGCGGGCGGTCCTCATCGACGCGCTGATGCACGGCCGGCTGCTGGAGCAGTACAGCCTGTGGGAGGCCGCGGACTGTCTCCGGATGCCGAGTACCGGTCCGTTCGTGGTGATTGCCGCCCAAGAGAAAGATGCCGCCCGGTCCGGGATGGACCCGTTGCCCGATATCGAGGCGAAGCTGCGCAGCCTCGATGTGGCGTCCGCATGGGGAATGCTGCCCGATGTGCAAGTCGGAATCGCGCACGTCAACACGGATCACCACGTGGGTGCGGTGCTGACGTTGCTGTCGCGGGTGGCTGTCGGAAGGGTCGGGATCAGCGCCCGCTTCGGCGATCTGCGCGATACCCCGCGGGCGCTGCGGCAGGCCAGAGTGACGTTGCGGGGCAGGGCGGAACCGGGCTCGCGGGTGTCGGTTTTCGACGGCTCGATCCTGGCCACCGCAGCGGTCAGTGCGCCAGAGGTGATGGTCGAACTCGCCGGCCCGGTGATGGACTGCTTCTCCGATCTCGCCGCAGAAGAGCGGGAAGTCCTCTTCGAGACGTTTCGGGCGTGGGTGGACCACGGTGGGTCGGTGCGCACCACCGGGGAGATCCTGTTCTGCCACCCCAATACCGTCCGCTACCGGATGCACCGCATCGAGCAGCGCACCGGCCGTTCGTTGACCCGGCCGCGCGACATCGCCGAATTGTGTTTGGCGTTCGAAGTGCATCGCCGGCTGATGCCGTGATCGAGATCGCTTGCACGACAGACGTCTTCACGTGCTGGGCGCGATGAGCGCTTTCATGATCTGACCGGCGCGCAGTGACGTCTTCGGCCGCGATCGCGTTCTTGCTGCTGGCTTACGTGACATGTCGGCTATGTCCGTCGTCGCGCGGTCCGCCCACGATGTCGCTAGGTCGACTGGCCGCTTGCTCCCATGGTGTAACCCGCGCCGCTATGTAAGTGCGATGGTCAACACAAAAGTGTGCACCGACGTTTGACACGAAAGAGGCGTTCATGACCATGCTCTACCAGCTCCAACCGCGGACGTTGGAGGCTTCGGAGGCAGTCGCGGGAAATCGGGTGGAAAGACTTTGGCGGTGGCTGCGCGACGTCGCCGGTGCGTGGGCCCAAGGCGAGCATCCTCATCCGTCTCATGGCGGGCGGGGTATTCCTGTGGGAGGGCATCTTGAAGTTCGTCTATCACAATCAGGGTGGGGGACGGTTCGCGCTCATCGGCATCCCCATGCCGGAGACGATGGCGACATTCGTTGCGGTGCTCGAGATCGTGGGTGGGATCCTGCTGATCTGCGGGCCTCTTCACCCGGCTGATCTCGATCCCGTTCATTATCGAGATGTTGGTGGCGATGTTGTCGACGAAGATCGCGATGTACTTCGGAACCTCGCACCTGCCATTGCCTCCGGCTCCACCGCGGACCGGCTTATGGGCGGTCTTGCATGAAATCCGCTCGGAGTACGCGCAACTGATGAGCGCCCTGTTCTTGATGATCTCAGGCCCGGGACCATGGTCGGTCGACGCATGGCTGGCGCGGAAGCGCTAGCCGCCGCGCTCGCGCAAGAGGAAGAGGTGGCCGTCCTCGTCGACGCGGCCGATGTCGCCAGTCGAAAACCAGCCGTCCACAATGGCGTTGGCGGTTGACTCCGGCGAGTTCCAGTAGCCCTTCATCACGTTGTGGCCGCGGACGTGAATCTCACCGGGTGTTCCGGTCGGCACCGCGGCGCAGTGCTCGTCGACCACCCGCACCTGTACGCCATCGATGGGTGTGCCGATCGAACCGGCCTTGCGCGGCATGGCGGGATGCGTGAAGCACACCGGCCCAGACGTTTCCGGCATGCCGTAGCCCTGGAGCACCGGGCTGCCGGACAGGTTCTCAAACCCACGCAGCACCTGCGCCGGCATCGCCGCGCCGGCCGAGATGCAGACCCGTAGCGAACCGAAGTCGGGATCGCGATGGGCGGCGGCCGCGAGTATAGCCGCGTACCTGGCGGGTTCACCCGCGAAGATCGTGACCCGTTCGGCTGCAATCGTTTTCAGTGCCGCGCGTGGGTCGAACCCGGGCAACAGAGCCAGTGTCGCGCCGGTCGAAATGGCTGCCGCCAGAACGCACGTCATGCCGAACGCGTCAGACAGCGGCAGGCACCCCAGCACGACGTCGCCGGGCCCGATGCCGAGCAGTCTGCGGGCAATGACGGCTTGGTTGCAGACCAGGTTGCGGTGGGTGAGCTGGACGCCGTCTGGGTGTTCCGGTCTTTTCGGCCGTATGCAGGATGACCGCATTGTCATTGCCGGCCCGGGTCATCGGCCACGCCTGCCCGAGAAAGCCACTGGTCAGCCGTTGCAGCGCGCGGTCGCCGAGAACGATGCGCGGAACACCGGCGGACAGCGCGCCGGCGGTGGCGGCAAGGCGGCAGGACGGCGCGACGACCAGCACGCGCGCACCTGTGTTGGTCAAGCAGAACTCGACCTCGCGGGCGCTTTGCAGCGGATCGATCGGCACGACAACCGCTCCAGCGTGCAAGACCCCGTAGAACACCATCGCGAACGCGGGCCCGTTCGCCAGCATGACGCCCACCCGGTCACCTGGGTGAATGCCTCGGTAACCGAGGTAGGCCGCGAATCGCGCGGCGTTGTCGGCCAGCTCCGAATACGTCGTGGTGGCCCCGTCGCAACGCACCGCAGGGCGATCGGGGTACATGTCTGCCGCCTCGACGAGGTGCAGGCTCAAATTGGTCATGAATCTTCCCGGATGGCCTCCGACTGCTTCGATGATGCGATCCGCCTTGGCCGAGTGTCGATGGAATCGGTGACAACGAGCACCACCTATCGGTGTTGGATTCGACAATCCCTTTTCCGGCCGCTGTCCGGCACCGTCCTACCGCGGGCGCGCTCGCGCAGGTCAGAAGCCTTGATAAGAGCCTGTGACCCGTCACATCGAAGCGGTCTCCTTGTTGTTCGGGGGGACATTGTTTCTCGCGGGTGGCCGAACGAGGATGGAAACCGCAAAACAAAGACTCTCCGGAGGACCACGATGACCAGCCTGAGCGCCAATCTCGTCGCATCGAAAAAACGCGACCCCAACCGCGTTGCCCTGCGCTGCGACGACCTGCAGATCACCTTCGCCGAGTTCGACGCCGCGGCCGCGCGGGTGGCCACGCTGCTGGAGCGGGCCGGAATCGAGCCCGGCGATCGGGTCGGGGTGATGCTGCCCAACACGCCCGCGTTCGCCATTGCGTTCTACGGGATCATGTACCGCGGCGCCGTCGCGGTTCCTATGAATCCGCTACTCAAATTCCGCGAGGTGTCCTACTACCTGTCCAACAGCGGCGCCAAGGCGTTGTTAGCGGCGCCGGCCGTCGCCGACGAGGCCACCGCCGGCGCCGAGGAGGTGGGTGCCGCGTGCTGGCTCGTCGACGATGCCGGCCTGGCCGAGCTGATCGCCGACCTGCCCCGCCAGGACGCACCGGTGGAACGCGGCCACGACGACGTCGCGGTCATCCTGCATACCTCCGGAACCACCGGTAAACCCAAGGGCGCCATGCTCACTCACGGCAATCTGGGCCGCAATGCCGAGGTCAGCGTCCGCACCCTGGTCGAGACCGGCCCGGACGATGTGGTGATGGGCTGCTTGCCGCTGTTCCATGTGTTCGGCCTGACCTGCGGGCTCAACGGCGCGGTCCTGGCCGGCGCGACGTTGACGCTGATCCCTCGTTTCGACCCGCGCAAGGCTCTCGAGGTGATCGAGCGTGACGAGGTCACGGTGTTCGAGGGGGTGCCGACGATGTACTCGGCGCTGCTCAGCGTGGCCGACGACGCCTCGCCGGAGGCAGCGCGCAGTCTGCGCACGTGTGTCTCCGGTGGTGCGGCGCTGCCCGTCCAGGTTCTCAACGACTTCGAAAAGGCCTTCGGCTGCGCCGTTCTCGAGGGCTACGGGCTTTCCGAAAGCTCTCCGGTGGCCGCGTTCAATCACCCGAACCGCGAGCGCAAGGCGGGTTCGATCGGCACCCCGATCGACGGTGTCCAGATGCGGGTGGTCGACCTGGACGGTGTCGAGGTCCCGCAGGGCCAGACGGGCGAGATCCAGATCCGCGGCCACAACGTGATGAAGGGTTATTGGAACCTACCCGACGCAACCAAGGCCACGATCACCGCCGATGGCTGGCTGAACACCGGCGACGTGGGACGCGTCGACGAAGACGGTTATTTCTACATCGTCGACCGGACCAAAGACATGATCATCCGCGGCGGGTACAACGTCTATCCCCGCGAGATCGAGGAGGTGTTCTACGAGCACGCGGCGGTGGCCGAAGCCGCCGTCATCGGCATCCCGCACGACTCCCTCGGCGAGGAAGTCGGCGCCGCGGTCGCGCTCAAAAAGGACGCGACGGCGACCCCCGAAGAGCTGCGCGACTACGTCAAGGCCCGGGTGGCCGCTTACAAGTACCCGCGCCAGGTCTGGCTCGTCGACGCGCTGCCCAAAGGCCCCACCGGCAAGGTCCAAAAGCGCGACATCACTGTTCCGACAACCTGAAAGCGCACGATAACGATGGCTAGCACCTCGAACCCCAAGAATGCCCCGGCCAAGGTTGACGAGCTGGCGGCTCCACTGGACCTGCTACTCACCAGCGCCACCAAGCCATTCGGCAGCCGAATGCTGCCGGACGCCACCTGGGCCCGCTTCGCGGGCAACCTTGCCCAGCACCCGGGTGCCGTCGCCGACCGGGTCGGCACGCTGACCCGTGAACTCGGCGACATCGCGGTCGGCAAGTCGCACCGCGTTCCGGCGCGGGCCGACAAACGCTTCGCCGACCTCGCGTGGACGCAGAATCCGTTGTTGCACCGGATCATGCAGGCTTACCTGGCGGGTTCCGAGGTCGCCGAAGGGCTGCTTGCCGACGCTGAGCTGGATTGGCGCGACCAGGAGAAGATGCAGTTCGTCATGGATAACTTCGTGGAGGGCTTGGCGCCCAGCAACAACCCGCTGATCAGCCCGCTGGGCTGGAAGGCGCTGATCGATACCGGCGGCCTGAGCGCGGTGCGGGGCTTGAAAGCCTTTGCCCGGGACATGCTTTCGAAGCCGCGGGTGCCGGCGATGATCGAGCCCGACGCCTTCGTGGTGGGCGAGACCGTGGCCATCACCAAAGGAGCGGTGGTGTTGCAGACCTCGGTGTTCGAACTGATCCAGTACGCCCCGCAGACACCCAAGGTGCAAAAGATCCCGTTGCTGATGGTGCCGCCGGTGATCAACAAGTACTACATCATGGACATCGCGCCAGGGCGCAGCATGATCGAGTACTTCGTGCAGCAGGGCCAGCAGGTGTTCGTCATTTCGTGGCGCAACCCGCAAGCGCGCCACAGTGATTGGGGATTCGACGCCTACGGCGGCGCGATCATCGAGGCGATGGACGCGGTGCAGAAGATCGCCGGGACCGACAGCACCCACCTGCTGGCCACCTGCTCGGGCGGCATCCTCGCGGCGATGACGGCGGCCCACCTCGCCGAGATCGGCGAGGGCGACCGGGTCGCCGGCCTGAACCTAGCGGTCACCGTGCTGGACGAGACCCGCGGCGGTTTCGCGGCGGCGGCGATGAGCGAGCGCGCAGCGCAGGCCGCGATCCGGGTTTCGGCCAGGAAGGGCTACCTCGACGGGCGAGACATGGCGGAGATGTTCGCCTGGCTGCGGCCCACCGACCTGGTGTGGCGGTATGTGGTGAACAACTATGTGCAGGGCCGCAAGCCGGCGCCGTTCGACGTGTTGTTCTGGAACGCCGACACCACCCGCATGGCCGCGGCGCTGCACCGCGACCTGGTGCTGATGGGTCTGCGGAACGCGCTGGTCACCCCCGGCGGGGTCAGCATGCTGGGCACCCCGGTCGACCTGGGCAAGATCACCTCCGATGCCTACATCGTCGGCGGCGTCGCCGACCACATCTGCCCGTGGCAAGCCACCTATCGCAGCGCGCGCCTGCTCGGCAGCAAGGACAACCGCTTCGTGCTGTCCACCAGCGGTCATATCGCGGCGCTGGTCAACCCGCCCGGCAACCCGAAGGCGTCGTTCCGAACCGGTCCGGTCGATGCCGAGGATGCCGAACAGTGGCTGGACTCCGCGCAGAAGGTCGCTGACTCGTGGTGGCCGGACTACGTGGCCTGGCTCGCCGAGCGCAGCGGCCCGGAGGTCGACGCTCCGAAAGCGCTTGGTGGAGAAGACCTTGCCGCCGCTCGGTCCCGCTCCGGGTAGCTACGTGATGGAGAAGTGAGCGATGCGCCGCACGGTCGCCGCGATTAAACCGGTGAGCACGATTGGCGAGGTACGCTACATGACCACCGGCGGTCAGCGGATCCGAGTGAACGTGCGGGAGGGAACCGGCGTGCCGCTCGTGCTTTGCAACGGCATCGGGGCCAGCCTGGAAGTCCTCGATCCGCTCGTAGAGAACCTGGTTTGCCCGGTGATTAGATTCGACGTCCCCGGGACCGGAGGATCTCCCACATCCATTGCGCCCTACGGGTTTCCGTACCTTGCCTGGGTGCTGGGCAGGCTGCTGTCGAAGCTGGGAATCGGGGTGGTGGATGTACTCGGGCTGTCCTGGGGCGGGGCCCTTGCGCAGCAGTTCGCATTCCAAAATCCGCGCCGGTGCCGGCGCCTGGTGCTGGTGGCGACGGGCACCGGTGTGCTGATGGTGCCGGCCCACCCAAGGGTGCTGGCGAAAATGGTCACCCCGCGCAGGTTCTCTGATCCCGACTACGCCGCGACCATTGCCGCTGAGCTCTACGGCGGTACCGTCCGCGCTCACGGCGAGGATGTCGCGCGACTGTTCCTGCGGCAGTTGCATGCCGGATCGAAGATCGGCTACCTGCACCAGCTGCTCGCAGGTTCGGTCTGGACCAGCCTGTTCGCCCTGCCCGCGGTGCGGCAGGAGACGCTGATCGTGACGGGCACCGATGATCCGATCATCCCGGTGGCCAACGCGCACATCATGAACGCTTTACTACCTCACTCGCGGCTGCACCTGCATTCCGGCGGGCACATCGACCTCGTGCACAACGCGACCGAACTGGCCCCCGTCATCGGGAAATTTCTGAGCGAACCAGGGGAACGACCATAGCCACAACGATATCGCCGAAATCGTTCAGCTCGTTTGAGTCGCGAGGCGCCAAGGACGCCGATCCCGCCACCGCCGCGCTCGTCGAGGACATCGCCCGTGCCCGGGAGACGGACTACTTCCTGATGCGGGATCAGCTGACCGATCAGGAATTCGAGCTGATGTCCAAGGTCCGGGCTTTCGGCGAGGCCGAGATCCTGCCGATCATCAACGACTACTGGGAACGCGGCGAGTTCCCGTTCGAGCTGATCCCGAAACTTGCCGCGTTGAACGTTGTCGGCGATTACAACCTGGGCGGCTGCGGGTGCACACCGATGACCGCCGTCGCCAACGGACTCGTCAACTATGAGCTGTCCCGCATCGACGGGAGCATCTCCACGTTCTTCGGTGTGCACCTGGGGCTGGCGATGCAGTCGATCAACATCCTCGGTTCCGAGGAGCAGCGGGCGCACTACCTACCGGCGATGGCGCGCCTGGAGAAGATCGGCGCGTTCGCCCTGACCGAGCCCGAGCACGGCTCCGACGCCGTCATCCTGGAGGCCACCGCTGAGCGTCATGGCGATGAGTGGGTGCTCAACGGTCGCAAGCGTTGGCCGGGCAACGCCGTGTGGTGCGACATCATCGTCGTATACGCTCGCGACACCGCGGACAACCAAGTCAAGGCTTTCGTCGTGGAGAAGGACAACCCCGGATACGTGGCGACCAAGATCGGCGGCAAGATGTCGCTGCGGATCGTGCAGAACGCGGACATCACCCTCACCAATTGCCGGGTGTCCGAAGACGCCCGGTTGCAGAAATGCAACAGCTTCAAGGACGTTGGCAAGGTGCTCGCCGGTACCCGCAATTTCGTCGCGTGGTCTGCAACCGGGCACGCCGTCGCGGCTTACGACATCGCGCTGAACTACTCGTTGCGGCGCAAGCAGTTCGGCAAGCCGATCGCCAGGACCCAGATGATCCAGTCCGTGCTGGTTCAGATGCTGGGCGACCTCACCTCGATGCAGCTCTACAGCATTCGGCTGGGGCGGCTCATCGATGAGGGCAAGGTCGAAGAGACGATGGCCGCGCTCGCCAAGTACTACTGCACGGTCAACGGCCGCAACGTGTGCCGATTGGCCCGAGATGTATTGGGCGGCAACGGCATCACCATCGACTTCCACGTCATGCGCCACCTGTGCGACATGGAAGCCCTGGTCACCTATGAAGGAACCGCGGAGATCCAGTCTCTGATCGTCGGCCGGCACATCACCGGCCAGAGCGCGTTCGCCTGACCGCACAACCTGAGGCCAGGTACGCACAACCCGGTGCACGGGCAGCTGAGAAAGGGATACGGCGTGAATCCCCGCGCGTACGCATCTTGTACGAGACGCTTTCGCGCTTCGGCTTAAATCCATCACTCGGGGCTGTTCCCGACACGTGGATCGTCCCGTTCGTGGAAGGGCCCCAGCGGCTCGAACCGGGCCGAAGGATCGACCTGGGTTGCGGCGCGGGACGAAACACCGGCTACCTCATCCGTCACGGGTGGGACGTGATCGGCATAGACATGCTCGGCCCCGCTATCGACAAAGCGCGCCCCCAAGCCGTCGATACCGCAGCGAAAGCACGCTTCCTGCAAGGCGACCTGACCCGACTCAATGACCTCCACCATCGGCGACGGCTTCAGCCTGATCGTCGACAGCGGCTGCTACTACGGCCTATCCCGCGATCAACGGGACAGCTACCCCGCCGGCGTCACCCGCGTCGCCGCGCCCCGGGCTTGTTTGGCCGGACACGATCGTCCGAAGGAAATTGATCGGCGCGAAAACCGTGATTCGCGAACCCTGTGCATGACGTTGCCGCCGACCCTTACTCTCTGTCGGCGCTGATGCATCTAAAGCGGATCCCATTGTCAGAAAACCGATTTGATGATTCAGTTCAGCTCGCGCGTTCCTGGCTCCGATAACTGTCAATGTTGTCGCCGACACCATCGGTGTCCTGTTGGCGGCGCCGCAGACAACGTCCCCGCGCGACGGATGACATACCACGCTCAGTTCTGGAATGCTCGGAACATGACCGTGACCGGAGCGGCTGAGAGCGGGGCGGGTCGCTACTTTCGGCTGACTCAGGAAGGCGCGCGCCAGGCGGCATGCGATGGATGAGAAGACCGCATGAGCCACAAGATTCTTCCCGGCAGGTCCGCGCCTCTGGGCGCGACCACCGACGCGCATGGCACGAACTTCGCGGTGTCGTCGGCCGGCGAGCAGGTGACCCTGTGCCTATTCGACGCCGACGGCACTGAGGAACGAGTGGTTCTGCCGGAGCGCGACGGCGACATTTGGCACGGGTTTATTCCGGGGGTGGGGCCAGGGCAGCTCTACGGCCTCCGGGTCAGCGGGCCCTACGAACCCGCACGTGGACTGCGCTACAACCCCGCCAAGCTGCTGCTCGACCCGTACGCTCGCGCGATCGAGGGCCAGGTCCGGTTCGGGCCCGAACTGCTCGGGCACGCGACAGATAACCCCTCGGCGCCCAGCCCGCTGGACTCGGCCGACCACATGCCGCGCGGCGTGGTCCTCGCCGGCGTACCCGCCCAAACAGGATTCCGCCCACAGCACGCCCTCGCCGACACGATCGTTTACGAAGTGCACGTGCGCGGATTCACCGCCGCCCATCCCGACGTGCCACCGGAACTCCGCGGCACCTATGCCGGTCTGGCGCACGACGCGGCGCTCGAACACCTGATCCGTCTCGGTGTCACGGCGGTGGAGCTGCTGCCGGTGCACCATTACGTGCCCGAGGAATTTCTGGTGGCGCGCGGTCTGACGAACTACTGGGGGTACAACACAATCGGCTTCTTCGCCCCGCACGCGGGCTACTCGGCGGCAGTGCGCGCCGGCCGGCCCGGCGGACAGGTCGAGGAATTCCGCGCGATGGTCGATACCTTGCATGCGGCGGGACTGGAGGTTCTGCTCGACGTGGTGTTCAACCACACCGCCGAAGGCGGACCCGGAGGTCCCACAATGTGCTACCGCGGCTTGGACAACGCCGCGTACTACCGCCTCGACCCGAACGACCCGGGCCGCTATATCGACACCACCGGGTGCGGTAATTCGGTGAACACCGGAAACCCGGTGGCGCTGCGGATGATTATGGATTCGTTGCGCTATTGGTTCGGTGAGATGGGTGTCGACGGCTTCCGTTTCGACTTGGCACCGACGCTGGGCCGTCAGGAGGGTGACTTCGACCCGTTCTCGGCGTTTTTTGATTTGGTGGGCCAAGATCCGCTCATCTCGCAGGCGAAGCTGATCGCCGAGCCGTGGGATGTCGGCCGCTTGGACAGCTATGACGTTGGGCGTTTCCCGCCGCTGTGGAGTGAGTGGAACGGGCGCTTCCGCGACACTACCCGTGACTGGTGGCGCAGCCAGGACAGGTTGCTGGGTGAGTTCGCGTCGCGACTGTGTGGTTCGTCCGACATCTATGGCGGCCGCGGCGAAGGGCGCCGCCCGAGCGCATCGGTCAACTTCGTTACCGTGCATGACGGCTTCACCTTGGCCGATCTGGTGTCCTACAACGGCAAGCACAACGAGGCCAACGGCGAGGATAACCGCGACGGCACCGACGACAACCGCTCCTGGAATTGCGGGGTCGAGGGTCCGACAACGGATCCGGACGTGCTGGCGTTGCGGGCGCGACAGCAGCGGGCCTTTCTGGCGACCCTGTTGCTCTCGGCCGGTGTGCCGATGTTGCTGG
This sequence comes from uncultured Actinomycetota bacterium, assembly GCA_963735655.1. Lineage (GTDB taxonomy): Bacteria > Actinomycetota > Actinomycetes > Mycobacteriales > Mycobacteriaceae > Mycobacterium. The sequence goes on from CAVTLW010000031.1 coordinate 441,298, forward strand.
GCGGCGACGAGGTCGGCCGCACCCAGCGGGGCAACAACAACGCGTACTGCCAGGACAACGACGTCACCTGGTTCGACTGGTCGACGATCGACCGCGACTTGCTGTCATTCACAACCGGTCTCATCGGGTTGAGGCGCCGTCACCCGGTGTTCCGGCGCCGGCGTTTCCTCACCGGCCGCGCCGCTGCGGACCTGCGCTGGTTCACCGTATCGGCAACGGAGATGACCGATCAGAATTGGGCCGATCCCTTGGCGCGCAGCGTCGCTCTTTGGATCGATGGCTCAACGGATCCCGACGTCGACGCCGACGGCACACCACTGCTCGATGACGACTTCCTGTTCTTCGTCAACGCGTGGTGGGAACCTCTGACCTTCACCATGCCCGCCGAGGCCTCCGCGCGCTGTTGGGAAATTGTCTGTGACACATTCGATCCCGCACGAACGGGCACTGCCGGCGCACAACTCGACGTCGGACCCCGCTCGATAGTCGCGCTTCGATGCTGCGCGGGTGACAAACCGGGGCCGCAGGTGATTGACCGGTAAGTTGAGACCGCCATGAAGATGCTCCATTTGCTACTTCGTAGTGGTCGCCCGAGGGGCTGAATTACTCGGCCGCGGCGCGCCCGACTGCGCATGGCGACTTCGCCGCTGAGCCAGCGAGGCGCTACCCGCGAGTGGGGGCAAAATCATGACGACCGCCGGGGCCAGGGGATGACGAAACCTATGGGGCCGCCGCGTGGATGGTGCGGTCGGCCACCGTTACCGTGCGCGTGCCTCCGCAAGCTGACGTCCGCGACGTCGGTACCGAATCGTCAACACGACCACCCCAACGAATACCAGCGCCGCGATGATCGCCCCGACCAGGGACGCGCCGCGGAACCCGGGTGCCTCCACGTCCATGATCCGTTGGCCCGCGTGCGCGGCGCTGTTGCCCCCGAGCACGACGCTGAGCGTCATCAGATTCGGCAACGCGAACAGGAGCGCCAGAAGGGCCGCGATGCCGGCGATGACCCGCCCACCGCGCTTGTGCCGAAACAGGACGGCCAGTAGCACCTGCAGCAACGGCACCAGCGTGCACAGTCCGCCGAAGAGCAGACCCCACGTAATACCCCGGGCGAAACCTCTATCGGACAGCTCGCCTATCCGCTCCGCCCACCAACGCGGGAGGAACGCCGCCAGAATGAAATACACGATGACGAGGACAGCGCCGAGGATCGCGAACATGATCACTCGCTTGAGCCAACTCGGTATTCCCGACTTCGAGGTCGTCGGTCGATCCTTCGAGTCGGTGGTCACTAGGGCACCATCCTTGTTGCAGGCCTTGTAATGAGGTTCGTTATTGAGACGGCGGGAACCGCGGTGACGGCATGTTGCGGTTGCCCATGTTGGGCCTTCAAAACACCGCCGCCCCCGGTCGCTCGCGTCCAAGAACCGGTGTAGACGAGAGGAACTGCCCGGTCCCGGCTCCGGCTCCGTGTGATGAGGTTAGCTCGCTTACCGGCGGGACGGCAGTGTTTGAGATGTATTTCAGCACTCGCTATGGCGGGCGTATGCCGCACAGAGAACGGCTACACCGCGCAACCATGGCGGCTTATAGCATCAAGCGTTGCATGCTCCGCCTCATCGATTGCGTCCTGCGCTAAGTCAACGGCCTCAAGCGCGTATGCCTCAGCCTCGTTCGCGTCCCTCGCGGCCTCGTTGTGGATCGCGTTCGGGCCAGAGCGAGTGACGTGTCGAGGTCGACTGGCCTGGCTTGGGTGCAGGCCTGGGTCAGATTGAGGTTTTGATGGTTCCGGTGGCCTGGAAGATGACTCGGCGTCCGATCTCGACGGCATGGTCGGCGAAGCGTTCGTAGTAGCGGCTGAGCAGGGTGACGTCGACGGCGGCGGCGACGCCGTGTTTCCATTCCGGGTCCCAGCAGACTCAATAGGTGGTAGGTCGTCTATGGCGTCGTCGTCGTGGCGCAATTGAGCGGCGTTGCGTGGATCGCCATATTGCACAACGTCTTTGGCGTTGTTGCCGAGATCGACGGCGATGCGGCCCATTTCGGCGAAGTAACCGTTGACCTGCTCGGGTAATGCGTGGGGGGTTGCGGCGGCGGGCGATCTTGGCGACGTGCAGCGCCAGGTTACCCATGCGGTCGGCGTCGGCGATGTTTTCAGGGAGGCGACGCCGACGCGTAGGTCGCCAGCGACCGGGGCCTGCAGAGCCAGCAGGGTGAGGGCGTCCTGTTCGGCGCGGGCGGCGTTGAGCATATCTTGTCGTGTTCGCCGATGACGCCTTCGGCAAGCGTCAAGTCAGCCTGCTGCAGCGCTTGGCTGGCACACCCTGCATCGCCTGACCGGCCAGGGCGCACATTTCGGCGATAGAGGTAGTCAGGGCGTCCAGCTGTTGACGGAACACGGTCCGCATATGGGTTTACTCTAGGCGGCCGAGCGGTGTTTGAGCTGCGTGAACACGGCGGACGCCGTTTCTGGCGATGGCTGTGAACACGTCCTGGCGGCCGTCATGGTGTGGTTGGCTGGGCCGTGGGGCCGGGCCCCATATCACTCCGCCTTATGCGCCGGCGGGAGCGGTTGCGCGAGGGGTTGCACTTGTCTGTTTCTGACGTCATTGTGAAGATCGTGAGTTTCCTGAGGGCCAGCTATCGGCAGGGCGTGCCGGTTGCATGGTCTTCAGCCCAGCCCGTCATACGTTTGGGTGGCGGGCTGACCTTCCTGACCCGAACCCGCGGACCGTTCTGGTCGATCGGTCCCGCCCGCATCTTGTTGATCGCCGTCCTCGGCACCCAGGCCATGGCTGTTCATGACCCCGCTCGGCTGGGGATGGGCGGCGTTCGTCTGGGGGTACGCCCTGGTGTGGGCGCTGCTCGGCGACCGCGTGAAACTTCTCGCCTACCGTATCCTCGATCCGGTGAAAACCCGGGAGGACCAGGCCGAAAGGCACGCGGTCATCGGTCATGTGTGAAGTAGGTCGCCGGGCTGAGAGGCCATGGTTAAGGAGACGGGCCGACACTAGTGGCAGAGTCCGGTCCCCAACTCTGTGGGCCCGCCGGTAGCGTTCGTTCCCTGCGGTTGCCGCCGCCCCGAACAACGGACATACGACATAACGAGGAGGCGACGTTGTCGGCGCAGTGGAGAAGTTTGGCGGAGGCTACCCGGGTCACGCCGCGGTCGACGGTGGACCTGGCCAGGGATTTCGATCCCGGCCGCCACGACGAACAGCTGGGAAAGGACGCCGGCACCGCGGCCTTGGCGCAGGCGGAGGCGGCCCTGCTGGATTTGCAGGACCGCTTCTTGGCCCAGGCCGACCGGTCGCTGCTGATTGTTCTTCAGGGGATCGACGCGGCCGGCAAGGACGGCACGATCAAGCATGTCATGAGCGGTCTCAACCCCGAGGGTGTCGATGTGTACAGCTTCAAGGCGCCCTCGGCGACCGAGCGGGCCCACGACTATCTGTGGCGCCACCAGACGGCGCTGCCGGAACTGGGGCGCATCGCGGTGTTCAACCGGTCCCACTACGAGAACGTGCTCATCACCCGTGTGCACCCGGAGTTGTTGTGGCCGCGCACCGCGGTACTCGACTCAGGCGACATCTGGCAACGGCGGTATCGCGACATCAACGATTGGGAACGCTACCTCACCGACAACGGGACCATCATCGTCAAGTTGTTCCTCAACCTCTCCAAGAGTGAACAGGGGCGCCGGTTCCTTGCGCGCATCGACGAGCCCAAGAAGAACTGGAAGTTCTCACCCGCCGATCTGCGGGAACGCGCATTCTGGGACGACTACCAGGGGGCCTTCCAGGACATGCTCAGCCGCACCAGCACCGACTGGGCGCCCTGGCATGTGATCCCCGCCGATCACAAATGGTTCAGCCACTTGTCGACTTCCGCGGTGCTGCTGGAGACCCTGCGGGATCTCAACCCCCACTATCCGCAGGTCGACGCCACCGCCAAAGCCGAACTGGCGGAAGCAAAGAAGGAGCTGCTGGACGCAGACGCGGGCGCACGGTCATCGTCGTGATCAACGCCGACCGGCAGGCGCCCCGCATCGACGGTCAGCACCACTGACGGGTACTGCCGAGCCCGCACCACGGCTGGATCGCCTCGGCGGGCGCCTTGGCCGCGGCATAGTTGACCGGGTTGTCGGCGGAACCCACCCACACGACGAACCATCGCTGCTGACCCGAACCGACTAACGCGGCGCTATGGGACTGGCCGGTTTGAAGGTGTGCACTCCGCCGATCCGTGACCGCTTGCCGGAGTACATCGCCGAGCTGCATGCGGTGCGCAAGTTCACGACGACCGACGTGGCGCCTGTCCTGCTTGAGCACCTGTCGCGTGTGACCTTTCCGGTCGAGATCGTGCCTGGGATGCGCGAGCTGGGCATCGCGGGCTTGCCGTACCACGGCTACGGCTGCGGCGGACGCTGTTACCTGACAAAACCCGGGCCGGAGGTGATTGACCGGTAAGTTGAGACCGCCATGGCGATGCTCCATTTGCACATCGCGACTTCGCCGCTGAGCCAGCGAGGCGCTACCCGCGAGCGGGGGCAAAATCATGACGACCGCCGAGGCCAAAGGATGACGAAACGTTTCGGGCTGCAGCGGGGATGGTGCGGTCGGCCAACGTCTACTGTGCGCGTGCCTTCGCAAGCTGACGTCCCCGACGTCGGTACTGAATCGTCAACACAACCACCCCAACGAATACCAGCGCCGCGATGATCGCCCCGACCAGGGACGCGCCGCGGAATCCGGGTGCCTCCACGTCCATGATCCGTTGGCCCGCGTGCGCGGCGCTGTTGCCCCCGAGCACGACGCTGAGCGTCATCAGATTCGGAAACGCGAACAGGAGGGCCAGAAGGGTCGCGATGCCGGCGATGACCCGCCCGCCGCGCTTGTGCCGAAACAGGACGGCGAGTAGCACCTGCAGCAACGGCACCAGCGTGCACAGTCCGCCGAAGAGCAGACCCCACGTAATGCCCCGGGCGAAACCTCTATCGGACAGCTCGCCGATCCGCTCCGCCCACCAACGCGGGAGGAACGCCGCCAGAATGAAATACACGATGACGAGGACAGCGGCGAGGATCGCGAACATGATCACTCGCTTGAGCCAACTCGGCATTCCCGACTTCGAGGTCGTCGGTCGATCCTGAGAGTCGGTGGTCACTAGGGCACCATCCTCGTTGCAGGCCTTGTAATGAGGTTCGTTATTGAGACGGCGGGCACTGCGGTGACGGCATGTTGCGGTTGCCCAAGTTGGGCCTTCAAGACACCACCGCACCCGGTTGCTCGCGTCCAGGAACCGGTGTAGACGAGAGGGACTGCCCGGTTCCGGCTCCGGCTCCGTGTGATGAGGTTAGCCCGCTTACCGGCGGGACGGCGGCGTTTGAGATGTATTTCAGAACTCGCTACGGCGGGCGTATGCCGCACCAAGAACGGCTACACCGCGCAACGATGGCGGCTCTTCAGTCCACGCGGACAACTACCGTGTCTTCGGGGCACGCAAAATGTGGCTGACGCGCGCCGCCGCCCGGCTCAATGCCCGCATCCAACAACTGGAAAAAGCCGACCAAGCACCGACCAGAGAGAAGTGAAGAGGAGTAGGGCAGTTGCCCGGAAACCCTCGCTGAGCTGGTAAAAAGTCGAGTGACTCTCTGTTTCTGACGTTCATCGGTTACGGCCGGGTCTGAGTTTTCTGGCGTAGTCGTTCGAAGGGTGTCTGGCCGTCGAGTCCGCCGCGCTGCTGAAATTCTTGTTCAGCACCTACGAGGCGGCCGCGGAGCGCGGCGCGTGGAACCGGGCCGCACTGGAGGCCGACCCCACCCGCTGGGACCAGCACCGCTCACATTGATCCGTTTCGAGGGCTCAATCCTCGGCGTCAGCTACCCCCACAGCGTCTACACGAATCCTCCGCCACAAGTCAGACATCGTGCTGTTGAACTCAGGGCGACAGAATGACTGACCGAAACCGTGCGAGGGCCGGTCAATTGTCGCAACGTCCGGCTATAGCCAGCTGCGTGCGACATACTTGGTCGTCGGACGACACCGACGCACCGATTACGAGGACGACGATGGATGTCATGGCGTTGCCCCGGCCGGTCGGTTTCGTGCTCGGTGGCGGTGGCAGCCTGGGCGCCATCCAGGTCGGGATGCTGCAGGCGCTCGCTGAGCAAGGCATCACCCCCGACCTGGCTGTGGGCACGTCGGTCGGCTCGATCAACGGTGCCGTTGTCGCCCGCGACCCGAACAGCGCCGCGAACCGGTTGTCACACGCCTGGTCGCGCACCACCCGCAAGCAGGTCTTCCCCGGCGGTCTTCAGCGCTTGCGTGTGGTCGCCCAGGAAATACGACAGGACGGCAGGCCGATGCTGGAAACTTCGGGACGACGATGCTGGGCCAGCCCTGTCCTTCAACTCCGGCAGCCCAATTCATGCCGGGGGAGAGCCGTGATGCACCGGCGCACCATTCAGTTACTTGATGGCTCCATTCGATCCCCGAAGGCCCTGATATGTCCATGACTTCGCAGCCGCCGACCCCGGCGGTTCCGGACTCGCTGACTGCCCAGGCCGTCGCTACGGATTCCGTTGAGGAGGTGCTGCGCCGGCTGGACAGCTCACCCGCGGGATTGTCGAGTGCGGAGGCGTCAGCGCGATTGACTCGCTCCGGCCCGAACGCGATCCGCACTCATCATGTCAGCGCTTGGGCCGTCCTTGCCCGTCAGCTGAACAACGCTGTGCTGATCCTGTTGGCCGGCACAGGGCCGCATCAGCTTGGTCGATACCGTCAACCCCAGTGGAGCGCACACCGATTCCGTTCTGCGTCTGGGCCTGCTGGCCTGCGATGTCGACCCGGCCGGCGGCGGTGGCGCCACCAATCCGTTGGACGCCGCGCTCTGGGAACACCCCGGAGCTCAGCAGATCGTGGGTAGCGGCGCGCATCGGGTTGCCTGTCTGCCGTTCGACCATACCCGGCGGGCGACGTCAGCCCTGGTTGACGACGACGGCAAACGTGTTTTGGCGGTCAAGGGCGCACCCGAGCAGGTGCTGGCCCGGTGTTCGACCACACCCGAGGTGGCGCAGCAGACCCTCGCCGCGTTGTTCGGCGCCGGCCGCCGGGTGGTTGCCGTTGCGGTCAAATCCGCGCCGCAGCTGACCACCATCACGCCCGACGACGAGTCCGACCTGATGCTGGCCGGCTTTCTGGTCTTCGCCGACGAACCCAAGCCCGCCGCGCGGGAATCGCTTGCTCAGCTGGCCGCACTGAACATCGAGGTAAAGGTGGCCACCGGCGACAACCCCCAGGTCGCCGAAAAGGTCTGCGCAGAATTAGATTTGGCTTCCAAGGGCACAATCACCGGTGCCGAGATGGAGCATTTCGGCGACGAGGACTTCATCAAGGCGGCACAAAACCATACGATCTTTGCCCGCATATCGCCCGAGCAGAAGGCCCGGCTCATCACCGCCGCACGAAGAAGTGGAAAATCGGTGGGGTTTCTCGGCGACGGCGTCAACGACGCGTTGGCCCTGCACGCCGCCGACGTCGGCATCTCCGTGGACAGCGCGACCGATGTCGCCAAGGACGCCGCCGATGTGGTGCTGCTGGAAAAAGACCTCGGTGTGCTGGCGACCGGGGTGGCCGAGGGCAGGCGGATTTTCGCCAACACCATCAAGTACGTGTTGATGGGCACGTCGAGCAACTTCGGCAATATGTTCAGCGCGGCAGCGGCGTCGGCGATCCTGCCGTTCCTGCCGATGCTGCCCAGCCAGATCCTTCTGAACAACCTGCTTTATGAAACCTCCCAGCTGGCGATCCCTACCGACCGTGTCGACGAGGAGCAACTTCACAAGCCCTCGCACTGGAACGTCGCGTTCATCCGTCGCTTCATGCTCACGTTCGGTCCCGTCAGCTCGCTGTTCGACTTCCTGACGTTCGGGTTGATGCTCGGCGTCCTGCACGCCGGGCCAGTGGAGTTCCGCACCGGCTGGTTCGTCGAATCGCTTGCCACCCAGACGCTGATCGTCTTCGCAATCCGCACCCGCAGAGTGCCATTCTTCCGCAGCAGGCCCGGCGGCTTGCTGACGGTGACCACGCTGTCGGTGATCGCGATCGGCATCGTGCTGACCCTTGTGCCGCTGGGCCACGCCCTGGGTTTCACCCCGCTGCCGTGGCAGTTCTTCCTCGCACTGCTGGTGTTCATCATCGCCTACCTGGTCCTGGTCGAGGTGACCAAAAAAATCTTCTACGCCGACCCGTTACACCTGGCTGACCATCCGGACCCCACCCGAAAGCGCCAGCACCGCATCGAGCGGCGCGCCGCACGATTCAGCCACCCGGCCCGCATCGGCGGGCACACCATCCGACACGCAACGGTCACTTCCTAGGTGGTGTTACGGCTACCGGCTGACGCTGGGGGTTACGAACGCGGCCGCGCCGGGGACGGCCGACCTGAGATCTAAGCCATTGTCTCGCAGAATGTTTCACCGAAGGCGGGGACCCGATCGGCGCGATGCTGCTGAACCGCGTTGCCTGAGCCGGCTGATGCTTATGCACACCGTCATGTCATCGCCTCGGCCATCGCGATGTGTCCCTGGAAGCTAAGCTTGGTCGCCATGGCGATCGTCTGTGGCACGGCTGCAGACATCGTTCAACGAAGGCGGCCCGCGTCGTGAGGGTGACCTCCATCGCGCCGCTGGGTTTGACGACGTCGCGTTCCTCGACATCCGGCCCGTTGCTCCATCGGCCGACCGCCCGGCGCCCGAAGTCCTCCTCGTCGTGCGGGTCCGGGTCGAAAGGGAAGAAGACCGCGTCGTAGGGCATCACGTCCCCGTCGGAAGCGGCCGCCCAGGAGTCGGCAGCACGCCACGAACCGGAAGTGTCCGATGTTGTGCGTGCGCCGCCCGATACGTCCGGGCGACGACGAGCGCAGGCTGGCCCTCGGCGGGAAGCGGGACGTCCTTCGGCAGGATCGGGTCGAAGACCTCTTCGCGCCCGTGCGCCCGACATATCACGGCTCCCGCTGAACAGCTGTTCGCGTCCCTGGACTCCACTTGGCTCACAATGAAAGGCATGGACCTAGGTGGGAGTGTGGCGTCGGGTCGCGCCTATCCGCTGGGTGCCCATCGTGCCGACGGCGGCACCAACTTCTCGGTGTGGTCCCGCACGGCCGCCGAGCTGGACCTGCTGCTGTTCGATGATGTCGATGACGCGCGGCCGTCCCGCGTGATTGCGCTCGACGCTCCGCGGAACCGGACGTCGTATTTCTGGCATGTGCTGGTGCCCGACGTGCAGGCGGGACAGGTCTACACGTGGCGCGTCCATGGCGCCTTCGATCCAGCCGCCGGGTTGCGGCACGACGCGTCGGCGCTGCTCCTTGATCCTTACGGCGTCGCCGTGGCGGTGCCGGCCGGCTATGACCGGATGGCCGGCGCGCGGCCGGGCAGGGATCCGCGCACGGCGATGAAGAGCGTGGTCGCCGATCTGTCGGCCTACAACTGGGAAGGCGACGTGCCTTTGGGGCGGCCGTTTGCGCGCACCGTCATCTATGAACTTCATGTCCGGGGCTTGACCGCCCATCCCACCAGCGGGGTGGAGCGCACCCTGGCCGGCACCTATGCCGGGCTGGTGGCCAAGATCCCCTACCTGCGCTCGCTGGGGATTACCGCGGTGGAGCTCATGCCGGTGCAGGCGTTCGACCCGCAAGATGCGCCGTCGGGTCTGGTCAACTACTGGGGCTACAGTCCCGTCTCCTTCTTTGCCCCGCACCCGGCCTACGCCGCCGCCGGTGACCCGCTCGGCGCCCTGGACGAGTTTCGCACCATGGTCAAGGAGCTGCACCGGGCCGGCATCGAGGTGATCCTGGATGTGGTCTTCAACCACACGGCTGAGGGCGGCGCCTGCGGACCCACGTTCTGCTGGCGCGGGTTTGGCAACCGGGCCTACTACCTGCTCGACTCGGCGGACCAGGCGACGTATCTGGACTACACCGGCTGCGGCAACACCGTCAACGCGAACCACTCCGTGGTGCGTCGCATGACCGTCGACGCGCTGCACCACTGGGTGGACCAGATGCACGTGGACGGCTTCCGCTTCGACCTCGCCTCGGCTATGGCGCGCGACGCCGCCGGCACGCCGATGGCCGATCCGCCGGTCATCTGGCAGATCGAGAGCGACCCCGTGCTGGCCGGCACCAAGCTGATCGCGGAGGCCTGGGACGCCGCGGGCCTGTACCAGCTCGGGACGTTCGTCGGCGACCGGTGGCGCGAGTGGAACGGCAAGTTCCGCGACGACATCCGCCGGTTCGTACGCGGTGACCGCGGCACCGTCGGGCTGCTCCCGAACCGCTTGCTGGCCAGCCCCGACCTGTTCGGCGGCCGACCCGCAGAGGTCGAGCACAGCATCAACTTCGTCGCCTGTCACGACGGGTTCACCCTCAACGACCTGGTCTGCTACGCGCGCAAGCACAACGAGGCCAACCTGTGGGGCAACCGGGACGGCACCGACGACAACTACTCAGCCAACTGCGGTGTCGAAGGGCCGTCCGACGACCCTGCGATCGAGCGGATGCGCACCCGTCGGGTGAAGAACCTGCTCGCCATCACGTTGATCTCGATGGGTGTGCCGATGATCGGCATGGGTGACGAGGTGCGCCGCACCCAGCGCGGCAACAACAACCCGTACTGCCAGGACAACGAGATCAGCTGGTTGGACTGGTCACTGACGGATCGCTACGCCGAGATCCACCGCTTCGTACGGGGGCTGATCGACGTCCGGCTCGAGCTGGACATGACCCGAGTCATGCACGGGCTGTCGCTGCGGGAGTTCTTGGCCCGTTCGCTGGTGGAGTTCCACGGTGTTCGACTGTGTCGACCCGACTGGTCGGAAGGCTCCCACACACTGGCAGTCACCGTCAGAAGCGTGATCGGGACGCGGATGGTGCACGCGATCCTCAACGGCTACGAGCATCCCCTCGACTTCCAGCTCCCCCCGGTCGTCAGACCAACGCTGCCATGGCGCCGCATCGCCGACACGGCCCTCGATCCCCCCGACGACGTCGTTGGTCTCGACAGCGCACCGCCGGTCCGCGGCGCCACTTACCGGGCCGACGCCCACTCGGTGGTTCTGCTGTGCGCCGACCTCCGCAACGCCACCGACGCCCAGCACGCCCCGGCGCTGTGAGCGCGCCCGCCCAGGACCACGTCAGCCCTCGGCGGCCGCGATCGGCGCTCCCGTCAGGTGAAGCAAAACGCAGGACGGGTCCGTCCAGGCCGCCGGCAGCCCCGTCGAGGCCAGGGGCGACATCCTAGTTGTCACCCAAAGAAGTTGACGCCCCTTGACGTGCATGAGCCCTCCGGCGTCGGGATCGAAGATGCCGATGTTGGTGCGGGTTGATGACTGTCAGCTTGATAGCGGTAGAGAAGGCCCGGCGCACCACCTGCATGACAACCGCATCAGACGAGCCCGGCACCACCGCGGCACGCCCCGCACCCGTACCGACAGGCAGCGACACCACCATGGCGACGGCGGGTGCTCCAGCGCGGCGGCTGCCGGATGGGCCGCGGAGGCAGCTGGAGTGCGGGCGTCTCCACCCCCGTCCAGCCCCGATCCGCGGCCAACCTGCCGGCAATCCTGCACCCGGCGCGCCCCCAGACCCGTGCCTTCGGCCGCCGCCGAGATCCGCGCACAGGTCGCCGCCGACCGCCACCCCCATCTGCTGACCAGCCGATTTCTGCTGCACCCTGAGGGCAAATCAGTAACACATGAACTTCATCGTTCTCGTGGGGCGATATTGGTCAAGGGCAACGATGTGACGTTCGGATGGGTGAAGGGCCACAGTGGCGACGCGATGAACGATCTCGTCGACGCCCCCGCCGTGGCGGCCATCCCGCGCTGACCGCATGGAAAACAGTGGTTCCGGCTGCCGGGTCTGACGTACGCTCGGCAGCGTGGCCGACACCGGTCGTCCGATCAAGCGCATCGCCGTGTCCACCGGGGGCGGTGACGCGCCTGGCCTCAACGCCGTCATCCGGGCGGTGACGCTCGCCGGGCACAACCAGGATTGGGAGATCGTCGGCATCCGCGACGGCTTCAACGGGCTGATGTACCCCGAGCGCTACCCCGAGGGCGGCGTGGTCCCGCTGACCCCAGATTCCGTGCGCGGCATCCTCCACGAAGGCGGCACCATCATCGGCACGACCAACCGTGGCAACCCCACGGCGTACCCCGTCCTGCAGCCGGACGGCAGCTACGTCGAGGTCGACCGCACGGCGGAGCTGGTGCAGCTGTTCAGGGCTCAGGACATCGACGCGCTGGTGACCGTCGGAGGGGACGGCTCGCTGGCGATCGCCTACCGGCTGTTCCAAGCGGGTCTGCGCGTCATCGGGGTCCCCAAGACGATCGACAACGACCTCGACAAGACCCAGCAGACGTTCGGCTTCGACACCGCAGCGAGCTTCGCGTCCGTGTGCATCGACCGGTTGTTCTCCACGGCCACGTCGCACGGCCGCGTCATTGTCGTCGAGGTGATGGGCCGCTACGCCGGGTGGATCGCCCTGGAGGCGGGGCTCGCGTCGGGCGCCCACGCGATCCTCATCCCGGAGATCCCCTTCGACCTCGAGCCGGTGGCCGACATGATCGAGGAGCGCGAGCATCGCGGCGCCAAGTTCTCCATCGTCGTCGTCGCCGAGGGGGCGGCGCCCCGGGGCGGGCAAACGTCGGTGCGGACCCGCAAGGTCGGCGAACCCGAGCGCCTCGGCGGCATCGGCGCGCGGGTCGCTGCCGGCCTCGAGGAGCTCACCGGCAAGGAGTCGCGCACCGTCGTCCTCGGCCACCTTCTCCGCGGCGGGTCACCAACGGCGTTCGATCGGGTGCTCGGCTTGCGCTTCGGGGCCGCCGCCGTGCGAGCCCTCGTTGCGGGTGCCGACGGCGTGATGGTGTCGCTCAACCCGCCGACCGTCGACTACGTCCCGCTCGCCGAGGCGACGCGACGCATGAAGAAGGTCCCTCTCGATTGTGACGCGATGCTTACCGCCTGCGAGATCGGCGTGAACTTCGGAGTCACCCGCGCTCCCAAAGCTGTTGGCACAACTTCCGCGTTCGAACCCACGACGCCCCGATCGCCACAGATTGATCACCGCCGCCGCACGATCTAGCAACTCATCGATCGACGCACCGACTTCAGGGCGGGCGTCACCGTTTTCTTGCGTAGTGCGCGCGACAGTCCTTGACATCAACATCCTGTCACCGTCGGCAGCCGACGGGGGCCATATCGCGTGTATCCACGATGCGGCCGGCGGTGGCTTCGCCGGTGGTGGACGGAGGGCCGTGCGCGCCGTGCAAGGCCACCGCTGGCTGAAGGGGTTAGACAGCCTGCGCGAGGGTCTGCAGCGTTTCCGCCGACGTGTATTTGGGCTTCCAGCCCAGCTGCGATTTCGCCTTGCTGGTGTCCATCACGACCGACGTCCGCGCGACGTGCAGCCACTCCAGGGCCGACGGAACGAATGGCATGTGCGCGATGACCGCCGAAGCGGCGGTCGCCGCGACGGCCGGAACCCGCACTGGGCGCCCGCCCAGCGCCGTGACGATGTCCGAGATGGTGACCTCGCCGTCGCCGGCGATGTTGTAGGCGCCTGGCTGAGCGTCGGTGGTCGCGGCCAACGCGATCGCGGCGGCGACGTCGTCATGGTGCACCAGCTGCAGCGGAACTCCCGGGTCGGGGACCGGCGTCTTGAGCAGGGGAACCGCGCGGACCGCCGACTGAATCGCCCCCGGCAGGTGCCGCCACGGCATCACGTCCGCCAGTATGGGTGCCTTCGGCCCCGCGACGATGCACGGGCGAAGGATGAACACCTCCACCAACGATCCCTTGGTGATCTCGGCCAGCGCCGCCTCGCACGCGGCTTTCTGTTCGGAGTAGTAGTGTTCCGGTGACCCGCGGGGCGGGACGTCCTCGGTGAGCGGGACCGGGTTGTCGGGGTGGTAGCCGTAGGCCGCGACCGACGACGTGTAGACCAACCGCCCGGGCCGCTCGGCGGCCACCGTCGCCTCGAATACGTTGCGGGTGCCGGCCAGGTTGACCCGCGCGCTCTCCTCGCGCGATCCCATGATGATGAACGCGAGATGGATCACCACGTCGGCGTCGGCGACCAGTTCGTCGACCGACTGCCGGTCCAGGATGTCGCCCTGCCGATAGGTGGTCTTGGTCCACCCGAGCGGGGACGGGTCGAACGGGCGGCGCGCCATCCCCACGATCCGGTCTACCGCGGGGTTGTGCTCCAGCGCCGTCACCGCGGAGACTCCAATTTCGCCGGTCGGTCCGGTGACGGCCACAGTGACTCCCACTCGGCCCATCATTCCCTAACCTCTCGCGCGTCGAACCGAAAACGGTCAAACATTGTGCTCGACGGCCAACTGAGAAAGCGTCTGAAGCGCCACCCGCGGTTCGCTGCCCGGATTATGTGTAGAGCGCCGCGAGCTGGTCCGCGAAGCTCGGTGATGACGACTTTGCGTCGTAGCTTCATGCTCGGTGTGAGGTCGCCGGCCTCGACCGAGAGCTCGCGGTCGATGATCGCGAATCTCTTGACCTGCTCCCAGCGGTTGAGTTCGTTGTTCAGCGCGTCGATGTACCCACCGATGAGTTCACGGGTCTTCTCGTGGCGCGCTATTTCGGCGAAGGACTTGCCCGCCAGGCCCTCCTTGCCGGCCCATTCGGTGATCGCTTCGGTGTCAAGGCCGAGCAGCGCCACACAGTAGGGCCGGCCCTCCCCGTACACGATGAACTCACCCACGTACGGGCAGATGCCCGTGAACCTCGCTGCGATCGCCGACGGCGCCACGTATTTGCCCTGAGACGTCTTGAACATGTCCTTCTTGCGGTCGGTGATCCGCAGGAAGCCGTCGGCATCGATTTCACCGATGTCGCCGGTGTGGAACCAGCCGTCCGGCTCGAGTGCCGCGGCGGTGGCGTCGGGCAGGTCGTGGTAGGCGCTCATCACACCGGGGCCCCTGAGCAGGATCTCGCCGTCGTCGGCGATCTTGACCTCGGTGTTGGGCAACGGCCAGCCGGCCGTTCCGAACCGGTAGGAGGTCGGGCGATTGAGGAACGAGGCGGCCGAGGTTTCGGTCAGTCCGTAGCCCTCGAGCACGGTGATGCCCACAGCGTCGAACCACTGCGCGACGTCACGGTCCAAGGCCGCGGCCCCGGAGATGAAGAACCGCAGCCGACCACCCAACCGCTCGCGGATGGTAGAGAACACCAGTCTGTCGGCGAGCTTGTACTGCAACGCGATTGGCGGCGACGGCTTGCGGCCGGCCTGCCTGGCCTGCGACACCTGAAGGCCGACCCCGATCGCCCAGTCGAAGATCCGCCTTTTGAGCCCGCCTTCCTCGGCGATCATGCCCTCGATGCGGGCGTGTGTCTTTTCGAAGATGCGCGGCACCGCGCCCATGAAGGTCGGGCGCACCGCGGCGAGGTTTTCGCCGACCTTCTCGACGCGCCCGTCGATCACCGTCGGGAAGCCGATCAGCAGCGGCAGCGCCAGCATCACCTTGCCAAACGAGTGCGCCAGCGGCAGCCACAACAAGCTCAGGTCGTCGGGGCCGAGGATGTTGAGCGCGTCGACGGCCGCGGCGGTGTAGGTCCACGCCTCGTGTGTCAGCCGCACCCCCTTCGGCGTGCCTGTGGTGCCGGAGGTGTAGATGATGCTGGCCAGCTGGCCCGGACGGATATTGTGAACGCGGTCGTCCACGGCGCTCGGGGACTCGGCCAGGACCTGCTTGCCGCACTGCTCGAGCTCGTCGAGGGTGATCACCCAGTCGCCGTCGCCCTGGCCGTCGATGATCACCACCTTTTGCACGTTGGGCAGCTCGGCGCGGTGCTCGATCAGCTTGTCGACCTGGGCCTGATCCTCCGCGACCACGACCCGGCTGCCCGAGTTGGCGACGATGAACGCGACGTCGCCGGCGTTGGTCTTGGGGTACACGGTGGTGGTGGCGCCACCAGCGCACATGACGGCAAAGTCGACGAGGACCCATTCGCAGCGTGTCGAGGACGCCAGCGCGACCCGGTCCTCGGGGGCGATGCCCAGCGAGATCAGCCCCGCCGCGAGGAGGCGCACGCGGTCACCGACCTGCTGCCAGGTGACGCTCTCCCAGCCGTCCTCGTGCCGATATCGAAACGCCTCGGCGTGCGGGGTTGTGGCGACACGATCGAGGAACATCTGGGCCACCGACGGTGCGCGCTGCTCGATCTTGGAGAGGTCGGCATTCTCTGTGGCTGCAAGCAAGCCTGTCATGTTCAGAGTCTAGAGCCACCCGGGGATGGGAAACTGCGGAGACCGCTCAACCGGCCCCCTGAGGAGGCGGTTGAGCGGACGGCCGATCAATCGCGATTGGTCTAGTAGCTACCAAATGAAACCGGCCGGACCCGCGACAGCGGCAAGCCTGCAGGGCTAGCGTGGATTGGTGAGAACGGGATAGGTCGAGGGGTGTGGCATGTCGGTAGGCGGTGCAAAGCATTGGATGGCGTTGGAGGGCGGGGCCGACGGCTCGCCCGGTGAAGGGTCGTACACGAGCCGGTTCGCGGCGATCGGTGCGTGTCTTCCGCAGCGGCGGTTGAGCACTGATGAGGTGATGGCGAGCACGAAGTACCGCACCGATATCGAACTCGAGCAGCTGACGGGTGTCCGCGAGCGCCGGATCGTCGGCGCGGGCCAGGATTCCTACACACTTGCCCTCGGTGCGGCCCGCGACGCGTTGGCGCACGCGGATTGTGCCGCGGCGGACCTGGACATGCTGCTCGTGTGCAGTATCAGCCGCCACGTCGGTGGCCTGCGGCTGCAACTCGAGCCGCCCCTGAACGTGTCGCTGAAGGCTGCTCTGGGCGCCGAGCGCGCGCTCGGCCTGGACATCTCCAACGCGTGCGCGGGGATGATGACCGGCGTGTTCCTTCTCAACGACCTGATTCGGCAGGGCCGGATCCGACGCGGGATGGTCGTCAGTGGCGAGTACATCTCAGAGCTGGGGCGCAATGCCGCGCAGGAGGTCCGCACGGTGATGGACGACCAGCTCGCCTCGCTGACGCTCGGGGACGCCGGCGCCGCCGCGATTCTCGAGCGGGCGCCCGAAGGCGCCGCGGGGATCGAGGTGGCCGGGTTTACCACGTTCTCGGAGCACAGTCGCTTGTGCGTGGCATTCCCGGCCACAATCGGTCCCGGGGTGACCATGCACACTAATGCCCGCGAGATCCATCGGGTCGCGACAGAGGAAGCGGTCCCGATGCTTCGCGAGGTGCTCGATGCGGCTGGGCTCAAGTTCGACGAGATCGATTATCTGATCCCGCATCAGACCTCGGCGCGGGCGATCAAGAAGGCGTCGGAGGTGTTCTCTGAGCGTTTCGGTTCCATGCCGAAGCACACGGTGGTCACCGTCGACGAGTTGGGCAACACGGCATCGACGACGCATTTCGTCGCGCTGAACAAGTATCTGAGGGAGGGCCGCTTCACCCCGCAGGACAGGGTATTGCTGCTCTCGCTTGCTTCGGGTCTGGAGGTGGGCATCGTGATCTTCAAGGTCGATGCGCTGGTGGGGCGCTATGGGCACGATCATTGAGGCGACCGCGACCGCCGACGGCGGGTCCTTGGGGGCGTTGGGGCTTGCCGATGCGGCCGCCCGGTTGTGTCTGCAGCGCGCGAAGCGGACCGCCGAGGAGGTGGACCTGCTGATCAACGCCGGCGTCTACAACGACAAGGGCATCAGCGAGCCGGCGATCGCGTCGTTGATCCAGGAGGACATCGGCGCGAACCCCGAGCAGCAGCCCGGCACGGGTCAGGGAACGTTCTCGTTTGACGTCCGCAACGGGGGGTGTGGCATGTTGTCGGGCATTCAACTGGTCGATGGCCTGCTCGCGTCGGGAACGGTCAAGCTGGGGATGGTGGTCGCCGCCGACATTGACCCGGAGCCGGGCGTCTCTGAAGGGTTCGGTTTTCCCGCGGTCGGCGGCGCGGTGCTGTTGAGCGCGGATGACTCCCGTGCGGGGTTCACGGCGTTCCGGTGCGTGACGTTCCCCGAATTCGCCGGGCTGTACACGAGCAATGTGGCCTGGCGGGAAGACCCCCGGCCGGAGCGAAGCGATCAGGGGCGCAACGTCCTTACCGTTGAGATCGCCGAGTCCTACGCTGAGCAGGCGCTTGAATGCGCCGAGTCGACCGTCCGCGAGCTGGCGGCTGGCGGCATGCTTGACCTGGGCGAGGTCGACTCGCTCATCGCGACGGCGTCGGTTCCGGGGTTCGCCGCCGCACTGGCGCAGCGGCTGGGCATGCCCACCGTGCGGGCCGCAATGCCTTCGCAAGCCCTCGCCGGCGCGCACACCGCCGCGCTGGCGGTAGCGCTGCAGTCGGTGCGACTGGAGGCGGGAACGACGGCGCTGTTCGTCTCGGTGGGCGCAGGGATCACCGTCGTGGTCGCGCTCTACCGGGGATGATCAATGTGTGAGCGGGCCGGGGCACTCCGAAAGATGGCAACGACTACGTGTGCGGGCGGCGGTTGGCGACGCGGGCGCGGATCGTGTCGTTGGCCGCCGAGGGTATGCCCAACACCAGGACTCCTGACATGTAGTCCGTGTCCGGCCGGTAATTCTTTGATCTGCGGATTTGCCGGTGTGTCGTGTATTTGGCCGCAGCCCGATGCTCAATAATAGGTGGAGTGGTCCAAGAACGCTGACGAGCTACTCGACAAAATCAAACGTAAATCAATCAACAACACGCAACCCTAGGCTAACGATTCTGCATAAGCCCGAGCCTCAATGGCTTCCAGGCTGGCGATCTGAGCATCGTCAATTGCCATCGAAGCAAAGTAAATCGAATCCGCGGCGTAGTCCTCCGCGTCATCGGCTCGGTGCTCCGCGAGCTTCCGATTAACAGCGTCTTTCTTAGCCGCAATATTGCTCTTGATTTTTTCCACCCGCTGGTTGTGCTCAGCCTGGAGTTTTTCCCAGTCGGAAGCCGCGGCTGCCTTCTTATTTGCCACATTCGACTTGAATTTATCCTGCCTGGCTTTTGCCTCCGCTTTGGAGGTGTCGATAGCGGCATGCACTTTCTCACCGGTTTCTTTCTCAGCCGCTGCTGCCTTGTTCTCCGCGTTCTCTGCATGATCCGCAAGTTCTCGCAGGAGTTCTGAAAGCTTTTTCATGATTCTGTCCTGTCATCTTCGAATATGGCCGTTCAAATGATGTTCAGAAGCCTAGTAACTGTCGCTTAACCGCTCAAGGGTAATTAGTCACCACCGGTCACCGCTGAGCATCGGGCCGGACCCGGGGTGCCGCCGCCAACGGCGTCACCCCCGTGGTGCTCACGCGCCGCGGCGGCCCTGAGCGTCAGAGGACGATGACGACATGACCGATGATGTGCCCCTCCCGAATCTGAGCCTTCCTGTGAGTGGCGCTGCTCTCGCGCACGGTCATGATAGTTTCTCGTTCTCCTGCGCGAGATGATGCGCATAAAGAGCGCCCACAGCTGCCGATGCCCGACGCGTATGCACGCTGTCGGCCCGGCTTGTCAGGACCACGGGCACGCGCGCGCCGAGCACGATGCCGGCCGCATCGGCGCCGGCCATGAAGATCAGGTTTTTCGCCAGCATGTTGCCGGCTTCGAGATCCGGTACGACCAGGATCTGGGCGCGGCCGGCCACGGGCGAGACGATTCCCTTCACCTTCGCCGCCTCCGGGCTGACGGCATTGTCCATGGCCAACGGCCCGTCCAGCACGCCGCCGGTGATCTGGCCGCGGTCGGCCATCTTGCACAGAATGGCGGCGTCGGTCGTGCCGGGGATCTTCGAATTGATGACCTCGACGGCGGAAAGGATGGCAACACGCGGTTCGCCCAGGCCAAGGCCGATGTGCAGGTCGATGGCGTTCTGGACGATGTCCCGCTTGCAGTCGAGGTCGGGAAAGATGTTGATCGCCGCATCGGTGACGAAAAGGATTTCGGAATAGCCTGGCGTGGCGATCAGAAAGACATGGCTGATCCGGCGGCCAGTGCGCAACCCGCCATCGGCGGACACTACTGCGTGCATCAGCACATCAGTGTGCAGACTGCCTTTCATGATGCTTTGCATCGTGCCTTCACGCACCATGCCGACGGCGACGGCGGCGGCCTCTGCCTCGGTCGGGACATCGACAATCGTGCAGCCACCGAGGTCGAAGCCCGCCTTGTCGGCCACAGCGCCGATGCGCGCCGCACTACCGATGAGGACAGGTTTGATGATCTGCTCCCGTTCGGCATCCATCGGCCCTTCGAGCGCATCGGCTTCATAGGGCCAGACCACGGCCGTGGGGATTGCGGGAATGCCCCTGGTGCGGGCGATCAGGCTTTCGAATTTCCGGTGGCTGCGGTCGCCGCGCGGAACGTGCGTTTCCGCTGCATCGTCGGTGTAGCCGGCCGGATCGGACCCCTTGCCTGCCGTCACCATTCTGTCCCGTTGCATGCGCCCCCGACAGGCGCCTTCCTGCCATCGGGTCCCCAAGCCGCATACAACGATGAAGCGCGGGGCGCCGAACGGCCGCGACCTATCGTTGCGGACGTGCGGCAGCCTTCGGATGCAGTGATGCTCCCTGAAATACGCACCTCCGTCATCGCACGATGCTCGCGTAACTGGTTGTCAGCATGTCGTGACACTGGGCGCGCGTGAAGTCCGCTGCATCAGCGGGACGCCGCGCGCCCGCGAGTCGGCCCTCGAAGGCGGTGACAGACTCAAACCCACGGCTCTCCCATCGAGTCATCGTGCGGCGGAGGCGGCGGGCGGCGACCTCTTGTCAGGTTGAGACCCTTCAGCGAACGCGAGTGCCCAAGTGTATCCACGCCGGCGGGTCGACGTTCGGTTTCAGCAAGCGAATTCTTGGTGTTGACTCGGTGATTTTGCCTGTGAACAACGCCCAACAAGGGGCTTTCTTGCCGTTGCCGTGAGCAACATCCCTGCTGTTCGGGTTCGATGATGAAGGCGGCTCGCGGGGCACTTCGCAGAAACGGGTCCTCGGTTGCCCGATTGGAGCGTTTCGTTGCTGCTCGGGGCATTTGTCGCGATCGTGGATCTTTTCCCGTACGGGTCAACAGTCGGCGGGTTCGTGGTCGCCCTTGTGGCGCTGGCCGTCTCGATTCCGGTGAGCATCGCCACGGTGGGGTTCTACATCACATTCCGCTTGGCCGAAGACTATCTGTTGACCCCGAGGATCATCGGCCGGGCGGTGAAGGTGCCAGGCGGTGTCACCGTGGTGGCCGTCCTCATCGGTGCAGCACTGCTAGATGAGTAATTCCAAGGGGTGTTGCTGGTGTGGCTGCTGTGATTTAGGGGTGAGGGTGCCCAGGATAGGCGTTGCTTAACCCAACCTGGCACTGGAGGCCGAAGTGGACGCCGACCTGGACACCCTCGCAACCGCACTGTACGTGACGACCGACGATTTTCTTGCCGACAATCCGCAGTACCGCCCGTGGCGGCCGAAAGTGGGGATCCACCCGCGCCTGGATGACGCCGAACTGGTCACCCTGGCGGTGCTGCAGGCACTGGCCGGGTTCACCTCGGAGGCACGGTGGCTGCGCTACGCCAACGACCGGCTTCGCGGATTGTTCCCTTACCTTCCAACACAATCGGGCTACAACAAACGCGTGCGTGCCTCGACCGTGATGTTGCGTGCGGTCATCGCCCACCTGGTGGCGCGCACCTCGCGCAGCAGCGACGATGTGTGGGTGGTCGACTCCACCCCAGTCGAATGCGGACGATCACGCGAGACGGCCAAACGCTCCGAGTTGGCCGGGTGGGCCCAGTACGGGTACTGCGCATCGCACTCGAGGTATTTCTGGGGCCTGCGCCTGCATCTGGTCTGCGCCCTGTCCGGGCTGCCGGTGGCCTTCGCGCTGAGCGGAGCCAAAGCCGACGAACGCGACGTGCTGCTGGGCATGTTTGACGCCGACCCAAACCTGGTGGACACCCACCCGGGCCAGACGTTGATGGCCGACAAGAACTACTACGGTAAGAACTTCGAGGCCACTCTCGCCGATGCCGGGATCACGCTGCTACGCCCGGCCCGCAAGGGTGAGAAACCCCATGCCGCACAACGATTCTTCAAACCACTGCGACAGATCATCGAGTCGGTCAACAACACCTTCAAAGCCCAACTGGACCTCGAACGCCACGGCGGACGCACCATCGCCGGCGTCGCAGCCCGCGTCCTGCAACGAGTACTCGCACTGACCACCGCGATCTGGCACAACGACCACACCGGCCAACCGACCCTGCGTTCACTGACCGCCTACGACCACTGACCCCTTGGAATCATTCATCTAGGGGTGGTCGGGGCGTTGCTTGCCATCCCGGTCGCGGCGGCGCTGCAGCTACTGGTCTCAGAACTGCTTTTTCCCACGCTCGATGAAGCATGATCGGCCAGCGCGCCGCCCCTTGAGCCGTCGTCATGCTCTTCGGCTGAACCGCCCCGCGCCATGAGCTCGAGGCGCAACGTTCTTCGCGCTCGATGCGATCCATCGTGCCGACGACGTTTCAATTATCTCCGATGGGTGAGCAACATGGAGTACGTTGGCGCCGTGGCGGCAGAGACGGACGCGCAGGATGTCGAGGCACTAGGGCTGCTGGCGGATCTGCAAGGGCAGGCGCGCGAGGAACGTGCTGAGCTCGTTACCTGGTTGCTCGCCCGGGGCTTCGATATCAATCAGATCCGCAATGCGTTCAGCCCGATGCTGTTGCCCGCCAATTGTGCTCTTGGCGATGACGGGACGTCGGTGACGACGCGGGAACTTGCCGACTCGAGTGGCGTCGGCCTTGAACTGTTGCAGCGACTGCACCGCGCAGCCGGCCTGGTACGCGTTGAGAACCCTGATGCGCCGCTACAGTCGCGGGCGGATGCCGAATCGGTGTTGCATGCCGCACGTCTAATCGACCTCGGCGTGGACGAGGCGCAGGTCGTCTTGATAGTGCGACTCGTGGTTGACGGCCTGACCGGCGCGGCAGTGGCCATGCGTCAAGCGGCCCTACAGGCATCGCTGCATCCGGGCGCCAGCGAGCGTGAGATTGCCGAGGCAATCGAAAAGCTGACCGAAAAAGCCGAGCCTCTTCTTGGGCCGATGGTCGCCGATCTCTTGAGGGTGGTCTTACGACGATCGTTTGAGACCGAGGCGATCAACGAGGCAGAGCGTGCGGCGGGCATGTGCCGGCGTGCACGGGACGTCGCCGTCGCATTCGCCGATCTAGTCGGATTCACGCGGCTCGGGGAAGAAGTGCTGCCGGAGGATCTGGGCGTAATCGCGGCACGGTTAAGTGATCTTGCCCATGATGTCGTGACAAGTCCCGTCCAGTTCGTCAAGACGATCGGTGACGCGGTGATGCTGGTTTGCCCCGACCCCCGGGCTCTGCTGACGACGGTCCTGGAGCTAGTTGAGGCCGCGGCTGCGGATGACTGTCCGCCACTGCGGGTGGGATTTGCGTTCGGCCGTGCAGTCGGCCGAGCAGGGGACTGGTTCGGCAGCCCGGTAAATGTGGCCAGCAGAGTCACCAGCGTTGCACCCGGCGGCACGGTGCGAGTAACCGAGTCCGCGCGTGAGGCGATCGGCGATATACCCGGCGTCGCGTGGTCGTTGGCCGAAGCGCGTCATCTCAGAGGAATAGATGGCGCAGTGTTGCTGTACGACGCTCGCCGCGCGTGATACCGCCGAGTCCATTGCTGCCGGCTCGTGGCATGAGGCGAAAGTCATAGCCGCATCCCGATGGCCGAGCTGTCGCTTTGCCGTTCGTCGACGCACCCCGCACCGACGGCACCTTGCGTGCGGTCAGGGCACCACGACGGCGCGGCCGCGGACCTTCCCGTCCTGGAGGTCGCGGTAGGCCTGCGCTGCGTAGTCGAGCGAGTAGGTGGTCGACTCGACGTGCACCAGCCCTCGGGCCGCCAAGTCGATGAGCTCGGCCAGCTCGAAACGGGATCCCCAGTATGTCGTCTGGATGCTGACCTCGTAGGGCTGCGAGAAGAACGACAGCGGCACGGTGCCGCCGCCGATGCCGACGATCGTGGCGTCACCGAGCGTGCGGGCGGCGGTGCGGGCGAGTTCGATCGTCGCCTCGGCGCCGACGCAGTCCAAAATCACGTCGGCGCCGTGGCCGTGGGTGAGGTCCTTGACGGCGCCGGCCGCCTGATCATCCGATGTGACGACATGGTCGGCACCGACCTTTGTCGCCAGATCCAGCGCCTCCTGCCGATTGTCGACGGCGATCACCGTGGCCGCCGTCGTCGCCTTCACCAGCTGGACAGCGATGTGGCCGAGACCACCGACACCGACCACCACCACGGTCGATGTCGGCGCCATCTTCGACCACGACCGGCGGATCGCGTGGTATGGCGTGAGGCCGGCGTCGGTGAGCGCTGCCGCCGTCGCCGGCTCAAGGGCGTCGGGCAGCCGCACGAGCAGGCGCTCGGCGGGTACCAGCAGGTACTTCGCCATCCCGCCGTCCAGACCAAGCCCACCGCCCCCGTTCACCACCGGTGCCTGGGCCTGATCCTCGCAGTAGTTCTCGAAGCCCTGTTGGCAGCGGCTGCACTTGCCGCAACCCCACGCGCCGTAGACCGCGACGGCGTCGCCCTCCGAGACCGCGGTGACGCCGTCGCCGACGGAGTCGACCCATCCGGCGTTCTCGTGGCCCAGTGTGAACGGCAACTTCCACGGCATCATGCCGGGCTCGAAATCGTGCATCAGGTGCAGGTCGGAATGACACGCCCCCGCGCCGCCGATCTTGACGATGACCTGGCCGGGTCCCGGTGTCGGCTTCGCCACCTCCACCAATTCCGGATCGGTTTTCCAATCAATCAATCGAAGAGCCTTCATAGCGCACGCCTTGCTCATGCTCGGAATTCGCGTCCGAAAACAATCTACGACACGACGCCTACGAACATGCCTGCGAGCACGGTGAGGGTCCACCCCTACAGCGGACGTCCGGTCATGCAGGCGCGGTGGGCTGCCGAAGGCGGTTGGTACACCGCGTTCTTGCCCATCAAGGATCGGGTCAAACCAGGTGACCTCGTTCAGGTTTGGGTCGACGACGACGGAAATCGCGTTAATGCACCGCCCCCACGTCGAATGCGGGCTCCGAGGCGGTCACCATCGCCGTATCAATCGCGTTGCTGGTGATCGGGGCCAGCGCATCGCTGGTGGTCGCGCCCCGCTGGCAGCTTGACCGGATCCGTGACGCCCAGGCAGAGCGCGCGATCGAAACCCTGGTCCGGGGACGGCGGCCGGAGAGCCGCGACCGTTGTCTCCGGAATACAAAGCGATCCCGGGAATTGGTTCGTTGGAGACTGCGCAAAGACCGGCCACGCTCGCTACGGTCTTGCCGAACCCAAAGTCCGGTTGTCCCAACACGCCACCGCGTTGATAACCGCGCCAATTGGAATTCCAACCATTGCGAAGAAGCAACACGAGAAGGGATATCCCGATGACCGGTAATCCGTCGTTCGACCTGTTCAGGCTGCCCGATGAGCACAACGAGTTGCGCGCGGTGTTGCGAGATCTGTGCGAGCAGGAGATCGCGCCGCACGCGGCCGATGTCGATGAACATTCGCGCTTCCCCGAGGAGGCGCTCAAAGCACTGAGCGCGTCGGGGTTTTCCGCAATCCATGTGCCCGAGGAGTATGGCGGGCAGGGTGCGGATGCGGTGGCGGCCTGCATTGTGATGGAGGAGGTGGCCCGCGTTGATGCGTCGGCGTCGTTGATCCCCGGGGTGAACAAGCTGGGCACGATGGGTTTGATTCTGCGGGGTTCGGATGAGCTGAAGAAGCAGGTGCTGCCGACGCTGGCGTCGGGGGAGGCAATGGCCTCGTATGCGCTCTCAGAACGCGAGGCCGGCAGTGACCCGGCCGCGATGCGCACCCGTGCGCGACGCGACGGCGACGAGTGGGTGCTCAACGGCGCCAAGTGCTGGATCACCAACGGCGGCAAGTCGACCTGGTACACGGTGATGGCGGTGACCGATCCGGACAAGGGCGCCAACGGCATCTCGGCGTTCATCGTGCACAAGGACGACCCAGGCTTCACGGTCGGGCCCATGGAGCGCAAGCTGGGCATCAAGGGCTCGCCGACCACCGAATTGTATTTCGAGGACTGCCGAATTCCCGGTGATCGGATCGTCGGCGAGCCGGGCACCGGTTTCAAGACCGCGCTCGCGACGCTGGATCACACCCGCCCGACCATTGGGGCGCAAGCGGTCGGCATCGCGCAGGGGGCGCTGGACGCGGCGATCGCCTATACCAAGGGGCGCAAGCAGTTTGGGCAGTCGGTCAGCGATTTTCAGGGTGTGCAGTTCATGCTGGCGGACATGGCGATGAAGGTGGAGGCGGCCCGGCTGATGGTCTACAGTGCCGCCGCGCGCGCCGAGCGCGGCGAGCCGGCATTGAGCTTTATCTCCTCGGCCTCGAAGTGCTTTGCCTCCGACGTAGCGATGGAGGTGACCACCGACGCGGTACAGCTGTTCGGCGGCGCCGGCTATACCAAGGATTTCCCAGTCGAACGGATGATGCGCGACGCGAAGATCACCCAAATCTATGAAGGCACTAACCAGATTCAACGTGTCGTCATGTCGCGCGCACTGCTGAAGTAGCCGCACGCCCCTGGTGGCTAACGGTCCGCGGAAAGGACCGCCGTGCCGTGCCAGTCGCACACCAGCAGCGCCAGTTCCACGTCGAGGCGGTCGCCCGCTATCGGGCGGCCACGCCGGCTGATTGCCCGGCCGAGGCGGTACTTCACGGTGTTGGCGTGCAGGTGGAGTTCTTCGGCGGCCAGCTTGTAGCTGGAGTCGCATCCTAGAAAGACCCGCAAGGTGTGCCGCAGCCGGGCGTCGTTCTCGTTATCGGAAGCCAGATCGCCAAGCACCTCGGTCACCTATCGGTGCTGGAACCCAGGCCGCTGAGCCCCAAGGACCCGCACTGGGTACACACGCCGTCGGCGTGGCTGTTCGATATGGCGATGCTTGCCGTCCTCAGCTTGTTCTACGCCGGCTTCGTACGGTGGAAGATCCGCCTGACCCACGGTAAATGAGCCGCCCGGTCCCCTTGCGCCAGTAGGGTTTTCGGTCCATCCGAAGAGTCCGTCCCCACCGGCAGCGCCGGGGACGTCCTCAGAAGGGAGCGACCGATATGCAGTTTGCGCCATGTGTCGAACGCGGTGGCCGCGCTGTCTTCAGGGGACAACAGCCAGACCTAACTTCATCGGTTAACGACGATGTCACGGCTCACTTGAATTCCTACATTTGTCCCATGTCACATTCCCACACCCATCCAGGAGCGCACATGAACCTGCGGGCACTGCCCGAGTTACGCGCGGCACAAGATCCCGAGAGGCCTGCCGTCGCCGACGACAACATCAGCCTGACCAACGCCCAGTTCCTGGAGGCCGTGCGCCGGGCCGGCGCATCACTTCGCCGACTTGGTGTGTCGCGCGGCGACGTGGTGGCGATCATGCTGCCCAATACGGCCAGCTTTGTCGTATCGCTGTTCGCGGCGTGGCGCCTGGGTGCGGCGGTCACGCCCATCAATCCCGCGCTGCGACCGGCGGAAGTGCAGTATCAGCTTGCCGACGCCGACGCCAAAGTGTTGATCGTCGACACCGGGCCCGAGTTCGAAACCGGCGGACGGCAGGTGGTCGTCGCCAGCGACTTGACAGCGCAACCCGCCGATGGGGCGCTGTTCGCGGCGCACCTTGACGACGACGCGCTGGCGCTGCTGATCTACACCAGCGGGACCACGGGCCGCCCCAAGGGCGTGATGCTCGACCACGCCAACCTGATCGCGATGTGCCGCAACGTAATCGACGTGTTTGCGCTGACCGGTGCCGACCACAGCCTGCTGATCCTGCCACTGTTTCACGTCAACGGGATCGTCATCGGCACTGTTTCGCCGCTGCTGGCCGGAGGGCGCATCACCGTCGCCGGCCGATTCAGCCCAAAGACGTTCTTCAGCAGGGTCGAACAAAGCGGCGCCACGTATTTCTCAGCCGTGCCCACGATCTACACGATGCTGTCCGGGCTGCCCGAGGACGTCAAACCCGCGACCTCGTCGGTGCGGTTCGCCATGCTGCGGTGCCGCGCCGGCCAGTGTGGAGTTGCTGGAGCGGTTCGAATCGCGCTACGGCATCCCGATCATCGAAGGCTACGGTCTGTCGGAGGGATCGTGCGCCAGCACCGTCAATCCGTTAAACGGGAAGCGCAAGGCGGGCACCGTCGGACTGCCCTTGCCCGGCCAGACGATTCGGCTCGTCGACGCCTCCGGACGACCGGTAGCCGACGGCGAGGCCGGCGAGGTGGTGATCAAGGGCCCCAACGTGATGCGTGGCTATCTGAACCGGCCCGAGGAGACCGCCAAGACGATCGTCGACGGCTGGCTGCACACCGGAGACATCGGGCGCTTCGATGGGGACGGTTACCTGGTGCTGGTCGACCGGGCCAAGGACATGATCATCCGCGGCGGGGAGAACATCTACCCCCGCGAGATCGAAGCGGTGGTGCATCAGTGGCCGCAGATCGCCGACGCCGCGGTCGTCGGCCGGCCCAATCCGGTCTACGGCGAAGAGCCGGTGCTGTTCGTCTCGCTGCATCCCGGCAAGCAACTCCAAGTCGACCTGATCCGCGAGCACCTGCGCGAGTCGTTGTCGAAATACAAACTGCCCGTTGAGATCACGATCCTCGACGAACTGCCGAAGAATGCCGTCGGCAAGCTCGACAAACGCAGTTTGCGGCAACGGCTCGCGATAACCCACTGAACCCAACCACAACCATTCGCCACCCACCCAAAACACATATAGGAGAGCAGAAATGGGCTTCACTAAACCGGATTTCCCCGATGTGGATCCGGACACCTTCCTCGCCAAGCCGCTGATGGAGCGGATGCGCATCCTGGCGCTGAACTGGGCCGAGAACGGCTTCGGATCGCCACGGATGATTCACGTCATCTACATCACCAAGCTGGTGTTGTTCTATGCCCTGGGTGGCATTCTGGTGGCCACGCTGACGTCAGGGCTGCCCGCGTTTTGGCATGTCTCACAGTGGTGGAACCAGCCGATCGTGTACCAGAAGGCCATCTTGTGGACGGTGCTGCTTGAGCTGTTGAACGTGGCCGGATCGTGGGGTCCGCTGGCCGGCAAGGTCAAGCCGATGACCGGCGGCGTCCTATTCTGGGCGCGCCCGGGAACCATCCGGCTACGGCCGTGGAAGTGGGTGCCCTTCACTGCCGGTGACCGGCGTACCCGTTTCGACGTCGCCCTGTATTTCACGCTGCTGATCAGCGTCGCGGTTGCGCTGTTTTCGCCCGGCGTGCACAGTGATTCGCTGTCGGAGGTGATGCCGGCCAACACCTCCGGGTTGGTCAACCCGGTACTGCTCATCGCGCCGATCGTGCTGCTGGTGCTGATGGGCCTGCGCGACAAGACGGTGTTCCTGGGCGCACGCGGCGAGCAGTACCTGCCGGCGCTGATCATCTTCGCGGTGTTCGGATTCACCGACATGATCATCGCGCTCAAGCTGCTGATCGTGGTGGTCTGGGTCGGCGCCGGGGTGTCGAAGTTCGGCAAGCACTTCGCCAACGTCATCCCGCCGATGGTCAGCAACAGCCCGTCGGTTCCGTTCAAGTGGGTCAAGCGGGCGCACTACCGCGACTTCCCCCGCGACCTGCGCCCGTCTCGGGTGGCCGACCTGATGGCCCACGTCGCCGGCACCACCGTCGAGATCATCGCCCCGCTGACCCTGCTGTTCTCGCCGTGGCCGTGGCTCACGGTGCCTGCCGCGGTGCTCATGGTGGCGTTCCATCTGTTCATCGTCTCGACGTTCCCGATCGCGGTGCCGTTGGAGTGGAACGTGCTGTTCGCCTATGCGACGGCGTTTTTGTTCCTTGGCTTTCCGTCCTGGCACGGCTTCGCGGTGACGAACATGTCCTCGCCGTGGCTGACCGTGGCGGTGGTGGCCGCGCTGCTGTTCTTCCCGATCCTGGGCAACTTCCGTCCCGACAAGGTGTCGTTCTTGCCCTCGATGCGCCAGTACGCAGGCAACTGGGCCTCGGCGGTGTGGGCGTTCGCTCCTGGGGCGGAGGCCAAGCTGGACAAGGTCACCCGCTCGGCGAAAAACCAGCTCGACCAGTTCATCGAGTTTGGCTACGAGCCGCAGTGGGCCGACATCACCCTGCAGTCGACCCTCGCCTGGCGCACCATGCACAGCCAGGGCCGTGGCCTGTTCTCGGTGCTGCTGAAGAACCTGCCCGACATCGACACGCGCACAGTTCGCGAGGCGGAGTTCATCTGCAACTCGCTGATCGGGTTCAACTTCGGTGACGGACACCTGCACAACGAAGACCTCATCGCCGCCGTGCAGCGAGAGGTCGGGTTCGAGCCCGGTGAGTTGGTGGTCGCGTGGGTGGAGTCGCAGGCCTGGGGCAGCAATGTCCAGCACTACAAGATCATCGACGCCGCACTCGGGGTGATCGAGCGCGGCACCTGGAAGGTGGCCGACGCTGTTGCTGAGCAGCCCTGGCTGCCCAACGGCCCGATTCCCACCCAGATCTCATGGGCGTCGCACAAGGCACCGGCGCTGCAGGGCGTGATCCACAACGGCCATGTTCACAAGGAAGGAGTGCTCGCGTGAGCACCCGCGATCGTCGTGGGGGCCGGGCCTAACGGCCTGGCCGCCGCGGTGACCAACGGAACCGACCCGAAACGGGGCCGCTGGCGTCGCCACACCCGCTTAGCCAGCTGATTGGTAATCGCACTTGTCACCGCCAGGCTGACGACACCACGGCCCGCTCCGCGCCGAGCCGAGCGACTCCCCGAGAGCGCCATAGCAGCCGCTATCGCAAACCACAGCTTGGCGTTATCGGCTGCACGGCTGAGCGCTGGCATCGCGGTGTCAAGCAAGGGGCTGCGCGAGTCCGCGATCGCCTCAAACACCTCAGCGTCGAGGGCACTGAGGCCCTTGCCGATTTGGCGCAACCCGGGCGATGTGCGCGGCGCCGCCTTCATCAAATCAATCTATACCTCGACCCCATCAATCGGATCCGAATGAAGCGCCGTGGAGGCCCTGATGGTGCTCCTCGGCGTCGCCCAGAATCTCAACACCGGCGGCTGGCGGGAGTGACTGCCCGTACTCCAGCCGTCCCGGACCCCTTGGCGGCTCGCTGAATACCGCGGTTGATACCCTTGACTCCGGCCTCACCCGACCGGCCGGCCACTGACCGACTGCCTTTGCTCCAGCCGTCGCGGATCCTCGGCGGTTCCTTGAATACCGCCGATCACTCCCTTGGCCGCGGCCCCGACCAGCCAGCGCACCAAAGCTGCCCTCCTATGGGAAATTTGGGGCCTACGTGCTCACCCATTTGCGGCCTCCGGGCCACGATTCGTCCGGTACCCACCAAGAGTCCTGTCACGAGAGCCCAGAAGACGAATCCTCCGACGTGCGCGAAGAATGCGACATCACCATCGGCTTTGGCCTGATGGGTGCGGGTGACGCCGATTCGACCTGATCATTGCGTGGAACTTACTGTCGGCGCCCGCCTGTGCTCAGTGCGGCGCGCTGTCCACGTACGACGACAGCTGGGCCCGTGGGCGTGGCAGGGCTCTGTCGATCGCTCTGATCGCGCTCCCGCATTACAAAGACACCAACCCGTCGCTGGCGGCCAGCGCGCGCCACGCGATCGGTGAAGTGATCACGGATTTCCGGGCGGGCCCGCTTTAAGCCCGGATGTCGGCGGTGATCGCGCCGGTGAGGCGGATAAGGTCCTGCGGGGCCACCGCGACGTCCCAGTGCCGCGTGCCTGCGCTGCACAGCATTCGTTCCCACCTCAGTGCCGAGGCGTCCAGCACGGTCCGCAGCCGCTTGCGCCGACCGAACGGGGAGATGCCGCCGACCACGTAGCCGGTGGCCCGCTCGGCCGCGGCGGGCTCGGCCATGGCGGCCTTGGGCACGCCCAGCGCCGCGGCGGCCGCCTTCAGCGACAACTTCGACGGCACCGGCACGATCGCGACGGCCAGCTCCCGGGGCAGTGCGTGCAGCGCGATGATCAGGGTTTTGAATACCTGTTCGGGCGCGAAGTCGCCGACTCGGACAGGTCGGTGATGACGTCGAAGTGGAAGACCTCATGCGGTACACCGGCTTTGACGAGCGCGGCGATCCCCGGTGTGGCGGCGCCGGCCACGCTACTCCTGACGGTCGTGACCCGCTGCGCCCGGCTCCGCCGCGCTTGCGATCACGACGGGTCAGGGCCCGGTGTACCCCGGCGGGTTGACGTCTTCCACCCAGAAGTCGACGCCGAGTTGCCCACCCGGCACGCAGTCGTACACCGACAAGTCGGTGACGCCGGATTCGACCAGCACGTCCTCGCACAGCAGCCATGTTGCCGGTGTACTCCCGCGACGGCTTGTTGAGGACGACGTAGGCCGCGTCGGAATACACCTCGGGCTTGCGCGAGCGCCCCATCGCCTCGTCGCCGCCGAGCAGGTTCTGCACCGCGGCGGTGGCCACCATCGTGCGCGGCCACAACGTATTCGACGCGATGCCCTCCTCGCGCATCTCCTCGGCGATCCCCAGCGCGCACAGCGTCATGCCGAACTTGGCCATCATGTAGGCCGTCGGCTTCAGCCATTCCCGGCCGAGCAGCACCGGCGGCGACAGCGTCAGGACGTGCGGGTTCTCCCGCCCCTTCATGTGGGCGAGGCACGCCTGCGAGACCGCATAGGTGCCGCGCACCTGAATGCCGTTCATCAGGTCGAAGCGCTTCATCGGCACCTCGGCGATGGATCCCAGGTTGATCGCCGACGCGTTGTTGACGCAGATGTCGATGCCGCCGAACTGCTCGACGGTCTTGGCCACCGCGGACTCGACGGAGTCCGGGTCGCGGACGTCCCCGACGATCGGCAGCGCCTGCCCGCCCGCTTCCTCGAGCTCCTTGGCGGCGGTGAACACCGTGCCGGGCAGCTTCGGGTGGGGTTCGGCGGTCTTTGCGATCAGGGCGATGTTGGCGCCGTCCTGTGCGGCGCGTTTGGCGATCGCAAGGCCGATACCGCGACTGGCGCCCGAGATGAACATGGTCTTGCCTTGCAGAGACGTGGCGTGGGACATGGCGTCACACTAACTCCACACCCGATCCGACCCGATTGCGGGACCTCCAAGTTATCGGGCCTTATCGGCTGTTTGAAATAGTGCGCTGGTTAACGCTGTTATGTGGTGCGGGTCTCACTCTGCGCCGAAAACGACGGGGCAGATCGCAGACACCGTCGGTCATGGCCTTTAGATTGGGAGAGGAGATTCTGGTGTCAGTGGCGTCGAGCCTGCTAGACGAGAAGTGGTTGGATCGCTTCCTAGCGGCGCAGCTACCGGGACTGCCCGGCGACACCGCAACCGAAGGGACCGTGGTAATCAACATGGCCGACATGAATGCAGCCACCGGGTTGGAGGTTCCCGAGCCCGCCCCGCCTGACGAGACGGATGCGCAGCTCACCGCGCGCTTCGAGCGGGACGCGATTCCGCTGCTAGATCAGCTGTACGGCGGCGCGCTACGGATGACGCGCAATCCCGCCGATGCCGAAGACCTGCTGCAGGAGACGATGGTGAAGGCCTACGCAGGGTTCCGCTCGTTCCACGAGGGCACCAATCTCAAGGCGTGGCTGTACCGGATCCTGACCAACACCTATATCAACAGTTATCGCAAGAAGCAGCGACAACCCACGGAGTACCCGACCGACGAGATCACCGACTGGCAGCTCGCGGCCAACGCGGAGCACACCTCGAGCGGCCTGCGCTCGGCCGAGGTCGAGGCGCTGGAGGGACTGCCGGACACCGAGATCAAGGAAGCGCTGCAGGCATTGCCGGAAGAGTTCCGGATGGCGGTCTACTACGCCGATGTCGAAGGCTTTCCTTACAAGGAGATCGCCGAAATCATGGATACGCCAATTGGAACGGTGATGTCGCGACTGCACCGCGGCAGGCGCCAGCTGCGTGAGCTGTTGGCCAATGTGGCCAAGGAGCGGGGCTTTAACCGGGGTGCGCGGGCGCACGAGGAGGCGTCGTGATGAGTGAATATGGCTGCTCGGGGGGCGTACACGACGACGGCGATTCGCACGGCGGACTCGGTTGCGCGGAAGTGATCGCCGAAGTATGGACCCTGCTCGACGGCGAGTGCACGCCGGAAACCCGAGAAAGGCTGCGCCAGCACCTCGAGGCATGCCCCGGCTGCTTCCAGCACTACGGCATCGAGGAGCGGCTCAAGGTGTTGATCGCGAGCAAATGCCAGGGCGAGAAGGCCCCCGACGGCCTACGGGAGCGCCTCAAGCTGGAGATCCGCCGGACGACCATCATCCGCGGCGGGTCGTAGACAGCCCGGTTAAGCGTTAGGCCGCTTTCCGTGGTTGGCCTTGCTGTGCTTGCGGTCGCGCTTCTTGCGGCCACGCTTGGCCATGACAGAACCTCCGTTTTTTGTCAGATGCCGCGCAGCTAGCGTGCGCAGAGTTGGTTCCATTGTCTCACGCGGCCGCCGCCAGCCCGCGCGCCGCCGCCCCCAGCGGCCTTATGGTTCGATATACATGGTCTTGAAAGCCTGACCAACCGGCAGCCAGTACGCGTCATGGCCGAACGAGGGCCGAAAGGGTGGGGTGAGATGGCCGAGGATGTTCGAGCCGAAATCGTGGCCAGCGTGCTCGAGGTCGTTGTCAGCGAAGGCGACCAGATCGGCAAGGGCGACATCGTGGTGCTGCTGGAATCGATGAAGATGGAAATCCCCGTTTTGGCCGAAATCGGCGGCACGGTCAGCCAGGTGAGCGTGTCGGTCGGAGATGTCATTCAAGCCGGCGACCTGATCGCCGTGATCAGCTAGCCGCCGGACCCAACCGGCCCTTAATTCATGTCAACCCTCGGCGATCTGCTGGCTGAACACACGGTGCTGCCCGGCAGCGCCGTCGACCACCTGCACGCGGTGGTCGGGGAGTGGCAGCTGCTCGCCGACCTCTCGTTCGCCGATTACCTGATGTGGGTGCGCCGCGACGACGGTGTGCTGGTCTGTGTCGCGCAGTGCCGGCCCAACACCGCGCCGACCGTGCTGCAGACCGACGCGGTGGGCAGCGTCGTCGCCGCCGACCGGCTGCCGCTGGTCGCCGCGACCTTCGCGTCCGGTGCCGCCGTGCCGGAAAGTGCTGTGGGAGAACAACATTCGTGGCAGCTACCCGGACAGAACGTCGGGGCCTCGCCGGTGCGATACCGCGACCAGGTGGTGGCGGTGCTGACCCAACACCAAACCGAGGTGGCCGCCGCGCGCATGTCCGGACACCTGGAGACGGCCTATCGGGAGTGTGCGGAAGATCTTCTGCACATGATCGGCGACGGCAATTTCCCCGACGTGGGCGACGTTGCCATGTCCCGTTCCACCCCGAGGGCAGGCGACGGCTTCATCCGGCTGGATGTCGACGGCGACGTCGCCTACGCCAGCCCCAACGCGCTGTCGGCCTACCACCGGATGGGCCTGACCAGCGAGTTGGAGGGCCACAACCTGATGAAAGTCACCCGGCCGCTGATCTCGGACCCGTTCGAGGCGCAGGAGGTGGCCGAGCATGTGCAGGACTTGCTGGCCGGCGGGAAGAGCATGCGGATGGAGGTCGACGCCGGCGGCGCCACCGTGCTGCTGCGCACGCTGCCGCTGGTGGTGCACGGCAACAACGCGGGCGCCGCGATATTGATCCGCGACGTCACCGAGGTCAAGCGGCGCGACCGCGCGCTGATATCCAAGGACGCCACGATCCGGGAGATCCACCACCGGGTCAAGAACAACCTGCAAACGGTGGCGGCGCTGCTGCGCTTGCAGGCCCGGCGCACCGCGAACGCGGAAGGCCGCGAGGCGCTGATCGAGTCGGTGCGCCGGGTGTCGTCGATCGCCCTGGTGCACGACGCGCTGTCGATGTCGGTGGACGAGCAGGTGAACCTCGACGAGGTGATCGACCGGATCCTGCCGATCATGAACGACGTCGCGTCGGTGGACAGGCCGATCCGGATCAACCGGGTCGGCGACCTGGGTGTGCTGGACTCCGACCGCGCGACGGCGCTGATCATGGTGATCACCGAACTCGTGCAGAACGCGATCGAGCATGCTTTCGACGTGGCGTCGCCGGGCGGATCCGTGACGATCATCGCCGAGCGCTCGGCGCGCTGGCTCGATGTCGTCGTGCACGACGACGGGCGTGGTCTGCCGGAGGGATTCAGCGTGGAAAAGTCGGACAGCCTGGGTCTGCAGATCGTGCGGACCCTGGTGTCGGCCGAGCTGGACGGCTCGTTGGGTATGCGCGAAGGCGTCGAGCGGGGCACCGACGTGGTGCTACGGGTACCCATTGGCCGACGCGGCCGGCTGCTTGTCTAACGTCTGTCTAATGACGAACGCAACAGTGCGGCCCCGACGATCGCCGGAGCCGCACTGCAAGCGGAAACTGCGGTCAGACTCCGCTGCGGGCCTTGGTGCGGGCGTTGCGGCGTTTGAGAGCGCGCCGCTCGTCTTCGCTCATGCCGCCCCATACGCCCGAGTCCTGGCCGGTATTCAGTGCCCAACCAAGGCACTCCGTGGTCACCGGACACCGATTACAGACCAGTCTTGCGTCGGCGATCTGTGCGAGAGCCGGGCCGCTGTTCCCTACCGGGAAGAACAACTCGGGATCCTCGTCACGACAGACCGCCCTGTGGCGCCAATCCATTAGTTCCTACTCCTCACTACGTGCGCAGCACTGCACACGGGTGTTTACCTTCGGGTTGCTAACACGTGCACAGGAAACGTTTCCGTACCCCTACATATCCCTGCATGCCTTGACGCATACAACCTTTTGATCGTTTCACAGGCTCAACAGATGTCAATAGTGTTACGTGACCCCGTGGGCTTTCTCACTTTGGCGTTCTCTTACCGATGCCCTTACCCAGTTGTACTACACTGCCCGGGAAATTGCGCCCAACATTTGCGTCGCGAGCACGTCACATCTTAGGTTTGCGCAGCTCAGGAGCTAGTTTTTAGTGGGCGGGGCGACTACTGGCAGCGCATCGCGAACTGCCCGGAACGTCATACTTTCGCGCAGGCCGAGGTATTCACCATCGAACTGACTGGCGATGGGAGCTCCGGGGGAGGTGATTCGCACCCACTCCACGTCGTCATCGCGGACAAGATGCTTGGACTGTGGGTCCGGCCGCTTCACCAGGATCTGGCGAAGCAGTCGCAGGATCGGCACCGCCTTGATTGTGCTGACCGCGAACACGCCGAGCCCGGTCTCATAGGAGCAGCCGGGGTTGGTAACGATCGGCCTGCTGTTGCTGTAGGTCCACGGAGTGGTGTTGGACACCCAGGTGAAGTACACGTCCGTGATGGGTTCGCGGCCGGGAAGCTCGACGGTGAGGGTGGGCGGGCGGCGGCTACCGGCCAACACGATGGGAATCGCCACCCGCCAATAACGCGCCGCGTTCACCTTGACGCCCTTGTCGCGCTGGGCTTCCACCCCGGCCACCACCTGGGCGTCGACACCCATCCCGGCGTTGATCACGGCGTATTGGTCACCGCAGTCGATCAGGCTGATGCGGCGCCAGGTCGGGCTTCGGCGGTAGTCGTCGAGCAGCTGGATGAGCTGATTGGTGGCCGCTACCGGGTCTCGGGCGATGCCCAGCGACCGGGCCAGCACATTCGCCGAGCCGCCGGGTACGACCGCAACCGCGGGAACGGGGCCCGCCGGAGTGCAACCGGGGCGGCCCAGCAGGCCGTTGACCACGCTGCTGACCGTGCCGTCGCCGCCGTGCACGACGACCAGGTCGATTCCGTCCGCGATGGCCTTTTGTGCCAGTTCGGCCCCGTGACCGCGATGGCTGGTGTGTTCGACGGTGAGGTCGAGGCGGCTTTTGAGTGCGTGGGCCAGTAGATCGCGACCGGCCGGTGTGATGGATGTGGCTGTTGGGTTCACGATCAGCACAGCGCGCATGATGTATGAGCCTAGGCGGTGTGACGACGCGGGCCGCGGAGCGGCCGGGAGGTGGGCTAGCACCCGTGTGACGGTAGGCGGGGTGGTTAGCACGGCGCTGTGAAGCCGGTGTGCGTGACTACGCTGACGCTGTGACTGTCCCAGGC
Organism: uncultured Actinomycetota bacterium; assembly: GCA_963735655.1. Classification (GTDB taxonomy): domain Bacteria; phylum Actinomycetota; class Actinomycetes; order Mycobacteriales; family Mycobacteriaceae; genus Mycobacterium. The sequence goes on from CAVTLW010000031.1 coordinate 479,446, forward strand.
AAGCGTGCCGCCCCACCCGCCGTGCGTGGCGCGGGAGTCATTGTCGCGGTGCAGGGTGCCGCCGCGCTCGTCGTTGCCGTGGTGCTGGTGGTCCGTGGGCTTACCGGAGCCGATCAGCATGTGGTCAACGGCGTGGGCACCGCGGTGTGGTTCGCGCTGGTCGGCGGCGGGGTTTTCGCCGGCGGCTGCGCATTGGTGGCCGGCAAGCGCTGGGGGCGCGGGTTGGCGGTGTTCACCCAGCTGTTATTGCTGCCGGTGGCTTGGTATCTCGGGGTCGGCTCGCATCGGCCGGCGTTTGGGATCCCGGTGGCGGTCGTGTCGCTGGGTGCGTTGATATTGCTGTTCAGCCCGGCGGCGGTGCGTTGGGCCGCAGGCGATCAGCGTGGTCCGGCCAGCAGCGCCAAGCTTGGACCGGACAGCCGGTAGGTGGTCCATTCGTCCTGCGGTTGCGCGCCGAGGTCCTCGTACAGCGCGATGGCGTCGGAGTTCCAGTTCAGCACCGCCCACGACAGCCGGGTGTAGCCGTTGTCGATGCATTCACCCGCCAGCGTCGCGATCAGCGCACGGGCCAGGCCGCGGCGGCGAAAGCCGGGCCGTACGAACAGGTCTTCCAGATAGATTCCCGCGACGCCGTCCCAGGTGGAGAAGCTGAGAAACCACAGCGCCATCGCGGCAACCTCGCCGTCGACTTCGGCGACATGCCCGTGAACTGTTGGAAAACCACCGAAAAGCGCTGTGGAAATTTGTGTTTCGGTAACCGTGCATTGGTCGGGCGCACGCTCGAATTCGGCCAGCGCGTGAATCATGGCCGTGATATCTGCGGTGTCTTCGGGTTTGGCGCGGCGGATTTCCCCGGTCACTGCTCAACTCCCAGTGCGTTGAGTATGGTGGCGAATTTCGTTGTGGTCTCGTCGACTTCGTCGTCGGGATCGGATTCGGCGACGATGCCGCCCCCGGCGCGCGCCACGGCGGTGCGGCGGTCGGCGGACAGCTGCGCGCAGCGGATCGACACCACCCAGTGGCCGTCGCCGCGGGCATCGCACCAGCCCACCGCCCCGGCGTAGAAACCGCGGTCACCTTCCAGCTCGGTGATGAGCTCGGTGGCGGCGCCCGTCGGAACACCTCCGACCGCCGGGGTGGGATGCAGCGCCAACGCGAGATCGATTGCCGTCCTTGAGGTGTCGCGTAGCCGGCCGCTGATCGGCGTGCACAGGTGCCACACGGCGGCGGTGCGGCTCAATTGGGGCTCGGCCGCGATCGTCAGGTCGTCGCACAGCGGCTCGAGGGCGGCACGCATGGTGTCGATGACCAATCGGTGCTCGTGGCGGTCCTTGGCCGAGGCGGCCAGCGCTGCCCCGTTGGCGGCATCGACCTCGGGGTCGGCCGCCCGCGGTGCCGAACCGGCGAACGGCTGGCACACAACCCGGTCACCGGAACGCGCAACCAGCAGTTCGGGACTGGCGCCCACCAGGGCCATCCCGGCGTAGTCGGCGCCGGCCGCGCTCAGGTCGACGAGATAGCCGTAGGCAGTCGGGTCGGCCGCGGCGAGCCGCGCCAGGATGATGCGGGCGTCCAGCGGAGCGTCGGCGGCCAACTGCAAGGCGCGGGCGAGCACCACCTTGCGCAGCACGCTGCCGGGTGCGGTGAGCTGGTCACGCGCGCGGCCGATCCGGGAACGGTAGTCGGCGGGTTGCGGGATGGCCGCCACGACGCGCACCGCCGGCAGCGGGCCCGTCGGCCAATCCGGCAGCGCGCCGGAGCTCACCGACCCCGGAACCAGCAACGCGGCCGGACGGCTCACGTCGAAAGGCAACGCGCCCAACACTATTGGCGCGGCTCCCGAGCGTAGCGCCGCCTGCGCCGCAGCCACGTCGCAATAGCGCGCCGATATCCCGTCGGCAACCAGGGTCCCTCTGGGCCCGCACAGCACGAATGGCGGTTCGCTGGTGCTCACCCGGGTGCGATTGCCTGCGGGAGACCGGTCAATCCGAGCGCAGCGAGCTGCCGCACGCCATGCTCGAACCCGCATACGGCGATCGAGCCGGCGAGCATCCAGAATCGGCTGCCCTCGACAAGCGGCAGTTCGACCCAGCGCGTGATCACCGCGCGGGAAAAGTGGCTATGGCCCACGAACAACACGTCGCGCGAGGTCATGTGCTCTAAAGCCAGTGCGACGGCCCGATCAGCGCGGTCGCTGACTTGCGCCACACTCTCGCCGCCTGGGCAACCGTGCGTCCAGACCAGCCAATCCGGAACCGTTTCCTGGATCTGCGGAGTGGTCAACCCCTCGTAGGAACCGTAATCCCACTCGGCAACCAGTGCAGATACTTCGTCGACGCTGAGCCCGGCCAACCTGGCTGTGGTCAGGGCACGTATTCGCGGGCTGCTGATCACCAGCGGGTCGGCGAGTTTCAGTTCACGCAGAACGCGTCCGGCGAGCTCGGCCTGAAGCCGGCCGGTATCGGTCAGCTCGATGTCGGTGCGACCGGTGTGCTGGCCGGATTTCGACCATGCGGTCTCGCCGTGGCGGAGAAGTACCAGTCGGTGGTTGTGCAAGCCCATGGGTTCAGATTGTGCCCGACGACATGCCGGGCCCTTCTGGAGCCACAGCCCGAACCAGACGGCGCCGAACGTGCCAGGATGGGCGGCATGCGCGCTGCGACGATGCAGAGCGAAGCGATGAGGAGGAGCAGCGCACTGTGAGTGACATGCGGGTTCTGGCAGTGGCCAACCAGAAGGGCGGGGTGGCCAAGACGACGACGGTCGCCTCGCTCGGTGCGGCGATGGTCGACAAGGGAAAGCGAGTGCTGCTGGTCGATTTGGACCCGCAGGGTTGTTTGACCTTCTCGCTGGGCCAGGATCCCGACAAACTGGCGGTGTCGGTGCACGAGGTGCTGCTCGGTGAGGTCGAGCCCAACGCCGCGCTGGTCACCACCATCGAGGGAATGACGCTGCTGCCGGCCAACATTGACCTGGCCGGCGCCGAGGCGATGCTGTTGATGCGGGCCGGTCGCGAGTATGCGCTCAAGCGCGCGCTGGCCAAACTCGCCGACCAGTTCGACGTGGTCATCATCGACTGCCCGCCGTCGCTGGGCGTGCTCACCCTCAACGGGCTGACGGCCGCCGACGAGGTCATGGTGCCACTGCAGTGCGAGACGCTGGCACACCGCGGCGTCGGCCAGTTCCTGCGCACGGTCGCCGATGTTCAGCAGATCACCAATCCGAAGCTGCGGCTGTTGGGCGCATTGCCGACGCTGTACGACTCGCGGACCACGCACACCCGCGACGTGCTGCTCGACGTCGCCGATCGCTACGACCTGCCGGTACTGGCGCCGCCCATCCCGCGCACGGTGCGCTTCGCCGAGGCCAGCGCGTCGGGTTCGTCGGTGCTGGCCGGGCGTAAGAACAAGGGCGCGATGGCCTACCGGGAGTTGGCGCAGGCGCTGCTCAAGCACTGGAAGACCGGCAAACCGCTGCCCACCTTCGACGTCGAGCTGTAGGGGAGCCGTAGGGGAGCAGTCGCGAGCGTAACGCCACGGCGAAAATCCCGGCGATTTTTCGCGGTGGCGTTACGCTCGCGGCGTCGACGCGCGGGTCAGCCCAGGGCGACCAGGGTGTCGCCGCGTTGCTCGAAGATTCTGGACCCCGACACCGCCGGGATCACGGCCGACGTGCTTGGCTGCCGGTTCACCGGGATGTTGCGAATGTTCTGGCCGCTGACCGGGTCATACACGCCGATCGCGCCGGTGACCGGCACCAGCAACTGGCCCGCCATCATCACCCCCGGCCCCAGCGGCGCCACCGTGTCGCCCGCGGCAATGGTGTAGCGCTGGGTGAGATTGCTCGCGTCGAAGACGACCAGCGTGTCGCCGGTCCACCAGGTCACCAGGCTGCCGGTCTGCGACACCGACGGTGAAGTCAAGGCCGAGGGCGACGGCGGCCTGGGCAGCAGGGTGCTCGCCACGGTGATGCCGGTGTCGTCGATCACCTCGACGCGAGGCTGCGGTGTGGGCAGGTAGACCGCGGTGTTGTTTTGCGAGACGGTCAGCACCCGCGCGCCTGAATTCGGTCGCAGGTCGGGTAGCGGCGCAAAGTGTTGTTCGGGCTCGTCGTCTTCCTTGCCCGGGCGCAACAGGCTCAGTTTGACGCTGGCCGGATTCCCGCAGGCCTCGAGCACCGATACCGCCGACGAGCTGGCCGCGGCCGACTCCAGGGTGCAGCCCGAGTGCAGCCCACGCGACGACGGTTTGACCCGGGCGTCGGTCTCGCCGTAGGCCAGCATTCGGACCATGTCCGAACGCCACAATTCCAGCCGGGTGTCGCCGGCCGACAACACCGTGGTGCCGTCGGACGACAGGCGCACCTGCGGGTCGGCGTAGCTGCTGCGGGCGGCTCCGCGGAGACCGGTGGACCCGTCGATGGTGCTGACCTGACCGCAACCCCGGTCATCGTGATAGACGGCGACGGCATAGCGGTAGATCCAGGTCACCCCACACAGATCGGTGTCGCGGGAGTAGCTCCAGCGCGACTCGCCGGTGGCCGGATCGCGCCCGTCCACTTGGCGCCCGGCACCGGTGGCGACGGTCCCGCCCACCACCACCGGCACGCGAGTGGCCGGGCTAGCGGCAGTCCAGAGCTGATTCAGCGCGGCCGGGATTTCCCGGGCCGACGTCGGGGTGGGCGCCGGCCCGGCAGCCGGGCGGCTGATCGTGGCACGCGCGTCGCTGGTCCGCCAGATCAGGGCCGCAACCACGGCGACGACGGCTGCGATCGTCGCGGCCGCCAAGAGGTCGCCCTTGGTCCGGCGTTCGGGTTTGACCATGCGGCGGCGCAGGACTCAGTTGGCCTGCGCGGCCAGCTTTTCCGGGGCGTCCGCTGGTTTGCGGCGGCGGCGACGGCGCCGGGTGGCACCGCCATCAGCGGATGGGCCGGATGGGGAGCTGGACGTGGTCTCCGCGGCAACCTCGCCGTTGGCGGCCGCGTTGGTTGCGGGGTGTCCGGTGGCCGGGTTGCCGGCGCGGGTGCGGCGGCGGCTGCGGTCCGTGCGCGGCGCTCTGTCCTGCCGCTGGCCGTCTCTGCCGGTCGCGTCGCCCTCACGGCGTCGGACCGGCGACTTGCGCGCCGACCCGACGGTGGAGGAGCGCACCTCGGCCGGGATGTTCAGCTCGGCGTACAGGTGTGGCGAGTTGGAGTAGGTCTCGGACGGATCCGGGGAGCCCAGACCCAGCGCCTTGTCGATCATCGTCCAGCGGGGCAGCTCGTCCCAGTCCACCAGGGTGACCGCGATGCCGGTGCGGCCGGCGCGGCCGGTACGACCGATGCGGTGGACGTACATCTTCTCGTCCTCGGGGCACTGGTAGTTGATGACGTGGGTGATGTCGTCGATGTCGATGCCGCGGGCGGCGACGTCGGTGGCCACCAGCACGTTGACCTCGCCCTTGCGAAACGCCTTGAGCGCCTTCTCGCGGGCTATCTGTCCGAGGTCACCGTGCACCGCGCCAACCGCGAATCCGCGTTCGGCCAGTTCGTCGGCCACCTTCTGGGCGGTGCGCTTGGTACGGGTGAAGATCATCGTCGCGCCCCGGCCGTCGGCCTGCAGTATCCGGCTGACCAGCTCGACCTTGTCCATCGCGTGGGCGCGGTAGACGAACTGCTCGGTGGTGTCGTGCACGGCCAGCGAGTGCGGTGCCTCGGCGCGGATGTGGGTGGGCTGCACCATGAAGGTGCGGGCCAGGGTGATGATCGGGTCCGGCATGGTCGCCGAGAACAGCATCGATTGCCGGTCGGCGGGGATTTGCCGCAGGATGCGCTCGATGTCGGGCAAAAAGCCCAGGTCGAGCATCTCGTCGGCCTCGTCGAGCACCAGCACCGAGAGCCCGCCGAGCTGCAGGTGGCCCTGTTGGCACAGGTCGAGCAGCCGGCCCGGGGTGCCCACGACCACGTCGGCGCCCTTCTGCAGCGCCTCGATCTGCGGCTCGTAGGGCCGTCCGCCGTAGATGGACACCACTGACAGCTTTCGGTCGTCAGCGGCCATCAGGTATTTCGCGGCGCCTTTGAGGTCGTCGGTGACCTGCAGGCACAGTTCCCGGGTGGGCACTACGACCAGGGCCCGCGGGGCGCCGGTCAGCGGCCTTTCCGGGTTGCCGGCGGTGATGCGCTCGAGCAGTGGCACGCCGAACGCGAACGTCTTGCCCATGCCGGTGCGGGCCTGGCCGATGACATCGTCACCGGCGAGCGCCAGCGGCAGCGTGAGTTCTTGGATAGCAAATGGTTGTTCAATGCCGTCTTCGGCAAGTGCGCGCACTATTTCGTCGCGGACGCCAAGTTTGGCAAATGTGGGTTCAGTTGTGCTCTTTAGCGCAGTCATACGTGGGGGATAGGCCTTTCGGTGACGGTATCGGGGTCTTGTTGTCGGTGTTATCTGTGTCGCGGTTCGTTCACGCGCGCACGAGTACCGACTCCGATACGTCGCCGAGGCGCCGGCCTCCGATCAAACTGAGCTCAGTCTGGGCGGGCCAGCTACGTGCACGCACATTTTCGCCGGTAGCGACCGATGCCGAGATTCGGTCACTACCGACCACCATCATAACTGGTCACCCAGCGGGCACCCATTTCCTCCCAACACCGCCGACTAGAGTGTTGCCATGACTTCGCCGCCCCCCGCGCCCGCCCGGGCCGGCCAGGAAGCCGACCAGGTGGCCGATTCGCCCAGGCCGCGGTTGTCGGCCGACCACCCCGGCGTCAACGAATTGTTCGCGGTGCTGGCATATGGCGAGGTGGCGGCCTTTTACCGGCTGACCGAAGAGGCGCGGATGGCGCCGAATCTGCAGGGGCGGATCTCGATGGCGAGCATGGCCGCCGCCGAGATGGGGCACTACGAGCTGCTCCGGGATGCCATGGAACGGCGTGGCGTCGACGTGGTGCCGGCGATGTCCAAGTACGTGTCGGCGCTGGAAAATTACCACCGGCTGACCACTCCGAGTACGTGGCTGGAAGCCCTGGTGAAGACCTATGTCGGCGACGCCCTGGCGGCCGACCTGTATCTGGAGATCGCCGACAACCTGCCCGACGAGGTTGCCGACGTGGTGCGCGCGGCCCTGTCGGAGACCGGGCACTCCCAGTTCGTCGTCGCCGAGGTGCGTGCCGCGGTGACCAGCAGCAAACAGCGCAGCCGGCTGGCGCTGTGGTCACGACGGCTGCTCGGCGAAGCGATCACCCAGGCCCAGTACCTGCTGGCCGATCACGATGAGCTAGTTGACCTGGTGGTATCCGGCACCGGCGGGCTGACGCAGATCGGTTCGTTCTTCGACCGTCTGCAACAGACGCACGATCAGCGGATGCGCGAACTGGATCTCGCGTAGCGGGTCTTTCGCCAGGCGCTAGCGGGTACAGGTCGTCATGGCCGAGTTGTTGGCCCGCACCACCACGGTCTGACCGGCGGCGTTGACGATCGCGCAATTGAGATGGCTGTAGATGCTGCTCGCGATCACCGACTGGGTCTGCACGCCCGGGTTGAGCACGACCGCCTTCGTCCACGGCAGTGACACGTTGAGTTCGGTCACCGGGAAGCCCCGGGCATCCGTGTAGACGATGTTCACCAGGTCGATCAGCTGCTTGGTGCCGGTGACGGTGTAGACGACGGTGCGCGGGTTCAGCGCGGGCGGCGGCGGGACCGCTTGCGGGGGCAACGCGGTCGGCGTTCTGGCCGGCCCGGCGCTGGGCAGGGGCAGCGTGCTGGGTGGGGGCAGCGTGGTGACCGTCTCGGGCGGGAGCTGGGGAGTTCGTGACGCGCTGGGGAGAGTGGGCATCGACGGCGGCAGGGGAGGCGGGGAGGGCGCCGCGGACGTGGAGATCACGGTGCGCGGGACGGGCGGCCCGATGGTCGCCTTGGTGGTTGCGCTGTCGCCGCTGTTGAGGATGACCGCGGTGGCTACTGCGCCGATCGCCAGCACGCCGCCGACGACGGCGACCGCCGGGCGCCAGCGGCGATCGGCCGGCCAGGCGAGTTCCTCGTAGCCGTCCTCATCGAAGGCATCGTAGGCGTCGTGGTCCAGTTCGTCGGGCGCGAGGTCCCCGTCGTCCGGGTAGTCCCGGACGCCGTCATAGAGGTCGTGCATCGTGTTACTGATGGTGCCAATGTTATCCACGTGAATAGCGGTAATCCGGTGCCGTCGTGCATGTCAATCATCTTGGGACCGAACTGTGACGAGCGGATCCGCCGGCGCCGGAGCCCCGTTTCGCTGACCGCGAACCATGGACGCCCACCGCGTCCACTAGCCTGCTGCTTAGACGCCAGCGTCGGAAAGCCAACGGAAGGGGCCCCGTGGAGGTCAAGATCGGTATCACGCAGAGTGCGCGCGAGCTGGTTTTCACCAGTTCGCAGACGCCCGATGAAGTCGAGGAACTTGTCAGCGACGCGCTGGCCAAGGATTCGGGGCTGCTGAGCCTGACCGACGAGAAGGGCCGACGCTTCCTGGTGAGTACCGCCAAGATCGGCTATGTCGAGATCGGCGTCGCGGACTCTCGACGGGTCGGCTTCGGAATCGGAATCGGACTCGGGGCGAAGGCCGCTACGAGCGAGTAAGCGGTACGTGTGACAGCCCGCCCCAGGCGAACTGCACGGTGCCCTCGACGGCCGCGGACTTGGTGATCGGACGGTCGGAGTCCAGCCAGTACCTGGCCGAGTCGACGCTCAGCGAGACCAGGCCGACCGCGATCATCCGGGCGCGGTGCGGGTCCAGCCCGGAATCGGCGCTGATCAGGGCGAACACCGCGTCGGTGCAGGATTCGGTGGCCACCCGCACCTGTGCGGCGACCTCGGCCTCGGTGACGTTGTCATTCTCGAAGATCAGCCGGTAGCCCTGGCTGTCGTGCTCGACGAAGTCGAAGAACGCCTGGACCGCCGCATGTAACCGCTGCCGGTTGTCGGTGGTGGTGCTCAGCGCTTGCTGAACGCCGGAGACCAAGTTGTCCACGTGCCGATTGAGCACCGCCAGATACAGTTCCAGCTTGCTCGAAAAGTGTTGATACAGAACGGGTTTACTGACTCCCGCCCGTTCGGCGATTTCATCCATTCCGGCCGCGTGGTAGCCGCGGTCGACAAAGACATCGCTGGCGACGATGAGCAACTGGCCGCGACGTTCGTCGCGGGGCAACCGGTTACCGCGCCGGTTCGGGGTCGCCCCGCCGTCGACCGGACGTGCGCGTTCCGCTCTGACCGCGCGTCCTTGCGCCGCCTTGGCGAGATCGCTCATTGGTCCTCAATCTGATCGCACTCACTACGAGGGCCACCTGCCGTCCCCGCGGCGGCCCTTTGATCGCAACTTGTCGCAACGACATTACTAGAGTCGGCGTCTCACCGGCCTGAACCTGTGCCCGAACGGCATCTGTAAGCCGGTCGGGCGGTGGATTCGGGCGCGCCAGCGGCCTTCGCCCCTACCGGCTGTGCCATTCTGGGGAAATGACGTCGCCCCGGCCCGTGCGGAGCACCGGGCGAGTGCCGGTGCTGCGGGATGACTGGCGCGAACCGCTTCGGGCCCAGCGTGACCCGCTGGCCGAAGATGCCGGACGGGTCCGCGCCGACCGCGAGCGGCAGCGCCATTGGCGCAAACAGACCTGGCTGGGGCGGTTCGTGTCCACCTACGGCTGGCGCGCCTACGCGCTGCCGGTTCTGGTGTTGCTCACCGCGGTCGTGGTGTACCAGACGGTGACCGGCACCACCGCGTCGAAGCAGGCGGCGGCCCAGGCCATCCAGGCCCCGCCCGCCATCGGTTCGATAGGCACCGAGATCGCCGACGCACCGCCTCGCGGTCTCGCCGCCTTCGATGCCAACCTGCCGGCGGGGACGCTGCCGGACGGGGGTCCCTACACCGAAGCCGGCGACAAGACGTGGCAGGTGGTTCCGGGTACCACGCCGCAGATCGGTCAAGGCACCGCGAAGGTGTTCAGATACACCGTCGAGATCGAGAACGGTCTGGACCCCGCGATGTTCGGCGGCGACATCGCGTTCGCCCAGATGGTCGACCAGACCCTGGACAACCCCAAGGGCTGGACGCACAACCCGCAATTCGCGTTCATCCGGATCGATAGCGGGAAACCCGATTTCCGGGTTTCGCTGGTGTCGCCGATGACGGTTCGTGAGGGGTGCGGCTACGAGTTCCGGCTCGAAACGTCCTGCTACAACCCGGCGTACGGGCCGGACCGGGCTGCGCGGGTCTTCATCAACGAGGCGCGCTGGGTACGCGGAGCCGTGCCCTTCGAAGGCGATGTCGGTTCCTACCGGCAGTACGTGATCAACCACGAAGTCGGTCATGCCATCGGCTACGTGCGCCACGAGATGTGCGGGGAGCAGGGCGCTCTGGCGCCGGTGATGATGCAGCAGACGTTCTCCACGTCCAATGACGACGGGGCCAAGTTCGAGCCCCAGGTAGTCAAGCCGGATGGCAAGACCTGCCGATTCAATCCGTGGCCGTACCCGATTCCTTAGCCGGTTGGCAGCCGGTCGGCCGGGAAGCAATGCTGGCAGTCTGGGTGTTGAGGTGGTTGTTGTCGTTGGCCACAATCAGAAACTGATTCGCGAAGATAACCGAGGTGATATTCGGTGTCGACATCTCCCAAAGCACTGCCGCCGCTGGTCGCGCCCGCAACTGAGCTGAGCCGCGACGAGGTGGCCCGGTACAGTCGCCACCTCATCATTCCCGACCTGGGGGTCGACGGGCAGAAGCGGCTGAAAAACGCGCGGGTGCTGGTGATCGGGGCCGGCGGGCTGGGAGCGCCCACGCTGCTGTATCTCGCGGCCGCCGGCGTCGGCACGATCGGCATCGTCGACTTCGACGTCGTCGACGAGTCCAACCTGCAGCGCCAGATCATCCATGGCGTGGCTGACGTCGGGCGCTCCAAGGCACAGTCGGCGCGCGACTCGATCGCTGCCATCAACCCGTTGGTCGAGGTGCGACTGCACGAGTTCCGGCTGGAGCCCGACAATGCCGTCGAACTGTTCACGCAGTACGACCTGATTCTGGACGGCACCGACAACTTCGCCACCCGCTATCTGGTCAACGACGCGGCGGTGCTGGCCGGCAAGCCGTACGTCTGGGGATCCATCTACCGGTTCGAGGGCCAGGTCTCGGTGTTCTGGGAGGACGCCCCCGACGGGCGAGGCCTGAACTACCGCGACCTGTATCCGGAGCCGCCGCCGCCCGGCATGGTGCCGTCGTGCGCCGAGGGCGGCGTGCTGGGCATCATCTGCGCCTCGATCGCGTCGGTGATGGGCACCGAGGCGATCAAGCTGATCACCGGGCTGGGCGAGACGCTGCTGGGCCGGTTGATGATCTACGACGCGCTGGAGATGACGTACCGCACGATCAGGATCCGCAAGGACCCCGCGACGCCGAAGATCACCGAGCTGATCGATTACGAGGATTTCTGTGGGGCGGTGTCCGAGGATGCGGCCGACGCTGCTACCGGGTCGACCATCACCCCGCGGGAGCTGCGCGAGCTGCTGGACTCCGGCAAGAAGCTGGCGCTGATCGACGTCCGCGAGCAGGTGGAGTGGGACATCGTGCACATCGACGGCGCTCAGCTGATCCCGAAATCGCTGATCACCTCCGGTGAGGGTCTATCGCAATTGCCTCAGGACCGGGTGGCGGTGCTGTACTGCAAGACCGGCGTGCGCTCGGCCGAGGCACTGGCCACGGTGAAGCAGGCCGGATTCTCCGACGCGCTCCACCTGCAGGGCGGCATCGTGGCCTGGGCCGAGCAGATGCAGCCCGACATGGTCATGTACTAGCCGATACTCCGAACCCGCCTCCACTACGCTGACCCGTGTGACAGCCGAGCCGCCGCCCGAACATGTGCTGGCTGCCTTTGGTTTGACGGGTGTTGAGCCCGTCGCTCTGGGCGCCGGCTGGGAGGGCGGCTGGCGATGCGGCGAGGTGGTGTTGTCGCAGGTGGCCGACCACGCCCGCGCGGCCTGGTCGGCCCGGGTGCGTGAGACGTTGTTCGTCGACGGCGTGCGCCTGGCCCGGCCGGTCCGTTCCACCGACGGGCGCTACGTGGTTTCCGGATGGCGGGCAGACACATTCGTCGCGGGCACTCCGGAGGCCAGACACGACGAGGTCGTCTCGGCGGCGGTACGGCTGCACGAGGCGACCGGCAAGTTGGAACGCCCCCGATTCCTCACCCAAGGGCCCACGGCACCCTGGCAGGACGTCGATATCTTCATCGCGGCCGACCGTGCCGCGTGGGAGGAACGGCCACTGCAGTCGATTCCGCCGGGAGCGCAGACGGCACCCCCGCCCGCGGACGGTCAGCGATCGGTCGAACTGATCAATCAGCTCGCCGGGCTGCGGCGGCCGACCAAGAGCCCGAACCAGGTGGTACACGGAGATCTTTGCGGGACAGTGCTTTTCGTTGGCACCGCGGCTCCAGGTATTACCGACATCACGCCGTACTGGCGGCCCGCGTCCTGGGCGGCCGGCGTCGTCGTCGTCGATGCGTTGTCGTGGGGCGAGGCCGACGACGGACTGGTCGAGCGGTGGAACGGGTTGCCGGAGTGGCCGCAAATGTTGTTGCGCGCCTTGATGTTCCGTCTGGCGGTGCATGCGCTGCACCCGCGGTCCGCCGCCGACGCGTTCCCCGGCCTGGCCCGCACCGCCGCCCTGGTGCGATTGGTTCTCTAAGCCCGTTCAGCCGGAAGGGAACTCGTAGCGGACCTCATCCAGCGCGACCCGACCATCCATGGCCAGAACGCCTTCCGCGCGCAGCAGTTCCAGCTGCCGGGTGGTCAGGTGTTGCGCCGGGCGTCCGGAGGCGGTGATCACCCGGTGCCACGGCAGGTCCGAGGAATCGGTCCGCATGATCCAGCCGACGATGCGGGGACTGGAAAGCCCTGCGACAGCGGCGATGTCGCCGTAGGTGGAGACCCTACCCGACGGGATGGCGGCGACCAGCGCGCGCACCAGCTCGACCTGCTCGTCGGTGATCGGTGGCACGGCTAGCGCGTCTCCAGCAGCTCGCGGATCAGTGCGGCTACCTCGGTGGGCTTCGCGCCGGCCACCATGTGGTTGCAGTCGAAATCCAGCAACTCGAAGTCGTTACCCAGTCGTTGTTGCAGACCCCCGACGAGTTCGTCGCTGACATAGGGCGGCGATGTCCCTTTGGCGCGCACCAGTGTCGTCGGCGTTCCCGCCGGCGGCAGCACGACGTCGCGGGCCAGCTCGCTCCAATACGACATCATCGCGGGCAGGCTGATGCGCCACCCGTATCGTCCATTCGGGAGTTCGATCAGATGCTCGTCGAGATCGGCGTCGAGCACCGCTGGGTCCACGTCCGACCAACTGGCGTATGCCTTCTCGGCGCGGGCTTGGGCGCGGTCGGGGTAGTCGGGGTAGGAGAACATCGCATGCGCGATATCGCTCATCCAGGCTCCGTCCAGACCGAGGGCCGGGTCCAGCAACAGCAGCGCCGCTGACCCGGTCAGGGTGGGCGGCAGCCAGATGCATCGCCACCCCACCGCCGAATGAGTGCCCGACCACCAGCACCGGTTCCTCCGCCAGCTCGTCGAGCAATCCGGCCAGCGCCGAGACGTTGGCGTCGATGCTCCACGGCGCTGCCCACGACGATCTGCCATGGCCCAGCAGATCGGGTGCGGCGAAACTGATTTCGGGTACGAAGCCGGCCAGGTGCTGCCAGCGCTGACCGTGGCCGGTCAGGCCGTGGATCGCCAGCATCTGGATCGGGCCGGACGGTCCGTAGCGGTGTACGTGAAGGTCGGCGGTCACGCTTCGATGGTGCCAGGCCGGTGCCGGCTGCGCCCCAGCGACTGAATCAGCGGTCGATATCCCATTCGTCGTCGGGTTCGGCCACGACGGTCGCCTGGTCGATGACGTCGGCTTCGTTGGCGTCTCGATCGGCCATGCTCAGGTCGGTGGTGTCCAAACCAGTTTCGTCGTCGACATCGGTAGGTCGGTGTGGTCGCGTTGACCAAGGCGTCGGCTTCCGGCACTTCGATGGAAACGATGCTTTCGTCGTTCTTCACGATCGGACCCTCCTTAGCTTTCGAGCTCCAGTATCCGGCCGACCGGGCCAAGGTCACGTCCGCGAGCTAAACTGCCGCTCACGGCGCCGCGCGGTGGCATCGGCAGGGCGTCGCCGACAACCCTCGGGAGCAACGGGAGCACTAATGGGCAGAATTTCGCGTGGTTGGGCGTTGACGAAGCAGAGCTGGCAGGTCTCTGAAAAGCGATAAATCGCTGGTGATCTTCCCGAGTCCTGTCGACCGTGTTCGGGATCCTGGCCCTGGTCGCGATCTGGGCACCAGTGGTGATCGCGCGGGGCGTGTTTGAAGGCCGGCCCATGGACAGGCACGATCCGCTCTTCTACGTTGCCGGCGGTGTAACGGCGTATGTGTCGACATTCATCGCCGTTTTCTTCAATGTGGCGCTCGCCGCCTGCGCAGCGCGCTCGATGCAGGGCGAGGACACCAAGATCGGCGAAGGGATTAGCGCCGCCGTGCAGCGGATCGGCCCGATCCTCGCCTGGACATTCGTGGCGACCACAGTCGGGCTGATCCTGAGAGTGATCCGGGATCGAGTACCGGCCGTGGGCAGCATTGTGGCTGAAATCGCGGGCGCCGCATGGGCAATTGCAACGTACTTCGTGGTCCCGGTGCTCGCGTTCGAGGGGACTGGACCGTTGCCGTCGCTCAAACGCTCATCTGCCGTCGTCAAGGCGCGGTGGGGGGAGGGCGCGACCGGAGCGGCCACGATATCGATCGTGACCTTTTTGGCTACCGTCGCGATTGCGATCGTCGGCGGCGTGTGTGGCGGCGCGCTTGTCTCGATCCGCCTGCTGCCTATCGGCGCCGCCGTGTTGGTCGCGACGGTCGCGGCCGTCATCGTTGTGTCGTTCATCTCGGCCGCGCTGAGCCAGATCTTCCGCGTCGCGGTCTACCAGTACGCGGTCACCGGCCAGACGCCTGGCGGGTTCGACGGCCAGGTGCTGGCGGCCGCGTTCCAGGGGGGCGATTCCGGGCCGAGCCGATACGATCCAACCACCGGGCGCCCGCTGTAACGACTCCCCGCTCTGTGAGGAGTCGGCCAGACCATCGACGGCCGCGCCGTGGCCGCAACTAATGTCAGACCCTCGTGATGTCATGCCGTTATGTCATTCACGTGGGACACCGAGGCGCAGCGACGCTCCGCGACCGGGCTTACGCGGCGTGGTGCGTGTCCTGGGCGGCCCGGGCACCGGTAAGAGCAGCCTGCTGGTCGACGCTGCCGTCGCTCGCATCAGCGCGGGCACCGATCCGGAATCGGTTCTGCTGCTTACCGGTTCGGGCCGGATCGGGACGCGGGCACGCAGCACGTTGACGACGGCGTTGCTGGGGACGGGTGCGTGCCGCGCCGCGGTCCGCGAGCCGTTGGTGCGCACCGTGCACAGTTACGCCTACGCGGTGTTGCGACGGGCGGCCGAGCGCGCCGGCGATGCGCCGCCGCGGTTGATCACCAGCGCCGAACAAGACGCCACCATTCGCGAGCTGCTGGCCGGCGACCTCGAAGACGGCACGATCGCCTGGCCCGCGCATCTGCTGCCCGCGCTGACGACGGCCGGCTTCGCCACTGAGCTGCGAGACCTCTTGGCGCGCTGCGCCGAACGCGGCGTGGACCCGCTGGACCTGGAGCGGTTGGGCCGACGGACCGGTCACCCGGAATGGACCGCCGCAGGCCAGTTCGCCCGGCAGTACGAGCAGGTGATGCTGCTGCGGGCCGCGGTCGGGATGGCGGCGCCCCAGGCGACCATGCCGGCGCTGGGTGCCGCCGAACTCGTCGGCGCCGCCTTGGAGGCGTTCGCGCTCGACCCCGAGTTGCTGGTTGCCGAGCGCGCGCGGATCAGGGTCCTGCTGATCGACGACGCCCAGCAGCTCGACCCGCAGGCCACCCACCTGGTGCGGGTGCTCGCGGCCGGCACCGAGCTCACCCTGGTTGCCGGGGACCCCAACCAGGCGGTCTTCGGCTTTCGGGGCGGCGAGCCCGCGGGCCTGTTGTCAGACGACACGCCATCGGTCGATTTGACTGTGTCGCAGCGCTGTTCACCCGCGGTGGCGCGGGTCATCAGTGGCGTCGCGGGCCGGTTGCCGGGCAGCAGCGAGGGCAGGCAGATCGAGGGCGCCGGAGCCGAGGACGGATCGGTGGCGGTGCGGCTGGCCGCCTCCGCGCACGCCGAGGCGGCGATGATCGCCGACGCGCTGCGGCGTGCGCACCTGATCGACGGGGTGCCGTGGTCGCAGATGGCGGTGATCGTGCGGTCGGTGCCGCGGGCGGCCGCGCGATTGCCGCGCGCCCTGGCCGCCGCCGGAGTGCCGGTAGCAGTACCACCGATCGGCGGTCCGTTGTCGCAGGAGCCGGCGGCTCAAGCGCTGCTCACGGTGCTGGCCGCGAGCGCCGATGGACTCGACGGTGAACAGGCGCTGGCGCTGCTGACCGGGCCCATCGGTCGCGTCGACCCGGTCGCGCTTCGCCAGCTGCGGCGGACCTTGCAACGCTGCCAAGATGGTTGTGCACCAAAGACATTCGACGAGCTCCTGGTCGCGGCGCTGACCGGCGAAACGCCGCCTTCCGGAACGCGGTCCGGCCCGCTTCGGCGGGTGCGCGAGGTGCTCGACGCGGCGGCACGCTGCCACCGTGACGGGCAAGACCCGCGCTACACCCTGTGGGCGGCCTGGCATCGGTCCGGTCTGCAGCGTCGCTGGCTGACGGCCTGCGAGCGTGGCGGATCCAGCGGCGCCCAGGCGGTGCGGGACCTAGAGGCCGTCACCGCATTGTTCGACATCACCGACCACTACGTGTCCCGCACGTCGGGTGCATCGCTGCGCGGCCTGGTCGAACATGTGGCGGCGCTGCACCTGCCTCGGGTCAGCCCCGAGCCGGCGCCTGGAGCCGAGCAGGTCACGGTGCTCAGCGCGCACGCGGCACTGGGACACGAATGGCAGCTGGTGGTTATCGCCGGACTGCAGGATGGGTTGTGGCCCAACACCGTTCCGCGCGGCGGCGTCCTGGCCACCCAACGGCTGCTCGACGAACTCGACGGTGTCGCCGAGGACGCCTCGCTGCGGGCTCCGCTGATGGCCGAGGAGCGCCGGCTACTGGTGGCTGCGATGGGCCGGGCCAGGCGGTGGTTGCTGGTCACCGCCGTAGACAGCGACACCGGCAGCGATGGCCGGGAGGCGGCGTTGCCGTCGGCGTTCTTCTACGAGATCGCGCAGTGGGCCAATCCCGATGGTGATCCGGTTGCGGCGCAACCGCTCTCAGCGCCGCGGGTACTGTCGGCCGCCGCCATGGTGGGCCGGCTGCGCAGTGTGGTGTGCGCGCCCGACGGTGCCGTAAACGACGCCGCTCGCGGTTGTGCGGCAACGCAATTGGCCAGGCTGTCCAAAGCCGGTGTGCCAGGCGCCGATCCCGCCGGGTGGCACGGGCTGAGACCGGTCAGCACCAGCGAACCGCTTTCCGACACGGACGATCTCGTCACCTTGACGCCGTCGACCTTGCAGACACTCATCGACTGCCCGCTGCGCTGGCTGGCCGAGCGGCACGGCGGAACCAACCCGCGAGAGCTGCGGTCCACCGTCGGTTCGGTGTTGCACGCGCTGATCGCCGAACCGGGCCGAAGTGAGGCGCAACTGCTGGCCGAGCTGGACCGGGTATGGCAGCACCTTCCCTATGCGGCGCAATGGTATTCGGCCAATGAGCTGGCCCGGCACCGCGCCATGATTCAGACATTCATCGAGTGGCGGGCGCAGACCCGGTCCGAGCTGACCGAGGTGGGCATTGAGGTCGCCGTCGACGGTGTGCTCGAGACACGCTGCGGGGCAGACGTGCGGTTGCGCGGCCGGGTCGACCGGCTCGAACGCGACGCGGCCGGTCGGCTGGTGATCGTCGACATCAAAACCGGCAAAACCCCGGTCAGCAAGGACGACGCCCAACAACACGCGCAGCTCGCGATGTATCAGCTGGCAGTGGCCGAAGGCCTGCTGCAAGCCGGCGCCGCTGACGAGCCCGGCGGGGCGCGGCTGGTCTATCTCGGGAAGCCCGGCGCCGCCGGCGCCACCGAACGCGAGCAGGATCCGCTGACTCCGGGTGCCCGCGACCAATGGCGCAGCTCCGTGCGGGACGCGGCCGCCGCGACAGCCGGGCCGAACTTCGTCGCCCGGCGCAACGAGGGTTGCGCGCACTGCCCGATCCGGCCAAGCTGTCCGGCGCACGTCGACGGGTCCGCGTCATGACCGCGGCGGCTTCCGCCCTTGGGCGGTACAGCCCAGCCGAATTGGCAGGCGCGCTTGGCCTTTTCCCGCCGACCGACGAGCAGGCCGCGGTCATTGGCGCGCCGCCGGGCCCACTGGTCGTCATCGCGGGGGCGGGCGCGGGCAAAACCGAGACGATGGCCGCGCGGGTGGTATGGCTCATCGCCAACGGCTACGCCGAACCCGGCCAGGTACTGGGATTGACCTTCACCCGCAAGGCCGCCGGTCAGTTGCTGCGCCGCGTCCGATCCCGGCTGGCCCGGTTGACCGGCATCGGCCTCGACCCGACCGGCTATGCGAACCCCGACGCGCAAGGCGCCCCGACGGTCAGCACCTACCACGCCTTCGCCGGCTCGATGCTGCGTGACTACGGCCTGTTGTTGCCCGTCGAGCCCGACAGCCGGTTGCTCAGCGAGACCGAGCTGTGGCAGCTGGCCTTCGACGTGGTCAACGGGTACGGCGCGAAGCTGCGCACCGACAAGACCCCGGCCGCGGTCACCTCGATGGTGCTGCGACTGTGGGGACAGCTCGCCGAGCACCTGGTCGACACCCGGCAGCTCCGCGATACCCATGTGGAACTGGAGAGGTTGATCCACACCCTGCCGCCGGGTCCCTACCAGCGCGAGCGTGGCCCCAACCAGTGGCTGCAGCGGTTGCTGGCCACCCAAACCGAGCGCGCCGAACTGGTTCCGTTGCTCGAGGCGCTGCATGACCGGATGCGTGCCGAGAAGGCGATGGACTTCGGCATGCAGATGTCATCTGCCGCACGGCTGGCCACGACCTTGCCGCAGGTCGGCCAGGAACTCCGGAACCGCTACCGGGTGGTCCTGCTCGACGAGTACCAGGACACCGGACACGCCCAGCGGATCGCGTTGTCAGCACTGTTCGGCGGTGGCTGCGACGACGGGTTGGCGCTGACGGCCGTCGGTGACCCGATTCAGTCGATCTATGGCTGGCGCGGTGCGTCTGCGACGAACCTGCCGCGCTTCACCACCGACTTCCCCCGATCCGACGGCACCCCCGCCCCGGTCCTCGAACTGCGGACCAGCTGGCGCAACCCGCCGCGGGCGCTGCACGTGGCCAACGCCATCTCGGCGGAGGCGCGGCGACGGTCGGTCGCGGTGCGCGCGTTGCGCTCACGCCCCGACGCCTTACCCGGAACGGTCCGCTGCGCGCTGCTTCCCGATGCGCAGAACGAACGTGAATGGATCGCCGAGCACTTTCACGGCCACTACCAGCGAGCCCGGGCCGACGGCGTGAACCCACCCACCGGCGCCGTGCTGATACGCCGCAACGCCGACGCCGCACCGATCGCAGATGCGTTGCGGGCCCGAGGAATTCCCGTCGAGGTCGTCGGGTTGGCCGGCCTGCTCTCCATCCCCGAAGTCGCCGACGTGGTGGCCATGTTGCGCCTCGTCGCCGACCCGACGGCCGGAGCCGCGGCCATGCGAGTCCTCACCGGTCCGCGCTGGCGGCTCGGCGGCCGCGACCTGGCCGCACTGTGGCGGCGTGCGCTGGCGCTCGGCGGGGGCGGATCGACCGAGCCGTCCTCGCCCGAGTCGGTCGCGGAGCTGGTTTGCAGGGTGGCCGATCCGTCCAACATCGAAGCCGACACGGCGTGCCTGGCCGACGCCATCAGCGACCCGGGCCCCGCCGGCGAGTATTCGGTCGCGGGATATCAGCGCATCACCGCACTGGGCGGCGAACTGAGCGCCCTGCGCGGCCACCTCGGCCACTCCCTGCCGGACCTGTTCGCCGAGGTGCGCCGGGTGCTGGGGGTCGATTGCGAAGTCCGCGCCGCGGTGGCGGCCCCGGAAGCGATCCCGGGGGCTTGGCCGGGTGCCGAGCACCTCGACGCGTTCGCCGACGTGGTCGCCGGCTACGCCGAGCGGGCCGGCACTGCGTCCGGCCAGGCGTCCGTGGCGGGTCTGCTCGGCTATCTGGACGTCGCCGAGGTGGTCGAGAACGGTTTAGCGCCGGCCGAGTTGGCCGTCGCCCGGGACCGGGTCCAGGTGCTCACCGTGCATGCCGCCAAGGGCCTGGAGTGGCAGGTGGTGGCGGTGGCGCATCTGTCGGGCGGCACCTTCCCGTCGACCGCATCGAGGAGCACCTGGCTGACCGACCCCGGCGAGCTGCCGCCGCTGCTGCGCGGCGACCGCGCTTCGGCGGGCGCATTCGGCATCCCGGTGCTCGACATGTCAGCTGTCACCAATCGAAAGCAGCTGTCGGACAAGATCTTCGAGCATCGGCGCCAGCTCGATCAACGCCGCGTCGACGAAGAGCGCCGATTGCTCTACGTCGGCATCACCCGCGCACAGGACACCCTGCTGGTGTCCGGCCATCACTGGGGTCCCACCGGGATCAAGCCTCGCGGCCCGTCGGACTTCCTTTGCGAGCTCAAGGACGTCATCGACCGTTCGGCGGCGGCCGGCGACCCGTGTGGCGTGGTCGAACAATGGGCCCCGGATCCGGCCGACGGCGAGCGAAACCCATTGCGTGACAACGTGGTCGAGGCGGTGTGGCCGATTGATCCGCTGGCTGCGCGCCGCCGCGACGTCGAACGCGGGGCGGCGCTGGTGGCCGCGGCGATGTCGGCCGACACGAGCGGCGCCGACGACGCTGACATTGAGGGTTGGGCCGCCGACGTCGACGCGCTGCTGGCCGAGCGGGCGCGGGCGACGACGCCGCCCGCCCGCGCGCTGCCAAGCCAGCTGTCGGTCAGCGGCCTGGTGGATTTGGCCCGCGACCCCGACGGCGCCACGCAGCGACTGATCTATCGGTTGCCGACGCGCCCGGATCCACATGCGCTGCTGGGCAACGCTTTTCACTCCTGGGTTCAGCAGTTCTACGGTGCCGAGTTGTTGTTCGATCTGGGCGACCTGCCCGGCGCGGCGGACTCCGATGTGGGTGACGACGCGGAGTTGGCCGCGTTGCAGCAGGCATTCGCCGGGTCACGCTGGGCGGCACGCACCCCGGTCGCGGTCGAGGTGCCGTTCGAAATGCCGATCGGCGACACGGTGGTGCGCGGCCGCATCGACGCGGTATTCGCCGACCCCGACGGGGGAGCCACCATCGTCGACTGGAAAACCGGCGAGCCGCCGCGCGGACCGGAGGCCATGCGCCAGGCGGCCATCCAGCTCGCCGTCTACCGAATGGCGTGGGCCGCTTTGACCGGGTGCGCGGAGTCCTCGGTGCGTACCGCCTTCCACTATGTGCGCAGCGGTGTCACCGTCAGCCCCGACGAGTTGCCGGACTCCACCGAGCTGGCCAGGATGCTTGCTGACTCTGCGCGCGCTGCCACCGTCTGATCGTGGTTACATTTGATCTCGTGCGTGTCTCGTGCGCTGCGGTTAAGCGGATGACGGAGCGTCGTGCCCGGGCGTAAGTCGGGCCGGCGCAGCCGTGTTGATGAAACGCTGACCGGCCAGCCCGATCACCAGCTGGTCGGCGTGCTGCGAATACCCGAGGGCCACCGCAGCCCCATCCGAGTCATCACGCGCCGAATTGTCATCGCCCTGATGGTGCTGTTCGGCTCCGCGGTCATCGTCTACCTGGACCGCAGCGGTTACCGCGACGTGCGAAATGAGCCGCTGACCTTCCTGGACTGCCTGTATTTCGCCGCGGTGTCGTTGTCGACGACCGGCTACGGCGACATCACCTCGTACACAGAGACCGCGCGATTGATCAACACAGTGGTTTTCACGCCGTTGCGGATCGCGTTCCTGGCCGTGTTGATCGGCACGACGCTCGAGGTCCTCTCCGAGCGGTCCCGACAGGCGTGGAAGATCCAGCGTTGGAGGAGCAGAGTGCGCAACCACACGATCGTGATCGGGTACGGCACCAAGGGCAAGACGGCCGCGGCCGCGAGGCTCAGTGACGAAGCCGCGGTGGGCGAGATCGTTGTCGTCGACACCGATCGGGTGGCGCTCGACCTCGCTGCGACCGCGAACCTGGTCACCGTGACCGGTGACGCCACTAAGTCGGATGTACTGCGGTTGGCCGGGGCCCAGCACGCGTCCTCGATCATCATCGCCACCGGCCGCGACGACACCGCGGTGCTGGTCACGTTGACCGCCCGCGAGCTTGCGCCAAAGGCCAAGATCGTGGCGTCCATCCGGGAGGCCGAGAATCAGCACCTGCTGCGACAATCGGGCGCAGACTCGGTTGTCGTCTCCTCGGAGACGGCCGGCCGGTTGCTGGGCCTGGCCACCACGACGCCCAGCGTCGTGGAGATGATCGAAGACCTGCTGACTCCCGACGAAGGCCTTTCCATAGCCGAGCGCGAGGTCGAGCAGACCGAGGTGGGCGGATCCCCGCGGCATCTCAACGACATCGTGCTCGGTGTGGTGCGCAACGGTCACCTGCTACGCATCGGCGCGCCCGAGGCCGACGCCATCGAGGCGACGGATCGGCTGCTCTACATCCGCAACGCGGGCCATTAACCGTGGATTTTCAGCTCACCAGCATTCCGCTGTTGTCGCGCGTCGGCGCCGACCGCGCCGATCAACTGCGCACCGACGTCGACGCCGCCGCCGCGGGATGGGCCGACGCGGCATTGCTGCGGGTGGATTCGCGCAGCCAGGTGCTGGTCGCCGACGGCCGGGTGGTGCTCGGCGCGGCGAGTGCCCTGGCCGACAAGCCGCCCCACGATGCGGTATTCCTGGGGCGCATCGACGGCGGCCGCCATGTCTGGGCCATCCGGGGCGCACTGGAGGCGCCCGAGGATCCTGATGTCGATGCCCAGGTCCTGAATCTGCGCAGCCTGGGCCGGATTTTCGACGACATCAGCAGCCAATTGGTCTCGTCGGCCATCGCACTGCTGAATTGGCATGACAGCGCTCGATTCAGCCCGGTGGACGGCTCACCGACGAAGCCGACCAGGGGCGGCTGGTGTCGAATCAACCCGATCACCGGCCAGGAGGAGTTCCCCCGCATCGACCCGGCGGTGATCTGCCTGGTGCACGACGGCGGCGATCGCGCGGTGCTGGCCCGTCAGACCGTATGGCCGGAGCGAATGTTCTCGTTGCTGGCCGGGTTCGTCGAGGCCGGCGAGTCGTTCGAAGTCTGCGTCGCCCGGGAGATCCGCGAGGAAATCGGCCTGACCGTCCGCGATGTGCGCTACCTGGGCAGCCAGCCGTGGCCCTTTCCGCGCTCGCTCATGGTCGGCTTCCACGCCCTGGGCGACCCGGACGAGGAGTTCTCGTTCAACGACGGCGAGATCGGCGAGGCCGCGTGGTTCACCCGCGACGAGGTGCGTGCCGCGCTCGACGCCGGCGATTGGACCAGCGCGGCGAATTCGAAACTGCTACTGCCCGGGTCGATCTCGATCGCCCGCACGATCATCGAGTCCTGGGCGGCGCTCGACTAGTCCTACCTGATGCGATCGGTCATCGTCGTAAGGATCGTCGTCGCAATCTGCTCGGCCGGTTCAATACCCAGCACCCCGACCGACACCAGCGTCGACGACTTCACCCGATACTGGTGGCTCCAGCCCTGGGAACTGAGCCGCACGGTGGAGGAATCCGGTCTGTCCAGCGTGAAAATGAAGGCAGTGTCGTGCAAATCGGCACAAGCGGTCAGCTGCGCGTCCAGCGCGTGCAGTGCGCCGCTTGCCGCGCCCGCGTCCGGATAGACGACGACGGCCTGGCTGACCTCGTCGATCATCGGCCTCCCGCCCGGCTCGATGTCGTCGGTAACCCCGCTGTAGCCCACCTCGCGGTACTGCGTCCAACCGCCGGCGTAGCTGGCCTCGCTGTTTCCCACCGCCCGGCATGTCCCGGGAGCGTTGACGTTGCCCGGAGACGGATGATGCAGGTCCGAATGAGCATGCGTGGCAAGCTCTTCGGAGTTGGCGATCCGTCGCACGTCTTCGACGCTGAGGATCAATGCCTCGGCGTCGACACCTGCCGCGGGCGCGGGCCCGGACTTCACTTGAGCGTTGAAGTTCCAGCACGCCGAAACCGTGAAGGCGGCACAGCAGACGGCGACGGCCGACCTGACGGTCCGGTTGACATGCCGGCTGGCCGGAGAGCTCACGTTCAATAGCGTAAGCGCCGCACCGCCGTTAGCCGCCCATCCAGGCCGCGTTCTTATCCGGCGACCTCGGCCAGCTTCGCTTCGATGTCGCGCGCGCTCGGGTTGGTCATCGTCGACCCGTCGGCGAACTTGACCGTGGGAACCGTCCTGTTTCCGCCGTTGACCGAGCCGACGAATTCGGCCGCTGCGGCGTCGCGCTCGATGTCGACCTCGTCATAGGAGATTCCGCTGGCCTTGAGGGCTGTCTTGAGACGGTGGCAATAGCCACACCACGTCGTCGTGAACATGGTGAGTGCGGCGTTGGTCATGACCATTAAACGTAGTCGGGTGACGGAGCATTCCGTGCGGCCGCGGGGTGAAACGGCGTGGCGACACACCCGGTCTGTCGGCCATCGCTGACAAGATGGACGCCATGCCGATGGTCGCAGACCCACTGACCGCCGGACTGGATCGACGAGCAGCGCGAGGCCGTGCTGGCTCCGCGCGGACCGGTCTGTGTGCTCGCGGGCGCCGGAACAGGCAAGACCCGCACCATCACGCACCGGATCGCGCAGCTGGTCACCGACGGCCATGTCTCCGCCGGCCAGGTGCTGGCGGTGACATTCACCCAGCGTGCCGCGGGTGAGATGCGCGCCCGGTTGCGGGCGATCGACGCCGCTTCGCCGAACAGCTGCGGTGTCGGCTCCGTGCAGGCGCTGACGTTCCATGCCGCCGCGATGCGCCAGTTGCGGTACTTCTGGCCGCGGGTGGTCGGCGACACCGGATGGCAGCTGCTGGACAGCAAGTTCGCCGTCGTGGCCCGCGCGGCCAGTCGCACCAGGATGAATACCAGCACCGACGACGTGCGCGACCTGGCCGGGGAGATCGAATGGGCGAAGGCGTCGCTGATCGGCCCCGAGGAGTACGCCAACGCCGTCACGGCATCCGGCCGCGACATTCCCCTGGACGCGGAGAAGATCGCGAGCGTCTACGCCGCGTACGAGGCACTCAAAGTCCGTGACGAAGCCCTGGCCTTGCTCGACTTCGACGATCTGCTGCTGCACACCGCCGCCGCCATCGAAAACGACGCCGCGGTGGCCGAGGAGTTCCGCGCCCGCTACCGCTGCTTTGTCGTCGACGAGTACCAGGACGTCACGCCGCTGCAGCAGCGGGTGCTCTCGGCCTGGCTGGGCGACCGCGACGACCTCACCGTCGTCGGCGACGCCAACCAGACCATCTACTCGTTCACCGGGGCCTCCCCGCGCTACCTGCTGGACTTCTCCCGGCGGTTTCCGGACGCCACAGTGGTCCGGCTCGAGCGCGACTACCGGTCGACTCCGCAGGTGGTGTCGCTGGCCAACCAGATGATCGCGGCCGCCCGGGGCCGGGTTGCGGGCAGCAAGCTGCAGCTGATCGGTCAGCGCGAGCCGGGCCCGGCCCCGTCGTTCCACGAACATCCCGACGAGACCGCGGAAGCTGCCGCGGTGGCCGCGTCGATCGCGCGACTGGTCGAATCCGGCACCCCGGCATCCGAGATCGCCATCCTGTACCGGGTGAACGCCCAGTCCGAGGTCTACGAGGAGGCGTTGACCGAGGCGGGCATCGCCTATCAGGTCCGCGGCGGCGAGGGGTTTTTCAACCGTCAGGAAATCAAGCAGGCGCTGGTCGCGCTGCAGCGCGCCGCCGAGCGCGGCCCCGACAGCCTCGAAGGGCCACTGCCCGACGTCGTCCGCGCGATCCTGGAACCGCTGGGGCTGACGGCCGAGGAACCCACCGGCACCCGCGCCCGGGACCGCTGGGAGGCACTGACCTCGCTGGCCGAACTAGTCGACGACGAGGTGGCGCAGCGCCCGCAGCTGCAGTTGCCCGGGCTGCTCGCCGAGCTACGGATGCGCGCCGACGCGCGGCACCCACCGGTGGTCCAAGGCGTCACGCTGGCCTCGCTGCACGCGGCCAAGGGGCTCGAGTGGGACGCGGTCTATCTCGTTGGGCTGGTCGACGGCACGCTGCCCATCTCGCACGCATTGGCGCACGGCCCCGACAGCGAGCGCGTCGAAGAAGAGCGTCGACTGCTCTACGTCGGAATCACCAGAGCCCGAGTGCATTTGGCGCTCAGCTGGGCACTCGCTCGGGCCCCGGGCGGACGTCAGAGCCGTAAGCCGTCGCGGTTCCTCAACGGCATCGCCCCGCAGACGCGGGTCGATCCGGCGCCGGCCAAATCCCGTCGCAACAAGAGCCCGACTCGCTGCCGGGTCTGCAACAAAGACCTGACCACGCCGGCGGCCATCATGCTGCGGCGGTGTGAGAGCTGTGCCGGCGACGTGAACGAGGAGTTGTTGCTGGCGCTCAAGTCCTGGCGACTAGAGATGGCCCGGGAGCAGAAGATGCCGCCGTACATCATCTTCAGCGACAACACACTGGTCGCGATCGCCGAGATGCTGCCCGAGGACGAAGCGGCGCTGATCGCGATCCCGGGCATCGGCGCCCGCAAGCTCGAACAGTACGGACCCGACGTGCTCGAGCTGGTTCGGCAATCCCGCTGACCGGCAAACCCCGCAGGTCAGAAAATCGTTTGTCAGCAAGCGACCGGGACCGTTTACCCTCGAAAACGCATTCTGTCAGCCTCGTTGAAGGCTCAGCTGAAGGCTGGCTATCGGGCAGGGACACGAAAGGAGGGGTGGCCATGATTTTCGAGATGATCGACAACGCGTTCGGTGTAGGCGTGGTAGTCGCGGTATCAGCCGCGGCCACCCCTCATGCCACCCATGCCGCTCTGCCGGCGGCAGCGGTTAAGCACCGTGTCGCCGCCGCGACTCGCGCGTCCGAGGGCCATACGTAGTTTTCAGAAGGCACTACGTAACCAGCCTGGTTTCACCAGATGGCCACGGACCCGAAGTCACAAGGATCCGTGGCCACAGTTTTCGGCTCGACCGCCGCCCAACCTGGTCCGGATCTCTCCAGAAGGACAGTCACCAGACCAGGAAGCAGGTGAAAGGACATGTCGGCCCCGACAGTCCCCAGACAGCGGCTAACGCTGCCGTGTCATGTCGGCGATCCCAACCTGTGGTTCGCCGACACCCCAACCGATCTGGAGCGCGCCAAGACGCTCTGCGAGGGCTGCCCCGTCCGG
This sequence comes from uncultured Actinomycetota bacterium, assembly GCA_963735655.1. Lineage (GTDB taxonomy): Bacteria > Actinomycetota > Actinomycetes > Mycobacteriales > Mycobacteriaceae > Mycobacterium. The sequence continues at coordinate 506,889 of CAVTLW010000031.1, forward strand.
CGTCAGTGCCTGGCCGCGGCGCTACAGCGCGCCGAACCATGGGGGGTGTGGGGCGGCGAGATCATCGAGCGAGGCTCGATCGTGAGCCGCAAGCGCCCGCGCGGACGTCCGCGCAAGGTCGCCGCGTAGCCGAGGAGGGCTAGACGATGATGGCGTCGGGCTCGGCGAAACCAGGGATCAGCTCCTCCGAGAGTGCCTTGATCGGCACGTGCGCATCCAGCTGGCACAGGATCGCGGTCACCGACGCGATCACCCGCATCGGGATCGCGAGCTTGGGCGGCAGGTCCATCTGCCGGGCCGTCCTGACCTGTGCCACCGACCGGTCCATCTGAACCATCGTCATCCGCTGCAGCCACTTGCGGGTGTAGTGGAAGACGTCGACCTCGATGGGCTCGACGTACTGGCGCAGCATCTCGTCGATCTCGCGGACGGAGCACCTGCTTGCCAGGCTGGATGAACCCGGCCTTCTCCATCGTCGGCAGCAGCAGGTCGTAGTTCTTTTCGCGGGCCAATCGGATGGTCATCCCGAGCTCGATCGGGTAGCCGTCGGGCATCGGCGCCACCGCGCCGAAGTCGATGACGCCCATGCGACCGTCGGGCAGCAGCATGAAATTGCCCGGGTGGGCGTCGCCGTGCAACATCCCCACGCTGCCGCGGCGCGTCGAAGGTGAGCTCGAGCAGCAGCGTGCCCATCAGGTCGCGCTCCTCCGGGGTGTCCTTCGCGAATGATCTGCGACAACGGCACGCCGTCGATCCACTCCTGGATCACCACCTTCGGCGCGCTCGCCACGATGTGTGGCACCACGAACCGCGGGTGGCCCTCGTACGCCTTGGCGAATGCGCGCTGGTTGTCGGCCTCCAGCCGGTAGTCGAGTTCCATCTCGGTGCGCTCGATCAGCTCATCCACCACGCCCTGGACGTCGGCGCCCGGTGAGAGCTGTTTGAGCACGCCGATCATGCGCTGCATGGTCTTCAGATCGGCCCGAAGCGCTTCGTCGGCCCCCGGATACTGGATCTTGACGGCCACTTCGCGGCCGTCGGACCACACCGCCTTGTGCACCTGGCCGATGCTCGCGGAGGCCACTGGCTTGTCCTCGAACGAACTGAACCGCTCGCGCCATTTGGTGCCGAGCTGGGCGTCGAGCACCCGGTGCACTTTGTTGGCGGGCAGCGGCGGAGCGTCCTTCTGCAGTTTGGTCAGCGCTTCGCGGTAGGGCTCGCCGAACTGTTCGGGAATGGCGGCTTCCATCACCGACAGCGCCTGGCCGACCTTCATCGCGCCGCCCTTGAGGTCGCCTAGAACGGTGAAGAGCTGGTTGGCGGCTTTCTCCATCAGCTCGGCGTTGACTTCGTCTTTCGACTTGCCGGTCAGCCGCTTACCGAACCCGAGTGCTGCGCGACCGGCCATACCGACGGGCAGGCTGGCCAGCTTCGCGTTGCGGGCCGCGCGGCCACGCTTGATATCGTCTGCCACACACCCATCATCCACGACGGCTCATCGGCCAAGGTGTCGATCCGGCAACAAGTGCCGCCTGACGCACCTGCACCGGACCGCGCGCAGCGAACGTGAAGCCAATATCTTGTCTGTTTGCAGGCCGCAATCCTGCACCTCATCGACAAGAATGCGCGAAGGGTGGTACTGCGAAAAGCCATGGCAGCAAAGCAAACGCAGCACGAGGCCGCCGACTCGCTGTTCGGGGCGATCGCAAACCCGTCAGCACCCGCACAACGGATGCTTGGTCCACTGCCGCGCGACGATCGAGCCGGTGTTCAGGTCGAACTCCAGAGTGGCGTTCAGCACAGGCGGCGGGGCGGACCCGGTTTCCTGCCCCCGCACCGCGGCGATCACCCGATTGACCTGACTGAGCGCCAGCGCCGCGGTCGCCAGCAGGGTGGCCTGATCGGCCACCCCGACGGTCTCCCGCAGCTGGGCGGCGATGGCCGGCCACGCGGCGTCGCGGTCGCTGCGATGTAGGTCGGCGCAAACCAAACAACTTGTGGTGCCGGGTATCACGAGGGGACCCACCAGTCCGGTGCCGTCACGCACCCGGACGGGAAGATGCGCTATCCCTTCGCGGTGCAGGTCACGCAGTATGCGCGGGTCGGCGACGAGGTAGTCGGACAAGACGACCAGATCGACGGCAGCGGTCGTCACCGTGGCGTGCGGCTGGCTGCTGTGTCCGATCCGGGCTCCCGAGCAGCGCAGCGACTGCATGAGCAGGTCCGACAGCGGTCCGCGACCGTGCACCCGGATCGACGCCGCGCGGCCGCGGGAGGGCCGGCGGCCGCGGGTCGCGACGCCCGCGCTCACCAGTTGGGTGACCAGGCTCGCCAGCCCGTCGGCGTCCAGCAGGCCGCGCTCGGTGGCGTGGCGCTGCAGTTCACCGAGCGGAACCGGTGAGCGCATCGACCGCAGCAGCGCGGCCAATTCCGCGGCGGTCAGGCCGCTCGGGCGGACGGACCAGCACGGCGCGGTTGGGGTCCCAGCCCACCTGCACGGCACCGTCGGGTCGCAGCAGTATCGGCATCGCCGGATCGAGCGCATAAGTCGAGGGCATGGCGCGCGGCATGACCTGACACTGTGCCACGGCGCGGGCGAACGCCCCGCTCAGTTATCCACAGCCGAAAAATAGGTAGTCGGCTACTCATGCTTCCTCCAGGCCGCTTGCTTACGTTTTAGATGCCTGCCGGGAGGACCGCCGGGCTCGTCACAATCAGGGGCTTGCCCGGAGGTGGATGGACATGTCGTTTGTGATCGCGACGCCGGAGACGATGGCGGCGGCGGCAGCGGATTTGGCCGGTATCGAGTCGGCGCTCAGCGCAGCCCACGCGGCGGCGGCGACGGCAACGACGCAGGTGCTGGCCGCGGGCGCTGATGAGGTGTCGGCGGCGATTGCGGGGCTGTTCTCCAGCCACGCCCAGGACTTTCAGGCGCTCAGCGCTCAGGCGGCGGCGTTTCATGGCCAGTTCATGCAGGCCCTGAGCGCGGCTGGGAGCACGTATGCGGCTGCGGAGGCGGTCAACGCTTCGCCGCTGCAGACCGTCGAGCAGGCGGTGCTGGGAGTGATCAATGCGCCCACGAACGCGTTGTTCGGGATCCCGCTGATCGGTAAGGGCACCGATGGGGCGCCGGGAACCGGGCAGGCGGCGGGCCGGGCGGGCTGTTGTGGGGTGATGGCGGCGACGGCGGGTCCGGGGCGCCCGGGCAGCCCGGCGGCAAAGGCGGTAACGCCTGGTTCTTCGGCAACGGCGGCCGGGGCGGGGCCGGTCGGGTCGGCACCACCGGCGCCGCGGGCAACGCGGCCACCGGCACCCCGGGCGGCGTCGGTGGTCTCGCCGGTAACGGCGGGCCCGGCGGCAGTGGCGGGATGATTTACGGCAACGGCGGTGTCGGCGGCATCGGCGGCCTGGGTGGGGCCGGCGGGGCTGGCGGGTCTATCACCACCGGCCGGTATCGGCACCAACGGCGGCAACGGCGGCACCGGCGGCAACGGCGGACACCGGCGGTCAAGCCCAGGGATTGGCGGGATTCTTAGGCGGCCATGCGGGCGCCAACGGCGATGGGGGCACCGGCGGCGCCGGTGGCAACGGCGGCAACGTTGGCGACGCCATTAGGCAGGCTCAACGGCGTCGTCAGTGGCACGGGCGGTATCGGCGGCAACGGCGGCCACGGCGGCGCCGGGACGAACGGCGGCGACGGCGGCCAAGGCGGCAACGGTGGCGGCACGGAGATGGTCACCAACGGCAGCGCCGCCGGCGGCTCCGGCGGCGGAGGTGGCGGCGGCGGTCAAGGCGGCAACAGCACGGGCGGCGGCCATGGCGGCACCGGCGGCACCGGCGGCACCGGCGGCAACGGCGGAGCGTACGCCAACACCAACGGGTCGGGCCCCGGCGGCTTCGACGAAATGTTCGGCGGCACGGGCGGCACGGGCGGCGTCCCCGCCGCAACCGTCGGGGGTCCAGGTGGCGGTGGCGGCGGCGGCGGCGCCGCAGCCGTCGGTCACATCTCGGCCACAGGTGTCAGCGGCCGCGCCGGCCTCGGCACTGGTGGCGGCCTAGGTGGTGGCGGCGCCTCGGGCGTGGTCACCAGTACTGACGCCTTCGGCGGAGGAGGCGGGGGCGGGGGCGGCGGCGGCACCGGCGGCACTGGCGGGACCGGTGGCGCAGTCGGCGGCATCGGCGGCACTGCAGGTCACGCCGGCAACCCGGGTGCCTCCTTCGCCCAGGTCGGCGGGACCGCTAGCGGCGGCGCCCAGGGCGGCGCCGGTAGCGCCAATGGCGGTGGCGGTGGGGGAGGCGGTAGCGGTTCGGCCGTCGGCGTCGGCGGCACCGGCAAGGGTGGCACCGGAGGCAATGGCGGACCCTAGTAGCCGCGGTCAGAGCTGGGTCAGCAGAACCGCCGGATTCCTGGTCGTCGCGCTGTTCGAGGTTGGCTTCCAAGTCGGAAAGGGCCTCGTCGATACCGCTGGTGTCGCCGCCGATGATGCGGTCGATGAAGCCGGACGGGTCGTCGAGATCATCCGCGGCAGGCAGTAGGTCCGGGTGTTGCCAGACGGCGTCGCGGGCGTCCATGCCGGCCGCCTCCGTCAGGCGATTCCACAGCGCGGCGGCCTCCCGCAGCTTGCGTGGCCGCAGTTCCAGGCCGACCAGGGTCGCGAAGGTCTGCTCGGCGGGGCCGCCGCTGGCCCGGCGCCGGCGAAGCGTCTCGCTGAGCGCGGCCTCGCCGGGAATCCGCTCGCCCAGGGCAGCGGTGACCACCGTCTGCACCCAGCCCTCGACCAACGCGAGCAGCGTCTCCAGCCGCTCGAGCGCCTGCGTCTGCGCCGGGGTCGCCTTGGGCTCGAAGACGCCCTGGCTCAGCAGCTGCTCCATGGCGGCGGGATCAGACAGCGACGCCGGATTGAAGTCGCGCGCCAGCTCCTCGATGCCGGACATGTCGATCTTCATGCCCATGGCGTAGGCCTCGACGGCGCCCAGCAGTTGGCTGGCCAGCCACGGCACGTGGCTGAACAAGCGGTGATGGGCGGCCTCGCGGGCGGCCAGGAACGTCATGATCTCGCTGCGCGGTTGCTCGAGCCCCTTGGCCAGCGATTCGACCGCCTCCGGCAGGATCGCGGCCACCCCTTTGGGGCCCAGCGGCAGACCGATGTCGGTCGACGTCAGCACCTCCTTGGACAACCGGCCCAGCGCCTGGCCCAGCTGCGAACCGAACGCGATGCCACCCATCTGCGACATCATCGACAGCAGCGGGCCGGCCATGCTCTTGGCTTCCTCCGGCAGCGAGGAGGCCCACACCGTCGAGATCTGTTGGGCCATCGGATCGCACAGCCGCTTCCAGGTGTCCAACGTGTTGTCGACCCAGTCGGTGGGGGTCCAGCCCAGTGCCTTGGTGGTGCCCGCGGGCAGCGCCGTCACCCCGTTCAGCCAGGTCTCGGCCAGGTGCACGGCGTCGGAGATCGCCGAATTCGTCGTGTCCGGGATGGGTGCGAGAAACCCGATCGAGCTCGACGCGACTTGGCGGGCCAGGTCGTAGTTCACCGGGCCGGCGGACGGGCCGCCGGTCATGGCGGAGCCGGCGCTGCCGAACATCTGGCCCAATCGGGTGAAAAGCTGCCCCAGGTCGGCCATGTCGAATTCCCCGCCGCCCATGCCGAACGCGCCGAACGGGTTAGCGCCCGAGCCGGAATCGGGATTGTTCTTCCCGCTCTTCTCGCTTTCGGGATCGTCTCCGTGAGAGAAGCCGAAAGGCACGTCTGCCATGACGTCAACCGTACTCACCGCGGGAACAGCGCGCGCGATCCCGGGTCACGCTCGTAGCGGAATGTGACCCAGCCGGGCCCGTCTAGTGTAGGCGGCGTGAACAGGCGGATTCTGACCTTGATGGTCGCGCTGGTGCCGATCGTGGTGTTCGGCGTGTTGCTCGCCGTGGTGACGGTGCCGTTTGTGTCGCTGGGCCCCGGACCCACGTTCGACACCCTGGGCGAGGTCGACGGCAAACAGGTGGTCGAGATTCAAGGGACCCAGACGCATCCGACGTCGGGTCACCTCAACATGACAACGGTGTCCCAGCGCGATGACCTGACCTTGGGTGAAGCCCTGACGTTGTGGATTTCGGGCCATGAGCAGCTCGTGCCCCGCGACCTGGTTTACCCCCCGGGCAAGTCGCGCGACGACGTTGACAAGGCCAACAACGCCGACTTCAAGAACTCCGAAGACAGCGCCGAATACGCCGCGCTGGGGTACCTGAAGTACCCGCAGGCGGTGACCATCGCCACCGTCACCGACCCGGGCCCGTCGGCCGGCAAGCTGAAGCCCGGCGATGCCATCGACATGGTCAACGGCACACCGGTGCCCGGTGTCGAACAGTTCACGGCGCTGCTGAAGAACACCAAGCCCGGCCAGGCGGTGACCATCGACTACCGACGCAAGAACGAGCCGGCCGGCACCGTGCAGATCACGCTGGGCACCAACAAAGATCGTGACTACGGCTTCCTGGGCGTCGCGGTGCTGGACGCGCCCTGGGCGCCGTTCGTCGTGGACTTCAACCTCGCCAACATCGGCGGGCCCTCGGCCGGACTGATGTTCAGCCTCGCCGTGGTGGACAAGCTCACCACCGGTGACCTGGCCGGGTCGACGTTCGTCGCGGGCACCGGGACCATCAGCGTCGATGGCAAGGTGGGCCCGATCGGGGGCATCACGCACAAGATGGCGGCCGCCCACGAGGCCGGAGCCACGGTGTTTCTGGTGCCGGCGAAGAACTGCTACGAGGCGAGTTCGGACAACCCGTCGGGCCTGCGGTTGGTCAAGGTCGAGACGCTGAACTCAGCGGTGGACGCGCTGCACGCGCTGACGTCGGGCAAACAGACGCCCAGCTGTTAGCCCACGGGGCGATAGCCGTGCTCATCGAAGCTGAGTCCTCCTCTCTCCTCCAGGGAGAGCCGCTGGCGTGGGCTGTGGATGGGCGGGCGGCGCAGGTACTGGGTGAAACCGGCAGCGCGCACCGCGAGGGTGAACTCGTGGCCGACGAGGGTCCATTCGAACGCATCGTGCTCGTCGGGACCGGTCCGCTCGAGCGCGTTCAGCGACAGCTCGAAGCTGAATCCCTGCAGGTTGATGTCGCCGACGAGGTCCCACGCCTGGTCGAATACCAGGGTGGCGGGGCAGATCCAGAAGGCGAAGGCGTTCGACGGCGGTGTCGGGCAGACCCACTCGACGATGTAGTCGAGGTCGACGAGCAGCCGGCCCGGATACGGTGGCGCCGGCTCGACCGCAAGGGCGTGCACCGCACAGTCGTGCCAGCTCATCTGGTCGAAGTCCGCGTCGGCCCAAACCGCCTTCGCCAACGACGGACCGGGGCTCACGCGGCTGCCTTCGGCGTGGCCTGCGCGACGAGGTGCCGGGCGCTCGCCGGCACATCAGTGGCTACTCTCAACTTCGCCCATCCTTTCGTGTGCCGCGCCGGTGCGTAGAGTTGTGATCGTCTAGAAATCTCTAGCAACCGTCCAGCGACAGCAGGGAGCGTAGCCAGTGGGGATGCGGCCCACCGCCAGGATGCCCAAACTGACGCGGCGTAGCCGGCTTCTGATCATGGTCGCTTTGGGCGTGGTCGTGTTGCTGCTCGCGGGTCCGCGCTTGATCGACGCGTACGTCGACTGGCTGTGGTTCGGCGAGCTCGGGTACCGCTCGGTGTTCACCACCGTGCTGGTTACCCGCATCGTCGTCTTTCTGGTGGCCGGGCTGCTGGTCGGCGGCATCGTGTTCGCCGGGCTTGGGCTGGCCTACCGCACCCGACCGGTCTTCGTCCCGAACAACGAGGCCGATCCGGTGGCCCGCTATCGGGCCGTCGTGCTGTCCCGGCTGCGGTTGGTGGGCATCGGCATCCCGGCGGCGATCGGCCTGCTGGCCGGCGTTGTGGCGCAGAGCTACTGGGTCCGGATTCAGCTGTTCCTGCACGGCGGCGACTTCGGGATCCGCGATCCGCAGTTCGGCAAGGACCTCGGCTTCTACGCGTTCGAGCTGCCGTTCTACCGGCTGTTGCTGAGCTACATGTTCGTCGCGGTGTTTCTGGCGTTCGTGGCGAACCTGGTGTCGCACTACATCTTCGGCGGCATCCGGCTGTCCGGTCGCGCCGGCGCGGTGAGCCGTTCGGCGCGGATCCAGTTGGTCAGCCTGGTCGGCCTGCTGGTGCTGCTCAAAGCCGTGGCGTACTGGCTGGACCGGTATGAGCTGCTGTCGCACACGCGCGGTGGAAAGCCGTTCACCGGTGCCGGCTACACCGATATCAATGCGGTGCTGCCGGCCAAGCTCATCCTGATGGCCATCGCGCTGATCTGCGCGGCCGCCGTGTTCTCGGCGGTCGTGTTGCGGGACTTGCGGATTCCGGCCATCGGGCTGGTCCTGCTGTTGCTGTCGTCGTTGATCGTGGGTGCCGGGTGGCCGTTGATCGTCGAGCAGATCAGCGTCAAACCCAATGCGGCGCAAAAGGAAAGCGAATACATCAGCCGAAGCATCGCCGCGACCCGGCAGGCGTACGGTCTGACCGCGGACGTGGTGAGCTATCGCAACTACACCGGCGACGGGCTGGCCACCGCCCAGCAGGTGGCCACCGACCGCGCGACCACGTCGAACATCCGGCTGCTCGACCCGACGATCATCAGCCCCGCGTTCACCCAGTTCCAGCAGGGCAAGAACTTCTACTACTTCCCGGATCAGCTGTCCATCGACCGCTACGTCGACCGCAACAACAACTTGCGCGACTATGTGGTCGCCGCCCGGGAACTCAACCCCGACCGGCTGATCGACAACCAGCGTGACTGGATCAACCGGCACACCGTCTACACCCACGGCAACGGGTTCATCGCGTCACCGGCCAACACCGTGCGCGGCATCGCCAATGACCCCAACCAGAACGGCGGCTACCCCGAATTCCTGGTCAACGTCGTCGGCGCCAACGGGGGAGTGGTTACCGACGGGCCGGCGGAGTTGGACCAGCCGCGCATCTACTACGGTCCGGTCATCTCCAACACCTCCGCCGACTACGCGATCGTCGGCAGGAACGGCAACGACCGGGAGTACGACTACGAGACCAACGCCGAAACCAAGAACTACACCTACAGCGGGCTGGGTGGTGTTCCGGTCGGCGGCTGGCTGTCCCGCAGCGTCTTCGCCGCCAAATTCGCCGAGCGAAACTTCTTGTTCTCCAACGTGATCGGCTCCAACAGCAAGATCTTGTTCAATCGCGATCCGGCGTCGCGGGTGGAGGCGGTGGCGCCGTGGCTGACCACCGACAGCGCCGTGTACCCGGCGATCGTCAACAAGCGGCTGGTGTGGATCATCGACGGCTACACCACGCTGGACAACTACCCCTACTCCGAGCTCACCTCGTTGTCGTCGGCCACTGCCGACTCCACCGAGGTGGCCTTCAACAAGCTGGCGCCCGACAAGCTGGTCTCCTACATCCGCAATTCGGTGAAGGCGACGGTGGACGCCTACGACGGCACCGTCACGCTCTACCAGCAGGATGAACAGGATCCGGTGCTGAAGGCCTGGATGTCGGTGTTCCCCGGCACGGTCAAACCCAAGGGCGACATCACCCCCGAGCTCGCGGAGCATCTGCGCTATCCCGAAGACCTGTTCAAGGTGCAGCGGATGCTGCTGGCCAAGTACCACGTCAACGACCCGATCACGTTCTTCTCCACATCGGACTTCTGGGACGTGCCGCTGGATCCGAACCCGACCGCCAGCAGCTACCAGCCGCCGTATTACATCGTCGCGAAAAACCTTGCCAAGAACGACAATTCGGCCTCGTATCAGCTGACCAGCGCGATGAACAGGTTCAAGCGCGACTACCTGGCGGCCTACATCAGCGCCAGCTCCGATCCTGCGACGTACGGCAGGATCACCGTGCTGACCGTTCCGGGCCAGGTCAACGGTCCCAAGCTGGCCAATAATGCGATCACCACCGACACCGCGGTTTCCCAGGACCTGGGTGTGATCGGGCGAGATAACCAGAACCGCATCCGCTGGGGCAACCTGCTCACGCTTCCGGTGGGCCAGGGCGGGTTGCTCTATGTCGAACCCGTCTACGCGTCGCCGGGAGCCAGCGACGCCGCGTCGTCGTACCCGCGGCTGATCCGCGTGGCGATGATGTACAACGACAAGGTCGGCTACGGGCCCACCGTGGGCGACGCGCTGACCGCGCTGTTCGGCCCCGGTGCGGGCGCGGCCGCGACCGGGATACAACCCACCGACCAGCCCCCGAACGCGCCGCCGCCCAACACCCCGCCGGTGCCTGCGGTCGGACCGACGCCACCGGGGCCGCCGACGGCGGTGCCGCCGGGTCCGGATGGTTCGGTGACGTTATCGCCGGCCAAAGCCGCGGCCATGCAGGAGATCCAGGCGGCTATCGGCGCGGCCCGCGACGCCCAGAAGAAGGGCGATTTCGCCGGTTACGGCGCGGCGCTGCAACGGCTCGACGACGCCATCACCAAGTTCAACGCCACCAAGTAGGGGCCTTTCGCCGCGCCTTTCGCCGCGCCTTTCGCCGCGAGCGTGCGTGTCTGTACACCGACACGCCGTAAACCGTGGCAGTTTGCGCACGCTCGTGGCGCCCGTCAGCCCTGGATTCGGCGCGCGACCTCGCCGTAGCGTTCGAAGCGCTCGGCGTCGCCCGCGGCGTTGTAGAGCACCAGGCGCGTCGCCGTCCCGGCGTATTTCTTCGTCAGCGCGTCGGCCAACCCGTCCCAGGTCGACTCGGTGGCGAAGGTGGCGATGTGCTCGTCGGTGATCTGGGCCGCCATGCCGGCGAAGTCTGCCGGCCTTCTGCTTCTCCCGGATCCGCGCCGTCGTTCCCTCGAAACCGGCCTCGTCCCAGATGAACGCGTAGTTCGGGGTGCTGCCGTAGAAGCTCATGCTGGCGCGCACGAGCTCTCGCTCTTTGGCGCGCTCTTCGTCGGTGTCGCCGACGATCGTCATCACCGGCACGATGATCGCGATGTCCGACGGCGCGCGGCCCGCTTTCCCCGCGCCCACAGCGACATTGGGCACGACGTGGCGGCTGATATAGCCCGGCTCGCCGAGCGGGTGCACGTGCACCCCGTCGGCGACTTCGCCCGCCATCCGCAGCATCCACGGATTGACCGCTGCCACATCGACTTTGGGATCGGGCTCGTCGATGGGCCCCGGGCTCCACTGCGGGGTGATGAAGTCCAGATCGTAGAACTCGCCGTGGTGGTCGAGCCTGCCGCTTCGGAACGCGGCGAAACACGACTTCACTGCGCGCACGTAGTCGCGCAGCCGCGGACCGGGACGCTCGAAGGCCATGCCGTATCGCCGCACCACGTGCGTGCGCACCTGGGTGCCCAGGCCGAGCCGGAACTTGCCGCCGGTCGCCTGCTGCAGTTCCCACGCGACGGCGGCCGAGACGAACGGGCTGCGGGGAAATGCCACCGCGACGCCGGTGGAGAGCTCCAGACCGGGCGCGGCCTGGGAGGCGACGGCGGCGTTGAGGTAGGCCGTGCGTCCAGTCTCGGTGAACAGCATGCCGGCGAACCCGGCGGCCTGGGTGCGACGGGCCAGATCACCGATCTTGTTCAGCGGTTGCGGGATTGTCATCACGTCGATGTGCACGGCGCAACTGTATGCGGGCCCAGATTCTCAATTGCGCGCTGCGGTACGGAACCTGTCCCGGTAGGCCTTCGGGGTGATGCCGAGGTCGGTGAGAAACACCCGCCGCATCGTTTCAGTGCTGCCGAAACCCGCCAGGCGCGCGGCATCTGCGACGGGCCGGCCGCCATCGAGTGCGCCACGAGCGAAATCAATGCGCACCAATTCGACGTAGCGGGCCGGGGTCATCCCGAGTTCGGATTGGAACAGCCGGGTCAGCTGGCGGGTGCTCAGGGATGCCCGTGCCGCAAGCCTTTTCACGCTGTGGTCGGCACCCGGGTCGGCGGTGACCGCATCGGTGGCCGCCCTCAGCGGCGAATCCACCGGCGGATCAGTCTCGACTAACACGGAGAATTGCGATTGTCCGCCAGCACGTTTGAGATAGACGACCAACCAGCGAGCCACTTCACGGACAAGCTTGGTTCCGTAGTCGAATTCGACCAAGGCCAGCGCCAGGTCGATGCCTGCCGACACCCCGGCCGAGGTGAAGACGTCACCGTCGCGGACGTAGATCGCGTCCGGCTCGACGGTGACGTCGGGGAAGGCTCGGGCGAACAGCCCGGCGTCGTGCCAGTGCGTGGTGGCGCGCCGGCCGTCGAGGAGGCCGGCCTGCGCCAGGATGAACGACCCCGTGCAAATCGAGGCCAGCCGTCGGGTTCGGGTTGCGACCGACTTGATTGCCGCCACGAGCTCGGGATCGATCGCTCGCCGGGGCAGATCGTCGCTGCCGGCCACCACAACGGTGTCGGCGGACTCGATTGAGGAAATGGCGTCCGTGACACCCAACCGGGTCCCGATCGAGGTCCTGACGTCTCGCCCGTCTAGCGACGCGATCTTGAGTTCGTAGTCGGCGCCGTAACGGTTGGCTTCAGCGAAGACCTCACCCGCTCCTGCGACATCCAACATCGTCACGTCGTCAAAGACGACGATCACCACTACGCGAGCCTTGGTGTCGGCCACCTGCCCATTGTGCGCACCGGTGTCGCATTTTGTGCGAAACGCGTCACATACGGCCACGCGCGGAATACGTGCCAGGCCGGAAACTTTCTATAGGTCACTAACGCAGGAGGTCACCATGGAAACCCAGTCGATCGAAACAATCGCCGGCATCGTCATTCCGGACACCGAGCTGGTCCGGGAGGTGACCGACTACATCCGCGAAGCCGAAGACGACCTGCTGTTCGATCACTCCCGGCGGGTGTTCCTCTTCGGTGCGCTGCAGGGCCGCCGCCTCGGGCTGAAGCCCGACCTCGAATTGCTCTACGTGGGGGCGATGTTCCACGACCTGGGGCTCACCGAGCGCTACCGCACCTCGACCAAGCGGTTCGAGGTGGACAGCGCCAACGCGGCGCGGGACTTTCTGCTCGAACGCGGCTACGACCCCGCCGAAGCCGAGAAGGTGTGGCTGGGCATCGCGCTGCACACTACGCCGGGCATTGCCGAGTACCTCGAACCCGAAATCGCTTTGGTCACAGCCGGTGTCGAGACCGACGTGCTGGGCATCGGCCGCGACGACCTGACCCCGGAGGCGCTGGAGGCCGTCACCGCCGCACACCCGCGCCCGGACTTCAAGAAGCGCATCCTGGGTGCCTTCACCGACGGCTTCAAGCACCGCCCGCAGAGCACCTTCGGCACCGTCAACGCCGACGTACTCGAGCACTTCGACCCGAAGTTCGTCCGGGACGACTTCGTCGACATCATCCTGGGCAGCACCTGGCCGGAATAGGCCGCCGGGTGGTCGGCAAGCCGCTGAGCGTGCGATTTGGTGAGGTTCGTCCTGGTTCGGTAACCTGGCATTCACCGTCGCGGGGTGGAGCAGCTCGGTAGCTCGCTGGGCTCATAACCCAGAGGTCGCAGGTTCGAATCCTGTCCCCGCTACCAGCGGAAATGGTCCTCGGAGATCTCTCCGGGGGCCATTTTCATGCCGGTTGGACACGTATTTGGCCACATTAGCTATGCTTTCTAGTTAACTGTATATGCCTTCACGGGGTGGTTCCCCGCGCTTTTTCCTATGATGCGTAAGGAATCCTGGCTCTGCGGCTTTTTGCCCGACGTTTGCCAAAATGTGGGTTTGCACCACGCAGCGCTAGACCGCGGTCGACGGCACCAAGGTCGGCAAAGCCATTGTGAGGCGCTCTGGCCGATCGCAGGGCGACTGATTTCGCCTGGCCATTCCGGTCGACTCACGGCGTCGATGTCGTCCCATCGCGGGCGGGGGCGGCCCCGTGCTTGTTGGCGGTGATCGTATCCAGCGTTCGGCTCGGCCGTGATGATTCTTTGACGCCGCCTAGCGGCTGTCCGGTTTCGAGTCTGTGCAATCGCGTCATCACCTTTTCAATCAAGCGTTCGGACGGCCAGCCTTCGGTGATCTCGGTGGGCAGGCTCTGGATGCCTGAGCGGACGAGCGCTGAGAGTTCGTCGAGCGCCTGCTCGGCTTCGCGAGCGAGGAGGCCCATGGCCTTCGCCTCGTCGAGAAGCGCCTGCCGATCCACCTTGGCAAGCGTCTGCTGGGCACCGATCTTCGCCCCCATGGTTCCCTGATAGTTCGGGGTATTCCAGCGTGCAGAGCGAGTCATATAGGGGCGACGCCTTGACGACGCCGTCGTGCAGCATCAGTGAGTAGTTCTTGCCGTGGCCGTCCTCGTCACCGACGACCACGCGGAATGCGACCTGCTTGTAGATGTTCACGATTTCCTGCTGTGGGGAGTCGGCGAACTCTCGAAGCACGCGAGCCATGCGTTCAGACGGCCGACCGATCAGGTATTTGTCTTTCGGGCGGAGCCCGACGGCCTGGCACATGTCCTCCTGATGCAGGCGGTGTATTGTTCCGTCGCTCTTGACGGTGCGGTCATAGCGCTCGACGACGAGCGCGGTGGTGTCGCCGAGCCGCTCGGTCCAGGAGTCGTTGTTGGACAGTCCGCATTCCCGGGACAGGGCGAGTACCAGTGCCTCGTTTTCGGCGCTGTGGGGCCACACGGTGGTTGGCTTGATGATGTGCGTCGAGGGGTACCCATCGACCGGCGCGCACCACTCCCCGTTCACGCGGGTCAGCAGCAGTTTGTCCTGAGCACCCCCCAGTGACATCCGGATTCCTCTGGCGGGGTCCGCACCCAGAGGTCTCGTCGGCAGATTCCGGATGAGGTCGGCAAGTTCCTGCTCGCTCAGCGGAGAAGACGGATGACCCTCGGTCGGTAACCCTTCTCCGGAAGGCGTTACGACAACCGCCCCGGCGCATTCCCGCCCGTATTCGGCAAGGAGTGCCATGACATCGGAAGGGGTCGCAGGAGCACCGGTTAGATCGAGTTCTACGCCTCGCAGCCGTGCGGCGGCGGTCTCCAACGCGCGACCTTCCGGAAGCAGTCCTTCCAGGAAGGACCATGAAACTGATGGTGCGTTTGGTCCCGGGATCGAGGGCAGGGAGCAGGACAGGATTGGCGCGCCACCGCCGTAGCCCAGGCGCCCCTCGTCGGTGTACTCGATCACGACCTTGCGTCCCCCTGATTTCGGGGTGACTCGCGCTGTCAGTACTCCGTGCAGCCAAATATTCAGGCTCATCTGGCTTTCCAGCCTTGGCGGGGGCGGAGCACCAGCTCGAGGTCAAGCGCGGCAAGCACGTCGAACAGCTTCTCGACGGCCTTGGTGGCTTCGCCGGTTTCGAGTTGAGCGATGGAAAATCGGTTGGTTCGGGATCGCTCGGCAAGTTCGCTCTGGGTCAGTCCCTGAGCCTGGCGCGCAGCGCGTAGCGCACGCCCCAGCGCGGACGCTGAGCGCGCCGTCATCTCGCGACCGCCAGATGTTGCCATTTCCTCACATTAGGTGGCTTCGCTGCTAATGTCAAGGAATCACCACATTGTGGCAGGCAGGGCCTAATGTTGGTCTTTTCCAGCATTGTGCTGTCGTGCGATCCCACGTCACGCCCAGTGCCACCGCAATTAGGTCGGCAGGTGGCGGAGAGATGGCCTTTCCCCGGCGAGCGCGACCCGAATCTGTCCGCGGGATTTTCTACGCTTTCCTGATGGAATACGCTGCGATCGACGCGCTGCGGGACCGCCATCCCGCTTGGCGACTGCTGCGCGCGGGCAATTCCACGCTGATCCTCTCTTTCCTCGGCGAGTTCTTCGTCGAGGGCAACCGAGGCGCTTGCCCAGCGAGCGAGGTCGCGGCCGCGCTGGACGACCACCTGTACGCGCTGAACACCGAGATCCCCGCCGAGAACGGTCAGGAACGGTTTCCGAAGGACGCGCGGTCCTATTTGGAGGACTGGGCGGCCATCGACGCCGCTTATCTGCGACGGTTCTACCCACCCGGCGACGACGAAGTCCACTATGAGGTGACACCAGCATTCGAGAAGGCCTACGCGTGGGTCCTGACCCTCAAGGGCCGGTCCTTCGTGGGAACCGAGTCCAGGCTGCACACCGTGGTAGAGCTGCTGCGACAGAAGAAGAGGCCGGCGAGACGGTGGCCGATGTTCTCCATGCCCGACACAAAGTTGAACCCGGTCAGTGCCAAATCGCCGACGTTGCCCATGCCCGAAATGGCGCTGCCCATGTTCATAAATCCCGAGCTGAGTCGGCCCGTGACGCCCACGCCCGAGGTGCCGAAATTCAAGAACGGATTATGTCGAAACCAATCTGGCTCCATCCTGCCGCCTCTTCGATATATGTCAACAAGGCTTGGCAAGATGGTGATATGCCCAAGACGTTGCCCGTGGTGGATGTCTCAGCGCCGGTGTGTTGCTCGCCGATGGCCGCTGGCCCCGTCGATGACGACGCGGCGTTGGAGATTGCGTTGCGCCTCAAGGCACTAGCCGACCCAATCCGGGTCAAACTCGTCTCACTGCTGTTCAGCTCGGATGCGGGCGAGGTCTGCAACTGCGACCTGGCCGAAGCGGTTGGCCTGGGCGAGTCAACAGTGAGTCACCATCTGTCGCAATTGCGGCGGGCAGGGCTGGTGGAATCCGAACGACGCGGCATGAACGTCTACCACCGCCCGCGCCGGGAATCTCTTGTTGCGCTGTGCACTGTGCTCGATCCGAACTGCTGCCGCTGAAGCACCGCTGTTCAGTCCGCAGAGCATCGAGCGCGTAGCCGCGGCGACGCCGGGGCCGGCGAGATCGTCGCAGTAGGCGCCGCGCCCGGCCATCGCCATCGTCAGCGCCAGGGTCGTACCGCTGACGAGCGGGCCGGTGCCGGTCGCGAACGGAACCGTCGGTCGCCTCTAAGCGCAGACCCTTGATGGCGCTGCGACTGCGCACCGCAAAGTCCCGCCGGGCATAAAAGTCGCGCGACGCGGCGTGACGACGTCCACCGACGGTGTGCGGGGGAGTCCGAGGGGCCGCCGGATATCTTGCGCATGCACAATCACCTCGCCGAGAAACGCGGCGGTCGGTCCCAGAGGCGCGGTGGTGCTGGCGACGACACGACGGAACCGCTCGAGCGTCTCGGCGGGGGTTGCGCCTCGGTGCTCGGCCAACCGCCGTTCGTTGTGCAGTTCGAAGTCGAATCGTGCGCCCAGGACACTGGCGAACCAGCGCAGGGGACCGACGCTCGCGGCAGCCGTGAGGTGGGCGACGACCTCCTCGACAACCCACCGCCCGCACAGTGACGGCTGCGCCCATTGGGCATCGTCGAGGCCGGCGAGGTCGTCTGCGAGCGCGGCGCGCTCGGCGTGGGCCGCCGACCAGAGCGCGTCGCGGCTGGCGCCTTCGGACATACGAGCCTCCATTACCCGGCAGAGATGCATGGATGTAGACCACCGCCGCGCGTTAATGTCATCGTTCCTGTACGTCGCGCCCAGCATCTCGGCCTACCCTCGAATGAGGCACAAGGAAAGGTACGCGATGCTCGCAGCGTTTGGGTTCGAAGCCCTGGGTGTAGTCGTCGGGGACATGTTTTTCGTCGACCCGACCCCGAATGCCGGTCAGGAGACCCCGGAACGGGGAGTCAGGTTGGAACTCCGCCTCGTCGACCGGGCCGCGCCCCAGGGGTCGATCTACGCCGGCATCCCGATCACCTTCACCCGCCCGGTGTGGCGAGTGGACCTTTTCGGATCCACCGAGAGCCCGCCCGGGACGCTGGACCGAGCCCATCACCATCCCCGTTTCAACGGTTGGGAACCGGGACGCCGGCACTTCGTCCCTGAGCTGTCAGCCGACCCGGTGGCGTGGCTGACCGATCAGCTGGCCGACCCGGCCGCGGTGCTGACCCGGGCGGGCGTCGATACCGATGAGGTCGCCGAAGCCGATATGGCCGGAATCGCTGCGGCAGCCCCGGAAATCGTCGCCGCAGTGAAACGGATGCTCGACGGCGTGCGGGACGGTGCAATTGGCCCCGGCGCCCGCCGAGCCGGTCGCTGCCGCCCGCACCGGCTGGCTCTGACACCGGCCTAGACCGCCCTTCGCGCCGGTGGCGGTACCCAACTCTGCAATGCTTTGCGCCCGATCAGCTGGCAGCCGTGGGTGTACGCCAATTGCTTTGCAGCAGAGGTGAACTCTTGATTGCTCACCACGATGCTGCGTGCGCAGCCGTGGTGGCGCGCGCCCGAGACCACCTGCTGGACAGCGGCGACGCCGACCGCTTTGCCGTGCCGCTTGCACTGGATCGCCACGTACTGGCCGTCTTTTTCGGCGATCAGGTCGACGCCGTAGTCGCCGACGACGGGAGTGAAGCTCACCGCCCAGCCCGCCCGTTGCAGGCGTGCGGCCACGTACTCTTCGAACTCCACCCCTTCCATGGCATCGATTTCGCGCATGCCGGCAGTTCGACGAGCGGCCGGTCGTGACACCAAAGCGGCGAAAATCAGGCCGCAAAAGGCTCCGACCAGACCCAACCAGACCCGGTGCCCGAAGAAGCCGAGAAAGAGCCCGAAGTAGAGCGGGAGAAAGACAAAGCCGATTCATAAGGCCGACTTCATGCGGTTAGCCTGCGCATGAGCTGATGATAGGGACGGGCAGCGACAAATTGTTGCAACCATGTCGCCGTCGTTGGATAGCGTGGCCAGGTGCTGACGACGATCGCGGTGGAGAATTACCGGTCGCTGCGGCGGCTGGTGGTGCCGTTGCGAGGGCTCAACGTTGTCACGGGTCACAACGGCAGCGGCAAGTCGAATGTGTATCGAGCGCTACGCGTGCTGGCCGACTCGGCCAGCAACGGGGCGGTGGCCGCGTTGGCCCGCGAGGGCGGGTTGAGCTCGACGATGTGGGCGGGTCCGGCCGTGATCGGTAGGTCGGTGCGGCAGGGCCAACATCGGGTTCAGGGGACGGTGCGCAAGGAATCGGTCGGCCTGAAGCTCGGGTTTGCCGGCGAGGATTTCGGCTACGCGATGGACCTCGGGCTGCCGAGTGAGACGAAGACCGCGTTCGCGCTCGATCCCGAGGTCAAGGTGGAGGCGCTGTGGGTTGGCCCCTTCTGGCGGAAGGCCACGGTGATTGCACAGCGCGGCGGCCCCACCGCGTGGGTGTGCGACGGCGACGGTAATCTGCATGTAATCGCCGATGTGCTAAGGCCTTTCGACTCTATGCTCAGTGAGCTGGCCGATCCGGTGCGGGCGCCGGAATTGATGGAGATGCGCGAACGCACTCGCGGTTGGCGCTTCTACGATCATCTGCGCACCGACGCCGACGCTCCCGCTCGGCAGAGCAGAATCGGCACGCGCACAACGGTGTTGGGCCATGATGGCGCCGATCTGGCGGCCGCCCTGCAAACCATCCACGAGATCGGCGACAGCGCTGGGCTCAGCGAGGCCATCGACCGCGCCTTCCAGGGCAGCCGGATTGAAATCCGCAACGCCGACGGCCGATTCGACCTGTCGTTGCAACAGCCCGGAATGCTGCGCCCGCTAGGCGCCGCCGAACTCTCCGATGGCACACTGCGATATCTGCTGTGGACCGCGGCCCTGCTCTCGCCGCGCCCGCCGCAGCTACTGGTGCTCAACGAGCCGGAAACCAGTCTGCACCCCGAGTTGTTGCCGGCTTTGGCGGCGCTGATCGCGGGGGCGGCCGAGCGCAGCCAGATCGTCGTCGTCACCCATTCCGAACCCCTTGTCACCGCACTACAGGAGGCGTCTGACGTTCACACCGTGCGTCTCACCAAAGAGCTTGGCGAGACAAGGATTATCGGTCAGGGCCTGCTCGACGAGCCACCGTGGCATTGGCCACCGCGCTAGGCTTTGCAATCCCATTGGCCACATCAGTACCAGCCGCCAACCCACCACACGATTCACGAACGCGATATCACCGGCGATATCGCGCTGAAAAGTCACCTCAGTGTCGGCCGCGCAGCGTCGGCGATATCGCGGCCGATGATCTCCTTCATGATCTCGGTGGTACCGCCGTAGATCGTCTGCACGCGGGTATCGAGATGGGCACGGGCGACAGGATATCGGCCCGTGCGAACACCGTTCGGTCGATCCAGCGGTCACGTTTCCAATCATCCTGGAAGGGAACGACTTCGCGAGCCAGGAACTCCGCGACGGATTCACGGTAGGCCTGGTGGTCGGGTTCGTATAGCGAGCGCCGAACCGGCGCGATACTCAGCGCTTGCGTGCGACGGCCCGCGTTGTCACGGGGCTCAGCCCGTTACGCACCAGGATCCGCGCCGTCTCCACCACGGTGTCGACGGATCCGCGCTTGGCGTCCCACCATTCGGCCGCCCAGTTCAGCGCGCCCATCACCAGCAGGCGTGCGTATTGGGCGTCGAGGTCGGCGCGGATCGCGCCGCCGGCGATCGCGTCGGCGAACAGGCCCCGCCAAATCCTGCCGTAGGCGGCTTCTTCTTTCTTCTGCCGGGTGCGCAGGTGCTCCGGGATCTGACCCGAGTTGCGGATGGACGCCGTGGTGTAGTCGGACAATTCAAGCTCGTGGCGCAGGTGCGCTTCGACGGCCGCCATGATCTTGTCCATCGGCGTCGTGCCGGGTGGCAGTGCACGCAGCGTGTCCTGCAGGTGCCGGCGCATGTCGTTGATGCCGCAATACATGACCTCTTCGATCAGGTCCTCGCGAGATGGGAAGTAGTAGTAGATGGCCGGCGCCTGCAACTCTGCATATTCGGCGACGTCGGTGAGCCGGGTGCCGGCGAATCCCTTGACGCTCAGCACCCGGGCGGCGGCGTCGAGAATGCGCTGGCGGGTCAGCTCTGACTTGGCCGGGCCTTTTCTACGCATCGTTCAATAATATGTCACGGCATGGTGTAACCGCCGCTGACCGAAATAAGTTGACCGGTAACCTGTCTGGCCGCGCGAGCCGAAGAGAACCACACCACCGCCCGGGCCACGTCCACAGCGGTGGTCAGCCGTCGCATCGGCGTGTCCTTGAGCATGTAGTCGATCTGGTTCTGATTGAACACATTGTCCTGGCCGACCGCCCACAAGCTCGCGGCCCCCACCGCGTCGGGGCCGTCGGGAATGACCAAACCCGGGCACACGACGTTGGAACGTATCCCGTGCCGGCCGTGCTCGCGGGCCGTGGTACGGGCCAGTGCCACCATCGCGGCTTTGGACGCGCCGTAGACGCCTTGGCGTATTTGGCCGAAAGCGGCATCGCTGGCGATGAAGACGATCGACCCGCCGCCAACGTCTTTCATCGGCCCGATCGCCGCCTGGGTCGCGGCAATCGCGCTGAACAGGTTGATCTCGATGGTGCGCTGCCACTTGTCCCGGTCGGTGTCGGTGGCGATGAAACCCGGCACGCTCCACCCGGCGTTGTTCACCAGGACGTCCACCCCGCCCCAGGCCTGTACCGCGGAGCCGATCGCGTCGTCGGCCCCTTGGGGTTCGGTGAGGTCGGCGATCGCCAGCTGCACCGCCGCCGCGCCTTTTTCCAGGGCCTCCGCCCGAACCTTCTCGGCTTGCGGGCCGTCGATGTCGCTGATCACGACGCGCGCGCCCTCATCGGCGAACTCGTGCACGATTGCGCGCCCGATATTCGAGGCGCCGCCGGTGACGACGACGCGCGCGTCGGCAAGTCCCAGATCCATGGTGGCCTCCCCGGGCCGGGGTTGGTTTGGCCGACCCATTGGTTTAACCTAGATTAGAAATTGTGATTGGGTTTGTCCACCAACCGGGGCCGATGTGATGAGCGTTCTACGATCTGTTGACGGCAACGTCGGCCGCATCACCCTGAACCGGCCGGACCGGATGAATGCCATCGACGTCGCACTCGCAACGAACCTCGCCCACGCCCTCGGCGAGCTGGGCCGCGACCCGGCCGTAAATGTGATCGTCATAACCGGCTCCGGTGGAAACTTCTGCGCGGGCGGTGATTTCGACGAAGTGCAACGCCTGCGCAGCGAGGGGCCGTCCGCGCTGAGGACGCTCTTCGCAGCGTTCCGCGCGGCGTGTGACGCCATTGCCGCCGTGCAGGTTCCGGTGATCGTCGCCGTCGAGGGCGTCGCGGCGGCCGGGGGATTCGAGTTGATGCAGGTCGCCGACATCGTCCTGGTCAGCGACGACGCCCGGATAGCGGACAACCACGTGAAGTTTTCGATGGTGCCCGGTGGTGGCAGCACCGCACGTCTGCCGCGAATCGTCGGACGTCAACAAGCCCTGGGCCTGCTGTTGTCAGGTGACCGCATCTCCGGCGTCGACGCGGTCAGGCTGGGCCTGGCGTATCGCTCATATCCACAGCACCAATTCGAAGATGGCGTAGATCAATTCGCACAACAGCTGGCCAGTCGCAGCCGCGAAGCCGTCACCACGATCAAACGCCTGGTCAACTCGTCCCAACGGGGCACGCTGTCCGACGCGCTCGACACCGAAATGGACGAGGTCGTGCGGCACATCATTAGAGAGGGGGTCCGCACTTGACGACTTCAGTCGAGAGCCCGGTGATTTTGCAAACCGCTGACGACGGCGTCGCCAGGCTTCGACTCAACCGGCCCGAGGCGTCCAACGGGCTCAACGTCGAGATCCTCAAGGCGTTGCACGCGGCGATCCTGACCTGCCACGCCGACCCCGCGGTGAAGGTGGTCAAGCTCACCGGCGAGGGCCGCAACTTCTGCGCCGGCGGCGACGTCAAGACCTTCGAGTCCAAAGGCGCAGAGCTGCCTGCATATCTGCGCGAGGCGACGGCTTGGCTGCAACTGGCAACCGCAGCGCTGATCCAGCTGCGGGTACCGGTGGTGACCGCCGTGCAGGGGTTCGCGGCCGGCGGCGGCGGCCTGGGGCTGGTATGCGCGTCGGACCTGGTGGTGGCGGCGCGCTCGGCGAAATTCTTTTCCGGCGCGGTGCGGGTGGGCATGGCTCCCGACGGCGGCTCATCGGTCACCCTGACCCAGCTCGTCGGGCTCCGCCAAGCATTGCGCATCCTGCTCACCAACCCCACCCTGACCGCCGACGAGGCGCTGGACATCGGCCTGATCACCGAAGTGGTTGACGACGAACACCTTTCCGACCGCGCCGACGAAATGGCCATCGAATTGGCCGCCTTGGCGCCGCTGGCGCTCTCGGCCACCAAGCGGCTGGTCTGGAGCGGCGTCGGCCAATCGGTCGAACAACGCCTCGCCGAGGAGGCCCGCACGGTCGCCGAGCTGTCCGGCACCGCCGACTCGATGGAGGGTTTACGCGCCGTCATCGAACGCCGGCCGGCGAGGTTCACCGGAAAATGACGATCCTTATTTCGGACAACGGCCCGGTCCGCACCATCACCCTCAACCGCCCGGCGGTGCGCAACGCCATCGACATCCCGTTGCGCCTCGACCTCGCCGCGGCGATCGCCGACGCCGACAGCGATACCGGCGTGCGGGCGATCGTGCTCACCGGCGCGGGGCCGATGTTCTGTTCCGGCGGCGACATCGCGACCATGCAGCAGACCACCGAAGATGCCGCGGTGGAGCGAGTACAGCTGGCGCAGCAGGTGATTCGCGAGATATGGGCCACGCCCAAGCCGGTGGTAGCCGCCGTGGAGGGCGGCGCGATCGGCGCCGGCACCGCGCTCGCGGCCGCCTGCGACCTGGTCATCGCCGCCCGCGACGCACGGTTCGCCACCACATTCCTCAACGTCGGTCTGGCCGGTGACATGGGCGTCAACGCGTCGTTGCCTGCCCGGATCGGTGTCGGCCGCACCCGCCAGATGCTCATGACGGCACGGTCGATCACTGCGACCCAGGCGCTGGAATGGGGCCTGGTGGACGCGATCGCCGAGCCCGGAAATGCCTTGGCGCAGGCCGAGACCGAGGCGGCGACGCTGGCGGCCCGTCCCGCAGCGGCGCTGGGCGCGATAAAACAGATGCTCGCGTCGGCGCCGCACCTGCACCCCCTCGATGTCCTCGATCGTGAAGCCGCCTGCCAGGCAACGCTTTTCGGCACCGACGACTTCGCCGAGGGGACCGCCGCGTTCCGGGAGAAGCGACCCGCCCGGTTCGGCAGCAACACCGGAGTTCAGCGATGACGTCGACGATCGGCGCCCGGTTTGACGAATTGATCCGCCGGGACAAGGTGCACGGATCGCTGTATACCGACCCGGCCATCTTTGCCGAGGAGCTGCGCAAGATCTGGTATCGCAGCTGGGTTTTCGTCGGCCACGAGAGCGAGGTCGCGCAGCCCAACGACTACGTCCGCAAGAAACTCGGGCTGCAGGACGTGATCATGACGCGCGACCGCGACGGCGAGCTGCATCTGCTGCTCAATCGGTGCGCGCACCGCGGCAACCAGGTCTGTGACGACGCCAAGGGCAATGCGGGCACCTTCCGTTGCCCGTATCACGGCTGGACGTTCCGCAACACCGGCGAGCTGGTCGGTTTCCCGTTCTTCAAGGGGTACGGCGGTCGCAAGCTCGACCTGCGGATGGGCGCCGTGCCGCGGATGGACAGCCTACGACGGCTTCGTGTTCGGCAGCTTCGCGCAGGACGGCCCGAGCCTGATCGAGCATCTCGGGGCCGCCGCGGGCGAGATCGACCGCCTTGACCCGGCTGTCACCGGAGGGCAAAGTCGTAGCTCACCGCGGGCTGGCTCCAGCACGAGACCGGCGCCAACTGGAAGCTGTTGGCCGAGAACGAAACCGACGGCTATCACCCGCAGTTCGTGCACGACTCGATATTCGGCGTGACCGGCAGCCCCATCGGCGCGCTCTACGACGACAGCTCGACGGCGGTGACCCGCGACCTCGGCGGCGGGCACAGCGAAAACGACCTGCGCCCGGAATTCCGGAAGTTCGGCGAACCCATGCGCTGGTTCGGCACCACCGAATCGAGAGTTCCCGACTATGTCGCGGCGATGCGCGCCACACACGGCGAGGACGCCGACCGGATCCTCATCGAGGGCGCCCCGCACGTGATGATCTTCCCGAACTTGTTCATCGCCGAGATCCAGGTCTTCAACATCCAACCCGTATCGGTGAGCGAATGCGTGCAGTACTCCACCGCAGTGCAATTCGACGGAGCACCCGAACTGAACAAACGCATGGTGTCGCAGTGCATCGGGTCGGTCGGGCCGGCCGGCATGCTGCTCGCCGACGACACCGAGATGTACGAACGCAACCAGCGCGGCCTCGAGGCCCTCGACCCCGAATGGCTCGACGTGCGCCGCGGGCTGAACCGGGAACACGTCGACGAGCAACGGTTTCACCATCGGCGACCGCCACCGACGAGACGGCATGCGCGGATTCTGGTCGCACTACAAGACGTTGATGGAGCGCAGTGACCCTCCCGAGCGGCTTCGGCGAGGCTTCGAGAGTCGAGCAGTTCCTCTACCGCGAAGCCCGCTATGCCGACGAGCACGACTACGACGCCTGGGAAGCGTTGTGGACCGACGACGCGCTGTACTGGGTTCCGGTGGCGGCGACATCGACCCGAGCCGCGAGATGTCGGTGATCTACGACAACCGCAGTCGCATCGCCACCCGGCTCAAGCAGGTTCGTACCGGCAAGCGCTACGCTCAGGCGCCGCCGTCCAACTTGCGCCGACTGCTGTCCAACATCGAATTCCTCGGCGGCCGAGCCAATTCCGACGGCGGCGTAGACCTCGAGGTCGGGCGCGAACTTCCTGCTGCTCGAGTCTCGCGCGCGCGGCAACCATCTGTGGGGCGGCCGGATCACCTACCGGCTCCGCCGTCACGACGAACACTTGCGGCTGGCCTACAAGAAGGTCGTGCTCGTCGACAACGACAAGCCGATCCCGACTGTGGGATTCATCATCTGATGGACCCAGCGATCGTCGGCAACGAATTCGCCTCAGTCTCAGTCTCGCTGGACACCAAGGGAAATTCGCCGCGACTGCGGGTCGAAGACCTGCGCACTGGGCGAGTGCGCTTCCTGGACGCACTCGAACTCGAAACGCTGGTGTGGCTGCCCGACGAACGCCTCACCGCACTGATGGACCCGTCACGCGACCGGTGGCGGGGCGAACCTTAAGGAGAATCCTTCATGGCCGACCTATCCGGCAAGCGTTACGTCGTCACGGGTGCGGCGTGCGGGATCGGACACGATGGGCAAGGACATGCTCGACGGGGTCAGGGCGTTGCTGGGCCGCCACGCCGATCCCGACGACATCGCGACGGTCGTGCTGTTCCTGGCCTCCGACGATGCTCGCTGGGTCAACGGGCAAGCCCTGGCCGTCGACGGGGGACTGACCGGGGCGGTCGCGACCGGAGTTGTGCCGGCGCCCGAGATCTAGGGCTATGCGAGCCGGCGGCGCCGGCCGACCGGCGGCCGACACTGAGGTGACTATTAAACTCGATATCACCGGCGATATCGCGTTCGTGAATCGTTTATAGGGCCGGCGCGAGGTACTCATGTGGCCAATGGGATACGTTGTGCCTCAGTGCATTTCAGTTTCTATGTATTCATCCATGCGCCGCGGTCGACAGCTGTCCGTGCGCCGCCACCCGTAACCGGCCTCGTCCTCGTAGTCGAGGGTGACACGCAGTTCGTAGGTGGGATCGGCGGTCGTGTAGGCCATCACGGCGTAGTGATTCGGCGCCAGCGTGCGGGGCCATCGTTTGACAAGGTGACCTGCCAGGGCGTCTCGCACCGCTTCCTTGAACGCCGGTACCAGGTCCTTGCGCGATTCCGATCGCGCGGCACTTACCGCCCGCTCGAAAGCCTGGTCGAACGGGACGCCGTCGTTGGCCTGCCGGTAGCCGCCAGTTATTTCAAAACCGTTGGTGTCCCACGCGGTAACGGCGACACCGACGATGGTGGCCATCGCATTGCTCGCGTTGTCGATTCTGACCGTCCACCACGAATCGCCGAACATCGGGATCCGCCCGCAGGAGGGCACCACCTTGCGTGCCTGCGCCCCGGCGCGTTCCTTTCTGGCGCGCTGCAGTGCCTCCATCCGTTCCACGTGGTTGCGGTGTTCTTTGGAGGCATTCCGCGGGTCCCGGATGACGGCGATGTACAGCGCGGTGAGCACACCTACGGTCGTTGCCATGGCTCCGACCGCCTGGACCAGCTGAAGCCATTGCGGTGTTTGGCTGATCATCGATGACTCCTCTAGGTCGCCCTACGAAACCTTCCTATGTTCGGTTGGCTGCGCGTAGTCGTCGTAGAAACCGGCCCCTGACTTGACTCCTAGGCGGCCTCGCTCGATATAGCTGCGCAGCAATCGGCGAGGGCCCTCCGGGTATTCGGGGTGCTCGGCGCAATAGTGCTCTTCGATGTCGAGCACGACGTCGAGGCCGACTTGATCCATCATCCGGAAGGGGCCGGCGGCCGAGCCGTTGTTGATGCGGTACATCTGGTCGACTTCCTGGGGTGTGGAAACGCCTTCGGCGACGACCTCGAGTGCTTCCCGCTTGATCGCGGCCCAGATTCGGTTGTAGATGAATCCGGTGCTCTCCTTACGTGCTTCGAAGGGGTGGAAGCCGTACTGCGGCAACGTCGCCAACACGAAGTCCAAGACGTTGCGGGCGGTGTGGCCGCACGACATGACGTCGACGGCATTCTGCTTCGGCGGCATGTAGAAGTGGATGTTCAGAACGCGCTCGGGGCGGTGGACATTGTCCAAGAACAACCGGCTGGCGTACGACGACGAATTGCTGGCCAGGATGGCGTCGGCGGGGGCGAGTTGGTCGAGCTGTCCGAAGATCTGCTTTTTCAGCTCCAGCCGTTCGGGGATGGCCTCGATCACCAGCCACGCGGCGCGGACCGCCTCGGCGATGTCGGCCTGGGCCGAAACCACGCCCGGGGCAAGTCCTTTGGACCCCCCGTCAGCGTGGGTAGGGTCTCGGCCACGTAGTCGACGGCGGCGTCGCGCTGGTCCTTGCTGAGGTCATTGATGATGACCTCGGCACCGTGTGCGGCGAACATCAGCGCGATGCGGCGCCCAAGCGTTCCGGCGCCGATCACGGCCACCGGCCTGCTGGCATAGTCAGTTGGCAGAGTGAAACTCATTGTGTCCTCCTACTTTTCTTCGGGCAGCTCGGCGAAGGCGATGCCGGTGAGGTTGCCTTGCACGGCGCGGATGGGTCGGCTGCCGGTTCCGTCGAGGGCGGCTGCCCAGATGTTGCCGCCGAGGTCGGTGACGTACATACGGTTGTTGGCTGGATCGAGTGCGATACCAATGCCTTCCATCAGGTGGGTCATCACGATCTCGGGCTCGCTGTGCCCGATGGCGTCCAGCTGGGCCCGGTTGACGGTGTTGCCGTGCGGCGGGTCGCCGCGGTCGGTCCAGTACAGGGTGCGGGTGGTGTGGTCGATTTCCAGGTCGATGGGTTCGGGCAGGTCCTTGAACACGACCTCGATGTCACTGCGGCGCGCCGCCGATTCACCTGCAGGAAGCTCGATTCCGGCGCGCAGGATCTTGCCGAGCCCGGCATCGCTTGGGCCTTTCTGGGTCCAGTAGAGGTATCCGGCGACATGGTCGACGGCGACTCCGACGCACCAGTTCGTTTCGTCGCGGCGGTCCTGGTCACCTTCACCGCTTTGCACCAGGGTCTCGACGTTGGTCCCGTCGAGATCGCAGCGCATGACACGCATGCCTTCGCGGTCCCCCCAGTACAACTTGCGGCCCTCGGCATCGAGATGAAGCTGCTTGGGGGTGTACGTGCCACCGGGCGCAACGATGGTGGTGCGGTTACCGCCGTCGAGGTCGGCCCGTTCGATGGAGCCGTCGTTGCGGGACGGTACGCCCATGTTGGTCCAGTAGATGTGGCCGGCCTCGACGTCGACAGCGACGCCGTCGGGCACCGGGCATCCGGTGACCAGGAAGGTCTTGTCGGTGCCGTCGGGGTTGATGGAGAACAGTCGTCCCTCGCCGCTGGCTTCGAGCACGAACAGTTTTGGAGTCAGAGTCATGATTGGTCCTTTCGAAGTAGTTCCGTTGTGATGGATTGCTGTTGCAACACAAAGCGTTTCAGGCTTGGTTCCGCATGAGGCCCCGTATTCGGCGCGCACCGCGAGCAGATCGAACAGCATCTCGTCGCGGTGGGCTTCGAGTTCGTCGATCGATTGGCCGCCGGCTTCGTCGAGGACGCCCTCGACGATCTGCTTTGGAGCTCGGGGGTGAGTTCGGGATTGCCGAGTCCGGGCCAGCCGGCGGCCATGCGAGGCATCAGGTGTCCATGAAGTGCTGGATGCCGCCCTCGCCGCCGCCCAGGTGCCAGAGCAGGTTTGGTCCCATGACGCCCCAGCGCAGACCGGGACCCCAGGACACCGCGTCGTCGGCATCGGCGACGTCGAGCACGCCCTGACCGATCAGGTAGACGACCTCTCGGTACAGCGCCGACTGCAGGCGGTTGGCGACGTGGCCGGGCAGCTCCTTTTTGAGGTGGATCGGCTTCTTTCCGATCGAGGCGTAGAACGCCATCGCCTCCTGGATCGTTTCCGGTGCGGTCTTCGCCCCGCCGACGACCTCCACCAGGGGAATGACGTGCGGTGGGTTGAACGGGTGGCCGATCACGGTCCGCTCCGGACGCCGGCACCGGGCCTGCATCACGCTCATGGTGATGCCGGACGAACTCGACGCGATGATCGCGTCGGGTGGTGTGGCGTCGTCGATGTCGGCGAACAGCTTGACCTTCAGCTCCGGGCGCTCCGGCGCGTTCTCCTGAACGAAGTCGGCGTCGGCCACTGCCGCAGGCAGGTCTGAGGTGAACTTCAGGCGGTCAAGGGAGGCGCCGGGCACAGGACCGAGCGTCTGGCCCCGCGTCCCACGCACCCTCGACGTAGGACCGCAGCGCCGCCTCGGCGCCCGGCGCGGGGTCGGTGGCCGTCACGTCGAAGCCGTGGGCGAGATAGTGCGTCGCCCAACTCGCACCGATGGTGCCGGTACCGACGATTGCGATGCGCTGCACTGGCTTTGGTGTGCTCATGATTGTTACTCCTTCAGGTCGGTTGGTGGTCAGCGCCCGCGCCAGACGGGTGCACGTTTTTCGGCGAAGGCCAGCGCGCCTTCGTGCGCGTCCTCGGTGTTCAGCAGGCCGTGGGCGTCCGCGGATTGGCGCTTGAAGGCCTCGGTGTCGTTGAGACCCTGCGTGTCTCGCAAGACCTGCTTGACCTTGGCGAGCGCCAGGGGTGCGTTGCCGGCGATGCGGTGGGCAAGCTGTTGCGCTCCAGCCAGTGCGGCACCGGAAGCGGTCAGCTCGCTGACAAGCCCGTACTGCTTGGCGTCTGCAGCCGAAATCGGCTCACCGGTGAGCAGCGCAGTGAGGGCGACGTGGTAGGGGATCCGCTGCGGCAGCCGGATCACGCCACCTTCCCCTGCGATGAGTCCCCGTTTCACCTCCGGGAGACCGAATTTGGCGTCCTGCGCCGCGACGATCAGGTCGCAGGCCAGCACCATTTCGAAGCCACCGCCGAGCGCCCATCCTTCGACGGCCGCGATGAGTGGCTTGCGCACCACGGCTTGGGTGAGCCCGCCGAAGCCACGACCGGGCAGGATGGGGGTCTGCCCGGTGGCGAACGCCTTCAGATCCATGCCCGCGCTGAACGTCCCGCCCGCGCCGGTGAGCACGCCCACCGACAGCGTCGGGTCGGAATCGAGCACATCCAGAGCGGCCGCGAGCTGAACTGCGACCTCGCGGCTGACCGCGTTCTTCTGCCGCGGGGCGGTTGATGGTGATCGTCAGGACACCATCATGACGCTCGGTGAGCACCAGCTCGGTCGATACTTCAGTCGTGGTCATTTCACTTTCTCCTGTTCTGGTGCAACGGGAATGACTTTCAGCTCCCGTAGCCGGGCGATGTCGTCGAGGCTGAATCCCAGCTCCGCGAGAACCGCGTCGTTGTGCTCTCCGTGCTCGGGTGCCCGCCGGGACGGAACCCTGGTGACCAGCCCGCGAAGGGTGATCGGGTTGTTGACCGTGTACTCCAGGTCGGCGGCCCCCTCGATCGGCACGACGATGTCGGCCGCGCGCAGCTGCGGATCCTCGGCGGCCTCTTCGGGGGTCTGGATGACGCCGTAGGGGATGCGGGCCTGATCGAGGACCTCTTGCCAGTGCGCCAGCGGTTGCGCACTGAATTCGGCGTCGAGCAGGCCGGCCAACTCAGCGGCGTGCTGGCCGATGGCTGCGCGTCGGTGAAGCGTGGATCGGCCAGTAGGTCGGACCGCCCGATGGCGTTGGCCAATGCCGGAAATGCCGATCGCTTGGCCGCCAGCATGATCCAGCGACCGTCTCCGCTCTGATACGCATTCGTCATCGCGTTCACCGGCTTGTTGCGGTCATGCAGTTCGTAGGGCTTGGCGCCGGCCAAGGCCGCCGACACCAATGTTCCGGTCGCCCACACCCCGGTCGCCAGCAGCGAGGTGCCGACATTGGCGCCCTTGCCGGTGCGTTCGCGGTGATAGAGCGCGGTCGTGATCGCCGCGTAGATCGCGGTGGCGGTGGTGTAATCGCCGCTGCCCCACGGCGGAGACGTCGGCGGTGCACCGGCGTCGCGGGTCGAGGCGAGCAGCCCGCTGCGCGACCAGAAGGCGGTCAGGTCGAACCCGGGCAGCTTGGCATCCGGGCCGGCGTCGCCGAATCCGGTGATGTCGGCATAGATGACCCGCGGGTTCCAGCCCGACACCTCCTCGTAGCCCAGGTGCAGGGCCTCGCGGGTGCCGTGCGGGAAGTTGGTGATCACGACGTCGGCCCATTCGACGAGACGCTTGAGGATCTCGGTGCCGCCTTCGGACTTCAGGTCGACGGACATGCCGCGCTTGTTGCGATTCGCCAAGTGCCAGCTGTAGTTCCCCGGCGCGGCCGGGCTCGGCGGCACCGAGCTCAGCAGCCGCTGCGGGTCACCCAGGCCGGGTGGCTCGACCTTGATCACGTCGGCCCCGAAGTCCGACAGCATGGTCGCCGCGGCCGGGGCTGCGATGAAGCTCGCTATCTCGACGACTTTCAGGCCGGAAAACACGGATTGCGGTTGTTTGCGTGGTCATTTGCAGGTCGCCTCACACGAACGCGCTCAGGTCGGTGACCGACTTCCCGACGATCAGCGTCTGCATCTCGCGGGTGCCCTCATAGGAGTACAGAGCCTCGGAGTCGGCCGTGAAACGACCGATGTTGTAGTCGAGAACAATGCCGTTGCCGCCCAGCAACTCCCGTGCCCAGTGCACGCTCTCACGCATCTGCGACGCGCAATAGGCCTTCGCCAGCGCGGACTGCTCGTCGCGATACACCCCTTCGTGCTGCAACTGCGCCAGGCGCACCATCATCCCGGCGGACGCCGTGGCGTTGCCGAGCATCTTCACCAGCAGGTCCTGGACCATCTGGAACTTGCCGATCGGGCGACCGAACTGTGTCCGCTCCTTGGCGTACTGCAGCCCAATCTCGTAGGCGGCGAACTGGACTCCCACCGCCTGCCACGCCACGCCGCTGCGGGTCCGGCGCAGAATCTCCGCGGTGTCCCTGAACGAGTTCGCGTTCTGCAGCCGGTTGGCTTCCGGGACCCGGCATTCGTCGAGCACGATGTCGGCGTTCTGCACGATGCGCAGTGCGATCTTGCTCTCGATCTTCGTTGCGGTGAAGCCGGGGGTGCCCTTCTCCACCACGAAGCCCAGCACCTTGTTCGTCTCGACGTCGCGGGCCCAGACCACCACCAGGTCGGCGAAGGTGGCGTTGCCGATCCAGCGCTTGGCACCGTTGATCACCCAGTCGTCGCCGTCGCGGCGCGCGGTGGTCTCCATGCCGCCGGCCACGTCCGAGCCGCCGTGCGGCTCGGTCAGCGCAAACGCGCCGATCTTCTCGAAGCGGCTCATCGCCGGCAACCAACGGCGCTTCTGCTCGTCGGACCCGCAGGTGATGATGCTGCCCATCGCCAGTCCCGAGTGCACCCCGAAGAACACCGACAGCGACGGATCGGCGTGCGCCATCTCCATCGCCGTGACGCCGGTCATCAAGTTGCTCGGCGCGGGCTCCGACGAATCGGGATCGGCCCAGTCCAGCAGGCCCAGCTTGGCGAATCCCTCGACGAGCTCGAACGGGAACTCGGCCCGTGCCCAGTAGTCGTCGACGATCGGTGCAACCTCGGTGCGGAAGAAGTCGCGGATGCGGACCGACCTTCTCCCGCTCCGAATCCGACAGCAGTTCCTCGTAGTTGTAGAAATCGGCCGGCAGCTGTCCAGTCCCGAGATACGGCTCTGGCGTTCGGCAGCTCACCTTGACGGTCATGGTGTCCTCTCTTTTGTGGGGCAGGTCATCCGCCAGGCATGCATTCACCATCAGGGCACTGCGGATGAGGCGGGTATGCCGCGTTTATCCCCGGTACTGACAGGGACAGGCTCAGGCACGTGCCGCAGGGCGAGCACGTTGTGAATGACATGGCGTCCACGGTCACCGGGTGAGCACGTTGTAGGGAACGCAGTACCATCGCCCGAGGATTGATCTTTAGTGCCGGGTGGATGTAGGACTACGCGCACCTGTTCCGGAACGCGCCGTCCTAGCCGGACGGGTTCTCGGAGTGCCGACCGGCCCGCATCGACTGCGCCAACTGGGCGCGTGAGCTGATGCCGAGTTTGGCAAATGCGTTGTGCACGTGGGTTTTCACCGTGTGGAGGGAAAGGTGCAGCTGGTCGGCGACGGCGCGATTGGTCGCGCCCTGCGCGATGAGGTTGACGACCTTGAGTTCGGAATCGGTGAGGCTGTCCCAACCCGTCTTCGCCCGCGGGTGGCTGACGATGCGCCGTTCGACGCCCAGCTTGCGCAGCTCGCGGCCGACCCGGCGCGCATCGGCGAGCGCTTCGAGGCGAGTGTAGGTATCGAATGCCGCATTGAGGTGATCGAGCGCGTCGTCGCGGCGATCGGCGAGCGATCGAGTTGGGCGGCCGGCGTCCTCTGCCGCCGCGGCGTAGAGCAGCGGCCGCGACAACGGCCGAAGCAAGTCGGCCGCAGCCACCAGCGCGTCGAGCGTCGCTTTCGAGTATCCCGCGGATGTATGCGGCGACCGCGGTGAACAGCGGGATCGCCGGCTCTCGCGCTGCAGCTTCTCTATGGCGCGCAGGACACCCGCGCGGCAGCCGGCATCGCCCGCGGCCGCGGCAACCCGCGCGGCCAGGATCACCTGGTCCAAGGCCTGGGGCGTGATCGGTGTGCCGAACAGGCCGATGTCGCCGCCGAACCAGCGCATCGCGTCGTGGAGGTCGTTGCGGTGCCACGCCGCCAGCGCGAGCACGTGCGCGGCGGTCCGGCGCACCATGCGACACGCCATTCGAGTAGGCGTCGTGCGCATCAGCGACCATCTGCTGCAACAGATTTCGGTCATCAGTAGCGTATCGCGACCTCGACCAGAACGACCATGCGCACCATGTCCAGCTCGGTCGCGCCCGTCGGCTCGGGCGGCGGCAGGGGTTCGACCGCGGCGCGGGCAGCCGAGCCGGCCCGCAGCCAGGTGGACCATGCCGTCAATCGTGGCCCAGATATCGAGCACCATCGCGTTGCGTTCCTGCCGGGCTCGCTGCATCCCGGCGGCGACCTGCTCCGCAGCGTCCTCCAGCCGGCCGACCAATGCCAGCAAGTTCGTGTAGTAGATTGCCGCCAACAGATGAGCCGCGGGCAGATCGGGTGTGGCCGAGCGCGCAGAGGTCCTGCAGGTTGACGAGGGCGCGGCCCGCGTACCCGTCGGCACAGTCGAAACAGGCAAGGGTGAGATTGGCGATGACCTTCGACTCGAGATCACCGATCGATTCCGCTTCGGCGGCGCCTCGTCGGCCGCGGCGCGGTGTTGGCCATCCTTGTCGTCCAACATCAGGTTGTAGGCAAGCAACGCCAGGTGCCGTGCCCGGGTGACGTCGCTGATTTCGCCCAGCTCGAGTGCGCGGCGATTCTCCGCGACTCGCGCGCTGCGAGCTGTGCCTGGTGAAGGCCGGGAGCCGAAGGCGGATCTCGGCTTCCTCTTCGGCCGACGCCCTCTCCAGGGCCGCGACGGCCAGTTCTTCGGACTCCTCGTAGCGCCTGGCACGGTTGAGCAGCACCACGGTTTCGGCGACCACCCGCCCGTGTTCGGCGTCGTCGGTGGGCATCAGTTCGAGCGCGCGCTTGCTCAAGTCCGCCGCCGCACTGGCATCGCTCTGGCTGACTGCTTGCGCGGCCTGGCGCAGCGCGCTGATCGCTTCTCGGTCTCCCGGCTCGGCGCTGCGGGCCAGCTGGGTGGCCACCTCGGCCGGGGCGACGCCCATGCTCAGCATGATCGACGCCGACTGGCGCTCCATGGCCCGGCGCAGCGACTGCGGCAAGGACTTGTCGGGTGGCCTCACGCAGCAAGTCGTGCCCGAACCGCAGCTGGTCGCCATCCTCGACGAGCGAGACCCGCGCGCACCGCTTCGGCGAGTGCCGACATCAACGATCGCCGGCTGGCGTTCCAGCATCGCGGCCAGCAACCCGGCCGAGAACCGGTCCGGCAGTACCGCGGCCACCCGCACCACTTCGGAAGCCTCCGCGGAGAGCAGGTCCAGTCGCTGCCTGCATGCACGCAGCTCAGCCGTCGCGGCAGGTCGTCTCCGTGGCGACCGCTCGGCCGCCGCTGATGTCGAGCCGGCCCTCCTCGAGCAGACCACCGACCAGCTCGCTGACGAGGAACGGATTTCCGTGCGCTTTCACCGCCAGATTCAGCAGCGACTCGTCCGCGTTCGCCCGCACCGCATCCGCAACCATCTCGGCGACCGCGCTCGGCGACATCGCCGCCACGCGCAGGAATGTGGCATTGGCGCGGTGCAGGACCGCCAAGGTCTCCTGCACGGCGGGACCGCCCGCTCCGGTCCGGGTGGTCAGCACCCACAGCACCGGCGCATCCGGATGCGCGGTCGCCAGTGACCGCAGCGCCAACAGCGTGCCGGTATCGGCCCAGTGGATGTCCTCCAGCACGATCGCCAGCGGGGTGTCTGTGGCCGCGCGCGTGGATCGCGTCCTGCAGATCGTGGACCACCCAGTAGCTGACGTCGGCCGAGTTACCGAGTCGGCGCAGCGCGTCGATGTCTCCCACCGGAGGATCGGCGCGCAGTGTCGCCATGAACAGCGAGAAGAACGGGACCGCCCGCTGATACTCGAACGCCTCGCCGAACAGCGTCCGCACCCCGGCCCTTTCGGCCAGTGCCAACACCTCGGTCAGCAGCCGACTCTTCCCGATGCCGGGCGGACCCTCGATGACCAGCACGCCGCCGCGCCCTGCGCCACCGCGTCCACCAGCGCGCCGATCTCTTTCAGCTCGTCCGCCCGTCCGCGAATCGGAGGCGCAATTGCGACCGCTGGCCGCCGATGTCAAGTCCCGGTTGAAGGCACGACTCGGCGTCCGCTCTACGTTCGCTGAACTGCCAGCTTCGGTGAGCGTCCTGGAGGCATCGTTAAACAGTACTGCTTGGCCTGGTGTCCTGGCCCTGAGTTGCCCGCCCTGCGCAACACGCGTGGCTTTGCGGTGTCGTCGGTGCGATCTCGCAGGTTCCGCTCGGGCGCGCGGTCGCACTTCTATCGGGAACTTGCCGGGCTGGTGTTGCTGCGTGCCTCGATGGCCTTGACGCTGTTAGCGAATGCCTTTGTCAACGAACGTCTTCCGATGGTTCCGAGCACGCCGGCGACCACCCGTCCTTTGAAGTTCTTGCCCTCCGGATCAGCACGGCGTCTATCACGGTCGTTCCGTCCGGCTGCGGCGTCAAGGTGTAGGTATGGCCGGAGGCGCCTCCGAAGAGGTTCGAATCGGTCGTCGTGAGAATGACGTGATGCGGATTCGACCAGTCGTAGTGCAGCCGCTCCCAGACGCCGCCGGACCCCTCGGTGACATCGGCCGTTCGAAGTAGCCCGCTGTGTGCACGACGAGGTATGCGTCGTCGCTGTTCTGTGAACAGCTTGGACCGGCCGGGCCCGAAGATCGGTGAGACCGCGATGAACTGCTGGGGCGTCGCGGTGGTGGTCTGGTGGAAGTGGATGGTGGCCATTGAAGCGTCCTCTCAAGCGGTGTTTCGGTTTGCGCTGCCGGCCCTTCCAGCGCTTCACGACCGTTCACGAATTCCAGCGAGCGGCCACGGCAGCCCGTCCCAATCGATGGTGGTATCGGCAGGGATCAGCGGGCTTACGATCGGGTAGTGGCGACAAGGGGCCAGCGCGCTCGGTGATTACCTGCGCGCGCGGCGCCAGCAGGTACGGCCCGAGGACGTCGGGCTGGTTCCCGGCGCGCGGCGACGCGTCGAGGGGTTGCGCCGCGAGGAGCTGGCAATGTTGGCGGGTATCAGCGCGGAGTACTACCTGCGACTGGAAGTCGGCCGCGACAAGCAATCCGTCGGCTCAGGTGATCGACGCACTCGCACGGGCCCTGCGGCTGGACACCAAAGCCACCAGTATCTGCACGACCTGGCCGACTCCGACCGGAGGGGATACTCCGGTGCAGGAGGCAGCGGCCTACGCGTTGGCCGAAGTAATCAATGACTTTGCGATGCCCGCCATCGTGGCCAACAGGTATCAAGATGTGTTGGCGGCAAATGAGATTGCCCGCGCCCTGTCGCCGGAGTTCACGCCGGGACGAAACTTCCTGCGCTGGCGGCTGTTGGATCCCGCCGCCCGGGAGCTCTACGTTGATTGGGAAAAATCGATCGAGGTCCCGGTGAGTGGGCTACGGGAACTCGGCGGTCTGTGCCCCGACGATGCTCGCATGAGGGCGTTCATAGCCGAATTGTCTTCGGAGAGCCCACATTTCCGTGAGCTGTGGTCCCGTGCCGACGTGGGATATCGCTTGGGAGTCAATCACTTGCGCCATCCCCAAGTCGGCGAGCTGCATCTGCACCGGCACCGACTCAACGCACCCTATCCCGGCGGCGACCACGTGGTGATGTTTCGCGCGGAGCCCGGCAGCGATTCCGCACGAGCGCTCGAGACACTGCGATCCTTGTGTGCCGCGCCTACGAGCGCTGCTACCAGGCAATAGGTTTCAGCGATGGCGGTCGTAACGTCCGCGTTGGACCACGTCGCTAGTTAACCCAATCCTGTCCCTGCCACTACCGGGGATAGACGCGGCGTCCCCAACCCACCCGCGGTGCGCTGATAGTAGACGCATGGCCACGCCCACCACCCCCCGCACCGTGCGGCGACACCGCGTCGTCGCCCTCGGTTCAGGTTACGGTCGGCTGACCGCGACGAGGACGCTCAAGCACGCGGACCACCCGGACCTCTTTACGTTTTTGCTACGCATTGCTGGGCGAGGCACCGCAGATGTTCACTCCCACACGACACTGTGGCTTCAGGTGGTACCACCGACCGCGGCTGTCTTGACCGCTGCCGGTGCGCTCGTCACGTTCTGCGTCGCGATCATCCGTGACCGGAATAGCGGTTCCGCGCCGGCAGCGTTACGAGATATCTACCGCCGCAGAACATTTCAGCTGCAACGGACATCCGCTCGGAAAGGTTGGCACCAATCATGCTATTGACCTCATTGCGTGACATGCAATGGCGCAGATGGCGCTTCGTCATCGCGATCGTCGTCACAGGCCTCGTATTCGCGATGACGCTCGTCCTGACCGGGCTCGCCAACGGATTCCGGGTGGAGGATGAGCGCACCGTCGATTCTCTCGGCGTCGACATGTTCTTGATCAAGTCCGGTGCGACTGGACCATTCCTGGGCTCCGAGCCTTTCCCGGAGGCAGAACTGCAGATGGTCGCGAGCGCCGCGGGCGTCGTGGCAGCCGCTCCTGTCTCCTATAAGGGGGCAACATTCAGGAACGGGGACTCGACGCACCCAGCCGCCATGTTCGGCGCGCCGGCGGGCGGTCCGGGTATGCCCGCGATGTCCCAGGGCAGGACACCGTCCAGCCCCGACGAGATCGCGGTGTCAAGCACGATCGGTCGCCGTATCGGCGAGGAGCTCGAGGTCGGTTCGCGGAAACTGCTGATCGTCGGCATCGTGAACAATTCCACCTCTCTGGCAAAAACGCCTAACCTCTTCGTGACGACCGAGGGTATACAAAAACTGGAATACGGCGGGCAGCAGCTCATCTCAGCGATCGGGATCCGCGGCACACTCTCGCAGGTCCCCGATGGCTACCGGCTTGTCAACCGCACAGTCGCGGTCGACGACCTCATGCGACCCACCAAGATCGCGGTCCAGGCGATCAGGATCGTGGCGATTCTGCTGTGGATCGTTGCAGCGTTGATCGTGGGCGGCGTGGTCTACCTGTCCGCGCTGGAACGCATGCGTGACTTCGCAGTATTCAAGGCGATCGGCGTGTCCACACGATCGATCCTGGGCGGGTTGATATTGCAGGCAATCGTCGTCGCGGTCCTTGCCGCCGCCTTCGGCGCAGGACTTGCACGCCTGCTCGCACCGCTGTTCCCCATGAACGTTGTCGAACCCGATTTGGCCTATCCGCTGCTGGCAGTCATCGCGGTCGGGGTCGGTCTGCTCGCCAGCGCCACGGCAGTCCGCCAGGCTGCCACCGTCGATCCCGCACTCGCATTTGGAGGTCCGTAAATCATGGCCGGTCTAAGCGTCCAGAACCTTGTCGTCGAATACTCAAGCGGCGGAAACCCCGTCCGCCCGATCGATGGCCTCAACCTCAAGCTCGATCCCGGCTCGTTGACCATCCTCCTCGGCCCCAGCGGCTGCGGGAAGACGACATTGCTGTCGTCTCTCGGCGGATTGCTGACACCTACAGCCGGCCGCATCACAGTCGGTGACACGGACGTGACGGCGCTCAACCGCCGCGCGATGACACGATACCGGCGCCACGAAGTCGGCATCGTGTTCCAGGCGTTCAATCTGGTGCCCAGCCTGACGGCGCTCGAGAACGTCATGGTGCCGCTACGCGCCGCGGGAAAGTCGCACTCCGAGGCGAATGAGCGCGCCGAAAAGCTGCTACGTGGCGTTGGCCTGCGGGACAGGATGAATCACCGTCCCGGAGACCTCAGCGGCGGCCAACAACAACGCGTCGCCATAGCGCGCGCGATAGCCCTCGATCCGACGCTGATTCTGGCGGACGAACCGACCGCACATCTCGATAACCTGCAAGTCGAGGAGATCCTCCGGCTGATCCGCAGCCTGGCGACCGGCGACCGCATGGTCGTCGTGGCGACCCATGACCCCCGGTTAGTACCGCTTGCCGACCGTGTGATCCAGATGGTGCCGAATACCACCTTGGTGAATCGCGCGCACGAAACGATTCAGCTCAAGGCGGGAACGGTTCTGTTCAACCAAGGCGCGCTGGCTGATTTGATCTACACGGTCTCTGAGGGCGAGGTGGAGATTGTCCGTCACACGGCGGGCCGCGAACAGCAACTGCTTCGAGTCGCCAAGGCGGGTGACTACTTCGGCGAGATAGGTCCGCTGTTCGGCTTGCCGCGCGACGCAATGGTGCGTGCCCGCACCGACGCGGCGGTAGTCGGGTACAGCGTGCCGGCTTTCCGGCAACACCTCGGCGCCGGGGCTGCTCAGGGCACCGTCGGTGGGCGCGAGTTGGCCATGGATTAGGTCCGGAGGGTCGATCGGACATCGAAAGGTTCTTCCTGGCAACCATTTTGACCCATGTCGACCAAGCCTCACCGAAGCGCGGCCTGCTAGCAGTTTCCAGTTGTAGGCGGATGCTTACAATGACGTGCACAGCAGTAGCAGTCCGGAAACGGGAGACAGGACACCCCGTGGGCCCTTCAACCGGCTTGTTCGATGTCGGTGGTCAACGGCTGGCCATTCCGCCTATTCGGGGGCGGGCGGCCGAGCTGAAGGTGATCGGCGGGCTGGTGACGGCGGTGGCGCAGGGGCGCGGGGGTGTGCTGGTCATCGAGGGCCCGCCGGGCATTGGCAAGAGTCGGTTGCTGACCGAAGTGTTGGCGTTAGCCGACAAGTGCGGGGCGCGCACGTTGTTCGGGGAGGCGTTCGAGTACCAGCAGCCAGTGCCGTTTTTTCCGCTGTTCATGGCCACCCTGCGCGCCGATCCCCCGGTAGGAGACGCCGACGCGCTGCGCCGGCTGGGCTCGTCGGTCGATCTGCGGTATTGGGTGGTGCACGATCTGGCGGACGCGATTCGTGCCGCGGCTGCCGAAAACCCGCTGGTGATTGTGTTGGAGGATATTCACTGGGCCGATGACGGCACGCTGTTGGCGCTGCGGTCGCTGGCCACCTTGCAGCCCGACGTCCCGGTGTTGTGGGTGCTGACCGCCCGCACCGGGGCCGGCGGGCCGGCGGTGCATGAGTCCTTGTCGGTGCTGCAGCGCGCGGGTGCGGCATTCGTGCGGGTAGCGGCTATGTCGCCGGACGCGGTCGCCGAGATGGTCTGCGATGTCGTGCGGGCGACGGCGGACGAGTCGCTGCTGACTCTGGCCACCAAGGCGCACGGCAATCCATTCCTGGTCACGGAGCTTGTCGGGGGTCTGGGCGAGGAGGGCCGGCTCACTGTCAGCGGCGGCCGGGCGACGGCCACCGGCCACGAACTACCGCGCCGTCTGGGTACCGGTATGCAGCAGCGGCTGGACCTGCTTACCGAGGGTGCCTCAGAGGTGGTGCGGGTCGCCGCCGTGCTGCCTGACCGATTCTCGGCAGGTTTGCTGGCCGCGATGCTGGACCGCCAGCCGGCGTCGTTGATGTCGGCATTGGATGAGGCCGTCGGCGCGGATCTTCTGATCGACGACGGTGAACAGCTGCGGTTTCGGCACGACTTGCTGCGTGAGGCCGCCCGACAGTCGTTGCCGCGGTCGCTGCGCCGGGCCATGGAGCGCCAGTCGGCATCGATCATGCTGAGCATGGGCGCGGCCCCGGCCGAGGTCGCCACACAGTTGGCCCGGAGCGCCGAACCCGGAGACAGCGAAGCGATCGGCGCTCTGCGTCAGGCCGCGCAAGCACTAAGCAACAGCAATGCCAGCGCGGCTGCGGACTTGAGCAAGCGGGCGCTCGCGCTCTTGCCCACCGACGACCCTGAACACGGGCAGGTGATCGGCGAAACCGTGTTGCTGCTCAACCGGGCTCGACGCTACGAGGAGTCGGAGGAGCTGGCCGTCGCGGCCCTGTCGAGGGCGTCGGCCGAAGAGGAGGCCGAGATCCGCCTTCGGCTCCCCGCCTTCACCAAGCACGGGTCGCAGCGGCGAATGGAGGAGAATCGCCGGGCGCTACAGCTGAGTGACATCAGCGATGTCACCAGGACCCGGCATCAGGCCCTGCTCGCCTACAACTTGATGTTGGACGACAAGGAGGGCCAAAACCGCGCGGCGGCCGAAGCCGCGTCCGCCGCGGCGGAATCGATCGGTGATCTTGTGTCGAAGGTCATCGCGGAGCTGACTCTCGCGTGCTTCGACAGTGCGGACGGGCACGCTGGCCGTGCCGTTGCCAACCTGGAAGAACTCAGTGCGCTCGGCCGCACCCGAAATCTGCCCACGGCTGGTCCTCTGGCGGCAACCTACTACTCCAACATGCTGGCGTTGGTCGGCCGATTGGACGACGCCACTGAGCAGGTCACCGCCGGTCTGGAACGAGCCCGACAAGAGCGCAACGCGATGATGCTTGACATCTGGGCCACCTTTGGCGGCATGGTCCACCTGGCCGCGGGCCGAATTAGCGCTGCGCGCGCCGCGGTGGAATCCCTGCCCTTGCCCGAGGCCACCGCCGCAACCGAGCTGGACACGTTGCGCGTGCTCGTCCTCGCCGGGGTGGCAGTCGCCGCTGACGACCGGAATCTGTTGCAGCAGATGGTTTCCTGCGCCCATGACGCCTACTCGAACGGGGCAGCCATGGTGCGCCGGACCGCCGCGCACGTGCTCGCCCTGGCGGCGTGGCACCGCAATGATCTCCATGACGCGGTGCGCTGGTTCGGCGGCGACATCGGCCTATTCGGCGCGCCGCCGACGCCCCAGGCATTAGAACAGCTGATCCTCTGCGCGCGGGTTGCCTCGAGCGCGGGTGACGCAGGCGGCCGCGCGCGCGTCCTGCGCGCCGTCGAGAAACTGCAGCAGGAGAAGCCGGCGATCCCGCTGTTCAGCGCCGTTGTCACACACGTCCGCGGGATACTCGAGAGCGATGCGCAGGCACTGGTGACTGCCGCCGATTTGTTTCGGTCGTCGGCGCGGCCGCTGCTCTACGCCGCGGCCGCCGAAGATGCCGCCGGCCTCCTCGTACTCGCCGATCGGAAGAACGAGGCGCTCGACCACTTCAATGCCGCGTTCGATGCCTATACGCGCGCCGGGGCGCTCGCCCATGCACGCCGGGTAGGCCGTGAGTTGCGCCGGTTGGGCGTGGAACGTCGCATTGTCAGCCAACCGCGGGCCAAGACGGGGTGGGACAGTCTCACCGATGCCGAGCTCAAGGTCGTCAATTTGATCGCAGCGGGCGTGAGTAACCGTGACGTCGCCCGCCAGCTGAATCTCTCCCTGCATACGGTCAAGAACCACGTCCACAATGCCTTCGCCAAGCTGGGTATCAACTCCCGCGCCCAGTTGGCGCAGCACATGCGCGGCTCGGAGTGACCAGCCCGCCCGCTTAGTACTAGATCCGTGCGGCCCTAAAGATGAATCCTGGGGCGATGGTTGTTCGCTGCCCGCGCTGCAATCGTTATTAGCAACGATGCACACGAGGAAAAGAGCGAACAATGTTGAATGCGGCGCTTGGAATGCTGGCGATGGTGCCGGTGGTGTTCGGAATAGCCGGGTACGCGATGGTGTCCCGATGACCGCGCCCTCGCTGCGGCGGGGCGTCGCCGAATCAGTAAGCGGCACAACGAATCGGCCCGGTGTGTCGGGAGGCGCCATTTCTTGGCAGCATCGGTTGGCGGCACCGAAGGCCGGTGCGCTGGGTGATTTCCTGCGCGCGCGGCGCGAACAGGTGCGGCCCGAAGACGTCGGGCTGATTGCCGGCGGGCGGCGTCGCGTTGCGGGGTTGCGCCGTGAGGAGCTGGCGATGTTGGCGGGCATCAGCGCCGAGTACTACCTGCGGCTGGAGGTGGGGCGCGCGCAAAATCCGTCCCCCCAGGTGTTGGATGCGCTCGCGGGCGCCCTGCGGCTGGACATCAAGGCCAGAAGGTATCTGCATCAATTGGTCAGCCCAAGCGTTAAGACACACTCCGATGTGGAGGTAGTCGCCGAGGGGATAACCGAGCTGATCGACCAGTTGCCGACTCCGGCCATCTTGGTCAACAGATATCAAGATGTGTTGGCCGCAAACCCGGTCGCGCGGGCACTGTCACCGGGCTTCACACCGGGAGAAAACCTTTTGCGCTGGCGGCTCTTAGACCCCGCCGCCAGAGATTTCTATGCGGATTGGGACGAGGCGACCGCGGTCGCGGTGAGTGGATTTCGGGAAGTCTCCGGTGCGGATCCGGGTGATCCTCGCATGCGGTCGTTGATCGATGAATTATGGACTGCGAGTACACCTTTCCGTGAAGCATGGGCACGCGCCGATGTGGGTTGCGGCTACGGGGTCTGCCGCATGCGTCATCCCCGAGTCGGCGAGCTTCACCTCTATCAGCATCAGCTCAACGTTCCGCACGTTCCACATTGCGACGGGCAACATCTGCTGATGTATCGCGCCGAGCCGGGCAGTGATTCGGCGCGAGCCTTGGAGGAGCTCCGGTTCCTTTCGGCTGCGGCGCTTTGTGTCTAGCACTTTTCACAGTGGGTGCGCGGTTATCTCCAGCCACGCTTTGAATTCCCTTTGCTCACGGCGTCTTTGTTCCCGTTTGGCACGCCATTTGATGATGGTCATCGCAAGCCGGCCATTGCCCGCGCATCGTGCCTGCACGTCGGAATCGACAGCACCGCGCGACGATTCGTCGATCTCGCTGGGCCAGTGCGCGGTCATCGCGACACCATCTCATGCACGGGCATGAGTTATCCCTCTCTCAACAAGGATTCGTGCGATACCGGTCGGTTGACTGAACTCGCCACCGGCCGGCTATGCCCACCATGAGCGCGCCCCACGCGTTCGAAATTCCACCGAACGGATACGCAGTCGATCCCAATTGATACCCAGCATCGACAGGGACACCCTTGCGGCCCGCCAGTTGATCGGATGTG
The DNA here is from genome assembly GCA_963735655.1 of uncultured Actinomycetota bacterium. Taxonomy (GTDB): domain Bacteria; phylum Actinomycetota; class Actinomycetes; order Mycobacteriales; family Mycobacteriaceae; genus Mycobacterium. The sequence goes on from CAVTLW010000031.1 coordinate 551,874, forward strand.
CCTAAGGGTGTCCCTGCCGGTAATAGGGATCAACGCGAACTCCCCAGCTGATCGGTGGTGCGCCGATAGTTGACGTAAGGCCCTGGCAAGACCGGCGAGTGAAGTTCATAAGCCTCTGGGTCGACAGCCTGAACAGCTCTGTGCGGCAAGGAGAGAACGATGCTAAGTGCGATGTATGGGGTGCTGGCAATGATGCCCATAACGTTCGGTATTGCGGGCTACGCACTGGTGTCGCGCCACTGAAGCGGCAGTTCACTCTTCCGCGCGCGAAAAGTATTGACACGCTAACGAATCAGATCGAAAGGAAGAATCATGACCCACTCGGTGATGATGGTGACGGCGGATTTGGCGCCGGTCTCTGCGACGCGGGAGTTCTCCGCCTTCGGCCCGTCACATTTGACGGTGCTCATGGTCTTCGCGCTCGGGTCTGTCGCGCTGGTCTGGATCGGACGGCGCCAGAACGAATTGCAGGCCCGGCTGTTCGGGCGCGTACTGGGGGCGATAACGATGGCGGTATTCATCGTGGCTCTGGTGTACAAGCTGGTGCAACCGTCCATTGCTCATTCGGTGCCGCTGCAACTTTGCGATCTTGCCGAGCTCACCGCGGCGTACGCCCTTTGGTCACAGCGAAAGTGGGCCTTCACGCTCGCCTACTTCTGGGGTCTTCCGCTGAGCTCGCAGGCGTTGATCACGCCTGATCTCGACGGGCCAGACTTCCCGGCCCATGGCTTCCTGACGTTCTTTGTATTGCACCTGCTCATTGTTTGGACGGCCATCTATCTGACCTGGGGGCGTGGGATGCGGCCGAATTGGCGGGGTTACCGCTTCGCGGTCACCACGACCTTGGCATGGGGGGCATTCACCTTCGTCTTCAACACAATCGCGGGAACCGACTACGGGTTTCTCAACCGGAAGCCGCTCAACCCTTCGCTGCTCGACCTTTTGGGACCCTGGCCGTACTACGTACTGGCGGAAACCGTCGTTGTTGGCACGGTGTGGGCGCTGATGACCTGGCCCTGGGAGCGCAAACGAGGGGGACGCCCCGAGCAATCGGCCACCATCGTCGGCCCCCACCTTGACCAGTACGTAGCTCGCTTCGCCGGCGCCGGCGCCGCCTCGCCGGCGAAGTGAACGTAACCCTGGTTGCGAGCGCGATTGCGAGTTCGATTGTTAGACAGTGTCTTGGTGTCCAAGGAGTGCTCCGACGGCTAACTCGACCATTGCGATATCGGGTTCCTCGCCGATGATGAACTCGGCGTTAAGGAAGGACTCGACGATCCGGACAATGAGGTAGGCCAAGTCACGCAGCGGAAGGCGCGAGCGTAGTACCTTCCTTCGTAGCCAGCTATGAACCACGGTGGACACGCAGGAACGGAGGCGGCTGGATGCCCGAGCACACCGCTCACACAGCGGCCTCACCTTTGATGGAAAGGAATTGATATGCGCGCCATCGAGATTGAACAGTTCGGCGACCCCGCACAGGTGCTCCGCGTCGTCGACATCGAGGAGCCGCCGCCACCGGGTCCGCATGAGGTTCTGTTGAGCGTTGAGGTCTCGCCGTTGAACAAACACGACCTACTGGTTGTCACCGGCATGCTGGCACGACCACCCCTGCCCCACATACCAGGCGCAGAGGGGGTCGCCCGCGTGCTTGCCACTGGCGCCGAGGTCGATGGACTTCAAGTCGGCGATCTGGTCGTGCTACCCCTGTATGCCGGTGCGTGGCGTGAGCGGCTCGTCGTGCCCGCCGACGGCCTGTTCGCACTGCCCGCCGGCGGCAACATCGAGCAGTACTCGATGCTGGGCAGCAACCCCCCCGACGGCAGGGTTGATGCTCAGTGAAACCACCCCCCTGCAGCCCGGTGACTGGGTGGTTCAGAACGCCGCGAACTCCGGTGTGGGACGGTCATTGATCGCGCTAGCCAAACTTCGTGGACTCAAGACGATCAACCTGGTCCGAGACGACGCAACGTTCGCCGAGCTCACAGCGGCCGGGGCCGACGTGGTCCACGTCGACGACCCCGATGCGGTCGGCGATGTTCGAGCAGTGATCGGCGACGCGCGAGTGGCGCTGGCAGTGGAAGCCGTCGGTGGTCCAGGGGTGGCGCGGCTGCTCGAATTGCTGTCCGACGGTGGATGGTTGGTCAGCTATTCCTGGGCCAGGGACGAACCCATGTGGGTCGACACCTCGACACTGGTCGGCAAGCACCTCACGGTCCGCGGATTCTTTGTCGGCGACTTCGACTACCGCGACAAGGTGGTGCCTGTCATTCGTGAGGCGGCACCGCTGGTGGCCGACGGCGCCCTCGTTGTCCCCGTGGCGGGCGTCTACCCCCTCGAGCACATCCAGGACGCGGTGCAACATCTCCTCCGTGGCGGCAAGATCCTGCTGAAAGTGGCGGGGCGATGAAGGTGCGCCGACGAACGCGGGCAAACACAGATCGGCCTCGGCAGCCAGCCCGGCGCGGTACGGCGACCGCCCTGCTCCGTCGACGATCACGAGGACCACGATCGGGCTGACCGACCAGGTAATGGCCACCATGCCGGCGACCGTGCATTCTCGCGGCTGATCTCCACCGCGCTACTAATAGCTGTGTATCGCAACCCCATTCAGCCGCAAACGTCTTCAAACTGTCTAGCTGAGCCAACGAACGTTTCACAGTGGCTTCGCGGTTATCTCGAGCCAAGCTCCAACCCGGAGGTGGTCGCCGAAGGGTTGGACAAGCTCATCGACCAGCTCCCGACTCCGGCCATCGTTGCCAACCGATATCAAGATATGTTGGCCGCCAATCCGGTTGCTCGCGCGTTGTCGCCAGGATTCACGCCGGGAGAGAACTTTCTGCGCTGGCAGTTGTTGGCCCCAGCGGCCAGCGATTTTTACGTTGATTGGGACGAGGCGACGGCGGTCGCTGTCAGTGGGTTACGGGAAATCTCTGCGCAGATCCGGGTGATCCTTGTATGCGGTCGCTGGTCGACGAATTATCCAGTGCGAGAACATTGTTCCGCGAAGCCTGGGCGCGCGCCGATGTCGGTTACGGATACGGAGTCTGCCGCATGCGACATCCCCGAGTCGGCGAGCTTCAGCTATACCAGAACCAGCTCAACGTTCCGCACCCGAATTGTGAAGGGCAGCAGCTGCTGATGTATCGAGCCGAGCCGCGCAGCGACTCCGCCAGGGCGGTCAAGGAACTTCTGTCCGTTTAGGCTGCGCCCGCCTGCGTCTACCCGCGGCGGCGAGCCTCAGGGTGTCCCTGCCAGGAATAGGTATCAGCGCGGACTCCCCAGATCATCGTCGGCGCGTCGATAGTTGACTCAAGGCCCTGACACGAGTGGCGAGTGAACTTCATCAGACTCTGGGTCGACAGCTCGAAAAGTTTTGTGCAGCAAGGAGAGAACGATGTTAAGCGCGATATATGGGGCATTGGCGATGATGCCCATTACGTTCGGCATTGCGGGCTATGCGCTGGTGTCGCGCCACTGAAGAGGCACCATCAGCACCGCGAAAGATGTTGACATACTTACGGATCACTTGCGTGGCGCTGATTGTGGTCGTATGCACCCACCCGCAGAAAGTAGGACCATGCAGACCAACATCCACAGCGTCGGAGCTGCATTGACCGATGCGGCGTCGGCGAACAGTCGGATGTCGACCTCCGTAATCGCTGGCCGCTCCGGCTGGTTGCGTTTGTATCCGATTGCGCTCGGTTTGGGTGGCCTGGGAGGGGCGTGGCGCACGGCTGTCGCCCTGGGCGCACCCGCCTGGCCGGCGGTGAGCTTTGCGGTGGTAAGTCTCGGCGCCTGGATCACGATCACGGTGATGTATGTGCTGAAGGGTGGCTGGCGTCCGCAGGCCTTCGTGGCGGACTTGCGCCACCAGGAACAAGGCTTCGCCCTGGGCTATATTCCGGTGATTCCGCTGTTACTGCTGGCCCGCGCACCGCGGACTCGGGGGCTCAGCATCCTTGATCTGGGGCTGGCCGCGCTCTGGGCACTCGGCACGGCGGCCCTTGTGGCACACTGGATTACAACTCCGCGTGATCGTCACACGATACATCCGGGATTCTCGCTGCCGGTCGTCGGTGGCCCATTCATTGCGTGTATTTCGCTGCAGGCCAACGGCTGGCATGCGCTGGCGCAGGGCCTGTTTGCAGTCGGTGTCTACTTCGGCGTGACGTTCGGTTCTTTGATCGTTGGTCGACTGATGACCGAAAAGCGGCTCAGCGATGCGCGCTTTCCCACGCTGGCGGTACTCATGGTTCCTCCTGCGACGGCAAGCATCGCGTGGTTTGGCTTGAACGACAACCGGATCACCACTTTCGGCCTCGGCCTGGCAGCCGTGCTGGCCATGATGGCGCTTATCCAATTGTTCATCCTGCCCGACTACCTTCGCCGCCAATTCACGATCTCTCATTGGTCATTCAGCTTCCCGCTGGCCTCAGTAGCGAACACGTTGGGCCACTGGGCGATTGCGGCACCGGGTCCTGCGAGTTTGCTATTGACCTGGTTGACCCTGACAATTGCCACCGCAATAATCGGCTCGCTCGCGGTGCTCACCGTGCGGATGGTGTGGAGAACTTCTCGGTAGGCGACGGGCGGCTGTCTACCTGCGTGTGGGAGACGCTCCTGCGGACACAACTGCATTGGCTGACCTTGTCGATCGCATTCATCGTCCTTGTTGCCGTCGGTTGCGACTACAACCTGCTGCTGTCGCGCTATCGGCAGGAGATTGGCGCTGCTTTCCAGCGATGTCACCAACATCGGCCCAGCCGGCTCGACCATCTGCATCGGGCTGATTTTCGACATGATCATCGTGCGGCTCTTCCTGGTGATGCCGCTCGTCCGGGTGCTCAGTCGCTCGTTCTGGTGGCCTCAGCGGATTCCAAGCCGCCCGCGCAGGGTGTCGCCTCGGCGGCCGGCAGTCGTGGAATAATCTTCAACCGGCATCGGTGTCTTGGTGTCCGAGGAGTGCTCCGACGGCTAGCTCGACCATTGCGATATCGGGTTCCTCGCCGATGATGAACTCGGCGTATAGGAATGACTCGACGATCCGGACAATGAGGTAGGCCAAGTCACGTAGCGGAAGGCGCGAATGTAGGTTCCCCCGTGAGACCTCTTCGTCCAGCAGGGTTTCGATGGCTCCCACGAGACGCGCCTGAACGGTGCCCGCGCGCGTGGTGAGGATCCTCAGTGCACGTTCCGGCTCCCGCCGCAAAAAGTCCCGCAGGAAATCGGCTTGGTCCAGCATGGCCGCGAAGCGACCGATCGCTCCGGTGATGCGCTGTGCGCCGGTGCGGTCTGAGTCGCCGGCGGCTTCGAGTGCAGCGGCGAGCGTCGGTTCTGCCAGCGACCACAGGATCTCCCCGAGCAGATCGTCGCGGCTGCCGACCCAGCGAAACAAGGTCGCGCGGTTCACGCCGAGTTCGGCTGCCAATTCCTGCATCTCGATGCGGCGCCCGGCCTGGAACCAGCGTCGAGCAACCCGGAAAGCGGCCAACGCGTCAGGCTTGCGCTGCTCTGCCAACATGCGGGATAGCGGTGTTTCGCCGATCGTGCACCTCCTTCGATAAAGCTGTCGGCCGTATGCAGCAGATTATCAAACGTTGCACAGTGGGTAGCCCGATTACACCTCTCCCACTTATAAACCCGACGCTTAAGTGGGTTACAGGCTGTGACCTATATCCTAGGCGGTGGATCTATGCAACATATCAATATATGTTGCACACTGAGTGGGACGCGGGCAGACCGCGATGGAAAAGGACTTGAGGAGTGTTGCTATGCCCGTGCTCGATCGCTTTCGTATCGATGACCGCGTGGCGGTCGTCACCGGCGCGTCCAGCGGCCTCGGGGTCGCCTTCGCACAGGCTTTGGCTGAGGCGGGCGCCCACGTGGTGCTCGGCGCCCGGCGCGTCGACCGCCTAGCCGAGACCCGTGCCCTGGTCGAGGCCGCGGGCCGAAGGGCTATCGCGGTGCGAACGGATGTGACCGACCCAAGCGACTGCCAGGCGCTGGTGCGCGCAGCGATGGCTGAATTCGGTCGGGTGGACATCCTGGTGAACAACGCCGGAGTTGGAACGGCGGTGCCGGCCACTCGCGAGACCCCCGAGCAGTTCCGGTCGGTCGTCGACCTCAATCTCAATGGCTGCTACTGGATGGCGCAGGAATGTGGCCGGGTGATGCAGCCCGGCAGCTCGATCATTAACGTCAGCAGTGTGCTCGGCTTGACCACCGCAGGTCTGCCACAGGCCGCCTATGCGTCGTCCAAGGCGGGGTTGATCGGTCTGACCCGAGACCTCGCCCAGCAATGGACCGGGCGCCGGGGCATCCGGGTAAACGCGATCGCACCGGGCTACTTCGCATCCGAGATGACCGACCAGTTCGATGCCGAGTACTTCGATGCCACGATCGTGCCGCGCACACTGTGCGGACGTCTCGGTGAACCCGAAGAACTCAGCGCCGCACTGTTATTCCTCGCCAGCGACGCCAGCAGCTACGTCACCGGGATCACGCTGCCCGTCGAAGGCGGAATGCTGACCACCTAAGGAGACTCTCGTGAAGCAACTCAGCGGCCTGGACGCAACGTTTCTGTACATGGAGACGTCGACAACCTTCGGGCACGTCACGGGCCTGATGATCTTCGAGCGGCCCAGCGCCGACTACGACCCGTTCGCGGCCGTCTATGCCAAGTACGCGTCTCTGATCGGCGAGCTCGAACCTCTGCGCCGCCGCCTCGTCGAGGTGCCACTCGGACTGGACCGTCCGTACTGGGTGGCCGACCCCAACTTCGATCTCGACTTCCATATCAGGGAGATCCATCTGGCCAAGCCGGGCATGGTCGATCAACTCGCCGACCAGGTTTCCCGCATCGTCGGTCGCCCCATGGATCGGACTCGTCCACTGTGGGAGGTCTATGTCATCGACGGCCTGTACAGCGGCCGCTGGGCGCTGCTCACCAAGTACCATCACGCCACGATCGACGGCGCCGCCGGGCAGCTCATGCTGAAGATCCTCACCGATCCCGACCCCGACGCCCCGGCCCCGGGCGACAGCCCGCCGTGGGACGCCGAGCCTCTGCCAAGCACCGTGGAGCTGTTGCGGCGTACGGCGGTCCAACTGGCTCGAAATCCCTTCAAGGCCATGCGGGTTCAAGCGCGGCTCGTCGGCAAGGCCGCCGACACCGCAGGTGTCAACAGCATCAGCGGTGCGGCCGGGCAGGCCGGGGCAGCCGTCAAGGCGGTCGCCCGACTCGGCCGAACCGACGGGCCGCGCATCTCCCTGCCGACGACCCAGGCACCGCCGACCCCGTGGAACAAGTCGATCACGGGCCACCGCCGATTCGCCATGCGCACAACATCTTTGGAGAATGTCAAGGCGCTCAAGAACGCCACCGGGGGCACGGTGAATGACATCGTGATGGCCATCTGCGCGGGCGGCCTCCGCCAGTACCTGCTATCGCATGACGCACTGCCCGATCGCCCGCTGCGGGCAATGGTGCCGGTGTCCACCCGCACCGGCGAGGAGGACGACCCGTGGACCAACCGGGTCTCGGCTCTCGTCGCCGAGTTGCCCACCGATTGCGCCGACCCGCTGGAGCGCATTGCCCGATGCAGCACCGCAATGCAAAACGCCAAGCGCACCCTCGACATGGTGCCGGCCGACGAGCTCGTCGACCTCACCCAGTTCTCCGCCCCGGTGCTGGCGACCTCGGCGGTGCGACTCGCGTCGCGGCTGCGGTTGGCTGACCGCATTGCTCAGCCGTTCAACTTGGTGATCTCCAACGTGCCCGGGCCGCGCCAGCCGATGTATTTCGCGGGCGCGAAGCTGTGCCATCAGTTCCCGGTGTCGATCGTCACCGACGGGCAGGGACTCAACATCACGGTGGTGAGTTACCTGGACCGACTCGACTTCGGCTTCGTCGTCGACCGCGACCTGGTACCCGACGTGTGGGACCTGGCCGACATGCACATCGAGGAGATCGGCCGGTTGTTCGATGCCAGCGGAGCGGAATGGGTGCAACCGCCACAGTCGCCGCACCCTCGGCGCGGGCCGGTAGGACGCCGCGAGCCAGATGAGATTTGCTGAGGGCCCCTGAATTGGGCTTAGGCTCTGGTGATGTCGGCCAAACACAACGCGCTGGGTGATTTTCTGCGTGCACGCCGGCGTCAGGTCCGGCCCGAGGATGTCGGGTTGGTTCCGGGCGCGCGGCGACGGGTCGAGGGATTGCGCCGCGAGGAGCTGGCAATGCTGGCGGGCATCAGCGCCGAGTACTACCTGCGACTCGAGGTGGGTCGCGACACGAATCCGTCGGCTCAGGTTGTCGAGGCGCTTGCGCGGGCACTGCGACTGGACATCAAGGCCACCAAGTACTTACACCAACTGGCCACCGCGGTCATCAGCCACTGGGATCAGTCCGTTCTGGACGCAGCGGTCGAGGGGCTGGACGAGTTGATCGACGAGTTGCCCTTCCCGGCAATCGTGGCCAATCGGTATCAAGATGTCCTGGCCGCAAATCCGATGGCCCAGGCACTGTCGCCGGGATTCACACCCGGACAGAACTTTCTGCGCTGGCGTCTGTTGGATCCCGCTGCCCGAGCGCTTTACGTTGATTGGGAGGAATCGCCACCGACGCCGCGGTGAGTGGCCTACGGGAACTCGCCGGCGCCGTGCCGGACGATCCTCGCATGAAGACTTTCATGGCCGAATTGTCCTCCGCCAGCCCACGTTTCCGCGAACTTTGGGCGCATGCGAGCGTGGGCTATCGGTTGGGAATCAAGCACCTGCGCCATCCGCGAGTCGGCGACCTCTATCTGCGCCGGAACCAGCTCAACGTTCCGCACGTGCGATCGCCGTTGGCCACCACGTGCTGATGTTATCGCGCCGAGCCCGGCAGCGACTCCGCCAGGGCGTTGGAGCAACTCCGATCCCTTTCGGTGAGATCACCGACCTAACTTCTCCCGGACCAGATCGGTGAGGAAGCGCGTCGTCGACGCCGGCCGGAAGGCGCGCGCCGCCTTGGTCAGCGCATCGCGGGATCCCGCGGGCAGCTCGATGTCGGCGGCGGCGACGTTGAACTCGAGCTGCTCGACGCTGGACGCGCCGGGAATGGCGACCACGCCGGGCAGGCTGATCAGCCAGGCCAGCGCCACCTGCGCCGGCTTGGCGTCGACCTCGGCCGCAACATCGCGCAGCGTTTGCAGCAACGGCTCGATGCGGCGCAGGTTTTCGGTGCCGAACAACGCGTTCACCGCGCGCACGCCGCCGGGACGGTTGTCCAGGCCGTACTTGCCGCCCAGCAGTCCTTGCGCCAGCGGGCTGTAGGCGATCACGATGCGATTCTCGCGCTCGGCGAACGGGACCAGGTCCTCCAGCGGACCGGAGTGCGCGAGCGAGAAATGCACCTGGTTGCTGACGACCGGTCGCCCCAGCGCGGCGTCGGCTTTGCGCCATCGCGCAAGCGAGTAGTTCGAGACACCGGCCGCGCCGATCGCGCCGCTGTCCAGCAGATCGCGCATGCCCGGCATGATCACCGAATCGGGAACCACCGGGTTGGGCTGGTGAATCTGGTAGAGCGGAATGCGGTCCAGCTGCAGGCGGTGCGCGCTGGCGCGCTCGCGCTGTTTGACGACCGCGGGGAACGGCGCTACCGGAAAGATCTTGCTGGCCACCGCGACCTTGGCGCGCTCGTCGCCGAGAGCCTCGCCGAGGATCCGCTCGCTCTTACCCAGCCCGTACACCTCGGCGGTGTCGAACAATGTGACCCCGAGGCCAAGAGCGCGCTGCACGATGTCGCCGGCACCACCCGTGGCGTAGCTGTCCCCATACCCCCACTCGCGTGAGCCGAATTGCCAGGTGCCCAGCCCGATCCGGCTGACTTTTCCGATTCCGTCGACCTCGAGATATTTCATACGCCCCACCGTACTGAGATGACCGAGTGCGCACCCACTTGCCGAGCGGTCGCCTAGCAGGCGATATGTTTTTCGCCGACACGCGGTTCTAACCCGGTTCATGGTGAGGGCGGATTATGTCGAAGACAGTGGTGGTTGGCGCGTCCAGCGGGCTCGGGCGCTGCATCGGAATCGGACTCGCGCAGCGCGGCGACCAGGTCGCGCTGCTGGCCCGGCGCCGTGAGCGTATCGAGGGGGCGGCGACCGAGGCGGGAGAGGGCGCGATCGCCATCGAGTGTGACGTCACCGACGAGGCATCGTGCCGATCGGCTATCAACGAGGCCGCCGACGCTCTCGGCGGGATCGACAACCTGGTGTACACACCTGCGATAGGGCCGCTCGTCCGCCTGGTGGAGACCGATGCCGAGACGTGGCGGCGCGTGTTCGATACCAACGTCATGGGCGCGGCGCTGGCGACGGCGGCGGCGGTGCCACACCTGACGACCTCCGCGGGCAGGGCGGTCTACCTCTCGTCGCCCGCGGGCACTTTCGGTCCGCCCTGGCCTGGCCTCGGGGCCTATGGGGTCAGCAAGGCGGCGTTGGAGAGACTCATTGAGGCCTGGCAAGCCGAACACCCGGGCATCGGCTTCACCTGCCTCATCGCCGGCGAGTGTGCGGGTGGCGAGGGCGACGCGGAGACGGGATTTAACGCCGGCTGGGACATGGACCTCGCCAGGCTGGCCTACCCGCTGTGGTTGTCCAATGGCTGCATGTCCACGAACTTGATGCCCGTCGAGGATCTCGTCCAGTTGGTGCACACGATCCTGCGCGCCGATGCGGCGACATCGATGCCGGTCGTGATTGCGCGCGCCGCGCCCTCCGGCCCGGCAGCGTTTGGCCCTTAGCCGGGAATCTTGCCGAGGATGTAGTTGGCGACGGCGACTGCCGGCTTGGCGCGATCGGTGGGGCCGGCGGAGGCGGAGTAGGACACGTTCAGGTCGGTGATGACGTTGGCCTTGGCGGCCATCGCGCGCACGGACCGTCGCAGCCCCTTGGTCTCGACTTCGATGGTGGTGATGCCGTTACCGGCATCGGTGGGAGCGCCCAGGGCGAAAATCAACGTCTGCCCGGACGGTAGGGCCAGTTTCACATTGGCGCCGCCGCATTGCTTCCACCCGGATAGCAACTGGGTCAACTGGTTTTGGGCTGCGTCCGCGTCACGAAACGCCGCGACCCCGGCGATGACCTGCATCGAGTTGCCGGGGTCGCGGGTATCGGAAAATTCTGACGCGTGGTAGCCGAAGACCGCCTCGACGTTGTAGGCGTCCGGGGTGCCCGCGCCGATGCTTCCCCAGCACTCCGGGCGGTCGAGGGTCCCTTCCCTGTCGCCCTTGGCGATGTGGTCCCACGTTTGCCCCGACACCAGGTTCTGGTCACCGGTGAGTTTCTTGACGTCGGTGATGCCGGGCAACAGCTTGGCTAGATCCGCAGGCGCCACCGTCGGCGGGGGTGGGGTCTCGCTTGCGGTGGCCGGCGCCGCGGCCCGGTGGGACCGATTGGAGCCGATGACAGCGAGGCTGGCCCACCCCACCAGCGCGAAGACGGCAACGGTGATGAACGCGTACGACAGCGTCACCCCGACCAGCGCCCGATCGCGACCCGCTTCGCCGGTGCGCCGGATCTGCGCGAGGCCCAGGTGTCCCAGGATCGCCCCGGCGGGGGCGAACACGAAGGCGAACAGCAGCGACAGTGTCGCGAATGCGTTGACGCGGCGTGGCGGTGCGGGCGGTTCCGGGAATTCCAGCGCTGCGGGTGGTGGCTGGCTCGATAGGGACCCGACCCAGCGGATCGTAACTAAAAGGGTTGCGCCCGAACGGATCCTGAGGATTGGTCACGGTGTGGCCATCCTTGCCCGTCGAGAGTTACCGGCGCCGATCGTATCGTTCTCACGCTCCTCTTGCGCGAGAGGTAACTCCGACCGGTAGAGCCCGACGTGATCGTGGAGTTTCCGCTTCTGCTTTTCGGGGCTACCGGTGTCGCGGACGGAAACTCCTTGTGAACCTTGAGTCCGAGCTGAATGTGCGAGAACCCGCGACCGGTGCCGTCACAACTCAGAGTGTCCCAGACCTAAGAACTGAGACATGGGCGGACGACTGGCTCTGGTCTTTCTCCTTCCGCGCGGCTGTTCATAACGCGCTTTCGAGACGATAGCTCGGGGTGCTGCCCGTCCGGTTTCCCAAATCGGTCAGCACGTGCAACGATCCTCAGATGGGTGAACACGATGCCGCCCAGGCCCTGATCCTGGTCCGGGCTTTGTGCGAATTGCTAGACAAAATGACTCGCCAGTTGAGCTGGGTGGAGCATCACGGTTCCCAGCTGGAAGCCGCAGCGCTGCGACGAGACATCCACGAAGCGTTGACCCATATCAACCGGCTGCGAAGCCGGTACTTAGACGGAGACGGCCAGACACCGGCGCGTCAACTGGCTCAACAGGCCCGATGACACGTGCTCTACGAGGGCTAAATTTGTATCCCGCGTGCGGACTTGATCATCGTGTCGACGGCGATCTCGGCGAGCTGGTCAGCATCAGTCACGCGCAGTGCCTCGCTTTGGGACATCGCACGGCTGATCTCAGCGATGAGGAAGGTGCGTATATCAGCTACTTTGCGCGCCGTTTCGTCTTCGACCAAGCGGTCTAGCCAGCCGTCCCAGTCGTGCGGGGCCTCACTCATTGGCGCAGGTTAACAAAGGAGTTGGGGCCGGCTGCTGCGCCTTATCGAGTGCCGAATACGCCTCGCGGGATGGTCAAGGGCAAATCCACCGAACTCAGCAGGCCGGGCTCAGCCGCGACGACATACGGCACGGCGTTGAGGACCCGCATCGCGGTGGCGACCATTGCGCCTGCGCCCGAAGTCATTCCACCGACTCCGGCCCGATGGGGGTCTCGCAGTGTGGCCGCCATGGTGCAGTCGATGTCAGGGTCGCCGCTGATCACGATCCGGTAGGACAGGTCGCCGATCCCGGTCGGCCAATCCGGTGCGACGTCGTGCGCAAGCCTGGTGACGTGCTCGATGACGATGGCTTCGCGGCCGTCGACCACGCCGGTCGCCCGCATGCGCAGCGCACCGCACGTACCCGCCTCGACGGTGCCCATGGCAACCTCCAGCGTCCGGTCGGTGACCGCGCGATCGAAATACTCGCGGACTTCGGTGACTTCGACTCCCAGCGCGTCGGCGACCAACCGGATCTGCCCCTGCCATTCACCGGCGATCGCGCCGGGGTAGCCGATCCACGGCTGGTAATCGAGCGGCCGGCCGAATCCCAGTGCATCGCTCATGATGTCGGGAACCCCGTAGTCGTCGTACAAGCCGATCTCGAACGAGTGAATCTTCTCGATGAACGACGACTGGGTGGACAACACCAACGGCAGGTAGTCGGCGGCGAACCCGGGCTCGATCCCCGACGCGTACAGCGACACCTGGCCCTGCTTGGCGGCCGCGACCAGTTGGTCACGCCACTCGGCGGGCTCGTAGGCATGCGGATTGACCAGCCGCGTGGTGCTCGTCGTGACGACGTTGATGCCGGCCTCTAGCAGCCGGACGTAATCCGGGATGGCCAGCGCGTCGCGCTCCGGGCCGCTGGCCGCATAGATCACGCAGTCGGGCTTCAGCGCGATCAATGCGTCCGCGTCATCGGTGGCGGCAAGGCCGATCGGCTCCCCGTTGGCGAGTTCGCCCGCGTCCTTGCCCACCTTCTCCGCGGAGTGCACCCACACCCCGACCAGATCCAGATCAGCGCGCCGCTGCAGCGTGCGGATGACGATCGACCCGATGCCACCCGTCGCCCATACGACCACCCGGTGTGCCATCGTGCGCCTCCTCGAATGAGCCGCCGTGCCAAGAATTTTCGTGCCCGACGATACCGAATGTTTGATCCGCAAGCTACAGGGAGCAAACCGCCTGGTCAAGGTTATTCCCCGGTCGCCGACGGCGCGGAGCCGCTGTAGACCGGGCAAAGCCGCCTGTAGCCGAACAAACGTTAGGTTATGGTGCACTGGTGTTCACGCTCCGCTTCGACATGCGTGCTCCGAGTTGGGCTTCGCCGGCCGCCGACCTCTACGCCGCGGCCATCGACATGTGCGCCTGGGCGGAGACCCGAGGCGCGGTGCTCGCCGTGTTGTCCGAGCACCACGGCGCCGACGACGGCCACCTGCCCGCACCGCTGACACTGGCCTCGGCGATCGCGGCCAGGACACGCAGTCTGGCGATACTGCTTGCCGCAGTGCCGATTCCGATGTGGGATCCGGTCCGGCTGGCCGAAGAGATGAGCGTGCTGGACCTGATCAGCCGGGGACGTGTGTCGTATGTGTTCGGTGTCGGGCATCGGCACGAGGAGTATGAGCACTTCGGCATCGACCCGGCCACGCGTGGCCGGGTCGCCGACGAGATCTTGGCGGTGCTGGCCCCGTTGGTGCGAGGCGAGCCCGTCGAATATCGAGGGCGCCGTATCCGCGTCACGCCGCCGTGCGCGTCGGCCAACGGGCCGATGATGCTGATCGCGGGTGGCAGCAGGGCCGCCGCCCGGCGCGCCGGCGCCCTCGGGCTCGGGTTCATCTGCCAGACCGACTCGCCGGACCTCAGGGAGTACTACGAATCGCAGTGCCGCGCCCACGGGCACCAGCCCGGAATGGTGCAGTTTCCCGTCCCGGGCACTCCCACAACGGTTTTCGTCGCCGACGATCTCGACCGGGCGTGGCAGGAACTCGGGCCTCACCTGCTGCACGACGCGGTGACGGCCGCGTCCTACCGGCCGCACGACGATTCGGTGGGCAGCATCACCCGTGCCGACAGCGTGGCCGCGCTTCGCGCCGAGGGCGGCCCGTACCGCATCTTCACGCCCGACGAGGCGGCCGACTACGTGCGCGGCGGGCGCCCACTGCCGCTGCACCCGCTGTGTGGTGGCGTGGCGCCCGACGTGGCGTGGCCGTATCTGGAACGTGCGGCAGCCTGCAACTAAGGAGGGCGTTATGCGAACCTTGCGTACCCTAGTGTGGTCGACCGGGGGAGTCGGGTCCATCGCGATCGATGCCATCCGGCGTCGTCGCGACCTGGAACTCGTTGGCGTATGGGTACATTCGCCGGACAAGGTCGGCAGGGACGCCGGCGAGCTGGCCGGCTGCGAGCCGCTGGGCGTGATCGCCACCAACGACGCCGATGCGCTGATCGCCTTGGCGCCCGACTGCGTCGTCTACGCGGCCAGCGGACCGGAACGCGACGCGGCCGCGGTGCCCGACTACGCGCGGCTGTTGCAGGCCGGTATCAACGTGGTGGCGACGTCGTCGACGAGTCTGGTGTACCCGCCGTCGTACTTCGCCCCGGATTGGCGCGACCAGCTCGAGACGGCGGCCAAGGCCGGCGGTGCGTCGTTCTACGTCTCCGGCATCTTTCCCGGCTTCGCCTCCGATCAGCTCGCGCTGCTGATGACCACCCAGTCCAAGAGCATCCGCTGCATCACCGCCAGTGAGGTCGCGCTCAACGATCACTACCCGGTGGCCGACGTGATGATGGACGGAATGGGGTTCGGTCGTCCGTTGGATTTCGAGCCCATGCTCAAGACGCCCGGCTTCATCGAAATGGCTTGGAAAGCGCCGATATACCTGATCGCCGCCGGCCTCGGTGTCGAGGTGGAGCAGGTGCGCGGCTCGCTCGACCGTCAGTTGACCGACCGGGACATCGAGGTGGCGTTCGGCACCATCAAAGCGGGCACCTGCGGAGCCGTGCGCACCCGGGCCGCAGGCGTGGTCGACGGTCGCGAGGCCATCGTGATCGAGCACGTCATCCGGATGGCCCGCGACGTCGCGCCCGACTGGCCGACCTCAGAGTTCGACGCGACCTACCGGGTCGACATCGAAGGCGACCCCGACATCCACTGTGCGATGACGCTCGGGGAGGCCGCGGGCCACGGCGCGGGGCACGCCGCGATGGCGGCCACCGCCATGCGGGTGGTCAACGCGATCCCTTACGTCGTCGACGCGCAGCCCGGTCTGCTCAGCTCCCTGGACATCCCGACGACGCTGCCGCGGCATGTGTTCGAGTAAGCAAGGCGCTTAAGCCAATTGGACCCGGCCGGTGATGAGGTCCATGATCGCCTTGCCCGGGCCCCAGGAGCCGGTGATCGACGCCATGGCGTGCCCGTTGTCGACGTTGAGCGTGATTCCGTTGATGGCGCCCGCGGCGGCGCTGTTGAGCATGATCATCGCCTTGCCGATGTCCTCGGGTGTCAGCACGGCACTGCCGGTGTCGTCGCGGAAATCCTGGGCGAAGCTCAGCCACAGATCGGCGTTCGCGCGAGCCAGGGGAGTGTCGGTGGGGCCCGGGCAGACCGCGTTGATCCGCACGCCCTTCTTCAGGAAGTGGTAGCCCTGCCAGGCGACGTAGCCGTTGATCGCCTGCTTGCTGAAGCCGTAGTGGACGAAGCCCTGAGCCTCACGCTCCTGGCACCAGTCGTGGGCCGCCTTGTAGTCCGGTGTCGCCAGGAAGTCCTGCACCAACTCCAGGTTGTTCTCCCAGCCCATCCCGGCGACCGATGAGATGAAACATATTGCCGCACCCCGATTGAGCAAGTCGTTCGCGAACAACCGCTCGATCAGGTGGCGGTGCCCGATGAAGTTGACCCGCATCAGCTTCGGCCCGTCGGCGACGCCGGCGGCGGAGAACAGCGAGTCCACCGGACCGTCGAGTTCGTCGACCGCGCGGTCAATCGAATCCTGGTCACTGAGGTCCAGCGAGATCACCTTGTCGGCGTCGTAGTCGACCGGCGCGAAGTCCATCACGATGACGTGCGCGCCCAGGGACTTTGCGATCTGCGCCGCCGCGGCGCCCATTCCCGTGGCACCACCGACTACCAGGACCCTCTTGCCTTCGTAGCCCAGTAAGTCTGACGCCGTTGTCATTTTTTCCCCTTTTCCCAGGTGGTTCATCGATGGACGTTACAGTATCCGCACCAGATGTTAGTTTTCAACGTAAGCGGCTCGGGTGGTTGACCGCGCTCGCGAGTCCCACGTAGCGTACGTGAGACAAATATTAGGTTGTCTAGGAGCTGGCCGTGTTCACGCTGCGCTTCGACATGCGAGCCCCGGCCTGGGGAGCTCCCAAGGCCGACTTGTACGCCGCCGTGCCCGAGATGTGCGCGTGGGCCGAGGACCACGGCGGCTTGGCCGCCATACTGTGCGAGCACCACGGCTCCGAAGACGGCTACCTACCGTCGCCGCTGTTGCTGGCGTCGGCGATAGCGGCTCGCACGCAGCGAATCTCGCTGAGCCTGATCCTGCTGCTGTTGTTCTACGACCCGGTGCGGTTGGCCGAGGACATGGCGATTCTCGACATCATCAGCCGTGGGCGCACGTCGTACATTCTGGCGCTCGGGTACCGGCCCGAGGAATTCGAGCAATTCGGCTTGTCGATCGGTGAGCGCGGGCGCCTGGCCGACGAGAAGCTCGGGCTGCTGCGCCGGCTGCTCACCGACGGAACGGTCGTTCACGATGGCCGGCGGATCACGGTGACGCCACGCCCGGACACCTCCGGCGGGCCGGCGATGATGTGGGGCGGCGGAAGCGTTGCGGCGGCACGCCGCGCCGGCAGGTACGGGCTCGGGATGCTGGCCAACGCCAACGCCGCCGGCATGCGGGAAGCCTACGAGGCCGCCTGCCGCAAGCATGGCCACGAGCCGGGGCCGGCCTTCTTTCCCGATCGGGACAAGCATTCGGTGTGTTTCGTCGCCGACGACGTGGACCAGGCCTGGTCGGAGCTCGGCCAGCATCTGCTGCACGATGTGCAAACGTATGCCGCATGGAACCCCGGCAACGAGACGTCGGCGGGGTTCTCGCACGTGACCTCCGTCGACGAACTGCGCGAGGCAGCGGCGTCGCACGTGATTCTGTCTGTACCGGAAGCGATTTCGTATGTTCGCGGCGGCGAGATTCTTAACCTGTCGCCGCTGTGCGGAGGGCTGCCACCGGAAATCGCCTGGCCGTATCTCAAGCGGGTGGGAGAAGTCGTGCTGCCCGAGGCCAGTCGGCCTGAGGGCGAGCTCACTGAGTTGTTGTCGAACCGAAAGACGTAACCATGACCGGAATTGACACCGCCGAGGTTTACTACGACCCGTTCGATTTCGACATCGACGACGATCCGTACCCCATTTGGAAGAGGCTGCGCGACGAGGCCCCGCTCTACTACAACGAGAAGTACAACTTCTATGCGCTGAGCCGGTATGAGGACGTCGCCCCCGAGCTGACGAACTGGGATGTCTACCGGTCGGGTCGCGGCACCACCATGGACATCATCATGAGCGGTGTCAACCTTCCACCCGGCGTCATCCTGTTCGAGGACCCGCCGATTCACGATCTCCACCGACGTTTGCTCTCAAGGGTTTTCACGCCGCGGCGGATGGAGGCCATCGAGCCGCTGACCCGGGACTTCTGTGTGCGTGCG
The DNA here is from genome assembly GCA_963735655.1 of uncultured Actinomycetota bacterium. Lineage (GTDB taxonomy): Bacteria > Actinomycetota > Actinomycetes > Mycobacteriales > Mycobacteriaceae > Mycobacterium. The sequence goes on from CAVTLW010000031.1 coordinate 570,244, forward strand.
CTTGACCCCCTGGTCGGCACCGGCCGGCTGGACTTCATCGCCAACATCGGCGCGATGGTGCCGATGCGCACGATCGGCTATCTGCTGGGCATCCCCGAAGAGAGCCAGGAAGAGATCCGCGACCGCGGCGGCCGTCAGCTCACCCTCAAGGAGGGGACGTTTCGGCCGGTTTCGAAAGACTTTCTCGAGCACAGCCACGAGATGTTCGCCGACTACATCGATTGGCGGGTAGACCATCCCTCCGATGACCTGATGACGCAGCTGCTCAACGCCGAGCTCGAGGACGGCGGCGGGACCCGGCGGCTGGAGCGGACCGAGGTGTTGCTCTACACCAGCATGATCGCCGGTGCGGGCAACGAGACGACGACACGTCTGATCGGTTTCATGGGCCAGCTGCTGGCCGAACACCCGGATCAGCGCCGCGAGCTCGCGGCCAACCCGTCGCTGATTCCGATGGCGATCGAGGAGGTCTTGCGTTACGAGGCGCCCTCGCCGGTGCAAGCGCGCAGTGTGGCGCGCGATATCGAATGCCGCGGCACCAAGATTCCCGAGGGTTCGATCATGTTGCTGCTCAACGGATCAGCCAACCGAGACGAACGCAAATTCCCCGACGCCGACCGCTTCGACATCCACCGCGGCGCCGCGCATCTCAGTTTCGGCCACGGGCTGCACTTCTGCCTGGGATCGGCCCTGGCGCGGATGCAGGCGAGGGTGGCGTTGGAAGAGGTCCTCAAGCGCTGGCCGGATTGGGAAATCGACTACGCCAACGCCACCAAGGCCCACACTTCCAGTGTGCGGGGATGGTCGAGCCTGCCCGTCTTCACCGGTTAGGCAATGTCGGTCGCCCTGCTTCGTGAGATGTTCGAGCGGATGGTCGTCGCCAAGAACATCGAGCTTGCCGAGCGTTACTACGACCCCGACTTCCTGATGTACTCCGACGGGCTGTGCCAGGACTTCGCCGCGTTCTGCGAGAGCCACCGCAAGCTGTACGAGACCGCGATCAGCTACGCCGTCGAATACGACGAGCAGGCCTGGGTGGAAGCCGCGGACAGGGTGGCCGGCCGGGTGTGGATCACCACGTCGCGCCCCGGCGAGCGGCCGACCCGAATCGAGCTCGTGCTGATCGCCGCCTACCGCGACGGCCGGATCCTTCGGGTCTGGGAGACGACATGGCCGAGTTGGCCCAACGTCGCCGCCCTGGAGAACTACTCGACCTAGCCGCCCAACCGGCGGATCAGTTCGGCGGCCGCATGCCTGCCGCTGAGCAAGGCGCCGTGCACGGTCGCGAAATTGTCGGTACCGACCGCCTCGCCCGCCAAGTAGAGCCGATCGCTGATCGGCTCCTGCAGCCGGCGGCGGTCGTCGAGGCCGGAGCCGGGCGCGTGGAACGAGTACGAGCCAAGCGCGTAGGGGTCCTTGCTCCAACTCGACGTTCGCACCTCGACCGGCGCGATGTCGTTGCCGAACAGTTGGCGCGCGATGGGCAGCGCGCTGGACATCAACTCGCCGGCGGGGGCGGCCTCCACGGATCGGCCGCGCTGACCGGCGTTGAAAGCCAACACGATTGGCCCGTCGGCACTGGGCAAGGTGAACCATTGCGCCCATACCCCGGGGTCGGTGCCGAGGTATTCGTACAGGGCATTCTCCATGTCCCAGGTTCGGCGCTCGAAACGGAAGTAACTCTTGGACAGCACGCCGAATCCCAGCGCGCTCACCGCGTGCGCGTGTGCGTCGGGCAGCGGCGGGTCGAAGGTGATCGCAGAGGATTTGAGCACTCCGAGCGAAACGGTGACGATCGCCGCGGGCCCCTCGAACGACTGGTTGCCGGTCCGCACCAGCACCGAATTCTTTCGTTGCACGACGGCGGTGACCGGCGCATTGAACACGATCTGGAGCCCACCGGCGACCTGCTTGGGCAGAGACGTCGTAGCCGTTGGGCAGGATGAGCTGGTCTCCGGTGGTGTAGTTGCCCTGGTCGAACGTGCTGGCGGAGAGCTGGTCGGCGTCGGCGGCGTACTCGTCTTCGATCTCGGTGCTGACGTAGAACGCCAACTCGGCGCGTTCGGCGGCGGAGAGCTGCTCGCGTTTCGCGCTCGCGCTGACCGCCGCGCCCAGCGACCCGCTGTCGACCTCGTTACGGGCGTCGGATACGAAACGGTGCCAAGTCTTTTGGTCGTAGTCGACCGGCTGCAGGCCCGGGGCGACCGCCAATTTCGAGTATTTGTAGTAGGCGGTCGGAACGAGTTGTGCCCCTGCGCTCTTGGCCAGCTCCATCAGCGGGTTGTTCGTCGCGCCGTGGATCCACGACGCCCCCATTTCCAGCGGCACGCCCCAGTCGCGAGTGGTGTTGATCCGGCCACCGATTCGATCGCGGGCCTCGATCAGGCGCACCGGCCAGCCCGCGTCGGCAAGACTGCGCGCGGCCGCCAAGCCCGCCATTCCGGCGCCGACGACCAGAACAGACTTGGTGGCCGATGGCCCTGGACTCGCCGGTGCGGAGGTCGCCGACGACTTGCTCGATGACCTTCCCGATGGCCCCCGTTCGTCCGATGCGCACCCAGCCGACAGCCCGGCGGCGGTCAGGCCTGCCGTCAACGCCAGGAATTCCCGACGTGATATCGGGGGCACCGCGTCAGCCTATTCGGCGCACGCGAGCTTTTTGCCCAGTTGTTGGACAACCGTGCTGAAATGTGACCCGGTATTTGGGCAGATTCCCCATGTTCCCCCGTTACGCGTGTGTAAACTCGTCGGAATCCGGAAGGCGGCAACGGTGCCGCACTTGAGGGGGAGCGGTGATGAGTGCTCTGAAGACCCGTGCCAGCGCGCCGAGTCGGTTGCCTGACGCATTGCCACCCAGCCGAACCTTGATGGTCCGCGCGGCGGACGGCACACCGTTACACACCCAGATCTTCGGCCCACCCGACGGCTATCCGATCGTTCTGTCACACGGTTTCGTCTGCGGCATTCGGGCCTGGACCTACCAGATCGCCGACTTGGCCACCGACTACCGGGTGATCGCCTTCGACCACCGCGGCCACGGCCAGAGCGGGACCCCGCGGCGCGGGTCATACAGCCTCAAACACCTTGCGTCCGACCTCGATTCGGTGCTGGAAGCCACACTGGCGCCACACGAGCGCGCGCTGCTGGCCGGCCACTCGATGGGTGGCATCACCATCTCCGCGTGGTCGGCACGCTACCGCCACAAGGTCCACCGGCGCGCCGACGCCGTCGCGTTGGTCAACACCACCACCGGGGATCTCGTCCGTAAAGTCAATTTTCTGCAGGTTCCCCGGGGGCTGTCTGGGGCGCGGGCGCTGGCCGGGCGCCGGCTGATCACCACCTTCGGCGGCTTCCCGATCCCCGACCTGGTGCGCGTTCCGAGTCGCTTGGTCGTGCAGATGCTGGCGGTCGGCGCCGAGGCCGACCCCAGTGTCGCCAACCTCATCTACGAGCTCTTCGCGAACACATCGGCGGCGGGCCGCGGTGGTTGCATGAAGATGCTTGTCGAGGAAATGGGTTCGCGGCACCTCGACCTGGACGGTCTGACGGTGCCGACCCTGGTCATCGGCAGCGAACGCGACCGGCTGACGCCCATCGGCCAGTCCCGCAAGATCGCCGCCACCGCCCCCAATGTCGTCGGCCTGGTCGAACTGCCCGGCGGCCACTGCTCCATGCTGGAACAGCATCACGAGGTGAATCGCCAGTTGCGCGGGCTGGCCGAATCGGTGGCCCGGCACGACCGGGTCCGCCGGATCAGCTCATAGCAGGGCTTCGATCTCCGCGGCTGCCCGCTGGCCGGATCTCACTGCGCCATCGAAGTAGCCGGTCCATTCGTCCGCGGTCTCGGTGCCGGCCCAGTGGATCGGACCGACCGGTTCACGCAATAGCGGCCCGAATTTCGTCCACGACCCCGGTGGTACCGCGGCGGTCGGACCGCCCGGCGCGAATTCCTCAGTGCCCCAACGATGATCGGCATAGTCGAGCGGGTTGAGCGCTTCGTCGCCGAACAGCGACGCGAAGCAGCGCAACGCGTCGCGGCGGCGCTGCTCGGCGGGCAGCGAGTCGAATGCGCGGGCATCGACGAACCCCAGCAGGATGCCTGGGCCGTCAGCACCGGGGCTGACGTCGAAGGTGATGAACACCGGGCCCGTGTCGGACAGCGCCTGGCCGGAGAACCCGTTGGCGCGCCAGAACGGCGTCGAATACGCCGCGTATGCCTTGCTCAGCCGGCCCTGCGGCCAGTTCCTGGCCAGCTCCTGGTGTTCGGGGGGCAGCGGGGGATTGAACTCGATGGCCGCTCGGTGAGCGGGCGGAATCGCCACGATGACAAACCCGGCGTCGGCGTTGCCCTTTTCGGATACGACCGTCACACCTGAGCCGTGCCGTTCGATGCAACTGACGCGTGCGTCCAGCACCACACGGGAGCCGAGTTCCGCCGCCGCCAACTGCGCGATCTGCTGGGTGCCGCCGGGAAAGCGGTCCTGCTGAGCGCCGTCCTCGACGTCGAGCAACCGGTCCAGGCCGCCGGCCGCGCGCACGTAGCGGGCGGCGTGCAGCATGGACACGTCCTCGGTCTCACAACCCCAGGTCACCCGGGCCATGATCGACATCAGGTCGTGCGACGATTCGGTCGCGTGCACCGAGCGCAACCACTGGCGCAGCGAGACACCGTCGAGTTCGCGGGCCCGCCGCGCATCCCAGGGGGCCGCGATCGGCACGGTGCGGGAAAGCCGCTCGAATTGCCAACGCAGTCGCCCGATGTCGAGCAGTCCGGCCAGCGAAAGTCTGGGGATGGTGCCGCTGTAGGCGCGCGCTGAGCCGCGCCAGCGGATCACGTTCTTGCCCTGGTGGTAGACGGGGATGGTCGGGACCTCCAGCTCCGCGGCCAGCGCCAGCACCGCGTCTTGCGTGGGGCCCACGAACGAGCCGCCCATATCCGCTGGTAATCCTGCGACGCTGCCGGTGAATGAGCGCCCCCCGACGCGGTCGCGGCCCTCGAGCACCAACACGTCGTGACCCTGCTGGGTCAGCTCGCGGGCTGCGGCCAGACCGGCGAAACCGGCGCCTACTACGACAACGTCGACAATCCACTTCTGGTTTGTCACGCCCTACAGTCAACAGCATTTCGCCGGTCCGTAGGCTAAATCCGATCGCCGTAGTTTCCGGGCTGTTCCCCGGCCCGCAATGTCGTCAGGCAGATTTGGTGAAAGTCTTCACAGCTTTGTACGGGCCGACCGAGGCCGCCGAGCGTGCGCGGGAGTTGCGCGATGCCGGTGCCACCGGTGTGGCCACCTTCGAAGGGCCGCACGACGTGTTCGCGCCACTGACCCTGGCCACCACGGTGGGCGGCCTTGACCTGATGACGAATGTGGCGATCGCCTTTCCACGCAACCCGATACACCTGGCGCATCAGGCCAACGATCACCAGCTGCTCAGCGGCGGCCGGTTCTTCCTCGGACTCGGCACTCAGATTCGTCCGCAGATCGAGAAGCGGTTCGGGGCGCAGTTCGAGCATCCGGTGGCCCGCATGACCGAGCTGATCGCCGCACTACGCGCCATCTTCGCGGCCTGGAATTCCGGTGACCGGTTGAACTTTCGCGGCGAGTACTACCGGCACACGCTGATGACGCCGACTTTCAGCCCGGGCCCCAACCCGTATGGCCCGCCACCGATCTACGTGGGCGCGCTGGGGCCTCGGCTGACCCGGGCCGTCGCCGAGCACGCCGACGGTCTGCTGGTGATGCCATTCGGCTCGAAGCGCTTTCTGCACGACCACACGATGCCGGCGGTGCGCGACGGCCTGCGCGCCGGCGGCCGGGACGTCAACGATTTCGCCGTGATTCCCGAGATCATCGTCTCGGCGGGGGACAGCGCCGGCACCCGGCGGCTGCTGGCGTTCTACGGGTCCACTCCGGCGTACCGGCCGGTGCTGGCCGCGCACGGCTGGGAGGATTTGCAGCCCGAGCTCAACGCGATGTCCAAGCAGGGGCGCTGGGCCGAGATGGGCGGCCTGATCTCCGACGAGATGATGCACACCATTGCGGCCTGCGGTACCCCGGCTGAGATCGCGGCCCATATCCGCGATCGCGTCGACGGCATCTCCGACACGGTGTGCCTGTATCAGCCGACCCCCATCGACCTGGACACCTTGTCCGCGATCGTGGCCGAACTCAACTCCTAGCCCCGGTTCGTCCGCGCCGAGCGTGAACCACACGACGGTTCTGCGGAGTGTCGCGTCGCGAGTTTCACACTCGACGGGACTTCGCTCAGTCGCTCACCCAAAGTAGGCGTGTGTCAAGGTTTTTCGCGGTGGGCGTGCATCGATCCCACATTGGGCGCGTTAAGAGGCGCGCACTAAGGCGCTACGGTCAGCCAGTCGGCGAACCCTGACGGGTCGTGGCGGCCCAGCGCGCCGTGCTCGTAGAGACCCCAGCCCTCCACCGGGTCGCCGTCGCCGTCGCGGCACATCGCACGCCCCACATGGTCGATCACGCCGAAGCCCGACCGCGCGATGATGCCCGGGTCGGTCATGTCGTAGGTGAGCCGTTCGACGAACTTCTCGCCCTTCCACACGCCGTGCAGCCAGTCCGAGTCGCCGCCGTAGCCGCCGCCGACGTGGATGGGTACCGGCAGTTTGGACTCGACGTCGAAGTGGACCGGAGTGCCGTCGGGGGCGGTGGCGTCGATGGTCGCGCCGGTGGGGATGCGGGTGCCGGAGCGGTAGTGGATCTTGACCCGCGGCCAGCCCAGCTGTTCGACACGGCCATCCCGCCAGACGCGGGTGCAGTCGTTGAGCGAGCGGAACCCGTTGGGCTCTTCCTGAATGATCAGCACGATGGCGAAGTCCTGGAACGCCATCGGCACGTACAGCCACCACATGCCCTCGAACGGCGGATCGGCGGGCCGGCCCGCGGGCTCGGGCTCACCGATCGGCCGGATGCCCCAGGACCGGTCGCGGCTGCCGATCCAGGTCGCCGGATCGACCGCGATCTCTTCGCCGTCGACGGCAATGCGGCCGCTCCAGCTGCCCAGCTGAGCGAAGCGCTGGGCGTTCAGCGTCACCCGGTTGCCGGCGCGCAGGATGTGCGGCTGCTCCTGGACGACGTCGAACAGGCCTTCCCAGGTGAGATCGGCTGCGATGCCTTCGGTTTCGTCGAGGATCAGCCGTAGTTTGCGCAGCGGCTCGATGACCTCGATCCGGTAGCTCATCACGTTCTGGTTGAGCCGGTCGGAGTCGATGGCGTCCGAAACATGCACCGCCGTCTGCGTGTCCCCGCGCCGGATCAGCAGAAACGCATCCTTCACGCCGAGGTTCGGGTAGTAGCCTATGCCGCTGATCAGGAAGATGTTGCCGGTGCGGTCGTGGGCGTTGTAGTAGGCGCGATCGTAGAAGTTGCGGTCCGAGGAGCCCGGCCAGGCGATCGGCTGGGGAATCTGATGTACCGGGTATTCGTCGAGCGGGCCAAGTATTTGCGGCATTAGCGCTCCTCTCCGATAAGTCTTTTCATCAATCCGGCGTGATAGAACAGCGATTCGACATCGTCGGGCTTGTCGACCTCGCCGAAATGCACCCGTCGCGCGCCCGTGCGCATGAACACACACGCCCACATGACACCGGAATACACGTAGAACCAGTTCAGGCCACCGACTTCGACACCGGCAAGCCGCTCGTAGGTGGCGCGGACGTCGTCCTCACGCATCACCTCGGGCAATCCCGGCATGCCCGCAAGACCGGTGAGTTCTTGGAAAACCATGTGCGCGTAGATCATCCACGCGACGTCTAGCTCGCGCGGCCCCAGCGTCACCATCTCCCAGTCCAGTACCGCCACCGGGGCGAAGTCGCGGTACAAGACGTTGCCGACCCGGGCGTCGCCCCAGAGCAGCACAGGCTCTCGCTCGGCGGCCTCCTGCGGCCAATTGTCTTCGAGCCACGCCAGGGTCCGTTCCACCAGCGGCGATCGGCCGATGTCCGGCGCTGCGAAGTCGTACCAGGACCGCACCCAGTTGAAGTGCCGGCGCAACGCGGTGTCACCGTTCTGCCCTTCGGCCAGGAACCCGAATGTCTTCTGCGCGTTCGGGATTGAATGCAGCTTGGCCAGCACGTCGACAGTGGCGTCCTGCAGCTTGCGCTGTTGGTCTACCGGCGCGTCGGCGAACCAGTTGTTGCCGAAGGTGTAGGGCATGACGTCGGGGGGGACTACGCCGTCGACGTATTCCATCAGGAAGAACGGTGCTCCCAGCACGTCGCCGGTGGGCTCGATCCAGCGCACCACGGGAACCGGGACGTCGGTCAGTTCGCCGACCTGCCGGATGACTTCGAATTGATGGTCAAGCCGGTAGATCGGGAACACCGGCACGTCTTCGGTGGTGGGCGCGACCCTGGCCACCAGCTTCTGTTCTATCTGCTGCCCGTCCTGCTGCCACCGCGCGGTCAAGATGATGGTTTCCGAGGACATGCCCGTCGAGTCCACACCGCTCTCGACGGTCACTTCGGGTGTGACTCCGCCGGGCAGTACCGTCGACAGCCACTGCGACATCACGCGCGGGACCGTGGTGGTGTCCCGACTGGAGCGCTGCATACGACCGACGTCTTCGACCGCGTTTTCATTGGCCATTGTTGCCGCCTTCTTCGAGGCAATTACGATACGGTAGGTAGCGTTATGAAAGCAGACCCGTACACCATTGACAAGGCCCCCGGCGCCGGGCGGCCGCGAGATCCGCGCATCGATGCGGCCATCTTGTCCGCGACCGCGGAACTGCTTGTGCAAATCGGCTATTCGAACCTCTCGCTGGCCGCTGTCGCCGAACGCGCCGGGACTACCAAGTCCGCGCTCTATCGCCGGTGGTCGAGCAAGGCCGAACTGGTGCACGAAGCAGCGTTCCCGGTGGCCCCGACCGCGCTGGAGGCTCCGGCCGGTGACTTCGCCGCGGATATCCGGATGATGATCGAGGCCACGCGCGATGTGTTCACCACACCGGTGGTGCGGGCCGCGCTGCCGGGTCTGGTGGCCGACATGACGGCCGACGCCGATCTCAACGCCCGGGTGATAGCGCGCTTCGCCGGCCTGTTCACCGCGGTGCGGATGCGGCTGCGCGCAGCCGTCGATCGCGGCGAAGCCCATCCCGACGTGGACCCAGACCGATTGATCGAGTTGATTGGCGGAGCGACGATGCTACGTATGCTGCTCTATCCGGACCAGAAGCTGGACGACGCATGGGTGGATCAGACCAGCGCGATCGTCGTGCACGGAGTCACCCAATGACGCCGGAGCCGACCCCGCCGAAGCGCCTCGACGGGCGGGCCGCGCTCGTCACCGGAGCCAGCAGGGGGTTGGGCCGGGCGATCGCGCTGGCGCTGGCCGCCGAGGGTGCGGCGGTGGTCGTTGCGGGGCGCACGGAACAGGTGTGGGATGACCGGCTGCCCGGAACGATCGGCCAGACAGTCGCCGACATCGAGGCGGCGGGCGGACGCGCGGTATCGGTCCGCGCCGATCTGACCGACCGCGATGACATTGCCCGGTTGACCGAAGCTGCGCGAGACGCATTGGGACCCATCACAATTCTGGTCAACAACGCGGCGTTCACCGCGCCGGGGCGCCCACCGAAACCGGGGGCCGAGCCACGCGTCAAACCCGCCAGGCCGGCGGGCAGCGCCAAACCCGGCTGGCCGGGTTTCGTCAGCACACCGTTGGCCGCGTACCGCCGGCACTTCGAGATCGCGGTGTTCGCGGCCTACGAGTTGATGCAGATGGTGGCCCCGGACATGATCGACGCTGGCGGCGGCTCGATCATCAACATCACCTCGGTCGCGTCGCGGATGCCCGGCGACGGGCCCTATCCCGACCGCAGCGGCAGCGTGCTCCCCGGCTACGGGGGCTGTAAGGCGGCGCTCGAGCACCTCACCCAATGCGCGGCGTTCGATCTGGCCGGCCACAACATCGCCGTCAACGCGCTCGCGCCGTCGAAACCGATCATGACGCCAGGCCTGTCTTACTACGCAACCGACTTCGTGGACACCGCCCCGACCAAAGAATTCGCGGAGGCGGCGGTGCGGCTGGCGCTGGTGGACGCGAGCGTGGTCACCGGGCGCACGATCGGTCATCACCAGGTGCTCGACGGTAGCTTCCTGCCATTTCCCGGTGACCGGGCCTGACGCGCCCATCAGGCCGCGTGCAGGTTGATCAGCGCGACGCCGATGACGGCCTCGACTTCACTGATCTCGAATACGGGGTGACCGGGTAGCGGTGGCGCGGTCGAGCGGTGACAAGAGCCGGTGGGCGTGACGTATTCGGCTGTGTGTCTGCCGTTTTCGATGCCGGCCGTAACTCGCCACCCGGTGGACTCCTTGGCATAGTTGCACCGCTCGCACGCGCCCAGGCCGTTGTCGGCGGTGGTGAGTCCGCCACGCCTTCGAGGTTGCGCGTGATCTCGGTGGCGGATCGGGGCGTCGCAATACGGGGTGCGACAGCGCTGGTCGCGTAACCCGATGAATTCGGCGAGTCCGCGCGGGAACCGCCGTGACCGCGATTCCATCGCCACCAATGTTCCGGTCTTCGGGTGCGCGTAGAGCCGCCGCAGTGTTGCTCTGGACCGTCGATCCACCACCGCCTTCGCGACCAGATTGCGTGCCACCGCGGCCGGGATGGGTCCGTAACCGTTGATCATCGCGGGCGCGGCGTCGTCTCCGAACAGGGTCTGATCAGACAGCACCACATTGACCGCGACGGGCGCCGGCACGTCGGCGGGGCTGCCGGTGATGCGCTCGACCAAGGTGTCGGCCATCACCTGGCCACGTGACCGGCCGTCGAACGTGGTGTCGGCGCTGTGCCGCAACGCCGCGTACACGCCCACTCCCTGTGCGACCGGGAGCAACGCACTGACCCACGTCATCGTGTCCGGGGCCGGCCGTATCGTCACCGTGCGGTCGTTCTCGGCCTTCGCGGCGCGGTCGACCACGGCTCGCGGATCGAGCCGATAGGCGATGGCCCGGGCGGCCGCGGCCACCCGGGCATCGCCCAAGCCGTCCAGGTTGCCAGTGTCAGAACACAATTCGCTGTCCAGCGCGCGGCGGTGCCCGACTTCCAGGCAGGCCGATTCCCGCACGATCAAGGTGGCCCGCCACTCCGACAAGATCCCGGACTGCAGCGCCGCGAGGGTATGCGGCATCTCGTAGACCAGCGCCTTCGCAAATCCCAGATGTCGGCCGCCGCGGGCCGGAGAATCTCGCCGGGCCAGGGCGATCTCACTGGCCACGCCGCGGCCCCGTTTCGCCGCGGGCACGTCGGCATCGGCTTCGGACCGGCGCCGGGAGGCGTCAAGAGCCGCGGCGGCGCGCGCCTGACCGGCCGCGGCAGCGGACTTGACCCGCTCCAGTTCTGCGATCCGCGCGATGAGCGCCGTCTCCGCCGCGCGCTCATCCACTCGGGACAGTTCATCGATATCGAACATACTTGCGAACGCTATCGGAGAGGTGTGACAAGTCTTGGCGAACGCCGCTAGCCTTCGGCTATGGGGCGCATGATGGCCTTCCCATGATGCTTGGCAAGCCGACGGGGCGCGTCGTCGCGGTGATCGTGCTGCTGATCCTGGCTGCCGCCGCACTGCGCGGATACTTTCCCACGCACGACCCGGCTTCGCGACCGGAGCCCGGGGGTGGCCGGGCGGCGCTGATGTTCGTGATCGCGGCGCTGAGCGCGACGCTGACGCTGATGGCGATCGCGGTGATAGCGCGATTGCGGGATCCGCGTCAGGCGGCTCCCTCGGCGGGGGATCTGTCCGACATGCTCGGTCGCGACACCCGACGGCCGAGTTGGCGGGTGGTGCTGATCGGCCTCGCCGTGATCGTGGTGTGGATACTGCTCGCGACGCTGCTGTCCCAGTTGGTGTTCCCGCACGATATCGACACGGCGATACAGGATTCGAGCACGCCGCCGCGCGCGCCCGACGCCACTGCGTCGCCCCCGAAACGACAGCCGCAGAACAACAACGGGGACATGCTGAGCATCCTGCTGGCAAGTACCGTCCCGCTGATTCTGATCATTTTCGCGGGATCGATAGTCGCCGCCCGACGGCGCTGGCGCGCGCCGGCACCGGGTGTCGTCGACGAGTACGTCGAAACCCCGGCGCCCCCGACCCGTTCGGAATCGCTGGCGCGCGCAGCGGAAGTGGGACTGGCCGAGATCGGCGACCTCAGCCGCGAGCCGCGCGAGGCGATCATCGCGTGCTACGCGGCGATGGAACATGAACTGGCCAACGTTCCCGGCGCGGTTCCCCAGGATTTCGACACACCCACAGAGGTGCTGGCCCGCGCGGTGGAACGCCATGCGCTACATGCCGATAACGCCGTCCAGCTGGTGAGCCTGTTCGCCGAGGCCCGGTTCAGCCCGCATGTGATGAACGAACGCCACCGCGAGGAGGCGGTGCGCATCCTTCAGCTCGTTCTCGACGAACTGAGCCACCGGAGTGTGGCATGAAAAGACTTATCGCCCTGGGTATTCTGCTGATCGCCGGGATAGAGCTGCTGGCGCTGATCGTGCATGAGCGCCAGCTGGTGCTGGCCGGGGCGGGTGTCGCCCTGGCGCTGGTGCTGCTCAATATCCGGCGGTTCTTGGGACACGAAGCCGATCCCAAGGCGGAGCCGGCATCCGACGACCTGGCGGGGTTGCGCCGCTGGCTGTCGGCGACCGAGACGACGATTCGGTGGTCGGACTCGACCCGGGCGGACTGGGACCGCCACCTGCGTCCGATGCTGGCGCGCAGGTTCGAAACCGCGACGGGCCAAAGGCAGGCCAAGGATCCGGTGGCATTTCTTGCCACCGGCAAGATGCTGTTCGGTCCCGAACTATGGGAATGGGTCAATCCCAACAACGTGGCGAGCAACGGCAAAAACGAGCGCGGTCCCGGCCGTGTGGCATTGGAAGCGATTCTGCGAAGGCTGGAGCAGGTATGACAGGAACGAATCAATGACCATCCCGGCGGCGATGCCCGCGGGAACCACCACTGCCCACTGCGAGGCAGTGCTCGACGAGATCGAACGTGTTGTGGTGGGTAAGCGGTCGGCGCTCACGCTCATCCTCACCTCCGTTCTCGCGCGCGGGCACGTACTCATCGAAGATCTTCCCGGCCTCGGCAAGACCTTGATCGCAAGATCTTTCGCTGCCGCGCTGGGCCTGGGCTTCACCCGGGTGCAGTTCACGCCCGATCTGCTGCCGGCTGATCTGCTCGGCTCGACGATCTACGACATGCAGTCGGGACGCTTCGAGTTCCGGTCCGGCCCCATCTTCACCAATCTGCTGATGGCCGACGAGATCAACCGCACCCCGCCGAAGACCCAAGCGGCTTTGCTGGAGGCGATGGCCGAGGGTCAGGTGAGCATCGACGGCCAAACCCACAAGCTGCCGACGCCGTTCATCGTCCTGGCCACCGACAACCCGATCGAGTACGAGGGCACGTATCCGTTGCCGGAGGCGCAGTTGGATCGGTTCGCGATCCGGTTGGAACTGCGCTACCTCTCCGAGAGCGACGAGACCTCGATGCTGCGGCGCCGGCTGGAACGCGGTTCGGTCGAGCCGACGGTGAATCAAGTTGTGGATGCCCACGATCTGCTGGCCATGCGCGAATCGGTGGAGCAGGTGACGGTGCACGACGACGTCTTGCGGTACGTGGTGTCGCTGGCCACCGCGACCCGGCACCATCCGCAGGTGGCGGTGGGCGCCAGCCCGCGGGCGGAAATCGACTTGGTTCAACTCGCCCGCGCCCGTGCCCTGCTGCTCGGCCGCGACTACGTGATCCCCGAAGATGTCAAAGCGCTTGCCACCCCGTCGTTCGCGCATCGGATCACCCTGCGCCCGGAGATGTGGGTGCGAAAGATTCAGGGTGCCGATGTCGTCCAGGAACTGTTGCGACGCTTGCCGGTTCCCCGAACTCATGGGACTGACGGCTCCGCGTGATCAAACCGCGTGAAGTCGAATTGCGCTGGCGTGCATCACAACTGACGCTCGCCATCGCCACCTGCGCCGGTGTCGCGCTGGCGGCCGCGGTCGTCGGCGCGCGGTGGCAGCTGATCGCGTTCGCGGCACCACTGATCGGTGTGCTGTGCTCGATCAGCTGGCAGCGCCCGGTTCCCACGATCCACGTGCACGGCGACCCCGATTCACAACGGTGCTTCGAGAACGAGCGCTCGCAGCTGAAGGTATGGGCTACAACGAAATCCGGATCGGGTGCGGTCGAACTCACGGTTACTGCCGTCGACGGAATGCAGCTTGAAGTCCTGGACTCGGATTCGCACCAGGCGAAGACGATTGCCGCAGTGGCGCAACGCTGGGGCCGATACCCCATTCGGGCCCGCGTCGATGTCCTCGCGCGCGGCGGCTTGCTCAGGGGTACCGGAACCGCCGACGCAGCCGGTGTCATCGTGTTTCCGTTGACACCGCCACAGTCGACTTCTATTCCGCAGACGGAGTTGCTCGATCGGTTGGGCACCCACCTCACCCGGCACATCGGTCCGGGTGTCGAGTATGCCGATATCCGCCCGTATGTGCCCGGCGACCAGTTACGTGCCGTGAACTGGGCGGTGAGCGCGCGGCGCCGCCGGCTGCACGTGACGCAGCGGTTGACCGATCGTGCGGCGGACGTGATCGTGCTGATCGACACGTATCTGCAACCGCCCGGTCCGGCGACCGAAGCCACCGAACGCGTCGTGCGAGGCGGTGCGCAAGTCGTGCAGACCGCACTGCGCAGCGGTGACCGTGCCGGCATCATCGCGCTGGGCGGCAACCGGCCGCGGTGGCTCGGTGCCGACATCGGGCAGCGTCAGTTCTACCGGGTGCTCGACACCGTGCTCGGCGCCGGCGACGGATTCGAAAGCACGACTGGCACACTGGCGCCGCGCGCCGCGATTCCCGCCGGCGCGATCGTCATCGCATTTTCCACCTTGCTCGACACCGAATTCGCCCTGGCGCTGATCGACTTGCGCCGACGGGGCCATGTCGTCATCGCTGTCGACGTTCTCGAGGGTTCCCCGTTCGAGGGCGAGCAGGACCCACTGGTCGACCGGATGTGGGCGCTGCAGCGTTCATCGATGTATCGCGACATGGCCACCATCGGTGTGGAGGTGTTGTCCTGGCCGGCAGGCTATTCACTGGAGCAGTCGATGGGTGCGTTGCCGGACCGGCGGCCGGCGCGGTCGCGGATGCGGACAAAGACATGACGCCCCTTACCGAATCCGGCACCCATGTTCTCGCAACGATATTCGGGCTGCTGATGGTGGGCGCTGCGGTTGTCGGGTCGCATGAACCCGGCCTGATCGCGGGGGCTGCCGCCGTGCTTGCGGTGGGGATCGGGGTGGTTTTGCGCCCGATCGCAACGCTTGCGGTGCTGCTGGTGGTGCTTGCGATCGCGGTGTCCGATCCATCGCCGGCACTCGTCGCACTCTCTGGAATTTGCGCCACCGCGTACCTGGTGTGCCGGCACGCGACCGGCCCGAGCGCCGGCACGATCTTAGGAAGTATGCCGACAATCATTGGCGCCCTTGGATTTAGCTTCGCCGGACTGGTGGCGACTTCGTTCCCGCTGCAGTTGCCGTGGGTGCCGTTGGCGGCCCCACTCGCGGTACTGGGGATTTACGTGTTGGCTACCCGCCCGTTCATGGGTTGATGGCAATTCTGGGCACACTCGCTTTCAATTTACTTATGTCAACCGGCCAACACGCATTTCGCGCCTAGCTGGCGATATTGCCGTCTTGGCAACGGCGTAACACCGAATTATCAGCCTCGTGGGCTTCCCGTCGCCGAGCCGAGATCCGTTCTGCCGCTTCTGATCGGGTGGTGGCCACGACAGCTGGTGGGTATTGACACAAAAGTAAACCGGTTTGACAAAATGCCGGATATTGCGCCGCGAATTCCCTAGAGTTTCATTCTGCGGGCGCAGTGACGTGCCGACGCGCGGAAAGGACAAGCTGATGAACTACGCGGTTTTGCCACCGGAGATCAACTCGCTGCGGATGTTCTCTGGTGCGGGTTCGGCGCCGATGCTGGATGCGGCGGTGGCGTGGGATGGCTTGGCGGCGGAGTTGGGTTCGGCGGCGGAGTCGTTTTCAGCGGTGACCTCGGGGCTGGCCGGTCAGGCGTGGCAGGGGCCGGCGTCGGCGGCGATGAGCGCTGCGGCGGCGCCGTATTCCGGGTGGTTGAGCACGGCGGCGGCGCGGGCGTTGGGGGCGTCGGCTGGGGCGAAGGCGGTCGTCAGCGCGTTCGAGGCCGCGCGGGCGGCGACGATTCACCCGCTACAGGTGTCCGCCAATCGCAATGGGTTTGTGCGGCTGGTGCTTTCGAACTTCTTCGGGTTCAATGCGCCGGCGATCGCTGCCGCCGAGGCCCAGTACGAGGAGATGTGGGCCGCCGATGTGGCCGCGATGGTGGGCTACCACGGCGGCGTTTCGGCGGCGGCCGCACAGTTGGCGTCATGGCAGCAGGCATTGCGGGTCTGCCGGGTATTGGTCAGCCGGCCGACCCGGCTGGGGCGGCGAACGCCGCCGCGACTCTCGTCAATCTCCCCGACCTCAATACCGGCCTTGGCAACATCGGCAGCTGGAACCTGGGCGGCGGCAACACGGCATCTTCAACCTCGGCAACGGAAACATCGGCAGCCTCAACTTGGGCGGCGGCAACCTCGGCAACCTCAACCTCGGCAGTGGCAACTGGGGCTTCTACAACCTGGGCAGCGGGAATACCGGGAACACCAACTTCGGCATTGGGAACTTGCAGGGCAATCTCAACTTTGGTGGCGGAAACCGGTTCAGCAGTGGAAACTTCGGTTTCGGCAACGCATTCGGCTCGGGAAACCTGGGCAGCGGAAACTTGTTCGGCAGCAACAACATCGGCAGCGGTAACTTCGGCTCCTTCAACCTCGGGAGCGGGAACAACGGGTCCTCCAACGTCGGATTCGGCAACCTCGGCGACAACAACTTCGGCTTTGGCAACCTCGGCAACAACAACATCGGCTTCGGGCTCAAGGGCGACAACCTGGTGGGGATCGGCGCGCTGAACACGGGCACCGGCAACATGGGCTTCGGGAACTCGGGCAACAACAACATCGGCTTCTTCAACTCCGGCAACGGAAATGTGGGCTTCTTCAACTCCGGGGACGGCAACACCGGTTTCGGCAATGCGGGCTCGGTCAACACCGGCTTCTGGAATGGCGGCTCGGTCAACACCGGCTTTGGCAACGGCGGCGGACAGAACGTCGGTTTCAGCAACGGGGGCTTTCAGAATTTCGGCAACGGCAACTCCGGTCAATTCAACGCGGGCTCCGGAAACGCGGGCTTCAGCAACACCGGCGACTTCAACTCGGGTGGCGCGGACGGTACGAACATCGGTGGAAACACCGGCTCCTTCAACGCGGGCAGCCTGAACACGGGTTTCGGAAATTCGGGTGACACCAACACCGGCCTGTTCAACGCGGGCAACCTGAACACGGGCGTCGGGAGCTCCGTCGACCAAACCGGTCCGAATTCGGGTATCGGCAACTCCGGCACCGGGACTTCGGGCTTCTACAACTCGGGCGACCATACGTCTGGCTACCGAAACGTCAACACCAACGTTTTCGCGACTTCGGGCTTCCAGAACGTCGGCGAAGGACTAGTTGGCTTCAACAACTCGGGCAGCTTCAACGTGGGCTACGGCAACTTGGGCTCGGACAATGCCGGTATCAATAACTCGGGCATGTTCAGCGCCGGTTACTCGATTTCGGGCACTGGCTCCTCCGGCTTCTCCAACTCGGGTAACGCCAGCTCGGGCTTCTTCAACCAGGGTGACGACGAGGCGGGCTTCTTCGGCGGGCCTTAGGGGATCTCGCGGTTGCCATAGGGTTTGCTGTCGCGCCGTGGAGCAGTGATCAATACGTGTGGATGGCAGCTCGGCCTGGTGACGTGAAGGGGCGCACGTTCCCGAGGAAGATCTGAAAGTCCAAGTCCAAGTAGGTCTGATCAAGAGCCGGCGTTGACCCGCTGGTTCGGGAAGCTACGCCATGCTCAACGTAGTGCACGTCGCGGATGCGTCCAACGGAAACGGCACGGCGGGGGGGCGTTACGTGTATGTGTGGGTCGACGGGATCCATCTCAAGGTCCGCCTGGAACAAGACAAAGTGTGTCTGCTGGTGATGATCGGGGTGCGCGCCGACGGCACCAAGGAACTCGTGGCTCTTGCCGATGGGTTTCGCGAGTCGTCGCAGTCGTGGGCTGATCTGCTGCGGTCGTGTCGCCGGCGAGGGATGACCGCTCCGGTGCTGGCGGTCGGTGACGGCGCGTTGGGTTTCTGGAAGGCCTTGCCGGAGGTCTTCCCCGACACCCGAGAGCAGCGGTGCCGGTTCCATGTCAGCTCAAATGCTCTTGCCGCCCTGCCGAAGTCGGCGCACCCAGGCGCGAAGGCCGCGCTCGCTGAGATCCACAACGCCGAGGACCGCGACCACGCCCTGCAGGCGGTTAAAGCGTTCGAGTCCGACTATGGCGCCAAGTGGCCCAAGGCGGTCGCCAAGATTACCGAGCACATCGACGTGGTGCTGGCGTTCTACGCATCAGCAAGTCGCGTGACGCGCAGATCCGCAAGTCTTGACTATTCATCCGTCATCGTCGACGTGAACGATACCTAAGTGGGCGAGACCGAAGGCATACTCGTCACTGTGTCCCATCGACCCCCCGATCGCGTTTTGAACAACACGGCTGATTCCACCTCTGAGGCGGTGCGTTGGCTGCGACGCAGTTATCGTGCGGGGGCGCTCGTCGACGCCGTTGCTGCGCTCGGGATGGCTGTGCCGCGGCTCTACGGACCGACGCTTCGGTTCGACGCGGGTTTTGATCGACACGGACCGGAGTTCAGCTACGCGATCCGTGCCGGTGCGCCGTTGATGGCCGGTTGGACGGTCCTGCTGATGTGGGCGGACCGGCGCCCGCTGGAGCGGCGCGGGGTGTTGCCGATCACCATCGTCCCGGTCATCGCCGGGCTGGTGGCAAACGACACACACGCCGTGTGCGCTGGGCAGTTGTTTGGCCGTGGCGTCGCGCCGGTCCGTGCGCTGCAGCTCGCCCTTGTCGGTCTATTCGCGTACAGCGCGATCAAAGCACGGGCCGCGCTGCGTGTGGGCTCCGAGTCTGAACCGACGGCAGACCCGATTCTTCCGGGCTGAGGGTGTGCATGTGCACCGGGGGATGACCATCTGCACCCGCTGCGCCGGCGTCCCGGTTCGAAAAGGGGAAACTCATCGAACGATCCCACGAACCAGGAGGTGGCGGAAGATGGCCGTGGCTACCTGGCGTCCCAGGAAAGACTCGATTACTTGGGCCACGGTGGAAATTGAAGTCCCTCGGTTGCTTATATGTGGCAACCGACTCCGCGACGCGATGGGTCAGCACGTGACGGTCGGCCTATCTTCTGTCGCGTAGGGGTTTTGCGGGTCGCTGTGACTATGGCACCCGGCATTCGGTCGCTATCTGGGGCGTGATCACGATGTGTGCCGCCTGCGCCTCGCCGTAGTAACGCATTCGCCGCCCCCATAGCCGTATGTGACTCAGTTCTACCGCCGCGAACTGTGGTTGTAGGTAGTAGAGCCAAGCTATCCGAGCGAGCACCGCTGGCGGTGGCGTGCCTCGGACCGCTCGGGCGCATCCGCGCACGAGGAGCCGGTCGGCGTTGTCCCGACCCTCGCCGCCGAGCAATAGGGCCACCTGTGGGCAAGCAGCCACATTACGTACCGTCCAGGACGACGCCGAGGTCGCCGCATAGATGCGGCCGTGGTGCGGAACGAACCACAGCGGTACCGCAAATGGCGTTCCCTTCTGTGAACGGCTAGCAAGAATCATGACTCGCGACCTGCGAACCGCCGCTTCAAGATTCGGCGAGCGGAACGGGTGAACATCGTCCTTCTCGTCGGTAACCAAGAACGACGCCTGCCATGGAGCTGACGTTCCCTGTGGTATCGGTACCTCACGGAGTGAGCCGTAGTCCCAGGCCACGATTCGCTTGGGCACTACCCGATAAGTGGCTTCGCCTATGGCTTTGGCCATCCCTCTGACGGTCAGCGAGCGCAGTCGGAACCATTGCGGGCCGTCGTCGGCGATTACGACGACATAGCGACCGGCCAGATCTGGGTTACCCTCCGGCACCTGCACAATGCGCGGCGACGAGGCGGGATCGGCCGGCGCTTCGAGAGTCACGCTCACCGGAACCACGAGGATCTCGTCGTCTACGGTGGCGGCCAACGCCGCGCGTGGCGGCGTGAGAGCCAAGTCGGCGACGGCGCTCGCCTCGACATCACGACTTATCACGAGCGGTGCCCTTCCGGTAGAAGTGCCTCCATCGCCACAGTATGCCGATCGACTGATCTTGTTGACGAAGGGCGCGGCACGCGTTGGGCGAATGCAGCAGCGGCCCGGACGGTAGGGTGACGCCTCATTGGCTCAGTGGACCGTTTGGGACGGGCGACGAATTTCGTGGCCCCCGACTTGTCGCCGCCTATCGAAAACCTCCCGCTACGCTGCCACCTGCACCCACCGATGAACGACTCTCATCCGCGTGGGCCAGTTCACGAGGTCCGGTCAGGTTGATCTGGATGCAATTAGTTCGGAGGTAGTGCGGCGAGGCGCCACACCGGGCCCTATCAGTGTTCGGTGGTTAATTTATCAGTCGTGAAGGCGTACAGCGCCGTGGTGCTCGGCTGGAGTGACAGTCACGGAATCATGTGGCCGGCTGGCTGATCAAGGCCCTTTGACCCTGTGATCGATGACCAACGCCTCCCGATCAACCACCATCGGACTTCATACCGTCATAGACAACGGTCGATTTGGGTGCGCTGCGGGTTGGGCCGGCCCGTAGGCAGTAACCCTGTGGAGGAGAGCGAAATGCCCGGTCCCAGAACTGATCCCGGTATCCTGGTCGGTGTCGACGCGAGATCAGACAGCGCGAACGTCGGGAGGAATGGATGAAATCCACCGGCTTCTTCATCAACCTCCACAAGGCGCTGGTCATCCCGGTGACGGTGGCGGCGATGGAGGTTTTCGGCAACTTCTCGACCGTGATGTGGCTCTATCTAGGGATGCACGGCACTTACTCGATCCTGTGGCTGATCAAGGGCCGTACCTACCCGGACCGCCGTTTCGCCGAGCAGGTGGCGATCTGGATCGGGATCCTGTTCGTCTTCCTGCCGCTGGCCGGGTATTACGCTGCCCCGATCCTGCTGGCCTGGCTTCACCCGAACGTGCCCGGCTGGGCCGTCGCGCTCGGCGTCTCCACCTTCACGTTCGGCATCTTCCTGCACTACGTCGCGGACGCGCAAAAGTACTTCACCCTGCAGGTCCACCCCGGTCTGATCGAGACCGGCCTGTTCGCCCGGACACGCAACCCGAACTACCTCGGCGAGATCATGACCTACATGGGCTACGCGATCATCTCGTGGAACTGGATCCCCTTCGTCGTCAACTTCGCATGGATCTTCGGGTTCTTCGTCCGCAACATGATCAAGAAGGACCGCTCGATGTCGCGGCATCCCGGCTTCGCTGCCTACAAGGCCCGCACCGGCCTGCTGTTTCCGCGGTTGCTTCCTGTCCGCTCACAGGGCGCCGACCGGACCCCAGCAGGAACCTGACTACCATGTTGGCGCCACCGAGCAGAGCGGTCTATGACCACAAGCCAACATCGGGTTCGGCGAGAGACGCCGTCGGGTGGGCAGCAGCAACATGCCGCGACCCGACTTCGCCACTACGACCGTTGCATCGGCACCTCGTCGACCTTTCCATCCGCACTTCGTCGCTCTGATCCGCGCCGGCGCCAGGTTCGAGAAGGGGAAACTCGTCGAACAACCCGGACGAATCAGGAGGTGATCAGCAAGTCGGGTGACTCGCCGATCCACAAGTCATGACCATTCCTCCGCGCCGTGCCAACTCGGGCAAGAATAGCTCGGGGGCCTTCAACTCAGCCGATGATCAGTCGGGCTTCTTCAACTTATAACCGAGTGACTCAGGGCAACAGGTGTGCGGCGTGATCGGCCAGATCGAGCAGCGGCTGCGGAAAGATGCCCAAACCCACTGTGACAACGGTACATACCGCGATCGCGGCCTTGCTCAGCACGCCGGGCGCCACCACCTGGGGCGTGTCGTCGGTTGGTTCGTTGAAGAACATCGACACGATCACCCGCACGTAGAAGTAAGCGGCGATCCCGCTGGAGATCACACCGATGATCACCAGCGGCACCGCGCCACCTGAGGCGGCGGCCTTGAACACCGCGAACTTGCTGATGAACCCACTGGTCAGCGGAATGCCGGCGAATGCCAGCAGAAACATCGAAAGCATCACGCCCACAATGGGACTGCGCTGTCCCAGCCCGGCCCAGTGGGAGATGTTGGCGTCCTCGACCCCGTCCTTGTTCCGGATCAGGCCGACGATGGCGAACGCACCCACGGTGCTGAAACTGTAAGCGACCAAATAGAACAACGTCGCCGAAAGACCCGCCGTGCTGTCGGCGATCACGCCGGTGAGGATGAAGCCGACGTGGGCGACCGACGAATACGCCAGCATCCGCTTCACGTCGGTCTGGGTCACCGCGGTGATGGTGGCCACCGTCATGGTCAGAATCGAAATGGCCCACAGCACCGGCCGCCAATCGTGGTGCAGCGGGGGCAGCGCCACATAGACCACGCGCAGCAGCGCGCCGAACGCCGCGACCTTGGTGGCCGCGGCCATGAAACCCGTTATCGGGGTGGGTGCGCCCTGATACACGTCCGGAATCCAGGAGTGGAACGGGACGGCGCCGACTTTGAACAGCAAGCCGACCGACAGCAGCGCGACCCCGACCAACGCGATTGAGCTGTCGCCATTGACCGCCAGCGCAAAGCGGATACCGCTCAGGGTCAGGGTTCCGGTCGCGCCGTAGAGCAGCGCGACACCGTAGAGGAAGAACGCCGACGAGAACGCGCCCAGCAGGAAATACTTCATTGCCGCTTCCTGCGACAGCAGACGGCGGTGCCGGGCCAGCCCGCAAATCAGGTACAGCGGCAGCGAAAGAACTTCCAGCGCAACGAACATCGTCAACAGGTCGTTCGACGCCGGGAAGACCATCATGCCGCCGACCGACAGCATCACCAGTGGGAAGATTTCGGTCTGGGCCGCCCCCGCCCGCTGCGCCTCGCGTTCGTTTTCACTGCCCGGGACCGCGGATGCCTGCGGGGTGAAGGAATCCAGACCGACGGCCCCTGCCGCCACGGCCAGCTTCGCCTTCGCGGTCCGCACGTTGGGGCTGCGTTCGCCGATGAAGATGACCGCCAGCACCGCGACCAGCACAATGGTGCCCTGCAGGAACAGGGCTGGCCGGTCGATGGCCATCGCGCCTAGCACCGCGCTGCTACCGGAAGCCGGAGTCGACTTGGCCACCACGATGATCGCGACGAACGCCGCGACGAGCCCGCCGAGCGCCAGTGTCACCTGCGCCAAATAGCGCAGCCGTCCCGGCACGAAGGCCTCGACCAGGACGCCGGCCACCGCGACGCCGAAGACGATGAGCATCGGGGACAGCAGGAAGTACTCGATGCTGGGGGTGGGAAGGGTCATCGGTGCGGTCCTTCGGCTGTCCGGGGTGCTTGGGCCGGTTTGGAGGGGCCCACTGACACGCGCGGCGCAGGATCATGTTGGCCGGTGGTGGTCATGGTGTTCTCCACCGCGGGGTTGACCAGGTCCAGCACCGGCTTGGGGTAGACCCCGAGCACCAGCAGCAGCGCGATCAGTGGTGCCACGACGATCAACTCACGCGGCCGGAGGTCAGTGATGTGTTCGTTGCCCTTGGCCACCGGCCCGGTCATCACGCGCTGATAGAGCCACAACATGTAGATGGCCGCGAGAACCAGGGCGGTGACACCGAACGCCGCGGCCAGCCAGTAGCGGTTGAAAGTGCCCAGCAGAACCAGGAATTCGCTGACGAACGGAGCCAGGCCGGGCAGCGACAAGGTGGCCATGGCCGACACCATGAAGGTGCCGGCCAGAATCGGCGCGACCTTCTGCACGCCGCCGTAATCGGAGATCTCCCGGCTGCCATGGCGCGAGATCAGGAAACCGGCGATCAGGAACACCGCCGCGGTGGACAGCCCGTGGTTGAGCATGTACAGCGTCGAGCCGCTCTGGCCCTGGGTGGTCATCACGAAGATGCCCGCGATGATGAACCCGAAGTGCGAAATCGACGTGTAGGCGATCAGGCGCATCATGTCGGTTTGGCCGATCGCCACGACGGCGCCGTAGATCACCCCGATGATCGCCAAGGTAATGATGAACGGACGGAAATACGTTGACGCGCTGGGGAATAGCTGCAGACAGTAGCGCAGCATGCCGAAGGTGCCGACCTTGTCCATGATCGCCATCATCAGCACCGCGCTCGCCGGTGTGGCCTCGACCGCGGCGCCCGGCAGCCAGCGGTGGAACGGCCACAGCGGGGCCTTGACCGCGAAGGCGAACATGAAGCCCAGGAACAGCGCCTTGATCACACCGGCATCCGCGTTGTATCGGCCGGAGGCGAAGCCCGCCACGATGTCACGAAAATCGAACGTGCCGGAGCCGTGTTGCGCGGTCACCACATACAGCCCGATCACCGCGGCCAGCATGATCAGCCCGCCGAACAGGTTGTACAACAAAAACTTCACCGCGGCCCGCGACCGGCCGGCGCCTTGCCCGAAGCCTCCGATGAGGAAGTACATCGGGATGAGCATCGCCTCGAAGAACACGTAGAACAGCAACACGTCGAGCGAGATCACCGAGATCAGCACCATCGACTCGATGGCCAGCGTCAGGGCCACGTAAGCGTGCACGCCTCGGGGGTTGCGTTCGCCACCGGGCGACCGCAAGCGCGGCGGCGCCGGGCGCAGCGGGTCGTCAGCATCGCTTGCGTCGTTCCAGCCGGCCACCAGCAGGATGGGAACCAGCAATGCGGTCAGTATCACCAGCACCATCGCGATGCCGTCCACGCCCAGGGTGTAGCCGGCGCCGAACGCCGGTATCCACTGATGACTTTCCACGAATTGGTAAGTGGCGCCACCGACTTTGAAGCCAGCCGTGATGATGCCCGCGACCGCCAGCGTCGCGACGCTGACCACCAGGCCGGTCCACTTGGCGAGTTGGCGCAGGCCCGGAGGCAGTAGGATGATCAGCACCGAACCGGCCAGTGGCACCAGCCACAGCACCGTGAGCCACGGCATGTTTCCGCTCACCACAGTTGCACCGCCAGGATTGCGGCGGCCACCAGGAATGCGCCCGCCAACATCGACAAAGCGTAGTTTCGGGCGAACCCGGTTTGCAGCCCGCGCAGGCGATTCGAGGTTCGGCTCACCAGAGCTCCCAGCGCGTTGACCGAGCCGTCCACACCCGCGTTGTCGAATTCGACCAGCGCGTGGGTCAATTGCGCGCCAGGGCGCATGAACACCTCCTCGTTGAAGGCATCGCCGTACGCGTCGTTGCGTGCGGCCGTCGTCAGCACCGACACCCGGGCGGGGGCCACCCTCGGGATCTCGGCCTTGCCGCCGTACATCCGGTAGGCCACCGCGATACCGACGGCGACTACGGTCAGCGCCAAGCCGCTGACCAGCAAGGGGGGGATCCCTTCGGCGGCTTCAACGCGTTCGCCCACGACGGGCTCGAGCCAGTGCTGCAGGGTGCCGTTGTAGGCAAACAGGAAGCCCGAGGAAACCGAGCCGACGGCGAGCAGGATCATCGGCCACGCCATCAGGGCCGGCGCCTCGTGCGGGTGGGCACCTGGGGCCCAACGCTTTTCGCCGAAGAAGGTCATCAGCATCACCCGCGTCATATAGAACGCGGTGATGCCCGCGCCCAGCAGCGCGGCCCCGCCCAGCAGGTAGCCGCGGGTGCCGCCGGCGCCCAGCGCGGCTTCGATGATGGCGTCCTTGGAGAAGAAGCCCGCGAACGGCCACACCCCGATGATCGCCAGATATCCCAGCCCGAACGTGGCGAATGTGACGGGCAGAGCCTTCCGCAGGCCGCCGTAGCGGCGCATGTCCTGCTCTTCGTGCATCGCGTGGATCACCGCGCCGGACCCGAGGAACAGCCCGGCCTTGAAGAAACCGTGGGTGAGCAGGTGCATGATCGCGAAGGCGTAGCCGGCCGGACCCAGGCCGGCGGCCAGCACCATGTAGCCGATCTGGCTCATCGTCGAGGCGGCCAGCGCGCGCTTGATGTCGTCTTTGGCACAGCCGATGAATGCCCCCAGCAGCAAGGTGATTACGCCGACGAGGACGACGGCCAACTGCGCGCCGGGCGCCAGGTTGAAGATCGGGTTGGATCGCACGATCAGGTACACGCCTGCGGTCACCATGGTGGCGGCGTGGATCAGGGCCGACACCGGGGTGGGGCCCTCCATCGCGTCACCCAACCAGGCCTGTAGCGGGACCTGCGCGGACTTGGCGCACGCGCCGAGCAGCAACAGCAATCCCATCGCGGTCAGCGCGCCGCGGCCGGCGGCCGGCGCGCCGGCGAACACTCCGGCGTAGGAGATGGTTCCGAAGGTGCTGAACATCAGGAACATGCCCAGTGCGAGCCCGGCGTCCCCGACCCGGTTCATCACGAACGCCTTCTTGGCCGCCGTGGCCGCCGACGGCTTGTGGTACCAGAAGCCGATCAGCAGGTAGGACGCCAGGCCGACGCCTTCCCAACCGACGTAGAGCAGCACGTAGTTGTCGGCGACCACCAGCAGCAGCATCGCAGCCAGAAACAGGTTGAGATAGCCGAAAAACCGGCGCCGGTCCGGGTCTTCGGCCATGTAGGCCACCGAGTAGATGTGGATCAGCGACCCGACCCCGGAGATCAGCAACACGAAACACATTGACAGCTGGTCGATCTGCAGCCCGAAGTCGACTTGGAGCCCACCGACGGGAAGCCAGCTGTACACATGCTGGTGGATGACGCGGTTCGACGTGTCGCGGCCGAGCAGCTCGGCGAGCAGCGTCGCGCCGACCCCGAACGCCGACAGGGCGGCGAGGCAGCCCAGCCAATGCCCCCACGCGTCGGTGCGCCGGCCCCCGAACAGCAGGATTGCCGCGCCCGCCAGTGGCAGTGCCACGAGCAGCCAGGTCAAATGTGTCATCTTGGCGTTTCTTAGCCTTTGAGTAGATTCGCGTCGTCCACCGACGCCGATTTGCGGGCACGGAAAATCGTCATGATGATGGCCAGTCCGACGACGACTTCGCAGGCCGCTACCACCATCGTGAAGAAGGCGATCATCTGCCCATCGAGCTGGCCGTGCAGCCGCGCGAAGGTGACGAAGGCGAGGTTGACGGCGTTGAGCATCAGCTCGACGCACATGAACATCACGATCGCGTTGCGTCGCAACAGCACACCCGAGGCTCCGATGGTGAACAGCAGTGCCGAAAGGTAAAGGTAATTGGCCGGGTTCATGACGTACCTCCCTTGATGGCTTCTGCTGAGGGGGTTTCGAGGCCGTCCGCACCACGGGTTCGCAGCATTCGCGATACCGACAACTCCGAGTACGAGCCGTCGGGGAGCAACGCGGCCACGTCGACCGCGTTGTGACGCGCGTAGATACCCGGGTTGGGCAATGGGGTGGGGTGCCCGCCGGGTCGGAAGCGTTCCTGGGAGAGCTCGCGTTGGGTCTTGCGACGCTGGAACCGCTCCCGGTGCGCCAGCACCATCGCTCCGACGGCGGCGGTGATCAATAGCGCGCTGGTCAATTCGAACGCCCACAGGTAGCGCGAGAAGATCAGCGCGGCCAGGCCTTCGACGTTGCCGTTGGCGTTGGCGACGGTCAGTCCGGCGAAACTGCCGATGGACACATGGCCGATGGCGCCGACCAGGAGAATGCCGAACCCGACGCCGGTCACCACCGCGGCGACCCGCTGTCCGCGCAGCGTCTCCTTGAGTGATTCCGCGGAGTCCACGCCGATGAGCATCAGCACGAACAAGAACAGCATCATCACCGCGCCGGTGTAGACGACGACTTGAACGACGCCCAGAAACAGCGCGTCCTGGACCATGTAGAACACGGCCAGGATGATCATCGTCATCGCCAGGAACATCGCGGAGTACACGGCGTTGACGGCCATCACGACCCCGAGCGCGCCGATCAGTGCCACCGCACCCAGCACCCAGAACGTCACCGCTTCGCCGGTGGAGGTGCGGACGATGGTGTCCGCTGCCAGTGTCACGGTCACCGCGGTTCTCCGGCTTTTTGGCTCTCGCGCAAGCCCTGTGCTGTCACGTTGCCCTGGTAGTAGTCCTTGTCGGTGGCACCCTCCGCCCTGGGATGGGGTGGAGCGAGCATGTCTTGCAGCAGCGGCGCCAGCAGTCGGTCCTTCTCGTAGATCATCCCGGCGCGGTTGTCGTCGGCCATCTCGTAGTTGTTGGTCATCGTCAGCGCCCTGGTCGGGCAGGCTTCGATGCACAGACCGCAGCCGATGCAACGCAGATAGTTGATCTGGTACACCCGGCCATAGCGTTCGCCTGGCGAGAACCGCGCTTCCTCGGTGTTGTCGGCGCCCTCGACGTAGATCGCGTCGGCCGGGCAGGCCCAGGCGCACAGCTCGCAGCCGATGCATTTCTCCAGGCCGTCCGGATACCGGTTGAGTTGGTGACGGCCGTGGTAGCGCGGCTTCACCGGACCCGGTTTCTCCGGGTACTCCTCGGTGACCCGCTTTCTGAACATCGAACCGAACGTCACGCCGAATCCTGCTACGGCGTCCAGGAATTTAGCCACGTGCGCTCTCCTTGCTGGCAACGACTGGCATCGGTGGTGTCGGGAATGCCGGTTCGGTGCTGATTGGGCCCTGGTCGGACGTTGCGTCGCGCTGCTTGCGCAGCTGTCGCGCCAGCGCGCGAGCGCTGGGTGCGCTGAACGGTTTTCGCAGCGTCAGCACCAGCAGTGTGGCGCCGACCATGCTGCTGACCACCAGAAGGGGGGTCCAGTGCTGGTAACCCTGGTCGCGTGCGGAGCGGATGACCGCGGCGATCATCACCCACACCAGCGAAGCGGGTATCAGCAGCTTCCAGCCCAGCGCCATGAACTGGTCGTAGCGCAGCCGGGGCAGGCTGGCGCGCAGCCAGAAGTAGATGAACAGGAAGGTCCACATCTTGGCGGTGAACCAGAGCACCGGCCACCACCCGGTGTTGGCGCCGGCCCACATGTCGAACGGCCAGGGCGCGTGCCAGCCACCGAAGAACATGACCGTGGCCAGCGACGAAACCGTGAACATGTTGACGTACTCGGCGAGCATGAACATCGCGAACTTCAGCGACGAGTATTCGGTGTGGAACCCGGCGACCAGCTCGCCCTCGGCTTCGGGCAAGTCGAAAGGCGCGCGGTTGGTTTCCCCAACCATCGAGATGAGATAGATCACGAACGACGGCGCCAGCAGGAACACGTACCAGACCCGGTCTTGGGCGGCAACGATTTCCGACGTCGACATGGTGCCGGCAAAGAGGAATACCGCGGCGAACGACAGGCCCATCGCGACCTCGTAGGAGATGACCTGGGCGGTGGACCGCACCCCACCCAGTAGCGGGTAGGTCGACCCCGAGGCCCAACCGCCCAACACGATGCCGTACACGCCGATGGCCGAGAGCCCCAGGATGAACAGCACCGCTACCGGCAGATCGGTCAGCTGCAACGGCGTGCGGTGGCCGAACACCGATACCTCGGGACCGAACGGGATGAACGCGAACGCGGTGAACGCCGGAATGACCGAAACGACCGGCGCCGCAAAGTAAACGAACTTGTCGACGCCGCCGGGCGTAATGCTTTCCTTCAGGGCGAGTTTGATGCCGTCGGCCAGGCTCTGCAGGGCTCCCCACGGCCCCACCCGGTTGGGTCCGGGCCGCAGCTGCATCCAGCCAAGAATCTTGCGCTCGAGCAGGATCGCGACCAGTACGTTCAGCATGAGAAACACGAAGATGGCCAGCGCCTTGCCCAGCACCAGCCACCACGGATCATGTCCGAATGAGGTCATGCGCCACTCCTCCTCATCGCTTCGCTCTGCATCGTCGTCGGCGCGTCATGACCCCACTCCGATCTGCACCACGGTGCCGATGGCGACGCCCAGTTGCCGCTGCACCGCCGAACCCGGTGAGTTCAGCGGCAGCCACACCACCCGGTCGGGCATGTCGGTGATGTTGAGCGGCAAGGTGATCGAGCCGCGCGAGGTGCCGACCGTGACGTCGTCGCCGTCGGCGGCGCCGATCTCGGCCGCGGTGTCGGCCGACAACCGCACCACCGGCTTGCGGGCGGTACCCGCCAGATGAGGTTCACCGTCCTGCAGGCGGCCGTTGTCGAGCATCATCCGCCAGCCGGTCAACACGGCCTCGCCTTTTCCGGGCTGAGCCGACTCGCCCGGCGTCACGTGGGGACCCGCGGCGTGCTTGCCGTCCCAATGGCCCAACCCGGCCAGCTCTTCACGGGCCGCGTCGACGGTGCCCGCACCCAGGTACACACCCATTTCGTCGGCCAGCGTGTCCAGCACCCGATGGTCCGACTGGCCGGCTGCCTGGGCGGTGCCCTTCAGCGCGGGTTCGAATCCGCGGTAACGGCCTTCCCAGTTCACGAAGGCGCCCGCCTTCTGCGTCGTCGGCGCGACCGGGAACACCACGTCGGCGCGTTCGGTGACCTCGCTGTGCCGCAGTTCCAGGCTGACCACGAAGGGGGCGGCGTCCAGCGCGGCCAGCACCGCACCCGGGTCGGCGAAGTCGGCGGGTTCGATACCACCGACCAGTAGCGCGCCCAGCGTGCCGTCGGTGGCGGCGGCCAGGATGCCCTCGGCGTCACGTCCAGCCGCACTGGGCAATTCGTCGACGTGCCAGGCGGCAGCCACTTCTGCGCGGGCCGCGTCGTCGGCCACCGGCCGGCCACCGGGTAGCAGCGTGGGCAGCGCTCCGGCCTCCAGCGCGCCGCGTTCGCCGGCGCGCCGCGGCACCCAGGCCAGCCGGGCTCCGGTGGTATCGGCCAGGCGCGCGGCGGCGGAAAACCCGCCCGGCACCGTGGCCAGGCGTTCCCCGACCATGACGACCGCGCCCGGAGTGGCCAGCAGGTCACCGATCTCGCCGGTGGCCAGTCCGTCCAGCGTCGAAGGCTCGGCTCCGGGAACGGTTTTCAGCAATCGGCCGGACATCTTCTGCAGTCCGCGAGTGGCGAACGGGGCGACCGCGTAGACCGGCACGTTGTGTTTGCGCGCGGCCTTGCGCAACCGCAGGAACACGATCGGCGCCTCGTCCTCGGGTTCGAACCCGATCAGCACGACGACCGGCGCCGACTCCAGATCGGAGTAGCTCACGGTGATCGGCCGGCCGGCGATGCGGGACGCCAGGAAGTCGGCCTCTTCGACTGAGTGCGGCCGGGCACGGAAGTCAATGTCGTTGGTGTCCAACGTGATTCGCGCAAACTTGGAGTAGGCGTAGGCGTCCTCCCAGGTCACCCGGCCGCCGACCAGTACGCCCGTGCGCCCGCGGGCCGCCTCGAGGCCCTGGGTGGCCGCGACCACGGCGTGCGACCAGGACGCCGGTTGCAGCGTGCCGTCGGCGTCGCGGATCAGGGGAGTGGTGAGCACGTCCGGCTGGGTCGCGTAACGGAATGCCCAGCGGCCCTTGTCGCAATCCCACTCTTCGTTGACTTCCGGGTCGTCGCCGGCAAGCCGGCGCAGCACCTTGCCGCGGCGGTGATCGGTACGTTCTGCACAGCCGCACGCGCAGTGCTCGCACACACTGGGGCTGGAAACCAGATCGAAGGGGCGCGCGCGGAAGCGATAGGCGGTGCCGGTCAAGGCGCCCACCGGGCAGATCTGCACCGTGTTGCCGGAGAAGTAGGAGTCGAACGGCTCGTTGGCGTAGATGCCGACCTGCTGCAACGCGCCGCGTTCCTGCATGTCGATGAACGGGTCGCCGGCGATCTGCTCGGAGAACCGGGTGCACCGGGCGCACAGGATGCAGCGCTCGCGGTCCAGCAACACCTGCGACGAGATATTGATCGGCTTGGCGAACGTGCGCTTGACGTCGGTGAAGCGAGAATCGGCGCGCCCGTTGGACATTGCCTGGTTCTGCAGTGGGCATTCGCCACCCTTGTCGCACATCGGGCAGTCCAGCGGATGGTTGATCAGCAGCAGTTCCATCACACCGTGCTGTGCTTTGTCGGCCGCCGGGGAGGTCAGTTGGGTGCGCACCACCATGTCCGGGGTGGCCACGATGGTGCAGGACGCCATCGGCTTGCGTTGTCCCTCGACCTCGACCATGCATTGCCGGCACGCGCCGACCGGGTCCAGCAGTGGGTGGTCGCAGAACCGCGGGATCTGGATGCCCATCAACTCGGCCGCGCGAATCACCAGAGTTCCCTTGGGAACACAGATTTCGACGCCGTCGATGGTCAGCGTCACCATCTCCGGCGGGCTCACCCCGTCGCCAGTTTGGGTCTTGGCCGCACTCGTCATATGCGCCGCTTACGCCTTTCCGTTCGGGTTGAGCATGGAGTCCCGCGGGTCGAAGGGGCAACCGCCTCCTTCGACGTGGGCGATGTACTCGTCGCGGAAGTGCTGGATCGACGACATCACCGGGCTGGCGGCGCCATCGCCCAACGCGCAGAACGACTTTCCCAGGATGGCGTCGGAGATGTCCAACAGCTTGTCGAGATCCTCTCCGGTGCCCTTGCCGGTTTCCAGTCGCGCGTAGATCTGGCTGAGCCAGAAGGTGCCCTCCCGGCAGGGCGTGCACTTGCCGCACGATTCGTGTTTGTAGAAGTCGGTCCAGCGCTGTACCGCGCGCACCACGCACGTGGTCTCGTCGAAGATTTCCAGCGCCTTGGTGCCCAGCATGGAGCCCGCAGCGCCCACACCCTCGTAGTCCAGCGGCACGTCGAGATGCTCGGCGGTGAGCAATGGTGTCGACGACCCGCCCGGCGTCCAGAACTTGAGCTGGTGGCCGGCGCGTACCCCACCGGCGTAGTCGAGCAACTCGCGCAACGTGATACCCAGCGGGGCCTCGTACTGCCCGGGGCGGGTGACGTGACCGGACAGCGAATACAGCGTGAAGCCAGGCGATTTCTCGGTACCCATGCTCCGGAACCAGTCGACGCCGTTGAGGATGATCGGCGGGACACTGGCGATCGTCTCGACGTTGTTGATCACCGTGGGGCAGCCGTACAGCCCCGCCACGGCGGGGAACGGAGGTCGCAGCCGGGGCTGGCCGCGTCGGCCCTCCAGCGAGTCGAGCAGTGCGGTCTCCTCGCCGCAGATGTAGGCGCCCGCGCCGGCGTGGACCACCAGCTCCAGGTCGAAGCCGGAACCCTTGATATTGCGGCCCAGGTATCCGGCCGCGTACGCCTCGGCCACCGCATTCTGCAGGCGCCGCAACACCGGCAGCACTTCACCGCGCACGTAGATGAACGCATGGCTGGCCCGGATCGCGTAGGAGGCGATGATGACACCCTCGACGAGCACATGCGGCGTCGCCAGCATCAGCGGGATGTCTTTGCACGTACCGGGTTCCGACTCGTCGGCGTTGACCACCAGGTAGTGCGGCTTGGCCGCCGGACCGGAATCGCCCTGGGGGATGAACGACCACTTGGTGCCGGTGGCGAAGCCGGCGCCGCCGCGCCCGCGCAGGCCGGAGTCCTTGACGGCGCCGATCACGTCGTCGGGCGCCATGGCCAGGGCCTTCTGCAAGGCCTGGTAACCGTCGTGGCGTTCGTAGGTGGCCATGGTCCACGACTCGGGGTCGTCCCAGTAAAGGCTGATCACTGGGGTCAACGGCGTTGCCGGGGGACTAGTCATCGCTGGACTCCGGCGGGGTAGGCGCCTGCATGCCGTTCTCCTGCGCCACCCGCAGGCCTGCCAACGTGGCCGCACCCGCTCCGCCCTGGCCTTGGTCGGGACGCTCGTCGGGCAGGCCCGCCAGGACGCGCGACGTTTCGCGGAAGGCGCACAACGGAGCGCCGCGGGTGGGCGGCTTCGGCTCGCCGGACCGCAGCGAGTCGACGAGTTCACGCGCCGAGTCGACCGTCTGGTTGTCGAAGAATTCCCAGTTGACCATCACCACCGGCGCATAGTCGCAGGCGGCGTTGCACTCGATGTGTTGCAGGGTGACGGTTCCGTCGGGGGTGGTTTCGTCGTTGCCGATGCCGAGGTGGTCCTTGAGGTCGGAGAAGATGGCGTCGCCACCCATGACCGCGCACAGCGTGTTGGTGCACACGCCGACCAGGTAGTCGCCGGTGGGACCGCGGCGGTACATCGTGTAGAAACTGCCGACCGCGGACACTTCCGCGCCGGTCAGTCCCAGCTGCTCGGCGCAGAATTCCAGACCCGCCGGGGTCAGGTAGGTGTCTTCGGATTGCACCAGGTGCAGCAACGGCAACAGCGCCGAGCGCTTGTTGGGGTAGCGACCGATGATCTCTTTGGCGTCGACCTCCAGCCGGGCCCGCACCTCCGGCGGATACGACTGCGGAGCGCCTTCGACAACAAACTGGTTCGGTTCTTCGGGCGGCGGTCCGAGGCGGATGAAGACGCGCTCGCCGCTGCCTGGCTCCTGAGCCGTCACCGGTCCACTCCTCCCATCACCGGGTCGATGCCGGCGACCGCGGTGATCAGGTCGGCGACCATTCCGCCCTCGCACATCGCGGCGACCGATTGCAGGTTGGTGAAGGAGGGATCGCGGTAGTGCACGCGGTAGGGGCGGGTACCGCCGTCGCTGACCATGTGCACGCCGAGCTCACCGCGCGGTGATTCCACGGCGACGTAAACCTGGCCCGCCGGAACGCGAATGCCTTCGGTCACCAGCTTGAAGTGGTGGATCAGTGCCTCCATCGAGCCGCCCATGATCTTGGCGATGTGCTCCGGGGAGTTGCCCATCCCATCGGGGCCTACCTTCAGGTCGGCGGGCCAGGCGAGCTTGCGGTCCTCGATCATGGTCGGGCCCGGACGCAACTTGTCCAGGCACTGCTCCACGATCTTGACCGACTCCGACATCTCCTTGACCCGAATGATGTAGCGGCCGTAGGAATCACAGCCGTCGTCGGTGATCACGTCGAATTCGTAGTTCTGGTAGCCGCAGTAGGGCTCGCTCTTGCGCAGGTCGTGGGGTAACCCGGTGGAACGCAGGATCGGGCCGGTGACGCCCAGCGCCATACATCCGGTCAGGTCCAGGTAGCCCACGCCCTGGGTGCGCGCCTTCCAGATGGCGTTCTCGTTGAGCAGTTCGCCCATTTGGCGCAACGGAACCCGCAACTGCTTGAGTGCTTCCGAGATTTCTTTGACCGCGTCGGGTGGCAGATCCTGCGCGACGCCGCCGGGCCGGATGTAGGCGCTGTTCATCCGCAACCCGGTGATCGACTCGAACAGGGTCAGGATGATCTCGCGGGCCCGGAAGCCGACGAACATCGGTGTCATGGCGCCCAGTTCCATGCCGCCGGTGGCCAATGCGACCAGGTGCGACGAGATCCGGTTGAGCTCCATCATCATCACCCGAATGACGTTGACCCGCTCCGGGATCTCGTCGGTGATGCCGAGCAGCTTTTCCACGCCCAGGCAGTAGGCGGTCTCGTTGAAAAACGGTGCCAGGTAATCCATCCGGGTCACGAAGGTGACGCCCTGGGTCCAGTAGCGGTATTCGAGGTTCTTCTCGATCCCGGTGTGCAGGTAGCCGATTCCACATCGGACCTCGATGACCGTTTCGCCTTCGATCTCGAGGATCAGTCGCAACACCCCGTGGGTGGACGGGTGCTGGGGTCCCATGTTGACCACGATGCGTTCACCGGGATCGGCGGCACGCGCAGCCTCGACGATCTTGTCCCAGTCCTGCCCGCCGGCGACCACGACAGTTTCGCTGTCGGTCATCAGTTATAACCCCTCCGCTCATCGGGCGGAGGTATCTGCGCGCCCTTGTATTCGACCGGTATGCCGCCGAGTGGGTAGTCCTTGCGTTGCGGATGACCGTGCCAGTCGTCGGGCATCTCGATGCGGGTCAGCGACGGGTGGCCGTCGAAGATGATTCCGAAGAAGTCATAGGTCTCGCGCTCGTGCCAGTCGTTGGTCGGGTAGACGGTGTACAGCGACGGGATATGCGGATCACTGTCCGGCGCAGACACTTCCAGCCGGAGCCGACGGTTGTGGGTGATCGACTTCAACGGATAGACGGCGTGCAGTTCCCGGCCGGTTTCGTGCGGGTAGTGCACTCCGTTGACGCCCAGGCACAGCTCGAAGCGCAACGCTGGCTCGTCGCGCAGACGTTGGGCGACCTGCGGCAGCAGGTCCCGCCGAACGTGCAGGGTCAGTTCGTCGCGGTCCACCACGACTTTCTCTATCGCGTCGTCGAATTCGACATCATCACGCTTTAGCGCCTCGGCCAGCAGGTCGGCGATCTCGTCGAAGTAGCCGCCGTACGGGCGTGGGGTGCTGCCCGGGAGCACGACCTCGCGGACCAACCGTCCGTATCCGGAGGTGTCGCCGCTGCCTTTGACTCCGAACATGCCGTGGCGCACGTCGACGACCTCTTGCGCGGCAGAGCCTGCCCGGCTTGTCGCTTCCCCGGGGTCCTGGTCAGGCGAGCTCATCGCAGCAGTCCATGCATTTCGATGGTGGGTCTGGCCGACATCGCCGCCTCTTCTGCCTCGGCGATGGCGGTCTCCCGGTTCACGCCCAGCGGCATTTCCTGAATTTTTTCGTGCAGCTTGAGGATCGCGTACAGCAGCATCTCGGGCCGCGGCGGGCAGCCGGGCAGGTAGATGTCGACCGGAACGATGTGGTCGACGCCCTGCACGATCGCGTAGTTGTTGAACATGCCGCCAGACGACGCGCACACGCCCATGGCCAGCACCCATTTCGGCTCGGCCATCTGGTCATAGATCTGACGCAGCACCGGCGCCATCTTCTGGCTGACCCGTCCCGCGACGATCATCAGGTCGGCCTGTCGTGGCGTCGCCGAGAACCGCTCCATGCCGAACCGGGCGATGTCGAATCGCGGCCCGGCGGTCGCCATCATCTCGATCGCACAGCACGCCAACCCGAACGTCGCCGGCCACAGTGAGTTCTTCCGGACGTAACCCGCCACCTTCTCCACTGTCGACAGCAGGATCCCGCCGGGCAGCTGTTCTTCTATACCCACGTCTTACCTCAATCCCAGGTCAGGCCCCCGCGGCGCCACACATACGCGTAGGCCACGAACACCGTGAGCATGAATATCACCATTTCGACCAGTGCGAACGTGCCCAGCGCGTCGTAGCTGACCGCCCATGGATAGAGGAACACGATTTCGATGTCGAAGACGATAAACAACATTGCGGTCAGGTAATACTTGATCGGGAACCGCTGTCCCGGGGCGGCGTTGGGGCCGCTGACCGGGCTGTCGGTGGTTTCGATCCCGCATTCGTAGGGCGCCATCTTCGACTTGTTGTAACGCGACGGGCCGGCCAGGCTCGCGATCGCCACCGAGCCGATGGCGAAGGCCGCGGCAATCGCACCCAGTACCAGGATGGGTATATAGACGTTCAACTCGCTCCATGATCCGTCGTAAGGGCCGCTCACGCGGCGGTTGGGCGGTCACCAGGCTGCTGTGACGAACCCCCGGGGGCTGTGCTGGATAGGGGCCTCGTCACAGTGACCTTCAACATAGCGTCGCGACCGCCGGAGCACATGCGCGGGGTCGAGCCTGGACACGGGCCCGGATCGAGGCAGATTGGCGACTACGCTGATGAACTGCCGCGACGCAACTATGATGGGCTGAGGATTAATCGGCTGGCAGTTTTCGTTACCCATCGGTAATGAAGGCCCTCGGTGAGGTCACGGTGACACCGACAAGCGATTCGGAAGGACTGGAGCGGTGAGTTTTTTCACGCTTCCCCCAGAGATCAACTCGTTGCGCATGTTCATGGGCGCTGGTTCCACGCCGATGCTGCAGGCGGCGGCAGCCTGGGAGGGACTTGCCGAAGAGTTGGGAACCGCGGCGCAATCGTTTTCCTCGGTGACGGCTGGATTGGCTGGTCAAGCCTGGCAGGGCGCGGCATCGGCCGCGATGGCGGCGGCGGCGGCGCCGTATGCCGCGTGGCTGAATGCGGCGGCAAGCCTGTCTTCGGGGGCCGGGGGGAATGCGCGGGCGGTGGCCAGCATGTTCGAGGCGGCGCAGGCCGCGACGATCATTCCGCAGGCAATCTCGACCAATCGCAATGCGTTTGTGAACCTGGTGATGTCGAACCTGTTCGGCCAGAATGCGCCGCTGATCGCCGCTGCTGAAAGTATCTATGAGGAGATGTGGGCGGCCGACGTGTCGGCCATGTCCAGCTACTACTCCGGCGCCTCGGCGGTGGCCGCACAGGTGGTGCCGTGGCGGAGCGCGCTGCAGAACCTTCCGGCTCTGGCGGGTGGCATGGCCGGTATGGCAGGCGGCGCGGGCGGTGGGGCCGCCGCCCCGGTCAGTAGCACGGGCGGCGCGAATGCCGCGGGCGGCAGCAGTGGCGGCGCCGCCGATACGGCTGCCGCCAACGGGGCCGCGAGCGGTGGCGGTGCCGGCGCCGTTGGCGCGGGTGGCCTCGCAGGGGCGGGCTCCGGCAACGGCCTCACGACCGGAAACCCCGGTGCCGGCTTCACCCAGAGCGATGTCAGCGGCGTCAGCCCGGACGCCTCCCAGGTGGCTTACACCAGCGCAAACGGCGGTGCGGTAGCTTCCGGAGCTTCCGGCATCGGGATGATGCCCATCCCGATGGGGCTAGGGGGTCGGCCCAGTGCCGGCTTGCTCAACGACGGCCCGGGCGTGGTTCCCGTCAAGGTGACTGCCAAGTCTCAGGAAGAAGAGGAAGCAAAGGCTCCCGAGGCCGAAGAAGAAGAAGCGGCCCCCGAATTGGGTGTGTTGTCCGAGTCCGCTGCGGACCTGGCGCCGAAGGCTGCCGCGGTATCGCAGGCGACGATCAAGCAGTCGACCGGTTCTGGGATTCCGGAGTCGGCGCTACGGTCTGCGCGCCCTGCCGTGTCCGCAGCCGAGGCCGAGACGGCCACGGAAGAGGCGGAAGCAGCTCCGACGTTGCGGCCGGAAGCGGCCAGTGGGAAGTTGCGACCTCAGGCGAAGGAAACGCCGAAGATTCAAATCAGGGGCGGCTAACCGCCGGCGCTAGATCGCCGGCGTGCGGAGCAGTCCGAGCGCAGTGCGGCCCAGCACGATGGGGTCGATGGGATGCGGCACGGCGGCCTCCGCCCGAGACCAATTGGCCAGCCAGGCGTCGTCGGGGCGGCCGGTCAGCACCAGGATCGGCGGGCACGTCGCAAGTTCGTCTTTGAGCTGTTTGGCGATTCCCATACCACCGGTCGGCGCTGCCTCTCCGTCCAAGATGGCCAAGTCGATGCCGCCGGCATCCATCTGCCGAATCACCATGGGGCCGGTCGCGACCTCGACGTAGGTCAGCTCGGGTAGGTCCGGGTGCAGCCGTTTGCCCAGTGCCCGCATCACTTCTTCGCGGGTTTGGACGTTGTCGCTGTAGACGAGAATCCGCAGGGAGCTGGTCGAATCGGCCACGCTCAGATGGTACTGGTAGTCCGCCGTCGGCGAACGCTGGGCGAGACGTTAACGGGGCGCCCGCACGAAGACCGCCTGCGCTGACGCCGTCACGGTGCGGCTGATCATGCCCAACTTGTTCCAGCCCAGGTGGAACTGGGACCGCTCGATCTGCGCTTCACCGGCAATCTGCACCGAACCGTCGTCCAGCTCGGTGATCGTCACGGCCAGCGGAACTGGATCGGTGACGCCCTTGATGGAGAAGCTGGCACGCAGCTCGGCGGCCTTGCCGGCTTTCGGCTGCAGGGCGGTGATGACGACGCTGATCGTGGGGAACCGTTCGGCATCGAAGAAGTCGGCCGAGAGCAGATGCTTGTCGCGACGGGCGATGCCGGTCCGCAGGGACGCGACGTCGATATCGAGGCGGCCGAACACCGAGCCCTTGCCGGTGAGCTGGCCATCGCCGTTGAACTCGGTGAATTGGCCCTTGACGTTGATCAGGCCCCAGAAGTTCTTGATCTTGAAGGTGATGGCCGAATGGTCCGCCACCAGGTTCCACACCCCTGCGGTGTCGGGATCGCTGAGCAGTGTTTCCAGCGTCGTCATCGTCGTCTCACTTTCTGCGCCGGCCCCGCCTCTTCGCGCTAGTCCAGGAGGGGAGCGATGCCGGCCGGGTCGAAGTACTCGTCAATGCGGTTGATCAGACCGTCTGCGCCAACTTTGATCACGATGCAAACCCGCAGGGAGATCGATTGACCGGCGTGGCCGGTCGCGTGCAAGACGTGCTGCTGGACGAAGCCGCTCTCGAAAACCTGGCGGTCGAGAATCTCGTAGTGCCGCTCGCTGGTCACCGAGATGAACCAATCGATCACCTTCAGCGCGCGGATCTTGTCATCCGTCTTATGGGGGTCGTGCCGGGCACCCGGACGCCACACCGCGATGCCCCCGCTCCACAGCCGATCCACCGCCGTCTTGTCGCCCTTCTCGATGGCGGAAAACAGCCTGCTGGCCACTTCATTGATGTTTCCGACCTCAACTGTGGACATGTGCACGCACCTTACGCCTGCGCATAGCCGGGATGGGCGACCGCTAAACGGCGCCGAACCAGCGCGCGCAGGCAGGCGGTGACGTCCGCGCTGCGCTCGTCGAGCCCGCCGGCCCGGATGGCTGCGGCGAGCTCGGCCTCATCGGCAAAGCCCAGGCCGACCAGCGCCGCATCGGGTTCTGTTGTCTCATCGAGCAATTCGCGTTCGACGATGCGCAACGCGTTGGCGGCCACTCGGGCATGGAAGTTGACCTGCCCGGTAGTCGCCTCCCGGACGTCGGCTTCGAGGAACTCGGCGACGGCCGCAACCAGCTCGGCGGCCGTCGGACGGCCATAGATGCTCCCAGGAAAGCTCACGTTTGCGCCTCCGTTAGCAGGTCGAGCAGGTCCCATTCGGTCTCACATACCCGCCGGCCGATCGTCGCCAACTCCACCGAACGGACCTGCCCGCTCAAATGACGTTCCGCCTGGAACCGGCAGATGACACCCCAACGCAGTGTGGCAAGCACCAGCCACCAGCGCACCGCAGCCCGATCGAGGGCGGTTCCGCTGGCCTCCTCATAGGCGCGAAGGAAGCTCTCGATGCTGCCGAGGCCGCCGGCCCCCCGGCTGGCCGGCGCACCGAAGCGCCACGCCCGGATGCAGAACCAGGCCAAGTCTTCGTACGCCTCGCCGACGTGCACCAGTTCCCAATCCAGCACGGCCGCAAGATCGGACCCGTCGACGATGAGGTTTCCCATCCGGTAGTCGCCGTGCACCAGCACCGTCGGCGACACCGCCGGGCGGTGGGCCGCCAGCCAGCGAAACGCCCATTCGAAGGTGGCGGTGGTGTCGCCCATCGCGTCCAGCCGCTCGCGCCACTGCGCGAGTTGGTCTTCGTGCGCGAGGTCGGGGTCGCTCGCCTCGGCACGGTGGATCGCGGCGAGCGCGCGCGCGCACTGCCCCAGCAACCGCTCCCGGCCCGGCTCGTCGAGTTGACGTTCGATGCGCCGGACGATGGTCTCGCCCTTGATCTCGTCGCAGATCAAAAACGGATTGCCAAGTGCCGCAGGAGAATTGTCTGCGATCAGGATGGGCGGGACCGGGGCCCCGGCGGCAGCGGCGGCGGCCTGGACCCGGGCTTCCAGCTCCATGCCGGCGTGGACGTCATCGGGCGGTCCGGTGCGCAGGATCAACGACCGACGCCCGGCGTCGGTGACGGCGTCGAACGCCCACGTGCTGCGGCTGGCGCCACCCGTCAGCGCGCGTAGGTTGTCGACCGCTACCCCGGCGCCGAGTACCCGTCCCAACAACAAGGTCAGGCGGTCTTGCAGGGTCATTGTTGGGACTTCTGGCCGAACTTGAACAACCGCTGGGCCACCCGCCGAATCTGGATCTCCTCGGCGCCCTCGGTGATCCGGTAGCGGCGGTGATGGCGATAGATATGTTCGAACGGCTCGCTGCGGCTGTAGCCGAGACCGCCGAAGATCTGCATGGCGCGGTCGGCCGCGTCGCACACCAACCGGTTGGCGCGGTAGTTCGCCATCGACACTTTGTCGGAGACCTCCATGTGGTGGTCGCGGTCCAAATGCCAGGCCGCGTAATAGACCAGCAGACGGACCATTTGGGCCTCGGTCTGCAGCTCGGCCAGCGGCCACTGCACGGCCTGGTTGACCGATAGCGGCTTGCCGAACACTATTCGCTTGCCGGCATATTCCGCGGCACGGTCGATGCAGTACTGCGCCGCGCCAAGACTGCTGGCCGCCTGGCGAATCCTGTTCTCGTGCAAGAACGTTTGCGCGACCTCCAGCCCGCGGTCCACTTCGCCGAGTATCCCGTCACCGGGCACGCGCACATCGGTGAGCTCGACTTCGCCGTGGTCGGTGGGCATGTTGAAGGTCCACCAGTAGTAGGGGACGTTGAATCCGGGTGTGTCGGTGGGGACCAGGAACGCGGTGATGCCGCGGGCCTGGCCCGCTTCGCCGGAGGTGCGGGCGAAGACCAGGTCATGGGTGGCGCGGTGGACGCCGGTGTTGAATCGCTTGGCGCCGTTGATCACCCAGTCGTCGCCGTCGCGTTCGGCGCGAGTCTCCATCCAGGTCGCGTCCGAACCGTGTTGTGGCTCGGTAAGGCCGAACGCCATCGAACGTTCCCCGGTGATCAGCGCCTCGGACCAAACCCGGCGCTGCTCGTCGGTGCCGAACCGCTCCATCATGATCACCTGCGGGAAGTTCCCGACGATCGACGACTCGTTCTGTAGATCGTTGTGCAGGCCAAGGCCCTTGTGCGCCAAGTGCTCCCGGATTACGGCCATGTCGACGTTGGTGCCGTCGCGGCCGCCCAGCGATGCCGGCAGTGCGTAGCGCAGCCAGCCCGCCCTGTCGGCGCGCCTGCGCATCTCGCCGAGCAGGTCCTCCCACTCCCGCGTCGGGATGCCGTCGTTGTCCCAATCTGTACGGGCGTGCTCTCGACGGTGATCGAAGTACTGCATGTTCTCTGCCTGCAGCGGGGCTATTTCATCTTCGATGAAGGCATCCATGTCGGCGAGCAGCCGCGGGAGATGTTCTGGCAGTGTGAAATCCACGGGTGGTACCTCCTGGACGGCTTGTTATTCGTCTTGGTATCCGGGGTGGTCGACGGCCAGACGGTCGTTTACCAGAGCACGAAGACATGTCGCGACGTCCTCGGTGCGGTCGTCGAGGGTGCCATCACGAATCGCCGCGGCCAGTTGCGCCTCGTCGGAGAAGCCAAGACCGGTCAGTGCAGTGCGGGCAACCGCTGCGGTGGGCGAGTCCCCCAGCAGATCGCGTTGGACAACGCGCAGAGCGTCGACGGCCGCGCGGACCTCGGCGTTGCCGTAGCGGTCGCTCACGGCGGGCAAGATCTGGCTCTCCAAGAAGGTGGCGACCACCGCGAGCAGGTCGGTCGATGTGGGCCGTAAGCGCGCGGAGTCATGAGGTGTCGTCACTGAACTCTCCCGTCGAGAAGGGTGAGCAGGTCCCATTCGGCCTCGGTAACCGACCGGCCCGTCATCGCCACCTGCATGGCAGGGCTCTTGTCCTGCAACCACATCTGCACCTGCTCACAGCACGTGATACCCCAGAACAGTGTGGTCAGCACGCGCCACCAGTGAAACACTTCCCGGTCGACGGTGGCCGCGCCGGCGTCCTCGTAGGCGCTCAGGAAGTCTTCGATGGTGCCCAGGCCGCCGGCGGCGAGACTGGCGGGTGCGCCGAATCGCCAGCGCCGCAGCCAGAACCAGGCCAGATCTTGATAGGCCTCGCCGCCGCGCATCACCTCCCAGTCGAGGACGGCCGTCAGGTCGGTTCCGTCGACGAGGAGGTTTCCCATCCGGTAGTCGCCATGCACCAGAACCACGGCCGCCGGCATCGGCTGGTGGGTCGCCAGCCAGCGAAACGCAAACTCGAAGGGGGCAGAGGTGTAGCCCGGGGTATCGAGTGCGTGCCGGCATGCGTCGAGCCGGTCCGCGCGGACTCCCTCCTCCGATTGCAGGTCGACCAGGTGAATCGCGGCCAGCGCGCGCGCACACTGCCGCAGTAGCCGTGCGCGGCCGGCCTGTGGATCGGCACTGTCGAGCTGGCGCACGATGTCAGCGTGGTCGGCTTCGCCCGTGACGACCTCGCTGATCACGTAGGGACTGCCGAGTGCCCCGGCGGAGTCGTCGGCCGCTATGACGCGCGGGACGGGTGCGCCCTTCGCTGCGGCGGCGAGTTGGGCGCGGGCTTGCAGCTGCGGGCTGGCGCGGGTGCCATTGAGCTCGCCAACCTGCAAGATCAAGGCGGTGCGCGCATACGGAGTGACGGCGTCGAATGCCCAGGAAATGCGATTGCCGGTCCTTCGAAATGGACGCAGGTTGTCGACCGCGACCTGCTCGGCTTCGAAGCCCAGGGCCGGCGCCACTACCGCCCGCAGCGCGCCCACCATCTGCTCAGCAGTGGTCACCGCGCGACCCCGTCTGCGCCGGCGACTGTGAATGGTGGTTGTGCGACAACGGATTCCGTTCGAATGATCAGCCCCGGAAGGTGTTCTGGCAGGCTGAAATCCATGTCGAGTCCTTCCCGCCCGGCACTAGCGGCCGTACAGCGCCTTCTTCCATATCGTCGATAGCGTAGCGATGGCGTCGCTATCGCTGATGTGCAGCCCCAGCTCGGCCGCGTCGGGACGCAGGACCACCGTGGTGAACTGTTCGAACAACAATGCGATCGCCACCGCGGTGTGCTGCGGCGTCAGGTCATGGCCGTATCCCTGCTCCTGGGCGCGCAGCACCGACGCGCTGATGATGTCCATGCCGAAGCGGCGGAACTCGTTCTGCAGCGCCGCGAACCGTTGCTGGGTGACGCCCAGCTGAGCGACGGCCACCATGATGCCGATGTTCTGCTTGAAGATGTTCCAGTAGCCCGACACCACTGAATAGAAGA
The DNA here is from genome assembly GCA_963735655.1 of uncultured Actinomycetota bacterium. Lineage (GTDB taxonomy): Bacteria > Actinomycetota > Actinomycetes > Mycobacteriales > Mycobacteriaceae > Mycobacterium. The sequence goes on from CAVTLW010000031.1 coordinate 615,201, forward strand.
AGTCACTGTCCTCCGGCGACTCGGGCAGCTGGACCGACAGGCGTGCCGGAGCGAGCACGTCACGCAGAAAGGACTTCGCGAGGTCCGCCAGCAGGTCTTCCTTGTCCGCGAAATACCGGTAGAACACCGCCGAAGACTTTCCCGCCGCAGACGTGATGTCGGCCAGTGTGGTGCCGTGAAAGCCCCGCTCGGCGAACAGCTTCCGCGCCGCCTGCTCGATCGCTTCGCGGGTCTGGCGGCCCTTCGCGCCGAGCGTTTCCGGGGCGGGCATCAGTTCCGAATCCGGTCACCCGCGCGCAGCAGCGCGCTCGGCAAATCATGGCCGACAACCGATCTCGCGACTGCGGCGGCGGCCGTCGCCGCCAGCAGGTCCACGTCCACGTCAATGCCGCTGTCGGTCAACAGGTACACCAGGTCCTCGGTGGCGATGTTGCCGGTGGCGCCGGGGGCGAACGGACAGCCGCCCAGCCCGCCGACCGAGGCGTCCAGCCGGGTGACACCGGAACCGACGGCCGCGTAGGCGCTGGCCAGCCCGGCACCGCGGGTGTTGTGAAAATGACCGCCCAGTGGGATGTCGCCGATTACCGGAAGCAGTTGGGAGATCAGTGAACTCACCCGGCCCGGGGTGGTGGTGCCGATGGTGTCGGCAATCGAGAACCGGTCCACACCCCGGTCGCGGGCGACCGCGGCGATGTCGAGGACGCGCTGGGGCGGGGTAGGCCCTTCGAACGGGGAGTCCCACGCGGTGGCGACGATGACTTCGACGGTGACGTTGCCATCGTGCGCGATGGCGACGATCTCCTCGATCTGGTTGGTGGCCTGCGCGCTGGTCCTCCCGACGTTGGCCATGCTGAACGTGTCGTCGGCCGCCACCACGTACTCGATGGCCCGCAGTCCTGCGGCGATCGCCCGCTTGGCGCCGTTAGGACTTGCCACCAGGGCGGAGAACTCGATGTCGGGGTAGTTGTGCAGTTCCGCGGCCAGTTCGGCGGCATCGGCCATCGACGGCACTTTCGACGGCGAGACGAACGCGGTGGCCTCGACCTCGCGCACGCCGGTGGCAGCCACCGCGGCCAGCAGTTCCAGCTTGGCCGACAACGGGATTGGCTTCTCGATTTGCAGCCCGTCGCGCAGCGACACCTCGCGGATGTCCACCCGGGAAGAAAGTGACGAGTGGTTCACAGCACCTCCTCGGCGCGCAACTGTGCGAGCTCCGCGGCCGTCTTGCCGAGCAGCCCCAGGTACACGTCGTCGTTGTGTTGGCCCGGATGCGCCGGGCCGGCGTGGCGGACCCGGCCAGGGGACTCGGTGAGCGTCGGCACGATGCCCGGTCCCAGCACGTTGCGCCCGATACGTTCGTCGTAGTGCTCGACCAGCATGCCGCGGGCCCGCAGCTGGGGGTCGTTGACCACCTCGGCGACGGTGTTGATCGGCCCGGCGATCACGCCCGCCGCGGACAGCGTTTCGATGATGTCGCCGGGTTGCCGCTCGGCGGCCCAGGCGCCGATGATCTTGTCCAGTTCGTCCTGGTTGCGGCCGCGGGCGCCGTGCGTGGCGAACCGGTCGTCGGTGGCCAGTTCGGGGCGGCCCATCGCGGTGCACAGCCGGGCGAACACGGTGTTCTGGTTCGCCGCGATCACCACCCAGGAGCCGTCGCCGCTGCGATAGATGTTGGACGGCGCGATGCCCTCCAGCCGGGTACCGGACGGCCCGCGCACCACCCCGCCGACATCGTAGTCGGGGATCGTGGATTCCTGTACCGCCAAACATGATTCGGTAAGCGCGACATCGACCACCTGGCCCTTGCCGGTGACGCTGCGGCGGTGCAAAGCGGCCAGCGCGCCCTGGGCGCCGAACATGCCGGCCAGGCTGTCGCCCAGCGACAGCGCGAGCCGGGGCGGCGGCCCGCCGGGGAAGCCGTTGAGGTGCCGCAGGCCGCTGGCCGCCTCGGCCACCGAGGCATAGCCCGCCTTGTGGGCGTCGGGTCCGGTCTGGCCGTAGCCCGACACCCGGACCAGGATGATGCCCGAATTGCGTTGGCTGAGCACGTCATAGCCCAGGTCCCACTTCTCCAGCGTGCCCGGGCGAAAGTTCTCCACCACGATGTCGGACTTTTCGACGAGATCGAGGAACAGCTCCCGGCCGGCCGGCTTGCGCAGGTCGAGCGTGATGGCTCGTTTGTTGCGGGCATGCACGGTCCAGAAGACGTGGTGTCCGTCGAATTCGGCCTGGCCCCAGGTGCGCAACGGGTCCGGCGCGCCGGGTGGCTCGACCTTGATGACGTCGGCGCCCATGTCGCCGAGTAGCCGGCCGGCGAACGGGCCGGCGATCAGAGTGCCCAATTCGAGCACCCGGATGCCGTCCAATGCGACCGGCGGGTAGGGTCATTCGGGGCTCATTCCGGGCTCGCGAAGTCGTGCCGAACCAGCCAGTCGGTAACGACGTCGACGGCCTGGCGCAGCTTGTCTCGTTGGTCGGGACCCGCGTAATAGTGTGTGGCACCGGGTATTTCGTGCATCTCTTTGTCGGGATGCCCGATTGCCTGGAAAAGCCGCAGGGTATGGCTGGGCGTACAGGCGTCGTCGGCCAGGTTGCCGATCACCAGCGCCGGGACGGCGATGTCGGGTCCGCAGATGACGCCGTCGCCACGGGCGTCGTCATAACTCCACTGGGACAGCCAGCCGCGCAGGGTCGAGAAGCGGCCCAGCCCAACGGGACTCATGTTCACCACTTGCGGGTCGCCCAGATAGCAGGTGCCCGGAATGCGCTCGTTGGGGTCGACGGTCGGGTCCAGCCAGCGCGGGTCGGCCATGGTGCCGTGCACCACGAATCCGAATTCGTCATCGGGGCGACCCGTCGCGCGCAGCTTCGGCGAACTTTTCCTTGACCCATGCGGTGATGCGGCGGTTGCGGTCGATCTGGGCCTGGCGGTATCGGGCGAGGAATTCCGGACTGTACGGCGGTTGGTTGGGGTTGTCGGGGTTGTACAGGTCCAGCTCGGGATCACGCTTGGTGGGATCGGTTTCGTCGAGGATCGACGCATCCAGCCATTCGGTCAGCGTGCCGTGCCGGCTGATGTGGGCGGCCAGCAACATGATCCCGTCGGCGGCGGGCAGGTCGAGGCGGGTGAGGTCGGGGCCGTCGCCGGTCGGGCTGGACGTGATGGTGGGGTGCTGGGCCTGCTGCTGGTAGAACACCGACAGCGAGCCGCCGCCACTCCACCCGGCCAGCACCACCTTGACGTAGCCCAGCCGGTTTTTCGCGTCCTTGATGCACTCGCCGAGATCCTCGACCACCTTCTCCATCAGCAGCGCCGAATCCGTGCCGCGGAACCGGCTGTTGCAGTAGATGACGTGGTGGCCGGCCCGGGCCAGCGCGTTGATCATCGGCAGGTATGCCCCGCCGCCGATCGGATGCATGAACACCAGCACCGGTGTCCGACGGCTTGTCCTTCGGCTTGAGCAGATAGCTCTCCAGCACGGTGATCTCGGCCAGCCCGCCATAGACATCACGAACGCCGGAATTGTTCTGGAAGGTAACGAGATACGGGATCCGGTCGTAATCGTGCTTAACAGCTTGTTTCATGAGTGTTGTCCTTAGAGTCGTGCGCCAGTACCTCTGGCGACGGGGTCAGGCGGCGGCGGGTGTCGATGGCGATGACCTGCCAGTCGACGCGGGAATGTTCGTCGAACTTGCGGCGCGCTCGTTCCCGCGCCTTCTCCGGAGCCCCGTGGTGAACCCCTTGCGGCGCATGGGTGATCAGCCCCGGCGGCATCGGGATGCCGTACAGCGAACCGCCGTGGAAGAGGGCGATCTCGTCATAGTCGACGTTGCGGTGATACCAGGGGGTGCGCTCGGTGCCGGGCACGCTTTCGGCGGGCTTGGGCAGGAAGTTCATCACGTAGACACCGGTGGCCTGCATGAACAGATGCACCGTGGGCGGCAGGTGGACGCTGTCGGAGGTGATGACGTTGTAGTCGGCGATGTTGAATGTGAACGCGAAATTGTCGCCGCGCCAGCCTTCCACATCGATCGGATTGTGTTGGTAGAACAGCGTCGTCGGGCCACCCTCATGCATCAAGCGGACCTCGTACTCGTCGCGTCCATCGTCGTCGATGGGTTCCGGCTCGGGAATGGTGGCCTGCGACGGGTCGAATGGGAAGTGGCGGCCCAGCGAGCCCGGGGGAGGGACCCGGAACTCGTCGCTGGCTTCGATCATCAGCAGTGTGGTCTCGTTCTCTGGAACCTGTCGCCAGGTACACGCCTTCGGGAGGTAGACCCAGTCGCCCTCCCGGTAGCGCAACGGACCGAACTCGGTCTCCAGCAGCCCTTCGCCCCGGTGCACGAAGCACAGCAGATCCCCGTCGACGTGCCGGGTATAGAACGGCATCGGCTCGTGGCGGCGGCTCAGCAGGATGCGGCAGTCGGCGTTGCTGAACATCAACAGCGGTCCGCCGCCGGCCTCGGTGGCGTCGCTGGGTTTGAGCTCGCTGGACAGCACGTCGACGGGACGTAACGGGCCCACGGCCCGATAGGCGGTGGGGTCGTGGCGCCGGTACATATTGGCAGTCCGGCCGGTGAATCCGCCCCGCCCGAGCTCGTCGTCCTTGAGCCCGTCCAGATCGGCGTGCAGGCGCCGGGGTGTCTTGCCTTTTCGCAGGTGCACAAAGGATTCCATGGCTGCACTCCGGGTCCTCTTGGAGAAAACTGGCTAGAAAACTAAAAGTGACATTACTTTTTCTTTTGCTCGAGAACAAGGGCGTTGTGTTGCTTGACCACACTCGTCACACTGGCATCGCCGAGCCTCGGCATGACCCAACTTGAAACGCGATATCACCGGCGATATCACGTTTTAAGTTGGGTCATGCCGCACTCTGGCGGGGACATTGTGACCCGTGTTGCCCCTGTGTGTTGCCACGCTTTCCGTGCGCTTTGCGCTCAGTCGCGGACGCGCAAGACGACTTTGCCCTTGGCGCTGCGATTCTCCAGCGACGCGACCGCTGCCGCGGCCTGGTCCAGCGGGTAGACCTCCGGATCGGGCGACGCGAGCTTGCCCGAACTCAGCAACTGCTCGACGGCCGCCCACTGCTCGGCCAGCGCGTCGGGGTGAGTCCCGGCCCACGCGCCCCAACCGACACCGACCACGTCAATGTTGTTGAGCAGCAACCGGTTTACCTTGACCGTCGGGATCTCGCCGCCGGTGAAGCCGACGACGAGCAGTCGCCCGCCCGGAGCGAGCGAGCGCAGTGAGTCGGTGAAGCGGTCACCACCCACCGGGTCGACCACGATGTCGACACCACGGCCGCTGGTCAACTCTTTGACCGCGTCCTTGAATCCCTCGGCCATCACCACGTCGGTCGCTCCGGCCGCGGTGGCGATCTGAGCCTTCTCCTCGCTGCTGACCACCGCGATGACCCGCGACGCCCCGAGTACCGATGCCAGTCGGAGCGCCGACGTGCCGATCCCGCCGGCCGCCCCGTGCACCAACACCGTCTCGCCCGGCGCCAGCCGGCCACGAACGGTCAGTGCGAAATACACCGTGAGGTCGTTGAACAACACGCCGGCGCCGGCCTCGAAGGACACGTTGTCCGGCAGCTTGAACGCGCGATCGGGCGCCAGCACCGCCACTTCGGCCATCCCGCCGGTGAGCATCGTCAGCCCGACAACCCGGTCTCCGGGACGCACGTGGCAGTCGTCCGGCGCCGACCGGACCACTCCGGCGATCTCCGCGCCGAGCACGAACGGCGGCTCCGGCCGGTACTGGTAAAGGCCGCGGGTCAGCAGCGCGTCCGGGAACGCCACGCCGGCGGCGTGCACCTCCACGACCACCCCGCCGTCGGTGGGTTCGTCGACCTCGGAAACCTCGATCGCGTCCGGACCGTCTAGCCGAGTCACCTGTGCCGCGCGCATGCCACCTCCACCGTTAGCTGGATTGCCCGACTCAATCTAAAACCCCCCGGCGACCCGTACCACAGCCCGCCCGGAGAATGCGCCTTCACGAACCCGGTCGAGCACACCCGCCACATCCTTGACGTCCACGTCGGTGGTGATGTCGTCCAGGTGACGGGGCCGCAATGAATCGCCGAGCAGCTGCCACAACTTCCGGCGCGGGCCGATGGGCAGCTGCACGGAGTCCATGCCCAGCAGGGCGATACCGCGCAGGATGAACGGCATGACCGTGGTGTGCAGGGCGGCGCCGCCGGTGAGGCCGCTGGCGGCCACCGCGCCGCGGTAGTCGACGGCGCTGAGCACATCGGCCAGTGTCGCGCCGCCCACGCAGTCCACCCCGCCGGCCCAGCGCGTCTTGGCCAGCGGCCGCGGCTTGGCGTCGGGGTCGGCGGGCAACCGACCGATGACCTCCGCCGCGCCGAGTTCTTTGAGCCGTTCGGCCGCTTCGGCTTTACCGGTTGATGCCACCACGTGGTAGCCGGCCGCCGAAAGCAGATCCACGCTGACCGAGCCGACGCCGCCGGTGGCGCCGGTGACGACGATGGGCCCGGCGTCCGGCGCGATGCCCCAGTCGATCAGTGCCCGCACGCTCATCGCCGCGGTGAAGCCGGCGGTGCCGATCGCCGCGCCGTCATGCGGACTCAGTGCGCCCAGCGCCACGACCTGGTCGGCGGGTAGCCGGGCATATTCGGCGTAGCCGCCATGGTGGCCGGTCCCGATCGCATAACCGTGGCCCAGCACCAGGTCGCCTTTCGCGAAGTCCGGCGACTCCGATTCGACGACCTCGCCGGTCAGGTCGATGCCCGGGACGATGGGATAGTTGCGCACCACGCCGCCTCCTGGCGTCAGCGCCAGTGCGTCCTTGAAGTTGACGCTGGAGTACAGCACCTTGATCGTCACCTCACCGGGTGGCAGATCGGACACATTGAGCGTCTCGACCGACGCGGTGATCTGATCTCCGTCTTGCCGTGCGACCAGCGCTTGGAAGGTGTTCATGATTCGACGCTAGCCTCGTGCCATGGATTGCTTTCCACTTGGTCCACGTGGCAGCTTCAGGGTCTCCCGCATCGGCTTCGGTGCTATGCAATTGCCCGGCCCCGGCGTGCTGGGTCCGCCGCGGGACAAAGACGAAGCGCTGGCCGTGCTGCGGCGTGGGGTTGAACTGGGCGTCGACCACATCGACACGGCCCAGTTCTACGGTCCCAAGGTCGCCAACGAGCTGATCCGCGAGGCGCTGCACCCGTACCCGGAGAACCTGGCGCTGGTGAGCAAGGTCGGCGGACGTCGTGATGACGCCGGCGCCTGGCTGCCGGTGTCCGACCCCGCCGAGTTGCGCCGTGATCTCGAGGCCAACCTGCGCACCCTGGGTGTCGACCAACTGGCCGCGGTCAATCTGCGGCTGATGGAGAGCGAAGCGCCCGACCAGCTCTTCGACGACCAGCTCGGGGTGATGATCGCCGCGCGCGACGAAGGGCTGATCGGCGGCATCGGGCTCAGCGAGATCACCCACCAGCATCTGCTGCACGCCTTGGAGCAGACCGAGATCGCTTGCGTGCAAAACGCTTTCAACCTGGTGCACCGCGCTTCGGCGCCGGTGCTGCAGGAATGCACGGCGCGCGGCATCGCCTTCGTCCCGTTCTTCCCGCTGGGATCGGCGTTCGTGCCGTCTAATCCCGTTCTGAGCAACGAGGTGATCCAACGGGCGGCCGGGGACCTCGACCGCACCCCGGCCCAGATCGCGTTGGCATGGACGCTGAGTTTGGCGCCCAATGTGCTGCTGATCCCGGGTACCTCGTCGGTGCGGCACCTCGAGGAGAACATGGTCGTCGACGACATCGAGCTCGACGAGGACACCCTCGAGCAGCTCAACGCCGTCGCCGGCTAGTGCGGCCGATTGTCCGCTCCGCGATGCGGCAGATGCCGCGGCCTGCGTTGCGATCTACCGCCGGGCGTTCGCGGGCATTGCCCAACCCAACGACGCCAGCAATGCCCTGCACCGGGCGTTCGGGTCCGGCCGGCCAGGATCAGGCGCTGAATCTGCCGAACAGCGTCCGCATTGCCGCGATCGATCGCCGCGCGGGCATCGGCGTCGAGTGCCGGGTAGTTCTCCAGTTCGCCGGCGAAGAATTTTCCGACCTCGACGGGACCGAAGGGGAAGTCGGATCCGAACGTGATGTGACCCGGCTTCGCGAACGCAAGCAGCGTCGGCAGGGCCGCCGCGGACGATGACAGGGCGGTATCGAAGTAGAAGCTGGAGAATTCATCGAGTGACTCGAGGGGATTGCGGCCCGTGTCGGCGGCGACCCCCATTGCCAACCGGTAGCTGGCGTACGGGACGAAACCGCCGGCGTGGCTGAGGATGAACTTGATGTTCGGGTAGCGCTGCCGTATTCCATTGCGCACCAGGAGATATGCGGAACGCGTGGTGTCGAGCAGGAAGTCGGTGGCCCAGGGGGTGATGCCCGGTATCGCCGGTCCGGGCAGTTCGGCCGGGTGGATGAACACCACCGCCGAACGGGCATCCAGGGCGGCGAACAGCTCGTCTTGGCCCTCTTCGCCGATGTAGACCCCGGCATGGTTGGCCAGCAGTACCACCCCGTCGGCGTTCAAATCGTCAAGGGCACGAACCGTTTCGGTGGCCGCCTCGTCGACGTGCGGCATCGGCACGGTGGCGAAGAAGCCGAATTTGTCGGGCCGGGCCGCGACGACATCGGCGGCGTAGTCGTTGAGGTCACGCGCGAGCGCGGCGGCGTCGGCGGCGGCCGAAAGAAAACTGGTTCCCGGCGCGGACACCGACAGCACGGCCGCGCCGACGTCGAGTTCGGCCATCGCCTGTAGTGACCCCTCGGCGCTCCAGTCGGGCAGCGCGCGCCCGCCGGCATCGGCAATACCGTTATCCTGCAGCAGTTTCGCGTAGTCCGGAGGGATCATGTGGTGGTGGGTGTCGATTCGCGGCATCATCGGCTCCTTTGCGGGTGATTGGTTAATTTTCTACCCCGGCGCCAGATAGCGCCGGCACGGTGTCCTCGCGCCGCAGCAGTGACTGCCCTGCGGTCTTGAACTGAGCCAGCTTGTCGATGATTCGCTGGCCCTCGCGGGTATGGCCCCAGATGCTGATGCCTTGATGGGTCGTTCTTGCAGGACCGCCCGGTGCGGGTCGACCGCGAAACCCTAACGCTCGGCTACGCCGGGGTCTACTCGAGCTTCCTGCGGCACGCCGAAGCCGCCGCCGGACGTTACGGTGTAGACGCGCGCACGCTGCTCGAAGAGGCCGGACGGCGTGGCATGGTCGGTGGCCAAGAGGACATGATTGTCGATATCGCCCTCGAGCTGTGCACTATGGGAGGGTACGCGCGGAAGGGGAGCTGAATTGCCGGCCTTTGATCACAGCGAGTTAGCCGCCTTGCGCCGCTGGGCGCACGCGATCCTGACACGCCGCCACCAAGGCGGCGAGATCTATCAGACCTCGACCATGGGTGCGCCTGCTCAACGGCGTGTACGAGGGCGATGTCACAATCCGTGAGTTGTTGCGTCACGGCGACTTTGGGCTGGGCACCTTCAACGGCCTCGATGGCGAGATGCTGGTGCTCGACGGTGTCTGCTACCAACTCCGCAGCGACGGCAGCGCCACCGTCGCCGATCTCGACGAACGCACCCCGTTTGCCGCGGTGACCTGGTTCAGCCCGGACCGCAAGATCGAGGTGTCGGAACCCTGTGACCGCGGCGCGCTGCGATCGTCCATCGACTCGGCCCTGCGAGAGCATGAATCTCATGGTGGCCGTTCGTGTTACCGGCCATTTCAGCACGCTGCGCACCCGCACCGTCACCGAGCAGCATCGGCCGTACCGGCCGTTCACCGAAGCCACCCAAGACCAGCAGGAGGTGACGTTCACCGATGTGGAGGGGACGCTGGCCGGGTTCCGGATGCCCGACTACGAGCAGGGCATCTCGGTGGCCGGCTACCACTCCCACTTCATCGACCGCGAGCACCGGCACGGCGGGCACACACTGGACTACGAGCTGGTCCGTGGAACCGTCGAAATCGGTGTTCGCTCGGAGCTGCATCTCAGCCTGCAGCGCACGCGTGAGTTTCTCGACGCTGAGCTGAACCAGGAGAATCTCGATGGCCAGATCCGGCAGACGGAGGGTGGCTGACGGTGAGCGAAGTGCGTTCGGCTCAACGGGTGGTGGAGACGTTGAGCGCCTACGGAATTCGTCATGTCTTCGGCGTGCCGGGGGCTAAGATCGACGCAGTCTTCGACGCGCTGCTCGACAGCGATATCGAGCTGGTGGTGTGTCGCCATGAACAGAACGCCGCGTTCATGGCGGCCGCGGTGGGCCGGCTAACGGGCACCCCGGGCGTCGCGCTGGTGACGTCGGGACCGGGGACGACGAATCTGGCCACCGGTCTGGTCACCGCCACCACCGAGCAGGACCCCATGATCGCGATCTGCGGGGCCGTTGCGCGGGCCGATCGGCTCAAGCGCACCCACCAGTCGATGGACACCTGCGCGGCGCTGAAACCGTTCACCAAATACACCGGCGAGGTCAACGACCCCGACAATGTCCCGGAGACCGTCGCCAACGCGATTCGCGCCGCGATGACGGTGCCGCGTGGTGCTGCAGCGGTGGTGCTGCCCGCCGATGTGACCAGTGCGTCGACGGCGGCCGCGATCGTCGCACCGCTGCCGGTGAGCCCCCTCGGCGCTGCACCTGCCGCGGCAATTGCGGAGGCGGCCAGCCTTATTCGGGCGGCGAAGCGTCCGGTGCTGTTCGTTGGCATCCGCGCCGGCGACCCGGCGCCCTGCGCAGCGTTACGTGAATTGCTGGCTGCCACGGACCTGCCCGTGGTGCAGACATTCCAGGCCGCCGGGGTGGTGTCCCGCGAACTCGAGGACCAGTTCGTCGGACGCATCGGGCTGTTCCGCAACCAGCCCGGCGACATCCTGATCTGTCACGCGGACGTGTTGGTGACCATTGGCTATGACCCCGTCGAATACGACCCCGGCCTGTGGAACACCGATCCGACGCGGACGGTCATCCACATCGACGAGGTGCCCGCCGACATCGACAACCACTACCAGCCGACGGTGGAGTTGCGCGGCGACATCGCGGCCACTGTGACCGAGTTGACGGGGCTGCTTGCCGGTCTGGGTCTGTCCGACGAGGCGAGCGCCGCCGTGGCCGAACAGCGCACGGCATTGCGGCAGATCGACGACGAGGCAAGGGCTCATCCCGACGGGGAACACGCGCTGAACCCCGCCGCACTGGTGCTGAAGATCCGCGACCTGATCGACGACGACGCCACCATCGCCTGCGACGTGGGTTCGCACTACATCTACATGGCCCGGCACTTTCGGGTCTATCAGCCCCGGCGGCTGTTGTTCTCCGACGGCCAACAGACCCTTGGTGTCGCGTTGCCGTGGGCCATGGCCGCCGCGATGGTGCGCCCCGGCACGCAGGTGGTATCGGTGTCGGGTGACGGCGGATTCCTCTTCAGCGCACAGGAATTGGAGACCGCGACGCGTCAGGGTTTGAGTTTCACGCACGTGATCATGCGCGACAACTCCTACAACATGGTCGCTTTCCAGGAGGAGCTCAAGTACGGTCGCACCTCCGGCGTTGCGCTGGGCGACTACGACATCGCCCAGTACGCCGGAGCCTTCGGAGCCAAGGGAATCCGGGTCAGCAGCATGGACGAGTTTCAGAGTGTCTTCGAACGATCGCTGACCGAATCAGGCGTCACCCTCATTGATGTCCCCGTCGACTACAGCCGCAACACCGCACTTTTCGCGCACCTGCATCACGGGGTGCTGGACTAAGCAGTGGCGCGAGACTAGTGGCGCGAGCAGACGCAAAAGCGCCCAATTTCGCCCCGAAAAGGGGGCTTTTGCGTCTGCTCGGCGTGACTACTTGAGCTCGGACGACGACATGCCCAGCAACCGACGTGCGACCACCAACTGCTGGATCTGCTGGGTGCCCTCGAAAATGTCCAGGATCTTGGAGTCGCGGGCCCACTTCTCTAGCAGCGACTGCTCGGAATAGCCTGCGGTTCCTGCCAATTCGACCGTCTTGCAGGTGACGTCGCTGGCCATCCTGCCGGCCTTGGCCTTGCTCATCGACGCCTCTTTGGAGTTGGGGATGTTGTTGTCGGCCTGCCACGCCGCGCGCAGCGACAGCAGGTAGCTGGCCTCCCAGTCGGCTTCCATCCGCAGGAACTCGGCCGCGGCGGCACTTTGCACGTGCGACGGCCTGTCATAGGAGATCTCGACTCCCGCATCAGTGAGGATCTTGCGGATTTCCTCGAGCGCGGCCCGGCCGATGCCGACGGCCATGGCGGCGACGATCGGCCGGGTGTTGTCGAAGGTCTCCATCACACCCGAAAAGCCCTTGCCGACTTCGATTTCCGGGTTGCCCAACAGGTTGTCCTTGGGAATACGGGCATTGTCGAAGCGAATGGCGGCGGTATCGGAACCTTTGATGCCCAGCTTGTGTTCGAGCCGTTCCACCGAGACACCGGGATGCTCACGCGGCACGATGAACGACTTGATCGCCGCCCGACCAACCGACTTGTCCAAGGTGGCCCACACCACGATGTGGGTGGCGCGGGACCCGGCAGTGACATAGATCTTCTCGCCGTTGATCACATACTCGTCGCCATCCAGGGTGGCGGTCGTCGTAACCGCCGCCGAGTCCGACCCGAAGCCCGGCTCGGTGATGGCCATCGCGGCCCACACCTTGCCCAGGCGCTCCAGTTGCTCGTCGGTGGCCACCGCGGAAATCGCGGCGTTGCCCAGACCCTGATAGGGGATGGACAACATCATCGCGACGTCGCCCCAGCTGGCCTCCAGCGTCTGCAGCAGCGCTGCCATGTTGCCGCCGTTGTGGTTTTTGTCCCTGGCTTCCTCCTCGTCGCGGAGGGCGTCGGCGCCGGCGAAGGCGAATGTTTCGGCGGCACCCTCGAACAGGTTGATCAGGGTGTCGAGTTCGATCGGGTAGGCGTGTTCCTTCAGGTCGTACTTGCGCGCGATCGGCCGCATCATCTCGGCGGCACCCTGATGGGTCTTGACGATCACCGCTTGCAGCTTGCGGGGGAGCTCCAGATTGATTGCCATGATTGATCTTTCGGTCGCTTAGATAACTACAACGCCCTCGGCGACGCCGATGGCCCGCAAGTCGCGGTACCAGCGCTCGACCGGGTGTTCCTTGGTGAATCCGTGTCCGCCCAGCAGCTGTACGCCGTCCAGGCCGATCTGCATGCCCTTGTCGGAGCCCAGCCGCTTGGCCAGTGCGGCCTCGCGGGCGAACGGCAGGCCCTGTTCGGCGCGGGATGCGCCGCGCCAGGTGATCAGCCGCAGCCCGTCCAATTCGATAGCGATGTTGGCGCACATGAACGCCACAGCTTGACGCCGCGCGATCGGCTCGCCGAACGCTTCGCGCTCTTTCACATACGGCACGACGTAGTCGAGCACTGCGTGCGAGGTGCCGACAGCCAGTGCGGCCCAACCCAATCGGGCCAGCGCGATTGCCTCGGAGTAGTCGTTGTCGCTGGCTTCGTCCTCGCCCAGCCGGGCAGTCAGTGGCACCGACACCCCGGAAAGCTCGACGTGGCCCAGGGCCGCCGAGCGAATCCCCATGCTCGGGTCGGCCTTGACGGTCAATCCCGGGGTCGACGACTCGACGATGAACAATGCCGGCTTTCCGTTGAGTTGCGCGCTGACGATGAACAGTTCGGCGTCGGCGGCGGCGGGGACCAATGACTTCACGCCATCGAGCCGATATCCGGACGGCGTGCGCACCGCGGTGGTCTTCAGCCGGGTGGGGTCGAACAACGGCTGCGGCTCGGCGATCGCCACGCAGGCCTGCGGGACATTCTCGCCGGCGAACTCTTTGAGGTAGGTGGCCTGCTGATCGGCGCTGCCCCAATGTGTCAACGCCGACGCCACCCCGCCGGGGGCCAGAATCGGCAGCGCCAGTCCCATATCGCCATACGCCAGCGCCTCGGCCACCAACACATTGGTCACGCTGGATCGGTGTTCGGCGATGCCGTCGAAGTCCTCGGGGATGTTGATCGCGGTGATGCCCAGCTCGGCGGCCTTGGCGATCAGGCCGGGCGGGTAGGCCGCGGCGTCGTCGGCGTCGTGGGCGGCCGGGCGCAATACTTCCTCGGCGAAGTCGTCGACGGTCTCGATGATCAGCTTTTGGTCATCGTCCGGTGTGAGATCGAAGAAGTCGCGGCCGCTGGACTTCAGCCGGGTCGGTCCGCCGCGCGTGCTCTGCACCCGCCTGAACTGACGGGTGGCGGCCGCTTGGGCGGAGAACATTGTCTTCACCCCGTAGCGCAAGGACCGGTTCATGGGATCGCGCAGGTGGTACTTGTCCAGGAATTCCTGGCCGACGATCGGAGTCAGGAGCGCAAGTGCGACGTCGATGCCGGTCCGTTTGTGTGGCTGCATCCCGACTCCGGTCTTGCGGCCGCGTCGTTTCTGGCGCGAGCGGGGCGTTTTTGCAGCAGAAGTGGTGTCGGTCATGTCAGCAGCCTCGGTCGTTGGGGCGATGCGGATAACGGTATCTTACTCCGGAGTAAGATAGATAGGGCGTGTTGGCTAATTCACAACGGGACGAAGCCTGTTCAGGACCTGTTCATGCAGGTGGTTGTTGCTGGCCACGGCGTTGCCGCCGTGCGGGCCGTCCACGCCGTCCAGGCTGGTGAACCGCCCGCCCGCCTCCCGTAGCAGGATGTCCAGCGCGGCGAGGTCCCACACCGACACCTCCGGTTCGGCGGCGATGTCGACGGCTCCCTCGGCCACCAGGCAATAGGACAGGAAATCGCCGTAGGCCCGCACCCGCCATACCGCGTCGGTCAGCTCGATGAAGCGTTCGCGCAAACCCAGCTGCGCCCACCCGGACAGGCTGGAGAACGACAGGCTCGCCGAACTCAACTCGCCCACCGAGGAGACCGAAAGCCGCCGCGGCGGGTCGCCGTCCACCGTGGCGAACGCGCCCTGATCGCGTGCGGCCCACCACCGGCGTTGCAGCGCGGGCGCGCTGACGACGCCGATGCTGGGGACACCGTCCTCGAGCAACGCGATCAACGTGGCCCACACCGGCACTCCGCGCACGAAGTTCTTGGTGCCGTCGATCGGATCGATGATCCACTGCCGGCCATTGAAAGTTGTTGTGCCGCCGAACTCTTCGCCCAAAACCTGGTCGCCGGGCCGCTCCCGGCCAAGCACCTCGCGCAGGTCGGATTCGACCGCGCGGTCGGCGTCGGTCACCGGTGTCAGATCGGGTTTGGTGTCGATGCGCAGGTCCAGCGCACCGAACCGGCCGCGGGTGAGTGCGTCGGCGCGGTCGGCCAGCGTCAGCGCGAGCGCGAGATCGTCGGTGCGACTCATGCCAGCAGTCCTACCACGGCTTTTCTCAGCGCCTACCATTGCCAGGTGTGGGAATTCGGTTTGTTGGTCCTGCTGATAGCGGTCTTGTTGGCGTTTCTTGCCCCACGTCTCATGCCGCGCGGCCCGCGGGGCGCCCTGGCGAGCGGCACGTTGCGCGTGACAGGGGTCAGCTCGGGACCGGACGCCGATGGTGAGCAATACGCCACCATCGCCGGCGTGATCGACGGTCCCACCGTCAGCGAGTACGCGGTGTATCGCCGTATGCTCGTCAAATCCGGCCACTGGCCAGTCGTGGGCGAGGTGCTGCCGGTGGTGTACTCGCCCAAGAACCCAGACAACTGGTCGATGGCTCCGGTTCAGCCGACTGACGGCTAGGGCACGATCACCCGGCGGCCGGCGGGCGCGTCAGAACCTTGATTCGCTGGCCGTACCGGGGGATGACGATCGTTGGTCGCGAGACGGTCCCTACGGGCAGCCCCGGTACGCCCGGCATGCCGGACCCGGATCCGGCGATCTCGCCGGTCCCCATGAGGGTGGGTACGCCGCCGCCGGACAAGGCGATGAGGGAGGTGCTAGACGGCGCCGCCCAGCTCGTCGGCACGGACATCGATCCGATCGTGCCGGCACGGGCAAGGGTCGCGGTTACGTTGCCCAGACCCGTGATAGCGCTCAGCTCAGGTGCGGCGGAGAGCGTCGGGGCGACCTCGGCTGTCTCTGCCCCTAGTTCCGGCAACATGCCCAAGTCTTCTTCGGCGCCAATGACTCCCGAGGCGGTCCCCTCCATTTTGAAGGTGCCGTTGATCGCGGTACCGACAACCCGTATGACGTCAAGGAGGCCCAGATCGGTATTAAGGAGCGGCGACGGGTCGATCGCCGTGAAAAGCGCCGCCAGCGACGGGTCTGCGGCGCCGGCGTTGGCTTGGGTGACCGCGGCGTTCTGGGCGATCAGCCCCGCCGGGTTGGTGGTCTGGTCCGGAGCGGAGAACGGCACCAACTGCGCCGCCGTCGCGGAGTTGGTGGCGTAGCCGAACATCGCTGCGGTGTCCTGGGCCCAATACTCGGCGTACTGCGCTTCGGTGGCCGCGATCGCCGCGGTGTTCTGGCCGAAGAAGTTCGTCGTGATCAGCGCTGCCAGCTGGATGCGGTTGGCTGTGACTGCCGGCGGCGGCCGTCATCGCGAACGCCAGCTCATAGGCCGCCGCGGCAACTCTGGCCTGCGTGGCCGTCTGCCTCGTCAGCTCGGCGGTCACCTGCAGCCAAGCCGTGTAGGGAGCAACGGCGGCCGTCATCGCCGCCGATGCCGGGCCGCGCCAGTGCAAGCTGGTGAGGCCCGATAGCACCGATTCATAGCTCTCGGCCGTGATGTCCAATTCGGCCGTCAGTGCGTCCCAACTTCCCGCCGCGGCAAGCAGCGGCGCCGATCCGGGCCCACTGTACATTCGGCCGGAATTGACTTCCGGTGGCAAGAACGCGAAATCCATTGAGTCGCTTCTCTATAGCTGTGCCGGCCGCTCCCGATCGTCGTCACCCGGCAGCTGGTGAGCGCGACATCACCGTGAGCCGCACGCCGTACCGGGGCGGGGCGCCGACGCCCGAGCCTCGCGGAACGGTCCCCGCCGGCATGCCGGGGTAGCCCGGATAACCGGAGGCGGCGGCCTCCTCGGTCCCCGGAATCGTGGTGAAGCCGTTGGGCGGCAACGCCGCGACGAGCCCGCTCGACGGCGCCGACCAACTTGCCGGTACGGACACCGGCCCGATCGTGCCGCCGCGGGCAAGGACTGCGGTCACGTTGCCCAGGCCTGCGCCACCGCCGAGTTGGGATGCCGCGGTAAGGGCCGGGGCGACCGGGGCGACCTCGGCTGCAGCAGCCGCCGCCTTGGGCAAGACGCCCAGATTGTTCTCGGCCCCAATGACCCCGCCGGCGAACGCCTCCATGTAGTAGGTGGAGTTCAGCGACGTGCCGGTAGCCGCGATGACGTCCAGGACGGTGAGGTCGTCAGGGATGATCGCCGCCGGGTTGGCCACCAACGATTGCAATGCCTGGGTCGCCGCCGAAATCACTTGCGACACCGGGTCTGCCGCGGCGCCGGCGTTGGCCTGCGCGACCGCCGCGTTCTGAGCTGTCAGCCCGGCCGCGTTGGTGGTCTGTTGTGGCGAGGCGAACGGCGTCAACTGCGCTGCCGCCGCCGAGGAGGTGGCGTAGCCCGACATTGCCGACACGTCCTGGGCCCAGAATTCGGTGTACTGCGCCTCCGTGGCTGCGATCGCCGCGGTGTTCTGGCCCAACAGGTTCGTCGCGATCAGCGCTGCCAGCCGGGTGCGGTTCGCCGTCACCAGCGGTGGTGGCACCGTGCTCGCAAAGGCCTGCTCGTAGGCCGCCGCGGCGGCCCTGGCCTGCATGGCCGTCTGCTTTGCCTGTTCGGCGGTGGTTTGCGCCCAACCCGTGTATTCGGCGACCGCGGCCGCCATCGCCTCGGATGCGGGTCCGCTCCACTGCAAGCTCAGGCCGGAAAGGACCGATTCAGAGGACTCGGCCGTGGTACTCAGCTCAGCGGCCAGCGCGTCCCAGCTGCTCGCGGCCGCCGAATAGGAGACCGGCCCGGGGCCGGTGTACATCCGGCCGGAATTGATCTCCGGTGGCAAGAATGCGAAATCCATTGTGTCAAATCTCCTTAGTTGGTGTATTTCGTGAAAGGACCTGGGCATCTTGGCTTTTCATGGAACGCTGCTCAGGGTCGAGGCCAGCCTTGCAACCAGACGTGTCGGCGGGGCATGCGCACGGAGCATCTCGGGCGGCCTTCGGTCAAGTGTCTGCGAAAACGCAAGGCCAAGTATCGCGTCTCGAACGAGTCAGCGGGTGCAAGTCCAGCAAATCCCCGGAGCATTCCTAAGTTGCCATGTCGACACGCTTTCGGGACCAATGGCACCTATCTGTGGACCAATGCCCCTGGGGCAGAGGGCCCGCCGATCAATAGCGTGCGGATAGGCGACGGGTGCATTTCCCGTCCACCGCTCGATCAGAGGAGGCGCTATGCGTGAAGTTCCAGCTCCGGCAGTCGTTGTAGGTGTCGACGGATCCAAAGCGGCGCTGCATGCGACGGTATGGGCGGTCGAAGAAGCGATCTGCCGTGATATCCCGTTGCGTCTGGTGTATGTCGTCGATCCGCTGAATCCGGTCGGCGCCGGCGGTGGCGACGGCCCCCAAGCCGCCGCCTGCACCGCATTGCACGTCGCTCGCCAGGCGGCCGAGAGCGCCGGGAAACCGGTCAAGGTCGAGAGCGAGATCCTCTATGGGAAGCCGCTTAACAAGCTGATGGAGGAGTCACGGTACGCGCCGATGATATGCATCGGGTCGATCGGGCTCAACCACGCCTGTCGCGGAGCGGGGTCCGTCGCGGCGGCGTTGGCAACTTCGGCACTGTGCCCGGTGGCGGTGATCAACCGGCCCGCGGGTGGACCGGCGACCCCGGCGCTCGACGGGATCGCCGTCGGAGTCAACAATGGTGTGGTGCTGCGGCATGCGTTCGAGGAAGCGCGATTGCGGGGAGTTCCGCTGCACTTGGTCTCAGGAAATGGTTCGGGTTCAGTGCAATTGAGTCGCCGGATGGCGCGATGGACACGGTTGTACCCCGACGTCCAGGTCGAGACCTGCACACATATCGGGCGGGATCAATTGTTTGTCGTTGACTCACACGAATGTCGTGACGTATGTGGCACTCCCACGGTGGAATTTTCGGTACTCGCTATTCGTAGCGGCAATCTGTAGAAGCTGGAGGCCTCAGAACAGTCAGTCACTCGTCGGCGGCTGACGCCGCTGGGTACTCGACTAGATCCGAGAGGTCGCGCCGCGGCGTTGGGGGCAGCGGATCGGCATTGATCGGAGCCCAGCCGATTCGCAGCAGCATCTGGGGGTGGCCGCCGGCGCCGAACACATCGGCCCGGACGGCTTCGCGTGTCTCGGCGATCTCCAGGGGCTCACTGATCGGGCAGCAGGCCAAACCCATCGCGGTAGCGCTCAGCAACACGATGCTGGTGGCTTCGCCGGCCTGCAGCCAGGCCAATCGGTCGTCTTGTTCGGTGCCCAATGCCAGGATGGCGGAGCCGTCGTCGGCGGGTGCGACGCCGGACGGTTGGGCCAGACTGGGCCCGGCGAACACCCGGCCGGGGATCGGCGCGGAGTGGTCGGACGGCGGCGTGCTGCGCGCCGGCACCCCGGCTATCGAGCCGTAGCGTCCGGTCCATGTGGTGAGTTCACGAATGTACTCCGGATTCGTATTGTGATCCCAAACAGATTGCGCCACAATTGCTCTCATCTTGTCTACGGCGTCAACCCGGCGCAGCATGACGCCGCTGCGCGCCGCTCGGGCGGCCATCTGCGCGATGTCGCTGCCCGCCACCGGCCACGGGCTGTACGCCCGCCGGTCGGTTCGCCGCCGCGGTATGGCGGCCGCGAGCGCGATGTCGGCGTGGTCGGGAACATGCCGCCGCACCTCGATGGCGGCCAGGTGGCACGGGTCGGCGGGATCGGGAAAACGATTCACCTTGGCTTGCCAACCCATGGCCGCCAGAGCGACGACGAAGTGATGCAACGCAATGCCGCAGCTGATGATCAAGTCTCGCCCGTCCGGGTCGGTGTTCCGCAACTGCATGTCCGGCTCGTAGCGCAGATCAATACTTGCCGCGTTCACCCGCCACCGCCATGGTTGCGTGTTGTGGATCGACGGAGCGCGGATGGCCAGCGTGAGTGCTCCCTCAAGGGTGCCGGCGTCCGGGAAGTCTGTATTCATAGCTGGTCGGGTTCGGGGCCGAAGGTGAAGTGGCGGCCGGTGATGTCGGACGGCGCTATCCGCACGTAGAGAGGTTTATGTGTTGGCGTCCACGGCCGTAGTCGAGCGCGTTCGGCTTCGGCGATCTCCGTCTGCGCACGCAGTATTTTCGCCCTGCCCCGAACGATCACGCTCCAGCCTTCGGCCGCATTGTGATCGTCGGCTTCGAAGAGCACGATGCGATTCGAAACGGCTGAAAATAGTTTGGTGCCTTCGGCCGTTCGAAACAGCACCGTCCGGCCCTGAACGACAAAATTGACCGGGAAGATCTCGGGCTCGCCGGCGAAGTTGGTCACCAATCGGCCTAGCGCCACCCTGGCCAGCCGGTTCCAACTTTCGTCTGTGGAAAGCAGCGAAATCGGGTCGTCGGTCATGGGGTGAGCCTTTCTAGGACGTGGTCCAGCGGCCGCCGCGGTGTCAGAGCGGGTTGATCTCGAGTGGTGGTGTAATACCAACGCGGACAAGGACTTGCGGCTCATCGCGATAGCCGATGAGGGCAGCCCGGCAGGCCGGCATTACCGCCTTCTTGAGAACATGTATGTCCACGATAACGACGCTATTGCCGAGCGGGGTGGGCCAGTAGGGCCGTTGGTCCCCGCTGGTGGGGCAATCCGGCCAGTTCTCGTCGACGCTCGAGGTTGCCCTACTCTGGTCTTGCACCGGCCGTCACGGGCTCACTTCGGCTCATCGCCACCAGACGGTCGAGGCATGCTTGAATCAAAAGATAGAACATGTGGCGCCGCAGGTTGGGCATAGGGGAAGGGGCGCCACACCAGTCCAGGGAAGGTCCTGACGCAATGTCTTCCAAATTGACACCGAAGTTCGAGATGGCGCAGTCGCATTACGACGTGTCAGACGACTTCTTCCGCACGTTCCAAGATCCCACGCAGACCTACAGCTGTGCGTACTTCGAGCGGGACGACATGACCCTCGAAGAAGCACAGATCGCGAAGATCGACCTGTCACTCGGCAAGCTGGGCCTCGAGCCCGGGATGACACTGCTCGACATCGGCTGCGGCTGGGGCGCCTGCATCAACCGCGCCCTGGAGAAGTACGACGTCAATGTCATTGGCCTGACGCTGAGCAAGAACCAGCACGCCCATGTTCAGGCGCTGCTCGACAAGAACCCGAGCAAGCGCTCGAAGACGGTCCAGTTGCGCGGCTGGGAAGAATGGGAAGGCAAGGTTGACCGGATCGTGTCGATTGGCGCCTTCGAACACTTCAACTTCGACCGCTACGACGAGTTCTTCAAGATCACCTATGAGTCGATGCCTGCTGACGGAGTGATGCTGCTGCACACCATCACGGTGTTGCCGGTCAAGGAGATGGTCGCCAGGGGTTTGCCACTGACCATCACGAAGGCAAAGTTCATCAAGTTCATGGTCGACGAGATTTTCCCAGGCTGCCGGCTCCCAACGGTCGACATGGTGCCTGACTATGCCGCCAAGGCCGGCTACACCACCACCCGCGTCCACCAGTTACAGCGGCACTATTCGCGGACCATGGATGAGTGGACGAAGAATCTGAGGGCGCACAGGGACCAGGCCATCGCACTGCAGGGCAAAGAGATGTATGAGCGCTGGGACCACTACCTGAGCGGGTGTGCGCAGTTGTTCCACGAGGGCTATCTCGACATCGCCCAGTACACGCTGGAGAAGCAACCGGCATCTGCATAGCTTGTAGCCGCGACCGCGGCTTGCATTGTGGTTGCCAGCTGGCATCCTGAAGGCATGCCAGGCAAGGAAATCGATCGGAACCGGGCGTCGAGCGCTCTGGAAGTGATCCGGCAGCACCCCGTATTGGTGCTCTTCGCGCTGTCGCCGGCGCTCGTGCTGTTGGGTGTCACCTGGTTCTTGGCCGGTGCCGGCTGGGCCATCTTCGAGGCGATCGTGCTGCTGCTCGGTGGTGCCGCCTTCGTCGTGTTGAAGCGCTAACGCCACCGCATGCGTTCGTGGTGGGGTTGGGGCAACGTCGAGGAAGCGCTTTCCGGGCAGGAGACGCAGGATCTCACCGCACGGGTATCGCCCATGCTGCCCGGCCATGACCTGACCGACCACCCGCCGCCGGACCCGAACGAGCTAGGACTGGCGGCGCCACGAATCAGCCCGCCGCCCTCGCTTGCCGCGATCTGCTCAACCGATCCCGCCGACCGGGCCGGACATGCACGCGGCAAAGCGTTTCGCGACGTCGCGCGCAACCTGCAGGGCAACCTCGACCACGTCCCCGACCTGATCGTCCGGCCCCAACGCGAACAGGACGTCGTCGACGTGCTCGATTGGTGTGGGCGGGAAGGAATCTCGGTCATCCCGTACGGCGGCGGCAGCTCGGTCGTCGGCGGCGTCGAACCGCGCTTCGACGAGCCCGCCGTCACCGTGGACACCGGCGCCATGAACGCGGTGCTCGAAATCGACCGGGTCAGCCGGGCCGCCCGCATCCAGGCGGGCACGCTCGGCCCCGCGCTCGAAAACCAGCTCCGCCCACACGATTTGACCCTGCGGCACTTTCCGCAATCCTTCGGGTTTTCCACCCTGGGCGGCTGGCTGGCCACCCGCGCCGGCGGGCACTTCGCCACGCTCTACACCCACATCGACGACCTGACCGAATCGATGCGAGTCGTGACCCCAACCGGGGTGAGCGAGTCGCGGCGGCTGCCGGGATCCGGTGCCGGGCCGTCCCCGGACCGGCTGTTCCTCGGTTCCGAGGGGACGCTCGGCATCATCACCGAGGCCTGGATGCGGTTGCAAGACCGGCCGCAGTGGCAGGTCACGGCGTCGGTGGCGTTCGACGATTGGGCCGCCGCCGTCGATGCGACCCGAACCATCGCGCAGGCCGGGCTCTATCCGGCCAACTGCCGACTATTGGACCCGGCCGAGGCTTTCTTGAACGCCGGCACACCGACGAGCGGTGGG
Source organism: uncultured Actinomycetota bacterium (assembly GCA_963735655.1). Taxonomy (GTDB): domain Bacteria; phylum Actinomycetota; class Actinomycetes; order Mycobacteriales; family Mycobacteriaceae; genus Mycobacterium. Next base: position 638,283 of record CAVTLW010000031.1, read on the forward strand.
CTGCTGGTACTCGCTTTCGAATCGGCCGACCATCCGATCGACGTCTGGCTCAACAGGGCAGTCGAGATCGCCACCGAACACGGCGGCATGGTGACCTCGCGCCGTAGCCGCGATAGCGCAAGCGACACAACCGAACACGACGCTTCCGGCAACTGGCGCTCGTCCTTCCTGCGGATGCCCTATCAACGCGACGCGCTGGCGCGCCGCGCCGTCATCGCCGAAACATTCGAAACCGCTTGCACCTGGGACGGATTCGGCGCACTGCACGCCGCGGTGACCGACGCCGCCCGCACCGCGATCGCGCGGGTCTGCGGCGCCGGCGTCATCACCTGCCGGTTCACCCACGTCTACCCCGATGGCCCGGCGCCCTACTACGGCATCTACGCGGGCGGACGCTGGGGCTCCCTGGACGCGCAGTGGGACGAGATCAAGGCCGCCGTGTCCGAGGCGCTGAGCGCAACCGGCGGCACCATCACCCATCACCACGCCGTGGGTCGCGACCACCGGCCCTGGTATGACCGGCAGCGCCCGGACCCGTTCGCGGCCGCCCTTCGCGCGGCGAAATCCGCGCTCGACCCGGCCGGGATCCTCAACCCGGGTGTGCTGCTGGATCCCTGATTCAGCCGTGGCTGATGTGCAGCAGCCTGGCCAGGCTCGGCAGCTTCACGCGGGGACGTCCATGCGGTTCGCCGGCCGACCGCTCGAATTGGTCGATCACCTCCCAGTGCGCCGACGTGACCAGCTTCGGCTGCCTCGAGGCCAGCCAGTCGGCCACCTTGTCGGCGTGGTCGTCACCGAATTCGGACAGGGTTGCGCCGGCCAAGTCGGCGAGCAGGGTGTCGACGGTGTCCTGGGAGTCCTTCTTATTGGTGCCGATCACGCCGGTCGGTCCGCGCTTGATCCAGCCGACGACATATTCGTTGCGGCTGCCCTCCACCCGGCCGTCCGTGTTGGGGATGACGGCTTTTTTCTCGTCGAACGGCAGCCCCGGAGTGGGGACGCCGCGGTAGCCGACCGACCGCACCACCAACTGAACGGGAAGTTCCTCGCGCTCGCCGGTGGCCTTGGCCGACACCCATCCGCTGTCGTCGGTGACCAACTCGTTGCGGCCGAGCACGATCTGCTCCACCTTGTCGTCGCCCTTGATCTCGACCGGGGAGGTCAGGAATCGGAACACCATGCGACGGTGCCCCGGACGGAGTTCGCGCCCCACGTAGCCGCGCAGCACCTTGATGTTCTGCTTGCAGACCTTGCCCACCGCCGCCGCGTCGTCGTCGGTGATGCCCTCGAAGTCCGCCGGGTCGACCACCACGTCGACCCCTTCGAGGTCGGCCAGCTCGCGCAACTCCAGCGTGGTGAACGCGGCCTGCAGCGGCCCGCGCCGGCCCACGATCACCACTTCCTCCACCCCACGCGGGCGCAGGGACTCCAAAGCGTGGTCGGCGATATCGGTCAATGCCAGTACGTCGGGGTCGGTGATCAGGATGCGCGCCACGTCCAGTGCGACATTTCCATTGCCGACGACAACAGCCCGGGCCCCGGACAGGTCGGGTGTCATCTCCTCGAAGTGCGGGTGCGCGTTGTACCAGCCGACGAAATCGACCGCGGCGATGCTGCCCGGCAGGTCCTCACCGGGGATGTTCAAGGAGCGGTCGGACTGCGCGCCGATGGCGTAGATCACCGCGTCATACCGCTCGGCGAGTTCGGCGGGGTGGACGTGTTCGCCCACCACCACGTTGCCGAAGAAGCGGAGGCGGGGGTCTTCGCCGGTCTTTTCGAATTGTTTGCTGATCGACTTGATCTTGGGGTGATCGGGCGCCACGCCGGAGCGCACCAGCCCCCAGGGCGTCGGCAACATCTCCAGCATGTCGACGGCGACGTCGATCTCGTCGGACGCATCGGCGGCCTTCAGCAAAGATGCCGCGGCGAAAAACCCCGACGGTCCCGAGCCGACGATGGCTATGTGATATCGGTCATGTGGACGCAATTAATCGAGCCTTCTGGTCGTTGCCCGGCTGCGAGCAAGGGGGCTGAGCGTCGCAGTCGCGCGGTGCACGTAATGGTCTCCTGATGCTAGACGGTGCCCACGGTAACGTGGGCGCCTGTGGAACCTGACCGTCTAGCCGACATCGCCGCCCTCGATTCCGCCTTGACCACGGTGGAGCGGGTGCTCGACGTCGACGGTTTGCGGAGCCGCATCGAGAAGCTCGAGCAGGAGGCGTCGGACCCGAAACTATGGGACGACCAGGCCAACGCGCAGCGGGTGACCAGTGAGTTGTCTCACACGCAGGGCGAACTGCGCAGGGTCGAGGGGTTGCGGAGCCGCATTGACGACCTGCCGGTGCTCTACGAGATGGCTGCCGAGGAAGAGGGCGCGTCCGCCGCGGAGGCGCTCGCCGAGGCTGACGCCGAGCTCAAAGCCCTGCGCGCCGACATCGAAGCCGAAGAGGTGCGCACCCTGCTGTCGGGCGAGTACGACGAACGTGAGGCGCTGGTCACGATTCGTTCCGGCGCGGGCGGGGTGGACGCGGCGGACTGGGCCGAGATGCTGATGCGGATGTACATCCGGTGGGCCGAGCAACACAAATACGGCGTCGAAGTGTTCGACACCTCCTACGCCGAAGAAGCCGGGATCAAGAGCGCCACCTTCGCCGTGCACGCCCCGTTCGCCTACGGCACGTTGTCCGTCGAACAGGGCACGCACCGGCTGGTCCGGATCAGCCCGTTCGACAACCAGAGCCGGCGGCAGACCTCGTTCGCCGAAGTCGAGGTGCTGCCCGTGGTGGAAACCACCGATCACATCGACATTCCCGAAGGTGACGTGCGCGTCGACGTCTACCGTTCCAGCGGTCCGGGCGGCCAGTCGGTGAACACCACGGACTCCGCGGTTCGACTCACCCACGTCCCAACCGGTATCGTGGTCACCTGCCAGAACGAGAAGTCGCAGCTGCAGAACAAAGTTGCAGCCATGCGGGTTCTGCAAGCAAAGTTATTGGAGCGCAAGCGTTTAGAAGAACGTGCTGAGCTGGACGCCCTGAAGGGAGAGGGCGGCAGCTCCTGGGGCAACCAGATGCGCTCCTACGTATTGCACCCATATCAGATGGTCAAGGATCTGCGCACCGAGTACGAGGTGGGCAATCCGACGGCCGTATTGGACGGAGACATCGACGGGTTCCTGGAAGCGGGAATCCGGTGGCGCAACAGAAAAGATGACGACTAACAACACGCTTTTAGCCATGACAACGACATCAGGGTCCGCGCCGGCGGACTGGCACCAATTCTGGCGCGGCCCGATGGGCGAATGGATCATCAACAGGGGTCTCAAGATCACCTTGTTGGTGATCGGAGCCATACTCGCGGCCCGCTTTGTCACCTGGGTGGCGCAGCGGATCACCAAACAGATCGATATCGGCTTCACCGAAAGCGACGCGTTGGTGCGCTCGGAGGCCACCAAGCACCGCCAGGCGGTCGCGTCGGTGATCTCGTGGCTCGCGATCGTGATCATCGGCGTCGTCGTCATCGTCCAGATCAGTGCCGTTCTGCAGTTCTCCGTGGGTGGGCTGGTCGCGCCGGCCACCGTGGTCGGCGCGGCGCTGGGTTTCGGCGCCCAAACGCTGGTCAAGGACCTGCTTGCGGGTTTCTTCATCATCGTGGAGAAGCAGTACGGCTTCGGTGACCTGGTTTCACTGACCGTGACCGGGATTGCCGCCGAGGCACGCGGCACCGTCGAGGACGTGACGCTGCGAGTGACCAGACTCCGCGCCACCGACGGCGAGGTGTTCACGATTCCCAATGGTCAGATCGTCAAGACGGTCAATCTGTCCAAGGACTGGGCCCGCGCGGTAGTGGACATCCCGGTGTCGACCACCGTCGACCTGAACCGGGTAAACGAGGTCTTGCACCAAGAGTGCGAGCACGCCCGCGACAACCCGATCCTGGGCGAGTTGCTGCTGGACGCGCCCACGGTGATGGGGGTGGAGAGCATCGAAGTCGACACCGTCACGCTGCGGATGGTGGCCCGCACGCTGCCGGGCAAGCAGTTCGAGGCGGGTCGGCAGTTGCGGGTGCTGGTCATCCGGGCACTGGCCCGCGCCGGCATCATGACCTCCGCGGACGCGACGGTGGGACTGGTCGAAGATGATGCTGTCCCGGCCGCCGAAGCCGCCAGGCAGCAAGCAAACGCCGCTAGCCAGGAAACAACCGATGGTGCGGTGCGGCAGCGATGAAATTCGCGCCGAACCTCCTGACCAAGCGTGGCGGGGACGAGAAACGCCGCGCGCCGAGCAAGCTGTTCGGCGGCCGGATCCGCACGTCCACCGTGGTGCTCATCATCGCCTTCTTCGCAGCGTGGTGGGTCTACGGGACGTACAACACGAACAATGAGCCCGCCAAGCCCCCCACCCAGGTGGTGCCGCCTGGCTTCGTGCCCGACCCGAATTACACCTGGGTGCCGCGCACGAGGGTCGATCAGCGACCGACCAGCACCGTGCCGCAAACCCCGACCGCGACGGAGACCCCCACACCCACCACCACCACCACGACCAGCCCGCCGCCGTTCACGCTGCCGACGTTGCCATGCCTGATACCGGCCCTGTGCCCGTCCAGCACGACCGCGCCGTCAGCACCCTCGTCGCCCGTACAGCAACCGCCGCCGGGACCGGGTCCGCTGCCTACTTCGGCGCCGGCGGCCGGCTGATCTTCGCCTGCCGGCGAGAGACACCGCTACACTGGCGTGCCGTGATGATCACCCTGGACCATGTCAGCAAGCAGTACAAGTCGTCGGCTCGTCCGGCGCTGGATGACATCAACCTCAAGGTCGACAAGGGTGAGTTCGTGTTCCTGATCGGACCATCGGGTTCGGGCAAATCGACCTTCATCCGACTGCTGCTGGGTATGGAGAATCCCACCACCGGTGACGTCCAGCTGTCGAAGTTTCACGTCAACAAGCTGCGCGACGGCCAGATACCGAAGCTGCGTCAGGTGATCGGCTGCGTCTTCCAGGACTTCCGATTGCTGCAGCAAAAGACCGTGTTCGAGAATGTGGCCTTCGCGCTGGAGGTCATCGGCAAACGCTCCGACGCCATCAACCGGGTGGTGCCCGAGGTGCTCGAGACGGTCGGCCTGTCCGGCAAGGCCAACCGGCTGCCGAGCGAGCTGTCGGGTGGTGAGCAGCAGCGGGTCGCGATCGCCCGCGCCTTTGTCAACCGGCCGCTGGTACTGCTGGCCGACGAGCCGACCGGCAACCTGGACCCAGATACCAGTAAGGACATCATGGATTTGTTGGAGCGGATCAACCGCACCGGCACGACAGTGCTGATGGCAACGCACGACCACCACATCGTCGACTCGATGCGGCAGCGGGTCATCGAACTGTCACTGGGCAGGCTGGTTCGCGACGAAGAGCGCGGCGTCTACGGGATGGATCGCTAAGTGCGCTTCGGCTTCCTTCTCAACGAGGTCCTCAACGGCCTTCGCCGCAACGTCACCATGACGGTCGCGATGATCCTGACGACCGCGATTTCGATCGGTCTGCTCGGCGGCGGCCTGCTGGTGGTGCGGTTAGCCGACCACTCGCGGGCTATCTACCTCGACCGCGTCGAGACGCAGGTCTTCCTGAACGACGACGTCTCGGCCAACGACCCCAACTGCGACGCCAACCCGTGCAAGGCGCTGCGGGGGAAGATCGAAGGCCGCCAGGACGTCAAGTCGGTGCGATTCCTCAACCGTCAGCAGGCCTACGACGACGCCATCCAGAAGTTCCCGCAGTACAAGGACGTTGCCGGCAAGGACGCCTTCCCGGCGTCGTTCATCGTGAAGTTGGACAACCCCGAGCAGCACAAGGACTTCGACCTGGCGATGCAGGGCCAGCCCGGGGTGCTTTCGGTGCTCAATCAGAAGGATTTGATCGACCGGCTGTTCGCGGTGCTGGACGGTCTGAGCCGGGTCGCGTTCGCGGTTGCGCTGGTTCAGGGGATCGGCGCAATCCTGTTGATTGCCAACATGGTTCAGGTTGCCGCCCGTACGCGGCGCACGGAGATCGGCATCATGCGACTCGTCGGCGCCAGCCGCTGGTACACCCAGCTGCCCTTCCTGGTGGAGGCGACGGTGGCCGCGACCGCGGGTGTGGTCATCGCCATTCTGGGTCTGCTCGCGGTGCGGGCGATGTTCTTGGAGAACGCGTTGAACCAGTTCTACCAAGCCAATTTGATCGCCCGGGTCGACTATGCCGACATCCTGTACATCGCCCCGAAGCTGTTGCTGGCGGGCGTGGCGATGGCTAGCATGACGGCCTACGTGACGTTGCGCCTGTACGTGCGGCGGTAGCTGTGGCCACGAAGCCGACTTCGCCGCGCAGCGGCAGGAAAATCATCGCCACCAATCGCAAAGCGCGGCATAACTATTCGATTGAAGAGGTGTTCGAGGCCGGCGTGGCCCTGCTCGGCACCGAGGTGAAGAGCCTGCGGGAGGGGCATGCGTCGTTGGTCGACGCGTTCGCCACGGTCGACGACGGCGAAATCTGGCTGCGCAATGTGCACATCCCGGAATACCAGCACGGCAGCTGGACCAACCACGAACCGCGTCGCAACCGCAAGCTGCTGTTGCACCGTGCGCAAATCGACTCCCTGATCGGCAAGACCCGTGACGGCAACCTCGCCCTGGTGCCGTTGTCGATGTATTTCAACGAGGGCAAGGTCAAGGTCGAACTCGCGCTGGGCCGCGGCAAGAAGGCGTATGACAAGCGCCAGGATCTGGCCCGCCGCGACGCCCAGCGCGAAGTGGCCCGTGAGCTCGGGCGCCGGGCCAAGGGCATGACCTGATCTAGCGCGCGCGCCGCCCCTACTATGGGCTCGGTGGGGTCGTTTGAGACTGAGGATCCGGTCATCCGGGAGTTGTCCGCCGCGGTGGAACGCAGCCCGGAGGTCGTCGAGTTGCGTGTGCATCTCGCCGGTCTGTTGGCCGACCGCGGCCGCTACGCCGAGGCGCTGGGTCATTGCAGTGCGGCACTGACGCAGGATGCCGGTAATGCCGGGGCGTTGAGGATGTTGGCGCGCTGCAGCGCGGCGCTGGCGGGGGAGCCGGCCGCCAAGCAGCCGGCCGCCAAGCCGAGTTTCGATTGGTCCGTCGCTGAAGAGCAGGTCGCCGACATCATCGAGCCCGCCTTCGTCGAGACACCGGCCGAGCAGCGCTCCGACGCCGTCAACGAGAACGACTACGAGGTGGTGCAGCGCATCCGGGTCCGGCTCGACGACGTCGCCGGCATGACCGACGTCAAGGCGCAGATCGAACTGTCCCTGCTTGGTCCGATCCGAAATCCCGAGCTGATGAAGGCGTACAAGGTGTCCGCCCGCGGTGGGCTACTGCTGTTCGGACCGCCTGGCTGCGGCAAAACCTATATCGCCAAAGCCATTTCGGGGGAGTTGGGGGCGAGCTTCTACCAGGTGGGAATCGCCGACGTGCTGCATCACTGGTTCGGGGAGAGCGAACGCAGCATCCGTTCTATCTTCGACAGCGCGCGCCGCAACGCCCCCTGCGTCTTGTTCTTCGACGAGGTGGACGCGTTGGGGCACCGGCGGTCCGCGTTGAGTGGCGGCTCCGGGTTGCGTCCCGTCGTCAACACCCTGCTCGAGGAGATGGACTCGGCCACCTCCACCAATACCGGGGTGTATGTGCTCGGAGCCACCAATGCGCCGTGGGACGTCGATCCGGCGCTACGGCGACCCGGACGATTCGACCGGATGATTTTCGTCGGCCTGCCCGACGCCGAAGCCAGGACGGGGATCGTCCGGTCCCACCTGCAGGACCGCCCGGTGTCGGGGATAGATCTCAAGTCGATCGCCAACCGCACCGAAGGTTTCTCCGGTGCGGACCTGGCGTATGTCTGCGACAGCGCAACGCAATTGGCGATGGCCGACTCGATGCGCAGCGGGCAGGTTCGCCCGGTGACGATGGGCGATATCGATGCCGCCGCCGCGCAGATCCGGCCCAGCACCGGGCCCTGGTTCGAAACCGCCCGCAACGTCGTCGAATTCGCGAACAACGACGGCACCTATGATGAGCTGGCAAAGTACATGCGCCGCAGGAAATTTCGGTGAGCCAAGATGCCGGTGTCGACCACGATGCCAACCAGCTTGCTGATGCCTACTTCGAGGTCGGGCAAAACGAGCGTGCGCGGGACGTTCTGAGCCGTGCGCTGTCGCAGCACCCGAACGATCCCGACCTGTTGGCGCAGTACGCGCGCGCCGAATACCTACTGAAGAATTTTCCGGTCGCCGCGCGCAGTGCCTACGCGGCACTATCCGTTGCGCCGCAGTCCGAATTGGCGATGCGGGCTTACGCGCTGTCGCTCGAGGGCCTGGGCCGCCTTCCCGAAGCGTTGTCGATGGCGTGGCGCACCGTTATCGCACATCCGAATTCACCTGTGACACACAAGCTTTACGCGAGGTTGCTGTTGAGAGCGCGCCAGGGGGGTGCCGCGCTCTGTGAAGTGGACGAGGCATTGCGGCTCGATCCCACCAATGTCGATGCACTTGTTTTGCGTGGTTCGATCCTGCAGTGCATGGACCGAATCGACGAATCTGATGCGGCGTTTGCCCAGGCGCTGACGTTGGAGCCGGGCAACGCGGACGCACTGCACGACATGTCCCTCAATCGGCTCAGGCGTCGCAAGTATGCACGGGCACTGCGTGGCTTCCTGGGAGCCGCGGGCATCGACCCGAAGCTGGGGGACCTGGCGCGTAAGAACATCGGCCTGGTGCTGGCGAAGATCTTGAAAATCGTCACCCCGGTCGCGGTGTTGCTCAGCGGGCTTGCGCTTTTCGTCGGATCGGTTGACTGCAGCGGTCATTCGACGGTAGCGCTGCGAGTGGCCACCGGACTGGTCACCGCGACGCTGATCGCCGTCCTCGGCTGGATGTATCGCTCGATTCCTCGGGCGGTATTGGTTTCCGTCCTGCGCGATCGGTCCTTTGTCACTGCCCGTGTCTTGCATGCGGTGCTGGCATTGGCCCTCGGGGCCGGGGTCACCCTGTGCGGCGGGCCGGAGTGGACGATCGCCGCCGGGGCCTTCCTGGTGTTCGCCGGCCTGATTCTGGTGCGGGTTGGGCTAAGAATGATTTGGTAGCGGGCCTAGTATCCGAACATGTTGCGTCCTGAAAGTTGGACTGGACTAGCGGGTGGAAGTCCCGTGCCGGTAGGTACCGGAGCGCCGGGTAGCAGGCCCCGGTCTGTCGTGGAGACGCGGCGGGCTGAGCGGGGTGTCAAGAGCCTCTTCGGAGGGAGCAAGTGTGCGGGCCGTAGCGTCAAGCGAACTCTGCAGCCTCGTCAGACTCACGATGGGAGAGCCGAGCCGCTCATGTCACGGCGAAGGCCATGTCCGATGAACCCTGGTCCGGGGTTAGTTCATCGGGTCTTCCCGGGGTACGGGAGGCGGCACGTGCACACAGTCTGGTTCGGAACAGGAGAGACCCGTCTGCCTGGCCTTCGTCGGGCAAAGACCAAGGGTATAAGCCGATGGTGAAATCCTTTGGAGGGCAGCGGGAGTCCGATGGGGTCGTAGTACCGCTGATCGGCGTGCAACATAACGCGCCGGGAGGGAAGGGCCCCAACTTTGATCACGCGGGCGAAGTGGGTAAGTGCGAGGGCATGACCGGGTCTGTCCGGTCCAATCACCCCGGCAAGCCATCGTTTGCCGTAGCTGTCGAGGAGCCGTTGGTGGCCTCGCCGGTGAAAGTACGAGAACTGCAACGCACGCTATGGGCTGCGGCCAAGCAGTCTTCGGGTCGGCGCTTCCACGCCCTTTTTGACCGTGTCCACAGGGGTGACGTCTTGTGGGAGGCGTGGGAGCGGGTGCGCGCGAATAGGGGTGCGGCCGGGGTGGATCGAATCACCTTGGTCGCGGTGGAGGACTACGGCGTGGACCGCATGTTGCGTGAGTTGCGTTGTGACCTTCGCACGGGTCGGTATCGTCCCGCGCCGGCACGGCGTGTGGAGATCCCGAAACCACGAGGTGGTATGCGGCCGTTGGGGATTCCCACGGTGCGAGACCGGGTGGCTCAGGCGGCGGCCAAGCTGGTGTTGGAACCGATTTTCGAGGCGGACTTCCTGTCGTGCTCGTATGGGTTTCGGCCGAAGCGGTCGGCGACGCAAGCGATGGAGCGGCTTCGTGTCGGGTTCATCGAGGGCTCTCAGTTTGTGGTGGAGTTCGATATCGCTAATTTCTTCGGCGAGATCGACCACGACCGTCTGCTGATGGAAGTCAGCAGGCGGGTCTCGGATCGACGGGTGCTCAAACTGCTGCGGTTGTGGCTGCAGGCGGGAGTGTTGGTCGATGGGGTGCGCGAGCGGACGGTTGCGGGCACCCCGCAGGGTGGGGTGATCTCGCCCTTGCTGGCCAACATCTATCTGCACGTGCTCGACACCGAACTCACGGCCCGTGGGGTGGGTGAGTTGGTGCGCTACGCCGATGATGGTGTGGTGTTATGCCGCAGTGCGGCACGGGCTGAGCACGCCTTGGCGGCGGTAGGAGAAATCCTGGCGTCATTGGGGTTGCGGCTGCATCCGGATAAGACGAAAGTGGTCGACCTTCGCGAGGGTCGTGAGGGCCTGGATTTTCTGGGTTGTCACTTCCGGGCGCGTATGTCAGGGCGGTTGTGGGAGCAGAAGCGGATCATCCGCTACTACCTGCATCGCTGGCCCAGCCACGCGGCGATGGTCAGGTTGCGGACCAAGGTCTGTGACCTCACCAGCCGCAACCGGGTCGGGTTGGACATCCGTGATGTCATCGCGGTGTTGAATCCGATCTTGCGTGGCTGGGGCAATTACTTTCGTACCGGCAACGCCGCCACAAAGTTCATCCAGATCGACCGGTACGTGGTGTGGCGGCTATTCCGCTTGATGGTCAAGAAGCGGGGTCGCAATCTGCGTGCCGGACAAGCCGATCAGTGGACCGAAGAGTGGTTCAACGGGCATGGCCTGCACCGACTCCGCGGCACCATCCGCTACCCGAAGGCTGCGTAACCATGTCTAGAAGATCATCGGTAAGCCGTGTGCGGGAAAACCGCACGCACGGATTGAAAGGAGGATGGGGAAACGGGTCCACACTGTGGACACCGCGCCCCTGACTACCAATGGCCGACCGTGCGCTCACCCAACTCGACAAGTCCGACGTGCTGCCGGGGCTCTTCGGTGTGTGGGATTCCATCGACACACTGCTCGATGAGCTGCCCGAGGAAGGCTGGAAGACGCCGACGCCCCTGCCCGGGTGGTGCGTGCAGGCCGTGGTTGCGCACATGATCGGAACCGAGTCGTTCCTGGAGGGTATCTCCCCGCCCGCGCCCGACATCGACGTCAAGTCGCTCGACCATGTGCGCAACGACATCGGGGCGATGAACGAGTGCTGGGTTCGTGGTCTCAGCGGTGAGTCCGGCGCTGCCATGCTCGAGCGTTTTCGGGAGGTGACGGGTGGCCGGCGCGAGGTTCTGGCGGATATGCCCGACGACGTCTGGAACGCGGCGACGCCGACGCCCGCGGGCATGGACAGTTATGGACGCTTCATGCGGATCAGGGTGTTCGACTGCTGGATGCATGAGCAGGACATCCGGGTTGCGTTGCAGCGGCCGTCGTCCGACGACGAGCTCGAGGGGCCCGCGTCACAGCTGTCCCTCGATGAGGTCGCGACCTCGATGGGCTTCGTCGTCGGCAAGCTCGCGCAAGCGCCGGACGGGTCGCGCATCCTGTTCGACCTGACCGGTCCGCTGGCTCGCGGGATCCGCGTGGCTGTCGATGGCCGGGCTCAGGTGGTCGACGACTTCGGTGGCAAGGAACCGACGGCGACCGTGCGGCTCGACGCCCTGCAGTTCACCCGGCTGGCCGGGGGCCGTCCGCTGTGCCCTGCGCGCGCCCAGGACGTCGAACTCGACGGCGACACGGAGGTCGCCGCGCGCATCGTCGAGCGGCTCAACTTCGTGATCTGAGCTTGGCGGATCAGATACCGGTGCTGTTTACGACTTCGGGGCACAGATCCCGCAGCGCGTAGTGAACTAGCGTGGTGGCGTCGGTGTAACTCGGTGGGGCACCGGCATGTTGCAGTTCCACGCTGATCCAGGTGCGCGTGACGTCGGGCGACATGACCTCTTTGCCGACCTCGATGCAGACCTGCCGTCCGTCGGCAAGCAGTTCGGAGTCGGACACGCCCGGATGAACCACGCCTCGCGACTTGATGTCGGTCAGGAACTGGTTATCGTCGGCATGAGCAGGGCTCGCGAACACAACCGCCCCCGCTCCTACAGCAGCCAGTAGTGGCACAACTTCTCGCATTCTCTCTTCCCCCAAAGCGGTTTCACTGCCCAGCGTCGCCTTGTCGCCGCGGCCCCCAACCTGGCTTTGCGCGCTGGATCCCCTACACATGCTTTTCGTGAGTACCCACTGTGGGCATGAGTTATGTGAGTGAAATCACTCGGACTGCTTAAACAGGTCTATCGAACGTGGAACTTCGTGACTTGATCGGAAACTTAATCCCGTTGCCGCTGGTTACTAGGCGCGTACTATGGACATTCCTGCCGAAAGTTGGCGGGGGTGCGAGGGGCTGAAAGGTTTCGACTTCGCGCATCGAATCAAGGGAAGCGTGCCGGTGCAGGCAAGAGACCACCGTAAGCGTCGTTGCAACCATATAAGCGCCGATTCACATCAGCGCGACTACGCACTCGCTGCCTAAGCGACTGCGTGTCTGTCAGACCGGGACCTCCCTCGGCCCGGACCCTGGCATCAGCTAGAGGGATCCACCGATGAGTTCGGTCGCGGGACTCATCGGGACAACTACAGCGACTGGGATCGTCATCCTGGCTAGTCCGCGTGACCAGGAGATCCGAGTAGAGGCATAGCGGACTGCGCACGGAGAAGCCTTGAGGGAATGCCGTAGGACCCGGGTTCGATTCCCGGCAGCTCCACCGAGAATTGGCTGGTCAGGGTGTATTTTCGCCCTGGCCTGCTTCCTTTCTGGGCACATTTTGGGCCTGGCGCCTTACGGCCGCATCGACCGGGGCGAGTATTTAATATTGACGACCCTCAATGTTAAAATGGGAGTGTGGCTATCCCGGTGCCCGAACAGGCCGTACGTCGCCGAAGACGTCGTGGGTGCACTGAGACTCCCGCCGGGACAGTCCTTACCTATCTACGCGTGTCTACATCGGAACAGGCACTTTCCGGCCTTGGGCTCGAAGCCCAACGCGCGACAATCACGGCTTACGCCGAACGCAAGGGCTTAACGATCGTGGGGGAGTACTGCGACGAAGGCATCAGCGCAAAGTCCCTAACGGGCCGACCGGCCGCACTTGCGGCACTGGCAGCTGTTTGCGCTGGAAGCGCCGCCGGATTGCTTGTGGCCAAGATGGATCGGTTGAGTCGCTCGGTGGTCGATGGTGCAGGTCTTATGGAACGCGCGGCGCGAGAGGGTTGGGCGCTCCATTTCGCCGATCTCGACCTCGACACGAGCACGCCGGCTGGAGAGATGGCGGCGAATATCATCATTTCAGGTTCCCAGTACGAGCGCCGGCTGATCAGTCAACGCACCCGAGATGCCTTGGCGGCCAAGCGTGCTCGTGGTGAGCGACTGGGAGCAGCTCCAGCCCTTCCGTTGGAGGTCACCCAGCGGATCCTTGCGGAGCGCGCCGACGGACGGACATTTCAGGCGATCGCTGACGGGTTGATGGCAGACTGGATTCCCACCGCGCGAGGCCACAGTCGCTGGTTTCCGGCGACTATCAAGGCTGTCACAATCAGCGACAACGCCGCCACACTCAAGTAGGCGACACCGTTCTGCGTAATGCAAAACCACCGTTTTGGTGTACACCTGCGAGGAACCTTCCCCGCTTGATCAGTCCGCCCGATTTACTTGAGACATGTTATTGCCGTGCGATTTCGAGCTTTTTGGACAACGTCATGGCGGCCATGACGCCGCCGTCGCAGATTATGTCGGTGCCGGTGAGATATCCGGCCCTTTCACTGGCACAGAACGCTAGAAGTTCGGCGATTTCGCCAGGTTGGCCGAAACGCTTCAAGGCGCCGATCTGAGCCAGCGCTCCCGCGCCAACGTCGGCTTCGAGCTTGCCCATGGCAGTGTCAAACGATCCGGGTGAGACCGATAGTATCCGAGCGCCTGAGGATCCGAACTGAGCAGCAAGTGCCTTGCTGTACCAGATTACGAAGTTCTTGCTCAGCACGTAAGCCAGCTGCGCCCGCCGTGATTCGGGCAACCGGTTGCACACAGCCAGCAAGTCGGAGTGAAACCGTTCGATGTCGGTCCGTGACTTTTTGTAGCGTCGAGTCGGGGTGAGAAATCGCGGAAGCTGGTGCCCAGCGACGGACGCCACGTTGACCAGAGCCGTACCCCGGCTCGCGATCCCGAGGAAGGCCTGGTCGATCAACACCGTACCGACCGCGTTGATCTTCAAGATCATCTCGGCTGAGCCCATGCTGGGGCTCACCCCAGCGGTATGGACAACTGAGACAACGGTGCCGAGTTCTTGTGCGCGTAGCACTAATTGGCCTACAGACGCAGGATCGGTGACGTCGCAGATGGTCGCAGCACAGTCGATTCCGGCGTTGACGAGTTCATTCTGGGCGCCCTCCACACGCTCTTGGCTGACGTCACTGATCAGCACACTAGCCTCGCGCCCAAGCGCGTGAGCAACGGCCAGGCCCATCCCCCCGGCGCCGCCAGTTACCACCGCTACGTTCGTCATTGCCGAATGGACTCCTGCCGTCGTGTCGAGCACGTTTGTGAACTGCTGTCGGACGTAGCCTGCGCTCGAGCACGCTCAGCAGACGCGCACGACCTACCGCCACCATTGGGCCGCGGTCTAGGCGGGCCCTTTCTCCATTCCCTTCGTACGTCAAACACGCTTACCGCTATCGGAACCAGTCCTTCGAGGAGACTTTTCCGTCGACGACTTGGACTGCTATGAGACGGGCTCGAGGACAGCGTGATATGAAACTATCGTTTGTTTCAGCAGCGGGCAAGCATACGAGTGGACAGGAGCAGCGGATGAGTAGATCAGTTGCGTTGGTGACGGGCGGAGCTTCTGGTGTCGGCGCGGCAATTGCGGCCCGCTTAAGGACCGACGGCCTCATGGTTACTACGTTCGATCTGTCGCCCGTTGACGCTCCGGGTGCGTACACCGTTGACGTAACCGACCGGGATGAAATCGAGAAGGCGCTCGTTGAAATCCGCGCGAACTTCGGTCCGATCGATGTGCTTGTGAATGCAGCAGGCATCGAGGGATACAGTCGCTTCCTCGATATGTCCTTCGACGAGTGGAGCCACGTCGTCAATGTGAACCTCCACGGGGTGTTCCACTGTGTGCAGGCCGTTTTACCCGACATGATGAGACGACGTTGGGGTCGCATCGTGAACATCTCGTCTTCGAGTACTCACTCGGGCGTACCCCTAAAGGCGCACTACGTAGCCGCAAAGTCGGCGGTCAACGGACTCACCAAGGCTCTCGCGCTCGAGTATGGGCCACGCGGCATCACCGTCAATGGCGTTCCCCCCGGCTTCATCGATACTCCGATGCTCCGAAATTCCGCTGCCCGCGGTGATTTCGGCCCGTTCAGCATCGACGACATCATCGCGAGGACACCGGTTCGTCGCATCGGACTGCCCGCCGACGTTGCGGCCCTCTGCTCGTTCCTGATCTCCAAGGAGGCGGGTTACATAACCGGACAGATCATCGGCGTCAACGGCGGACGCAACACGTGACCCGCAACCAGGAGAGGGGCGACCGCCGAGAGCGGTGAACGCTTCGCGTCGATGACGAGATCCCCACGACCCGTTAAGCCCACGGTCCAGCACACTTTCGACCCTGGCGCATTCCGCGACACCGGCGGTCGTGAGAGCGCAGCGGGATCGCGCCGGTTGCATCCTGCGACCGCAACCACTGCCACGACATCCCAGGGTCTCCCATCGGGGAGCCCTAGTCTCCTCCGGTGGTTGGTGATCATCGCGTGACGCAGCTATACGGCGGTGTCCGGAAGGGGGAAATCGCGAACAGACCGTCACCATGCCTTGCATGCCGACCGAGACAAACGTTAGTTTGATGACTGGCCGTTTACTGATCGTCATTCGGATGGAGCTACACGTGGGCGTGTTGATTATGTTGGGCACGCTCTTCGGGCTCGTCGCGATCGTCGTGGGCCTGGTAGCCCGGTTCGATCCCGAAGCCCGCAGTGCACGGAGCCACACCGGGGGTGCCGAATGATCGCTGGCAGCACAGATCGGAACTCTGTTCGCCTACATCGGCGGTACCGTCTTCGTGGCGGCGGGCTTGTATCGATCAGTGCGCCGTCGGCGTCTCGATTCATTACTGCTGGTGTGTATCTCGGCGATCTCGTTTTCCTGGTTGGAGGCGCCTTACGACTGGTCGATGTACGCACAGTTCCCGCCGTTCATGCCACGGATGCCGTCCTGGTGGCCGTTCAACATGACCTGGGGCGGCCTCCCCGCCGCCGTACCGCCGGGATATATCGCGTACTTCGTGCTCCCAACTCTCGTCGGCGCCGCATTGGGTCGCACTTTGGCTGCGAAATGGGGATGGCGCCGGCCGTTTGCGCTGCTGGGGTGCGGTTTGATAGTCGGGTTCGCGTGGGCGTTGACGTTCAACGCGGTCATCGGCGCTCAACTGGGAGTGTTCTACTACGGGTACGTGATCGGCGGCCTGGCGATCTTCGAGGGCACCCGTAGCCAGTACCCGCTATACGACGCGTTGGCGATGGGGATTCTAGTGATGGTTTTCGCCTACCTCCTAGGAAGAACGGACCCGGCAGACCGGACGGTCATTGAGCAGTGGTCGGATTCGAAGACCCGCAGTCGGCTCGCGGCGGGTGTCCTTTCGGTCGTCTCGTTCATCGTCATCGGCCACGCGGTCTACGGCGCAGTCTTCGCGCCTCACCTGATCACCAAGCTCGCCGGTCTGGTCGACGTCAGCTCGAACGTACAGTTGTACTCGGATGTTCCGAACCAACCGCACTGACCGACGCACACGGTGCTGATGGACTCGACTGCGCCGAGGGTTGATTTCCGTCGACAGAGATGGTTCACAGGGACATTTCACCTCGGGGTTCAGGGTGAAGGGCATCTGGATGGTCAGCCGTCTGTTGACGCCGCACGCCCCGCTCTGCCCTGAGGTCTTGTGCCAACCGACCCAACGCGTCGGGCTGGTCGAAGCGCGCCAGAACAAGAACAGCTGTTCCCCGGTGCGGTCGTCCCATCGGCACGCTGCCAGTCCTGCACGGTGTGGCGTACCGCCACGAACCGCTCACGTAACTCGCCTCGCCGGTCCATCCGAAGCGGCTGCTGACCGCCCGGTGCAGTCATGGACACCGAGCAGCTCGAGGCGCAGGTACTGGTGGTGGCCTCGTCGTGGTACCGCAGATTCGTTTGCGCCCATTGGCCGTTGGAGATGGCTAGGAAGACACTGTTGAGTTCGCCGGTGTACTCGGTTGAGCGGCTGCGATGCTCGGCTGAGTCCCGTCAGCGCGAGGATGATTGACGCGACCGTCGCGGCGACGTCGCGCGCGCATATCGGCCCTGCCTTCGGGTCCTTGGGCATGATGCGGATGTGCTCCGTCCCCTCGGCCACACCTTCGATGAACGACGCGGAACCGCACATGCCGATAGGGCAACGATGGTCAGGGCGAGTAGGTGACCCCGGTCAGATCCTCAGACAGCGCCCACAACCTTCTCTGCGCGTCGATGTCGTACGACGCCTTGCTGGACTTGACCACCTTAGGGTGGCCACGGTGCCCACCTAACCCGTCGGGGCCGAGGTACTGCCCACCGAGCACCTCCGGATCAGTCGCTGCGCGCAGCGACGGCAGCGCACCCATCGAGGGAGGCTGCGCGAACACCGGTCCCGCGATCGCGAAGAACTGGCGGAACGGTGTCGGCATCTCACGACTGAACTCGGTGTTCGAACCACCGGGATGCGCGGCGACTGCGATGGTCCCGCTGCCCTGCATCCGTCGCTGGAGTTCGTAGGTGAACAGGAGGTTCGCGAGCTTGGACTGACCGTAAGCGCCGAACCGGCTGTACTCACGTTCCCACTGCGCATCGTCGAAGCGAATACCGCTGGACAAACGATGGCCCAGGCTGCTGACCGTCACCACGCGGGACCCCGGTGTTGCCAGCATGCGATCGAGCAGTAAACCGGTGAGTGCGAAATGACCCAGATGATTGGTGCCGAAGTGCATTTCGAAGCCGTCCGCAGTAGTGGCCTTGGGTGCGAGAACCACGCCCGCGTTGTTGATCAGCACATCGATGGTGTCAAGGTTGGATGTGAGCGCCTCGGCCGCAGCGCGGACGGACGCCAGCGAGCACAAATCGAGAACTTGCAGTTCGACCCTGGCGGCCGGGTACGCCGCCCTGATGCGGCGAATCGCGTTCTCGCCCTTCTCGAGATTGCGCACCGCGAGGACGACTCGCGCCCCGTTGGCGGCGAGCGCCGTCGCCGTCTCGAACCCCAGACCGGTGTTGGCGCCGGTGATGATCGCCGTTCGACCCTTCTGGTCCGGTATGTCAGCGACTGTCCACTTGCGCATGAGTCCCCTTTCGCGAGTGTCTCGCTGACTCCTGCTGGCTGTCCGGGCCAGCGCAGACGACTACGATTACCACCCTGGCCTCAACGAGTCGTCTAGAGCCACAGATACATTCCGGCGAGGACGAGCCACAGAGCGAGGCAATAGGTTTCGAAGATACCTCTGAGAATCAACGGCGCTTCGCGCAGCTCCATGAAATCCAGCCCGACATAGCGCACCTTGATCAACGCCAGTGCCAGAACCCACAAGGCGACCCCCGAACCAATGCCGTGGTCGAAACCGATCGTGAACGACACCAGCGTCGCTATGACCAGACCCAGCCAGACGACAGTGGATCGGGCGCGGAACAAGGACGAGGTCATGCTCAACTCACGAGGTAGATCAGCGGGAACAGGACGATCCAGAGGAGGTCGACCAGATGCCAGAAGCACCCGCCGCCTTCGATGAATGCCATTCTGGTCGGGCTCGGTGCGGCGACACGTGCCGCGAAGAGTAGCGATATGAGAACCACGATCCCGATCAGAACGTGCAGCAGGTGCAACCCGGTAAGCACGTAGTAGTACATGTAGAAGCTGTTCTCGGTAGGCACGTGTCCTTCGCCGACCTTGGACGAGTACTCGACGATTTTCAGACCCACAAAGGCCAGACCGCACGCGAGCGCTCCCGCCAATAACGTCCGAGCGGCTGCGCGGGCGCCAGCTCGGACGGCTCGGATCGCGGTGACCACGAGTAGGGAGCTCGTCAGAAGAATGACGGTATTCGCCAAGCCGATGCCGACATTCAGAGTATGGCGCGATGCGTCGAACAGTTCGGGGGCCTGTGCGCGTTGGTACATGAACAGGACGAAGAAAACGGCGAAAACCAGCATGTCGCCGAATAGCAGTATCCACACCCCTGGCTCTCCAGGAACGCGGCCAGGAGACGCCTCATTGGGCTCGACTGTCTTTGAGACCTCGTTTTCGTCGATCAGCTTCATGCCGCCGGCTCCCACGTTCGCGCAGCGGCGCGCTCCTCTCTCTCCGCGGCTTCGATGTCGACGGCCTTGACTAGGAGGAACACGGTCGGGACGATCCAGACGAAGAATGCACTGACCGGAATCCACCACGCGATGATCCCGTTCCAGCCCAGCGGTCCACTTTGAATAACGTAGACACAACCACCTGGAAGGACGAGGAGTGCCATCCACAGGCTGAGGTATCCGTACCATCGCGGGAAGGTCGGGACGGCGCGCTTGTCGATGAACACTGCCAACGCGAGGATCAATCCCTGCAACACGAGCGGCCCGACGATGCCGACCAGCAGCAGCCAGAACATGTCGCTGAGTGCCTGAATAGCTTGGGGGTCGCGATCGGGTCGGTACGCGGCGGCGACGCCGAACACCATGGCCAGAGTGAACACGAACGGGAACGTCACCGACAGAATGACCTCGGTAATCGACATTACGCCCCAGTAGCCTTCGATTCGGCGCACCTGCCGGCAAAGCAGCGCGAACACGGGTGTCATGAACCACATACCGAGGATGGTCAGTCCCAGTCCCAGGCGGATCGCGAAGTGATTGTCGACGTACCACTGGGCAGTCTGCTCCGCGGTAAAACCCGGATTGATCGGCGGAAGCACGCCCGCTATCAGGCCGAACGTAATCCCGAAGACCACCAACATGGCCAGCGTCGACCACGCGGCCGCCTTCTCGATCTTCACATGCATGGGCGCTCCTGTCGTTGAATTCACCTGTCCCCGCGCCGTGTCCGCGCATTCCGGCACCATCGCCGAGCGTGACGACCGGCATGTCGGCTGGCCCGTCAGACTGGCGATGACCCCGAAACACTGCGCGTGGGTTCCGGACTGCGGCGCAACAGCCATCCTGTCGGAACGAATGCTATCTTCAGTCCGCTCGAATTGGTAGATCAATCGTTTGTTTCGCTCAGAACGAAGATTGTAGCCGTGGCCCAACACACACGGCTTGCGTCACTCCGATCTGCGGGGCGGCTACCCGCCCGCAGAAGGCGCTGAGCGCCTAGATCAAGTCGATGGAATGTTGTTGCCGGGCATGGTATTCGATGAGATCGGCCACACACGACGATGTTGATCGCGGCAAGGGTGAGACGCGGGCGTGTGGACTGATCGTCCACCGTCTCAATCGCCTCCCCTGAAGAGTGGAAATCGTCGCCGCAGAACGTCACCGCTTGCGAACGCCCCGCAACCACGTGTCGCGGGCGAGGGTCAGCGCGTCGGGGGGGGCCATTGACTCGACGATGCTCTGCGGGATCCACAGGACGCTGATCACGCAACGCGACAGCACTTCCAGTGACGTCTCCTCATTGCGGATGGCGCCGCTGTCAATGCCCTCGGAGAGCAGGCCCTTCAACCTCCGCATGCGATTAGCGAAGGCGAAACCGGGGTTCGGGGTGTCCGGAGGCGACTGTCGCATCCATGCCTGTTGAATCTTGAACTCGTCGGGAAAGTGCTTGACCGCGTTGATGTGGACCCAGCTCAGCGCGTCCATCTTCTCGATTGGAGACGAATCCGCGTTCAAGACACCCGAATAGCCCGCTGTGAGCCGCGAGCCGAACGATCGCATGATGAACGCGAGCATCTCCGGCTTGCTGCCCGCCACCCGCGTCAGTTTTCCGAGGCTCACACCCGCTGCGGCTGCGATCTCACGCACCGTCGTGATCTCGTACCCGCGCCTGCCGAACTCCGTGCGCGCCGCCGCGAAGATCCGATCGGCCTCGACGGTGAAATCGTCGGTGTCCGATGCAGAGTCTCCCCATGAGCGAACGGCATCCGAAGCCGCCGCGAGCGCCTTCGAATTATCGAGTGTGGAATACCGCGGAGGCCGACGCGCCAGACCATTCAGGATGATTCGACAGAGGACGCCCGCCACCCGTTCGGACGCGGCCTTGTGGCGAACGACGTCGAGCCCGACCGTCACCATCGTTTGAAACACGCGATCCGCTAACGCGATCAGGTCGACCTCCGGCCTGACCGCTCCGAAATCCCGCGCCGAAGTAAGCGTTCGCAGCACCGCTTCGTTTATCAATTCCGGAGGGTTCTTCAGTAATTCGACGAGTTCCGGTAGCTCGCTCGGCGAATCGTAGAAGGTCATCTGCAGCGCCGCGCGATGCGCAACCGCGCAGTTCGCGATATCGGTACTTAGTCGCTCGATATCCCCGACGACGGTGCGGGCGTTCGACCGCTCCAGCCGGTGTAGCGCTTCCTCGCCGATGAGGTTCATTTCGGCGTAGTAGCGGCCCACCAGTTCGACCAGGATGGCGTCCTTGGAATCGAAGTGGTGATAGAGACTGCCCTTCAACAAGCCCGTGGCGTCCGCGATCTCACGCATTGATGTGCGCAACCCGTGGTCAGCGAGCATGGTCGCAGCGACTTCGAGGATCTGAGACCTCCGCGCACCAGTTGCATCGGTGTCCACCGACACCGGGGTGTGGCGCGAATCGGCGTTCTTACGGCCTAGGTCGTTGTCGATGGCGAGTCTCCCGATCGGTCACGGTGCGCAGGCCCGGATGATCATCGATCCGATGCGCTCGCGACGGCGCACCGCTTGGATGAGCCCACTGCGGACTTGCTGGTGGTGAGATTAGCAGTCGGTGCGTGGTGACCTGGACCAACTCGCGCGGACTCAGGCGGGGAGACCCTTCGCGAGATCCATTACTGTGACGGCCTCAGTGCCCGTCTTCCTCAATCGTTCGGATGACCTGAAACCCAGATCGACGTCTGTGGCCTGAGCTCGAAGCGCGCCCACAGTGAGTTCATCCTTCGGTAGATGCCTAAACATCTCGAAGGAGTACAAGCGGAGGGCGTTTGAGTGCGTGATCCTGTTCACCTCGTCGTCTGGCACGTTGGTGAGGTACCCGGCCAGGACCTCGGGGGAGCGGGGCCAGGTGGCATCCGAATGCGGATAGTCGCATTCCCAGGTCACCATGTCGAGGTTGAGATGATGCCGACTCTCGACGCCGAAGGCGTCGTCGATGAAGCAGAGAGCGACCCGATCCAGGAAGACCTCACTGGGCAACCTGCCGCCGAAGTCCTGGTGCGTCCACGCGCGGTGCATGGTGTAGACGCGGTCGATGCGCTCGAGGAAGTAGGGCACCCATCCGATGCCGCCCTCGGACAGGGCAAACGTGACGTCGGGGAATCGCCGCAGCATCGGTGACCAGATGAGGTCGGCCGCGGCCTGCACGATGCTCATGGGTTGCAGCGTCATCATGGTGTCGACGGGCGCATCCGGCGACGTGATCACGACTGACGACGACGAACCGATGTGGAGGTTGACCACGGTGTTCTCGTCGCTGCAGGCTCGCCAGAACGGATCCCAGTGGGGATCGTGCAACGACGGGTACCCCAGCTTCGTCGGGTTCTCGGAGAACGTCACCGCGTGGCATCCTTTCTTCGCCACGCGCCGCACCTCCTCCGCCATTAGCGTGGGATCCCAGATCGGCGGCAGGGCTTGCGGAATCATCCGTCCTGGATACGCGCCGCACCACTGGTCGATATGCCAGTCGTTGTACGCCCGCAGCACGGCCAATCCGAGATCCTTGTCCTGCGCGCGAGCGAAGTACTGTCCGCAGAATTGCGGAAAGGACGGGAAGTTCATAGCGGCCGCAACGCCGTTCGCGTTCATGTCGCGGATGCGCTCGTGGATGTCGTAACAACCCTCTCGGATCTCCGAGAGCTTGGTTGGCTCCGTGCCGTACTCCTCAGGCGGCCTTCCTGCAACCGCGTTGAGACCGACGTTCGTAGCTTCCTGCCCTTCGAAAACCCATGCGTCGGTGCCGTCTTCGCGTTGGATGAGCTTGGGGACGTCGTTCTTGTACTTCGCCGGGATGTGCTTGTCGAACAGGTCGGGCGGTTCGACCAGGTGATCGTCTACGGACACTAGTACGAGATCCTGCATCTCCACGTCGAACTCCCTTGAACTGAGGCTTGTCGCCCAAAGGGACACGATTTGGCGGGCGACGGCATCGGACTGCACGCGGTTGTCCTGCTCTTGCGGAGAAGCCTATTACGATACAAGCGTTTGGTCAATCAGAAGATCTGCGCCGGTTGCGATTGTCTCGCAATAGTTTCGGACCCTCATTGACGATAGGGGGAAGAGCGGCTACGGTCGAAACAAACGTTAGGGAACGGCTTCGCCGAACCAGATCAAGCCCGGCCGGGCAGACGAGAAGCTCGAAGCGAAGGAACCCATGTCATGACGCCGGTGAAGGCGATCGACCTTTACTACGACCCGTTCGACTTCGATATCGACGACGATCCCTACCCCGTGTGGAAGCGGATGCGTGAGGAAGCGCCGCTGTATCACAACGAGAAGTACAACTTCTACGCACTCAGCCGTTACGACGACGTAGCACGGGAACTTCCGAACTGGGACACCTATCGCTCCGGGCCGCGGCACGACCGCAGACATCCTGTTCAACAACATCGAGATTCCGCCGGGAATCCTGCTCTTCGAGGACCCGCCGCTTCACGACCTGCATAGACGGCTGCTATCGCGTGTGTTTACCCCCCGCAGGATGCTGGCTGTCGAGAATCTGGTACGCGGCTTCTGTGAGCGAGCCCTCGACCCGTTTGTGGGTGCGGGCGGCTTCGATGTCATCGCCCATCTTGGAGCGATGATGCCGATGCAGACGATCGGTTATCTTCTCGGCATCCCGGAGGGCGATCAGGCCAACATCCGCGACACTAACGGCGTATCGCTGGAACTGGCATCGGGTGCTACGCCTGGCGAGGCGAGCTCGAAGGTCTTCGAAGAGTCGATCACGTTGTTCGCGGAGTACATCGAGTGGCGAGCCGCCCATCCGTCCGACGACCTGATGACGGACCTGCTCGAGGCGGAAGTCGAGGAGTCCGACGGCACCAGGCGCCGATTGTCGCGCACGGAGGTTCTGTCGTACACCGCGATGATCGCCGGCGCGGGGAACGAGACGACCGCGCGTCTCATCGGCTTCATGGCGCAGCTGCTCTCCGATCACCCGGATCAGCGTCGTGAACTCGCCGCCGATCCCAGCCTCATCCCGGGGGCGATCGAGGAGACGTTGCGATTTGAGCCGCCCTCTCCGGTGCAGGCGCGCTACGTTGCACACGAGGCATCGCATTACGGGCAGGTGGTGCCCGAGGGGTCGTTCATGCTGCTGCTCAACGGGTCTGCAAATCGCGACGACCGCCGCTTCTCCAATCCCGACGTGTACGACATCCACCGCGGGGGCAGTCATTTGAGCTTCGGACAGGGATTGCATTTCTGCTTGGGATCGGCGCTGGCCCGGTTAGAAGCGAGAGTCGCGTTCGAAGAGGTGCTGAAACGTTGGCCCGATTGGGAGGTTGATTACGCCAACGCCGAGAGGGCGCACACTTCGAGTGTCCGGGGCTGGTCACGACTGCCGGTGTCTCACCGCATGATGTTGCAGCACAAACCCTTCCGGGTGTTCGCGTCAAATTTTAGCTCGTCAGCGATCGCAAATTTCGCGGCCCACTCACCCACC
Organism: uncultured Actinomycetota bacterium; assembly: GCA_963735655.1. GTDB lineage: Bacteria > Actinomycetota > Actinomycetes > Mycobacteriales > Mycobacteriaceae > Mycobacterium. Next base: position 663,368 of record CAVTLW010000031.1, read on the forward strand.
TGTTGATTCGAGAGGAAATCGTGGAGACATTCGAGACGGTGGATTACTTCAGCGATGCTGAATTGATCACCGACCCATACCCATATTTCAACCACCTGAGGGGTCAGTGTCCGGTGCTTCCGGGGGGGCCCGCGGGTGTCGTCACCGTCACCGGCCATGAGGAGGCGGTGTCGGCCTACAAGAATTCTGCGCTGTCGGCCGCCACATCGCTGGTCGGTCCGTTCGCTCCGCTGCCATTCGAGGCCGAGGGGGATGACATCACTGCCCTCCTGGACGAGCACCGCGGACAGATTCCGATGGCAGAACACGTTTCGTCGATGGATCCTCCCCAGCACACGCGGACCCGCGGCCTGTTGAGCAGATTGCTCACACCGAAGCGACTCCGGGAGAACGAAGAGTACATCTCGCGGTTGGTCGACGAGAAACTCGATTCATTCGTCGCCGACGGACGGTGCGAATTCCTGGAGACCTACGGCAAGCCGCTGTCGATGCTCGTCATTGCCGACCTGCTCGGCGTTCCGGAGGAGGATCACGACGAGTTCAATGCGGTGCTCGCCACCTCGGTCGTCGCGGGAGATGCCGTGGCCGCACTAAACCCACTGCAATTCCTCGACGACAAGTTCAACGAGTACATCACCGCCCGGCGTCAGCAGCCGCGCGACGATGTCCTGACGGAGCTGGCCCAGGCTCGATACGAGGACGGCGAGGTTCCCGAGATCGACGAGGTTGTCAAGCTGGCGACGTTCCTCTTTGCCGCGGGACAGGAAACGACGACGAAGCTCCTGTCTCAGGCGGTGCGAAATCTCGGCGAGTTCCCCGACGTTCAGGAACGACTGCGCGCTGACCGTTCGCTCATCCCGGTGTTCCTGGAAGAAACTCTGCGACTGGAAAGCCCGGTGAAAAGTCACTTCCGGATCGCCAAGACCACCACGGCGATAGGGGACTGCCCCATCAAGGCGGGTACGACCATCATGTTGCTGCCCGGTGCCGCGAATCGAGATCCCCGAAAATTCGATCGGCCCGACGAATTTCAACTCGATCGGAAGAACGTGCGCGAACACGTCGCCTTCGCGCGCGGTCCCCACTCCTGCCCCGGCGCACCCTTGGCCCGAACGGAAGCGCGGATATCGATCGATCGGATGCTCGACAGGATGGCGAACATCCGGATCTCCGAAGAACATCATGGGCGCGCCGAATCGCGCACGTACGACTACGAACCGACGTTCATCATGAGGGGACTGACCAAGCTGCACATCGAGTTCGATCCGATCGGTTAGCTTCGAGCCTCGGCGAATCCGCTCTACGGTTCGGGTACTGGTCCCGCACGAAACAGCCTGACTACCAATCAAACACAATCTGGAGGCTCCGATGTCCTACGAGAGCACGGCCGAACCGATCAAGATCGGCTACCTGATGGACTTCCTTCTCGGCGACTATCCGAAGGAGATGTATGACGATCTCACAATCCCGTTCGACATGGTGTTCCAAGACGCGTTCGACAAGGGGCTCATCGACCGTCGGGTCGAGATCGTGTACCGCGAGGTGGAGGGACTGCCCAAGGGCACGGTGAAAAACGTCATCGATGCGTACGAGGAACTAGTGGAGGAGGGCTGTCTGCTGGTATTCGGGCCGAATATCGGGGACAACATCGTTGCGGCCAAGGAGGCGATCGAGGAGCGCTTCCGGGTTCCGGCGATCAGCGTCACCGGCTCCGACCTCGCGCTCGGCGAGTGGATATTCGCATTTCCCATGGGCTCGCATTACGACGAACCCATCTTCTGGACTGATCTCCTAGTGAAACGCAATCTCAACGATGTGGGAATCCTGATGGAAGCCTCATTGGTCGGAGAGTCCTACGTCGCTAATTTCCAAAAGGCTTGCGCACGGCGCGGGATTCGGATCGTCGGTGTCGAGACGATTGCGCAGACCGCTCAAGACGTCAGTAGGGCTGTGCGGAACCTTCGCGAAGCAAACGCCCAAGCTCTTGTTCACGCAGGCTTCGGCTTCGGTCTGGTCTTCGTGAATCCTGCACTCGAGGAGCTCAATTGGGATCCTCCGCGATTCGCCGGCACCGCATTCGAGAACGCTTGGATCAACCCGGTCATGTGGCAGGCATTCATGGGCTGGACGGGCGTGGACCAATACGACGAGGGCAATCCAGTAGGACAGCAGTTCCTCGATGAGTTCGAGAAACTCCACGGGCGCCGGCCGGAGTACTGCGTCCCGGTGGTGAACCGCGATGTCGCCGTGACCGTTCTTCAGGCGATCCAGGATGCACAGCCGCTCAGTCCGCGCGGCGTGAAGGAAGCCCTCGAGCGGGTCAAGTCGGTTCCAGCGGCCTCGGGAGCTCCCGGTACTCGGATCTCGTTCGGGAACTGGACTCGCCGCGCGTGGATGGGTTGCGGCTACCTTGTTGCTCGCGAACTGGAGCCCGATGGTGTCAATTCCCGCCTCGTGGATCGCTTCGGCGAGATCTGACGATGGCACCGACGCGCAGCGTCGTCATCACCGGCGCTTCGCGAGGGCTGGGTCTCGCATCTGCCAAGCGGCTCTACGACGAGGGCTGGACGGTGGTCGCCGCGATGCGCTCAGTCAGAACTGGTCTCGAAAATCTGCGGGCGGTCACCGGTGCCGAGGATGGCGACACTCGTCTCGTCGGGGTGCAACTAGATCTGACCGACCCCGCATCTGTTCAAGCGGCTGCTGAGTCGATTCTCGCAACGGTCGGAGCACCCTACGGATTGGTGCACAACGCGGGGATCTCGGCGGCCGGAATGGTCGAGGAGACCCCGCTCGAAGTGTGGGAGCGAATGTTCGCGACCAACATCTTCGGCCCGGTCGCGTTGACAAGGGCCCTCCTGCCATCGATGCGTGCCGCACGTCGGGGCCGAATCGTGTTGATCTCCAGCCAGGCGGGCGCACGTGGGATGCCGGCTACTGCAGCATATTCCGCGGTTAAAGGTGCTATGGAACGGTGGGGTGAATCCATGGCAGGCGAGATCGCTGCATTCGGAATCGGGGTAACCATCCTGGTGACGGGAACCTACGACACCGAGATCATCACCGATGCGGGCGCGACGGATGTGCGCGATCTGGCCGGTCCTTACGCCGCACACCACAGCACGATGGATAAGCGTGGACGGATGGCGATCAAGCTGTCGGCCAAAACCCCGCAGCGCTTTGCCGACCGCCTGAGTAGGGAACTCGACGGCAGCGCACCGTTCGTGCGACGAGCCGTCGGCCCCGACGCACGAATGGTCATGGTCATGACGCGATTACTGCCGTCGAAGGTTCTCCATCACGCCTTCCGAGTGTTGTTGGGGATTCCGAGGTTTGGCGCGATACAAGACGTGGCCATAACTGACAGACGTGCGATTACGGATAGAGGAGGCGCTACGAATGACCAATGAAACGCGCTTCGAGCACAGGATGCTCATCAATGGGAAACTGGTCGAAGGTCGAGGCGGTGCGTTCGCGAACATCAATCCGGCCACCGAGGAACTTCTCGGTGAGGTGTCGGATGCCTCTTGCGAGGACATGGCCGCGGCGATCGATGCGGCGCGCGACGCCTTTGACAGCACGGACTGGTCGACGAACCATGTTCTCCGTCAGCGCTGTCTGATTCAACTGCAGGACGCGCTCGAGCAGGAACGGGAAGAGTTGCGCGAGGAGCTCATCGCGAAGTGGGTTGCCCTCGGTCGCTCACGCACGGACCGCAGCTCGATGCTCCGCTGGCGGACGCGTTGCGCTTTCCCGCGTCCCTGATCGACACCTATCCGTGGGAGCTATCGCTCGGGGATGCCGTTATATCGGTGACCGGGGTCAACACCACCCGCCAAGTGTGGCGTGAAGCGCGGTCTGACGCAGCTACACGTGGAGTTCGACGTCCGATGAAATTGACTGTCGACGAGGATCGTTGCCGCGGACACGGTATGTGCCTGACTTTGTGCCCTGAAGTCTTCGAGATGACCGACGATGGCTACGCCGTGGCTGATCCTTCAGAAATACCCAGAGAGTCTGAAGACGCGGCGAAGGAAGCCATTGCCAACTGCCCCGAGCGGGCGATCGTCGCTAGCGATGACTGAGTCGGTAGTGCGCCATGCGGGGAGATCGTCGAAACGGTAATGGGGTATATGGATCCGCGCTCAGCTAAGGAGGTCTGAATGGACTGGAAAGCTCGAAGGCAAAGTCGCGTTCATCACGGGCGCGGCAAGAGGCCAGGGCCGAGCACACGCGATCGCGATGGCCAGAGAAGGCGCCGACATCATCGGCATCGATATCTGTCGCGACATTCCCTCCAACCCATACCCATTGGCGACGCCGAAGATCTCGCCGACATGGAGCGATCGGTAAAGGAAACCGGTCGACGAGTGGTGGCAGGGTGGCCGATGTAGCGGGAGCGACACGAGCTGAGGGCCACTGTCGAGGCGGGACTTGCGGAGCTCGGCCGACTCGACATTGTCGTCGCCAACGCCGGCATCCTGCCGATGGCGATGGGCAAGCCCGACCCCATGCACTTCGTCGACGCTTCCGATGTCGATCTGCTCGGGGTCATGAACACCGTTGCGGTCAGCATTCCCCATCTCTCTGCCGGCTCGTCGGTCATCGTCACAGGATCGACCGCAGGGATGATCCGTGAAACGACGACAAGTCCGGACACGGGACCCGGTGGCTGCCGGATACGGGTGGAGCAAGCGGATCGTCATGGAGTACGTCGAGGAGATGAGTTCGGCGCTTGCGCCGGAGATGATTCGAGTCAACGCCATTCACCCGACCAACTGCAATACCCACCTACTTCAGAATGACGGGATGTACAGCTTGTTCCGTCCGGACCTCACCGCCGAGGGAAGGAAGGCGACGCGCGAAGACGCCGAGCCGCTTTTCACCCTGTTCCAAGCGATGCCGATACCTTATGTCGAGCCAGAGGACATGGCCAACCTGGGCGTCTTCCTGGCCAGTGAGGACAGTCGCTACATCACTGGGCAACAGATCCGCGTCGATGGTGGCTCACTTCTCAAGTGGCCCAACGGCCCTGGCGGTTAGAAGCACGCGCTGCCCCGACTCGCATCGCCCGCTTCAGTTTCTCGATTGATCCGAGAGCCGGCGATGGCCTCTGCGCCGGTCGGCCCTGTAATGCCTTCGGTGACGGAAGAACTCACTTCGCAGGCAAGGATGAGCTACTGCTCGTGCTGTACGAGTAGCGGACCGCCAAGTTCACCGTGGCTAATGGCGTGGCTATTGGTTTGTATGGTGCGATGGCCGCGAGAAAGTCCGCGGCTGCGGACGGGATGTGCTGTTGCGGGACTAGAAGCCGCCCGCGACCCGAACCACCGCGCGGCCGGAATACCTTCCAGCGCGGACCTCGTCGAGCACACCGACCACGTCCTTGACGTCAACGTCGTGTGAGACATCCGAAAGGTGCTGCGGTTTCAGTGAACCGCCTAGCAGCTCCCACAACGCGCGCCGCGGTCCGATCGGCATCAGTACCGAGTCGATGCCCAGTAACGCCACACCCCGCAAGATGAACGGCATCACGGTGGTCTGCAGTCCGGCGCCGCCCGTCAGTCCGCTGGCGGCCACGGCGCCGCCGTAGCGCACGGTGCTGAGCACGTCGGCCAGGGTCGTCCCGCCGACACAGTCGACTGCACCGGCCCATTTCGTCTTACCCAGCGGTCGCGGCTTGGCCTCGGGATCTTCAGGTAGCCGGCCGATGACCTCGTCGGCCCCCAGCGCCTTCAGCCGCTCCGCTGCATCAGGCTTGCCGGTCGATGCGACCACCTGATAGCCCGCTGCGGACAGCAGATCTATGCTCACCGATCCGACACCGCCCGTTGCGCCGGTCACCAGGATCGGCCCGTCCTTGGGCGTGATGCCGCGCTGCTGCAGGGCCTGAACACTCATCGCGGCGGTGAAACCCGCGGTGCCGATGGCCGCTCCGTCGCGCGGACTCAACGTGCCGAGTTTGACGACCCAGTCTGCGGGCACCCGCGCGTACTCGGCATAGCCGCCGTGCCTGCCGGTGCCGATCTCGTAGCCGTGAGCCAACACCAGGTCACCGACGTCGAATTCGTCGGAGTCCGATGACACCACCTCGCCGGTGAGGTCGATGCCGGGCACGATCGGATAGTCACGCACCACACCGCCTTTCGACGTCAGCGCCAGCGCGTCCTTGTAGTTGACGCTGGAGTAGTGCACCCGGATAGTGACTCCACCGGCAGGAAGCTCGGCTTCCTCCAGCGTCTCTACCGCCGCCCGGATACCGTCGTCGTCCAGTCGCGCGACCAGTGCCTGAAACTTGTCCATCGGCTTCGAGGCGGCCGGATCTTTGATGTCCTCGGTGGTAATGATCTGATCCTTTGGCACTGAATCTCCCTGACTAATAGGCAATTTCGACGTTGGTTTGTCCTGGGCAGTTTGCTAAGGCGTACTTCACCGCTGCCCCCCAATCCGGCAGCCACGTCCGACGAGTCGGCGAGGCGCAGCCGTTCTGGGCACAGAATGAGGCACATGACGTGGCCGCGGAAGCGGTCCTCGTCAGCCGTGACCTTCATCCGCCATCGCCTTCGACGAGATCGAACTCGAGGCACCGACAACCCACCGTGGTCTTCCCTGTCGCACATAGAACTTAGCAGTTATTGATAATTAGCATGGTCGCTTTGACGTGTACGGAGCTTATCTCAATACAAGAATGCTATCATCGCAAAAAGAGAGCAATGTTCTCATGTACGAGTCTTGTCTGAGGTGATGCCGAACATGCTTGTAGGTTGGGCGAGGATGAGTACCTCGGATCAGTGGCGGCGATGCCGATATGGTGGCTGTATGCCATTTCGTCGCGCACACGATCCTGCGGACGGGACCGCATGCGGGTTCCCCTCTCGGCGGTGCAGTAGAAAGCAACGTACGGATGTTCGGCGATGAAGAATGGCCGCAGCAAGGCTCCCAGCGACGCGCCCCAGGGGGCTCGTCAAGGCAATGGAGTCGGTAGCAGTTGGCAGGAACGGGCCATCGAGCGCAGGCTCGGCGACGCGCGGGCGCGCGCGGTCGATCGCAGCACGCGCTTTACGGCGACAGCTCTCGAACTCGTCCAAGAGTCCGGGCACGCCAATTTCACGTTACAGACGCTGGCCGATCGCGCGAACCTCAGCTTGCGGACGTTTTATCAGCACTTCGCCGGCAAGGACGAACTTCTGCTGGCTCTTTATGAAGACGTCACTGCGCAATTCACCGAGGCGATACGGGAGAGGGTCGAAGCGGCTGATGGCCCGATGGCGCAGCTGGAGGCATGGTGCAAGGGAGTGCTGTCACGGCCCGGTTCCTCGCACGAAGTGGGGGGTCGGCTCGTACTGATCTATAACTTGAGTCTCGAGATGGATCATCCGGAGGCGTTCGCCAAAGTATGGGAACCGCACCGCAAGCTGTTGACAGAGATTCTGACTGCGTGTTCGCAAGCGGGCCAAATTCGAAACGATCTCACCCTAGAGCAACTGACGTCATTGTTGGGCTACACATTAACTTCTCTTGGGCAGTTCAACGCGTTGCACGAGGGGATGGACGGAACTCGCCTTACCGAAGCGGTTGTGTGGTCCTGGTGTCGCCAAGCGATCCTCCCCTCGGCGGCAGCGCGCGGAGACGATTCGCCCACCGAGCGTTCGACCAGTATTTAGCTCTGCACCGGGGTTCGACGTAAAAGCCTTTCTCCACGCCTGTTTGGAAAGCCGGTAATCGACGCGTTGTCCGGTGATCGACGGCTACGCACCCGACGTGTGACGATCTGCCGATTCTGAGAGCCGCTGCGCGGCCAATTCTCGAAGCTCGCCGGATTTGATTTTGTCGCTGCCTGTTAGCGCGATGTCGTCCTCATGGAGGAAAAGCACATGGCGCGGCACCTTGTAGCTCGCCAGTCGCTCTCGCAAGTATCCGCGAATCTCTTCGGCTTCGACGGTCGCGCCGTCGTGCGGCACGACACAGGCGACGACGATCTCTCCGAGCGTGCTATGCGGCAGACCAACGGTCTTTGTCACCTTCACAGCTGAGTGCTTCGCCAGTACCTCGTCGACTTCGAGCGGTGAGACATTCGCACCGCCCGTCTTGATGATATCCGTGAGTCTGCCCTCCCAGAAGAGTCGACCAACCTGGTCGAGGTACCCACCGTCGCCGGTGCGGAAGAACCCTTCTGCGTCGAGCGTCTCATCCAACGGTGTGCCGATATAGCCCAGCATGAGTGTGGGACCCTTGACGCAGATCTCCCCGCTCTCGCCTCGCGGAATCACCACTGCGCTAAGTGGATCCACAATTTTGAGTGTCACCCCCGGCAGCGCCATCCCCCAGCTATCAGCGTGAACCTCGCGAGGCGTGTCGACTTCAACCATGGTTGAGAAGGTGAATGTTTCGGTATTTCCGTAAGCACGATCGGGAACGAACCGTTCGATGGTCACGGAGGGGTGCCGAACGATCGGCGTGGTCACGTCGGCAAACCGCATACTGCTCAGATCGGCAGTGTGCCAATTGGGTTCGGCTTCGACTTGCGCCCACTGGTGCGGCCAGGCGAACGGATAATTCACCCGCTCGGCAGCCATCAGTGATAGCGCCTCAGCCGCCGCGAACGTCGGCTGCAGGACGAGACAACCGCCGGACGCGAGCGTAGCGCCGAGCGACATCACGAAATTGCCGGACCAGAAGTAGCCGTTCGCCGACCAACAACGGATGTTGTCGTCCGGCCCGAACCCACACACTCTTCGGAAGCGCCACATTTGTATGGCCACACCGCGATGCGCACTGAGGATGCCTTTTGGTTTGCTCGTGGAGCCCGACGAGAAGAACAGCACTCCTGCGTCGCTTGGGCGCACCGCCTCCGCCGTCGCGTGAATCAATTCGCGCGGCTCATCGTGACCACGGGCAAGGAAGGCGTCCCACGTGTCGATGCCGGATGGCGCATCGCCGATCGTTGCGAGATGGCGGAGGAACGGGAATCTGGCGGATTGCAGCGGGCCGCGGCCGGACCTGCCGATCTCGGGCGCCAGCTCAGATAGGACGGCCGCGAAGTCCGTCTTCAACACCTCCCGCTCGAACAACAGCACCGCAACGCTTGCGGTGTTGAGTAGGTACTCGAGCTCCGCGGAAGTCGAGAATGTGCTGAGCGTGACGGCCACGCCTCCGGCGAGCGAGATGCCGAAGAACGCCGAGAGCCACTCCGGACGGTTCGTCATCAAGACGCCGACCCGGGTGTCCTTGCCGACCCCGCTCGCGCGCAACGCACACGCCACTTCGATTGCCCGTTCCCACAGGTCGGCGTACGTCCAGCGGGTAATGCCGTCAGCTGAGCGGAAAGCAAGTGCTTCGCGGTCGCCGTACATTGATGTCACATCGCGCAGAAAGCCGGGCAGCGTCAGCGTCCCGAGTCCCGGCTCGTCGCTCAACGACGGGCCGGACACGATCGAAAGCGACTGCGCTGGGTCAGAGTTCACGTGCAAGCCTCGTCACGTCGGTAGCTCGACCTCGGCGATGCAGCTCACGAGTTCCTCGCCGTTCTGGTTGGTCAGGCGCAGCTTCACCTGGACGAGCGGCATTCCCCACGTCGAATCGGCGTCCTTGCCGATGATTTCGGCGTCGAAGTACGTCACGTCGCCCTCGAAAGCCGGACCGCGGAAGTCGGCCTTACTGTGGCGGACCATCCCGTCGTGGCCAGCCCAGTACGCGAGATAATCGGTGCACCACGCGCCCATCGTCGCGCCGTAGCCATATGCACGTGCCATGCCGACTTCGCTGGCCCTGTCGGCGTCGATGTGACCCCGCGACGGTCCTAGGTAGAGTCCGTCACGCTTGCGGGGGTCGATGAACGCATCTTCCTCGTCGAACGCGAAATCCTTACCGAAGCCCGGATCCTGGTAGACCCATGGATCCTCGACGTCGGGCGGCGTGACCCATTCGAATGCGCCCCAGATGTTGAAGACGAATGCGCGGTATTCAGTCGTGAAGGTCGCGATGCTGTGAGGACCGATGACACGACGCGGCAGGGTGTCGCCGACCTTTACTTCATCGAAATGCGGTGAGACACCTAGCCGGTTCGACTCGAGCCAGTCGCGGCGAAGCCTCTCGACTTCTTCAAGCTCGAGCTGTGTCCAACGCTTGATGTCGCCGAGTTGGCTCTCGAACATCCCGCGCTTTTTCGCTTCTTCGTACAGATAGCGGATCGCGGTTGATCGCTCGCGGGCGACGAGGACTCCGTTCTGGTTGGTGTGGATGGTGTCACCGCGCGAAAACATGGTGGGCCCAGCGAATTTGGTCTCTACGACTTTGTAGTCATGGAACCGTCGTTTCTGAAACAGCTTGTCCCCCGGGCGCACCGGGCAGCCATAGAACCACCACTCCTCTCCGCCGAAGATGAGGTGGCTGTTCGGAATGTGCCCCACGCAGGCAGGTCCTGCCCCGTGTCCGTAATCCAGTCCGACTGCGATGGATTGTGGCGCGATCAGCCCGCCGAATTTCGAGTCGCGCGCGAACCGTTCGTCCCAGTGGAGCGGATTGGGGTAGTCCATGGCCATCACCCAGCGGCGAATGTCTGAAGAGCTGCACGGATCCCACAGTTGGCCGCCCCCGATGGGCTGTCCCACCCGATGATCGACGTCGGATAGATCCAGCTCGACGAGCGGCGAATTGGCGCCTGCGGCGGCCGGCTTCCTGGCCATGTATGTTCTCCTGTTCAGCGATAGACGTTGGGATTGACGATGCGACGCTGCCTAGTCGCCGGGTGGACGTGCTGGTCGGGCACAACGAACCGCGATTCGTTCGGTGGCCGTGTCCCCTCGATCGATGGACACAAGCCACTCAGCAGGGGAGCGAAGACGCTCCGGTGGGCAAACTTGATTAAGCATTTTCACTGGCATCTGACCTCAATGGGCAAACTGCCGGACATGCTGTCCGGCGACCTTCCTTTGTCATTTTCACTTTCTAAGCATCAGCATCGACATTCGCCGCTAATCATGGATGTTGCTATCTGCCTATCATGATTGTCAAGAATTGCCTACGTTGACTTTCGTCAAGCGAGAACGCTATTCTCACCCCGACACCTGCGATGGAGATGGGGCCCAGGTTGCTGTTAGAACTCGACGATGACCAGCGTTTTTGGCGCGAAACCGTCCAGGAGGCAGTGTCGAAGCAGTGTCCGCCGTCCCTTGTTCGGCAGATCGCTGAAGGTGGCGCCGAGGCTGGCCCGCTTTGGAAGTGCTATGTAGATCAGGGTTGGACGGACCTCAACAGCACTGAAAACGTCATCGAGCTTGCCCTCGTCCTAGAGGAACTCGGGCGTGCGAGCGATCCGACGCCTTACTTGGCGTCTATGACCCAGTTCGCGCCTTTGGTTGGCGACCGGTTCGACCCGACGCGCGTCGGCTCCGCGGTGTACGCCGGCGTCACCGCACACCGAGATCGTGAGGGGTGGGTTCTAGACGGCACAGCTCATTTCGTCCTTGACGGAGACCGCGCAGACCGGCTTGCAGTGGTCACTGCAGCCGGAGTATTCGTCGTCGACGCCAGTAAGGTGACTGCTCGTCGGGCCGACATCTTCGACCCTGTCCTGCATGTGGCGGACCTACAGTTCGCGGACGTGCGCGTCCCCGAAGAGGATCGCGTCCGCACCGACGCCGAACGGGCTTGGCACATTGCCCTCACCGGGATGGCGATCACGACCGTCGGTGCGTGTCAACGCATCGTCGACCTCACACTGGAACACCTCAAGCAGCGCTACCAGTTCGGAGTCCCGATTGGCTCGTTTCAGGCGCTCCAACACAAGGCCGCGGACATGCACGTGGCGATCGAGCGAGCTCGTGCGTTGTCATACTTTTCAGCTCTGACCATCACCACTGACGATCCACGTCGTCGTCTGTCCGCCATGATGGCCAAAGCCGCAGCGGGCGAGGCCCAGTCGCTGGTCGTGCAGCACGGCATGCAGTCCTTTGGCGCAATGGGATTCACCTGGGAAAACGATCTGCAGTTCGCCATCAAACGCGCGAGAGCCGGGGAACTGATGTTGGGCGGCGCTGCGGAGCATCGCGCACTTATCGCGAAGGAGTACCGTGCAGCTGACTTTTGATGACGATGTCGAATCGTTCAGGTCCGAGTTCTCGGCATTCCTTGACGACAACCTGCCGACCGAAGCCGACACGTTCGACCGTCCGCGGTCCGTCTCACATATGCCTACATGGGCACGGAAATGGCAACGCCTACTGTTCGACAATGGCTGGTTACTGCCCGCTCAGCCTCCAGAATTCGGGGGGCGCAACGCAACCGTACTTGAGCAATTCGTCCATCTCGATGAACTGTGTCGACGACGCATCTACCACAGTTTCAACCCGCAGGGCGTCAATATCGTTGCAGCATCGTTGATCACGTTTGGAACCCCCGAGCAGCAAGAGCACTGGGCGTTACCGGTGCTACGCGCCGAAATGACCGCTTCGCTCGGAATGAGCGAGCCCAGCGCGGGTTCTGACCTTGCATCATTGCGGACGCGCGCCGTCCGCGATGGTGACGACTTCATAGTCAACGGCCAGAAAGTGTGGACGTCGGGCGCACACGACGCCGACTTCCTGTTGACATTCGTTCGCACCGACCCGGATGCCCCCAAGCACAAGGGAATTTCAGCGCTGATCATTCCGACCAAGACCGAGGGCGTGGTGTGTCGACCTTTCCCAGACGTCGCCAATCGAGACAACCTCGACTTCAACGAGGTCTTCCTCACCGACGTCCGCGTCCCAGCCGAGAATCTCGTCGGAGGGCTGCACCAAGGATGGATGGTGGCCAATGGTTCACTCGGGCACGAGCGGACGATGATGTGGCTCATGCTGGCCGACCGGATCGACAATCTCATGGCCGACTGCCGACCCCGCAACGACGTCGAACGTGATCGGTTCGCGTCGACAATCATTGACTACCACGCCCTTCGGGCGATGGGATCAGCAGCATTAGGTCGTGCCGCGCGCGGAGAACAGGACACCGCATCCATCTCCGTGCTTAAACTTTTCGGCTCTGAAGCGGAGATGCGCGCCGCGGACCTCGCGCTGAGTTCGGTGGGCATTGACGGCCTGCGGCATCCGGTGATCGAGCGCTATGAGCACATGAATCCCGATGAGTACTTTGCGAGCAGATTTGAGCGATATACGCGTGGTCTCGCGGCAACCATCGCTGGTGGGACATCCGAGATTCAGCGCAACATCATCGCGCAACAAGTACTTGGGCTTCCACGCGCCCCGAAGCGCGACTGACGACCAATTTGCCGTCGGAGACGGTGCAGAGACGGATGGGAGGACTCATGGTTGACGCGAAGTGGGATGCGATGACCTGCGTCCAGGTGAAGAGGCGGGCGAACATCGTCGAGGTTCGCCTGAATCGGCCGGAGAAGATGAATGCCATCAACAGCACCATGGAGAAGGAGTTCTACTCCGTCCTCGCGGACTGTGATCGCATGGACGACGTGAAGTGCGTCGTCCTCACCGCCGAAGGCGCCAACTTCTCCTCTGGCCACGACGTTCAGCAGGTGGCGGCCGAGACCATCGGTGGTCAGGAGCCGGCGACGATCCAGGACAAGTACTGGGTCCATACCGGTGATCTCCTCCCGCCATGGCGGTTCTCGAAGGGGCTCATCGTCGCCGCCAAGGGCTATGTGGGACCTCATGCGAACACGTTCCTTCTGGCGGCCGATGTCGTGATTGCTGCGGACAACACCCGCATCAGCTGGGAGGAGTCGAAGGTCGGCGTCGGGGCGCCCTACGGCCCGTATGCATTGATGCCGTTCCACTTTCCCATCCGCGTCATGAAGCAGCTGTGGATGACGGGTGGCTGGATGGATGCGGACACTGCTCGACAACTGTTCTACGTCAATCGAGTTGTCGCAGTGGGCCAAGAAGAAGAGATGGCGATGCGCTTCGCCGGTCAGATCGCGCGGATGGAGACCGGCGACTTCGTGGCCAACAAGCGCGGTACCCATCGCCTCTATGAGGCGGCGGGGCTCTCGGCGATGGTCGATGTCGGTCGCGACCCCTACGTCCCCAGCGCCGAAGCCGCAGTGGCCAAGGAACACCACCTTCGGCTCATACACGAAAAGGGCGTGAGAGCCGCTGTGCGCGAGCGTGATACCGGCTGGGATGACGAGCTGAGCCAGATATGAGCAGCAACGAACTGATGGAGATCAAGATGCCGACTGCCAAAGAGATCAACGCGACCATCCAGGCGCACTGCGACACGCTGAGCAACCACGACAAAGAAGGCTGGCTGGCCTTGTGGGCCGACGACACCGTCCTGGAGGATCCGGTGGGGGTGGATACTTACCGCGGAATCGAGGGCTTGCGAACGTCGTTCTGGAAGCTCGTCGACGACCTCAGCCCGATGAAGCTGTGGCTCGAGCGCGACGTGATCGTCTGCGGTAACGAGGCCATCGCCATCCTCCAGGGCGTCGTGACTCGCGAGGGTGCGATGCAGCACGTCGGTCCTCTGGTCGATCACTTCACCTTCAATGACGAAGGCAAGATCACGATGATGCGTGCCTTCTGGAAGTACGACTGATGTCGGCCTGCGATCGATCCCGAGGAGCGTGCGGTGGGCTGGGAAGCTGACTTGCGTGCGCGGGAGACGTTGCCTGCCATCGTGAATCGGATGGCGATGGCTGATCCGCATCGAGTGTTCGTTCAGACCACGGCCGGCGCATCCGCAACCTGGGAACAGGTGCAATCCTCAATGCAGGAGTGGGCGGCCCGGTTCCTCGAGTTGGACGTGACGTGCGGCGACGTCGTCGTGACCATCGTTGACTCGGGCCTGGAGTCCCTGACCGCCTGGCTGGGATTGGCGAGCCTGGGTGCCATCGAGGCGGCGACGAACTCCGAATTCCGGGGCCGCATGCTGGCCTATGCGATAAACAACTGCCAGCCCGAATTGCTGGTCGTGGCTGCGCAATACCTGCCGTTCGTCGACGCGGTTGCCACCGAACTGACGACGGTCAAGCGGGTGCTCGTCGTCGATGACGACGGTCAGCACTACGGGCCCACCGAACTATGCGTCGTCACGGTAGAAGCGCTCCAACCCGATATCGAGGCCGCCCGTAGTCAGCTGACGGAGCCCGGGCCGCATGACATCGCCTGCATCACCTATACCTCCGGTACGACGGGTCCCTCGAAGGCGGTCCGATTGCCATGGGGCCAAATTCATTCAATCAACCTTGGCACCTTCCCGTTCGACGATCTCGAACCGTCGGACGTCTTCTACTGCACCACGTCGCATGCCCACTTCGGGTCGAAGTCGATCCCGTACCACGCAGCCATGGTCGGCGGACAAGTCCTCATCAAACCTCGTTTCACCCTCAACGCTTTCTGGCAGGACGTCACCCGCTTCGGAATTACCACCGGGATGCTGGTCGGATCTATGGCAGACATGTTGCTCCGCAGCCCTGAAAGTCCATCTGGGCCAACGTCGCTGACGAACTTGTTCATGGCACCGCTGGGCGCTAGTTATCGGCAGTTCAGCGAGCGTTTCGGTGTTCGCATCTGCACCGTCTACAACAGCACCGAGGGCGGCGTGGCGATACGTTCGGGCTGGAATCCTTTGAATGAACGAACATTGGGTCGCCTGCGGGAGGGTTATCCCGGGTTCGAGGTCCGGCTGGTGGACGATCACGACTTTGAGGTCCCCGACGGAACCCCAGGTGAGTGCATCGTGCGTGCCAGTGTGCCGTGGGTGATGAATGCCGGCTACTTGAACAACGACGCTGCGACGGCATCGGCGTGGCGCAACGGTTGGTTCCACACGGGCGATGCGCTCGTCCGCGCCGAAGACGGTGAGTACATGTTCGTCGACCGACTAAAGGACGTCATCCGGCGCAGGGGGGAGAACATCTCGTCGTTCGAGGTCGAGGCTGACGTGTTGCAAAATCCGGAAATCGTAGAGGCCGCAGCGGTGGCAGTTCCCGCCGACACCGCTGAGGACGAGATCCTGCTATTCGCGGTAAAGCGCTCCGGATCCTCGATCAGCCCCGAGGTGCTATGCGCAGACCTCGAGAGTCGCATGGCGCGTTTCATGGTGCCGCGTTATATCGAGTTCGTAGTGGAGTTGCCGAAAACTCAGGCTACTCAACGCATCATCAAGTCCGACTTGCGTCACAGGGGCCTGGGTCCCCATACGTGGGACCGGCAGAGCAAGGCGTATCGCAATCAAGCGAGTGCGTCGTCAAATTAGGAATTGTCAGAGGTGCAGAATATGACGACAGACGGCGTGACCACTGGGGCCGGCTGCCCTGTCGGTGGAGGACGACTCGAATCCCTTGCGGGGGTGTCCTTTATCGACCCGGCCATTCAGGAAAGTCCATTTCCCTACTACCGCACCCTCCGCGATGACGACCCGGTGCACTACGAGGATGACCTCGGGATGTACCTGGTATCGCGGCACGAAGACCTGATGACGGTGCTCCGGGACCCGATCGTCTTCTCCCAAGAGCTGGGGTACTACCGCCAAATGGCGCATGGCCACCTTGACGAGATGAAGGACATCCTCATCAGCGAGGGGGGCGGGTTCTTTCCGGACGTCGCGAACATCGACCCGCCGCGGCACACGCGCGTGCGCCGTCTGCTGTCACAAGCCTTCGGCAGGCGGCGTATGAAATCCCTTGAGCCGCAGTTTGAACGCCTTGTGGATGAGCTCATCGACGCATTCGTCGAGCGCGGTGAGGCGGACGGCTTGCACGATCTGGCCCTGCCGATGGCGATCGCCTTCAGCATGCAGCAACTGCAGGTTGACGATCTTGACATGGACACGATCAAGCGTTGGGGGAGTGCCTATTTGTCCCAGTTCAGTCTCACAAACACGCGTGAGGACATGATTCGGGCAGCTCGCGAGCTCTGTGAAATGCAGAACTATCTCATCGCACTCGTCCGGAAGCGAATGGACACGCCAGAAGACGACATGCTCTCCGACATCATCAGGGCCAGCACGCCAGACGAAGAGCCGCTGAGTTTCGAAGAATTGGTCGCAACCGCGCGGGCGCTCTTGATCAATACTCACGACTCCATGTCGACCGCATTCACCAACATTCTCTTCAAAGTGGCGACGGAGGACTCGATTGCTCGGCAATTCTACGATGCTACGGACGATGATTCGCGGATGGCGCGCTTCATCGAGGAACTCATGCGCCTCGAGCCGCCGGTGCGGGCACTGTCTCGGGTGACCACCGAATCGGTGACCTTGGGTGGCACTCCACTTCCCGAGGGAGCACATCTGCTGATCCTGTTCGCATCGGCGAATGACGATGAAGCGGTCTTCGAGTGTCCGCGCCAGTTTGATTCGAGTCGAATCAATATCCGGAAGAGCCTGACATTTGGAGCGGGTGTTCATCTGTGTTTAGGCATCGCGTTGGCTCGTATGCAACTTCTGGTGGCGGCAAGGCAAACCGCGAGACGGGTTCGGAACATCAGCTTGGCGATACCGATTGAAGAAATCCGTTACTTGCCTAACGCCGCATTGCTTGCCATGGAACGTCTTCCGTTGACGTTCGCAACGCACGCCACGGAGAGGCCGGACGCGTGACCTGCGATCCCACCATGGTGCCTGCCCCGCGCGAGGTGGACATTCCGTCGCTGAAGAATAGGTACCGAGAGGAACGAGATCGGCGGCTCCGTTCAGACGGCCAGGGGCAATACGCACCCGCGTTCCAGAATGCGGAGGCACTCGACTACAGCGATCCGCACATGCCTCGGATATCGCGCGCCGCCATCGGCGAGGACGTCGACGTCGTCGTGCTTGGCGGTGGTTGGGCGGGGGTTCTTGCGGGCTACCACTTGCGGAAGGTCGGTGTCACGAACTTCCGAATCATCGAGCAGGCAGGCGATTTCGGTGGCGTGTGGTATTGGAATCGATATCCTGGCCTGTCATGCGACAACGATTCGTACTGCTACCTTCCGTTGCTGGAGGAAATGCAGTTCTTTCCCTCAAGGAAGTTTGCCGACGGCCGCGAGATTCGCGAGTACTGCCAGAGCGTCGCAACGAAATTCGAGCTGTACGAGGGCGCGCTGTTTCACACTTGCGCAAACGCGCTGCGATGGGATGAATCGATCGAACGGTGGCGTGTCACAACGGATCGCGGCGATGATCTGCGAGCGCGGTTCGTCATCATGGCGATGGGCCCGATCAATACACCGAAGGTGCCCCGTGTAGCGGGACTGGAGGACTTTCAGGGCAAGATGTTTCACACCGCCCGATGGGATTACGGCTATACCGGTGGGAACCAGCGCGAGCCGATCCTTGACAAGCTGAGCGACAAGAACGTGGCGATCGTAGGCACGGGCGCGTCCGCCATTCAAGCAGTTCCGTTTCTTGCCAGATACGCCAAGCAGCTGTACGTGCTTCAGCGCACGGCGTCGACCGTGGACACGCGCATCAACACCCCGACGGACGAGTCATGGCTCGCGACATTGAAACCCGGCTGGCAACGTGAACGTCAGATGAATTTCCACCGTGCCGCGATCGACGGTTTGATGCCCGGCGAGCAGGACCGCATTTGCGATATTTGGACGGAGATCAACCGGAACCTCGAGGCTGAATTCCAAGAATCGGAGTATCCGCAGACGGTTGACGATTTCCTCTCGAGGCGCGAGATGATGGACTTCCGCGTCATGGAGCGGTTGCGAGCACGCGTCGATGCGGTGGTGAAGGACAAGGAGACCGCAGCGATACTGAAACCCTGGTATCGACACATGTGCAAGCGACCCGCTTCGAGCGACGAGTTCTATCCCGCGTTCAACAGGTCGAACGTGCGACTCCTCGACGTTTCTCGCACGCAAGGGGTAGAGCTTCTAACGCGCCGAGGCTTCATGCACGAGTCCACCGAATACGACATCGATTGCTTGATATTCGCTAGCGGGTTCGAGGTGACCAGCGACCTCCGGCGAAGGTGGGGAATCGATGAGATATCCGGCCGCGGTGGTCAATCCCTATATGACCGCTGGGCTCACGAATTCCGAACCTTGCACGGTGTGATGACACACGGATTTCCGAATCAGTTCTATGTCGGCTTCTTCCAGGGTGGGTTCAATGCCTCGACGACCGAGACGTTCAACAACCAGTGCTGCCACATCGCCTGGATCATCGGCCAAACACTGGGCCGCGGAGCGCGGACCGTAGAGCCCAGTCGGGAAGCGCAAGATGCGTACGTTGACCACGTCCGCGAAGTTGCCGTTGACACCTCTGCGTTCCTCCGTGAATGCACGCCCGGATACTTCAACAACGACGGGGAAGAAGTCACCGACGACGAGGGTGCGCTGCGGCCGCGGTCCTACACCGGCGAGACATACGGCCTGGGGTACTACCAGTTCGAGAAGTTGCTGGCGGACTGGCGATTGAAGAATGATTTGTCGGGCTTGGTGGTCGAATCCTGAAGCGAGCAGATCCTGCCTCCCGGGTCCCGATGCCGACATGATGCGTATCGAACCGTTGCCGGTCGCATAACTCGGTCATGGCCGGTATTATTAGGGCGGTAGTGCAACGCGAAAACAGTTCATTCGCAACGCTTTACGTGCCGGATTTCAAGTCGGGACGGGCGACGGGCCCTCGGCCGGCGAGAGGGGCCGCCGGCAGTGGAGCCGCGCACCCCTTCGGCGAAGATTCGGGCTCCAAGCTCAATCTGAGCACGTACCTCGGCCTCGGGGGTACCGAACCAACGCGGGCCGACGGTCGTGGTGAAAATAGTGAAATTAGCAAGCAGTTCGGCAACAGTGACGGGATCAACGTGTGGGGTGACTTGGCCGAGTTCTTGGTAGTGGGAGACGCCATTGGCGATCACCGACACGCGCAGTTCGTGATTCGGACGCATGACCCGCAGAGAGAAGGCGGGGTCAGATAGGGCGCGTCCCGCTATGTCCCAACCCGGCACCGTGTCATCGCGCTCGTGGACCAACAGCCGTGTCAGAACAAGTTGCTTGACGAAATCGACGAACTTGTCCGGCAGGGACTCCAGAACCTTGTCCTCTGCTTCGCTGACTCCATCCGCAATCTGACGCGACACGACCTGTTCGAAGATGCCTTGCTTGTCGCCGAAATAGTGAAAGAGCATCGACTCCGAGCAGCCCGCACGTCGGGCGATCTCCTTCGTCACTGCCGCATCAAAGCCGTGTTCGGCGAATACTTCCGCCGCCGCCTCCACTAGGGCGCGCTGCTTCCCGTCCTTGTCTCGGACACGTTTCGCGCCGTTACTGGCCATTGGGACACAGTAACGCGACGGTGCGTTAAGGAGCCGACCGCGAGTGGTCTTCGGGGAAATCACCCTGGAGGCTGCGGCGGGCAGCGCAGACGCTTATCAAGCGGCACTTGACAACGGCAGCGCATCGCCGTTAAATGCGTCGACAATGAAGATGAATGCGGCGGTGCTATGGGACGTCCATGAAGAGTGGAGCGTCGAAGAGATCGAGCTGGACGGCCCCAAAGAGGGCGAAGTGCTGGTCTCCTACGCGGCGACTGGGTTGTGCCACTCCGACCATCACGTTCGCCAGGGTGACCTTCCGCTCGCAGTCCCGCTGGTAGGCGGGCACGAGGGTGCCGGCGTCGTCCAAGAAGTTGGACCAGGCGTTCGAGACCTGAACGTTGGCGATCATGTGGTGGGCTTGTTTCTGCCGGCGTGCGGGCGATGTCGTTGGTGTTCGACCGGTCACCAGAATCTTTGTGACCTCGGTGCCCAGATGGCCACGGCGACGCAACTCGACGGCGGCTTCCGACGTCACGCCAAGGGACGAGACATCGGGGCGCTGGCCTGGCTCGGCGCCTTTGCGCAATACGGAACTGTGCCGGAGAGCTCGCTGGTCAAGATCGACGAGGACCTGCCATTGAGCAGGGCATGTCTCGTTGGGTGCGGCGTGACCACCGGCTGGGGTTCCGCGGTGAACACTGCGGGAGTCAAACCAGGCGACACCGTCGTGGTGATCGGATGCGGCGGGATCGGCAGCGGCGCGATCCAGGGTGCGCGGTTGGCGGGTGCCGAGAAGATTATCGCTGTGGACATCGCGGAGGGCAAGCGGGACATGGTGTCTCAGTTCGGCGCCAGTCACTTCGTAACGTCGATGCCCGAGGCGACGGCCTTGATCGCTGATCTGACGCGCGGCGTGATGGCCGACTCCGCCATTGTCACGGTCGGTCTGGTCGAAGCCCCGATGATCGTCGACGCACTCAACATCGTCAGCAAGAACGGCGCCGTCGTGGTTACCGCGCTGGGGTCGATGCTCGACACGACGGCGACCCTGCCGATGTCGATGGTCGCGATGCTCACCCTGTTTCAGAAGCGACTGCTGGGAAGCCTTTACGGCGAAGCAAACCCGCGTGCTGACATTCCGCGACTGCTCAGCTTGTATCGCGAGGGCAAGCTCTTACTGGATGAAACGGTAACCGCGGAGTACAAACTTGCCGACATCAACGGCGCTTACGACGACATGCTCGCCGGCCGAAACATTCGCGGTGTGATCATCCACGAACATTGAACGCCCGGACTGAACGCTTAGTCCAGCGCGACTCGCGGTCCGGGTGTGAACACCGCTGGGATCTTGCGAAACCCTCGAGTCACCGAGTTGCCATGAAAGACCGACTCGTCGTCTGAAGCGGTGTAATCAGGCATGCGCGCCAGCACTTGTTCCACACCGATACGAAACTCCAGGCGCGCCAGGTTCGACCCTATGCAGCGGTGGACGCCGGCACCAAAGCCGAGATGACGATTACCCTCGCGATCGAGGATGCACTTGTCGGGATTGGGGAACTCGCGACTGTCACGATTGCCCGACGCGTAGTTGACCACCACCGATTCGCCCGGGCATAACTTCTGCCCACCGAGTTCGACCTCCTTGGTCACCGTCCGTGGAATGCCGTGAATGGATCCGGCGAAGCGAACGAACTCCTCGACAGCGGTCGCCATGATGTCGGGCTCGCGGATCAGCCGATCCCGTTCTGCGGGATGCGTGCCAAGATAGTGCAACGCGAATGACATTGCGCTGGAAGTGGTTTCCAGTCCAGCTTGAACCAGCAACACGGCATTCGACACCACGCTGTCGAACCCGAGCTCGACTCCGTCGATCTCGGCCGAGAGCAGGACGTCGATCATGTCATCTTGCGGATCCTGTTCCATCCGGGTTCTCACCGCTTCAGCGATGTGCTGGTAGAGCCCACCCCATGCGGTCATACGGATTTCCTCAGTGTGCCCGTTGAGTGCGGTTTCAGTCAGCTCTATGCACAACGGGACATCGTCGACGGGCATGCCGAGCACGTACTTGAAGAACACGATGCCGGGCTGCTGCCAAGCGACCATCGCCAAGTCGCCGCGACCGTTCTCGATGAACTCGTTGATGAGTGCATCAGTCTCGGCACGGATCTGCGGTTGCAGCTTCTTCATTCGGCCGGGGGAGAAGTAGGGGTTGAGGACCTTTCGTAACTGCTGCTGTCGCGGTGGGTCGAGGCCTATCACGATATCGCCGGTGGACTGCTGTGCACCATTCAGATTGCTGGAGAACGTCTCCCAGTCCCGCAGGACCTCGTAGCACTCGTCGTAGCGCAGTGCCACCCAGGCGCCCTCGTCGCCCATGGCGAAGAATGGGGAGTCGGTGTGCGCGAAGGCTGTTCTGTCGCGCATGTGGGAATACAACTCGTACAAATATTCGGGATCGTTGAAATCCTCGTGGCGGAGATCGAAATTCTCGGCGTGGTCCTCTAGCGACTTGGGCACTGGGGTGTAGTCCTTCTTCTCTTGTCGCAATCATTACGTCGGTGTCGCGGACCGCTGAGCGCTCTTGCTGCAGCGGTCAGCCCCGGGCAGATTCATGCGTCCAAAACCCGCGTCGTCGCACGATAGATCGCGAGGGAAAAGGAGTCAAGTGACACTCGATAAACTGTCGACCAGCGCTTATCGAGCGTTACTTGACAAGCTTCGACGGGCGCTCATAGTGTCCGTGAGAGGTGGGACAGTCGTAGCCGGACTCATGCCCTACGCGACAGTCCCTTCCGTGCGCCGGCCGACGATTGCACAACCGCTCTAGGGAGTATCCGTGGAACAAGATCTGCAGTGGCTCATCTCGGTTGACGATCACATCATCGAGCCGCCGAACGTCTGGGTCGACCGCGCATCTGCTGCCGACCGCGATCGCGTGCCGCACGTCGAACGCATTGACGGTGTGGACACGTGGGTCTACGAGAGGCACCGCGCCACCGTCATGGGCATCTTGGTGGCCGCTCATCAGCAGCCCGACGACTACTCTCCGCTGTCGGTCAACTACGACGAACTGCCCAAGGTCTACTACGACCCGAAGGCCCGAATCCCCGACATGGACGAGGATCACGTCATCGCCGGGTTGAACTTCCCGTTCTTCCCACGCTTTTGCGGACAGGTCTTTTCGCAAGTTCAGGACCGGGAACTTGGTCTGAAATGCCTCACCGCATACAACGACTACATCATCGACGAGTGGTGTGGCGGCAGCGCCGGGTCGCTACATTCCGATGATCATCGTTCCGTTGTGGGACACCGCATTGGCCGTCGCCGAAGTGCACCGGTGCGCAGACAAGGGTGCGAAGGCGATCGCATTCTCGGAGAATGTGCACGCGCTCGGCTTCCCGTCGATCCACTCGGGGGAGTGGGACGGATTCTTCGCGGCAGCGAACGAAACGAAGATGCCGCTCTGCACGCATATCGGGTCGTCGTCCGTCAGCCCAAATACGTCGCCCGATGCGCCGTTCGGCGTGCAGTCGGTGAACATCGGTCTCAACCTGGCCCACTCCACAACAGACTGGCTGTTCTCGGGCAAGCTGCAGAAGTTCCCCGACCTCAAGATCGTGCTGTCCGAGGGTGGCATCGGGTGGATTCCCGTACCTGCTCGAGCGGGCTGAGCACGTCGCCGCCGAATACCGCTACCTACGAGCCAACAACTGGACGGTCGACCCGGCAACCATGCGAATGAGCGCAATCGCCACGGACCCGGCCGTCTTCCCGGAGTCGCCTCGGCAGTTGTTCCGCGATCACATCTACGGCTGCTTCATCGAGGACGAATTCGGTGCTGCCAACCTCGATTACATCGGTGTCGAGAACGTGATGATCGAAACCGACTACCCGCACACCGACAGCCTGTGGCCGCATTCGCTCGAGGCCGCGCACAAGAGTCTCGAGGGTAGATCGGACGCGGACAAGTACAAGGTGCTGCAGGGCAATGCGCGGCGCGTCTTCAACTTCGAGCCTGCACCGTACCCGGTGGCCAACTAGCGGTAGCCGCGCTGCGCACGGGCTTCGCTCGATAGACGGGCTCGACCGGGACACGAAAGGAACATGCGTGGCGATCCGCCAATACGAGAACTTCATCGACGGCCGGTGGACCAGTGACAACGCTGGCGGACAGATCGATGTGATCGACCCGGCCACCGAAGAAGTGGTCGGCCGCGTTCTCGACGGCGGCGCCAAGCAAGCCGTCATGGCCATCGAAGCAGCGCGCCGAGCATTCGACGAAGGTCCTTGGCCGTGGATGTCCGTGCGCGACCGCGCGAGAGTACTGAAGCGCTTCAGCGAGATCATGGAGTCGCGGCGCGACGAGCTTCGCGAGCTCATCGTTTCCGAGATCGGCTCGGTGGGCTTCCTCACCGACTTTCTGCAGGTCGGCGGAGCGATCGAAGCATCGCACTACTACAGCGATTTCGTCGAGCACGACGTCACCTGGGTCGAAACACCGGGGGCGCCGACGGTGTCACCGACCGGGCTTGGCGGCACGTATCGTCGTCCGAGAACCCGTCGGAGTGGTCGGTGTGATCACACCGTTCAACTTCCCCTTCTCGATCAACCTGCAAAAGTGCCTGCCAGCGCTGGCAGTCGGTTGCACCGTCGTCTTGAAACCACATCCGTGGACGCCGATGAATGCACTGGAACTCGCCCGCGATAGGCGAGGAGCCGGCATACCGGCAGGTGTCTTCAACGTCGTGGTGGGTGGCGGTGATGTGGGGGAGGAGTTGTCGACGAATCCCCTGCGTGGACATGATCGCGTTCACGGGGTCGACGGAAACCGGCAAGCGCATCCGGGAGGTTTCGGCGCGCACGATGAAGCGGGCCCAGCTGGAATTGGGCGGCAAGAGTGCGCATATCGTTCTTGACGACGTCACCGAATCCGATGTCGCCGGTATCGGTTTCGGCCAAGTGCTGATGCATTCGGGACAGGCGTGTGTCGCTGCATCGCGCTTGTTACTACCGGAGCACTTGCTCGATCCGTACGTCGAAGGCGTCAAGGCGATGGCGCCAAACCTGACCATCGGTGACCCCCGCGACCCGGCCACGGTGGTGGGTCCGCTGATCCGTGAACAACAACGGCAGCGGGTCGAGGGCTATGTGCAATCGGCGCTCGACGAAGGGGCCACGCTGGTGGTCGGCGGCAAGCGGCCCGCACACCTGAGCAGAGGGTTCTTCTACGAGCCAACGGCATTCGTCAACTGTCGCAACGACATGCGGATCTGCCGGGACGAAGTGTTCGGCCCGGTTCTGACCGTGCAGACTTACCAGAGTCAAGACGAGGCGGTACGGATCGCCAACGACTCCGACTTCGGGCTCGCAGGGGTGGTCATGACGCGCAATGCCGCACGCGGCTTCAACGTGGCGCGCCAAATCCGCACCGGCACGATCATCGTCCAGTGCTGTGGCGGTGGTCCGGCTGATCCCGGTCCCAATCCGGGCAACGGCGCGGGTCCGGGCTGGTCGTGCCCGCACGTGGAATGTTCAACGGCGGCGGCCCATTCGGTGGTTTCAAGCACAGCGGTCTCGGACGTGAGCAGGGCCGCTGGGGCTTCGAGGAGTTCACCGAGATCAAGTCGATCTCGTTGATGTGAGGCTCAAGTGCACACGGGCATCGGAATTCTGAGAGGTTGACTGCCGTGCTTCACGATGTTCGGGTGCTCGAGCTATCCCTCTTCTCGCCTGACGCGCTCGGCGGACACCTCGCCGACCTGGGCGCCGAGGTGATAAAGATCGAACAACCCGGGGGCGGCGGATTCCGCGGCGAGCTCTTTCCGCCCGACAACGTGCAAAACCTCCAGTGGAACCGCGGAAAGAAGAGCGTCACGCTCAACTTGAAATCGGAGGAGGGGGTGGCGATCTTTCGCCGCCTTGCCGCAGAGGCCACAGTGGTGATCGACGGCTTGCGGGCAGGCGCCGCCGAACGACTCGGCCTCGGCTATGACGATGTCGTCGAACTCAATCCGACAATCGTCTATTGCAGCCTCAACGGTATGGGTAGCTACGGCCCGTACGCGAAGCTTCCAACGCATGGGCTGTCCTTCGACTGCTTCGCCGGTCTGAACCCGCCGCTGATTCAAGCCGACGGAACACCGCGCTTGTCGGCAGGTGCCACCGGCACCACGGGTGTGTTGGCCGGTCCGCTGTACGCCGCGATGGCGGTTCTCGCCGCACTACACAGCGCACGCCGCGACGGACGACCGCAATACGTCGAGGTCTCTCAAGTCGACGCCGCGATCGCATGGAACTTCCAGAAGCTGACAGCACTCGCCAACGGTCTGTTCGGCTACTCGACGGTGCGCACGCGTCGCTGCGGTATCAGTACTACGAGACCAGCGACGGCAACTACGTGGTGTTCAACGCGTTGGAAGACAAATTCTGGCAACGGTTTTGCGAAGCCGTCGACCGAATGGACCTTTATGAACCCGGCCGGGCGCGCCTAGGCGACGATCCGCAAGCCGACGAACACCTGCGCAGTGAACTCACCACGATCTTCAAGGGCCGCAGTCGTCGTGAGTGGACTGACTTCTTCATCGCCACCGATATCGCTGGCGCTCCCGGCCTTCGAAGGCAGCGACCTGCTCGACGACGAACACGTCAAAGCACGCGACATGGTCTACGAACCGCCCGGCGACGAGCCGGCCGCCCTCTGCGGCTGATCGCAACGCCGATCAAGACCAAGCCAGGCCGTCCATTCGCCGCGACGCTCCGCCGACCGTCGGGGCGCACACCGACGAGGTGCTCGCAACGCTGGCGGGCTGCGATGAAGCCGAACTTGCTCGGCTGCGCCGCGACGGAGTGATCGGCTGATCGAGTGACACCTGACAACGAGTATCGATGCGTCGTTAGCTTTGCGCGACGAGGAGCGGGCGATGAACCTCCTTCAGGGTCTGCGGATCGTCGAGATCGCGGACGATATCACCCGGACCTTATTGCGGCAAATTGTTTGCGGATGTCGGCGCCGAAGTGATCAAGGTCGAGTCACCGACGGCGATCGGCTTCGTCGCGGGGTACGGGGCGGCGCGGTGACGACGACGGCGCTTTGTTCACATTTCTCAACGCCGGAAAGCGCTCCGTCGTCGGGGTTTACGGTGACCCGCGCGTCGACGGTTGATCGCACGGGCCGACATCGTCATCGATACGGGGTGCCGGCCGGATCGACCACGACGAAATGCTGCGTCGATCACCCGATTTGGTGATAGCCGTGTGTCACCGTTCGGCTTGACCGGTCCGTATCGCGATAAGCCCGCATCAGAGTTACATTGCAGGCCGAAAGCGGAACCATGGGTCTGCGGGCCCGGCGGGACCAACCTCCCGTTCAAGCCGGCGGTCGCGTCTTCGAATGGGTCCTCGGTAGCTATGCGGCTGTCGGTGCGATGGCTGCGTTTCTTAGCGCCCGTGCCGGAGCGGCGGCGAGATCATCGATTGTTCGTTGATGGAAGCCTGCCATCTCAGCGCCAGCGGATTCATCGACTTGTACTACGCGCTCGCCGGCGGTCCAGATATCGGCTCCGCCGAGAACGACCGAACTGCCGTCGATCGAGCCGACCGCCGACGGCTGGGTCGGTTTCAATACCAACGCCCGCCAGCAGTTCGAGTCCTTCCTGGTGATGATCGGGCGTGCCGATCTACTCGAACACGATGCGGCCTGGCATCGGCTCCGACTCGGTATGAGCGGATGGAGGAGTGGAACAAGATCGTGCGGGACTGGACCACTCGGCGCACCACCGCTGAGATGGTGGAACTCGGTTCCGCTCTTCGGACTTCGGTCGCGCAGGTCAACAATCGGCGTACCGTGCTGGACCATCCCACGTCACCGCGTGGGGCGTCTGGACCACCAGCGCCGATGGCTCTTCACCCATCCGCTCCCGCCCTACCGGATCGATGGCACACGTCCGGGCGCCGCGCCGAAGGTTGCGCCACGCGCTCGGCGAGCTCGATACGACAGCTCTTCTCCGGCGGGCGCGATCGCAAGGCTTCGGTGTCAGCAGGGAGGTCTACCGTTGGGTGGTATCCGCATCATCGACGCCACCGCGTGGTGGGCCGGACCCTCATCCACCCATATCCTCGCTGCATTGGGCGCCTAGGTCATTCACCTGAGTCCGTTCAGCATCCAGACGGCGCGGATGACGGTGGAGCGTTCATCGACCAGCCCAACTGGTGGGAGCGCTCGGCCATGTACCTAGCCACCAACGCCAACAAGAAGGGATTGACGCTCGACCTGTCGTCACTACGAGGTCGTGAGTTGTTCTTCCGGCTCGCCGAACAAGTCGACGTCGTGGTGGAGAATTCTTCGCCACGCGTCTTCGAGAGTTTCGGCATCACGTGGGAAGCGTTGGGCTCTTCAACTCTCGATTGATCATGGCTCGTATGCCCGCCTTCGGTCTGGACGGACCGTGGCGGGACCATGTCGGGTTCGCGCAGACTATGGAGCAGATGACCGGCATGGCCTGGGTGACCGGCCACGAATATGATCAACCGCGGATACCGCGCGGACCGTGCGATCCGTTGGCGGGCATGCATTCCGCTTTCGCGATGCTCGTTGGCCTGAGTCGGCGTGCGCAGACGGGTCATGGCTCCTTAATGAGGTGTCGATGGTCGAGGCGGCACCAAACGCCGCCGCTGAGCAGGCCATCGAGTTCACCGCGTACGGCACCATACTGTCGCGATTGGGCAATCGGAGTAGGGACTCGGCGCCTCAGGGTTTGTACCCATGTCGCGGTCACGAGCAGTGGTTGGCTGCTCTCCGTCGCGTCCGACGGGCAATGGGTCGCTTTGAAAACTGTGCTCGGTCAGCCAGCCTGGGCGGATCATCCATCGCTCGACACGCACGAAGGGCGTTGGCGTGCGCATGATTTGATCGACAAGCATCTGGAGCGGTGGTCCTTGGCCAAGACAGCATCGACGCAGCGGCGGTGCTGTCGGCTTCTGGCGGTTCCTGCGTCGCCGCTTTACGACGCGCGGCTCAGCCCTCGACACCCGCAGATGGTCGCGCGCGGCTACTTCGAACACTTGGATCACTCGATCGTCGGCCGCACCAGGTCCCGACCATTCCATTCCGGTTCCGCAGCGTCGATCGGTGGTGTCGGTCCCCGGCACCCACCGTCGGAGAGCACAACGAGGCCATCTTGAAGGATCTGCTCGGCTTCGACGTACGGCGATCGAGACGCTCACCGCCGAATCCGTGATCGGCACTCGGCTCAAGGGCATCGATTGAGGGGAT
>CAVTLW010000032.1:0-19994 GCA_963735655.1 uncultured Actinomycetota bacterium
TCGGGAACACGTTGCTGCTCAACGGTCGCACCTATAGCCCGCCGTACACGATCACCGCGATCGGCGATGCCGACGCCATGCAGACCGCCCTCGCCGCCGCTCCCCTGGTGATTCTCTACAAGCAGTACGTGGTGCGATTCGGGCTCGGCTACCACGAAGAGGTCAAACCGGACGTGCAGATCGTCGGCCATTCGGAACCGGTCCAGATGCATTTCGCGCAGCCCATGGGCCCGTTGGGGTACTGATGCCTCCCCGAGGGGCCCGCCTTGAAGCTGGGCGATAACCTGTGACGATGCGGATCCTGGTCGTCGACAACTACGACAGCTTCGTGTTCAACCTGGTGCAGTACCTGGGCCAGTTGGGCGTCGAGGCCGAGGTGTGGCGCAATGACGATGCCCGGCTAGCCGGCGAGGGTGCCGTGGCCGCTGTCGCCGCCGACTTCGACGGTGTCCTGCTCAGCCCGGGTCCCGGTACCCCGGAGCGTGCCGGAGCGTCGATCAGTCTGGTCCCGCGCGTGCGCGGCGGCGCGCACCCCACTGCTCGGTGTGTGCCTGGGGCACCAGGCCATCGGCGTCGCGTTCGGCGCCACCGTCGACCGCGCGCCCGAGTTGCTGCACGGCAAGACCAGCAGCGTCTACCACACGAATGTCGGTGTATTGCAAGGTCTTCCGGATCCCTTCACGGCCACCCGCTATCACTCGCTGACCATCTTGCCGGACTCGCTGCCGGAGGTGCTGGAGGTCACGGCCCGCACCCGCAGCGGAGTGATCATGGGCGTGCAGCACACCGAACTGCCGATCCACGGAGTGCAGTTCCACCCGGAGTCGATCCTGACCGAGGGCGGCCACCGGATGCTGGCCAACTGGCTCACCTACTGCGGCTGGGCGCGTGACGACACACTGGTACGCCGACTGGAAAACGAAGTCCTGACCGCAGTCCGGCCGCACTTCCCGACGGATAACGGGGCTACTGACCGAACTTCAGCGTGATGATCCCGTCCCGGTTGACTCCGGTACCGGCCGCCGGGCTCTGAGACACCACCCGGGCGTGTTGCGATCCGCCGGCGTCGACGTCGGGTCCCTTGTCCAGCACGCCGGTCCAGCCGAGCGCGCGTAGCCGCGGTTCGGCGTCGGTCCAGAACATGCCGGACAGGTCGGGCATCAGGAACTGATTGCCTTTGGACACCTGCAAGTCGATGATCGTGTCGATTGGGATCGTCGCGCCCGCAGGCGGATTGGTCGCGATCACTTCCCCGGCCGGTTTCGTGCTGTCCACCGATGACTGACTGAATTTGGTGAAGCCGTAGACGGTCAGGTTCTTCTGCGCCAGGTCGACCTGTTGTCCTGCGATGTCGGGCACCTGCTTGGTCTGTGGACCCGAGCCCACGATGATGGTGATCACGTTGGTGATGGCCGATGTCTGGTTGGCCGGCGGGTTCGTCCCGATGACCTTGCCCGCCATGTCGGGAGTCGACGGCGAACTCGCCTGCTTGAAGCGGCCGAACCCGGCCGCGGTCAGCTTTTTGACCGCGTCGGCGTAACTCAGCGAGGACACGTCCGGGAGTTCGCGCTGCTCGGGACCGGTGGAGACGTTGATCATGATCTCGTCGCCGGCACCGACCGACGAGTTGGCACTTGGATCTGTGCCGATGACGTGGTCGGGCGGGATCGTCGAGTCCGGCTTTTGTTGGGTGCGCGTCTTGAAGCCGCGGTTTTGTAGCGCCGCAATCGCGTCGGCGGACGCTTGCCCGCGCACATCGGGCACCTGAACGTCGCGGGTGTTGCCGCCGAACGTGTTGATGGCGATGGTGATGACGACGGTCAGCACCGCCAGCACGGCGACCACCGCCACCCAGCGGCGCACCGAACCGACGCTGCGGTCGCGGTCAGTGTCGTCGACGACCTGACGGGGCAATGGGTCGGTGCGCGGTCCGCCACGGCCGGGCCCCGAGGATGACAAGAACGAGGTCCGCTCGGCGTCGGTGAATACCTTGGGCGCCTCGGGCGGCTCACCGTTGTGCACCCGGACCAGGTCGGCACGCATCTCCGCGGCGGTCTGGTAGCGGTTCTCCGGGTTCTTGGCCAGCGCCTTGAGGACCACTGCGTCGAGGTCGGCGGAGATGCCCTCATACCGTTTCGACGGTGGAATCGGGTCCTCGCGGACGTGTTGGTACGCGACCGCGACCGGCGAGTCACCGGTGAAAGGCGGCTCGCCGGTAAGCGTTTCGTAGAGCACGCAGCCCAACGAGTACACGTCGGAACGGGCGTCGACGGGGTCGCCGCGGGCCTGTTCTGGCGACAGGTATTGGGCGGTCCCGATCACAGCGGCAGTCTGGGTGACGCTGACACCGCCATCGGCGATCGCGCGAGCGATGCCGAAGTCCATCACCTTGACCGCGTTGGTGGTGCTGATCATGATGTTGGCCGGCTTGACGTCGCGGTGGATGATGCCGTTCTGGTGGCTGAAGTTCAGCGCCTGACAGGCGTCGGCGATGACCTCGATGGCCCGCCGCGGCGGCATCGGACCGTCGTTGTGGACGATGTCGCGCAGGGTGACGCCGTCGACGTACTCCATGACGATGTAGGGCAACGGCCCGGCGGCGGTCTCGGCCTCGCCGGTGTCGTACACCGCGACGATCGCCGGATGGTTCAGGGCCGCCGCGTTTTGCGCCTCACGCCGGAACCGAAGGTAGAAGCTGGGGTCGCGAGCCAGGTCGGCACGCAGCACCTTGACCGCGACGTCGCGGTGCAACCGGAGGTCACGGGCGAGGTGAACTTCCGACATCCCGCCAAAACCGAGGATGTCGCCAAGTTCGTAGCGATCGGACAGATGCCGAGGGGTGGTCATCGTGGTGTCTCGGATAGGGCCGACGGCGCGTCCTGCCGCGGCGTCAGCGGAACAGCCCAACTCTGCAGATCAGACTTACCTGGTTGTGCGCCATCCGTCCAATTGATCAACGGACCCTGCCCGGCGGGGGTCTTGCTGGCCGGTGGGGACCCCGGTGTCGGTGACGTTCGGGGTGGAAGGTTGCTGCTCCGCGCGGGAGTTGATCACGATGAGCACGGCGATGATGATCGCCAGCGCGCCGAGCACCCCGGCAGCCCACAGCAATGCGCGCTGCCCCGACGAAAACGTGCGTCGCGCGGCGGCGGGCGGTTGGCGCCCGTCGATGGGCGGGGTCGGCGGGGCGCGGTGTTCCGGCCGGTGTGGCGTCGAGGCGATTCCTGGCGGCGACCCGAGGGGGTGGCGTCAGGCGCTGCCCGACCGGCCGGCAGGGATTGGCTGGGCCTGGGTGGCCGGCGGCCGGCGCGTACCGCGGCGACGGCGTCGGCGAACGCGCCGCCGCTGCGGTAGCGCATGCCGGGGTTCTTGACGAGGGTGAGCTCGATGAGTTCGCGAACATTGGGCGGTAGGTCAGCGGGCAGCGGCGGCGGCGGTTCTTTGATGTGTTTCATCGCGACCGTGAGGGCGCCGTCGCCCGTGAACGGCCGCTTACCCGAAACCACTTCGTACCCAACAACTCCCAGCGCGTACACGTCACTGGCCGGCGTGGCGTCGTGGCCAAGCGCCTGTTCGGGTGCGATGTCTTGGGCGGTGCCCATCACCATGCCGGTCTGGGTCACCGGGGCGGCGTCAACCGCTTTGGCGATGCCGAAGTCGGTGATTTTCACCTGCCCGGTGGGGGTGATCAAGATGTTGCCGGGCTTGACGTCGCGATGCACCGGGCCGGCGGCGTGCGCTACCTGCAGGGCTCGGCCGGTTTGTTCGAGCATGTCCAGCGCGTGCCGCAGTGACAGCCGGCCGGTGCGCTTGAGCACCGAGTTCAGCGGCTCGCCGTTGACCAGTTCCATGACCAGATAGGCCGTGCGGCCTTCCCCGTTCATCTGGCTTTCGCCGTAGTCGTGGACGCTGGCGATACCGGGATGGTTCAGCATCGCGGTGGTACGCGCCTCGGCCCGGAACCGCTCGATGAATTCGGGGTCTTGGGAGAACTCCTGCTTCAGCACCTTGACCGCGACGCGGCGGCCCAGCCGGCTGTCCACGGCCTCCCAGACCTGGCCCATGCCACCGGTGGCAATGAGCCGCTGCAGGCGGTACCTCCCGGACAGCGTGACACCCACTCGCGGGCTCATGCCTTGCCTCCCGCTCGCTCCAGTCCTCGCGCGTTCCGCGCTGCGATCCTCACTGGGCTCGCCGGGCGGCGACCCGCTGCGCGTGGCATCGCCACGCTTGCGGTCGCCACGAACGCTCGCCTGCGGGGGCTCATGGTCCCCCCTGCAGCGCGGCCTCGATCACGGCCCGCCCGATCGGCGCGGCGAGCGCACCCCCGGTCGCGGACAAGCGGTCACCGCCGTCTTCAACCAGCACGGCAACGGCAACCTTCGGAGACTGCGCGGGCGCAAAAGCGATATACCACGCGTGCGGTGGTGTGTGACGAGGATCGGTGCCGTGCTCTGCGGTACCCGTCTTGGATGCGATCTGCACGCCGGGGATGGCCCCTTTCTGTTGTGCGGCTTTCTCGGCGCCGACCATCAGCTCTGTTAGCTTAGCGGCGACCTGCGGCGACACCGCGCGGCGTTGCTGATATGGGGCGGTGGTGCTGATGTTGACCAGATCCGGGCCTTTGAGGCTGTCGATCAGGTAGGGCCGCATCGCCACCCCGCCATTTGCGATCGTCGCAGCGACCACGGCGTTCTCCAGAGGAGTCAGTGCTACATCCTTCTGCCCGATGCTCGACATCCCCAGCGCCGCGGCGTCGGGAATCGCTCCGACGGTTGATTCGGCCACCTGCAGCGGAATCGGGCTCGGGGCGTCGTCGAGGCCGAACGCCTGCGCCATGCTGCGCAGAGCGTCGGCGCCGGTAAGGATACCCAGCTGGACGAACGCGGTGTTGCACGACTTGGCGAAGGCCTCGCTAAGTGGCACCGTCGGCCCGCTGTCACACGGCGTGCCGCCGTAATTCTCCAGCATGGCCGTGCTGTTGGGCAGCGCAATCGTGGCCGCCGCGGTGAGCTGTTCGGTGTCGCTGGATCCGGACGCCAGCGCGGCCGCGGTGGTGATCACTTTGAACGTGGAACCCGGCGGATAAGTCTCCGAGATGGCGCGGTTGGTCAACGGCGTATTGGGGTCGTCACGAAGCCGCTGCCAGGCCTGCAATTGCGCCTCAGGATCGTGCGAAGCAAGCAGGTTGGGGTCGTAGGACGGCGAGGAGATCAGCGCCAGAATCTTGCCGGTCGACGGTTCCAGGGCGACCACCGCTCCCTTGCAGGGGCCACCACAGCCTTCCTGCATGGCGTCCCAGCCGGCCTGCTGGATCCGCGGGTTGATGGTGGTGTCGACGTTGCCACCGCGTGGGTCGCGACCGGTGAAGAAATCGGCCAGCCGGCGCCCGAAGAGCCGCTCGTCGGAGCCGTTCAACAGCGGGTCTTCGGCGCGTTCCAGGCCGGTACTCGAATAGCGCAGTGAGTAGAAGCCGGTGATCGGAGCGTAGACCGCGGGGTTGGGATACACCCGCAGGAACCGGAAGCGGCTATCCGTGGCCACCGAGTAGGCCATCAGTTGTCCGCCCGCGGTGATCTGGCCGCGCTGACGTGAATACTCGTCGAGCAGCACGCGCTGGTTGCGCGGGTCGGCGCGCAGGCCGTCAGCGGTGAACACCTGCGTATACGTGGCGTTGAGCAACAGCAACACGATCAACGCCATCACGGTCACCGAGATCCGGCGAAGGGAGGCGTTCATGAGATTTGCGGCGTGGAAACCCCTGGCTTTAGCCGGGGGAGAAAACGCCGTCTCCTTCGCTTGGTCGGTTTGTCGGTGGTCGCGTTTATGTTGTGGCGGTGTCGAGGTTTCGGTTGCTGCCCAGCGTGGAGCAGGCGGCGGTGTTGGCGGAGCATTGTCGCCATGCGCGGCTTGTGTGGAATCTGGCCGTGGAGCAGCAGCGGCATTGGCAGCCCGGCCGCCATGCACCCGGATATGGCGAGCAATGTGCGCAGTTGACCGCGGCCCGCGCCGAGTACGACTGGCTGGGCGCCGGATCGCAGACCGTGCAGCAGCAGGCGTTGCGGGACTTCGCCCAAGCGATGCGCAACTTTTTCCACCGCACCCACCGTCGCCCGACGTGGCGTAAGGCCGGCACGCATGAGGGATTCCGGCAAGTCGGAGTCAAACCGCGCCACATCCAGCGACTCAGCCGCCGCTACGGGCGGGTATGGATCCCGAAAATCGGTTGGGTGAAGTTCCGCTGGACCCGCACCCTCGCCGACACCGTGAAGTCCTACCGAGTCACTCTGGATCGGTCGGGGCGCTGGCACATCGCCTTTGCCGCCATCCCGAAACCCGTTGCCGGCCCCGATGATGGCAGCGTCGTGGGTATCGATCGCGGCGTGGCGGTCACGGCGGCGCTGTCCACTGGGGAGCTGCTGTGTGTCCCGGGCCTGAGCGCCGGGGAGGCCAAGCGGCTGCGACGGTTGCAGCAGCGTCTGGCCCGGGCGCGCCGGGGATCGAAGCGGCGGGCACGCACCAAGTTGGCTATCGCGCGGTTGCGGGCCCGGGAGGCGGATCGCCGCCGCGACTGGGTGGAAAAGACCACCACCGGCCTGGCGCGCCGATTCGACACCACCCGCGTCGAGGACTTGAAGGTGCGCGCGATGACCCGTTCGGCGCGCGGCACCCGGGAATGCCCGGGCATCAACGTGGCGCAGAAGCGGGGCCTTAACCGCGCGATCAGCCGCCAGGGGTGGGGAATGCTGGTCACCCGGTTGACGCACAAGGCTTCGGGACGAGTCGAATTCGTCTCGGCAGCGTTCACGTCGCAACGATGCTCTGACTGTGGGCATGTCGCGCCGGAAAACCGTAAGAGCCAAGCGGTTTTTCAGTGCGTCGCTTGCGGTGCGGGACCGTGCAATGCAGATGTGAACGCGGCACGCAACTCGTCCTTTCGCCGCCCGCCCGGCGGCGAGGTGACAGCACGGGGAGACCTCGGCGTTAGCCGGTCTGCGAACCGTGAACCTCAACTCTGTTCTCCTGCTGCCTAGCTGCGACGGGGTTGGAATCCACCGGCTTAAGCCGGTGGAGGACGTCAAACTTTCTGAATCACCTCGGTGCCGGCCGCCGCAATCGGCGTCGTCTTCTTGGGCGGACGGGTCCGCAGCGGACGTCTGGCGCTGTGCGAAATACGGGCCAGGATGGCCAGCAATACGTAGTTGGCCAGCAGTGACGACCCGCCGTAGGACATCCAGGGCGTGGTCAGACCGGTCAGCGGAATCAACCGGGTCACCCCGCCGACGACGATGAACAGCTGGATGGCCAGCGTCGATGCCAGGCCGGCCGCCAGCAGTTTGCCGAAGCTGTCGCGCGAGGCGATGGCGGTGCGCAGGCCGCGGACGATGACGATCGTGTAGAGCATCAGAAGGGCCGCCAGACCCACCAGTCCAAGTTCTTCGCCGAAGGCGGCCATGATGAAATCCGTCGACGCCGCGGGCACCGTGTCGGGCTGGCCGTTACCGAGCCCGGTGCCGAAGATGCCGCCGGTGGCGAAGCTGAACATCGATTGCACGAGCTGGTAGCCGCTGCCTTCGGGATCGGCGAACGGGTCGAGCCAGGTCTGCACCCGGACGCGGACGTGCTCGAACATGAAGTACGCCGCGACGCTTCCCGCGGCGAACAGCGCCAAGCCGATGACGACCCAGCTGAACCGCTGGGTGGCGAGGTAGACCACCACCAGAAACGACGCGTACAACAACAGCGACGTGCCCAGGTCTTTCTCGAAGACCATCACGCCCACCGAGATCGCCCAGGCTGCCAGCAGGGGTGCGAGGTCTCGTGGGCGGGGCAGCGTCATGCCCATCAAATGCTTGCCGACACTGGTGAACAGGCCGCGTTTGGCCACCAGCACCGCCGCGAAGAAGATCAGCAGCAGAATCTTGGAAAACTCAGCGGGCTGAATTGAGAAGCCGGGCAAGCGAATCCAGATTTTCGCGCCGTTCTGTTCGGACAGCGTCCGCGGCAGCAGCGCGGGAACGGCCAAGAACACCAGACCGGTGAACCCACAGATGTAGCCGTAACGGGCAAGCTGCCGGTGGTCCTGGAGCAACGTCACGACCAGTGCGAAGGCGGCCACTCCGACCAACGTCCACAGCATCTGCTGGCTGGCGTTGGGGTGACCGTGCCGGCCCATGTCGTTGTTGACCAGGTCGAGCCGGTGAATCATCACCAGCCCAAGCCCGTTGAGCAGGGCCACCACCGGTAGCAGCAGCGGGTCGGCATACGGGGCGAACCGCCGGATGGCCAGATGCGCACACCCGAACAGGGTCAGGAAGGCCAGCCCGTAGGTGGTCAGGTCCCAGCGCAAGACCCGCTCTTGATTTGCCTGCACGATGAGCAGCGCAGCGGTGGTGATCACCGCGGCAAAACACAACAGCAGCAGCTCGGCGTTGCGGCGAGTAGGCAGCGCAGGAGTAACCGCAACCGGTGGCTGCAGTTGTGTTGTCATGCCGCCGCCCGGCAGTCGATGCCTGGTTGAAGTGGCGGCGGCGGCAGCGCGGTCACCGTCGCGAAAGTGGTGGGGGGCGCGCTCGTCGGGGGTGAGGCGGGCGCAGTGGCGGAGGTGCTTGGGGCGCCGGTGCCGGAGGGACTCGGGATTCCGGGCGACGAGGTGGCGGTGGGCGCAGTCGAAGTGGGCGGCGTGCTGGTGGCTGGCGTGCTGGTGGCTGGCGACGTGACGTTCGGTTGTGGCATTTCGCTGGGGCTGGCCGTGCTCGTCGGGGTGGGTGGCGACATGGCACGAGGCGGCGGGCAGAGCGGCAGCAGGGACTTGGCCGCCAAGTCATGCAGCTGATTGATGGCATTGTCCAGGCTGCCGGCGGGTAACCCGGCCTGAACTTGCGCACGCTCCGGGGGGCGCAAGTCCTCCAGTCTCATCAGGTGGCAGTCCAGCGCACCGCCTGCTTGGCTGGTACTGATCAGCGACAAACTGTTGGTGGCGTTGAGGCAGCCAATCAAATACGGCTCGTGTAGGGACATGCCCAGCAGCGAACCCTGGATTCCGCGCACGATGGACACCATGCCGTTGGATTCGGCGACGTAGTAGTTGCTGCGGATGACGTAGCGCCCGATGGCCAAACCGGCGAGCAGCAGCAGCACCACAAGCGCGACGACGAAGAACGTTCGCTTACGCGACCAGCGCGGCCGATTGAACGTTTCGACTTGCGTTGGAACGCGTTTGGCGACCTCTTTGCGTGGGTTGATCGCCGAAGCACGCCCCGCGGCGGTATTGGGCAGGGTGAACTGCTCGTGGTCGTCGTCGCCGGATACCGCACCGGCCAGAATCGGCACGGTCTGGCCGTAGTCGTAGTCGACGACGTCGGCGACCACCACGGTCACGTTGTCGGGGCCACCGCCGCGCAGCGCCAACTCGATCAGGCGATAGGCGCTATCGGCGACGTCGGGGATCTGCAGTGCCTCGGCGATGGTTTCGTCGCTGACCGGGTCGGACAGCCCGTCCGAGCACAACAGGTAACGGTCTCCGGCGCGGGCTTCCCGCATGGTCAACGTCGGCTCGACCTCGTGACCGGTCAGCGCCCGCATGATCAGCGACCGCTGCGGGTGGCTGTGCGCCTCCTCCGCAGTGATCCGGCCCTCGTCGACCAAGGTCTGCACGAAGGTGTCGTCCTTGGTGATCTGGGTCAGCTCGCCGTCGCGGAACATGTAGCCGCGCGAGTCACCGATGTGCACCAGCCCGAGTCGGTTGCCCGCGAACAGGATTGCGGTGAGCGTGGTGCCCATGCCCTCGAGATCGGGCTCCATCTCGACCTGCGCGGCGATGGCCGAATTGCCGGATCTGACCGCTGCGTCGAGCTTGGCCAGCAGAT
The DNA here is from genome assembly GCA_963735655.1 of uncultured Actinomycetota bacterium. Lineage (GTDB taxonomy): Bacteria > Actinomycetota > Actinomycetes > Mycobacteriales > Mycobacteriaceae > Mycobacterium. The sequence continues at coordinate 9,870 of CAVTLW010000032.1, forward strand.
CCCCGCCGGGCTCGTCGTCATCGAGGTGAGCCAGCGCGGCAATCACCAATTGCGACGCCACCTCGCCGGCGGCGTGACCGCCCATGCCGTCGGCGAGGGCCAATAGCCGCGCGCCGGCGTACACCGAGTCTTCGTTGTTGGCGCGTACCAGGCCGCGATCGCTGCGGGCCGCATATCGAAGGACCAGGCTCACGGGCGGCGCTCCAAGCCGGCGTCTCCGTCGCAGGCAAAGGCTATCGCGCGGCTCACGGGCGCAACTCGATTGCCGTTTTGCCGATCCGAACCGGGGTTCCTAACGGAACTCGTACCGCAGTCGTCACCTTCGCCCTGTCAAGGTATGTGCCGTTGGTCGATCCTAGATCCTCGACGTACCATTCCGAACCGCGCTGCGACAGCTTGGCGTGCCGCGTCGAGGCGTAGTCGTCGGTCAACACCAGCGTCGAATCGTCAGCACGCCCGATCAATACCGGCTGTCCGCTCAGCGTGATGCGCGCGCCCGTCAGCGCCCCATCGGTCACCACCAGGTAGCGCGCCGCGGTCCGGCGCTGGCGCGACGGCAGCAGCGTGCCCCGCAACGCCAAACCCCGCCGCACCATGACGGCCCCCGTGGGCGCGTAAATGTCGGTCCGCAGAATTCGCAGTACCGACCAGATGAAGAGCCACAACAACATTAAAAATCCGGCGCGCGTCAGTTGCAGTACTAATCCCTGCATCTGGCGTCCTTTCCGTCCTGGCGTCGCTTCCGAGCCTTGCGCTACCTAGCACATCAGCAACGTCACGATACTTGGACGGTGGCGGCGGCTGGATGAAGCTCGGCGGCTTTGACCCAGCGGGTTCAGTGAATGCGGACGATGATCTCGGAATGGCCTAAGCGAATTACGTCGCCATCGGCCAACTGCCACTCCTGTACCGGTGCATTGTTGACCGTGGTTCCGTTGGTGGAGTTCAGGTCCGAGAGTAGCGCGACCTGGCCATCCCAACGGATCTCGAGATGACGACGCGAGACGCCGGTGTCGGGCAAACGGAACTGCGCGTCCTGCCCGCGGCCGATGATGTTGGAGCCCTCACGCAACTGGTAGGTCCGGCCGCTGCCGTCGTCGAGTTGCAGGGTGACTGACGATCCCGCGGACGGGTAGCCGCCTTGCTGGCCGTAGTCGCCGTAGCCACCGCCGGCCTGCTGGCCGTAGCCACCACTGGCTTGTCCGTACTCGTAGTCGTGTCCCGCGGGTTCGGCGTACCCGGGGCCGGGAGCGGCGTACCCGCCGCCTGGGCCGTATCCACCGGGCGGCGGCGCTTCGGCGTACTGGGTGTAGTCGCCGGCGCTGTAGTCCTGTCCCCCGTAGCCGGCGGCGCCCTGCTGGTAGCCCTGCTGCTCGTAGCCGCCTTGCTCGGGGTAACCGGGGCGCTGTTCCGGCTGGGCTTGGGGAGCCGGCGGGGCCTGGGGGGGATAGCCGCCCTCGTCGCGCGGAGCCGGACCGCGGCCGTAATCGCCGTAACCGGGCTGACCACCGCCCGGGGGCTGCCCGTAGCCGCCGCCTTGTCGATAACCCTGGTCGTAGCCTTGCTCGCTATACCCGCCGGGAGGACCGGCCGGGGCAGGCGGACGTTGCTCGTAGGACTGCTGATAGCCACCCTGGTCCGGGTAGCCGCGCGGTTCCTGGTAGCCGCCTTGGCCCGGGTAGCCACCCTGTTCGGGGTGGCCACCCTGCCCTGGGTAGCCGCCCTGCTCGGGGTAGCCCTGGCCCGGGTAGCCACCTTGCTCGGGGGGGCCGCCTGGACCGGGGTAGCCGCCCTGCTCGGGGTAGCCCTGGCCCGGGTAGCCACCTTGCTCGGGGGGGCCGCCTGGACCGGGGTAGCCGCCCTGGTCGGGGGGCCGGGGCGGCTGGTATGCCTGCTGGGTCGGGTAGGCGCCCTGTTCGGGCGGGTATCCGCGCGGGTCTTGCCCGCCCTGGGGACCCGGGGCACCGCGCGGATCCTCCTGCGGACGGCCGTAGCGGTCGTCGTAGTACTCGTCGGGCCGCCCCTGCCCCTGACCGCGGTAGCTCGGATTGTCAGTCATCGGTGGTACTCCTGGTTCTGCGCCAAACGCATCATCTGATTGTGGCCGGGCGGAATGGGTGACAGTCGGGCGGGGCTCCACGTCGGGGTTGACAGCGCCGCGGGCGCGGAACTGACCGGTATGCAGGTTCGAACGCTGCTCGAACCGGACGACCACCTCACCATACGTTTGCCACCCCTGTTCCTGGATATAGTCCGCCAGGTACCTAGCGAAAGCGGTCGACGTGACAACCTGGTCGGCCCCCAGCTTGTCGAAGTCGTGCACACCGAGGGTAATGATGTATTCGTTGGGTGCCAAAAGGCGATTTCCCTGAAGCGGCCGCACACCGTCGGCCGCTTCGCGGCGCAACAGCGCTTCGATCTCCTGAGGGACAATCGACCCCCCGAACATTCGGGCAAACGCATCGCCAACGGTCACCTCGAGTTTGCGCTCGATGCGCTGAACTAGCCCTTTCTGGCTACTCATGTTTTCAGCGCTCGCCTCACTATGTCCCAGTATTAGTCGGCACAAGGCAAACGACTCGCCCGCGTGTCGTGTCAAACAGCATGGTATCGGGACACTGTCACGCTGCGTCACCGTGAGTATTCTGAGAATCCCATCGAGGCTGTTCACAGCCCTTGTCCGGCTCTCCCCCGCCCTGGCTCGCCGTAATCTCTGATCGATCACCACCTCTCGACAGATCGGACGATCCATGAGCGGGACCTTTACATCAGGCGAGTCGACACGGATGCCGCCGGGGCACAAACACCCTGTTCGCCGGGTGGTGTTGTCCTCGAGACGCTTTGCCCTCGGCGTTGCGGCCGGCTTCGTGCTCGCGATGTCGCTGCTTGCCGCGTGTGGCGGAAACTCCACCGAGGAGGACACGCTCTTCGTCAAGCAGCACCTGTATCTCAACGGCCCGGACGGGGTGAAGTTCGAGATCAGCGTCGTCAAGGACGCGAGCGGCAAGGATGTGGTGACCGCGACGCGCGTCGGGAATTGACGGCAATTGACAACGCGTTGCCACCACCGGCGGTTGGGGCGTAGAGCCACTACAGTGATATGGTCCTCCGGTCGTTTCGGGCGAGTGGCGGAATGGCAGACGCGCTGGCTTCAGGTGCCAGTGTCCTTCGGGACGTGGGGGTTCAAGTCCCCCTTCGCCCACTGTTTGTGATGGCAGATCCCCGGCCTTTGCGGTCGGGGATTTTGTTTGTTTTCGAGTCTGCGCCGGCGGCGCTCATTCTGCGGTGGGGGCGCGATGCTGCTTTGATCGACGGTCTCTGGTGCAGGCTCGATGCCGTCATCGCAGACTCGGCCGGGTGACGCAGACGGGCCGCTATTGCAAACCCGACCGCCGTCTACGGTCTATTGATCATCGACGATTCCGAAGGAGCCGCTGCGTTGAACATCGATCCCGCCGCCACCGCGTGGCTGCTGGCCAGCACCGCGCTCGTGCTGTTGATGACGCCCGGTTTGGCGATCTTCTACGGCGGCATGGTGCGTACTACCGGCGTGCTCAACATGATCATGATGAGCTTCATCTCCATTCCGCTCGTCACGGTGGCGTGGCTACTGGCTGGTTACAGCCTGGCGTTCTCGGGCGGCGGCAGCTTCATAGGGGGTTTGGCGCACGCCGGGATGCAAGGCATAGGCCCCGACACCGTGCACGGCACGGTTCCCGAATTGCTCTACGCGACGTTCCAGTTGAGCTTCGCGATCATCACCGCCGCCCTGGTCAGTGGCGCCATCGCCGATCGCGCCAAGTTCGCGGCCTGGATGGTGTTCGTGCCGGTCTGGTCGCTGGCGGTGTATTCCGTTGTCGCGCACTGGGTATGGTCGCCCAGCGGCTGGCTGGCCAAGATGGGGGTGCTCGACTATGCCGGCGGGCTCGTCGTCGAAATCGTCTCCGGTTCCTCGGCGCTCGCGTTGGCATTGGTGCTCGGCCCGCGGATCGGCTTCAAGGTGGACGCCATGCGCCCGCACAACCTGCCGTTCGTGCTGCTCGGGGTCGGACTGCTGTGGTTCGGCTGGTTCGGGTTCAACGCCGGTTCGGCGTTGGCCGCCAACGGATTAGCGTCCGCAATCTTCCTCAACACGCTGATCGCCGGGTGCCTGGGCATGCTGGGCTGGCTCTCGGTCGAACAGCTCCGCGACGGCAAGCCGACCACCTTCGGTGCCGCCTCCGGAGTCGTCGCCGGTCTGGTGGCGATCACGCCGTCGTGTGGCACGGTGAACGCCCTCGGCGCAGCCGTCGTCGGGCTGGTGGCGGGAATCGTGTGCGCTTTCGCGATCACGGTGAAGTTCAAACTCAACTACGACGACTCGCTCGACGTCGTTGGCGTGCACTTTGTCGGCGGAGTCGTCGGTGTGCTGCTGATCGGGCTGCTCGCGACGGCGGTGATGACGCAAGGCCCGAACGGACTGTTCTATGGCGGCGGACTGGGCCAGCTGGGCAAGCAGTCGCTGGCGATGGTGGTGGTGGGCCTCTACGCGTTCGCGGTCACCTATGTGCTGGCACAGCTGATCGAACGCTTGATGGGCTTCCGGGTCAGCGCCGAGGACGAGGTGGGTGGCGTCGACCTCAGCCAGCACGCCGAGAGCGCCTACACCGAGGGCGTCTACGGCCACCAGCAGGCGCGTCGCCCGCTCTTCGGTGAACGCGACGCGTCGCGCCCGGGCCTGAGTGACGACGACGACCGTTGAATCCGCAACGCCCCCGGGGTGGGCGTGGGCCCCGGCGAGTGGTTGACTGCGATCGTGCGCAGAGAACCTGAGCTGGCGCGACGCTTCTTCGATCGATTCGAGCCGGTGCACGCCGTGACTTACTTCGCGCCGGAGGCGCGGGCGGCATTGGACGGGCTGGGTTACCGGGGTTTCTGGATGGGCTACTTCGCCGCCCGCGCGGCGCCGCTGGGCATCGTGCCGCCGGAAGTGGTGACCGCAATCTTCTACAACTTCACTCCGCAGCGGGTCGCCAAGGCGCTGCCGGCCGCGTGGCAGATCGCGGGCCCCGAAGCCGCATTGCGCGCCCGCCAGGAGTCCGCGGTCGCGGTGCTGCGCCGCTACGGTCTCGAGTCAGGTGAAAACGTCAGCGTCGCAGCGGAATTGGCGGGCAAGGCGGCGCTCCAGGCGCCATTCGACGGCCGACCGTTGTTCGCCGCGAACCTGGCGTTGCCGTGGCCGGAGGATCCGTTGGCCGCACTGTGGCATGCGGCGACGCTGCTGCGTGAGCAGCGCGGCGACGCGCATGTGGCTGTCCTGCAAGCAGCCGGTATCTCAGGCCGGGAGTCCAACGTGCTGCATGCCGCGGCCGGCCGGGTCCCGCGCGAGTTCATGATCCGCGGCCGCGACTACGACGACGAGACGTGGCGGCATCACGAAGAACGACTGGCCGCGCGGGGGTTGCTCAACGACGACGGATCGCTGACCGCCGCGGGCAAAGACCTCAAGGACGGCATCGAATCGAAAACCGACGAACTGGCTCTGTCGGCGCTCGACGCTCTCAGCGACGACGAGGTCGAGGCGCTCTTCCAGGCGCTGACTCCGATCGCGCGGGCGGTGGTCGACGGCGGCGATGTCCCCGCAAGCACTCCAATGGGGTTGCGCCGCAACGATTTACATGACGGCGGCGCGCATTTGGGCTAGTGCGGGAGCAGGCGCTGTTTCTGCTCGGTGAATTCCTGCTCGGTGAGAATTCCCGCGTCGCGCAGGGACGCCAGTTCTCGTAGCTCGGCGGCGATGCTCGTGATCGGGCCGCCCGGCAGGCTCGGTGGTGTTTCCGCGGAGGCGGTCTTGGCCGGTTCACCCGGCTTGCCCGTGGGCTTTCCGACCCGCTCTCCGGTCCGCTGCCGGGGGGCGGCCCCGCCACCGGCGCCGACCGTTCCCGCCATCGCGCGACCAGCCATGCCGGCCAGGGCCATCTGGCCGAATATGCTCCCGGCGCCACCTGCGGAGGCTTCGGCGGCGGCGGCGACGCTGGCGGCCGGTAGTGCCATCGCGCTAAGTCGCAACTCCGGTGCTGCCGTGACCCAGGCCGCCGGCACGGTCAACCGCCCGATCGAAGCCGCCTCGCCCAGACCCGCTTCCACGGGCGGCTCGATCACTGGAAAGGACGACGGCGGCGCCGCGCCCACGCCTGGCCAAGCCTGTACCCCTGCCCAGCCACTCACGATGTCGTCCGTGTGGATACCGGTGTAAAAGCCGCCGATGTCATAGGGCAGGGCCGTGGTCCCCAGGGTTGTGTCGGCAGCAAGCCCGGTTGCCGATAATTCGGGGTCGACGAAAAGGCCGCTGAGGTCCGACAAGAAGTTCAGCAACTGCAGCGGCGTCAGGGCATCGAGGCCTTGAGCCGGGGCCGCCATTCCGGTCAGCGCATTGGGCACCGCGGCGAGCGCCTGCTGGATCGACGAAAGGGCGCCCTGCGCGTTTCCGGCGGAAACGCTGCCGGCCTGGGCGACAGCGGCGGCCTGGCCCGGTTGCGCGCTCGTGCTGGTGTTCGACGATGGCGAGGTGAACGGGGTCAGCGATGTTGCCGACGACGACGCGCTCGCGTAGCCGAGCATGGCGCCGGTGTCTTGGGCCCACATCTCGGCGTATTGCGCTTCGGTGGTCGCTATCGCCGTGGTGTTCTGTCCGAAAAGATTCGTCGCGACCAGGGCCAGCAGCAGGCTGCGGTTGCCCGCGACCACCGGCGGCGGCACGGTTTCCGCGAATGCGGTCTCGTATGCGGCGGCCGCTGTTCTGGCCTGGTTGGCCGTCTGCTCGGCCTGCGTGGCGGTGATCCGCGTCCACGCCACGTAGGGTGCGGCGGCGTCGAGCATCGATGCCGCCGCCGGGCCCAGCCAGGTTCCGGTGGTCAGCACGGTGACCACCGACTGGTAGGAACTCGCCGTCGAATACAGCTCGGATGCCAGTGCGTCCCAGGCCGCCGCGGCTGCAAGCATCGGTGCGGAGCCAGGACCGACATACATCCGGGCGGAGTTGATCTCCGGCGGTAATGATGTGAAGTCCATTTCGTTCCCTCCGATCGAGCAGGCCGCCCACCGTCGGGGCCTGGGCGCCGTGCGCTGACCCTAGTGCCCGCGGCCGCCGGACATGCCTGATTCGCCCAGCTGGCCTGGTAGGACACGTTATGCCACGGCCCGACGTGGTCGACTGCGGCGCACCAGCGCACCAGCCGCGATGGGCCCGCAGAAGTGATTAGGGCCCGCGCCCCGCAGGCGCACCCGCGGAACCGCTAACGCAGCAGGACCCTTTGCTCAGTTGCTCGGCTGGGTCTGCGCCCAACCCGCAACCTCGGTGGTGACGGGGTCGGTGATGTCGTCGAATTCGGGATGCTTCTTGAGCACCGTGCCGACCATGGAGCACACCGGGACGATGCGCTTGCCGTCGTCCCGCGCGGCATCCAGCGCCTCTTCGAGCAGGATGGTCGCCAGGCCACGTCCGCCGAAGTCCGGATCGATCTCGGTGTGGTAGAAAACCCGCTGGTCGCCGCGATCGGCGAACTCGGCGAAGCCGACGGTCTTGCCGCCGACCGCGATCGTGTACTTGTGATGCTCCGGGCTGACCGTTACTTGTGCGCCGGTCTTGTCGGTAGTCATGTCTGGTTTCCTGTCATTTCCGTTCTCTCCGGCACCGGTCGAGGCAGCAGCCGGGTGGTGGGCAGTGGCGGGGCGGGCAGTCGGGCGACTGAGCCCTGGTACCCCTGGACGGCGCCGAACGTTCCGTCGCCGTCCTGCCACAGTCGGCGATAGCTGACGATGTCGTCGTGACTGCGCCCCACGAAGTTCCACCACATCACCAGCTCCTCGGTGAACGGGGTGCCACCGAGTAGCAGTGCCCGTGCGGGCCGATCCCCGACATTGCGCAACCGCAGCACGGAGTTGCCCGGACCTTGGTAGCCCAGATCGCCAATCGTCAGCGCAGTCCCGCACATCTGAACGGCGCCCACATCGCACAGCACCCCGTGCTCGAAACTCGGATCGACGTCGATCACCAGCGAGGCGTCCGGGTCGAGATCGAGCTGCGCGCCGAGCAGCGGGGTGAACGTGTGCACCGGGGAACGGCTGCCGGCCAGCTCTCCGAGAAACACCCGCGCCGCGGCCCCCGGCAACGAAACAGGATCAGGCGCGTAGTGCGCGAAGTCGCGCTCGGTGTCGCGCGCGGCGTCGGGCAGCGCCACCCACAGCTGCACGCCGTGCAGAACCGCGTTCGGGTCTGTCGCGATCGACACCTCGGAGTGGCAGATCCCGGCGCCAGCCGTCATCAGATTCAGCTCGCCGGCCCGCACTACCGCATGCACTCCCCCGCTGTCGCGGTGCTCCACTGCCCCACTGAACAACCAGCTCACCGTCTGCAGTCCGGTATGAGGGTGCGGGGGAACGTCCATCCGGGCAGCCACCGGCCCGTAATGGTCGACGAAACACCACGCACCGATCAGCGAGCGCTGGCGTTGGGGCAGCGTGCGTCGCACCGGAAGCGCCCTGGGCCCGCCCAGCGGGACTTCACGTGGATGCAGTACTTCTGTGTCCGCAACCTGCGAAGCGCTGCAGGCGACTTCGGCTGGCGCGGTCTCCAGGTTGCTCATCGCCCCCGAGACTACGCCCGGCGCAGTGGACGCGAGGCTACCTTCCTGGCGGCCGTAGCACCTGCATGGCCACCCGCATGATCGGTGCGGGGATTTGATCCTTCATCGACAACGCGGCATCGGCGGCGCGGGAGCGCAGTGGGGTGCCACGACCGAACGCCCGGTTCAGCGGACCCCCCGAGGGCTCGAGCACCACATGCAACGGCGGCGTGTCTACCGCCGCGCCCAGTGCGTTCGAGATGACCATCCGCTGAATCTCGCTGGTGCCTTCAAAGATGGTGTACAACTTGGCATCTCGATACCACTTCTCCACCGGGTGGTCGGTGATGTAACCCCAGCCACCCATGGTCTGGATGGCGCGCTCGGTTGCCTTCACGGCGACCTCGCTGGCGGCGAGTTTGGCCATCGACCCCTCTCCGCGCTCGAACGCGACTCCATTGGCCGCCATCCAGGAAGCCCGCCAGGTCAGCAGTCGGGCGGCGTCGATCTGGGTTGCCAGGTCCGCCAACGGAAACGCGATGCCCTGGTTGTCGATGATGGGTCCGCCGAATGCCTCGCGTTCGGTGGCATACGCGGTCGCGTACTCCAATGCGGCACGGGCGATTCCGATCGCCTGGGCCGCGACCATCGGACGGGTCTGCTCGAACGTGCCTATGGTCGCCGAGCCGGAGCGCTGTCCGCCCGCTACCAGTTCGCGGGCCTTGGCGAGCTTGTGCTCGAGCTTCTCATGTCCGCCAAGCAGATTGGCTCCCGGAACCCGGACGCCGTCGAACCGCAACTCGGCGGTATGGGAGGCCCGGCAGCCGAGCTTGTCGAGTTTTCGAACCAGCTCGAGGCCGGGCGTGCCGCCCGGCACTACGAACAGTGCCTGACCGCGGTGACCGAGTTCCTCGTCGACCACCGCGTTGACCACGTGCACGTTCGCGATGCCGCCGTTGCCGATCCACATCTTGTGGCCGTCGATAATCCAGTCGTCCCCGTCACGGCGCGCGCGGGTGCGCAGATTGCGTACGTCGCTGCCGCCCTCGGGTTCCGAGATCGCCAGTGCGGCGAGCTTGAGATCGCCTGGCGTCCCGAAACATTCGGGCGCCCACTCCAACATCTGCTCCGGGGAGGCGGCCTGACCGATCGCCGACAGCGCCAGCGCCGGCATGACGATGGCTAAACCGATTCCGGCACAACCCCAAAACAGCTCCTCCATGAACAGGGGTAGGGACATGCCGGTCGGGTCACCGATCAGATCGCGGTAAAACAGCGGGCTGTAGAAGCCGCGCTGCGCCGCCTCCTCCAGTACGGGCCAGGGGAACTCCTGGCGCTGGTCGTAGTCGAGCGCGACAGGACGGACCACTTCCTCGGAGAACTCGTGTGTTCGCCGGGCCAGGTCGTGTTGTGCGGCCGTGGGTGTCAGGTCGAAGCTCATGATGCGCCTTTGGGTCGAGGTCCCGGTCTCTGCGGCCCGTCTACCCCGAAGGTTGGTTGAGCAAACTGCCCGGTGAGCCTG
>CAVTLW010000033.1:0-102704 GCA_963735655.1 uncultured Actinomycetota bacterium
CTCCGGCGGCTGGCTGTCCCGTTGATGTCGCGGGCCAGGACGTGCCGGCGGTCGAAGACCACGCCGATCGATGGGACGGTGGCCGGCTGAATCTGGTGCACGGCTTCACCGGTGGGCAACCGCACCCGCAGCACCTCGGCGCTCGCCGCCGGAAACAGGCCGGGCTCTGGACCGGACAGATCGGCGAGGCGACGCTGAACAAAGCGGCGACCCTGCGTCGTGTCGACGACTTCGTAGGGATGCCAGTATGCGGCGCCTCCCTGCGCGGGCTGGTAGACGTAACTGCCCGACGAAAGCTCTTGTGGCGCCGGGCTTGTGTCACCCGCCGACAGTATGTGACCGTCGACTTTTCGCTCGACCGCCCACAGCACGTTGGCGTACTCGTCGAGGCCCACGAGCACGTCCTCGACCGGCAGCCCTTCGATCGGTGTCAGCGCACGTAGCCACACCACCAGCGACGACGGCGCCAGGCCGGAGGTCCGGAACAGCCACCACGGGTCGCTGGGCCGCGTCACGTCGTAGGGGTCGCCGAACGAGTCGGTGACGGTGACCGATGTCAGGTCGAGCAGCGAACCCGCCGCGACGTCGATGGGCAACAAGAACCAGTCGTCGCCGTGGGAACAGATCAGGTCGATAAGCAGTGTGGTGGCGAAGTGGCTGCTGTCCGGCGGGTAGCCGGCGATGTCGACGGCAGCGTCCTCGATCTCCCACCAGCCGCTGTTCGGCGCGCCGGGGTATTGCAGGGCGGTTGGAAACGCTTGGCCGTCAACCGCGGTGCCCGACCCGGCCGGTGTCGGTCAGGCCGAGGCGGCCGGTGGGGCCGAGGCCGAGGCCGAGGCCGAGAACCAGTCGACCGCGCCGCCGCGGTGCTGGGGCAATTCGAGAGTGGTTGCACCGACCGGAAATCGGCGGAGTAGATCAGTTCTTCGGGATCCCATCGGAACGGTCGCGCGTCAGGGATACCGAAGGCGGCGAAGTCGTCGCGGCTCAGGCCCAATGGTTCCGGCGCCTTCCACGCCGCCAGGCCGTCGACCTGACCGGCTAACTGCTCGTAGGGCGGTGGTGGATCGACCAGAAGGTAGCCCGAGTCCACGTGGGCAGGATTCAGACCCAGCGCCGCCCCGATCCGGATACGCCTGCCGATGGTCCACCAGCCGTCCGGCTCGTTCTCGACCAGCGCCTCGGCCGGCACGACGGCGGGATCGCCCCCGGTGGGATCGTCCGGCGCCGGTCGCAGCGGCGCCGCCGACGCGCTGTAGGTGACCAGGACCGGTGTGGTCGCGTTCTCACCTTGATGCTCGCCCATTTGCCACTGGCGGGACAGAAACCACACCGGGTCGTGAACAGCGGCCGAAAAGCCTTCCGCGAGTGAGCGACTGGTTGCGTCCGGCTCGAGCCTGCGGTAGATCTCGTAGCGGTCGGCCATCAGAATGCCGTCCCGTCGAGTTTGATCCCGGTGTCCCCGCTGGCGTCGAGCATGGCGGTCGGCAGCGCGGTGAGCAGCTCACCGAGGTCTTCGGCGCGCACCGCCCGGGCGTGTGCGAGCCGACGGGTGTCGGCCAGCACGCTGATCAGCTCCTCCTCCGAAGCCGGTGCGGAATAAGACGATTCGAGATCGGGCGGAACAGCGATCAGGATGGCCTGCGGGGCACGCGCCGCGGGAGCGTTGAAACCGAAAGCTGCGGTGGTGGTTTGGCGTTGCCGGGGCACCGTTTCCGCCCAGCTGTCCAGCAGGCCCACCGCCACCGCGGTGGTCGGGCTCGCCGACCACACGTTAGCCAGGCCGTAGCCGGCGACGAATCGCGGCAGCGTCGAGTAGGCGGCCCCGGGGTCCTGCATGCGCTGCTCGGCGAGCGCGGCCAGTGCGGCAGTGCGCCAGTGGTCGCCGGGGGCGCTGCAGGTGACGGAAAATCCGGGTTGATGTCCGGTCAGCGCGCTGAGCTGGACCGCTTCCAAGCGGGCGACATGCGGACGGACGGCGGAGATCACGGGCAGCCAGTCGGTGTCGAGTTTGGGGTCTGCGGTCAGGGTCAGGCCGCTGACCGCCACGAGGCTGCCCAGCGGCATTCGGGCCAGTACCGCCAGTTGACCCTCGGGTGCGGCGAGTTCGGCGACGGACCGTCCGATTGGTTCACGCGCGTCGACCGCCGGGGCCGATTTGAGCCTGGCGGAAAGGGATTGGGCGGCGCGGCTGGCCAGCGATGGCAGTAGCAGCGGGTCGGTGGGTGTGGTGCCGTCGAGCAGGGCGCCCAAGAGGGCCTGCTGCTCGTCGGGGCCGACCATCGGCGTGATGCCCCATCGCAGGGCGCGGCGCAGCGCGGCGGTCAGACTCCCCGGGTCGGCGGCAACCGTGAGCGCGTTGATGGTGTTCTGAGCTTCGGTGCGCAGTCCGGTGTAGCGGGCGCGAAGTTCGGACAGTATGTCCGCATCCAACGCTGCGATCACGGTCGCGTTCGTCGTGTCATCCGCTTTGGCGATGTCGGACGCCAGCGCGGGTTGGCTGCCCAGTGCCTGCACGAGGTTGCGGGCGCGGCGATGAAAATCGTTGCCGGTTCCCGTCGTTGGCGGGGAACCCAGCCGGTGTGCGGCCATCGCGATGAGCAGGTCGGCCGAGAGCACCAGGGTGTCGGCAGGGGTCAACCCGAGGTCTGCGAGGGTGACGCTTCCCCATGTCCAGGCGGCGGCGGGGCCGGTCGCCGCCTGGACAGCGGCACAGACGGACGCATCGGCGAGCTGCGTCGGGGCCGCGCCCGCCCCGGTGGGTGCGGCGGCATAAGGCACGGCGGTGACCACCGCGGAAGTCAGCGGTTCTCCCGCGAGCGGGGTTTGGGTGAATGCCAATGTGGGCGGGCTGCCCAGACCCGCGGCGGCGTCCATTGCCGCGCCGGCGAGTTCGGCATGCCCACTCACCACCTGATGGACGGCCTCAGCGACCAGCAGGTCGCCGTAAGCGTCGAGCGCGTTCCGCAGGCCCTTGAGGGCATCGGTCTGCGACGATGTGAGCGGCACCGGCGGACTCGCCGACAGCAGCGCGGCGAGCGCGTTGAGCCCCGAGCAAACCCTTCCTGCATCGGGTTGCGCTGTGCGCAAAGGGAATTGAGTACGCAGCGCGGCGACGGCCGATGCGCTGGCGACAATGCGCTCAACCTGGCGGCCGACCGCCTCGTATAGGTGTGCTCCGATGCGCACCTCGTCGGCGATTTCGGCAGCGAGCCGGATACGGTCGGAATCCAACTGCATCGACCACAGGTCACGCCCACCGGGGTTGGCCAAGTGGTCCGAAATCTGCTTGTCGCGCAGTATCACCGCGGTCAGTGCCTGCGCGTACGACGGCGCGTGCAGCAGTCCGCCGGTGGTCGGGCCAGGCGCGCCGCGGATAGGGCCGTCGACCCAGCCGTAGACACCGATCCGGAACCTGGTATCAGATTGGCCGACAAGGTAATCGAGGCGGCGCTGCGCCATCCCCGTCAGCCAGGGGTCGACGCGATGGGTGGCGGTATCCAGGCAGGCGCGCAGCGCCCGCTCCAACCGGCCCGCGATATTCGGCGCGGGGTTGTCGCTGAAGCGCTTGAACAGCGTGTCGAGCCCCTCGCGATGCATCTCGTTGATGAATCCGGCCGGGTGGTCTTCGGGTTCGGCGGTTGACCAGGCGGACGCCAGGACGCGCAGCCGGGTCGGGGCCGTCGGGGAACTCAGCAGCGGCTCGAGTATGGGCGGTGTCGCGCCGGAGTTGACCGCGACGACGCTGGCGCGGCCCAGGAGGTCGGCGTACAGCAGCAGCCGGATCAGCAGGCTATCCGGCAGCACCTGCCATAGCTCGCGGGCGTAGTCATAGGTGAAGGTGGGAGCCCGTAGCAGGTCGTTGATCAGCCGGGCCATCCCGTCTTCGACACTCATCGCGGGCACCGGGTGGCCGGCCGGGTCCACCTCGCCGGGACGCCAGAACCAGGACGGCCAGGTGGTCGGAACAACCAGCGGCAGGCTGAGCGGGTCCGCTTCTCCGCCAGCCAGATACATGCGCGCGGGGTCGTTACGCAGCAGCTCCGCACCCGGGACGAACATCTCACGCACGACGTCGGTGAACGCGTCGAAGTCCGAACCGGTACTGACCGTCCACAGCGCGGCCCACAACTGCGTGGGCAGGAACAATCGCTGGGCGTAACCCGGCGAAAGCGCATCATGTCCGAGCAGATCCAGCAGGCCCGCGGTGTCCGCACCGACCGCGGTGCCATGGGCGCGTGCGGCGGCCTCGGCAGCGTCGCGCAGCGGGATCAGCGTCTCCAGCATGCGTCGTTCGCAGGAGGCGAACGCGCCCTCCTCGGCAGCCGGTGCGAATGCCGTCATCTGAGACGTGGGCAGCAGGCCGTAGGGCTGTTCGGCGATACGGATCGGCGGCAGCGGCCCTTCGGGGCGCAGCTGACTGCCGGCCCAGAGTCCCACTGTGTCGGCGTCCTCGCCGAAGCCCCAGATATCGCGCAGGTGCCGGCCCCACAGCGCCGGCCATAGCGCCCGCACCAAAGTGGAGTCCAGGTCATCCGGGCCGTTCGGCTCCGGCACCAAGGGCAGCGCGCTGGGGTCACCGGTCAGGTACAGCCCGAGCGTTGTTTGTGGTTGCGGCGACATCCAATCCGCCGCGGTGCCACGCCAGTCGACGGCGTCCTGGCCCAGGCTTGCGGCCTGCGCGCCGTCGACGGCATTGGTCGGCGCGCCGAGCGGCAGAATGGCCAATTCGCCAGCGTCGATCTGGCCACGGAAATGCTCGGCCGGGTTGTCCTCGGAGAGACCTATCGCGTACAGGGCGGTGATGTCGCTGGGAGTGTGCCCATCGGGCAATACCCGTTCGACGCCGAGGCCGACGTCCTTGGCGGCCTGCCAGGACACCCACCACCGATCGGCTTCGTCAATGGCTTCGCCGCTCTCGGCTCGGCCGCCCAGCACATCAAAAACTAGGGCGTCGGTGTCAACAGTGTTGCTAGCCAACTGAGTTGGATCGTCATCGCCGAATGCGCACCAAATCTGGATAGTTTTCGGGAAGCCGCCGATCCGATTGGGCGGAGCGGCATGCGGCTGCGCCGCCGGCGCGGACACGGTGACCGTGCCGGAGGTCACGGTGGGCGGGAAAGCCCCCGTCAAGAAGGCGGCTCGCGGCGCCGATACCTGGCTGCAGAACAGTTCCCAGGCGGGCGGGCAGAGATTGTTGGCCAACCAGTCGGCGGGCGGCTTGGCGCGGTCGGTCGGGCTCAGCGCGGCGTAGGTGGATTGCCACATCCCGGTGAGCAATTTGATCTCGGTGGGTGTGGGTACGGGATCGTCCCGGCGCACCGACGCCTCGCTCGGAACGATGCGCAGCAGCATGGTCCATTGCCCGCCGTCCTTGCGGAACAGGGTTTCGAGGCGCAGCGGCAACAGCACGCAGACGTCGCGGAACATACTCGGTCGTTGAGCGGCCGGAAGTTGCAACCATTTTCGTAGCGCGGCCACGGCGAGCTCCTGAACCGCGTCCGCGCCGACCGCCTGTGTGAGCGGCGCAATGGAGGTGGGCCGGACGGAGCCTATGGTTGCGACGGCCGCGGCGGCGCGGGCGTTGGTCAACGTGACCGTTGCACCGGTGACCTGGATGATCGGGTCGATCTTGACCTCGGCGAGCAATTGGCTCGCGGTGGGCCGCGGCGGGCTCCACAACCAAGCCAGCAAAATCCGCTCGACGGCGGAGTCACCGGCCGCGGCGGCCGGCACCGACCGCCATAGCCGGTCTTCGGCGGCAATCGGGCCCTGGAAGCGTTGCAATTGCCTTAACTGAGCCACGATTTGGTCGTGCTGCGATCCGGGCGGGGTGATGGGTAGTTGAGCTTCCAGCGCGGTGATCGTGTCGGCGAGCCATTGGACCGTTTGAGTGACAACCCGTACCCGGCTGATGACGTACTGGCTCACAGGTGCAGCCCCAACGACGCGAGGTATGCCCCATCGATGCCCACGCGGGTCGGCTTGTCGATCGTGGCGGCCGCAAAAGCCGCTGCGTTTGGAGCCGTTGCGCCCAGCGGGTTTCCTCCCCCATCGACGGCCCGGAACCGCAACTCGGAGGGTGGTTCGTCAAGCACCAGCCAGTACTGGCTCAGCGTGGCGGGGTCGACGTCGAAGGAGAAGAACACCACATCGGGGCCGAGCGCGCCCTGAAAGATGGGGCCGAGAAATCGCCGGTTTGCCTTGTTGGCCGCGGTGTAGGAGAAGTCAGGCGTGGCGCGCAGCACGTCGTCGGGGGTGGGCGTGGGCTTGACCAAATAGACCATGGTGCGCGGGTAGCGGCGGAACAAGTCGGTGCGGAAAACGATGACCAGGTCACGCTTTCCCGTGGTGTCGCCGGGCTGAATCACCTGGTGTACCAGGTCGCCCAACGCGCTGGCCGCCGGCCACGAGCTCAGTGGTTGGATATCGGATTGGCGCAGTCCGGAGGCGAAGTTCGCGTTCCCCCAGAACATCAGCAGCGGGGTAGCACGCCGGTCGATCGCCATGTTGCGCCAGTGCATTTCGTTAAGCATCTGGGTGTTGATTCCCACCAGGTAGGCGTCGATGAAGGTGGGATTGGTCTGCATGGCGACGACGGAATCCGTGGCCAGGCCGTTGATACCGGGCAGGATCCACTCTTTGGCCTTGTCCCGCAGCAGTGTCCATGTCGGAAAGTCGAGTCCGACAGGGATTTCAGCTGGCTCCAACGTGATCAGCACCAGCCCCTTGATCCGGCTCTTGATGCGCACCAGGACAGGTGGGTTCGGGCCGCGCGGATCGATGGCGGCGCCGACGGCGCCGGCCGCACCGGTCAGGTCGACCGGGCGGCAATGCGGCAGCTTGCCGCGCGGCAGCAGCGGAAGCACCGCGCCGCGGAAGTCGATGACGTCGAACCGGATGTCGGGATCGATTCGCGGCGGATCATGCACGGCCGCGTTGGGCAACCGCTCGAGCGGCGGCAGTCCGAGGCTGCCGGCGATCTTGTTGACGTGGGGCAGTCCGTCCGGCTGCGGCATCCGAGTAGGGCACGTGTTGGCGGTCTCGATCAGCTTCGCGCGGTTGACGAATCCCAGTGCGTTGTGACGTGCCCAGGCCGTCCCGCGCCGGGTCATGCGCTTGGCCGCTGAGGAGAACACGGCCGGGTCCAGCGGGGTACCCGCGGCGGTGATCGCACCCAGCGCGCTGCCGGTGGGAGTGCGTAACCTGCGCATCAGCGGGCTGAACACATCCACCCGCTGAGTGGGGTTGTCGGGCAATCGGTTTCGCCACAGCGCTGAGCCGGCTCCGATGCCCAGCGCGAGCTGGCGCACCAGGTGCGCGGCGAGATCGAGCCCCCCGAGCTGGCGGGCGGCAGCGTCGATGAGGTCGTCCTGGGCCTCCATGCCCATCCACCGGCCCAGCCCGGCGGCGCCGCGGAAACGCGGATCGGTGTTCAGCGCCGTCGCCCAGGTCGTGACGGCCGGGTCGGCGACCCAGGGACGCCCGTAGTTGGGCAGGCCAATTACTTTGCGGCCCAGTGAATCTTGTAGCGCACGCACCTCGGCGACAAATGCGGCCAGATCGGCCCGAGCGGTAGCTTCCTGCGGCCCGTCCTGATCGGCGCCCAGGGTCGTGATCGCCCCGCTCACCTGTAGCGACGCCGCCACGCCGCCGCGCCGGTAGGCCAGCGGCGCGCGCCCCAACCCACTGGCCTGACGGGGGGTCAGCGCAAAAGCCAGGGTTTCGAAGTCGCCGGCCTCCCCGGTCCAGAACCGCCACGCATACAGCACCGGCATGCTGGCCGGCTGGTGGGCGGCGTCCCACGTCGCGGACCCGTTGCCGTCGAAGGCCGGAACCAGGACCGCGTGATACTCGGTGGCCGGGGCCAGTGGCCGCGGCGACAGCAGCCGCGAGGTCTTCGGGTGCCCATCGTCTTGAACGTGTGCCCATCGCGGTGAGTCTGCGAGGTTGTGCGCTTGCAGCACTGAGCTTTTCAGCACCGCGACCGAGTTGCCGTCCAGCCGCACCTCGTCGGCGCTGCCCACCAGCAGTACCAGCCAGGGCGGCAGCCTGTCGCCGGACGCCTGGCGCGGGGTGTAGCGCCACGGGAAGTCGGCGGCGGCGAAATCGACGTGGGCGAGTTTGGTGGTCTCGGCATCGCGGGCGTTGGCCGCCGGCGCGGTCCGCACGATCATGCGCGGGGACAGCGCCGCCACATCCTTGGCGGCTACGAGCTGGAACGGCACCTGGCCATGGCCCGGCTCGCCCGTCTGCGTGTCGACCAGCGTCAGCGGCAACGAGCAGACCAGTCGGCCGTCCTGCAGCATCGCCTGGGTGACCGAGTTGTAGATCGCCGACCGCTGCCAGCTCAGAAACTTCAAGTCGCTCATAGGTTTACCATCACGTCGGCAGACGGAGTGGCGACCGTCCCGGGCTGCTGGCGCGACAATTGGAAGGCCTGGAACGGGGTTTCGCCGGCGTGCACGGCTTGACCGTCGGTCCCGATCACGTCGTGGGTTTCCGCGACGACGGAAACCTTTGCGGCTCCTGGCGTTACGGGCGGGGTCGTGTTCCGTTGCGCCAGAGCCGCCGAAAGGGGCTCGGTAAGGTAGGCGCCGACCTGCAATCCCGGGACCTTGATTCCGGTGGGCCGCTTGATCAGGTCGATCACCGGCTTGTAGGTGACCGTCGTCGGCGCGGTGACGTCCGCACCGACACCGAGCCGGACACCCGAGCGCAGCTCCTGAAAGGTGGCGTTGTTCAAGGTTTGCGACGAGCCGAGGTCCAGCGCTGTGAAACTGCCGGGGCTGAACCAGTCCGTCTCGTCGCTGGGGTTCCAGCCGGGCGGGATTTGCAGAACCAGCTGGTGCTGTCCGTCCAGCGGGGCACCCTCGAAGCGGTCGACCAATGTCTGCAGGGGTGCGCGTTTCTGCTCCCAGATCAGCCCGCCGCGCGGTGACACCAGCAGCCCGGCCCCGGTGGCCGCTGCCAGCACCACGTCGGGATCGTCACCGCTCGCACGCAGATTCTCCGGCCGGCTCAATTCGGGTTCTAATGCCGTGACGATGCTCGGAATCGGCCGCGGGTTATCAGCGTCGTCAGCGCCGAGCTGGAATGTCGCACTGCCGGAGACCTTGATGAAGAGCCTGCGCACCGAGGCCTGGGCGTGCACGACTACCGGCCCGGGACCGGTGATGCTGCCGCGCACGGTGACGTTGGCCAGCGAAAGGTCGAACACATCGATGGAGAAACCCGCCGCGAAGGCGACGTCAAACGCAAAGGGGCGGAACTGAATCAGCGCGTCGAACTGCAGATAGCCATGGGCGGAGATTGGCCCGAATTCCAGGCCGGCCTCCACGTGTGCGCCCAGTTGCAATGTGTTCGGCGTGAACGCGACGTAGAGCTCCAGCCGCAGATAGATGTGGGCGACGACGCACACGTCCAGGGACGCTCCGACCCGCGGGATCACCGGCAGGTTCAGCGGGCCCGGGTCGAAGCGTGGATGGAAGCCACCGATGGTCAACAGCACGTACGGGTTGTCGCCGTAGGACAGCCGGAACGCCATCCCGCCGGTGAGCCGAAAGATGCCGAGCGCGTGCGAATTGACCAGGAACGCGTCGACGGACACCAGCCGCTGCTGGAAGTCCAACACGCCGAGGAAGTCCATCCGCAGGTACAACAGGGCCTGCGTCTCGTCGGCGCCGATCAGCACCTTGAGCGACCCCAGGATCACGATTTTCGACGGGCCGGGCAGTTCGATGACCAGTGCGACGTCCAACCGCACGATCGGCGACAGCCAGCTGATCTGCAGGGTGGGCCCGACGATGAAGCCGCCGGGTTGCGGGAAGAAGGCCTGCAAGTCGCCCAGCAGGGTCGGCGCATTGCGCACCGGGTCGTCGCAGAACAGCACGTTGCCCGCGGCGCCGGAGGCCAGCCTTTCGCGCAGCAAGTCCGTGTTGACACGCCGGTTCAGCCCGACCATTCCGCCGACGCCGGTGAGCGCGAAGCCGAAGCCTAACTGGATGCCGGGCCAGAACCGCACCCCGATCACCGCCACGAACGACGGCGAGCCGCCGGGCGCCTGTTCGTAGATGCCGTAGCCGGTGACGGCAATGAAGCTGAGTTTGAATTGCAACACCCCGGCATAGCGATTCCCCGACGGATCGACCGCGAGGTATCCGCCGCCCTGCGCCGGCCCCGCGTCCAGGCTGATGCCCAGCCCGCTCGGTGGGCGCAGCCGCGGTGCGATCGCCAGCGGCCCGAGGTTGCCGCCGCCGCTGGGCGCATCGACGTTGAGCGTCACTCCGATCCGGTCGACGACGATGTCCAGCGGCCCCAGGGTGGTGCGCAGACTGGTCGACAGCTCGATGGGCAGTCCCCCGCCGCCGATGCCGAGCCCGACCGTGATCGATTGCACCTCAACCGGACCCACCGAAGCGTGCACCGGGAACGTCGCCGTCAGCGCGGCGCCGCCGCGCAACCGCACCTTGCCGCCGGCCAGATCGAGTCCGAGGTCGAACGCGGCGCCCAACGTACCCTGGGGTAGCAGCGCCGAGAGCAACGCCCCGACTTCGGCGAGTTCGATGTTCAGGCGCGTGCCCGCGGTGCTGACACCGATGCCTAGTTCGCCGGAGGCGGCGGTGCCGTTCCATCCGGCAGTCAAAGACATTGTGGCACTAACTGTTTCGACCGAGATGCCGCCGACGCCGGTAAAGCCGAGCACGGTCACCGGGTGT
Organism: uncultured Actinomycetota bacterium; assembly: GCA_963735655.1. Classification (GTDB taxonomy): domain Bacteria; phylum Actinomycetota; class Actinomycetes; order Mycobacteriales; family Mycobacteriaceae; genus Mycobacterium. The sequence continues at coordinate 10,719 of CAVTLW010000033.1, forward strand.
CCGGCCACACCGGCGGTGATGGTCGCGCTGGCGTTCAGATTCGCCGTGGCGCCCGCCGGCGGGCTGATCGTCACCTGCAATGAAGGTGCGAGCCGCAGTTGTGATCCGGTGGGAATCTTGCCCGATACGGCGAACACCGCGGAACTTCGATCAGCGAGGGGCAGCGTGACATCGGTTGCGCCGTCGAGCCCCAGCCGCTGCGGAAACACCAACTGCCCGCCCTCGACAGCGAGCACGAAACTCGGCGCTTGCAGCACCCGGGCCCCACTGGCGCCGGTGGTGACATAGGGCCGGGCGTCACGCGGGTCACCGGTGTCGAAGAGTTGGACGAGCAGATCGAGCAACACCACGCCGTCGAAGGTGGGCAGACCGAAGCCGTACGCGTCGCGCAACAACGACAGTGGGTCGGTCACGAAGCGGCCCAACCGATCCCAGCGCACCGCTAGCGCCGGATACGCCGGGAACATCCGATCGGTCGGGACCCCGGGATCGTTGCGAAGATCGATCAGCCCGGCGAGTACCAGCACCGCGGTCCACTGCGGCAGTTTGGTCTTCAGCGTGTCGACAACTAACAGCGACAGCACCCGCTGCGGCAGGTCGGCCAGCAGCGCATTGGCGCGATTGCGTTGGGCCGCAGGCAATCCCGACAGCGCCGTGGATATCGAAGCCCGAAAGGAGCCCAGCGCGTCCAGCACGGCGGCGATCTTGCTGATGACCATGGCGCCGTTGGTGGTTATCGACAGCGACTGGTCGGCGTTGATGGACACGTTGAGTGCGGCGGTGGCGGTGGTGAGGTCGGTGGCGGCCGCGGCCACCTGGGTCGCGGCATGAACGGCGGGGGCCAAGACGGCGTCGTCGATCGCCACACCGAGGCGGGCGAGCAGCGCGCCGGGGTCGTCGTGCAACTGCTTGCTTAACGGGCCCAGCGCGTCGCCGAGTAGCAACGCCAGACGTTCCAGGGTGCCGGCGCTGGTCATGGTCCTCCCGCCGGGGTGATGCCCAGTGCCGCCGCGGCGTCGAGTATGCCGAATCCCCATGTTGCGCTGGGAAATACGGTGCCGGCAGGAATAAGGTCGCGCCGGACGCTGCCGGTTAGGATTTGGCGGACGTCCACGTGGGTCAGCGTGGGATTCTTCTGGAACATCAGGGCGATCACGCCGGTGACGTGTGGGGCGGCCTGGCTGGTGCCGGTGAACACGGTGTGCTGGCCGAGTCCGACGCCGAAGCGCAGCTTCAAGTACTTTTCCGAGTGGTCTACCTTGTCGGACCGGTTCGCCGAGATGATCCGGCGGCCCGGGGCCACCAGATGCGGACGCACCTGCTCGTCGGTCACTCCGTCGGCGATGTCCAGCCCGTGGCTCGAGGACCGGACAATATCGCCGTACTTCTCGCCATGGTCGACGTCCGGTTGTGCGTTGTAGTTGCCGACGGCGATCACGCTAGCGCTGGTGGCGGGGCAGGTGACGCTGTTGTTCACCACGTCGTCGCTCCCCGCGAGCTTGGGATGGATGTCGAAGTCGTTGCGCTCCACCCAGAGGTCCACCGTGGCCGGCGCCCCGGCCGTCTCCTGCAGATCGATGTGCCACTGACCCTGTTGGGCCGGGGCTTCGAATTGAACCTCGATCTGTAACTTGTTGTTGCGGGGGTTGGGCGTGCGGGTGGAGAACATGGTGGCGATCACCGTGTTACCCGGCCCCACCGCAGTGCCGTTGCCCGGCGTCAGCCAGTTGGTGGGGGCGCCGCGGGGTGGAGTGATCCGGATGTTCAGGGAGGCACTGCCGTCGTACCAAATGTGGAGATAGTCGTTGGTGACGTCTTTCTCAAGCTTTACGCCATTGGGGAAGACAATCGGCGCAAAGTTGAGCGTGAAGGTGATCATTCCGTTGGCGGAGACCTTCTTGCGGCCATGGCGGGCCTCGTCGGCCTCGTTGCCGGCGGCGACTACCACCGCGCGGCCGGGGATCGGGTGGCCGTTGGCATCGTGTAGGGCCCGATCGATCGCGCGCTCCAGTTCCGAGCTTCCGTCGCGGGCGCCCTCATGGGTGCCGAAGCTCATATTGATCACGCAGGGCTGGCCGCGTTCGGCCGCCAGATTGAACAGAAAGTTCACTGCGTCCGAGGCTCTGCGGCTCGACGGCGCGATCGCTGCGTTGGTGACGGCGATGTCGGCTTCCGGGGCGACCCCGACAAAGGTGAACGGTGCGGCGGGCCCGTCCTTGAGGGCACCGTTGCCGGCCGCGATGCCGGTGACATGGCTGCCGTGGTCGAACGTCGCGGTGAGGTTGATCTTGCCCAGGTCGTGGCGTTTTAGAGCGTCGTTGATCGAGGCTTCGTCAAAGAAGTTGCCGTAGTTGAACCCGGGCGGGTTTTGCGGGCCGGTGGCATCGAGCTTCTGGTCCCAGATGGCCACAATGCGAGTCAGCTGTGGAGTGGTGTTGGGCTTGATGAACGTCAGGTGGAATTCGCTGATCATGTCGTCGATCACGCCAACCAGCACACCGTCGCCGGTCCACCCCGGCGCCCCGTCGTCGGTGTAGGGCGGAGCCGGAGAGCGTAGCTCCGTAGCGCCGATCTCCTTCATGCTCTTGTCGATAAGAAGTTGCGTCCTGGCTGACATCGCGACCCACTCGACGCCGTCGACAGCGGCGAGCTCGTCGATGTCGGCCACGCGCACCGATCCGGTGGCCACCGTGCCGTCGAAGTAGCCGAGATTCAATCCGGCGGCAACGAGAACCTCGATGCTGCCGTGGGTGGTGACGAAGACGTCGGTGCGCGTGTCCGGATCTGACCCGTGGACCCGCCAGGCGAGTTGGGCGCGCCGAATACCAGCGTCACACCGCTCGTCCGGGTTGCTCACTGTCCTCGCCTTCCCGAGGATTCGAACTTATCGCGTGTGGCGGGGGATTCGGAAGCTACCGCTCAACGAATAAGTTGTCGCCCGAATGCCCTTCGACGTCAGGGCAATTCATGGGCATCTCAAGACGCATGGTCTACGTCGGCGATGTGCTCAGTAGTGATACGTGTCCGACGGGGCGGGCATGTGCTCAGATTCGTCCTCGTCGAAGTCGGATGCTTCGATGCCGTAGGACCGCGCCAGCTCGAGGATCTTGGTGGCACGGGCGATGCGCGGCAGGTCAGACCCGTTGCGGATCTCTCCCCCATCGCGCTCGAACTCGGCGAAAAACTCCTTCGCCCAACCGATTTCGTCATTCGAAGGAGACAGTCCCTCGTTGACCACCGCGCATTGGTCCGGCGACAGGCAGATCTTGCCGGTCATCCCGAACTCCACCGAGACGGCCGTCGCCTCGATCAGCTTCAGCGCGTTGGAGCCAATGGTCGGGCCGTCGATGGCACTGGGCAGGCCGGCCGCGCGGGCGGCGATGGTGAAACGTGACCGCGCGTAAGCCAGGGTGCCCGGGTCTTCGCCGAACCCGGTGTCACGTCGGAAATCACCGATGCCGAACGCCAACCGGAAAGTCCCCTTGGCCGCGGCGATCTCGGTGACGCGCTCGAGACCTCGCGCCGTTTCGACCAGCGCGACGATCGGCACGTTGGGCAGTCGTTTCGCCGTCTCGGTGACATGGTCCACCGATTCGACCATCGCCAGCATCACGCCACCCACCGAGCAGTCGGCCAGCGCGGCCAAATCGTCGGCCCACCACGCGGTGCCGAAGCCGTTGACTCGAACCCAGTCGCTGTTGTCGCCGCTGAGCCACCGCACGACATTGTCGCGAGCGGCCGCCTTGTCTTTGGGCGCGACCGCATCCTCGATGTCGAGTACCACGATGTCGGCGCGAGAGTGTGCCGCGGATTCGAATCGGTCGCCATGCGCGCCGTTGACCAGTAGCCAGCTGCGGGCCAGGACCGGATCGATGCGAAAACCCACGTCGGCTGGATCCACGGCGTGGCTGTTGACCTGTTCGTACATCCCTAAACCGTAGCGACCGCGCCGAACGGACTAGCGGGATGCCCGCCGTTCGTAGCCCAGGGTCAGTCGATACAGCGCACGGTCCAAGGTCGGCAGGATCTCGGTGATCGCGAGTTCGCCGGCCGCGAACCGCGCCACCAGGCCGTACGCGAGGTGGGACACGATCGGCGGGAGCTCTGCGACCAGGTCAGGCTCGGCATCGCCGAGCACCGCCATGGCCGCGGGTATGACGGCGTCCAAACCCTTGCTCACCAGCCGCTGACCACCGGGGGCCGACCGCGCCCGGTAGTACGCGCGCAACATGTCCGGGTGCCGTTCCCACGGTTCGAAGATCGTCCGGAACACCCGCATCAGGCCCTCGTAGAGGGACTCGTCCGGGTCGGGTGTCTGCGTCGCCAAAGCGGCGTACCGGTTCTCGTCCATCCAGCATTCGAGCGCGGCCAGGATCAGCGCGTCCCGGGTCGGATAGCGCTTGTAGATGGTGGACAACGACGTGCGCGCGCGCCGCGCGACCTCCCGCAGCTGCACGGCGTCATAGCCGTCGGATTCCAGGATGTCGACGACGATGTCGAGGAGGCGGTCCTGAGTATGACCCGAGCCCGTTACGACTTCAGCGCTGACCACTTCCCCCATTCACCCTTGCCCTAGCCGAGTAACACGGTTACCGTACCGAGTGTAACGCGGTTACTCGGAAGGTAGCAGCCATCATGACGATCGCGCACGACGCGTCAGCCGACACCGGGGTCTACTACGACCCCTACGACGTCAACATCACCGCCGACCCCTATCCCACCTACGCGCGCCTGCGCGAAGAGGCGCCGATCTACTACAACGAGCGCTACAACTTCTGGGCGCTGTCGCGGTGGGCCGATGTCGACAACGCGTTGTCCGACTGGCAGACGTTCTCCAACACCCGAAGCGACATCCTCGAACTGATGCAGTCCACATTCGACATGCCGCCCGGCGTGCTGATGTTCGAAGACCCGCCGGTGCACACGATGCTGCGCGGCGTCATGTCGCGGGTCTTCACTCCGCGCCGGATGGCCGCCATCGAAGACCAGATCCGCGCCTACTGCGTCCGCTGCCTCGACCCTCTTGTCGGCTCAGACGGTTTCGACATCATCGCCGAACTGGCGTCGATGATGCCGATGCGCGTCATCGGCATGCTGTTGGGCATCCCCGAGGATCAACAGATCGGCGTGCGCGACGCCAACGACGCCAACCTTCGTACCAAGCCCGGTACACCGATGAAGGTGGCCGACGCCGACGCGATCGCCGACGGCCGCATCTACGCCGACTATGTCGACTGGCGCGCCAAGAACCCCTCCGACGACCTGATGACCTCGCTGCTCAACGTCGAGTTCGAAGACGAGAACGGGGTGATGCGAAAGCTCACCCGCAAAGAGGTGCTGCACTACACCCAGGTCGTCGCCGGTGCGGGCAACGAGACCACCGGACGACTGATCGGCTGGCTGGCCAAGGTGCTCGCCGAGCATCCCGACCAGCGCAGGGAAGTCGCGGCGGACCGCTCGCTGCTGCTGCGCGCGGTCGACGAGACGTTGCGCTACGAACCGACCGGCCCGCACGTCGCGCGCTACACCCTGCGCGACTTCGAGTGCTACGGCCAAACGATTCCCGCGCACAGCGCGGTGTTGCTGCTGTTCGGGTCCGCCAACCGCGACCCGTTGCGCTACACCGATCCCGACACCTTCAACATCCACCGCGACAACATCTCCCATCTCACGTTCGGCAAGGGTGTGCACTACTGCCTGGGCGCGAATCTGGCGCGGCTGGAAGGCAAGGTCGCCCTCGACGAAATGCTCAACCGCTGGCCCGAATGGGGCATCGACTACGACAGCCTGCAGCTCTCGCCCACCTCAACCGTGCGCGGTTGGGAGAGGCTGCGCGTCGTAGTTTCTTGAAGACTCAAACGCAATACACAGGGTGATGGTGTTTGATGTCGGGGTGGCAGACATCAGCCGCAGCCGGACGATACCGGCCGCGCCGCAGGCGATCTGGGATGTACTGGCCGACTTCGGGGCCTTGAGCTCGTGGGCCGACGGCGCCGACCACTCGTGCGTGTTGAACCGCGGACCCGACGGCGCGGCGCTGGGCACCACCCGCCGCGTCCAGGCGGGCCGCAACACTCTGGTGGAGCGCATCACCGACTTCGACCCACCCACGACGCTGGCCTACGACATCGAGGGCCTGCCCAAGCGGCTGCGCAAGGCCGTCAATCGCTGGACGCTGCGACCCGCGGGAGACGCGACCGTGGTGACGCTGACCAGCACGATCGAAATCGGGTCCGGCCCGCCCGCTCGCCTGGCAGCGCAGGTGGCGCTCCGCTTCATGGCCAAGCAGTCCGACGCGATGCTCGCCGGGCTGGCACGTCGATTGGAGAAAGCGCATGCCTGACCGCCCCGACATCGTCATCCTGATGACCGACGAGGAGCGCGCGGTGCCGCCGTACGAGTCGGCCGACGTGCTCGCCTGGCGTCAGCGGACCCTCGCCGGCCGACGCTGGTTCGACGAGCACGGCGTCAGCTTCACGCGCCACTACACCGGTTCGCTGGCATGCGTGCCCAGCCGCCCGACGATTTTCACCGGGCAGTATCCGGATCTGCACGGAGTCACCCAGACCGACGGCATCGGCAAGCGATTCGACGATTCGCGACTGCGGTGGCTGCGCAAGGGCGAGGTCCCCACGCTGGGCAACTGGTTTCGCGCCGCGGGGTACGACACCCACTACGACGGCAAGTGGCACATCTCGCACGCCGACCTCGAAGACCCGGAGACCGGCGCATCACTGGCCACCAACGACGACGACGGCGTCGTCGACGCATCCGCTGTGCAGCGCTACCTCGACGCCGATCGGCTTGCCCCGTACGGCTTTTCCGGGTGGGTGGGTCCCGAGCCGCACGGAGCGGGAAACGCCAACAGCGGGTTCCGCCGCGACCCGCTGATCGCCGATCGAGTCGTGGCGTGGCTCGAGGATCGTTACGCACGCCGGCGCGCGGGCGACGCCGAAGCGCTGCGCCCGTTCCTGTTGGTGGCCAGCTTCGTCAACCCGCACGACATCGTGTTGTTCCCCGCGTGGGTGCGGCGCAGCCCGTTGCAGCCCTCCCCGCTGGACCCCCCGCAGGTGCCGCCGGCGCCCACCGCCACTGAGGACCTGAAGAAAAAGCCGGCCGCGCAGATCGCCTTCCGGGAGGCGTATTACTCCGGATACGGCGTGGCGCCCGCGGTCAGCCGTAGCTACCAGCGCAATGCGCAGCGCTACCGCGATCTCTACTACCGCCTGCACGCCGAGGTCGACGGTCCGATCGACCGGGTCCGTCGCGCGGTCACCGAAGGCGGTTCGCAGGACGCCGTCCTGGTGCGCACCTCGGATCACGGTGATCTGCTCGGCGCGCACGGCGGCCTGCATCAGAAGTGGTTCAACCTGTACGACGAGGCCACCCGGGTGCCGTTCGTGATTGCGCGCGTTGGGGATAACGCGACGCAGGCGCGCACCGTGGCGGCGCCGACGTCACACGTCGACCTGGTGCCGACATTGCTCGGCGCCGCCGGAATCGATGTGGCGACGACGGCCGAATCGCTTGCCGAGACGTTCTCCGAAGTGCATCCCGCTGCCCGGCCGTGACCTGATGCCGGTGGTGGACGGGGCACCGGCCGACGAAGGCCGGGCCGTCTACCTGATGACGCGCGACAACGTGCTCGAGGGCGACACCGGTGCGTCGGCACTCGCCCGGCAACTGGGCCGCAACGTGAATCCTCCTGCGCCGCTTCGCATCAAACTGCCCGCGCACGTCGCCGCCAACTTCGAGGGACTGGTCGTAAAGGTCGACGACCGAGGACGCCGCCGGTGGCGCCGGGCATCTGTGGAAACTGGTGCGCACCTTCGACGACCCGGCCACCTGGACCGAGCCCGGCGTGCGTCACCTCGCCGCGAACGGGTTGGGCGGCGAGGCCTATCGCACCGATCCACTGGACGACCAGTGGGAGCTCTACGACCTGACCGTCGACCCCATCGAGGCCGACAACCGCTGGACCGACCCCGACCTGCACGAGTTGCGACAGCATCTACGGATGCAGCTCAAGCAACAGCGAGCGTCGTCGGTGCCGGAACGCCATCGGCCGTGGCCCTATGCCGACCGAGAGCCACCGGTCGACGACTCAAAACCCTTGGTGCGGAAGGTGTTGCGCCGCCTCGGGATCTAGTAGGGTGGCGCGCCGCACGGGCGCCTAGTCACAACTGCCACACGCGTATCTGGCGGGGGTGACATGATTTTTGTCCACCTTCGAGCGACAGATGGCAAGTACTCTGGGTCGAGTGATTGCCCTACGGGACCGGTTCGCCCGCGAATTGCCCGAAATGGCTGTCCGCTGGCAAGCCGAGACGCCTCCCGAGCCGCGACTGCTGGTGCTCACGAGCGATTGGCAGCGAGCTCGGCTAGACCCCGGGCAACGCACACGATGGGCTGCGGTTTTTAGTGGGAGATCTGGTTCCGGAAGGCGCCGCTAATAGCTCAGGCTATCCGGGCAATCGTTCGGCGGCTTCGTCGCACAGTTGGGCGACGGGCGAGCGCTGCTGCTGGGCGAGCTGGTCGCCGCCGACGGCCACATTGTCGATCTACACCTAAAGGGTTCAGGTCGAACACCATTCGCACGCGGCGGTGACGGCCTCGCGGCAGTCGGGCCGATGCTGCGCGAATACATCGTCAGCGAAGCGATGCACGCTCTGGGCGTCCCGACGACGCGCTCGTTGGCGGTGCTGAGCACCGGGCGTCCGGTGCACCGCGAGACACGCCTGCCGGGCGCCGTGCTCGTCCGCGTCGCCAGCAGTCACCTGCGCGTCGGTAGCTTCCAATATGCCGCCACCACCGGCAATGTCGACCTACTGCGGCGCCTCGCCGACCATGCGATCGCGCGCCACTACCCCGACGCAGCGCACGCCGAACGGCCATACCTGGCGCTGTTCGAAGCGGTGGTCGCCGCCCAGGCATCGCTGATGGCTCGATGGATGCTGATCGGATTCGTCCACGGGGTGATGAACACCGACAACATGACGATCTCCGGCGAGACCATCGACTATGGCCCCTGCGCCTTCATGGAGATCTACGACCCCGAGACCGTCTTCAGTTCGATCGATCACTGGGGGCGCTACGCCTACGGCAACCAGGTGACGGTTGCCGGATGGAACCTCGCCCGATTCGCCGAGGCGCTTCTTCCGTTGCTCTCCGACAACAGTGACGAAGCGGTGGTACTCGCCGAAAATTCGTTTGGCGTGTTCGGCGCACGCTACGACGAGGTGTGGTTCTCCGGGATGCGCGCCAAACTCGGCTTGTCCGCGAGCGTCGGAACCGCTGCCCTCACATCGCTGCTCGAGGAATTGCTGCGTCTCATGCAGGACAACCGCGTTGACTACACCTCGTTCTTCCGCAACCTCGCCTCCGGCGAGCTCGGCGGCTTTGGCGATTGGGTATCGCGCTGGCGGGCGTTGGCTCCCGACCCAGAGTTGATGGACCGCACCAATCCGATCTACATTCCGCGCAACCATCTGGTCGAGGAGGCACTCAGCGCGGCCACCGCCGGCGACCTTGCTCCGGTTCAGCAGCTGCTTGACGCCGTGACGGCACCGTTTGACCGACGACCTGACCTCGAGCGCTATGCCAGTTCCGCCCCAGATGATTTCGGCGCCTACCGAACCTTCTGCGGCACCTGATCCGACGAAAGCTCAACGCAGCTGCGCGACTTCGGCCGCCAGCTCGTCGATCCGTTGCAGCGTCTCGTCGCGCGGCACGGTCGGCAGGTCCAGCAGAACGCGCTCCACTCCCAGATCCTGGTATCCGGCAACGGCTTTCGCCGTCTGCTCGCCCATTTGGCAGACGGTCACCGGCACGTCGGGGCCGGCCATGTCGCGCAGCCGTCCGATCGCACCCGTCAACGCGTGCGGTGTCGGGCAGATCGCGATCCACCCCGCGCCCAGCCGGGCGATGCGCGGAAAGCTCGCCGGCCCCCCGCCCAGATACAGCGGCGGATGCGGCTTGGTCACCGGCTTCGGCCAACAATAGATCGGATCGAAATCCACGAATTCCCCATGGAATTCCGCCTTCTCCTGCGTCCAGATCTCGATGATCGCGCGCAGGCGCTCTTCCGACAGGCGCCCACGTACCGCGGGGTCGACACCGTGGTTGGCGATTTCTTCGCGCAGCCAGCCCACACCCGCACCGAAGATCACCCGCCCTCCGGACACCAGATCCAGCGAGGCGACCTCTTTGGCCGTCATGATCGGATCCCGTTCCGGGATCAACGCGATGCCCGTCCCCACCTTCAGCGTCTGTGTCGCGACCGCCGCCGCCGTCAACGAGACGAACGGATCCAGCGTGCGGTAGTACTTGTCTGGAATCGGGCCACCCGCGGGATAGGGGCTCTGGTTGTCGACCGGAATGTGGGTGTGCTCGGCGAGGAACAGCGACTCGAAGCCGCGCTGTTCGAGTGCCGCACCCAACTCGGCCGGACCGATTCCCTCGTCGGTGACGAAGTTGAGAACACCGAAATGCATATCCCTATCCTCCTTTGACTCTGCGCTGACCACACCGGCTACTCGCAGTTTTGCGCGGTAGACGCACAGTCAACGGTTGGCGCGCGGTCGACGTCGAGGTTGCCGTCGAGCCAGCTTGTCACCAGGTCGGTAACGCCCGCAACGACGATTCGGGTCGCGACACAGCGCGCTGGCGAGGGCTTGACCAACGTCAATCGGGTTCGTCGTCGTCGCGGGAGGAATCTCTCTGGGTGGTGATACGGGTTGATGCGGGGTTGGCCGTGATCGAGGTGTGGCGGCGGTAGCCATTCGGTGTCGCCGTGGGCGTTTTTGCGGGTGGTCCAGCCTTTTTCGGCGAGTCGGTTGCTGATCCCGCAGGCCAGGGTGAGGTCGTCGATGTCGGTGCGCCGGGTGGTCGTCCACCCGCTGACGTGATGGACCTGGCTGTGATAAGCCGGTGCATCACAACCGGGCTGCGTGCAGCCACGATCCTTGGCGTACAACATAATCCGCTGCGCCGGGGACGCGAACCGTTTGGTGTGATGCAACGCCAGAGGTTTACCGTCCTCGAAGACGGCGAGGTAGTGATGGGCGTGGCTGGCCATCCGGATCAGATCCGACATCGGCAGCAGGGAACCGCCGCCGGTGAAGCCCTTGGGGCGGCGGCTTCCAGATCCGTCAGTGTGGTGGTGACCACGACCGACACCGGTAACCCGTTGTGCCGGCCCAGCTCGCCCGACGCCACCAGGGCCCGCAGCCCGGCCAGCAGGCCGTCGTGATTGCGTTGCGCTTGGCTGCGGGTGTCGCGTTTGACCGCCTCCTCATCCGGTGTCGCGTCGATGACCGGGGTGTCATCGTCGGGATTGCACGCGCCGGGAGCGGCAAGTTTGGCCAACACGGGTTCCAGGGCGGCGCGCGCTTCCGGGGTGAGGTAGCCGCTGATGCGCGACATGCGGTCGTATTCCTGGCTTGCCGAGGATGATGCCGCGCTTGCGGGCGCGTTCCTGGTCGCTGAGTTCGCCGTCGGGGTTCAGCAGGTCCATGATCCGCTGGGCGTAGGTGACCAACTCATCGGGGCGATACTGGCTGGCTTTACCGGCCAGATCGGCTTCGGCGGCCTCCCGGGTGCCCGGGTCGACCTCGGCGGGCAGGTGGGCGAAGAAACTGCGGATCACCCGCACGTGTTCTCTGAACCAAACACGTATGTTCGATAAGTGTTTAATCTGCGGATTCGGTCGACATAGCGGGGATTCCGAGATCGGTTGCTGTTTCGGTTGCTGTGCAGCGTTTTTCGATTTGGGCGAGTTTGTCATCGGTGCCAGCGAGGCTGACTTGCAGTCCTTCTACTTCGCCGAGCCAGCCCTGGCGTTGGGCTTCGGCTATCCGGGCTTTGAGGTTGTCACGAATCTCTAGAAGTCGGGTTCGTTGCGCGGGATCGGGCCACAGCAACGCGCATCTGAGGCAGGCGTGCTCATGAATGCAGGCTGTGCCGAAGGCGCGTCCGCAGGTGCCGACGGAGACTTTGCGGCGCTCGAAGTGGCCGAGGAACTGCTGCCATTCGGCGTCGGTGGGCTGGCGGTATTCCTCCGTGGGGCGCAGCGCGCGTCGGCGGGCGATGAAGGCCAGGTGAGCGGTAATGGCCTCGTCGGGGTAGACGGCCTTGTAGCCCATGGTGACGCCGATATCGCGGTGTCCGGCGATGACTTGTGCGATGTGCGGTGGCAGACCGTTCAGGATGGCTTCGGTGATGAACATGCGCCGAAAGTCGTGTGGGCTGAAGCGTAGCGGCTTTCCAGCAGGGTCGGTCAGCCCCGTTCGGGCGAGGGCTTCATCGAGCAGCCTGACCACTAAACCTGCTGAAATTGAATGGTTTTCAGCTCTGGTTCGCCGCTGGAACAGCAGCGGAGACGGTGGCAGCCACACCAGTTCGTGGCGGTCGCGGGCGCAGACGAGTGGGATGGGTCCGTCGGGGCCGCGGACGCGGCAGATGATGGCGCTGAGCACATCGGCCAGTTCGGGGCTGACCACGAGCAGTCGCTCGGCGTCGGTCTTGGATGGGGCGATCTGCAGCAGTGGCACCAGTTCGCCGGTGGTGGGCAGCCGATATTGGATCAGGCCGTGGTGGCTCAGTTCGAGCAGTTCTTCGATCCGGATGCCAGTGTGGCGCAACACCTCGATGACCGCCCACGCCCAAAACGCGTGTTCCTCCTCGGAGGTGAGCAGTCGTGGTTTGCCGGTGTCCGGGTCGCACACCCAGACGTTATCGGTCGCCGCATCCGGCCGGACGATCCTGGTCAGGGTCTTCCCTGCGGCGCTGAACTGCTGGCCCGGCTGGGCCTGTTGTCCGGCTTGCAACAGTTGCGCCGACTCGCGCCGCCACCGGTCGACGGCCTGGGCCAGGACCGGCAACACGGGCAGCCGTTCCCGGGTACGGCTGTCCATACGTGCTTTGCGGCGGCGAATAGACTTGCGCCGCACTAGGTCCTGTTGGCTGATCGGGCACGGCGCTACCCACACACCCCATCGGATGGGGTCATCGAGACCCCACCCGGCCAGGTCGAGATAGAACGCCCGCACCGCAGCGAGCACGTCCAGGTAATTGAGGCGTTCAGACTCAACCTCGACGCGTTGGCCGTCGCGAACGACGATGGTGGTTTTGGTGTGCAGCCGCCGCTTCCAGGCTCCGGCGACCTCGCGCGGCAGCCGCAGCGAATCGATGCCGGGGTGGTGCTGCTCGAGGTCGAACCAAAAACATCGCACCAGGTGATAGGCCAGGCCGACCAGGGTGGTGTAGTCGATCGCCGGTTGCCGCTCGGCCAGATAGGCCACCAGCAGATCCCGGATCGGGCGGCAAGTGATCGGGTGGCGATCGACGAGTTGGGCGACCGAACGCTGGCCAACGCTGCGGGCCTGGGCCAGCGTGGGCGTGTCCGCGTCAAGTACACCCGCTTCGCGCAGCATCCGAAACGTCGCCGATCCCGAGACCGCGCAACCCCGCACCGCATATTCGGCGTCTAGGATCTCCAGCACATCACCGGCAGTGATGTCGGCAAGGGTTCCGCCCTTAGCGGCGACGATCCGCACAGAGCGAGACATGATGTCGTCCAAAACGTTTGATGCTATATCTGGATTCCGCTCACACAACCGGCGCAGCTGGTCGAAGCCAGCCTTGTCACGCCCGTAGACGATACGGCGGATCAGCTTGCTTGCCTTCGCGCCGGTCAACAGCCATGCCAACGACGGTCGTAACACGTCCGCGCCGACCACGAGGATCAGCGAGCTGGTCATTAACCGCAACCGGTTCCCGGAATACATGCCCCGGCGCTCAAGCCACTGCCCGGGATGCTGCGCCCACTGCGCACCGGCGGCATCGGCACCGCTGGCCCACCACCTCTGCTGCCAGGTGTGGCCGGGCTGGTCGAGCAGCCAGTCCAGCAGCAGCGGCACACCAACGCGGCGGACTTCTTGGACCCATTGGGTCACCAACTCGGCCGTGGCGGCCGCGACGACCCGATCGACCTCGGCGCCATCGCCGCATGTTGCCGGCCAATCCACACCGGCCGCACGAACGCGATAGCGAGACCGCCAATCCGATTGCGCAACAGCAGATTCAACTGCTTCAATGCCGTCGCCGGCGACTGCCGCCGTTGCGGTGTTGATCTCGACGACAGTCACGAGCGCCGCCGGGCGAACAGCACGTCCAGTGTCTCAGGTCGATAGCCCGCCGCCGGCGGCGGCGTGGGCGCCTTCGCGGCCTTGCGGGTCTGTTCAGCGTGGTGGGCCAGCACGCGTTCGATGACATCTTCCTTGCGCGGGGTCAGGTAGATCTGTGTGGTGCTCAGCTGCGCATGCCCGAGCACATACTGCACATCGGTCAGCGGCATCGCCGGATCCTGCGCCATCCGGTAGGCCGCGGTATGCCGCAGCGCATGCAACGTCGCGCTGATGCCGACTTCGGCGTTGACTCGCTCGAACATCCGGTGCGCCGCGTGATAAGTCAACACACGAAACGGCTTGCGGCGCGTCCACCACAACGGTTTGCTCCGTCCGCGCGGGATCAGGCCCTGCATCTCCACCTGATACAGCCGCAGCCACACGAACGCATCCGACGACGCCGGCAACTCCTGCATCTCCCGAGAGCCCTTGCGCACCACAGTGATCAACTGCCGTCCAGGATCGACACCACCCTGCGTCACGGTCAACAACTCCGACGCCCGCGCCCCGGTGCACACATAGAACGCCACCAACGCCCGATCGCGATGCGAAGGCAGCCGCGCAAAGATCTGGTTGAACTCCGCATCCGGGATGTTGCGTGGAATCCGTTTGACCACCCCGGGCCGATACAACCCTGCCCGCTCGTTGCGATAGGGCTCCATCGGGTTGTGATGCGCGTGCGCCCGGCCACCGCGGCGCGTCCGGTCCAGCGGAAAAGGATTCACCATCGGCCCCGTGTCGACGTCGCGGTGAAAATCATAGAAACAGCGCAGCACTGTCTCGCTATGCACCCGCACCGACACCGAATACGGCCTCACTCGACCAGAGCCCTTCGCGCCGTTCGTGATCGCAAGCCATCGGCAGAAATCGCGGGCCTCCAGGCGGGTCGCGCGGTCCCACGCCACCTCGATAGCCCACAGGAACCGGAACCACCGCAGCAGGTCCATCCCATAGGAGCGGACCGTGGCTTCGCTGCGCCCCGCAGCCAGCAGGTCGCTAAAGAACGCAGCGACCGCCCCAACCGGGCGCCCCGCCGGGTCGAGCAGCCGATACGGCTCCCACTTCGAGCCCGTCGCCGCCAGCGAACCCACCGCCGGAACCTCCAACACCGACAGATCCCGCACGTCCTCCAAGTCGTCGAACACGGCACCGACGCTAGGACCGCTATTCGCCGATCACCACGCTGACATGCCGGAACACCGAAGTTAGTTCAGTCAACAGGTGCCCGTCGCCGATCAGCCCCTGGCGTTGGGCGGCCGCGGTCGCGGCCAACTGCGGTGCCAGCGGTTCACCGGTGAGCGCGCGACGTTGCCCGAGGTCGGCGGCTTCGTGGATGCGCTGGCCGGCCTCGGCCTTGGTGATCCGTAACCGGTCGGCCAGCGCCGTGCGCAGTTTGCCGCCGAGTTCTTCTTCGCCGGCTTGCGCGTCGAGTTGATTGATCAACGGCTGCTGCGGGGCGCGCAGTTGGCGTGCCATGCGTTCCAGGTGCTCCAGCGCCCGCAACCGTTCCGGGGTGGTCAAGACATCAAAGGTCAACTCGCACAAGCGGTCCAGGCCGGCGTCGACCACATCGAAGACCTCCACGATCTCCTCGCGACTGCTCGAACCCATGCCTCAGATTTTACGAAGCACCACCGACAAGAATCGCCGCGCTGTGACCGCTGAAGCGAAAGTGACACAAGGGATTACAGAGACATGGAGCCCCGCCGAAACGACGGCATCGCAGCCGTGCGACAGTTCCCGGGTGACCAGAAGCGTCGCAGTGATCGGGGCCGGGCCTGGTGGGCTGGTCGCCGCGCGCTGGCTGCTGTCGCAAGGCTTCGAGCCGACCATCTTCGAGCAAGGGCCGATGCTGGGCGGGCAGTGGACGGGCCTGGATGGCCGCAGCGGCGTGTGGCCGACGATGCACACCAATACCAGCCGGATCCTGACCGCCTTCAGCGACCTCGAGCACGAGTGCGACCGCGTCTACCCTTCGAACCGAGACATCCTCGACTACTTGCATCGCTACGCCGAGACGTTCGGGTTGACCGCACGTATCCGATTGGGCACCCGGGTTGACACTCTCGGGCGGGACGACACCGGATGGGTGGTGGGATGCGCCGGCGCCCAGGAGCGCTTCGACCGAGTGGTGGTGGCGAGTGGGCGGTTTCACACTCCCGCCATCCCCGGTGTTCCAGGGCTCGAGACGTTCGCCGGCTCGGCCGGGGCAATCTCGACGTACCACTACCGGGGACCATCGCCGTATTTGGGCAAGCGCGTCCTGGTGGCGGGCTGCGCCATCAGTGCCCTGGAGATCGCGGCGGAACTCGCCCAGCTCGGCGCGGCACGCGTGGTGGTGACGCAGCGGCGACAGCGCTACGTCTTGCCGAAGTTCGCCGCCGGAGTCCCCTCCGATCACCGCATCTTCACGCGTTACGGCGCCCTCGCCAGCGAGACCCTCCCGACGGCCGAGGTCGAGCGGCAGCTCAAGGAGATCGTGCTCGCGGCCGGGGGAAGCCCGGAGCAGTATGGCGCGCCGGCGCCGGACCCGTCGCTTTTCGCGGCCGGGGTCACCCTCAACCAGGGCTACTTGCCGCTGGTGGCCGAGGGCCGGATCACGGTGTGTCCCTGGATGGTTTCGGTCACGGGCACGACGGTGACGTTCGCCGACGGGTCCGCCCAGGAGTTCGACGGGATAGTGCTCGGTACCGGCTTCGATTTGTGTCTACCGTTTTTGAGCGACCAGATCCGGGCGACCCTCGACCTCGACGCGGTGCACCTGGATGCCGACCGCTACACCTTCCATCCCGATCTCCCCGGGTTGGCGTTCATGGGTATGTGGGACCAGTCGGGCGGATACTTTGTGCCACTGGAACTTCAGGCCAGATGGATCGCGTACACCTGGGGCGGCGCAATCCCGGCGATCAGCGAGACCGATCTGCGAATGTCGATCGAGACTTATCGGTCGAGAAGGGGAATGCCGCAGAAGACCCAGATGAACTTGGCTGCGCTGACTTTCGCCCGAGCGGCCGGGGTCGAGCCGTGCCTCGACAACTGGCCAGATCTATGCCGCGCTCTGCTGTTCGGTCCGCTCGCGCCCAGTTGCTTTCGGCTGGATGGTCCGGACGCGCTTCCCGATGCGCCAGTGCGGTTCGCGCGCGAGGCCGCGGCATTCGGCGCGATAACGTCGGACGGGTTCACTGCTCTCGAGCTGACGTCCTTGGCGCGCCTGAAATTCGGCTGTCCGCCAATCTCATTCACAGGATGGGCTCTGGCGATGAATCCACGCAGCTCGATGCACGTTGTTTATGTGCGGCGCACAGGATCGCCCCGGCGGTGTGGAATGGTGGGGTCGCGCGGGAGGCAGCATCGATCGGCAGGTCGGCGGCACGACACAGCATCATCCGGGCAAGAGCGCTGTTCGTCGAATACGGGATGATCAAGAGATTGACGCGAGCTTCGCAGCTGTTGACGGTCATCACGTGTTGGTCTTTGTGTTGCCAGCCTTGCCAGTTCAAATCGGGCGGTCGCTCCAACGGTGGCCAGTTGACCGTGATGTCGAGAATCTCACCGATTCGGGCGCTAAGAACCACAACGAGATCGGGCAACTCGACGCCGATGCGATCGGTATGCGGCCACCAAGCCCCGTCGATGTCGTGACCAAGCTCGCCCATCAAACTGAGCCGTATGGACGCGGCCCGGCGTCGGGCCACCGACGAATGCATCACCGGATCAGTGCGGCCGGCGGCGTGAGCGCCGGAAATAGGACCACGCGTTTCACCAGGGCTCTTCCTTCACGGTCGTCATCGACCGCCCCACGGGTGCGGGACGACGGAGGAATCGCATTGCACGAACGGCAACGAAACGGCTCAGTCCTGAGGTTACGCGCACCAACGCGCCATCGACCCCGCGGATGCCGGTCTGAAACAAATACGGAATCGGGTAGGAACAAGTCCGGATTGGGGTAGGGTGGTAGCAACCAAGGTGAGCAGGGACATGACGACGATACAGAACTGGTGCGATGCACCCGAGATCCATCCATCGGAGATCAGGGTCGGTGACGTCATCGGCACGCTGCGCCAGACTGACTTCCGCTTCAAGGTCAAGATGATCAGTGGCCCGCAGACGGCCCCAGGGCAATGGACATTTTTTGGCACCGACACGCACGGTCGCCAGCACACGGGCACGTTCGCAGATAGCCAATTAGTTCGTCGGTTCGCCAAAGCATCCTGAGGCGTCTGGAACGGCGCTGCGCGCGGAAAGCCTCTCTCGCGCATGGGGTCAGTCTGACTGAGGGCTCTTCCCTCGGGGTCCGGCGTGTCGCGCCCCACAGCCCAACGCCGATGCCGACGACAGCGCCGCCGAGGCCGATGACCACCTGTGAGCGCTTCATCTCGTCATGCACGCTCATCCCGCCCAGCAGGTCGGACGCGTCGGCGCCGGCAGACGCGAGAAACCAGCCGCGGGTGTTCTTGCCACGCAGCGCGGCCGTCGCCAGCAGCCCGCCGATCAGAGCGTCGCGGTAACCCATCGACCGCAGCAGCAGGCGTGCGGTCGGCGATGACTCCTCCGCTTCCGCTCCCCAAAGCTGATTGGCCCGGACCGGGTCGACGAGAAATGAAATGCCCGACGCGAGCCGGATGCTGCCCGCGATGAGTGCCGCACGATCGATCGCCATGACCGCAGCCTAAAGGGTCGCTGTCCGGCACAGCGACGAGGTCACAGGAACGAGTTTTCTACGGTCAGGCCACGGTCGAGGAACGCGCCGAGGGCGAAGGTTTCGGCGTTGCCCAGCCCGACACCCCCGCCAACCGGATCCTCCACTCGCACAAGGAGATCCCTCAGTTGGTGTAACTCGCGCGCGTTCTTCGGGTCGTCGCAATCGGTCATGTGGTTGCCTTCCACCTTCAACTCGCCGACCCACTGCCCGTAAACCCAGTCATTCCAGCCGTAATATCCGGCGGTTCCGAGGTGAAAGCCGGTGGGTCCGGCCGCGGTGATGGTCAGCGGCCGCCGAGTGCCGTCGGCGCCGATCAGCGTGATCGTCCCCCGGGTGAAGCGACGGTTGTCGTCCTGGAAGTGCAGGTCCTGCTCGACCGACACGAACCTCATGGAGGTGCCATCCTGGTCCTGTTGCCCTGCCTGGCAACGGATCTCGGTGAATCCGTCACCGCGCTCCTCCTGGTAGAAGACGAACAGCGAATAGGCCGAGCCGTCCGAGCGGGTCAGCGTCATGGGCAGCCACGTCATCAGCATCTGCTTGATCTTGCGGCCACCACGCGGCAACCCGGGTATCGGCTTGCCGACACCCGGCCGAAGTCCCCACGAGTGGTCCCGGATCGAGATCCAGTCGTCGGCGTTGATCTCGGTTCTCACGCCTTCGACCTGCACCCAGCCCGATGCGACGCCGATCTGGTGATAGCGCAATACGTTGTGGGACACCCGATAGCCGTCGGGGCTGCGGTCCGGCCATGGATCTTCCAGCGCCGCATCGAAACTCCCCCGCAGCACGACATCGAACGCGATGGGGGCGTGCTCGGTGGTATCCAGGCTCACCCGCACCGCGCGCAGCGGCTCCTCGACTTGGTAGTGAATCGGCCCCACGTCGGTGCTCGCCGGGTCCGACGACAGCCGCCGCCCGGCCCGAACCGTCCACTGCTGCGTGCCGCGGCACACCCCCGCCGCCCCATCGAAGACGCCTCGATTGGTGTACTTGCCGATCCCCAGCACGACCTGCAGCGAGTTGTCGCGCGCATGCGCGATCGTCCAGATCTTTTCTGTCCACGACGGATCCGACTGGCTGACCGTGGCGAAGGTGTCCACGATCTGGTGAGTGAGCAGTTCGTCCTCGGGCACCAAGGCTCCGTAGTTCGTTGACAGCAATGCGGTCACCCCTCATCTCGGTCCCTGTGCGATATGTAAATCTATGTCGCATGGCAGGCATCGCCCTCATTCGACGTGACCTGGCAACCACTCGCCGGCAACTCGAGTTGTGGTTCGAGCATCGCTTCGGCGCCAAGACCGCGCTGTCGGAGCTGCGCGCGGCGAATCGGGCTGCCGGCTGGTCGAGTGAAAGTCTGCTGTTCACCGCGGAGGCTAACGAGGCGTCGACCGACTATGTGGTGCGAATCCCGCCCGCCGGCGGCGGCATCTTCCCCAGTTACGACCTGGGCGCGCAGACCCGCACGCAGGAACTGCTGCACGGCCACGGGATCGCCGCTCCGTCCCCGATCAGCTACGAACCCGACGAGTCGTGGATCGGCTCCAGATTTCTGGTGATGCCACGGATCATCGGCCACACCCCGTCGGATACGTCGTACGCGACCCGCGGGTGGCTGCACGACGCAGGCCCGAATGTGCAACGGCGGGTTCATGATTCGTTCCTCGAGACACTCGCGCGGCTGCAGCACGTCCCCATCGACGACGCGCCCTGGCTGGCCCGGCCGACCGGCGTCGGGACCAACGCCGAACTCACCTGGTGGCGCGAATACGTGAAATGGGGAACCGACAACCAGGTGCCCGAGCTGATGGCCGAGGCGTTCGGCTGGCTGATCAACCACCAGCCCGACGGAGCCAGGCGAATCCGGCCGTCTGCTGGAACGACGCGCGCCTGTCCAACGCGATCTTCGACGACGCGGGCGACCTGATCGGCGCGCTGGACTGGGAGCAGGCGTGCATGTGCCCGGCCGAGACCGACTTCGCCTGGTGGCTCGCCACCCGCCGCCAGATGTTGGAGGTCAACGACCTCGAGCTGGACCCGGAGTTGCCCGGGTTCGACACCCGCGAGCAGGTCACCCGCCGCTTCGAGGAGATGATCGGCCGCCCGCTCGTCGACCTGGACTGGTACGAGATCTTCGCGATGGTGCGAATGGGGTGCTGCATCGCGCGCACCCAGGTGCTGCTGCGCCAGATCGGCCAGGGCGACCACTTCTTGACGAAGGCACCGATCCTCCCGGCGTGGACGGTGGCCATGATCCGCCGGTAGCGGGATCGACATGAGAGGGTTGATCCTCATGCAGATCCCGTTTGCCGACGCGGTGCTCGCCCGCCTCGGCCGCCGCGGGGCCGCGCTCGACCTCTTCGAGGAAATCGAAGACGACCAGATCGACGCACTCGACGCCGCCGACCTGGTGGCGGCCGAACCCGCCCTGTTGCTGCAAAGGATGGAGAACCGGCTGGTCCGGCACCAGCTGTTGGCCCCGGACGTATTGAGCGACGAACAGCTGCGCAAGCTGCGCTACATCCTCAACTTCGCCCGCCTCGCCGACTTCGAACCGGGCGCCGCGGGCCCGGGCGGCAGCCGTGGCCGCGGCGACGTCTCGGTCGGCGCCGAAGTCGCGCCGTGGCGGTCCAGGGTCATCGACGCTCTGTACGGACCGCTGCGCGAAGAGCCGGATCCGGCCACGGCACTGCAGGCGGCACGTGAGGTGCTGGCGGGTCTGATCGCCGACCAGGACGATCAACGCCAAGTACTCATCGAACGCCACCAAAACGACTTCTCCCCCGCCGAGTTGGACGCCGAGGTCGGCTACAAGAAGCTCGTCACCGTCCTGGGCGGCGGCGGGGGTGCCGGTTTCGTCTACATCGGCGGCATCCAGCGACTGCTGGAAGCCGGCCAGGTGCCCGACTACTTGGTCGGCGCGTCGTTCGGGTCGATCATGGGCAGCCTGGTGAGCCGCGCCCTACCGGTGCCGATCGAGGAATACGTCGCCTGGGCGAAGACGGTGTCTTACCGCGCCATCCTGGGTCCGGAACGATTGCGCCGCCGCCACGGCCTGGCCGGCCTGTTCGCGCTGCGCTTCGACCAGTTCGCCCATGCCCTGCTCAGCCGGGAGGATGGCGAACGGATGCGCATGTCGGACCTGGCGATCCCGTTCGACGCCGTGGTGGCCGGGGTGCGAAAGCAGCCCTATGCGGCGCTACCGTCCCGGTTCCGCCGGCCCGAACTGGCGGCACTGCAGTTGCGGTCCCTTCCGGTCCTGCCGATCGGTATCGGCCCGCGGGTGGGAGCTCGCATGTGGCAGGTCCCCGCGTTCATCGACGTGCGCGTGGTCAAGCCGATCGTCATCAGCGCAGCCGACGACGCGACCCGCGATTTCAACGTCGTCGACGCGGCGGCGTTCTCGTCGGCGATTCCTGGTGTGCTGCACCATGAAACGAGCGATCCCCGGATGGTCCCGATCCTCGACGAACTGTGCGCCGACAGGGGCATCGCGGCAATCGTCGACGGCGGCGCGGCAAGCAACGTCCCGGTCGAACTGGCATGGAAACGCGTCCGCGACGGCAGGCTGGGCACCCGCAACGCGTGCTATCTGGCCTTTGACTGCTTCCATCCGCAATGGGACCCGCGGCACATGTGGCTGGTACCGATCACCCAGGCGATCCAATTGCAGATGGTCCGCAACCTGCCCTACGCCGATCATCTGGTCCGCTTCGAGCCGACGCTGTCACCGGTGAACTTGGCGCCTTCCGTCGCCGCCATCGATCGCGCGTACCGGTGGGGACGCAACAGCGTCGACCAGGCGATCCCGGTGACGACCGCGCTACTGGCGCCGACGTGGTGGGAAGGCAGTGCACCTCCGGCCCCCGCGGCACCTGGCGGGGAGCCGCAGCCGCGCACAAAGCCGGTGGCGTCGCCGATGAGCGCGGTGATGGCCGCGATCCAGGTTCCGACGGGCCGATTGCGACGGTGGCGAAATCGCCGCCTGACGTGAAACCATGGCCCTCATGGCCGATCCGGGCCCGGGTGCCGAGGGCGAGACCGCCGGCGTGCCTAATCCCACACCCACCGATGCGGTGGGTCTCGCATGGTCGGGCGCCGTTGACCGGGAGGATGGCGGGGACTCCCCGACCGGCTTGCGCAGCGAAGCCCACAGCGAGCCGGCCTTTGACCGGCCTTTGAACCGGCCTTCGAACCGGCCGACACCCACCAATCCTGGCGCGCCGCGTGGGGCAACGCCGTTCTGCTCCTGGCGGCCGGCCTGGTGTTGGCCGGGGTGATTGTCATGGGAGGTTGGGCACTGGCCTCGCACAGCGAGTCCAAGCAGGCGACGGCCACCTCACCGCCGCCGACCGCGACGTCGACGACGGCCGCCGCTCCGTCGTCGATCACGTCAACGCCAGATCAGGACAGCAAATACCTGCAGGCCCTGCAGGATCGGGGCATCGTGTTCGCCAACCCCGATGCAGCCGTCTACAACGGCAAGACGGTGTGCCAGAACATCGGTCAGGGAATGTCGGTGCCACAGGTGGTGGCGGCGTTTCGTGCGAGTAGTCCCGCGTTCAGCGACAACGCCGATCACTTTGTCGCCATCTCCGTGCGGTCCTATTGCCCGCAGAACAGCAATCTGCTGCCGGCTGGATCCTGATTTTCCCCGTACCTTGCCCCCTACGGTTGACACCGACGTAAAACGAGTGTGATGATCGCCTCAGCCTTAAATGAAAGAGCCACTTTCATTTAACTCGGCCTAAGGATGTCAATGACCGCGTCGCCGCCCCTCTCATGGCTGCCCTTTGCGATCGCGGAGGCCTCACTCACCGGTACGGCATCCGGCGACCGGACACCGGTTGAAGGCTGGTCATATCTCTTGGAGCGCATGGCGACCTCGGCGTCGATCGTCGAAACCAGCGGATTCGCCCGTAACCGGACCGACCTGACGGCCGGGATACGACACTTGCTGGTGCTGCTCGCCGTCGGAATCGACGAAGCCCTCCGGGTCGACCCCGACCCCGCGCTGCGGGTCGAGCGCACCAGCACCGATGACATCATCACCTGGGGCATGGAGTGCCCGGACTGTCTCTACACCCGCGCCCTGATGCGCGGCGGCGAGTCGTACCGTCTCCACGGCAACCGCGGCACCGCCCGCTACGTGGGATTGCAGACCATGAATGGAATTTCGGCCACCGCCAACGCCGTCGTCGACGAGTTGGAGGTCGACGCCGCAGGCAATTTCGAGGTGGTGTTGTCCGCAAGACGAGCACGCGGGAAATTGGCTGCGCACGGAGGGAGCCCACCCGACCCTGACGGTCCGGCACTTTTTCTACGACTGGGACAGCGAAGTCCCGTCGACGCTGAACATCGAGCGCATCGGCGAACGCGCGAATGAGGACCACCCTCAGGTCGACCCAGAGTTGGCGGTCTCCCGGCAACTGGCCGCCTTGGGCGACTTCGTTCACGACAATCTCAAGTTCTTCCTCGACTTCGGCTCCGCGCCACCGGCAAACGGGTTCCTGCCGGCGATCGATCGCAGCTCGATGGGCGCCGCGGCCGAAAACCGGCCGGTCATCGGCAGATACGAACTGGAACCGGATGAAGCCCTGATCCTCGAGGTGCAGCCGCCCGAAGGCTTGTATTGGAGCTATTCCGTGGGCAATCCGTGGTGGGAGACCATTCACTACGGCCGGCATCAGTCGAGCCTGAACGGCCACCAGATACACCTCGATGCCGACGGCGCCGCGCGCGTCGTGCTGTGCGCAACGGACCCGGGCATCGCCAATTGGCTTGACACGGCAGGGCACAGCAACGGCGCCATGATTCTGCGCTGTGTTCGCACCGAAACGGCGCCGACCCCGCACACCCGTGTCGTGAAGTTCGACGACCTCGCGTCATCGCTACCTCCTGACACCCGCCGGGTCAGCCCCGACGAACGATCAGCGGTGCTCGCGGCCCGTCGGCAGGCCATAGCAAACAGGTTTGCAAACAGGTTTGCCTCATGACGTTTTCCGCTGACGAGTTGGAGGATGGTGCTCGAAAGGCAACGGGGCTAGACGATTTCGGCTCACCATATTACCGGGAGGGCCTGGAACGCACCGTCGATGCGCTCAACACCGAGGCGGACCTCAGCGACATGGGTCGGGTAATCCAGCACGCGACGATCAGCAATGCGTTGATTCAGCGCCTCAAAATCGAGGAGACCTACCAGCGCCATCCTGAGATCGACGACGAGCAGATCGACGGGCCCGTCTTCGTCATCGGGTTACCTCGCACCGGCACAACCGCTTTGAGTCAACTCGTCGGCGCGGATCCGCAGTTCCGTTCGCTGCGCACGTGGGAGTCGCAGGCGCCCACCCCGCCGCCCGAGGCCGACACCCAGCACTGCGATCCGCGCATCGCGCAGGCCGAAGCGGGACTGGCGATGCTCAACGACATGTTCCCGTTGATGAAGACCATGCACAACTCGGAAGCCACCGCCGCTACCGAATGCCAAGACTTGATGGGGATGAGCTTTCGCACTTTCCATTTCGATGGCGTCGTTCGGGTTCCCAGCTACCTGGCCTGGTTGATGAACTGCGACATGCGTGGGACCTACGCCTACCACCGCCGGGTGCTCAAGTTGCTGCAATGGCACTGCCCGCCCACGCTGTGGCACCTGAAGACCCCGGTGCACATGTTCTCCCTCGATGCCCTTGTCCAGGCGTATCCGAACGCGAAATTCATGTGGAGCCACCGGGATCCGGCCAAGGTATTGGCATCGGTGTGCAGCCTCATCCGCTATGTCCGCAGCTGGAGCAGCGATCGCGACGATCCCGTTGAGCTGGGCGCCGAACAACTGGACTCCTGGGCCGAAGCCGTACGCCGGGCGATGGAGTTCCGCGAGCGGATCGGTGAAAACCGGTTCGCTGACGTGGCTTTCGCGGATCTGCAGCGCGATCCGGTAGCTGCGCTGCAAAATGCTTACCAGACGCTGGATCTGGATTTCACCGCTGCCACTCGGAGCTCGATTCAGGACTGGGCGGCCAATCACAAACCGGGGGCGCGTGGTTCACACGACTACGAGCTGTCCGACTACGGCCTGACGCCCGCGCGGGTCCGGGCTTCCTTCGAGCGATATCTGGAAGCCTACGATGCAACAGCGTGAATACCAGGGCGCCGTCACGCGCGGACGCAAGAAGCTGGAACCCGACCCGGCGGTGAGTGCCCGCATCATCGACGCCGGTGTCGATGTCGTCCAGGAGCACGGCGTGGCAGCCCTGAACCTGACGGCGGTGTTGACCCGGACAAACCTGGGCACGCGCGCCTTCTATCGGCATTTCGAATCGATGGACGACTTGATCCGGGCCGTGTTCGTTCATTTGACACGAGCCGAGACGCAACGGATCCGGATCAGAATGGCCGCCGCCGCCAACCCTGCCGAGGCGGTCTCGTGCTGGATCGATGCGCGCCTGGACTTGGCGTTCGACCAGCCCAACACGGCCGGCCAGCGCCATCTGTCCCGCGAGGCGGAGTCCCTGATGTTCGCCTCGCCCGACACGATCAGCGCGTCCTTTGAAGAGCTCATCCAACCGCTCATTGAGCATCTCGAAATGGGTTTAGAAGCAAGCCTTTTCGATGATATCGACCCCGCTGTGGAAGCGGAGTCGATCCACGGTGTCGTCTGGGCATCCGTTCACCGGCACTGGGATGCCGGCAGCGGGTCCGGCGCCGACGTTCGGCGCCGGGTGAAGCAGTTTTGCCTACGTGGGTTGGGAGTTCCTGACGACGTGATCGCACACCACATGTAAGGAGACACCCGTGGACCTCGGATTGACCGGCGCGACGGCCGTAGTAACTGGCGGAAGCAAGGGGATGGGATTCGCGATCGCCGAAACACTGGCATCCGAAGGCGCGAACGTCGCCGTCATGGCGCGAGATCAACGCGCGCTCGACGCCGCCGTCGACTCGCTCCAAAAGGCCGGCGCTCATGAGGCTTTGGGCGTCAGTGTCGACATGGCCGACGGGGCTTCCATCATCGCGGGCTTTAGCCGGATCTCCGAACGTTGGAGCACACTCAACGCGCTGGTTCATACCATCGGCCCGGGCGACGGCTACTTCGAGCAGATGAACGACTCGGACTGGGAAGCCGCTTTCACGTTGGGCACCATGGCCGCCGTGCGATCTGTACGGGCCGCCCTGCCGTTGCTCCGCAAAGCGAATTGGGCGCGGATCGTGACGCTGTCCGCGCACTCCATTCAGCGGCAGAACCCCCGCATCGTCGCCTACACGGCGTCAAAGGCCGCGCTGAGCAGCGTCACCAAGAACTTGTCGAAAAGCCTTGCCGTCGACGGCATTTTGGTGAACTGCGTCTGCCCCGGCACCATCGTCACCGCGAGCTTCACCGAGCAGCTCAAGGACGTCCTCGCCGCCGACGGGTTCGACGCCGCAGATCCCATCGACGTGATGACGTGGATCAATACCAACTTCCACCAACCGTGCGACTTGGGCCGCGCCGGACTCCCCGAGGAAATCGCGTCGATCACCGCCTACCTGGCGTCCAAGCGCAACGGGTACGTGACCGGAGCAACCATCAATGTCGACGGTGGCTCCGACTTCGTCTAGGGGTCATTCGACTGGACACCCATCGGCAATCTGGATCGCGGCCGGCCACAACGCCGCCGTCAACCCATAGGCCCCGACGTCGGCACCCGACGGTAAAACCTGTTCGAGTCGCGCCTGAATGTGGTGAACCTGCTCGGTGTGCAGCAGCGCCCACACGAAGCCGATGGACAGGTACGGAATTGCCAGCCACACCGCGATCTCGATCAGCGCCCCGACGCTGACCCGGCGTTCCAGGACGCGATTGAGCCGTTTCGTCATGGCGCTCCCTTGTTAGCGACTCGCTGTTGCACGCACCGTCCTATGTCGATCTGAGCAAGCTGATCGCTCAGATATCCACATGACACTCACAGTTTGCAACGCCCAAGTCTGGGTATGCGCCGAAAACACGTGACGTAATGTGGCTGGCCTGTGCCACCAGTGCGATACGACAGCAATATGACGGAGGGCAGCAGTGAAGCGTGGGATCGTCGCCGGCACAGCCGGCGTGGCCATAGTGGTGACAGCGTTGGCCGGCTGTTCGAGCAAGAATTCCAGTAGCAATCCGTCGACCTCGCCGGCCGCGCCGGCTGGCCCGCAGGTCATCGTCGATGGTCAGAACCAGAACGTCACCGGCGCGGTCACCTGCACCCCCAGCGGCAACAACATCAACATCGGCATCGGCGACCCGTCCAATGGAGTCGGCGCGGTGCTCAGCACCGACAACCCGCCGATCGTCCATGCCGTGGGGCTGGGCGCCGTCAACAACGTCACGCTCGGTTACGCCGACGCCGCACCGGGTCAAGGCAGTAACGCCGGAGCCGCGGTAAACGGCAAGACCTACTCGATCAAGGGCACCGCGACAGGCGCCGACATGACCAACCCGCAGCAGCCGCAGCAGGTCACGAAGTCATTCGAGATGGACTTCACCTGCCCCTAGGGCGGGCCATCAAGGTCATCTCGCCCGCGAAGTCTGGGAAGGACAAACGGATATGAATACACAACGTGCCCTCGCCGCTGCGGCGCTGGCCGCGACGGTCGGCATGTCAGCAATGTTGAATACCGGGTTCGCCAACGCATTCCCGATGGACCCGGCGCCGTGTCCGGGCTGCACCCAAGGTCCTGGCCCCGGCGGTGGGCCGCATGCGCCGCAAACCAACGAGCCACACAGCCCGGCGTCCACCGCTCCGGCGTCCACGGCTCCGGCGTCCACGGCTCCGGCGTCCACGGCTCCGGCGTCTACCGCGCCGTCCTCGACCGCCCCGGCGCCGAGCACGGCGAGCAGCACGCCACCGCCGACGGCATCGAGCACGCCACCGTCGACGGCCAGCAGCACGCCGCCGTCCACGGCGTCGAGCACGCCGCCGTCCACGGCGTCGAGCACGCCGAGCCCGACAACCAGTTCGCCCACTCCGAGTACTGCGAGTTCGCCGACGAGTTCGCCGTCGACACCGTCGACAACCGCGGCCAGCTCGCCGACGACCACGCCTGGGGGCAGCACGGGGTCGAGCACACCCGCCGCCACCACCGTCATCGTGATAGCGCAGCCGACTCAACCGCCGCACCCGCCCTACGTACCGCGCGGAACCTTGACTCAAGCCACCGTGACCATCGGTGGTCCCGGTGGCCTGACAGTCGGTTTCAGCGTGCCGGGTCAGGGCGCGCCGCCACCGCCGCCCATGCGTGGGCGCGGCTGGAATGACGGCCCTGCTCCGGGCGGTCCGCCGCCGCGCTGGGAGGGCCCGCCGCCTCCCGGTGGCTGGGACGGTCCGCCGCCTCCTGGTGGCTGGAACCGCCGGTGGGATGGACCTTCTCGCGACGTCGGCTACGGGCAGCGCGATTTCGGTCCGTTCGCGTACAACGATTTCACGGTAATCCCGGTGTTCAACCCGTTCTTTGGCGGCTGGGGTTACTGGTTCTTCGGGGTATGGATTCCGTTGTACTGAGCCAACTTTCGCAGAGCGCAACGCCGGTACGTGCTCACGTGCCGGCGTTGCGTTTGGCTTGTGCTGATCATGCTGGGAATTGGGCGCGAGGAGTTGTCGTCAAAGGGTGCAGGATTCGACCCCGCATTCGACCTCGACATGTCAGCGATCGGGAATCACTGCTCAAGCTGGCCGCCGAGGCGGTGCAACAATCGCTGCCCACCGTCGATGGACTTCCGTGGTACGAACGACTGGAAGCGATCGCCCGGCATGGATGGCAAACGGCATGGCGGCCGCATCCTTGGTTGGTCGACGTTATCGATGAACCGGTGACCTCACTGGAGCGCGACCGATTGGAGCTGATGAAACAGACCTTCCGCGACGCGGGCTTCGACGAAGAAGACACTGTACGGGCGCTGATAGCACACTGGTCCTTCGTCATCGGGACACTGCACTTTCTCAAGCGCACCTCACCCCACGGTTCCGGCCGCGATCCCGACGAAGTGTTCGAATTCAATCTGCGCGCTTGGGTTCTCGGGCTTGAGGCAAAAGCCGCCGGCCGGCCACCGGGCGACCTACTACGCAGTTAAAGGAAGAGATGGAGCAACACAGCGTCATTCTATGGGGCATCGGCGCGGTCGGCATTGAGATCGCCACGGCCATCATCGACCATCAGCCCAACCTCGAAATCGTCGGCGCCCGAGTCTATTCCGACACCAAGAACGGAGCCGACATCGGCACGCTGGCCGGCCGGGACGCCATCGGCGTCACCGCCACCACCGATGTCGACGCGATCCTGGCACTGGATGCCGACTGCGTGCTGTACACACCCCGCAACACCAGCCTCGACGATGTGTGCGCGCTGCTGGCCAGCGGTAAAAACGTTGTCACGACCGCGTTTCTGTTCCACCCGCAACGCATCGCGCCGGCCGATCGCGACCGGGTGCTCGCCGCCTGCGAGGCCGGTGGCAGCAGCGTGCACGGCAGTGGCCTCAATCCCGGAAACCTTTCCGGCGCACTGCCGCTCGCGTTGACGGGGATGAGCCGCACCATCGACAAGATCACCCTGCAGGAGCGTGCCGACTGGTCGGTTTATGACAGCACGGCGATCACCTTTGACAACATGGCTTTCGGGCAGCCGGTCGAGCACATCAACGCCGCGACCAATGAGTTCCTCGCCTTCAACAGCGACATATTCCAACAGCAGGTCTGGCTGCTCGCCGATGCCCTGAACGCGGACATCGACGAGGTCACCGCGACCGTCGTGGCGATACCCGCCAACGACGATCACCAGATCTTCGATCGCCTGCTGCGCGCCGGAACAACTGCGGGACAACGGTGGAACTGGTCAGGCCGCCGCAACGGCGAGGTGCTCGTCGAGATCGAGACACTGTGGACGGTGGGAAATGAGTACCCCGAACACTGGCCGAAACCCAAGCACGGCTGGACGCTGACCATCGAAGGTGATCCCTCGATGCGCGCACACTTCATGGCGCTGGCCAGCTTCGACCGCGCGGCCAGCATGGAGGACCACGTCCGCGCTACCAACGTGGCCACCGGGATGCAAATCCTCAACGCCGTGCCGGCGGTCTGCGCCGCACCTCCGGGCTTCGCCACCACGGCAACCCTGCCGCTGATCCGCAGCCTGACCGGATTCGGGCATCACTAGACGAGCCGGAAACCAAAGTAGCGCAAGTGGCTTGAGGCCGGGCAGCAAGCGCGCAGACGTCGGCTACGCCAAGCCGTCATTGCCGCTTTGGCCCAACAATGCCGTCCCGCCGGTGCCGGGCACACCGGGTGTCGGGAGGTGCCCGGCGTTGCCGCCGTTGCCACCGTCACCGATGAACACGGCATTGCCGCCGTTCCCCCCGTTACCGCCGGCATTGATGCTCTGCCCGCCGGCGCCCCCGGCGCCGCCGCCGCCCGACAGCAGACCGGCTCTGCCGCCGTGCCCACCGGTACCCCCGTTGGTCGCGCCGAATCCGCCGAGTCCGCCGATCCCACCGAAGCCGATCAGGCCCGCATCTCCGCCGGTCCCGCCCGTGCCGCCGCCGGTAAGGTCGCCCCATCCGCCGTCTCCGCCGGCCCCGCCGCTGGAGAGCAGCAGGCCGGCATTGCCGCCGGCCCCGCCCGCCCCGCCCGAACTGGCTTCGTTGACTCCCCCCCCGCCCGTGCCGCCGGCCCCGCCGCTGCCGAACAGGAAGCCGGCATTGCCGCCGTGCCCGCCCACCCCGTCGGCGGCAAGGCCGAACCCACCGGTGCCGCCGGCGCCGCCGGGGCCTGCCAGCAAGCCCCCGGAGCCACCTGCTCCACCCGCGCCGCCGGTGCCGACGCCGTCATCCGACCCGCCGACCCCGCCGTTGCCGCCGCCCGCGCCTGATAACGCGCCGAGCAGACCGCCGACCCCGCCGGCCCCGCCGGCCCCGGCGACACCATTGGAGCTGGGTCCGCCGGGTCCGCCGTTGCCGCCGGCGCCGAACAGGTAGCTGATCCCGCCATCACCGCCACGCCCGCTGTCCACCCCGGCACCGGCGGCGCCGCCACCGGGGCCGCCAACTCCGCCGTCGCCCCACATCAGCCCGCCGGCCCCGCCGGCACCGCCGTTCCCAGTGACAGTGCCGACGTCCGTTCCGCCTGCGCCGCCAGGGCCGCCCCAGCCAATAAGCCCGGCGCCCCCGGCGGCTCCGCCGTTGTGGCCCGGTGCGCCGGACCCGCCCGCACCGCCGTCACCGACCAACAGCCCACCGCCCCCACCGGGCAGCCCGCTGCCCGCCTGTGCGGGTGTGCCGTTGCCAATCAGCGGACGCTGCAGCAGCGCCTCGGTGGGCGCGTTGATCACGCTGAGCAGCGCCTGCTGCGCGATGTGCAGCGGGTTGTTGTTGATGGGGGCGTTGAATCCGTCTGCGCCGAACAACAGCCCGCTGGTGCCGCCGACGCCGGTGCTGCCCGTCGTGAATCCGACACCGCCCGTGCCGCCGTTGCCGCCGATGCCGAACAGCACGCCGTTGCCACCGGCGCCACCGTTCCCGCCACCGACGTCGGCGGCTCCTCCAGCGCCGCCGGCACCGCCAATGCCCATCAGTAGACCGGCTTGGCCGCCGCGCCCGCCGACCCCGCCGCCGCCGATTACGCCCAAGCCGCCCGCGCCGCCGGATCCGCCGTGGCCCACCAGGCCGGCATTGCCGCCGGCTCCCCCTGCCCCGCCGCTGCCGTTCAGCGTCCACCCATTCCCGCCGTCCCCGCCGACCCCGGCGCTGCCCAGCAGCATGCCGCCGTTGCCGCCGACGCCGCCGGCGCCACCAGTTTCATTGCCGAATCCACCCGTCCCGCCGGGGCCGCCGTTGCCAAACAGCAGGCCCGCATTGCCGCCGTGCCCGCCTACCCCTCCTATCGCTCCGGTTACACCCGATCCGAACCCTCCGGTACCACCGGCCCCGCCGGTGCCGGCGATTAAGCCGCCGTTGCCGCCGGCGCCACCTACGCCACCGGCACCGGCCAGGCCTTGCCCGCCCACGCCGCCATTGCCGCCCCCTGCACCAAGGAGACCGGAGAATAGACCGCCGGCGCCGCCGGCCCCGCCGGTCCCGCCGGAACCACTCGTGCCTAGGCCGCCGGCTCCACCGGCGCCGCCGCCGCCGAACAGCCCCCCGGCCCCACCTACCCCGCCGGCCCCGCCGCTGGTGGTAAACATGCCGCCGTTGCCCCCGCTGCCACCGGTCCCACCGTTGCCCCACAACAAACCGCCGGCTCCACCCGCCCCGCCGGCCGAACCTGTGGTCCCGCCGGCCCCGCCGATGCCGCCGGTCCCCACCAAACCGGCGGCCCCGCCGTTTCCACCCTTCTGGCCCGACCCACCCGAGCCGCCGGCCCCGCCGTCGCCGAGCAGCCATCCGCCGGGCGCACCGTTCTGTCCGGTGCCTGGCTTCCCGTTGGCACCGTTACCAATTAGTGGGCGTCCGGTCGCCGCAAGGAAAGGCGCGTTGATCACGTTGAGGACCGCCTGCAATGGGGAGGCATTGGCCGCCTCGCTGCTGCCATATGCGGCCTTACTCGCGGTCAGCGCTAGCACAAACCGGTCATGAAACGCCGCCGCTTGGGCACTGACCGATTGAAACTCGGCGCCGTGCTTGGAAAACAGAGCCGCGATGGCCGCCGAGACTTCATCCTCGGCGGCGGCAAGTATCCCTGTGGTCGGGAGCGCTGCGGCGGTGTTGGCGTGATTGAGCGTCGAGCCGATATCGGCCAAATCCGTCGCCGCTGAACTGAGGGCGTCGGGCACGGTCATCAGAAACGACATGTGATGCCTCCTAAAAGGTCCCACCGTCCATGCACTGGGCATAAGTGGACCACGTTGCCTGCAAAGGCATATGTCATTTCCCTAGAATCTGCAAAGAAATCGGCTTTCACCGCCTGATCCGGCAATCTCGATCCGACCCGTTGCCGCTGGTTATCTAGCGGATTCTCGCGGCCCCAGGTCACTAGACGATCGTCTAGTGCGTTCAACCGGCCTCGGTATACCCTCTTCTGGTGGCCGCGCCGAAACAACTCACCGAACGCCTCGGGTCGACGCCGCGCAGCGAGGCGCAGCAGCGCACCTTGGATGCTGCACTGCAGCTCTTCGTCGAATACGGGGTCGGCGCGACGTCGTATCAGATGATCGCCGACGCCGTCGGAGTGACGAAAGGCGCGATCTACCACCAATTCAAGGCCAAGGACGACATCATCATCGCGGTCGCCGCAATGGAACTCGCCCGGCTCGAGGAAGCGCTTGAAGCGGCCGAGGCCCTCGACGACCCCAGGCAGGCCCGCGAACTGCTGCTCGAGCGAGTGATCGATCACGCCGTGGATCACCGGCGCGCGGCGACCACCCTGCAGTTCGACCCGGTGATCGTGCACCTGCTATCCGAGCACAAGCCGTTCACCCAATTCGTCGAGCGGCTCTACGGCATGCTCGTCGGCGACGACTCGGGCCCCGAAACCCAGGTGCGCCTGGCCGCCCTGACCTGCGTCGTCGGCGGCACCGTCTCGCACCCGTTGGTGGCCGGCGTCGACGACGACACCTTGCGAGAACAGTTGCGGCGCACGGTCAGACTATTGATCGGCCTTCCCGACCGCTGATTCACCGGGGCGAGAGTCCCCAAAATGTCAGCAAATGTGGGGTTCGCACGTACATTTGAGCGCGCTCGCGGCCAAGCGAGTGCTGAGTGCGCTTGACCTGCCGCTCACCCTCCCCCGCCACAGCCTGCGGCCTAGTGCTGTTCGGGCACCGTGAAGTCGAACGGGCCGCCCGGGTCGGGCGGCAGGACCGACGGGTCGTCCAGTTTGCAGTGCAGCCGCATGCCGGGGTGATGCGCGCCGGCGTGGGAGTTCGTTCGGCTGTCGAGATTGACGAGTAGACCATCGGTTTCGTCGAACTCAGTGGTGCGGTCGGCGGGCGCGACATGCCAGCCGGCGATCCCGTAGTCCAAGCGCTCCAGCTGCACCTGCCACTGATCGCCAGTCACCTCGATCTCGATCGCGGGCTGCCCGGAGCGCGGATAGTAGGTGCCGTCGCTGCCGTCCGACCAGCGGATGATGAAAGCACTCAGATACCCGTCGTGGTCGTCGATCTCGGTGGTGCGCAGGATCCACTTGCCGTAGAACGTTGACCATCCCACCCCAACCGCCGCGGAAAATACCGGAGTCATTTCTCCAGCCCAACCATGCGAGTGAAGGAACTACTGAATGCGTTGTTGTCTCCCCCGCCGGTGAACAGGTCCAGCGCTGCGCGCCATTGCCCGATACGGTCGTAGCCGCTCATCGGCCCGAACAACCGGTCGATGTCGGATCGATTGGAGTCGTTGCGTTGACCCCAGTGCAGGATGCCGCCGATATTCGGATTCAACGCCAGTTTGACCGCGTAGTCCAGCAGATCCTGGCCACCGGAAACATCACGGAGCGTGGCGATTTCGACCACGCAGGTGGTGTCGAACTGCTCGGGCCCCAACAGTGCGGTGCTGGGGCCGGTGAACCGCAGCGACGCGTAGCCCACCATCGACTTGCCGTGGTGTTCCTGGGCTTCCTCGAAGGCGATCAGCGCGTCCACGTAGGCGATCAGGCGGCTGTCCATGGCGTCGAAGAAGACCTCGACGGAATCGACGTTGACCAGGCACATGTCGCCGTACTGGGTCTTGTCCATCACCGCGTAGCTGACCGCTTCGTAATCCTCCGCGTCCTGCTGAGTGTCGAACACTTCGTTGTAGACCAGCCGCCAGGTGAAGACGCCCGCGGCGCGGATCTGGGGATCGGAGATGCTGGGGTCAAGCAACTTTGACCGCAACTCGTTGAGCACCTCGGAGAAGCGGGTGTCGTCGCCGATGAAGTCGAGTACTTCGTCGAGGACCGCCAGAATGAGCAGGAGCGCGGGGATCAGCGTGGCCAGACCGGTGCCGCCCGCTGCCGCGACGGACGCGATGCCGATACCGACCTGGCCGCCGCCGGAGTTGCAGAAGTTCCTGATGTCGGTAATCACGCCCGCGATGACACCGCGAAAGAAACTGCCATTGGCACAGGCGATTTCGAGCATGCTGGGATTTCGCCCGATGCTCGGATCGTTGGGATTCGGCGTGAAGCCCGGCCCCTTGCCCACGTTCGAGAAGACCGGGTCCTCGTCGTCTAGCTCGGTGGGGTTGAGGATGTCGCCGACCCGCTCCTTGCGACCGGGCGGGTTGTCGAGCAACGCCAACGGCCATCGCCAAGTGATTCCGACGCGATTGCGCGTCCCGTTGGTCAGCGGCGCCAGGCACAACGCGATCTGCAGGAAGCGCTGGGGCCCGGTGACCGCGGCCTTCGGCTTGAAGCCGTTCGGCACCAGCGCCACCGCATCGAACAGCGCGGGCGATCGCGCCGCGATGCCCAGCTTGACGTTCTGCCAGTAGTCCAGCCGGCGCCGCTCGTAGAGCGAGTACTGCGGAACCGCCTTGAGCACAATCGAGTAGATGGCGCCGAACCGGCCGACGGACATTACCGCGGCGTGGAAGGCCTGATTGTTCCGCACGATCTGCACCTCGGTCGGATACCCATGCTGGGGACCGTATTCCGCGCGCAACAAGTCGTCGTCGACCAGCGGCGGGACATTGCCGATGTCGGGCTCGATCCAGAAGTGTTCGCCGCCGTCGGCTACCAGGTGGATGGCCAGGACGGAATCGGCTATCGGCCCGCGGTCGAAGTCGCCGCCGTGGGTGCCGGTGCTGAAGCCGCCCACGATGGTCTGCCCGCCGGCGCCGCCCAGCGTCGCGAACCCCCAGCGCTTGGCGAACTTCGCCGGGTCCGTGCCCGCCACGTTCTTCGTGATGTATCCGCCAAGCGTGGTCACGTCGGTGATGTCGACGAGTTGGTCCAGTTCGCCGTAGAGCTGGCAGATCCGTTTGCCACTTTCGACGTGGATCAGATACCAGGTGTCCTCGGCCTGGGACATGTGCCGCAGGTAGTCCTTGTTCAGGCAGTACGGCACCACGTTGTGCAGCGTCTTGCTCAGCGTGGGGTGGGTGCCGCTAGGGTCGTTGGTCTCGATGAACCTGTCGTCGCTGGTCGCCGCGAATGACAAACCCCAGTGACTGCCAGCGGCTTTCAGGCTGCGCCCGCTGGAACACACCTCGATCAGCTCGTTCAGATTCTTCGGATAGACGATGCTGCTGACACTCGAGAAGAGCGGAGTTCGAGGGTCGTCGTGCTTGCGTGTCCACGGATGGTTGACTTCCTCGGCTACAGCCACGGTGGCCCCCTCGAATCAACGAATCAGTCGGAACGATAACGATCTCAACCTCAACTTATTGCGAATCGATAAGCAACCCCAAACACGTCGCCAACAATGGCCAAAGACGCCGCCCGGCAAACTTATCGTCTCTTCGTGCACCGTCGTACGGCCCTGAAACTACCGCTGTTGCTGGCGGCCGGCACGGCACTGGCCCAGGCGCCCCGTGCCGCCGCCGAGTCAGGCCGGTGGTCGGCCGACCGCGCCAACGCCTGGTACCAAGCGCAAGGCTGGGTCGTCGGCGTGAACTACATCACCTCGACCGCCATCAATCAGCTCGAGATGTTCCAGCCGGGCACCTATGACCCACAACGCATCGACAGCGAATTGGGCGTGGCCCGGATGCACGGATTCAACGCCGTGCGGGTGTTCCTGCACGATCAGCTGTGGGCCCAGGACGCGCGTGGCTTCCAAACGCGGCTGGCGCAATTCGTCGGGATCGCGGCCCGCCACGGCATCAAGCCGCTCTTCGTCCTGTTCGACTCCTGCTGGGACCCATTCCCCAGGGCGGGCCGTCAGCGCGCACCGAGGCCGGGGGTACACAACTCCGGTTGGGTGCAAAGCCCGGGCGCCGAACACATCGACGACCGACGCTACGCCCAGATTCTGTATGGCTATGTTACGGCGGTGTTGACCCAATTCCGTTCTGATGATCGTGTTTTGGGCTGGGACCTGTGGAACGAACCCGACAATCCGTCGCGCGAGTACGGCAGGGTGGAGCGCAAAGACAAGCTGCAGCATGTCGCCGACCTGCTCCCCCAGGTGTTCCGGTGGGCACGTTCGGTCGATCCGAATCAACCGTTGACCAGCGGCGTGTGGCAGGGCGCTTGGGGAGATCCCGGGCGGCGCAGCGCAATCAGTGGGATTCAGCTGGACAACGCCGACGTGATCACGTTCCACAACTACGCTCCGCCGGACGACTTCGAGGCCCGGATCGCCGAACTTGCGCCACAGGGCCGGCCCATCCTGTGCACCGAGTACCTGGCCCGGCCCAAGGGCAGCACTGTCGAGGGGATCCTGCCAATTGCCAAGCGGCACAACGTCGGCGCGTTCAACTGGGGTTTGGTGGCCGGTAAGACGCAGACGTACCTGCCGTGGGATTCCTGGAATCACCCATATACGTCGCCGCCGAAGCCATGGTTCGCCGACCTGTTGCTGCCCGACGGACGGCCCTATCAGGACGGCGAAGTCCAGACGATCCGCAAGCTGACCGGGGCCCAGGGCCAGGATTAAGAGTTGACTGCGACTGCCGTCAAGCCCCGCAGTAGTAGTGCCTGGCGGCGTCGTCGTCGTTGCTGTTGCAGAACGGGAAGCCCTGATCCCCGCCGGCCACCCACAGCTGAAGTCCCCGACCGCCCCCGACGAGGGTAATTGTCACCTGCCCGGCGATGGGGTCCTTGGGGTTCGAGGCCGCGGTGATGGTCCCGACCGCCGTGTCACCCG
Organism: uncultured Actinomycetota bacterium; assembly: GCA_963735655.1. GTDB lineage: Bacteria > Actinomycetota > Actinomycetes > Mycobacteriales > Mycobacteriaceae > Mycobacterium. The sequence goes on from CAVTLW010000033.1 coordinate 49,338, forward strand.
AGACCGATGTCAGCGTGAAATCGGTGGTGCCGGCGACGCCGCACCCCGACATCGGTGCATCCGGGCAGGTCGATCGGTCGTTGTACGTCTCGCGACCGTGGCCGTTGGGCTGGATCTCGAGACCCTCCTCGTGGGCGTGCCAGCTTCCCACGAAGGGGGCTATCCCCGCCACGTCGCCGGCCGCCGACGGCGCGAAGACCAGAGCGACGGCAGCCACGGCGGCGGCCAGTGCGCTAGTCCTCATTGGGGTTTCTCCTGGGTCGGCGGCTGGTCGAATGCTTCGATACGGCAAGTCTGCCGCGGCCATCTTGCAGGATTCTTGAATGCATGCGGGAATACAAGTGTTGATTGGCCCGTACGCGTTTGCGTCCTAGGGCCCGCCCCGGGGCGTAGTTCAACCCCTGAAGCCGGCAATCAGCCGTTGCACGCTTCGGGTAAGCGAGCCCGGCACATGGTCGGGATCCACCAGGTCACTTTCCGCCAGCGGGCCCGCCTCATCGGCCACTGCCTGATGGGTAAACGGCCGCAACGTCCGGCCCTCTCCCCGAAGCGCCTCAACGGCTTTCAGGAACGAATGGCCTTCAGCCAGCGCCCCTTCAAACTCGCCGGCGGACACTCCCAGGTGCTCCGCCACCAGTTGATGACGCACCAAAATGACCTGGCGGCGAACGTCATCGTGTTCGGGGCGGTTCGGGACCGCCTCGATCGCCGCATCGCACTCGCTGTCGAAACCCATCGACCGGTTGTTCAGATTCGATGATCCGACGCGCAGCAGCCGGTCATCGACCACCAGTACCTTCGCGTGGACGTAGATCGGCACACCACCGGCGTCCTCCGGCCAGTAGATGCCCAGCCGGTGATGATCGTCTGCGGCCCATAGCACTTGAATGAGCAGGTGCCGCGCGCTGTCCATCGCTTCACGCTCAAGGCGGTTGTTGCCGCGGCGCGCCAGGACGATGACGATCTCCGGGCCGTCGCCTTCCCTCAGCCGAGCGGCCAGCGCATCCACGAGGCGCCTGGACGCCAGATATTGGTTCTCCAAATAGATGGTGTCGCGGGCCGCCGCGATGGCCGCAAGGTTGAGCGCCTCTACCTCCCGAACCTCTTGCTGGGGGTCCAATTCCGGTAGGGTGCGCGCGATTCCGACGTCGACGTTACGCAGGGCCGGTTCCAACTGCCTGGGCCAGGTGGCGTGTTTGGGCTCGACCGGTGCCAACGATTGGTCGGTCGCGGTCTGCCAACGAGCCCGCGCTTGCTCGCCGAGCGCACGGGCGGCCGCACCGTCGACCGCGGCCGCGACCTCATGTCGCGGCCCGTAGCTGCGACCCGCGTTCCGGCGGCTGCGACTGGCGTGCTGATGCGCCGGGGTGTCCCATCGGTTGAGCGTCAGATCGATGCCACCGCAGAACGCCAACGCGTCGTCGATGACGACGATCTTCTGATGGTGGACGGAGCCGATCGGGTGGGCGCCGTCGATGGCCAAGTGCAGTCGCTTGCTGCTGATCTGGTTCAGAAGCGAAACCGGGGTGAGCCCGAACCAGATGCCGTCAAAGGCCGGCAACAGGCGCAGATTCGACTTCAGCAGGTAGACCTCGAGGGCGGGTCGTTTCCGCAGTATCCAATACAGCAGGGGCCCTAGCTGGTTGGGGCCGGGAAGCGTCTTGACGCCTCGCTCGAAGGTCATCCGGGCGTCGAAGTCCCAGCCGATCAGCATGATTCGATGCTGTGCGCGCGACATGGCCGCCTTGACGTGCTTGAAGTAATCGGCCGCATCGACCACGCAAGCGAACTGATCGGCACGCGCCACGCGCCAGCACGTCTGGCCTTCAGTCAGCAGTCGATCCGGCATGTTCGGCGCCGGTCTTTCGCAGCTATCCGGGTCGCGTTCGCTCACTCGCCGCTGCGATCGCCTGTGCACGAGCACTGCGGAAGCTCTTGCAGCGCTTCGGCTTCCTTACCATCGACGCGCAAGTGGCGTCGTCCATCGGCCGTGGTGGCAACACCGATAGTCAGCTCTTTGCCGTCGTCGTCCGGTTCCACGAGCAGCTGCAGTTCCCCAGAGTCGACGAACAACATGGCGTCGTCGTTGGAAAGCTTCCAGGGGTGGCCGTCGGTGGGCCATCGCCCGCCGACGAGCTGGACGCCGTTGCGCTCACCTTCGTCGTCTTCGGCGCCCTCCGCCGCGACCCAACTGACCCACAATTTGGCCGGCAGCGAACGGAAATAGACGGCCAAGCGCTGGCGGTTGAGGTCGACTTCGACCGGTATCCCGATCGGCGGCAGCGATGTGCCCTCGGGACGGTCGTTCAGCGATTGCTTGACTTGACGTGACCCGATTCCGGCGCCAAACCAGTCAATCGTCAGGACGGTGGTGAGGTATTGCACGATCGCCACCGTCAGCAGACCGCCCGCACCCGCCGCTCCCACTCCGGCCGCACCTACCCACGTCACCGGAAGCGCAAGCAGGCCAACGGTCGCCGCGGCGCCGGCAGCCGCGGCGACCTTACCCGGAATCGTCAGGCTGAAGTCGGGAGTAACCTCCGGCTCGGGCGGATTCTGCGCCGGTCGCACTCCGACAGTTCGTGGAAACTCATTGAATCGCTCGCTGATTCGCTTTACTTCCGCCTCGTAGTCCTGATTGCTGATCTCACCCGCACGCTTCTTGTCGCCGGCCTGGCTCAGCGCTTGCTCGAGAGTCTCGATGGTCTCCGAGTCAGCCGGTCGGGCCTCGTCCTCTTTGGGGTCGCGAGGTATGTCGTCCAGGCCCATCTCGTATGTCACCTTGAAAGTGGCCTCGAAGTCGTACAGCTTGGTTTCGGCGCTCACGATGCCGTCGACGACCAACCGGCCGTCCTGGGTTCGCGGCACGATATCGGCGTCCAACCTGTCCAGGCTGCGGTCGTCACCGCCGATGGTGATGGTCTTGGGACCCTCCAGCAGACACGGCGCGTCGGCGGCGAAGTCGCTCTCGGCGAGGTCGAAGCTTTTCATCACGGTGTCCCGGACCTGCCGCAGGATGCTCCACCCGGTGACGGCCAATCCGGCTTTCTCCCTGGGGTTTTCGGCGAGCACCGACGCGGGCAGCTCCTCGCCGGACGGCAGTTCGCGCAGCGTCTGCAGTTGTACCACCATGGATTCGTGGATGACGCTTTCGGACGGGGGGCCGACGTCGAAGCGCTGAACGATCGCGTCGAGGGCCTTGAACGTGCTGTCGTCCTGCGCTTCGGGGTCGACGTCCATCGGCGACGGCAACAGCCCCACGATGCCGTTCTCGCCCATCTCGGCGACCTTGGGACGGACCGCGTCGCCGATCTGGGCGGCCAGCGAGTCGAGCACCCTGATTCTCGCCTCGTCATCGGAGATGGTGGGGTGCTGAAGCTTTTCCAAATTCACCATCAGCTCCCCCGCGATGCTGTGGGTGATCCAATACGCCTCGGCGTAGTCGAGTTCCCAGCTGATCCGCGGGTCTTGCCCGGTGAAGATGCACTCGCCGCCGGCGCGGCGCGCGATGTCTGAACCGAACAGTTTCGCGGCGTGCCGGTCGCGCAGCGGTGTGGCGATCAGCACGGGAGCGTCCTGCGCGGCGAAGTTCAGCGCGATTGTCTGCTTGCCCGACGCCAAATCGTGCCGCTCGAGCTGATCGTGAATCGTCAACCGCCCGAACAACGGAATCTCGTTGTACGGGAGCTCGCGCGACTCGCCGGCCCGAGGACCGTCCGGGATCGTGACAGTGGCCGGCGGCAGTGTCACCAACGGGATACAGGTAACCGAATCGATCACGATCTTCGAGTCGAAGATCGCCAGGTCGATCGCGAAATGCCTTAGCGGATCACGGGATTCACCGTCGCACTCCTCCTGCCACAACCGCTGATGCGAGTCGAGGATGAACCAGACGCGATCCAGCGTGAGATCGAGAGTGGCCGTCGCCGAATAGCCGGTGCCGTCGACGGACTCCGTGTACTTGTCGCCGCTGAAGATGTCGACCGTCTGATCCTGGACACGTTCACGATGAATTTCGATCATTGTGTCGGGGCGATGCATGTCTGACTCCAAATATCTCGTCGGCGCTTCCGGATGCTGTACCCGCTACGGACCCCGTTGAGTCGACTGAGCGAAAGGATCACGTTTCTGGGCCCGGCCGAGAACTAAGTAAATCGCTTGATTTAAATGTGGCGCCGGTGTTGACACACGTGCTGACCAGCGATGCCAACGTGCACGACGGCGCCAAGGCATTTCACCGGCGTCGTCTCGCAGCCCGGAGAAACGGGTATTCAACATGTGCGGAGTTAGGGCCGCGGACCGATGAGCGGAGGCGCAGATGGCTGCAGTCGACAATGACCTGATAACCGAGGGTCCAGACGCCGAGGCAGATCACGACCTGGTCGCCCAACCTCACCAGCGAGCGGGCCCGGTCGCCGAGGCAGAAACCAAAGCGGCCGAGATGAGTTCCGACGAGCAGCCCCTCGGCCGGCTGGGGCGCCGCTTTGACCGCCGGTCCCCCTTTTTCGTCGGGATGGCAGCGGCCGCCGGTGTCGCGGTCACTTACGGGGCGATGCGTCTCCTGGAATCCATGTCCTCGGTACTGGTCCTCATCGGCGTGGCGTTCTTTCTCGCACTCGGTCTTGAACCCGCCGCCTCGTGGTTCGTCAACCACAAACTGCCGCGGTGGGCGGCGACCACGTTGGTGTTCGCCATCTTTCTGGCGCTAATGGGCGCCTTCGTGGGTGCCGCAATTCCCCCACTCGTGCAACAAACCGGTGAGTTGATACACCAAGCGCCGCAATACGTTCAGCAGGCGCAGGACCACTCCTCAGCCGTCGGCAAGCTCAACGACCGCTTCCACCTGCAACAGCGGATCACCGACGCCGTCAACAGTTCGGGCGGGTCGCTCCTCAACGATGTGGTCAGCGCGGGAACCGCCGTCTTCGACGCCGTGGCGGATGTGCTGATCGTTGTGGTTTTGACGGTGTACTTCCTGGCCGACATGCCCCGCATCCGCACCACCTTGTACCGGCTGGTGCCACACACCCGCCGACCCCGCGCCATCCTCATCGGCGACGAGGTCTTCGCCAAGGTCGGCGCCTACGTTTTGGGCAATGTGTTGATCTCGATCATCGCCGGGTTGGCAACATTCCTCTGGCTGATGGCCTTCTCAGTTCCCTACCCATTGCTGCTGGGTATCTTCGTGGCACTGTTCGACTTGGTCCCCGTCGTCGGGTCGACCATCGCCGGTGTCGTCGTCGCCGCTGTCGCGCTCACCGTGTCCCTTCCGGTCTGTATCGGCACCACGGTGTTCTTCGTGGTGTTTCGCCTAGCCGAGGATTACCTTCTGGTACCTAAGATCATCGGCCGAGCGGTCAAGGTGCCGGCCCTGATCACCGTGGTGGCCGTCTTGATCGGCGGCGCACTGCTGGGCATGGTCGGAGCTCTCGTTGCCATCCCGATCGCGGCCGCCCTGCAACTCCTGACTCAGGAAATCCTGTTCCCTCGACTCGACAACGGCTGACATTTTGCAGGGATTCGCTTCCAGCGCAGGCAGAATCCGGTGCATCCGGGTGCCGGTCAGTCGGACGTACCTCGCTGCGCCAGCCCCTGCCCTGACGGCCCGACACCTCGCACCCGGTTGCGGTGACTGGTGTCGCACATCGGATAAATCTTGCTGCGCCGACACGCGCAGATGGCCACCATGAATCGGTCCGACTCCACCGTGGTGCCATCAGGCATCTCGATGCAGACTGGTCCCTCCACCAGCACCGGCCCCCCTTGAATGACCCGCACCGTCCGTCGTTGAATGCCGCTCACGGCGTGTCGGCCCGGATCACGACAATTTCCTCCTCATCACAGCCTGGGTCCAGCCTACCCGTGCGCTCCAGCCAAGCACGCCGCGCCGAGAGCACCGGGCCAAACGGACTCCTCTGCCGTGCAATGCAATTGGCGTCCAATCCTGCCGACCGCAACGATGTCAGGGACGGCTCGACTCCGGACAAGGCCGACTGGACCACCAGCATGGCGCCGCCGGGGACGAGGAGCTCCGACGCCCGGTCGCACAGCGGATCAAGAAACTGCCGCCCGTCGTCGCCGCCGTTGTACGACGCGGACAGAGACGGCGGCCTCGATCGAGGCTTGTATGAGTAGCCACGAGTCATGCTGCGGCGCATACACGCCGTCGGCAATGACGATCCCATGCGGAAAATCAGTGAGCGTGGCCGTCATCGAGAACTCGCTACGATTCGCCGGCCTGCCGATGTGTGTCGTTGGCCGAGCCGGTTGTTGCGGTTGCGCATCGCAGTGTCCAGTCCACGTCGACGCGCGACGGGGCTGCTGAATTTTTCTTCGGAGGCGGTTTCGGGGGCGTCGTCGGAGGTAGCGCGCAGGAATCGGTCCGGCAGAGCCAATTTGACGATCGTGCGCAGTGTCAGTAGGTACTGGCGGGCCAGCGGGCCGGTGGTGTAGGGCAGGTCGTACGTGGCGCAGACGGCCCGCACCCGCTTGGCGATCTGGGCGTAGCGGTTACTGGGTAGATCAGGGTAGAGGTGGTGTTCGATCTGATAGCAAAGGTTTCCGCTCATGAACGCCATCACCGGCCCCGCGTGAAAGTTGGCGCTGCCCAACATTTGTCGCATGTACCACTGCGCCTTGGTCTCGCCATCGAGGGACTCGGGAGTGAACTTCTCGGCTCCGTCGGCGAAGTGGCCACAGCAGATCACCACGTACGCCCACACGTTTCGCACCAAGTTGGCGACAGCGTTACCGAGTAATACGCGCCGCCAACGTCGCCCACCGAGCGCCGGGAAGAGCACATAGTCTTTGATTGCCTGACGGCCGATTTTGCGGAGCAGCGCTCGGGTGTGGGTCGAGTTTTCGGCATCGGCCCCTCCGCGCTCATGTTCGGAGTGCAGGCCGTGCAGTGCGATACCCCATTCAAAGACAAGTGCCAACAACAGATTTCGGAACGGCTGCATCAGGTTGCTGGGCTTCCACTGTTGGTCACGAGTTACCCGCAGCACCCCGTACCCGAGATCGTCGTCAACGCCGACGACGTTGGTGAACACGTGATGGCGGTAGTTATGGGAGTACCTCCATTGAGAAGACAATCCCGCCATATCCCACTCCCAGGTTGTGGAGTGGATTTCCGGGTCGTTCATCCAATCCCATTGGCCGTGGCCGATATTGTGGGCCAGTTCCATGTTCTCGATGCTCTTGGCCGCGGCCAGGGCGAGCGTTCCAAGCACCCACCCAGCCCTGGTTCGGCTGCCCGCGAGCACCAAACGGGCGGCGAGGTCGAGGCAGCGTTGAGCCGCGATGGCGCGCTGGATATACGTCCGGTCATTCGCGCCGCGTGAATCCTCGATGTCGCGACGGATCGCGTCCAATTCGGCGGCGAGCGCCTCGACCTCCACGGAGTTCAGGTGGGCGTATTCGGTTACATCGGTAATGGCCATCAGTGCCTTTCCGGCTCATCGGAGGTGGATGCGTGCCCGGACGCGGGCTTGCTCGCGGCGTTGCGGTCGTCAACCGGGTCGGCGCTGGTCAAGAGCTGCACAAAGCGGTCCTCGGTGTAGCGAAACGCCCGGGTCGCGGCAAGGAACGTCTGCAGCGCCGAGAGCAGCTGTTCTGGGGCGGTTTCCTGCGGGTAGTGCCCCGCGTCGGCGATCTCCACGATCACCGCGTGACGGACCCGCTCGGCCAGGGCGCGGTGATGCCGCGCGGGGATGGTTTTGTCGTTGGCACCCCAGACGAAAAGCACCGGGACCTCGCGCAGGAGGCCCAGTTGATGGCTGGCGCTGACGGTCTGCCCGCGCCACTGGATGACGGTGCGCGCCGTGCGCAGGAACGAGCGTCGTTGGTGGCCGTCGGTCAGCGGGCGCAGCACGTCGCCGAGCGCGCGGGTGTCGGGGCGTCCGGCCAACGCCGGCAGGACACCGAACAGCCGTGGGGTCAGCCTCGCCGGGATCGTGCTGAGCGCAGAGACGAAGGAGTCAGCGCCGGGCAGGCCGGCCACTTGCAGAACGGAGGTGACGTCCGCGCCGAGGCCGCCGCTGCTGATCAGCACGACGCGCTCAATGCGTTCCGGGAATTGATACGCGCTTTGCATCGCGACCCCGCCCCCGAGGCCGTGACCGACGATGCTGGCCCGGGGATGTCCCAACGCGAGCAGTAGATCACGCATCGCGCACGCGTGCGCGCCCAGCGAATAGTCTCCGGCCGGCGGATCGGACAGGCCATGGCCGGGAAGATCAGGCGCGATCACCGTGTGAGTGCGTGCCAGGCCAGGGATCAGGTGCTCCCAGGTGCGACGCGTGCCGCCCAGACCGTGGATCAGCAGCACTGCCGGCCCGGATCCGGCCTTGGTGTAGGAGATCGCGCCGCCGGTCAGAGGCATCCGGTCGTCCACCACCGATGCTGCCGAAGGTTTTGGGCCGGCAACGCCCTGTGCCGTGGATTGCTGGGCGATAGTCCGCGCTGGACGCGTTTGCATCGTCAACTTTCTAAAGGGAATCTCCGACATACCCGGTCACGAGCAATCGCTCTCACGCAATCGCCAAGGGGACGGCGTGTTCCGGGCTCGGCTGGACTGTCAACCGTCACTAATTCTACGCGTGGTTCGCCCCAGACTCGGGGTCGCGAGCGATTGCTCTCACCAGGTTTCGGCCCGTGGCAGATGGGTACACTAAGCGCTCAACGACGCTAGGCGTGGTTGTCTCTAGGTTCGCGCGGGTTTTGCAGCGGCATCGATGACAGTCGTCCACGCCGGGCCGAATTCGTCTGGCGGAAGTATGAATTCAGTGGGTTCGTGATGAGCGTTCATGCGAACCGCCCCGGTGAGCCCGAAAGCCTACCGGGGCGGGAACCCGGCAACGGGCCAGGTTCGGGCCTTCGATCACCAGCCGTCACTACGATGCCGTCTGGCTCTCCTGGGCTTGTGCGGCAACAATTTTGAGACCTTTGCGCTCTGAGCCCGCGGTGGGCAGCATGTCGCTCGGGTCGCCGAGGTGCAGGAGCCGTCTGACAATCGGGCTGGCGACGACGGCCCAGTGCGTTCCCGCGGCACGGCAGTCGTCGTCGAGGGAGATGAGGACGGAAATGCCTTTGGCGCAGAGAAAATCGACTTCACTGAGGTCGAGGATCAGCCCAGGCGCCTCCCCAACGAACCGGCGAGTGTAGTCAGAGAAGCGGTCGATGTTAGTTGCGTCGATTTCACCGGTGACCTTCACGACGGTCGCCTGGTCTCGGCAATAAGCGCGCATTTGGGCGCCGTTGCAATCGACGGCACAGCGGCCGGAGTGCGAGGTGAAGCCACGGGTAGCGGCGTTCGGAAAGATCGAAGCGATCATTGGTGGATCTCTTTTCGATTGTGTGGTGAAAAGTGGGCTCGGCAGGCCGCATTCGAATCGAAAAGAGGGCTGTAGCCAGTCATCGAGATCCGTGCTGAGTGGGAAAATCGCCTGGTGCGTCAACCGCCGTGTCCACAGGCTGTTAACTCACCCATGCTCAAGATTAGCGCATATTCGATGCCGCGCATACCGAGCGCAGGAACCGACTCTACGGCGGCGCTGGATCACCCTCGATTCTGGCCAGCCGGTGGTTAGAATCCGTTGCACGTCATCTGATCTCAAATGAAGCCGCCCGAAGTCAGTCAACTCCTTACGGGCAAAGCCTCTGGCGAGAGTAGTCGGCTCGGGTCCGCCAGTTCGATGCCCTTCGGCAACCGCGAGACCAGGGTGCGATTAGCCTGCCAAGTATGCTCACGTCGCCTGCCGCGCTCACCGCAGCGGAGCTGGAGTTGCGCGACCAGGTTCGCGCATTCTTGGCCGAGACGCTGCCCTGGGGGACCTTCGAGCCCGGTCTAGGGATGGGCGCCGAGGTCAATCCCGAGTTCTCCGCCGCGTTGGCCGAGCGTGGCTGGGTTGGCATGGCGGTCCCCGCGCGCTACGGCGGCCGCGACGCCACCGCCGTCGACCGCTTCGTCGTCGTCGAAGAGCTGCTGCGCTGGGGCGCCCCGGTGGGGCATCACTGGGTGGCCGACCGGCAGATCGCCCAGGTGCTCCTTCGTTATGGCACCGAGGAGCAAAAGCAGTGGCTGCTGCCGCGAATCTGCCGGGGCGAGTTGTGTTTTTGCATCGGTATGAGCGAGCCGGACGCCGGAAGCGATCTCGCGTCGGTGCGCACTCGAGGCGTGCGCGACACCGACGGCTGGCGGGTGTCCGGTGTCAAGGTCTGGACGAGTAACGCGATGCGCGCCGACTTCATGATCGCGCTCTGCCGAACCGGCGACGGCGAACGCCATGCGGGCTTGAGCCGATTTCTGATCGACATGCGCAGCCCCGGGGTGACGGTCAAGCCGATCCCCTACCTGAACGGCAGCACCGACCATTTCGCCGAGGTGCTGATGGACGGCGTGCTGGTGCCCGACGAGCGGGTAGTCGGCGAAATCGGGCAAGGCTGGGCGCAGAACGCCAACGAGCTGGCCTACGAGCGCAGCGGCCCGGACCGGTGGATCTCGACCTTCCTGGTCGTTCAAGAGTTCATCCGCGAGTGCCCCGACCTGGCGGCCAGTCCGGCCGGGAGCCGGCTGGTCGGCGAACTCGCCGCTCAATACTGGGTGCTCCGGCGGCTCTCGCTGGCGGTGGCCAGGGCGATCGATGCCGGCGAAACGCCCGCGGCCGAGGCCGCGCTGATCAAGGAGATGGGCACCCGTTTCGAGCAAGACGTCGTCACCTCGCTGCGCGAGTTGTTGGATCGCGAGCTCGTCGAGCCGCGCACGTTGTTCGAACGGTTGTTACGGCGCGCAACGCTGGACGCGCCGTCATTCACGATCCGGGGCGGCACCACAGAGGTGTTGCGCTCCGTCGCCGCCAAGGGTCTGTCATGAGCGACAGCGAACTATTCGGCTTGGCCGCCAAGCTTTTTGATGAGCACAGCCGCTGGCAGGATGTGGGCGACGCCGAAGCCACCGGTTGGCCGGACAATTTATGGAACGCGTTGCAGCAGACCGGATTCAGTGATGTCCCCGTTCCCGAAGACCTGGGTGGAGCCGGCGGCGGCGTCGCCGACGCGGTTCAGCTGCTGCGTGCCGCGGGAGCGCACGCGGCGCCAGTGCCGCTGGCCGAGGCCGGACTGGTCGGCGGGTGGCTGCTGGCGTCGGCCGGTATCCCGCTGCCCAACGGGGTTCGTACGGTACTGCCACCTACTACCGCACTGCGTCTCGACAGTGATCGGCTGTTCGGTACCGTGCCTGCCGTGGCCTGGGGCCACCGCGCCGAGCATGTGGTCGGACTCGTCGACGGCGTCGTGGTGCTCGCACCCGGACCAGCAGCAGAAAGCGGCCCCGCCGTCAGCCGCGGCGTCAATCTCGCCGACGAGCCCCGTGACACAGTGGTTTTCGATGAAGTGCCGGTGACCGCACGCGCCACCGCGCCGGACGGGGTCACCGAACAATCGTTGTGGGAACGCACCGCGCTCGGGCGTGCCGCACTCATGGCCGGCGCGATAAGTGCCATTGCGGCAATGACATTGCGCTACAGCCGCGAACGTGAGCAGTTCGGCCGCCCCATCGGTCGCTTCCAAGCCGTGCAAGCCCATTTGGTCACCATCCATCAACAGGCCACCGTGATGGCGTCGGCTATCGACGGCGCGGTCGAAGCGGTCGAACTCGGCCGGGGCGGCTTCGAAATCGCTTGCGCGAAAATGCTTGCCGACCGGGCCGCACAACTGGTGACCGCGGCCGCTCATCAGACACATGGCGCTATCGGAATGACCAAGGAGTATCCATTGCACTATCTCACCCGTCGACTCTGGGCCTGGCGCGACGAAGCCGGAGGGCATCAGCGCTGGGCAAGCCGGCTCGGCACGGCCCTGGTCACTGCCGGTCCCGACGCCCTGTACCCAGCCATCCAGAGCGGGTCCGAGGTAATCCAGTGAACCGACTGCAACGCAACGACGGGGTCACGCTGGCTTTCGAAGTGCACAACCCGCAAGCCCCGGGAGTGCCGCTTTTGCTCACGCACGGTTTCGGCGCCACCTCGGGCATGTGGGGCCCCAATATCGATGCGCTGAGCGTCGACCGACCGGTGATCGTCTGGGACATGCGCGGCCATGGCAGCAGCGACGCACCCGACGACATGGACCGGTACACCGAGCAGATCAGCGTCGCCGACATGGCGGCCATACTGGACGCCGCGGGTGCTGATCGGGCCGTGCTCGGCGGAATGTCGTTGGGCGGCTACCTATCTCTGGCCTTCAACCTCGTGCATCCACAGCGGGTCGCCGCGCTGGTGCTGGTCGACACCGGGCCCGGTTACCGCAACGACGCAGCCCGCGACAAGTGGAACGCGTGGGTGGAACGACGTGCCCAAGAACTCGAGCTCGGCCGAACGCGGGCTGAGAGCTCGACGGAACTCGCGCAGGCGGTGCACGAACATCCCGAAGGCCTGCCTCGCGCCGCGCGCGGTGTGATGGCTCAAAAGGACGCTCGCGTGATCACCTCACTCGACGGCATCACGGTGCCCACGTTGGTGATCGTCGGCGCCCAGGACACCGAATTCCTAGCCGGCGCCGACTACATGCACCGCAAAATTCCCAACGCCCACAAGGTTGTCATCGACAACGCGGGGCACGCGGCGAACATGGACCAGCCCGAGACGTTCAACACCGCTGTGCGCGATTTTCTCGAACAGCTGTGACCAATCCGGACGTCACCGTCGAATTCGCCGGCCACGTGGCCCTGGTGGAGATCCACCGGCCTCCGAACAACTTCTTCGACACGGCGTTGATCAAGGGCATCGCCGACGCCTACGAACGACTCGACGACGACGTCGAATGCCGTGCGATCGTGTTATGCGCGGAGGGAAAGCACTTCTGCGCCGGCGCCGACTTCTCCCGCCCTGCCGAGGATCGCTTGTCGCCCAACGACCTTTACGCCCAGGCGATCCGATTGTTCCGCGCCGGCAAGCCGGTTGTCGCCGCCGTGCACGGCAGCGCGATCGGCGGCGGCCTCGGGCTCGCCCTTAGCGCAGACTTCCGGGTGGCCGCGCCCTCGTCGAGATTTGCGGCCAACTTCAGCCGGCTCGGGTTTCATCCTGGCTTCGGGATCACTGCCACGCTGCCACGTATCGTCGGCCAACAGAAGGCACTCGAGTGGGTGCTCACCGGTGAGCGTTTCGGTGGTGAAATCGCCTACGCCGCAGGGCTAGTCGATGAACTAGTCGCCGAAGGTGAGGTGCGCCCGGCGGCGATTGCGTTCGCCGCACGTATCGCCGCGTCAGCGCCCTTGGCGCTGACTAGCATTCGTGCCACCATGCGCGCCGGACTCGCCGAGGCCGTCGCCGCGGCCACCTCCCGCGAACTCGAAGAGCAAACCCGACTACAGGCAACCGAAGACTTCCGCGAGGGTGTCACGGCCGCCGCCCAGCGCCGTGCTCCGAAGTTCACCGGCCGCTAAGGGTCACGCCGGGAACACAATCCCGGTCAGCTTTTCCGAGACCTCCCACAGCCGCAGCTGCAGGGCCTCGTCATATGACCGTGCGGACGACCGCACCACCGTTGGAAAGCCCCGCAGCTCGGCCAAACCGCCGGGCCCGTAGTACTGGCCGCCGATGACACCCGGGTCGGTGGCCGCCCGCAACGCCGGCAGCGCGCCCCGCTGCGGGCTTTGGCTGATGGCGGTGACGAAGTACCGCATCCCGAAAGACGCATCGCGCAATAGTTCAGTTTTGGAAAAGCCGGGATGCGCGGCGACCGCGATTGTGGTTGCGCCGCTTGAGGAGAGCCGGCGCTGCAGCTCGTACGTGAACAGCAGGTTGGCCAGTTTCGAACGGCCATAGGCCACGCCAGGGTGGTAGTCCTGCGAGAAATTCAGATCATCGAAATCGATGGCAGCCCGCACCCGATGGCCCAGGCTGCTGATCGTCACGACCCGTGACCCTTCGGCGGCTAGCAGATGGTCGAGCAGCAGACCGGTCAACGCGAAATGAGCCAGGTGATTGACGCCGAATTGCAGTTCGAAGCCGTCTTTCGTCTGGCCCCCAACGAGAGTCACGCCGGCGTTGTTGATCAAGAGATCGATTGCCGCATAAGTCTTTTTGAGCTCATCGGCGGCTGCGTGCACCGGCGCCAGCGATGTCAGATCGAGCTCCTGCACCGTGACGTCGGCGCGCCGGTTACCCGCGGTGATACGGCCGACCGCGTCGTTCCCCTTATCGAGGTTGCGAACCGCAAGGACGACGTGTGCGCCCTTCGCGGTCAGCGCGGCGGCGGTTTGATAGCCCAGCCCGGTGTTCGCACCGGTGATGACCGCGACGCGACCAGCCTGGTAGGGAATGTCTTCGGCAGTCCACTTGGACATGCCTGAGACTTTCACATGCCCGGGGCGGTGGGATGTTCCCACGCACATAAGCTGGGCGAGTGGACTTCGAACTTCAGCGCGGCGACTTGCACACAACCCGGTTCCTGCACAGCGACCCACCGTCACCGAGCGACGGAGAGGCTCTGCTTCGCGTCGAATCCTTCGGGCTGACATCCAACAACATCACCTACGCAGTCTTCGGCGAGGCTATGAACTACTGGAATTTCTTCCCGGCCTCAGACCCGAAGTGGGGAAAGCTGAACGTCTGGGGCTACGCCCGCGTCGAGGATTCGCGGCACCCAGACCTCAAGCCGGGCATGCGGGTCTACGGCTACTTACCGTGCGCCAGCCACCTACTCGTGGTCCCCGACCGCGTCAACGAGAAAGGATTCATCGACGCCACCCCACACCGGGCCACGCTGCCGTCGGCCTACCAGGGCTACCGTGACGTCGAGACCGACCCGGTCTACTCGGCCGGCTTGGAAGCCGAGCACATCTTGTTCTTTCCGCTGTTCTTCACGTCTTTTCTCATCGATGACTTCCTGGCCGACGAGGGCTTTTTCGGCACGGACACGATCGTGATCTCCAGCGCCTCGTCCAAGACCGCGATCATCGCCGCCTACCTGCTGAGCAGGCGTGCGGGTATCGAGGTGGTGGGCCTGACATCCGCGAACAACCGCGCGTTCGTCGAGGGGCTGAACGTCTACAGCTCGGTGTATGCCTACGACCAGATATCACAGCTTCCAGGCGAACGCGCCGTCTATGTCGACATCTCGGGCGACGGCGCGATCCGCCAGGGCATCCACGCCCACTACGGCGACCGCCTCGCTCACAGCGCTGCGGTCGGCATGACCCATTGGACCGAGATGGCCAAGGGTGCGGGCGATCTCGCCGGACCGCGTCCAGTCTTCTTCTTCGCGCCGGATCGGATCAAGAAGCGTGGCGAGGATTGGGGCACCGCGAAACTCGACCTGAATGTCGCCGAGGCGTGGACGCCATTCGCCACATGGGCATCGAATTGGCTTCGCGTTGAACGAATCTCGAGCGAAGACGACATCCAGCGGGTCTATCTAGAGCTCCTCGACGGAAAGATCGACCCCGCTGCGGGCACTATCGTCGATCTGTGAGGCCAGCCGTCACACCAACGAGTCGATCATCGCTTGACCGTCGCTGTCAGCACCAGGGGGCGCATCTTGGTTCTGCGCGAAGACGATGAAGGCCGACTGATGGGTGGAGGGATTCAGCAGCTCGCTGAACGACCCGACGACGGGAGTCGGTCCCATCCGGGACGTCCCGTCAGCGCTGTAGGTGACGGAGGCCTGCTGGGTAAAGACTCCACCCTGCGTTGGTGACGAGCCAGGTGCGCCTAGGTCTCTGACGTTGGTCAGACCCGTTGTCGACACGTTGCTCAAGTTCCTGATGTCGGCCTGTAGTACGGCGATGGGGTCCGTGCCGCGGGCAGGCTTGACCTTGATCTCCATTTCCGCGCTGGCGAAGGCATTGACGAGCCTCACCCAGCCTGGACCCTGGTCTGCGACGGTCCAGCCCGGCGCGGGGTCAACCGAGACGCCCGGCGCCACGTCGACCCCGGCCAGCGCCAGCGCCGGTCGGTTGAGGGCGGTGAGTGCGAGTGTCGCGGTCACGGCGGCCACGATGGCGATGTGTCGCATTGCACGCGCGAACCATCGGCGTGGTGGCGATGCTGATGTGGTCGTGGCTCCTGATGTCGCCAAGGCGTGCATGGCCTTACTCCTCTGCTGGATCGGACGGGTGGGGGATTCGCCGGTACTCATTTCACCTGGCAACGCCAAGACTGTCCATGGCTAGCGTGCTATCGACTGATGAACGACAGGTTGTGCATCCGTATGGTGAGGGCCATGGACGCGACGGCGCCCGACCGGCCGGATGAATGCCCGGATCTCGTCAGCCGCCGTCAGCTGCTCTGGCTGGCCGGCAGCGTCGGCGTGGCAGCCACGGTCGCAGCGCTGCTCACACAGAACCGGCGCGATCCGGGCGCCAACCAGTCCCCCGTCACCCTCAACCCCGAGTCCCGTGGCGGGCCACCGCGCCACCATCCGCCTGCGCCGACAGCCCCGGCCCCAGCCGCGTGCCACGTCGGCTCCGTTGCTATGCCGCGACGCCTGGGGCGCCAAGCCCGCTCGCCCTGGAGGACAGACTGCACACCATCACCCGCATGACCCTCCACCACGAGGCCGTGGTCCTCGGCGACAATCGCAATGCGCCCGGTCGCCTACGCAAGGACCAGCTATACCACCAGGACACGCTGGGCTGGATCGACATCGCGTATCACGTCGGGGTCGACCGCGACGGCAACATTTACGAACTGCGCAGCCCCAAGATTGCCGGCGACACCGCGACGGACTACAACACAACCGGCCATTTCCTCGTCCTGTGCGAAGGCGACTTCGATCAAGAGCTGGTGTCCGAGGCCCAGATTCACGGAGCCGCTCTCGCGTTCGCATGGGCCGTCCAGAACTTCGCCATCGCGACCGACACCTTGGCCGGCCACCGGGACCTGGCCCAGACCTCCTGCCCGGGCACCAACCTGTATGCCCATCTCACCTCGGGTGACCTGAAGCACCGCATCAACGATCTGCTGGCCGCCGGCAGCGTCGACCTCCAGCTGTTTTGCGGTCCCGAAGCCACCGAAAGAGTCGCAGCCATCGAGGCGGGCAACTGATCACCGTATTGCCCCGCCAGTCAAGCGAATACCTCACTCTGGAGCTTCGCCCGGAACCGTCATAAAGTAATTTTCGCCGTCCTTAATTTGGACCGCGCCGGGGACGGGGAAGCGCCAGCTGCGAGGCAGAAGGCGATGAACTTTTCGGTATTGCCGCCAGAGATCAATTCCGCGCTGATGTTTTCCGGCGCCGGTTCGGGTCCGATGCTCCAGGCCGCGGCGGCCTGGGATGGATTGGCCTCTGAGCTTGATTCGGCTGCACAGTCTTTCGCGTCGGTGACGTCAGGCCTGACCGGTCAGGGGTGGCGGGGGCCGTCGTCTCAGGCGATGGCTGCCGCGGCCGTGCCGTACGCCGGCTTTTTGAGCGCGGCGTCTGCCCAGGCGGCCGGAGCCTCCGCCCAGGCTCAAGCCGTGGCGGCCGAGTTCGAGTCCGCGCTCGCGGCGGTGGTGCATCCCGCACTGGTGGCTGCGAATCGATCCGACCTGGTGTCGCTGGTGCTCTCGAACATCTTCGGATTCAATGCGCCCGCAATTGCGGCCGCGGAAGCCCTCTACGAGGAGATGTGGGCCCAAGATGTGGGGGCCATGGCGAGTTATCACAGCGGAGCGTCGGCGGCGGCCGCACACCTGGCGGCGCTGCCGGCCGCGGCCGCGGCCGACGTTCAGAACCTGGGCTTCGGAAACTACGGCTATGGAAACATCGGCATCGGTAACAACGGCCTGGGAAACGTGGGCCTTTTCAACTTCGGCAGCTTCAATGTCGGCATCGGTAACTACGGCGCCTACAACCTCGGCATCGGGCTCACCGGGACGGGCCAAATCGGCATCGGCGGCTTCGACTGGCTGAATCCGTACAACTACTACTACCCGTACGGCGGCTACTACTACTGAGCCGATTTCGGCGGGAAGCCGCCGGTGGCTACCGGACCCCAGCGGCGCGGGGTCACCCGGATCAGGCACTTGCCCTGCTCGACCATGGCGCGGCGATAGTCCTGCCAATCGGGGTGTTCGCCGGCGATCGCGCGGTAGTAGTCGACAAGCGGTTCAACGGCTTCGGGCAGGTCGATGACCTCCGCGTCACCGTCGAGTTGCACATAGGCGCCGTTGAATTCGTCGGAGAGCACGACCACGCTGGCCTTGGGGGTACGCCGAATGTTGACGCTCTTGGCACGACCCGGGTAGCTCGCGATCACTACCCGGCCCTGCGCGTCGACCCCGCCGGACACCGGCGAACTCTGCAGCGAGCCATCGGCGCGAAAGGTGGTCAATACCATCCTGTGTCGCGGCCGGATGAAATCCAGTAACTCGGAGAAGCCCACCACGTCGGCCGTCGCAATTTTGGGCGCCACGAAAGTCACTGTAGCCCAGCCACAGATCGCGCTGACTGGCCTCAGCCGTCTCGCCGGCTGAGCAGGTGGGCCCAGTCGCGCGGCACTCGACCGCGGGGACCGGGGACCGTCTGGTCTTCTGGACGGCATTCCGGCGGGGCAAGTTCGGGACCCTCGTAGTAGTTGTCGGTCTGGTAGTTCCAGAACCAGTCCTCGCCCGGCTCGAACGATCGGATGATCGGGTGCCCAGTCTCTTGCCAGTGCTTCGTCGCGTGCCGGGCCAGTGAGTCGTCGCAGCAACCGATGTGGCCGCAGAGGGCACACCGCCGCAGGTGCACCCACCAACCGCCGGCGGCATCACACTCGGCGCAGCCGATACCACTGGGCGGGATCGATGGGTCGACAGCAGCAGTCATCGCAACTCCCCGAACAAGGTGCCAATAATCGAATTCAAACTACCGTTCCTGCCGAGGGGGCGTGTTTGTACGCGGACACGCCGCAAAACCTGTGCATTTGGGCGCGCTCGCGGATGATCGGTGGTTCGCCGCCCGCCGCATCCAGCTTCCGCGCCGAATGCGCGCGCTGTTGCGTGTAAATTTCTGCGGAAGCGGCACCATACCCGCCCGGCGAGGCCGAGAATGACCGCTGAAGGCCGCTGAACAGCAAGATTGGTGATGGGGGTTCTCGAATGTCGTTTGTTGTCGCTGCACCAGATTCCCTGGCGAGCGCTGCCGCCGAGCTGGCGGGTATCGGCTCACAAATCAGCCAAGCCAGTGCTGCAGCGGCCGCGCCGACATCCGGCCTGCTGGCCGCTGCCGGCGACGAGGTCTCAGCGGCCATCGCGGCGGTATTCGCCGAGCACGGGCAGGCGTACCAGGGGCTCAGTGCGCAGGCAGTGGCCTTTCACACGCAGTTCGTCGAGGCTATGAGCGGGGCGGCGGGTTCGTATGCTGCCGCCGAGGTCGTCAACATAAACCCTTTGCAACTCCTTGTGGAGCTCACCAACCCTTTCCTGCTCGTCGCGGACTTGCAGAGAATTGGGCTCGAGATCGTCAACGCCCCCACCAACCTGCTGTTCGGGCGGGCGTTGATCGGTGACGGCGCCAACGGGATCACCAACGCGATGGGCGTCGGGACGGCCGGCGCCCCGGGTGGTTTTCTGATCGGCAACGGCGGCAACGGTGGGAACGGCACCGCCGCGGGCGCGGCAGGCGGCGCGGGCGGCGCGGCGGGCATTTTCGGCAACGGCGGCACCGGCGGGGCCGGCGGAGGGGCGGCGCTCAATGGCATCGGCGGCACCGGCGGGCTGGGTGGATCCGCACTGCTGTTCGGCGCCGGCGGCAACGGCGGGGCCGGCGGCGGCGCCACGATCGACGGCATCAATTTCGGCAACGGCGGCCGTGGCGGCCAGGGCGGCAACGGCGGCTTCCTCTTCGGTAGCGGCGGCTACGGCGGCGTTGGTGGAATGGGTGGCGGCACGTTTTCAGGCGGCGCCGGCGGCACCGGCGGAAATGCCTTCCTGATGGGCACGGGCGGCTACGGAGGCAACGGCGGAGACGCCGGTGCGCAAGGCGGCAACGGCGGCGACGGCGGCAACAGCGTGGGGTTGGGTAACGGCGGCAATGGCGGCCACGGCGGTATCGGCACGGCAAACGGAGTGGGCGGCCAGGGCGGCGCCGGCGGCTTTGTGTTCGGCGCAAACGGCGCCAACGGCTAAGCAATGAACATCGACGACGAGTCCGTCACCACGCTGGAAGACCTCAAGGGCGACCTGGCGCAGCGATACAAGTGGACGCCAAGCACCGGAAGCTCGGTCGACAGCGCGATCGTCGAGGCCGACATGGCGGCCCTCGACCGCGACGGCTATGTGATCTGGGAAAACCTGCTCACTACCGAGGAGTGCCGGCAAATCCGTGACGTCGTGCGTCCCTGGCTGGGCCACACTGGACGCAACTCGTTCGAAGGCCGACGCACGCAGCGCATCTACAGCGTGCTGAGCAGGACGCGCGTATGCGACCGGCTCGTCGACCATCCACGGGTGCTGGCGGTGCTCGATCGGTTGCTGATGCCGAACTACCTGCTTTCGGCGTTGCAGGCCATCAACATTCAGCCCGGAGAGACCGCACAGCTGGCTCACCATGACGACGGGTTCTATCCGATTCCGCGTCCACGCGCACCGTTGGCGGCTGCGACGATCTGGGCGATCGACGACTTCACCGCCGACAATGGCGCCACGGTGGTGATACCCGGCAGCCACCGCTGGGGTAAGCGCCGGCCGGGCCCGGACGATCGGGCGATGCCTGTCGTGATGCCCGCCGGCTCGTGCGTCTTTTTCGTGGGCACCCTGTGGCATGGCGGCGGCGCCAATAGCACCACCGGCGAGCGTCTTGCCGTCACCGCCCAATATTGCGAGCCGTGGCTGCGACCCATGGAGGCCTACACCTTGTCGGTGTCGCGCGACATCGCCCGGACGGTCTCCGAGGACATCCGCCGGATGCTCGGCTACAGCATCCACCCACCGTTCGTCGGCGCGGTCGACGGCCTGCATCCGCTACGGCTGTTAGGGATCGAGCAGGAATTGCCGTCCTGATCAGACCGACTCGAATCGTGAGGTCAGTGCGATCAGCGGCAACGGAACGGAACGCGCGGCAAGCGCTCCCATTTCGTCGACACGATCACTGGGCGTTGGCTGCGTTTGTGTACACAGCGAATCCGACGGCGGCCAGTCTGATGCTGGCTGCTTAACACCACAGTTGCACCAACGGTCGTCTAGCAGCGGAAAAGCGAACGCAACCGGCCCTAAATCCGAAGCTGTGTTCCAGACTAGGACGTCCGCGGCCTCGATCAAAGTTCTATCGGAGGATCGGTCCAGTATTGACCTGAAGCACCGCCGCTGACCAGGAAGTTCAGAGTGCGCATAATGAGACATCGACAATGTCAGATGTACGTCTGTGCAAAGCAATACGCCGCTCCGCCCCCCTCGCCGAGCAGGTGCTCAATTGAGGTCCTTCAAGCGCCGGGTCGCCATAGTGGCACCACTGCTCGCAGCGATTGTCGTGCTAGTGCAGTGCAGCGCCCCGCCGTCCCAGATGGCGCCTCCTCATCCGGCCACACCGCCACCGTCTGTTGCACCGTCATCGTCGCCGGCAGCTGCGGCCACGACATCCGGGGCCAGCGCGCCACCAGCACCTACGGCTGCGACCGTACAGCCGGTCACCGCCGACGAACTCGGCACGACCTGGCGCCCGGGTTGCCCCGTCGAACCGGGGCAGCTGCGACGGGTGGACGTCGACTACCTCGGTTTCGACGGCCAGACCCACCGCGGCGAGCTGATCGTGCACGAAGACCTGGCACCGGAGGTCGTCGCGATCTTCGAGCAGCTTCTCCACCTGCGCTATCCCGTCGACAAGATCCGCACGGTCGACCATTACGCGGACGCCGACGATGAGTTGTCCATGGAGGACAACAACACTTCGGCATTCAATTGTCGACTCATTCCCGGTACCAACGAATGGTCTCCGCACGCTTACGGCCGGGCGATCGACATCAATACGCTGCTCAACCCGTGCCTCTATGCCAGCGGCTATTTCGAACCGCAGAACGCGGCGGCCTACCTGGACCGTAGCCGCACGGACCCCGGGCTCATACACAACGGCGACCCAGCCGAGCGCGTCTTCACCGATCATGGCTGGCACTGGGGCGGCGACTGGACGACTCCCGACTACCAACACTTCGAGAAGATTTGAGCGGCAACGCTTTAAAGACCCAGGGCCCGCGCCGCCGCCGTCGCAACCTCACCACGCAGATTCGACATCGTTGGACTGCCTCGGGTATGGATCGACCTGACGAGGCTCAATTTGGTGCACACCGCCGGCGCGGATGTGGATCAGCCTCGGCGGAGCGGTGGAAGGGTCCGGTCTACTGCGTCCACGGGGTTTACTGTCCTTCAAGCAATCTCATCGAGTGACGCGACTTCGCCGATTTCGCGGCTCAGCGTCTTGACGTCGGTGTGCGCCCGCTTACAGGATCCCGAAGCCATGCAGGGCTTTGATCCCAAACCAGATCCCGAACACCAGCCCCACGACGACCATGATGGGTCGGTCGTTGTCCTGTAGCCAGCGCTGGATCCGGTCCAGCAGGGAGCGTGACCGGTCAGGAAAGAACGCTGCCACGCCAATGATGAGCAGGTTCACGCTCATGGCAAGCAGCACAAAGACGACGTAGGAGGCGACGTTGGCAACTCGGTCCAAACCGGCGCTGCCGATAACGCTGATCGCAGCCAGCGTGAAGACCCAGGCCTTCACCGAAACTGTGATGACGCCTGCGCCGATGAAGAAGGCCTTGGTGGGCGTCGCCGACATCAGCATGGTCATCCACTTCGGCGGCGGCGCATTGGGATCGTCGTCGCCGAAAAACTCCCGCGCCGCGGTGACCAGAAACAGCAGGGCCACCACCAAAAGGACGGTCGACACGATCCAGTGGTGCGCGTGATTAGAGTCCGCACTACGGGCTCCCCAGTGCAGAATCGTTCCGAAATGAGGCCCTGAAGCAGGCGCGTGCCGACATGCCCCGCGATCCAGGCGCTGGCCGCCCGCACATGAGATGGCGTGCCCAGCAGCATAATCGTGATCGCGATCTCGATCGGTTCCAGGGCGCTACCAAGAATCAGTGGGACAAGACTGCTCCACATGGCGAGCACCGGTGGAGAATAGCAAGCCGTCGCAGCGTTTTCCGCTATTGCGCACCCAGGGCCGCGCGGATCTCCGCCTCGGCGATCGCCGGGGCCAGATCGGCGGGCTGCGGGTCAACGGTGACGTCGATCCGGTCGATCCGACCCGTGAACCGGAATCCGTGCCCGTACGGCACGACCGGCGAACCGGTGTCGATGCCGACGTCCAAGGTTTCGCCGCTCATCGAGAACCGGAACGGGACCGTACGCTCGATGCGACCGCTGACCACCGCGGCGTCGTCGACTTGTAGCGACACCGACGCGCCCTTGCCCAGTCCCCCGCCGTCGTAGGCGAACGAAAGGCCAAGGGTAACTTGGCCTTCCGGCAGCCGGTCGGGCGCGGTAACCGTGGTGAGCTCGTGACCGAGGTAGTTGTAGGCAAAGATCGGAATGCCGTCTTGCAGGTACAGCGTCCATCCGGCCATCGCCCCGCCGATGCAGATGACCACGCCCTGTGCACCGCCCGGCGGGATCTGCAAGTGTGCCCGCAATTCGAACGACGTGCTCGTGTAGGCCAGTGTCGCCGTTTCGGGAATGCGCACATGATCGGCGAAGTAGGTGACCGAGGTGCGATCGCCGAGCAGGCTCGGCCGGTTGGCGGGCAGCGCGCGGGCCAGCGTTGCATCGCTGAGTGGATAGACGTCGTACTTGCGTGCTTCGGCGTCGAAAACGGTCTTTAACTCGGCGAGTTTGTCCGGGTACACCTCGGCGAGGTCCACACCCTGGCTGAAGTCGTCGGCGAGATGGTAGAGCTCCCAGCGTTCGGTATCGCCGAATGGATTACTGCCGGTACGGATCCAGGGCAGTCGCCCGTGGAAGCACGACGCGATCCAACCCTGGTGGTACACAGCGCGATTGCCGAATATCTCGAAATACTGGGTGGTCCGGCTGCCGTCCGCGGCGGCATCGTCGAACGAGTACCGCATGCTGACACCTTCGATCGGCTTCTGCGCGATGCCATTGACGCGCGCAGGCATTGCGATACCGGTGGCATCGAGGATCGTGGGCACGATGTCGATCACGTGGTGGAACTGGCTGCGCTGCTCCCCTGCCGTGGAGATTCCTCGCGGCCAGGAGATGGCGAGTCCGTTTCGGGTGCCCCCGAAATGCGATGCCACCTGCTTCATCCACTGAAATGGTGCATCGAGCGCCCAGGCCCAGCCGACGTTGTAGTGGTTCTCGCATCGAGCCGTGCCGAAATCGGCCATGTGGGCGAGTAGCCATTCGGGGTCCTCGGGTAGCCCATTCTGAAACGACGGTGAGCTCCAGGCGCCGTGCAATGTTCCTTCCGCCGACGCGCCGTTGTCGCCGCACACGTAGATGAACAACGTGTTGTCCCACTGCCCCAACTCAGCGATGGCGTCGATGACCCGCCCGATCTGGGCATCGGTATGGGCCAGAAAGCCGGCGTAGACCTCCATCAGGCGCCGGGCTACCGGCTTATACCGGTCGTTGTAGTCCGCCCATGCGGGTATCTGGTCCGGCCGGGGTGTGAGCCGGGTGCCCGGCGGAATGATGCCCATGTCGATCTGGCGGGCATATATCCGGTCCCGCAACGCATCCCAGCCGTCGTCGAATTGCCCGGCGAATCGATCCGACCACTCCGGCCACACCTGATGGGGACTGTGCGTGGCACCGGGCGCGAAGTAAAGGAAGAACGGTTTGTCCGGCGCCGACGTCTGCTGCCTGCCGGATCCACGCGATGGCCTGGTCGGCAAGATCCTCGGTGAGGTGGTAATCGTCGCGCCCGAGGTACGGCTCAACGGGTGTGGTCTGGTCGTACAGCGCCGGTTCGTACTGGGACGCATCGCCGCCCAGGAAACCGTAGAAGCGCTCGAATCCGAGTCCGGTCGGCCAACGGTCGAACGGGCCGGCGGGGCCGATCTCCCAGGCCGGAGTGACGTGCGCCTTGCCGAACAGTGCTGTGTTGTAGCCGCTCATGCGCAGGATCTGCGCGACGGTGGCGGTGCTCTGCGGTAGCACGCTGTCGTAGCCGGGGAATCCGTACGCGATCTCACAGATGGTGCCCATGTGCGCACTGTGGTGATTGCGTCCGGTCAGCAGCGCGGCTCGGGTCGGCGAACACAACGCGGTTGTGTGGAACTGGTTGTAGCGCAAGCCGGCTCGGGCCACACTGTCGAGTGCAGGCGTCGGGACCGGACCGCCGAATGTGGATGGGGCGCCAAATCCGACATCGTCGAGCAATACGACAACGACATTCGGTGCGCCCGTCGGAGGGTAGGTGATCGACGGCTTCACCGGCATGGAATCGGCCGCCGACGGGTGGATCGCCCCAGTGAATCGTTCGTCCCCGCGGGGTAGGTCGACCATCGTTCCTCCTTGATTCAATGTGGTGCAGCGGATTCTTCTCCGCCGGCCGCCTTCTCGCTGGCGATCCGCCAATCATGTACGCGGACCAGAGCAGGACGCTCGCCACTCGTCAAGGACGGCAATCCGACTCCGCAGCGCAGGCACGATCACGGCGCAATTCAGCTGGTAACCGAGCAGGTCTTCACCGATCATGGCTGGCACTGGGGCGGCGACTGGAAGACTCCCGACTACCAACACTTCGAGAAGACCTGAGCGGCAACGCTTTAAAGACCCAGGGCCCGCGCCGCCGCCGTCGCAACCTCACCTCGCAGATTCGATATCGGTGGACTGCCTCGGGTATGGATCGAGTTCGAGAGCAGAACGATGTAGGTATCTGAGCCTGGGTCTATCCAGATCGAGGTTCCGGTGAAGCCGGTGTGGCCGAAGCTACCGATCGGGAAGACCATGCCTCGCGTCGTGGACAGGCCGGTATCGATATCCCAGCCGAAGCCGCGCAGGTTTTGCCCGGGAATCGCCGGATAGCGTGCAGCGAGCAACGGATCCCAGGTATTCAGTCTCTTCGCGATGGCCTCTCGGGTGGCAGCGTTCGCCGCGTCGAGTTGTCCGGCTGTATGGCCTGGCTGCTGTGGAGTCGTCATCAACTCTAAAGTCGCTTGCGTCAAAGGGAATTGGCTCGGACGGCCCGCGAGCCGGTCAAGCAAGGCCTGCGCAAAGACGCTGACGTCGTGCGCCGTCGAGAACAAGCCGGCATGTCCGGCCACTCCCCCCATGCGCCGCGCCGTCGTGTCTTGCACTGTGCCCCAGAGCAAGTGATCGAGGTCGGGATTCTTGCCCGGATCGGCTCGACCGTCTTCGTCGCGCGCTGTCGGCGCGATGCGCGGCAAGAGATCGGTGCTCCACGCACCTGCCGGACAAGCGGCCGGCACGCGTCCCAGTCGGCGCGGGAGCCCAGCCGATCGCGGCACCTCTAATCGTGTGCGGGCCAGCAGCTTTGGCCGGGGGAAGGTAACGGGTCTCTGTCATGCCAAGCGGCGCGAATACGTGTTCCTGAACGTAGACGTCTTCGGCCTCGCCGGTGAGCTTCTCGATCAGCGCGCCGAGCAGAATGAAGTTGATATCGGCGTAGCGGAATCCCTCACCTGGACCCGACTGCAGCGGCGTGGTGAGCGCACGACGAATGCCTTCGGCTTTATCGGGTCGGTCGAGTCCCCACGGATCTTTGAGTTCGACGTCTCCCGGTTCGCCCGAGGTGTGCGTCAGCAGCATGCGAACCGTGACCTGTGCGCGCCGCGGATCGTTCGCCGTGTTGAAGTCGGGCAGATACTGCTGCACGGGATCGTCGAATCGAACCTTGCCCTGTTCGTAAAGCTGCATGACGGCGGTCGCCGTTGCGAGGATCTTCGTCAACGACGCCAGGTCGAAGATCGTGTCCTCGGTCATCGGCTCTGCAGGTGCAGGCAATCCGTTCAACCCGGGTTCGCTCGCCAGCTTGCGCGAGCCGTAAGCCTGGTGAAAGGCGATAGTGCCGCCGTGCCCGATCACCACCACAGCGCCTGGCAGCTTTTCCGCCGCGATCGCATCGTTGATCAGCTTGGAGACGGTGGCGAAGCCAGGCGCAGCAACCACATCGGGCAACGTGGCGACTGTCGGCAAGTCAGGTGCGCAGGCCGCAGTGGGCGTCTGCGTTGCCTCGGCGCTGTCGCCGTCTGAACCACGACGCGAGCAGGCCGACACGAGTGCAAGCATGACAGCTCCAACGGCTGCCGCCTTTCGCAAGACCCTTTGCATCACGACCGCCCAATGATGGCGTCTCGTACGCGTCCCCGCGCCCGCTCGAGCCGAACGGCAGCCTCCGCGACGTCGATCCCCGCAAGCAGCGCGACGATCGCGGTCTTGGCGTGACCGCCCGCGGCGGCCAGTGCGGCGGTCGCGGACTCCTCGTCGACGCCGGCCGCGTCGCGCACGATCCGCACGGTGCGTCGGCGCAGCTTCGCGTTGGTCGCGCGCACGTCGACCATCCGCGGGCCGTAGGCCTTGCCGAGCGCGATCATCACGCTCGTCGAGAGCGCGTTGAGCACCACCTTGTGGGACGTCCCCGCGGTCAGCCGCGTGGAGCCGGCGAGCACCTCCGGGCCGGTCAGCAGCTCGATCACTATGTCGGCAGCCGCCTCGCTGCCGGAGTTGTTGACGATCGCGACGGTCAGCGCGCCCGCCGCCCGCGCATGCTCGAGCGCCCCGAGCACGTACGGCGTGCGGCCCGACGCCGTGATCCCGACCAGCGCATCGGCGGCGGTCAGGTCGGCGAGATCTGCGGGATCGAACGCGTCTTCCGCGCCGTCGATTGCCGCGGTGAGCGCCGCCGGCCCGCCGGCGATCACGCCACGCACCATGTCGGTGCTGAACGTCGGCCCGCACTCGGCCGCGTCCAGCACGCCGAGCCGGCCGGGCGTCCCGGCACCGGCGTAGATCAGGCGGCCGCCACGCTCGAGCCGCGCGGCGATCGCCTCGGCCGCCGCCGTGATCCGCGGCAGCGCCGCCAGCACCGCGCCGTGCGCCTCACCTTCGGCGGCGACGAGCAGCGCAACGACCTCGCCGATAGGCCGCGTGTCGAGGTCGTGCAGGTCCGGCCGTACCGCCTCGGTGGCCAGCGCATCGAGCCTGTCCGCGGTGGCGGCCGCGTGCAGGCGGATCACGTGCGGCTCGTGGATCACCCCCAGCCGCAGCGCGCCATCGAGCGCGTCGCCGACGGGTGGGACGAGGTCGATCCGCTGGCGCAGCGCCTTCACCCCAGCCAAACCCCCGACCATCGCCACCGGGCCATCCCCGGCTGCACGGGCGGTCGCGGCGAGTGAGTCGGCGGCAGCGCTGACAATCGCCAGCGCCACGGCATCGTCTTCCGCAGCGAGGACGTCGGGCGCGAACGACGCGAGCGCGGCGGCATCGGCGAGCTGCGCCGGCCAGGTTCTCGGCGGGCCGAAGCGGGCGCTCGCGGCATCCATCAACGCAGTGGGCGGTCCGCGACCATCGAGAGCGCGCAGCGCCGCGCGCAGCCCAGCTGCGCCGATCCACGCCCCGCCGCCCTCGTCGCCCAGCCAGGGACCCCAGCCGTCGACGGTGCGCAGCGCACCGTCGGCGCCGATCGCGACTGCCACGACGCCGGTGCCCGCGATCAGCACGACGCCCGGCTTCCCGTCCAGCGCACCCGCGTGAGCGATCACAGCGTCACTGGTCACCGCGACCCGCTCCGCGTGAAGTGAGCCCAGCAGCGCCTCGCCCAGCGCGTGCGCCGCTTCCGGCGCCGTCAGCGCCCCGGCCGCGCCGACGATCACCTCCTCGACCGGCCCGAACTGACTCGCTACTGCCAGGATCGCCGCCTGCGCGCCCCGCACTCCGCCAGGCGCCGTGAGCCCCGGCGCGCCGGCCCCCTCGACCCTCCGACCGCCAGCGGCGGCCCGACACCACGTCTTGCCGAGGTCTATAGAGAGGATCACTGAACCGATACTGGTCAGCTTCGCTTCACTCGCAATCAGGCCGCAATACCCAGTTGCTGGTCGATCTCCGGCCAGTACCGCAAACCGTCCACGGTCAGCAGAACCCAGTCGTGAATTTGGCCGTTGGCGAATACGAAGCTGATCGGAGCGTGTTGGGTTACAGCGAATTGCTGTAGGCGAAGCTCGTCGGGCGCGAGGATATCCAACGAGCCGGAGTAGGAATACGTCGGCGGAAGTCCGGCGAGTGACCCATACAGCGGACTCACCATGGGGTCGGTCACGGGAAGATTGCCTGCCCATATCCTGCCGATCTGTTGCGCAGGCCCGAGCGGGAGCAAAGGATCGGCGACGAACGCAATATTTGGATTGGTCATCCCTAGGTCCAGCCATGGGGACAGCAGAACCATGGATGCCGGCACGGGGCCAAGCGAAGGATTCGCCACCATGTATTCGACGGCGGCCAGTGCGAGGTTGCCGCCCGCGGAGTCGCCGATCACGCTGACATGGGGGGCCCCATGCGCGGCGATTTGCCCGGAGATTACGCCGGCCATTGCGGGCACCACCACGCCGGCGGTACCTCCTTGTTGCAGCAACGGGTAAATCGGCACTTCGAAGGTCGCGCCGGTCTGGGCGGCGGTCACCGAGTAATCGATCCAGTGGAAGAACGAGGGCCCAAAGATGAACGCGCCGCCGTGAATGGCAACCACGTAGTTCCCGGTGGGATGAGCCGGCGTGATCTGCACGACGCTCATCCCGTTAGACGTGGTGTATTGGACCGATTCGCCCAGCAGCAAATTCAAGAACGGTGGCGGGGAGTTGCCGAGAAACCACGATATCGGCGGGACGTCGCTGGAAATCAGCTGCAAAAGTGGATTACTTGGCTGCGTGATGACCGTATCGAGTCCGGTCAAATTCAGGAGCGGCTTTACCGGCCACAGCGCAGCGGTTTCAAGCCTGTTGGCCAGCGACGGCACGCCGGTGAAGGTCCCGGTCTGCGTTGCCTGGAAGGGTGGATCAGCCGGCGCCCCAACGATTTCGGTGACGATCGTGTTGACAAACCGGGTGAATCCGTTGAAAACCTCCGCGGGCGCCTGCTGAATTTCCTGCTCAACACTTGCCAACGCCTGCGCGGCAGCCGCCAACGGCGACGCGTTGGCCGCCTCAGCAGCGGCATACGCGGCGCTGGCGCCCGTCAGTGCCTGCACAAACTGCTGATGAAAAGCCGTAACCTGTGCGCTCAGCGCTTGATAGCCCTGGCCGTGCGCGGAAAAGAACACCGCGATCGCCGCCGACACCTCGTCCTCGGCAGCGGCCAACACCCCCGTCGTGGCACTGGCCACGCCCTGGTTCGCCGTTGCGACCACCGACCCGATCGAGGCCACCTCCGTGGCTGCGGCGGACATCATCTCGGGCAACGCAACAACATAGGACACCGTGCCGCTCCCACCACCTCAGGACAACTCTCCAGTCGCCCAGCCAATACGATCGCCGCGTAGCCGGAGCCTATGCCGACGCCCGGGAGCCACGAAGCAGATTGCAAGAATCACCATAAGCGAGAGCGCGACATGGGCGTGAGAACGTCGGGCCAAGGCCACCGATCAACCGATGCAGTGCCCGGCCGCCTCGCCCGCAGCGACCACCGCACGCTGACGACTCTGTCGGCGGACTTCGAGGTCAGCGAGTTTCTCAGCGACTTCTCAGCGGCCCGTCTTTACGCTGGCGCTCACATCGTCAGGACCAAGGAGCACGCAAGGTTACGGGTCCAACTGAAAGACGCGTCAAAAATGGCTGGCGCGCGACGAACCGTGAGTAATTACGCCGTGCTTGGAGTACGCACATTGACTGGCTGTGGTTGACGCCTATCTCTACTTTTGCTGTTAATTGATGCAGCACCAACGTTCCGATAATTCTTTCACCAACATTAGTGCGCCGCTCGACTGCTCGGCAGTAATCGATGCCGAGGCTGAACTAGCCGATAATGGGCCCTCCGCGAGACACCTGCGGTCAATCCCGTGCCGGCCTCAGACGCCGTCCACGCCACCAGCCGCAACGATGCGAAGATTCGAATCAACAGTCTCACATGCATTTTGAGCATTCTACCGATGCAATCGCCCCGCGGCTTAGTAGCCCTGAAGCCGGCGATCGCCCGCTCCTCCGGCGCCGCCGGTCGACTCGGATGACAAATCTGGCCGGGGGACCCACTACCATTTCACAGCCGCGCCGTCAATTTTGCCCGCGAAATGATATCGCCGCGGTAACGATCATAGTTAGTAGCGGTTGAGTGCTGTCGCATGCAAGTTCGGCAACCCGAAAATAAACGAAACTCATAGTTCCGACTCAGCTGGCTCTTAAGGCGAACCGAAATCATCTATTGAGGATGCAATCGCGGTATTGCCAGCGGAGAACCAACATCCCGGCAGCTGTAGAGGGGGGATAGTGAATCTATCGACAGATCGCGCCTTGGGGGGAAAGC
Organism: uncultured Actinomycetota bacterium; assembly: GCA_963735655.1. Classification (GTDB taxonomy): domain Bacteria; phylum Actinomycetota; class Actinomycetes; order Mycobacteriales; family Mycobacteriaceae; genus Mycobacterium. The sequence goes on from CAVTLW010000033.1 coordinate 80,735, forward strand.
CATCGGCCCACTTCGCGCCGGTTGTCCACGACGCGGCCGAACAGCGTTCTACCGGCGCCGTCGAGGTTCTCAGCAAGCCACGACTGCGCGGTTGGATCCACCTCTACTCCGCCGGCATCGCCGCCGTTGCCGGAACGACGCTGGTGATCGTGTCATGGCTGGCGGCATCCAAACGGGCCGGGCACTCCACGCTGGCATACACCGCAGCGATCGTGGCGATGTTCGCCGTCAGCGCCCTCTATCACCGCGTCAACTGGGAATCACTGACGACCAGAAAAAAGATGCGCCAGCTCGACCACGCGATGATCTTCGTATTCATCGCCGGCACATACACACCCGTCATCCGGCTGGCCATGCCGCGCTCCACCGGACATGTGGTGCTTGCGCTCGTATGGGGTGCCGCCCTGGTTGGAGTCGCACTGACCCTGTTCTGGCCCGAGGCGCCGCGCTGGGTGGGTGTGCCGCTCTACTTGCTGCTGGGCTGGGCCGGTGTCTGGTACACCGGCATGATCCTGCACAACGCGGGGATAGTCGCATCCGTGCTGCTCGCCGTCGGCGGCGTTCTCTACAGCGTTGGCGCGGTGTTCTACGGACTGCGCAGGCCTGATCCCTGGCCCTCGACCTTCGGCTACCACGAGTTGTTTCACGCCTGCACGGCAGTGGCGGCGCTCTGCCACTACATCGCCATCTGGTTCGTGGTCTTTTGAGCAACCGCCATGAAGAACTCCCGACCTCAGCACCGGCTCGGGGCCGGCCACGTCGAGTTGTCATCGTCTCTTCGGAGCCGTGACGATGCTTAGCCGCCTGGAGCTAACGCCCCGCGAGCCAACGCGTTTGGACGAGTCCGTCACGGGTGGCACCGATATCGCCGCCCAATTGGGCACCTCCACTCGCTGGTTGATCATGACCATCTCGCTATTTGCGACCGCGAGCTCCTTTCTGTTCGTCAATGGAGTCGCCTTCGCAATTCCCGCGCTAGCGGCGCGGCGCGGGGTACCGCTGGCTGATGCATTTCTGCTGTCATCGATGCCCAGCTTGGGCATGGTAATGACCTTGGTCGTCTGGGGCTATGTGCTTGACCATGTCGGCGAGCGGATCGTGTTGACCGTAGGCTCGGCGATCACTGCGGTCGCGACTTACGCTGCAGCCTCGACTCATTCGTTGGTGTGGATGGGGTTCTACCTCTTCGTCGGTGGCATGGCCACCGCGAGCTGTAATACCGCCGGAGGCCGGTTGGTATCCGCCTGGTTCCCAACCCATCAACGCGGTCTGGTCATGGGAATCCGCCAGACCGCGCAACCACTGGGAATTGCTTTGGGCGCGTTGGTAATACCCGGGCTGTCCGAACGCGGACCTAGCTTGGGCTTGACCTTCGTTGCAGTGATGTGCGCTCTGGCAGCGGTCGCCAGCTTCGTCGGGATCATCGACCCACCACGCAAGCCCCGCAAGATGGCCACCGAGGAAGAACTGGCGAGCCCGTACCGCCGGTCGTTCGTGCTATGGCGAATTCACGCCGCAGCGGGCCTTTTGATGATGCCGCAGACAATCACCGTCACATTCATGCTGTTCTGGCTGATTGACCACCATCACTGGTCCGTCGCGGCAGCCGGCGGTTTGGTGACCATCACGCAACTGCTCGGTGCACTTGGCCGAATCGCGGTCGGCCACTGGTCCGATCGCATTGGCTCGCGAATGCAGCCGGTGCGCATCATCGCCGTCATCGCCGCGTCCAGCCTGTTCCTACTGGCCCTCACCGACAACGTCTTGCTCATGCTCACCATCTCGGTTGTCGCCGTGCTCGACAACGGGTTGGAGGCGACTGCCATCACCGAGTTGGCCGGGCCGTTCTGGAGCGGACGCGCCTTGGGCATCCAGAACACCACACAACGAGTGATGGCGGCTGCGGGTCCTTCGCTGTTCGGCGCACTAGTGGGTGCCGCGGAATACCCCGCGGTGTGGGCATTGTGCGGATTGTTCCCTTTAGCGGCAGTGCCTTTGGCGCCCACCTGCTTACGCCAGATTGGCGGGCGCACCATGGCAAGGCGGCAACGCGTTCGTCGACTTCCCTGATCCCGGTAGTCAACCGCGTGGCGGTGGCTGTCGGGGCGCTGTTACTTAGTCGCGTCAGAAGAGTTTGCCGGCGACCGCAGGTTCCGGCTCTTCCAGATCCAGCAGGAAGCGTTTGCGCTTCAGGCCGCCCGCGTAACCCGTTAGCGCACAATCTTTTCCGACAACACGGTGGCACGGGACGACGATACTCAGCGGATTGCGCCCGACGGCCTGTCCCACTTCGTAGGCGGTGGTGCCGTCGGCCAGTTCGGCAGCCAGTTCACCGTAGGTTTTCGTCTGTCCGTAGCCGATGTCGCCCAACAGATCCCAGATCCGTAGCTGGCGCGGGCTGCCGACCAATGCAACGGGAAGGTCGAACTGCGTACGTTCTCCGGCGAGGTATTCGCGCAGTTGGTCGGCGGCACAACGCAACAGGTCGTCGGCCGCCGGCTCGACACGCTGCCCCAGGTCGTTTGCCGTGGGCGGATGCCAGTGATGCGGGAAGTACACACCCGTCAGGGTGTCGCCATCAGCGACCAGGGTCAGCTCGCCCACCGAACTATCGATCGCCGTGTGTCGTGGTGTCATCTTTCAGCCTCCTCTTGTAGAGAAGACGATGACCAAGCCCAAAGCGTGAGATCGACGCCCAATCGGTTTCTCACATTCCGCAACTCGCCGACGTCTTCCTATCAGGAACCATTACTGTCTGCGGAGGAACTAGCATGCTCAGCCGTATCGGCCGGTGAGGTCGAGATGAAGGTCGATCAGGGCGTCAAGCCCCCGTTTGAAGCCGTGGTGTCCCAGCATGGCGCCACGGTGCTACGGGTGGTCCGTGCCGTGGTCGGCCAGAGCGACGCCGATGACGCATGGTCAGAGACGTTCCTGGCTGCGATGAAGGCCTACCCGCAACTGTCGGCCGATGCCAATGTCGAGGCGTGGCTGGTGACGATCGCTCACCGCAAGGCCATCGATATCACCCGGGCCGCGTCGCGACGCGCCGTGCCGGTCGCCGACGCCCCCGACTCCCCCGCCCGCGAACGAGCCGATAGCCACGATCTGGACCTGGACGCGGCCGTGGGCGCACTGCCACCCAAGCAGCGCCAGGCTGTGGCCTACCACTATCTGGCCGGCCTTCCGTATTCCGAGATCGCGATGATCCTCGAGAGCAGCGTCGCCGCCGCCCGGCGCGCCGCGGCCGACGGCATCGCCACACTGCGGCGCACATATCCCTCCATCGATATCGCTAGGAACGAACCATGACCACGCATGACCTCACCGAGCACTTCCCCGTCGACTCGGATCACCTACAGCGCCTGCACGCGCGTCTGGAAACGGACGCCCAGGCCCGCGATCTGCTCGACATCGCCTATCGCACAGTGGATTCAGCGGTTGGTCCACTCCTGCTGGCAGCCACCCCGCGCGGGCTGATTCGGGTGGCGTTCGCCAATGAAGACCACGACCGAGTGCTGCTGACCCTCTCCCAGCGCATCAGCCCACGCGTGCTCGAGGCACCCAGCCGGCTGGATTCCACCGCGCGACAGCTCGACGAATACTTCGCCGGCCGCCGGCACGACTTCGACGTCGCGCTGGACTGGTCACTGTCGCAAGGCTTTCGACGCACGGTGCTCGAACACCTCAACACCGAAATCGGCTACGGCACGACGGCCAGCTATGCGGCGCTCGCGCAAATATCCGGCTCCCCCAAGGCCGTACGCGCCGTCGGGACCGCATGCGCGACGAACCCGATCCCCATCGTCGTGCCGTGTCACCGTGTGATCCGATCCGACGGGGCGGTCGGCGCTTATCGCGGGGGCTCGGTCGCCAAGCGGGCGCTGCTCGACCTCGAGCAGGAGCGATGACAACTCCGGAGCCGGCTCGCAACCGCGTTTCACCGCTGGGCGAGATCATCGCCGTCTCCGGCCATGGCGCTTGGATGGGTAACCGCGGACGCCTGCATGACGGCTGCGGCACGCGCGACACCGTGCGCAATCATCAACACAAAACGTGGATCACCTGCGCCCTGTCGTTTCGGGGCCGCCGGGTGGCGCAGTGGGACCCGCGCCGATACACGCCGCTGTTCTTCCTCGACGAGGCCGTGGCACTAGCCGCCGGACACCGCCCGTGCGCTGAGTGCCGGCATAGCGCGTACCGCACCTACCGCGCACTATGGATCGAAATTCACGGTGGCACAAAGGTTTACGCGAAGGAAATAGACGACCAGCTGCACCAGGAACGGACCACCGCAACCCGCTATCACGCGCCTTGGCGCAGTCTGCCCGATGGAGTGTTCGTCGCCACCGACTCCGGACCCGCCGTCGTCGTCGGCGAACATCTCGCGGTCTGGGACCGCGATGCCAACATCTATCGCAGCAAACTGCCACGTCTCGTCGCCGGCGACGCGCCCATACTCACCCCACCGTCCACCGTCGAAATAATTCGAGCGGGATATTCGCCGCAGATTGACGGCTCCGCCTGCGCGTGAGCGTGCACCTCCCGGTGCGCGGGCGCCGCACGCTGTGAAACCGTCCTTCGCGCCGCGACACCTCAGGGGATCAGGATGTAGCTCATCCCCGGGACATCTTTGGTGGTGCGTGTGTCGAATTCGTTGAACCCTGTGGTGCGGTAGCCGTTGGCGGCGGTGGCCCCGGTGCCCAAGTTCATTTCAGTGATCGTGATGTCCCCGCCGTTGACGGCCTCGACCCAGGCGACGTGGCCGACGCCCCCGACGAGCGCGCTGCTGTAGACGGCGATTGAGCGGGGCTGGGGTTCGCCGACGACTGTCCAGCCTGCCGCCTGGGCTTGGCTAGCCCAGTTTTCGGCGTTTCCCGTGAGCGCTCTGACGTAGTAGCCGGTGTGGGCGTGTATCTGTTCTTGGGCACCCCAGGTGCAGTAACCCTCGTAACCGACTGAGCGGGTTGTGGTCAGTCGTCAGGCCGGTGGTCCGGTTTGTCACCGTATCCGCCTGGGCCGATGCCGTGACCAGCGCGGCTCCCAGCGAGAGTGCGCTGCTCACGGCGGCGGCCGCCATGATGCCCTTGGCCTTAGTCCACTTGGCCTTCATTCACTTCCCCTGCCTGACGTTCCTGGTCAGGGCGGCTTCGAGCAGCGAGCACTCGCGGCCGAGGCCGGTCATCAACCCGTTACGTTTCTGTTATCGCCGGGCGACCAGAATTCGTTTCACGACGCCCGGGTTTGACCGTCACCGTGGAGGCTTCGGGTGGAAATCGTCAGGTGAACCACCGCACCGCGAGGCGCGGGTCAGACCTGTACGTCAAGCCGAACGGGAAACCGAAGGCAAGTGGCAGTATCTCCATCCGTATGCGCTTGAGGCCCAAGCGCTTCGCCAGCCGGTCGCCGCGGGTCAAGAACAGCTGGGTTTCCTGGCCCCCGATCGACACCGCAGGCACGATCGGTACGCCGGCCTCAATCGCGGCCCTGACGTATCCGGTGCGGCCGTCGAAGTCGATGACGTTCTGGCTCAGCGTCGGCCGAAACGCGTCATAGTCCCCGCCCGGGAACACCAGCACAGCTGCGCCCGAATGCAGTGCCTTTGCCGCGTTTTCGCGGCTGGCATGGATGACGCCCAGACGGCCCAAGTATGCGAAGAAGGGTGTGATGAACACGCCGTAGTGGGCGAGGGTGAACAGAGGGCGGTCATAGCCGAACTTGCCGTAGAACGCCGGGGCGAAGACGAGCGGGTCAGGCGTCAGCACACCGCCGGAATGGTTGCACACCACCAACGCACCGCCGGCACGGGGAATGGAATCCAGCCCCCGCACCTCCGACCGGAACCATCGCTTGATGAGCGGCCCGATCACGTTCATTGCCATCTCGGTGAAGAGCGGATCGAACTTGGCCAGCTCTGGATGCTCAGACTCCTTGCTGTTCATGCCATTTCTCCCATCCCGGCACCGACACGACCGCGATGAGCGATGCGCGCAGCGCGCGGCCTGTCGCAAGGCCGACACCTGAGTGATGACTCCTTACTCGTCGAAGCAGCCACCTGACCCAGGGCCCGTCGTCAGGCCCGTAGGCATCCAGGTTTCCGCCTCACCGTCCTCCCCCGATAGGGCCGTTCGACCCGGGCGTGTGCGCCTAAGTTCCCATCAGCCGCAGTCCAAGCATGTCGGTGATGAAAGAAGTGCAGGCCAGAAATTAGGTTCTATCGCAGTGGAGTTCTACCCTGTCGGCATGAGGCGGCTGTCCAGCGTGGATGCTGCGTTCTGGTTCGCCGAGACGCACGCTTGGCACATGCACGGCGCCGGACTGACGATCTGCGACCCGTCCGACGCGCCTGGTTTCTGCTTCCGTGCGGTGAAAGACCTTGTCGCTGCTCGCCTTCCGGAGATGCCGGAGCTGAGCTATCGAGTGTCGGGTGCGCCGCTGGGACTGGACCGGCCATGGTTCGTCGAGGACCGCGAGCTCGACATCGACTATCACATCCGGCGCATCGCGGTGCCCGAGCCAGGAGGACGTCGCGAACTCGAGGACCTGGTGGGACGTCTGATGTCTTATCCGCTCGACCGGGACCGGCCACTCTGGGAGATGTGGTTCATCGAGGGTCTGGCGCATGGTCGCGTCGCGATCCTGACGAAGATGCATCACGCTCTCGTTGACGGTGTGTCGGGTACCAGTCTGAGCGAGATCATGCTCGACATCGGCCCGGAACCGCGTCCGCCCGCCGTCGAGGGCGGCCCACCATCGACGCGTGGGATACCCCCGTTCGAACTGAGGGCGCTGGGCGGTGTGTTCAACGTCGCGGTCAGGACGCCATACCGGCTCATGCGCATGGCTCAGCAAACGCTGTCTCAGCAGTTTGCCGTGCGCAGGCTGGCCAACAAACCGCCTCGATTCTTCGACGCACCCACAACGCGCTTCAACGCCGAAATCTCCACGCAGCGGCGAATCAGCAGCAGCAGAGTGCCACTGGAACGGGTGAAAGCGGTCAAGCGCGCTTTCGACGTGAAGCTCAACGACGTGGTGCTCGCGATCGTTTCCGGTGCGATACGCAGTTATCTGCTAGACCGGGGTGAGCTCCCCGACCGGCCGCTGGTCGCCCAGATACCGATCTCAACCCATGGCGAGAGTAAAGAGATCGGTAACCAGATCAGCTCGATGACCGTCAGCCTCGCCACCGAAAATGCCGACCCCGCCGAGCGCATGAAAATCATCTACGGCAACTCCCAAGGCGCCAAGGAGATGGCCAAAGCGCTTAGCGCACACCAGATCATGGGCCTGACGGAAACCACCCCGCCCGGCTTGCTGGCGCTCGCCGCCAAGGCCTACACGGCCAGCCACATCGGTGGCCATGTCGCTCCCATCAACATGGTCGTCTCCAACGTGCCCGGTCCCGACTGTGCCCATTTACGTGGCCGGCGCAGTCGTAGAGCAGCTCGTTCCCCTCGGACCGGTCATGCTCGAGGTGGCATTGAATATCACCTGTTTGAGCTACAACGGCTTTGTCGATTTCGGCTTCGTCACCACGCCAGAGATCGCCAGTGACATCGACGAACTCGCAGACGCCATTGAGCCCGCGCTGAAGGAACTGGAGGAAGCCGCCGGTCTGGTTTCGTCTTGACAGACACGGCCGGCCTACATTTTCGTCGGGCCTGGTCTCACCAAGCGCACCGGTGCCTACCCTGGAGTTGCCTACCCGGAAAGGAAGACGCAATGAAGACGCTTGAAGGCATGCTGGCTAAGCATCCATTCTTTAACCGGGCGGACCCGCGTTGTCATCGACTCTGAGCTGGCTGGATGGCTCGCCCGGAGCCACCCGATGACTGCCCAATCTCATCCGAGCGCGCAGGATCTGGCCGATTGCGCGAGTGAGCAGCTGCACCTGTCCGGCCGAATTCAAGCCCATGGAGCGCTGGTTGCCGCCGATCTGCAAGATCGCCGCATCACGTACGCCAGCGCCAACACCCCTGAGTGGATCGGGCGGGAGCCGGATCAGCTTTTCGATTCGCCGGTGATGAGCATCTTCCCCCCCGATGAACAGCAGCGGCTCGAGCAGGCGATCGAGCAGACTGGCTACCGGCCTTCGTCGCCCGATCTGTATGGAATGCGCTTGGCAGCTGCATTCGACGCCCAGGTCGATTTGATTCTGCATCAAGGCGGCGGGCAGATCGTCATCGAGATGGAGAGGGCGCACGGGGACGATCAAGCCAATCTCGTCCCGGTTCTATATGCCTCGCAGGCGATCGGCGAGGCGACGAGCGTGCCCGAAATTGAGGCGACCGTTGCGAGCGCTTTGCGCGCACTGACCGGATTCGACCGCGCGATGGTCTACCGGTTCCATGAAGACGAGCACGGAGAGATCGTCGCCGAGGATCGCCTTCCAGGATTGGTCCAATACCTCGGACATCATTTTCCGGCGAGCGATCTTCCGCCCCAAGCCCGCGAGATTTACACCCGCAAACCGTCGCGCTACATACCCGACGTCGACGAGGGCGACGTCGCCGTGATTGCGTCGCCGCGCATGGCCGGGACCAGTCTTGACCTGAGCCGCGCTGCGCTGCGCAGCGTTTCGCCCTTCCACCTCGAATACATGCGCAATATGAAGACTGCAGCCAGCGTTTCGTTCGCCATGGCCGACGGAGACCGGCTGACAAGGCTCGTTTCGTGCACATCTGAAAATCCCCAATGGCTCTCGCGATCGACGCGTAGGTCGTGTGAACTGGTGGTCCTGCAAGCAAAACTCCAACTCTCGGCGGCTGAACAGATCTACAGACTGAGTGATTCGGCCAGCCGCGAAGCTATCCGGACCCGGCTCAGGGCAGCGATGCACAGCGCGCCCGCTATTGCCGAGGGACTCACGTCGGCTCCCGGTGACCTGCTGGAGCTCTGCCACGCAGACGGCGCAGCTGCATGTGCGGACGGGCAGTACCGGTCGATTGGCGCAGCGCCATCCGAGGATGCCGTACGAAGACTCGTGGGCGAAATCCGCGTCGCCCGGTCCCCGGACGCGCCCTGGGCCACCGACCGCTTGGAGCAATCGACAGCTGACGCTCTCGATACAGCCGGCTGCTTGTTCGTCGCGCTCACCGCGCCGGATGACTTCATGGTCTGGTTCCGGCAAGACCGTCCGCAGCAGCTCCGCTGGCTGGGGGATCCGCACGCTCACTCCACTGGATTGATCAATCCGAGGAAGTCGTTCGATACCTGGCTGGACCGAGTCAGCGGCTCGAGTGCGCCCTGGACAGACGCCGACCTGCAGGCGGCGCAACTGGTGGCATATGACGTCGAATCGGCCCAGCTGAGCCGAGCTCAGGCCAAACTTGCGCACCTCGGCCTGTACGACTCTCTGACTGGGCTACCAAATCGCCGCCAATATGACCCGCGTAATGGCCGCCACGCTGGCAAGAGCAACACCAACTGATCCGGTGGCCGCCATCTTCATTGATCTCGACTGCTTCAAGGAAGTCAACGACGGGTACGGGCACGAAGCAGGCGACTGCGTGCTGCGCGAGGCTGCGCGGCGCATTGCCGAGGTAACCCGCACCGGGGTTGATATCGTGCGGCGGGCCGATGCGGGGGACCCGCCCGCGGCCAGGCTCGGCGGTGACGAGTTCGTCGTGCTGCTCCCGGGCGCAGATGCCGAGGGGCGCCGCATTGGTGGCTGACCGGATCCGTCAGTCGTTGCTCGAGCCGATTGCAATCAGCCCAGACCTCCAGCTGACCATAAGCGCGGCGATTGGTGTGGCGCTGGCCGCAGAGCCCGAGGAACCGCACCATTTGCTGAGACGGGCCGACGCTGCTATGTACGCAGACAAGCGGCGGCGCCGACGGCCCGCCGCTGAACCCGAACGATCAACTTAGCTCGTCGAAGGGCCGCCTGGGTCTGGGGCCTGCAGTCCAGCAAATCTGGTGAGCGTGCAGAGGTCGGTTATCGAACGGTCAATGCCTCAGGAAGCCGTGCTTGTCGGCGACGTCTTGCCCGACGCGCCCCTGTCGACATCGCCTGCATCCACTGCGCGATGTCGTCTCGCGTCAGCTCCGCCAGCGGCAGCTCGCCATGAACCGGACCGATGTCGTTCTTCAGATACGAGCGGGGTTCGAACGCAAGAATCTCGCAAGTGGTCTGCCGCAAACTAATAGCGCGTATCAAACGTGGGAGCCGAAAGGAACCGCCATGAAAACCCCTCGCACAATGAAGCGGATCATTGCCGGGGCGGTGCTGTCGAGCGGCGTCGCGGTGGCCGGTATGGGACTGGGAGCAGGTACCGCCCAAGCCACGCCGGGTTTTGCGCCGCTAGCACATTGGTGCCCTGGCGACCCCGTGCAGCAGTTGCCGCACGGCTGGGACCAGAGTGTCTGCCACGACTATTACTGGACGGGGCCGGACGCACAAAATCCCAATTCGCATCCTGTCGAGGGAGTAGCGCCTCCGCGGATGTGCGGCCCAGTCCCGTGCGGGTTGTTTCCCTAATGCGAATGCGGACGCACCATTTGCCGTTTAGGTAGCAAAGCGCGTCGGGGTCCAGCCTGACACCATAGGCGCGGAGAGCCGCCAGGTGGCGATCGCAGGGCCCGGGTTGACGGGAGCGTCGACGAAAATGAAAACTCGTTACTCTCCTAGCCGGCAGCTACCAGCTCGCCGGGATCAACATCTGGGCGCCGTCGGCCGACCGCTGTAGCCACCTCCGCCGGCAACTCACCGTCGGCGGAGCTGTTCAAGTGAATAGGCCCAGCGGTCTGCTCTTCAGCGGTCTCGCGATGTGGACGCCACATCGCGAAGACATCCGCAACGAAACGATGGTCGAGGCGGGGTGTCGAGAGAGGTTCGTGGCTATTGCCCCTGGGCCCAAGGGACCTTGTCCTCTGGTCCGTGCGCGGACTCTGGTCGAACAATCAGCATCACGTAGCCGCGACACAGGGTTTTTGAGCCTGTCTTGTTGCTTCCCGAGGAGAGGTGTTTCCGATGAGCAATACCGCGAAGGCGATCCCGTTTTCCGTCTGGCGGAAGATCGCCATGGCCACCTGGCGTCCGAGGACGGACCCGACGATTTCGGCCACGGTTGACATCGAAGCCCCTCATTTGCTCGAGTACATCGACAAAGTCCGCCATGCCACTGGCCAGCACATCACCCCGGTGGACCTGGTGGGTCGGGCTGCCGGCAAGGTCGTCGAAGCCCTGCCGGGGCTCAACGGCCGGGTCGTGTTTGGCAGCTTCCTGCCGTCGCCCACCGTCGACTGCTTCTTCGTGGTATCGCTTCGGACAGATCCGGTAGCTGGAGTCGAGGCAGCCAGCACCGATCTATCGGGCACCGTTGTGCGCCGCATCAATGAAAAGCCGCCCTGGGTGATCGCCAAAGAGTTGGCCGATCGTGCCGGCCGCATCCGCCATGACAAGGACCCACAGTTCAAGCAGATGAAGGCCATGGTCAAGGGGCTGCCGCCGGTTCTGCTTCGCCCGCTGATGGCGGGCGTCGGGTTCGTCACCGAAAGCCTCCAGTGGCCTCTTCCCTTCGTCGGGCTCGAGGCCCGCCCCTACGGCTCGGTACTGGTCAGCAACGTGGGGACCTACGGCCTCGACTCGGCCGCTGCCCCGGTGCCGCCGTTCTGCAAAGTGCCCATCACGATCCTGCTGGGTGCTGTGACCGACAAGGTGTTGGCTCGAGACGGTCAACCCGTCGTTCGTCCGGTGCTGCCCCTGACGATCAATCTGGACCACCGGTTCGTCGATGGCTACCAGGCGGCGACGATGGCCCGCGTCTTCCGCGAGTACCTGGATGATCCCGCCGCGTTCGACCCGGTGCCTACTGGCATCCCGACACCGCGGCAGCACGACTCCGTGCCGTCCAACGGGCAGAGCCCGGCGACCGTGTAGGCAGCAAGCGCGAACGCGTCGAAGGCCCAGGCGTACAGACCAACTCGAGGCACCACGTTTCTGGTCACCGTTGTCACGATGACCGACGAGCAGGGAGTCAGAGCCGTCGAGATCACCAAACCTCGCACCGCCATTCCGATTCACTACAACGACTTTTCGGTCTTCCTGTCGGGCCTCGACGACTTCAAGAAGGCAGCCGAAGTCTCAACTACGACAACAAGATTCGTCTATCTCGCGCACGGCGAGACCTACACATTCAGACCCGGCGCATTGCTGGTAGGCCACTCCTACGGCGGAGCCGTGATTACCGGCCCTCGCCGCCTTCGCCCGGGCACAGGGAGAAAGCCTGAATAGCATTCTCGCCAGCGGCCCCCCGAGATTTCCGTCGCGAGCAGACACAGAATCGTCCAAAACTTCGCGGTCCGATGCGATTCTGCGTCTGCTGGCTCCGCTGGCGCACTCAGGTGTCGCATTGCCGATAAGTTTTGCGGCCGAGCGCAGTCAGTACCGATGAACATCGGTGAGCCAGCGCCGGCCAACGGCCCAACGAAAGAGGACATCCATGAACGACGATGAGCTGTTCGAGGAGACGGTCGCGCAGCGCACCGGTCTGGTACAGGTATTGGACGGGCTCGCCGAAAGCGAGTGGGACCAGCCCTCGCTGTGCGAGAACTGGCGCATTCGGGAGGTCGTTGCACACATCACGATGCCCTATCGACATTCGGGTGCGGCCATCCTGGCGGCCATGGTGCGAGCGCGCGGCAAGTTCGACGTGGCCGCTGATCGTCTGGCTCGGCGCGACGCGACCGAACCGCCATCGATGCTCCTGGACTGTCTGCGACGAAATGTCGCTCACCGGTGGAAACCGCCCGGCGGCGGTCAGCTTGGTGCACTCAGCCATGACGTAATCCACGGCTTGGACATCACAGAAGCCCTTGACCTGCCACCGGTTTCGCCACCGGCGCGGCTCGTCGAGGTGCTGAACAGTCCCAAGCTGATGCGCGCCTTCAATGTCGACGTCACCCCGTACCGACTGGTCGCCACCGACTCCGACTACACCCATGGCGAGGGCCGGTCCGTGCGGCTGCCGGCCAAAGACCTGCTCCTGATCGTCACGGGCCGCCAGCAACTGTCGACCACCACGTCCGACGCCACCGATTGACATTTCGCTTTCGGGTCTTCACGGCGTCAAAACGCGGTCGCGACTGGGATCAAACGCTCAATTCTGGCGACCGATCAGCTCGGCGACAAAGCGATCGATAAAGCCGTCCAAGGGCGTTCGACCGACTGGCCTGATGACGAATTTCGTCAATCCGGCGTCCACGTACGCGTCGAGTTGACGGTGCAGCTGATCCCAGCCGGCAGCGACCAGCTCGCCGGGATCAACATCCGGGCGCCGGCGGTGGACCGCTTCAGCCACCTCCGCCGGCAGCGCACCGTCGGCGGAGGTGTTCACGGCCAGCGAAATGCCAAAGTGATCCTGCTCTATCTGGCGCCCTGCCTCCGCCGCGGCCCGCTCGATCGCCTCGCGCCCAATCCGCGCTTCGGCCGGGGTGAGGAAACTACCCAACCAGCCATCGGCCAGCGCGCCGATGCGATGAAAGGCCGCGGGCGACGAGCCGCCCACCCAAATGTCCAGCGGGGGCGTCGGACGCGGCGCGACACCTGCCGTATTCACCTGGAAAAACCTGCCGCTAAAGCTGGCCGAATCGTCTTCCAGCGCCGAGCGAAGCACCCGCAGCGACTCGTCGAATACGGCCGCACGCTCACCGTCGGGAACTACGAACACCTCGCGCTCGGCCGGAATCGCCGAACGTAAACCGAACACCGGAAGAACCCGCTTGGGCGCGAGCGCCGCCAACGATGCCAACTGTTTGGCAACCAGCACCGGATGCCGCCCAGGCAACACCGCCACCGAGGTGCCCACCTTCAGACGGGTCGTGCGCGCCAATGCATAGGCCATACCGACCATGGGATCCACCGCCGGGGAGTACACAAGCTCCGAGAACCACAGCGAGTCAACCCCACTCGTTTCCAAGTGATCGGTGATGCCGGCGAGTTCATCCGGCGCTGTGTCCGCACCTAGCCCGATCCCGAAGCGAATCTTCACCTGGGTCTCCCTCCCGGTAGCCACACACGCGACTAGGGCAACGCGGAAGGCCCGCCATTTGTGCCCATGCACCTGCGCGTGGCAGCAGGTAATCTTTGCGCGTCTTCGCCATGCAGACCCGAGCAGAGGGAAGCGGTATGACCGTGCGTTGGTTTCGAGGGCTCGGGTTGGCCGCGGCCGCACTTATGGCCGCGACAGGACTCGCGTCCCCGGCGCTGGCAGCGGCGCCCCCCGCGCCGGGGATCCAGGTCAAGGATCAAGCCTGGAAATGTACTGCGGGTTTCGCGGCCCAAGGCGACGACGGTAGCTACTACCTGTTCACCAGCGGACATTGCAACCATCCCGAAGGCTCGCCATGGACTTACGCACAGGGCGTTCCGCTCGGAAGAATCACCGCCAGCGAGGAACAAGCCGACCGACTGGACGTCGCGATCATCCGCCTGGACCCGGGCGTCGGCGTGCCGGCGAGTGATGTCGGTGGCATGCCGGTCCGAGATGTGTTGGACGTCAACCAGATACAAGTAGGTACACCGTTCTGCAAGCTCGGCGCGATTACCGGCGAGACATGTGGCACCGTCACAAGCACAGACGGCGAGATGCTGGTAGCCAGCGTGCCTGCCAAACCCGGCGACAGCGGTAGCGCGGGTTATGTGAAGAACGCGGACGGAACGGTGAGTGCCGTCGGCGTGTTGTCGGGTTCACTCAATGATGACCTCAAAACCACGGTGTATGTACTCGTGCAGCCACTGCTCGGCCGATGGGGTTTGCGCCTTCTCCCTTGATCGGCGCGCTCGGGGTGGCACACGCAAGAATTTCGCATGTGGTCCGGCCTAACGTACGGCCCGACAGCCGCGAAAAGGAACCGCCTTGGACAATTCGCTGACGGATCACGGCGAGCCCGAGAAACGAATCGCCGAGCTGGAACATCGGCTTACCAAGCAACAGCGCGGTGCAGAGCCGCCAACGCCAACGCCGCACGACGTGGCTAGGTCGCAGCGTTTCGTGGCATCCGCCGCACCGCCCACCACCAAGCAGATGATGAAGTACACCAACGTGCTCATCTTTGCCGGCATGGCGTCGCTTGGCGCGGTCTATATGGCGCTGTTTCTGGTTGGCGCGCTCGTGGAGTCGCACGCTGTCATGCAGGTCGGTGGCGCGGTGGTGTTCTTCGCGTTCTTGGTGCTTGCCATGCCGGGTTACGCCGCTTTCCAACGGCGGATCAATCGCGAAAAGAAGATCCTCGTCGACGTCTGCGGCGATGGCCTGACCTGTCAATACGCGGCCGGGCGATGTCTTTTCATTCGGTGAAGCCCAGTTGGGCCGATGGACTCTCGCAGGGTATGGCACGACGAAAGGTATGGCACTACACCTGCGAAGTGGCCGGCACCGCTTTGTTCTCGGCGGCCGAGATCATCGCATCGCTACCGAGAATCCACTGGAAGCGCCAGCCGTGGACAGCGTCGACGCCTGGCTGTGGGCCTCAGAGTTCGATGAACTTCTGACCGCGATCGGCGGCCCGCGCGTGTCGGACGTACCGAGGCCTACGCCGGGGCAATCGACTCGCTGCCTGCTGGTGCCCAACCCGATGAGGAGGTACTCGTCCTCCTTTTTCGGAATGTTCAAAAACACTTCAACGGCGCTGAGCATGAATGCCAACCCGCCGCACCCCAGCCTGGCCATCGACGTCGGCGAAGAGGCGATCTCGGTGATCGACCTGACGAGCGATTCGCTCACCGCCTCGTGCCCCGCCTGCGCAGGTGACCGCGACACCGGCACAGAGCACACGCTCGGTTGCTTACCTGGGTGCGCTGACGACGCCCGTCCTGGTCGTGTGCATTCCCAACTCGCAACCGCTGACCATCGCATGCCCCGATCTGGCCGAGCCCCCACAGGGGATGTGGAGCGGCAGGAGCAGGCTCACCTACCGGTTTTCGTGGCGCGGCGAGGTGCCTCCGGAGCAAGAACCGGCGTTTGTGGTGTCGGACGCCGATTGGCTGACGCTTGTTGAGAAATTCGGCTTGGCCTCGCAGATGGCAGACAGGGCTAGGGCCGAAGGTGACGGGGCGCCACTGGCCAGGCCCAAACGCAAGCTCTGGATTTTTGCCGTCATTTTCGCCGTGATCGCGTTCGTCGCAGCCCCCGCGATGATGTGGGTCGCTTCGGGCATCACAAGCAGCCATCAGCGCAGAGACGGTCAGCTGAAGGCGGACCGGGAGCGGCAGTTCGCGCTGCCATTCACCGGCCTGCGCCTTCCGCACGGCGTGGCGGTGGATGCCGCCGGCAACGTTTACGTCGCCGAGACCCGCACCAACCAGGTGCTCAAGCTGGCGGCGGGGTCGAGCACCCAGACCGTGCTGCCGTTCACCGACCTCGACCTCTTCAATGACGGCGCGATCGATGCCGCCACCGCCGGCGTGGCGGTGGATGCCGCCGGCAACGTCTACGTCACCGACTCGGGTCACAACCGGGTGGTGAAACTGGCGGCCGGGTCGAGCACCCAGACCGTGTTGCCGTTCCGGGGGCTGGATTCTCCCAAGGGTGTCGCGGTGGACAACGCCGGCACCGTGTACGTGGTCGACTACTCCGATGGTCGGGTACTGAAGTTGGCGGCTGGGTCGAGCAAACAAACCGAGCTGCCGCCGACCGGCAGATTGGGCGGTCCCAGTGGCGATGTGGCGGTGGACACCACCGGCAACGTCTACATCAGCGCCCACAGCCGCGCAGGCAGTTACCTGCTGAGGCTGGCACCCGGGTCGGACACCTGGACCAGGTTGCCGTCAGCCCCCGGCAACTCCAGCGAGGGTTTCAGCACCGGCGAGCAGGACGTGGCGGTGGACACCGCCGGCAACGTATACGTCATCACGTCGAACGGCGTGATGAAGTTGGCGCACGGGTCGAACACCTGGACCGAGCTGCCCGGGGGGCACCGCTTCGTCGACCCGCTCGGCTTGGCGGTGGACCCCCGCGGCGAAAACGTCTACGTCACCGATCATTTGGGCTCCCGGGCGCCGGGAGGGGGCTCGTGGTTCGGCATCTGGCACCCGCAGGACGACGCTCAGGGTTTCGTGCTCAAGCTGCCGGCGGGCTGACTCGGAACATGGCGCGGATCCAGGCTCGGAAGTCTGTGGCGGCGCACAACTACTCGATGACTCCATCGTTAGACGATTTTCAATTTCAAATGGTTGACTTGTTTGTCTATAAGATTTCGTTTTCCGTCTAAGCGGGAACCCCGGCGGCCCGGGTCCATGGACCGCGCGGGGGGTGCGGTGACAACCCGCGGTCGGAACGTGCAGCCGCTGGCGTCTACACCCGCTGGGATCGCTGGCTCGGCCACGCCACTCACTTGGACGGCCCGACTCGGAAGGACAAACATCATCACTGTCACACCAGTTCTTGTCACTGGCGCCGCGGGCGGCATTCAAGGCTCGACTGGCTTTCATGTCACACGGCTACTGCTGGATAGGGGCCACCCCGTGCGCGCCCTCGTCCACCGAATCGACGAACGATCCGATCGGCTTCGCGCGCTCGGCGCCGAAGTCGTCGACGGCGACCTGCGTAACTTCGGATCAGTCGCAGCCGCGATAGGCGGTATCCGCCGGGCCTACTTCGCCTACCCGGTGCAGGAGGCTGGTGTCGAGCAGGTCGTGAACCTTTCGCAGTGGCTGCAGCCCGGCGGCGAGCAGCCCACCCCGCACCAAGCCCGCCACTGGCTGGCCGAGCGGATCTTCGACCGGGCCGACGTCGGTGCCGTGCACCTGGATGCCACCGTCTTCTATGAGAACCTCCGCACTTGGGCCCTGCTCAGCCTGGCCCGGACCCGGGGTGATCGCCTTGCCGTGGGGACCGGAAACCACGGCGATCCCGATGGTGGGCGCCGAAGACGTCGCCCGCGTGGCCGCGTCGGTGCTGACGACACCTGGGCTGCAGAGCGGCACGGTCATTCGGTTGATGGCAGGTGCGGTGACCAACAAAGAGGCCGCCGAGGCGTTCGGAGTCATCCTGGGTCGCTCGGTGAGTTACGTCGAGATCAGTGTCGAGCAATGGGCCAGCGCCGCTTCGGCTTTGGGGGTCAACGCTGTTGTGGTGGAACACCTCAGTCACCTGTGGCGCTACTTGCGCTCCCGCCCGACCGAATTCCAGGCCTTCTATTCCGTCAGCGACGCGTTCGAACATTTCACCAGCCAGCCACCACAGTCACTGCCGCAGTTCCTGCACGAGCACAAAGACCTGTTCGCAGAGGCGGCGAGGGCATCGCAGGGGGTGGCGACCTCGTCCAGCTCTTAGGCGGCGGACTTCTTCCCAGTTTTGACGCGGAAAGACACCGGCCAGGCGTTGTGGTCCTGACCTGCGTGTTTTGTGGAGCTGCCGGGAATCGAACCTCTCGCCTAAATCGCGCTGACCTGCAGAAACGGCAGGCACAATGTTGGGTTCGATGGCAGCTACGGCGGCGCCGCCAACTCATACTCCGGTGGAGGCGACGTCGGTTTCGCCGGCAGCGACTTCGGCGGCGGTTATGACTCCGGCGGTGGCAGCTTCGACTTTGGCGGGTCCGATTCTGGCGGTGGGTTCGACTCCAGCGGCGGCGACTCCGGGTTCTGCTGTTTTCCCGTTGATCGAAGCTGGGCTTGCCTCCTCGCCGTCGTTACTCTCGACCCGACACCACTTGGACCTCGGCCGGGAGGGATGTGCAGGAGATGCCGGATCACGAAATCGAAAAGTCCTCGGCGCCCTCGCCAGCACGGTTCGAACCCGATGAGGGCTGGGTGCCCGCTGACGAGCGGTTGCTCGGCGTGGATCGGCGCACCCTCGCCCCGACACTGGCGGTGTTCGCGCTGGCCATCGTGATGTCGGTGGTATTGCCGGTCACCAACGCAAAGGTGCCCTACGACGACATCGTCAACGCCGGCGATGTTGTGCAGCTCCAAGGCAATGTGACGTTCGTTCCGGAGGCGGGCTGGAGTATCGCATCCGGTGTCCGCGCTGGTGACGTCCCATTGTCCGGCGAGTATCCCGCGACCGCGACCGTCCGGGACGAGGCCGTGAAATTCACCGTCCACACTGCACCATTCGACGGAGACGCCAACAAACTGCTCGACCAGATCGAAACGACCTCCGAGGCCCTCAACCGGGGACGCGGCGTCCGCGTGACGGGCGCGCACACCACCATCGCCACCGACCAGGGGAAGCAGGGTGCAACGGCGCGGGTCACCGGACCGCACACCGGCGGGGTGATCGCAGCCTTCGTATTCGGGGGTCGTGGGGTGGAGGCCGTGGCGACCGGACCGTCCGATACCCGCCCAGAGCTCACGGCCGCGGTTCTCCGGATGATCCGCAGCATCAGCAAACCCAACGAGACAGTGCGATGACAACGACGATCGCCGACCTGGATCGTGCCCGCAAGATCGCACTCGACCTGTCCGGCTGGGGGCGGCGGTTCACCTTCTACCAGCCGCGCAACTTCGCCTTCTGGGGATACCTCGCGCTGGTCGGAACGGGCATGTTTGCCTTCGCCTCCACGCTCGCCAGCGAGTACGACGCTTACGGCCAGGCGATCGCGCTGGCAGTGACATCATTCGCCATCTACGCCGCGCTGTTCTGGTGGTTCACCGACCACATCGACCACTACGCAAAACTCCCCGCCAAGCTCATGGTCGTCGCCTTTCTGTGGGGAGGCTTCGCCGCCACCTGGGCGATGGCGGCTAACGCCAACACCGCGATAGTCGCCCTGTACGCGAAAAACTTTGGCCAAGTATGGGCGCTGAACTGGGGTGCCGGTCTGGCGGCGCCGTTCACCGAAGAACTGGCGAAGGGTTCGGGGCTGCTGCTGCTCATCGCGTTGGCGCCACGGCAGGTGCGAACCGCGTTCGACGGGTTCATCCTGGGTGCATTCATAGGTCTGGGGTTCCAGATCGTTGAGGACATCGGCTACGCGATGGTGTCTGCTAGCTCCCAGTTCGGCGCGAATCAAATTGGGGCGTCAATAGCCACCATCGTTCTGCGAATGGTCAGCGGGGTGGCCGCACACATCGTGTACAGCGCAATCTTCTGCGCCGGTCTGGTCTATCTGCTCGGCCGGCCAGCTGAACCACGCAGGCTCGGGCGGGGTTTGCTATTGGTGGCGACACCGATGCTGCTCCACGGCATTTGGGACTCGGTGGGGGCCATTGCCGGCGGGAACGTGCTGCTGCTGCTGAACCTGCTCATCGCGGTGATCGCCATAGCGCTCGTCATCGCTGTGTGGGTTTACGAGTTGACCGTGAGGCGGGAGCGAGATTTCGTGCGCGACGTCATGGCTCCCGAGGCGGCCCGAAACGTAATCACCGCGGCCGAACTCGACGCGATGGCCGGTAACCGCAAGGCCCGCAAGGCTTACCGCAAGACCGGCCGCAACCGTCGCGAACGCAAACGTGCCCGCGTTGTACTCAATGCCGCGTACGACCTCGCCGATGAGCTGGCTGCCGCGGGCGGTGCGGACATCGACCGGGTGCACTTCGCCCGTGCCGAGGTCGGCAGAATCCGCGCAGGCGTCCCTTCACCATGGTGAGTTGGCGATGACCAACCTGACCGCTTGCCGAGAACCCGGTCCAGGTGGCCGACACACCGCAGGGCCCGCTGGAAGACCGGGTGTGAATTCGGATCATTCTCAGTGGTGATCCGAACACAAAGAGCGGGCCTACCGCTGGGATATCGGCGCGCAAGTACGTATCGATCAACCGTCCTCGCGCTCGCATTGCGGGATCGCCTTGGCTACGCGCCCAGCCGCGTGGTAGGCGTCGGCGAGGTCGTTGCGCGATTGCACGGTGTCGGGGTGCTCGGCGCCCAGGATGCGCTCGCGGTCGGTGAGGCTGGCCTCAAACAGCGGAATCGCCTCCGCTACGCGCCCCACCTCCTGGTAGGCGTCGGCGAGGTTGCTGCGCGAGGTCACGGTGTCGGGGTGCTCGGCGCCCAGGATGCGCTCGCGGTCGGTGAGGGTGCCCTCCAACAACGCGATCGCCTCGGGCAGGCGCCCCGCCGCCTGGTAGGCGCTGGCGAGGTTGTTGCGCTCATGCAGGGTGTCGGGGTGCTCGGCGCCCAGGATGCGCTCGGTGTCGGTGAGGATGCGCTCGTACAGCGCGATCGCCTCGACCAGGCGCCCCACCGACTGGTATGCGATGGCAAGTTGTTGCGCGAGCGTAAGGTGTCGGGGTGCTCGGCGCCCAGGATGCGCTCGCGGTCGGTGAGGGTGCGCTCGTGCAGCGCGATCGCCTCGGCCACGCGTCCCACCTGCCGGTACGCGCCGGCGAGGTTGTTGCGCGAGTGCAGGGTGTGGGGGTGCTCGGCGCCCAGGACCCGCTCGTAGTCAGTGAGGGTTCGCTCGTGCAGCGCGATCGCCTCGGCCAGGCGCCCCGCGTCCTGGTAGGCGTTGGCGAGGTTGTTGCGCGAGAGCAGGGTCTGCGGGTGTTCGGCGCCCAGGATGCGCTCGCGGTCGGCGAGGGTGCGCTCGTGCAGCGCGATCGCCTCGGCCAGGCGCCCCGCCGATGCGTAGGCGATGGCGAGGTTGTTGCGCGAGGCCAGGGTGTGGGGGTGTTCGGCGCCCAGGATGCGCTCGCGGTCGGCGAGGGTTCGCTCGTACAGCGCGATCGCCTCGGCCAGGCGCCCCGCCGCGTGGTAGGCGTTGGCGAGTAGTTGCGTGAGGTCAGGGTGTCGGGATGCTCGGCGCCCAGCACCCGCTCGCTGTCGGCGGCGACACGCAGCCCGAGCGCGATGGCCCTGTTCAGGTCGGCGGCGGTGCACAGCTGTCGCACTGCCCACGACCGCGCGCGCAGCTCTCTGGCCATGATGTCGGGATCCAGGCGGGTCGACCGCTGCGACCTCCCACAGCGCCTCGATCTGGGACACCAGCTCCGAACCGAGGTCGCGCTGAGCCCAAGCCTCCGACTGGTCGAACAGGTGGGACTCCAGCAGGTCCAACGCGGTGGCCACCGTGGTCGTCCACCGGTCGC
>CAVTLW010000034.1:0-181410 GCA_963735655.1 uncultured Actinomycetota bacterium
GGCGAGGGCGCGTTCTTTGATGGTCATGTCGGCGTGCAGATAGATGTGGGTGGTCACGGGGCTTTGGTGGCCCAGCCACAGGGCGATGACGGAGGTGTCGACGCCGGCATGCAGCAGTGCCATCGCCGCGGTATGGCGCAGGGTGTGCGGGGTGACGTGCTTGGCCGCGATCGACGGGCAGTTGGGCGCTGCGGCTGTGGCGTGTTTGGCGACGAGCCGTTGAACGGCGTCGGCAGACATTGGTGTTCCCCGGCGTGTCGGGAACGCCGGGCCGCTGGGTGCGGGCCCGGCTTCTGGCAGCCATGCGCGCAGGATGGCCGCGGACTGTTTGGTCAGCGGGGTGGCGCGTTGTTTTCGGCCCTTGCCGGTGGTGTGGATGACCGCGCCGGGTGTCGTGGTGGTGATGTCCTGGACGGTCAGCCGGGTCACCTCCGAGACACGAAGTCCTGTCTGGACGGTGGTCTGGAGCAGAGCGTGGTCGCGGCGTCCGTACCAGGTGGTGCGGTCCGGCGCCGCGAGCAGGGCGTCGATCTCGGGGCTGGTGAGGTAGGACACCGTTGCGTGGTCGTGACGACGTTGCGGGATCGCCAGGACCTGGCTGGCGGTGTGTGCTCGATCAGGGATCAGCGGCAGCGCATAGCGGTAGAAGGAGTGGATCGCGGCCAGGCGCGCGTTGCGGGTCGCGGTGCTGTTGTGTCGTTGGTTGTCTAGGTAGTGGAGGAACGCACCGACAGTCGCAGCGTCGAGGTCATCGATCGTGAGACGCGATGGGGCCTTCTTCGTGTTCTGGGCGGCGAAGATCAGCAGGAGCTTGATCGTGTCCCGGTAGGCCGAGACGGTCTGCGGGCTGGCTTGCAGTTGCCGGACCAGTCGTTCGGTGAAGAAACCTTGCAGCAGGGAGGTTACGGTCGGCATGGTCATGACGCCGACTCCGTGGTCGGTGAGCCTGCTTGAGCGTCGAGGCGATGCGCGGCGTGGGCGAGCAGTTCAGGCACGGCGTGCAGATACCAGTACGTGGACGCGGGATCGACATGACCGAGCCAGGTCGACAGCAGTGGAAGGCGCACTTGAACGTCTTCGCCGTCGCGGTACCAGTTGATCAAACTGGTAACCAGCAATCTTCGAACCCTGCGGATGCTCAGCAGCGGGCACCGCTTGCGTGAGGCATTCGTCATGGTTGGTGACTGACGTGCTGGGTGAGCTGGGCGGCGTAGCGGTTCCAGTCGCCGCCGGCGTCGTGGACCCAGTGCACGGCGGTGGTGGGGTGGATGCCGAGCAGGTCGGCGATGACGGCGGCGGGTAGTTGGGCGGCGAGGTGGGTGAGCGCGGCGCGGCGGCCGGGTTGGGCTCGGATCCCGAGTTTGCGGAGGCGCTCGCCGAGTCGGGCGGCGGTGAGGGGTCTGCCGGGTTGCAGTCCGGGGAACAGCCAGCGGGTGGTGGGTGGGGTGCCGACTCCGGTGTAGGGGCGGCCGTCGCGGGCGAGGGCTCCGATGAGTTCGGCGAGCGGTTCGGGGATGTGCAGGTTGTCGGTTCCGAGTCGGAGAAAGACTTGCGGGCCTTGAGTTTTGATCTGGTCGTGGGTGATCGCCACGATCCGGGTCAGGTGTTGGCCGTAGAGCAGCAGTAGTGCTCCGGCGACTCGGTCGGTGAGTTCGATGGTGTCCTGGTGCAGGAGCCGGGCGATCTGGGCCCACCGTTGGTCGTGGTCGGTGGCCGGGCCGGGGTTGCGGCCCGGGGTGGCGATGGTGACCGGGCCGGTGTGACCGGTTGCGGCGGCCCATTGGAGGAAGTCGCGGACGCGGTAGCGCGACGGCGGTTGCCCGGCCAGGTAGGTGTCGATGTCGGCTTGGCCGGTGTCGGCCAGGGTCCTTCCGTGGTCGGCGAGCCAGTTCAGCAGGTCGATTGCGGCGTTGATGTTGGTGCGGGCGTGATGGGTGTAGGTGCGTGGCCGGTCGCCTTTGGCCGCGGTGACGCGGAGGCGGCGCAGGACCTGCCAGGTGGCGTAGGAGTGGACGAGGCGGCGGTCGCTGTCGCGGGTGATGCCGGTCAGGGTGCGGTTCAGGAATTGTTCGGTGGCGGTGAGTTGTTCGTCGCGTTGGGGCAGGACGTGGTTGGCGACCAGCACGGCCCGCAGGTATCCGGCGACGCCCGGGCGTGGGTGCTTGTCTAGTGCCTGGTGGGTCAGTTCCACAGCGCCGGACGCCATCTGGGTCAGCAGGGCCGCACCGGCGCTGTTGCGCAGCCAGTTCAGCGCGGTGCGTGGAGCGTCGGTGGAGGTGATCGCCTGGTAGACCGGTTCCAGGTCGGGCCGGATCTGGCCGTCGGGGCCGGACAACGCGGCCGCGGTTCTGCGGTTGAGTGCACACGGTGCGCACCGGCCGCGTTCGTAGGCTCTGTCCTCGATCCCGCAGTCGGTGCAGGTGTGGCTGACCGGGACGCCGGCGCAGTCGGCGCAGATGGTGGCGTTGGGGCCGGGCGGGTGAACGAGGCGCCGCCCGGTCCGGCAGGTGGCGCAGGTGCCGCGGCGGCGCAGCGCCGCGATGTAGCAGGGGTCGCAGACCGGTCCCTCGGGCCACCGGGCGGTCGGTGGGCGCTCGGCGCCGCAGTGCGCGCACGTCGCGGTCGCCCGAGGTGCGCATCGGGCGCAGATCGGGTTCGGGCCGGACGCGAACGAACAAGGCCGCCGCCGCCCGCAGCGGCTGCAAATGGCCTCGTGCCCGCGGAAGCAGGAATCGCAGATGTCGGGTTGGCCGTCGCGGGCGCGGCGGGCGATCCGTCGGGTCCGTCCGCACCTCCCGCAGACTCGTTGCGGCCGGTCGGCGCACCGCGCACAGACCGGCCGGGCTTGCCCGTCGCGGCCGGCGACGGGTTTGACCACCCCGCACCGCACGCACGCGGTCGCCAGTTGCCGGCGTCGGCAGCGGGCGCACACACCCCCGGCCGACGAACGGGTCAGGGGCTTGCCGGTGCGACCGCACCGGCAACAGACCGGCTCGGGCAGGTCCACCCCGCGGGCCCGTAGTTCCCCGACGAGTCGGCCCACCACCGGCGGTGCGCCGACCGTGAGCGCATCGGGATCGGCGGCCAGGGCGGCGGCCAATGACCGGATGGCTGCCCAGTGGCCGGCCACCGCGTCCAGCGCAGCGCTGAGCACTCCCATCGGGATACCCGGTGTCGTCGCCGCGACGACGGTGGTGATCCGCCTTCGCCCGCAACCGGTGCACAACCGCCCCCTGGCGCAGGCCGGGCATCCAGACTCGTTGGCCGGCATGGGCTTTCAGCGTCTGGTGTCGGGCAGCACCCGGGCCCGGGTCGGGCGTTGCGGCGCGGGCGGCCCGGCCGGGTCAGCGCGGGTCGGCCGGGAACGGGTGACCCGGTAGGGCTCGATGAGATCGGCCGGGGTGCACGACAAGATGTCGCACAACGCCGCCAACGTGGTCAGCGACAAGCGTTCCGGGACCCGGGCCACCAGCCGGTAGACCTGCTCCCGGGACAGCACGACCCCCCGTTCGGCCAGCAGCGGCACCAGGTCGGAGGTCGCGAACATCCCGGCCGCGGCCATCTTGGCCCGCAGATGCCAGTGATACCCCACCGCAATGCTCACCCCGGTGATGATTCCGCACCGAACGCGGCATCTAACGCCGCACGCAACATCCGGTTCTTGGCGTCCGCACCGACCTGCGTGTATACGGCCGTCGTGGATGCCCAGGAATGCCCGACCTGCTGCTGCACGAACAGCGGGTCGACTCCGTCCTCGATCAGGTGGGAGACGTAGGAATGACGCAGGCAGTGCACCGACAACTCGGCCGGCAGACCGGCGGCCGCCCGCCACCGGGCGAACCGGTCATCGACCTGCCGCGGCGAGATCCGGCCGCCCCGTTCGGTCAACCACAGCGCCGGGTGCGCCGCCGCGGCGTACCGCGGCCGAACCTGGGTCAGGTACTGCTCCAACGCCTCGAGTGCCCACGGCATCACCGCGGCCACCGACCGGCGTCGCGGCGGGGAACCGCGCATCGCCTTGCCGAACCGCACCTGGCACACTCCCAGCCCACCCAACTCGGGGGCGGCCGGGTTCGCCGTGAAGTCGGCCACATCCAGCATCGCGACCTCCCGGCGCCGCAACCCGAACCCATAGCAGACCTTGAACAGTGCGGCGTCGCGGAACGCGGCCAGCCATCCCTTGCGGCCCGAGGTGACGGCCTGTTCGGCCCGGTCGTCGGCAGCGTCGAAGAACGCCTGCAGCTCCGCGCGGGTCAACGGCCGCCGGGCCGGACGGCCCTCGTACTCGCACACGTGCCGGGCGGTGTTCCACTCGTGACAGATCTGCGCCGGTCGGACGCCGATGCGCTGCTCACACTCGACGACCCAGCCATACCTGTTGTCGCACACATACTCCAAGAACACCGCGACCGCGCCCTGATAGCTGCGGACCGTGGAATGCGCCCACCCGCCGGTCGCGATCCACGACTCCAACTGTCCCGCCGTCCAAGACCACGGCCAGCCACCGGTGAACTCGGCGAACCGCCGGAGCGTGCGTTCCCGCGCACCGATGATCGACTCGCCCAACCGACGGGCCAGCTGCTGCGACCGCCACCCGTCCAGCATCGCCTCGAACAACGCCGGCTCCGGACGCACCGGGGTGCAACCGGTCACCACCGTCAATGCAGCCGAACCCGCCACCCGCACACCCGACACCAAACCCCCCGAACCACACCTGTCATCAGACGCCACAATCACGCATCAAATGCAACCGAAACAGATGCCTCATCGTGTCATCAGATGCCACCCCCACGATCACACCCCAGGTCAGATAGCGTGTCGCCCATACCGCCAGACTGGGCCGGCGGCCGCTCCAAAACCGAAATCCCTTAACGGGTCCCGATCACCAACCACGCCGAATGATGCATCAAATGCAATTCCGCGCACTTTCGTGGTCACCGCGAAGGTGTGCCGCAGATCATGCAGCCGGGCTGGTCTGCGCCCGGGTGCGGTGGTCAGCCCGGCAGCGGCGACGATCTGCCTGAAGGTGACACCCAGTACGTCTGAGTTGAGCGCTCCGCGTCGGCTGTTGACGAAAACCGTTGGGCAGGCACGCGCTGTGGTCCCGACCCACTCTCGGCGCGCCTGCAG
Source organism: uncultured Actinomycetota bacterium (assembly GCA_963735655.1). Taxonomy (GTDB): domain Bacteria; phylum Actinomycetota; class Actinomycetes; order Mycobacteriales; family Mycobacteriaceae; genus Mycobacterium. The sequence continues at coordinate 5,131 of CAVTLW010000034.1, forward strand.
GTAGCCCGCCAAAACGGTGGCAGTGCTCGGGTGGATGAACACCAGCCGGGACTTGCCGAACTTCGTCTGCAGTACCTGAATCACGCCGTTGGTCAAGTCGATGTCGCTGACGCTCAGGTGGCACGCCTCGCCGGGGCGCATCCCGGTGGCCGCGAGCAGGCCGATCAGCGTTCGCCACGTCAGCGCTTTGAACCGCGGCGACAAGGTATCCGCGGCTGTCAGCAGCGCGCTAATCTCAGCCTCGCTGAACACGTTTGGCTCCTTAGACCGGTATCGCCGGGGGCGGGTCTCTTCGGCTGGGATCTGCGTGGCCGGGTCCAGCGCATGCTGGTATCGGGCGAAGATCCGCACCGCGTCCATCCTGCGGGCGAACAGAGCGTCACTGACGGGAACCTTGATCCGCGCAGTGGCCCATTGCACCGCAAGGTCATTGCGGACGCGGGTGGCCCCGCGCTCCTCGCAGAACGCGACGAAGCTCAGCAGCAACTTGCTCAGGCCCTCGACCTTGAAGCCCATCGCCCGGCGCGTGGTCAGGTAGTCGGCGACGTTCTCACGCAACGTGTTCATGATCGAGACCCCGGCCACGGCCGAACCAGACTCCGGGCAGCATCATCAGCGTTGGGGCTAGCAGGTGCGGTGCCGGGCCAAGGCCGGGCCAGCGGTCGCAGAGCAACCTCATCGACCTTGGCGTAGATCGCAGTGGAGCCCGCACTCCGGTGGCGTAGCACCTGCCCCACCTCCGACAGCGATGCCCCGGCCCGCAGCATGGCCGTAGCCAGCGTGTGACGCAGACGGTGCGCACCGATGCGGTCAAGGCCGGCGTCTCGGCATGCCCGGGCTACGACATGGCCGATCGCCCCCGACGACAGCGGCCGACCGGGCGGTCGCAGCGTGGTAAACACCGACCGCGTCTGACACTCGGGCCGCCCATCGACCAGCCACGCGGCGATCGCTTCTCCGGGCTCGGTCGGCAGAGGCAGGCGTTCAGCCCGGTCGCCCTTGCCGACGACGGTGAGTTCGCCTGCCCGCCAGTCGATATCGTCCAGGCCGAGACTTGCGACCTCGCCTCGCCGAAGTCCGAGTCGGGCCAACAGCAGCAAGATCGCGTAGTCGCGGCGGTCGGTGGCCGTCAACCGCCAACGCGCCGCGACCGCCAGAAGACGCTCGAGATCTGCGGCCGGCACCGACTTCGGCAGCGACGCCAAATGCCAGCCCGCCGCCACCGGAACCGCGCCCCACAGCTGGGCCGATGTTCGACCCGTCGCGTGCGCGAACCGCAGGAACGAGCGCACCGACCTCGCCATCGACTTCGCCGAGTTCGTATTGCGGTCTCGGCAGTACTCGACCATGAACGCAGTGATGGTCCCAGCGTCGAGAAGACTCGCCGACACCTGCGTGGGCTGGGGCAATGCCGCGAGGAACTGCTTCACATTCCAGCAGTAGTTGTCGATGGTGATCGGCGCCAAACCACGTTGGCGATCCAGCCACCCTCCGAACTCGACGAGCAGATCGCTCACCGGCGCCGTGCCCTCGCGGGCATCGATGGTGCATACCGGGTCCATGGGTTCCTCCTCCTGATAGGCCAACCAGAGCACCACCAGAAAGACACACCACAGCCCGCCGCAAGCCGAGTTATGCCGCGCGGGCTACCCCCGCCCAGCCCACCGAGCAGCACGAACACCGCCCCGGCCACCACCACCTCGGCATAACCGCAACCTCGGCGTAATTGGAATTATGCCGACGTCGGCATAACTCCAAGGAACGCCGCCTGGAACCCCAGATCACCGTCGGGCTGCTGACCGACGCGACCGGATTCCCGCTTGAGCGTGCAGGCGTTCGAGGGCAACAAGGCTGAGACCGCCACCATGGTGCCGGTGATCAACGCCTTCAAGAAAGCCCACCAGTTCAGCGACGTGACCGTCGTGGCGGACGCGGGCATGATCTCTGAAGCCAACCAGAAAGCCATCCAGGCAGCCGGGTTGTCGTTCATCCTCGGCGCCCGCATCCCGTTCCTGCCCGACGTCGTCCGTCAGTGGCACGACGAACATCCCGGCGAGCAAGTCAGCGAAGATTTGATCCTGACTCAGCCGTGGCCGGCCAGCAGCAACGAGAAGGCCCGCGGCATACCGGATCGGGTGATCTACTACCAGTACCGCGGTGACCGGGCCCGGCGCACCCTGCGCGGGATCGACGACCAGATCGCCAAGGCCCAGGCCGCCGTCGAGGGCAAGGCCCCGGTCAAGCGCAACCGGTTCATCGAGCTCACCGGCGAAACCAAGTCGATCAACCGCGATCTGGAGGCCAAGGCCCGGGCCTTGGCCGGCTGGAAGGGCTACACCACCAACCTGGTCGGCCAAACCGCTCAGTTCGTCATCGACGCCTACCACCAGCTGTGGCGCATCGAGAACAGCTTCCGGATGTCCAAGCACGACCTGCGAGCCCGCCCGATCTATCACCACAAACGCGAATCGATCGAGGCGCATCTGAGTATCGTGTTCGCCGCGATGGCTCTCAGCCACTGGATCGAGCACCAAACAGGTTGGAGCATCAAGAAATTCGTGCGCACCGCACGCCGCTACCGCACCGTCACGATCCAGGCAGGACAACAGACCCTCACCGCCGCCGACCCCCTACCCGACGACCTCGCCGAAGCGCTCGCCACGATCAGCAACGCCGGTGCGCACTAGTTTGATAAAAGTCGGGTCATACACGCCCGCCGCATCAGCGGTGATTCTGGGTGAAGAACTGCCAGATCGTATCCGTCGCGTCGAGCGCGGTGGACGGTGCGGCGCCACCGAGCTTTTCCAAAAGCGGACTCTTGGTGCCGCCGGGCCATTGATGGCCTGCATCGGCGACCGAGATCAATTCCACGGTGCGCCCGTCGGCGCATCCGGCGGTCTCGGTCGTCACGACCCCGGCGGTGGTCGTCGTCGGTGGTCCGCACGCATCGATGCCGCGCCAGGTGGCATTGACCGACGGCACTGACGGACCGTCGACGCGCGCGTTGCCGTCGGCCCCGAACGCCTTACCGGGTCCGCCGTCGTAGGGGACTCTCTCGTCAGCCTTGCCGTGAATTTGCAGCACCGAGGTCGGCCGGGCACCCGAGCAGTCGGTCATCAGAGTGCCGGCCACCGGCGCGATCGCCGCGAAAAGGTCGGTCTGGCAACCCAATCGGAGCGCCATCATGGCCCCGTTCGACATGCCGGTGGCATAGATCCGGGCCGGATCGACGGATATCTGTTGCTGGATCGTGCCAACCATCGCGGTGATGAACCCGACGTCGTCGACGCCGGTGCGCTCCGGATTGCCACAGCACGACCCGGCGTTCCAGGCGCGATTGAGGCCATCGGGATAGGCGACCAGGAAGTGGCCGTTGTCGGCCTCGGCGTCCCAGTGATACGCACGCTCGGCCTGAGCACCGTTGCCGAATCCGCCGTGCATCATGATCACCAGGGGCACCGCGCCCGTGAGCCCCTGGGGCCGATAGAGGTTGAAAGTCCGGCTCGTCCCGCCGAACTCGATCGTCTGGCTGGATTGGCCGACCGGGATCCCGTTGTCTCCTCGCGCATGGCCACCGCCAACACATCCGCCGAGCACGAGGACGACAGCAGCGAGCACTAACACGTTGAGAAGCCGAACCCATCCAGAGCGCATGACCCCATCGTGACAGCCGGACGGATGATTGACAAGTAACTTGTCAATCTGCGTCCGCGTTGGTACTAGCGTGCGCGGCGCACCATGGGACAAAATGATTTGCTACACCGGCAAGTCGACCGGTCCGTACTGACCCTTGGGGGGGACAGATATGTCGTATGTGATGGCGGCCCCGCAGTTTATGGACGCGGCGGCAACGGACTTGGCTGCTATCGGTTCGGCGCTCGGCGCGGCGCACACGGCAGCGGCAACCCCCACTCGCGCCCTACTCCCTGCCTTCTACCTGCCCATCGCCCTGTCATTTCTTCCGCTCTGGGTACGGCCGCCGACGAGGTGTCTGCGGGCATCGCGCAATTGTTTTCCGAGCACGCCGATGATTATCAGAAACTGGCCGGGCAGGCCGCGTCGTTTCATGGACAATTCATCCAACAATTGACGGCGAGCGCGAACGCCTATACCAGCGCTGAAGCCGCCTGCGTGTCGTTGCTTCGACCGGCGGCTGCCGGTGCAGGCTCGACAGCAAACGCAGCCGCCACTGGTATCCGGTGGTACGACCAGCTGAATATCGCGATAAACAACTACATTGACTCCGTAAATACTTTCGGCCTTTTTCCCTGACGCCTTCCCTATCGACGGTTTCTTCCCCTTCGTGTGGAGCATCATCTTCGGCTACCGGTGATGCTGGCTGAAGAACTGCCAGATGGTGTCGGTGGCATCGAGCGCGGTCGACGGCTCGGGCAGGTCGGCGAGCTTTTCCACCAGGGGTTTGGACACCCCGCCCGGCCATTGGTGACCGGCGCCCGCGACAGAGATCAGTTCCACGGTGCGCCCATCGGGACAATTGGCGATCTGCGTCGTCACCACCCCCGCGGTGGTTGAGGTCGGTGGCGCGCATCCGTCGATGGAGCGCCAGGTGGCGTTGACCGACGGCACCGACGGACCGTCGACGTGCGGAACACCGGTCAGCGAAGCACCTTTGCCGGGTCCGCCGTTATACGGGACCCGGTCGTCGGCGGTGCCGTGGATTTGCAAGACCGATGTCGGCTGGGCATGCGAACAGTCCGTCAGCAGGGTGCCGGCCACGGGCGCGATCGCAGCGAATGTATTTGTTTGGCAACCCAATCGAAGCGACATGATCGCCCCATTGGACATGCCGGTGACATAGATGCGCGCTGGGTCGATCGGGATGTGCCCCATGATGGCGCCGACCATGTCATTGATGAAACCGACGTCGTTGACGTCGACGTGCTCGGGCAGACCGCAGCACGTACCGCCGTTCCAGGCGCGCAGCACTCCGTAGGGAAAGGCGGCGACGAACCCGCCGCGGACGGCCTCGGGGTCCCAGTGGTAGTCACGCTCGGCCTCGGCGCCGTCGCCGTAGCCGCCGTGCAGCACCACCACCAACGGCGCGGCGCCGATCAGCCCGGCGGGTCGGAACACGCGGTACATCCTGACGATGTCACCCGAGGCGAGGAACTGGACGGACCCACCCACCGGGATGGGGATATCGGGGGCGCCCCGCGCGCGAGCGCCGCCGAGGTAGCCGCCGGCCAACGCGAGGCCGAATACCAGCAAACACACATTGAGCACTCGGACGCATCCAACCGCCAAGGCCGTCATGGACGACAGCGTGACAGCCGGCGACACACTTGACAAGCATCTTGTCATTCGTGTCGCGAGTGGCACACTATTGCGCCATGCGACGTGTTCTGAATGCGGAGTGGGAGCCGACCGTGCCGGCCTTGCTGCAGATGGTTGCCGCGGCCGGGGCGCCCCGGCTGCGGGCGGCGTTCGCCGCGGCGGGGCTGGACGGGATTCGTCCGGCGCAATCGGTTGGGCTGGTGCCGCTGGCCACCGGCGGACTGCACGCATCGGATCTGGCCGATCGGCTCGGGGTGAGCCGGCAGGCGGTGGCCCAGGCCGTCGCGGCCCTGGAACGCAACGGCTATGTCACTCGCGAGCCCAACCCGGACGACGCCCGCGCGCAAATCATCGAGCTGACACCACGGGGGCGGCAGGCCCTGCGGGTGATGCGTTCCAACGCGCTCGATGTGCAGAAACGCTGGGAACAGACCCTGGGGGCGCAGCGATTCGACGAATTGCGCACGACGTTGCGGATGCTGATCGACGCCGAAGGCGGTGCCGACGAATGAGCGACGCCGTGGGATTGCGCGGGTTGCCCGGAAAGATCGTGATCGTGGCCGGCGGTGCCACTGGCATCGGGGCGGCCACCGCCAAACGCCTTGGGGCAGAACGGTCCTTCGTCGTCGTCGGGGACGTCGCGGCCGAGCAGGCCCGGCAGACCGCCGACGACATCGTCGGCACCGGTGGCCAAGCCGTCGCCGCGACGTTCGATCTGGCCGATCCCAGTTCGGTCGCCGGACTCGTCGATTTCGCCGCCACCACTTACGGGGGCGTGGACGCCATCTTCAACGTCGGCGCGGACATGAGCACGGTGCGCATCGACACCGACGTCGTCGACATCGACTTCGAGCTGTGGGACCGGGTGATGACGGTCAATCTGCGCGGCTATGTCGCGTGCATGAAATACGCTATCCCGCAGATTCTTTCGCGCGGGGGCGGTGCCATCGTCAACATGTCGTCGGCGGCCGCGTTCCAGGGCGAGCCGGCCAGGCCGGCGTACGCAACCGCCAAGGCCGGGATCGGCGCCCTCACCCGGCACGTCGCCGCCCGATGGGGCAAGGACGGTATCCGCTGCAATGCGGTCGCGCCCGGATTCACCGCCACCGAGGCGATCCGCGCGGTACCGCAGTGGCCCGACCTGGAAGCCGCCGCGCTGCGACGGATCCGCGGCCCGCGCGTCGGCGCCCCCGACGACATCGCCGCGCTGGTCGCGTTCCTGATCTCCGACGAGGGCGGGTGGATCAACGGCCAGGTCATCAACATCGACGGGGGCACCATCCTGCGCTGACGGCTCAGGCGCGCACCGCCACGTCCGACAGCAGATCGGCGAGCCGGTCCGGCCGGTCCAGCATCGAGAACGTCCGGGCGCCCTCGATCACTTCGAGGCGGGCGCCGGGAATTATTGCGGCCAATCGCGCACCATCCGCTTGTTCGAAGAACACATCGTCACCCGACCACGCGATCAGCGTGGGCTTGTCGAACTCGGGCAACCGCGCCGCGACACCGGTAGTGACCTCCGCACGCATCGATAGCGTGAACTGGCGCAGGTCCTCGGCGATCTCGGCATCGGATAGCACCGGACGCACCCAGGTTCGGGTGAGGTCGTCGATGTCACTGTGCGCCAGCCCTTCGTATGCGCGCCTGCGCGCTGCTGGTGCCCGCATGGCTTGGATGGCGGTGCGGAACACCGCCTTCGTTTTGGCCGCGAGGATCACCGGCTTGAGGATCGGCGGCGGAAAGTGTTCGAACGCATCACAACTCGTAAGCACCAGCGCGCCGAGTCGCTCAGGGTGATGTACCGCGACGAGTTGCGTGACGACCCCGCCGGTGTCGTTGCCCACCAGCACCACGTCCTCGAGTTCAAGAGCGGCAAGAAACTCGGCGACGATGCCGGCGACGCCGGTGATGGTCCGGTCGGCGCCGGGCCGCAACGGCTCCGGGTGAGCGCCGAGCGGCCAGGTCGGGGCGATGCACCGCAGGCCGCGTTCGGCGAGCCGTTGGCTGACCTGGCGCCACAGTCGACTGCCCATCAGGTAGCCGTGCACGAACACGACTGGCCTGCCGTTTTCGGGTCCGGTTGCTTCGTAATGGATGGTTCCGGCACTAATGTCGATTGTCGACATGCAGGGCTCCTACTCAGGGTATTGTTACAAACAGACTGTCTGTTCGTAAGTTACCAACAGGTTGTATGGAAATCAAGAGACGCACTCAGGAGGAGCGCTCCGCGGCCACCCGTGAAGCGCTGATCACGGCTGCCCGCAAGCTGTGGGGCATGCGGGGCTACGCGGAGGTCGGGACGCCGGAGATCGCCACGGAGGCCGGCGTCACCCGGGGCGCGATGTACCACCAATTCGCCGACAAGGCAGCGCTTTTCCGCGACGTCGTCGAGACCGTGGAGCAGGACGTGATGGCCCGGATGGCGACCGTGGTGGCGTCGTCCGCAGCGACCACACCCGCCGACGCGATCCGCGCGGCCGTCGACGCCTGGCTCGACGTCTCCGGTGATCCGGAAGTTCGACAACTGATCCTGCTGGACGCACCCGCCGTGCTCGGCTGGGCCGGCTTCCGCGAGGTCGCCCAGCGGTACAGCCTGGGCATGACCGAGCAGTTGCTCACCGAGGCCATCAAAGCGGGACAGCTGGCCCGTCTCCCGGTGCGGGCGCTGGCTACCGTGCTGATCGGTGCGCTCGACGAGGCGGCAATGGCCATCGCCACGGCCGACGACCCCAAAAGCGCCCGCCGCGAGGTCCGGCAGGTGCTGCATCGGCTGCATCGATGGCATGCTGAACGGGCCATGACTGGATTTCGGGTCGGTGCACTGGGGGACGCGGATCCTGCGCACGGTATGGACGAGAACGGCCGCCCGAGGCTGAGCGGAACTTTCAACCGGCGCGGGCTCGATTACGGAGTCCGCTACATCGTGATCATCAATGGGAGTTTCCTGCAGCGCAGCCTGCGTAAGGGGCTGGCGTCAGCAATGCCGTTCAACACGATCATCCGAGGGCTCAAGAAGCTCTAGAATTTTGCTCGACGTAAAGTCGACCCCACGCCCTGACTATGAACAGGAGGCCGCCGTGCCGATATTCATGGTCGAGCGCAACTTCGCCGCGGAACTGGAGCCCGCCCTCGTCCCCGCCGACGGCATCAACCGCATCAACGCCGAGGAGGGCGTGCGCTGGCTGTACTCGTTTCTGTCGGCTGACAAGCGCAAGACGTACTGCCTCTACGAGGCGCCGACTCCGGAGGCCATCAGAACCGCGGCGGCGCGGGCCGGACTGCCCGCTGACGTCGTGGTCGAAGTCGGCGACCGGCTGATGCCGGACGGCGCCGTCGCCGAAATCTAGGTCAGGCAGCTAAGTCAGTTCGTGATCGGCGGCGTACATCGCCGCCTGGGTGCGGTTCGCGGCGCCGGTCTTGATCAGGATGCTGCGCACATGATTGGCGGCCGTGTTGGTGCTGATGTAGAGGCGTTCGCCGATCGCCCGGTTGCTCAGTCCTTCGGCCAGCAGCCCTAGCACCTCAACCTCGCGATCGGTCAGACCGTCTGGACCTGTCGTCAACAACGAGTTGACCAGATCGACAACCCGGGTCTGGCCGATCGGCGCCGCGATGGCGCGAGCCTCGTCGGCCAGCCGCCGGGCGTCCTCGGCGCGGCCGCGGGAACCGGCAAACAACGCCTGGCGGGCCAGCGTCTCGCTGATATGAACCACCGAGCCCATCCGTCGGTCCATCTCCAGCGCCGCGGCGAAATGCCGCTCCGCCGAGGCGATGTCACCGCGCAGCGCCGCGATGCGGGCGAGATATCGGTCGGCACTGCCGAACAGCGCGACGAACTGACCGGCCAGCAGGTTCTTGCCGGTATAGCGGATGACGAACGGGCGTAGCGCGCGCAACGCTTCGCGGTTGCCCAGCGCTAAGGCCGCCTCCACCATGAAGACCAGCTCCATCGGCCACTGCGCCTCGTCGGTGTGATCGCCGAGATTGCGATTGAGCAGCTGATTCAGCGCGCGGGTCATGCCACGTTCACAGTTGAGCTCGGTATACAACGCAAGCAGGCCGGGCAACCAGCGGCCGGCGAACGTTTCGCTGCCGTCGACAAACCCGCTGAACCTGGTTAAGCCTCCGGTTTCGCGGTGGATCAGAAACATCTGGACCCCGTGCGAGCCCTCGGTGTCGTCTCCGCCGAACGAATGACCGGCCCGCAATGCGATATCAGCCCAACGTTCGGCGCCGGCGAAGTCGCCGCGCAGATAGGCCAACGCTTGCTCGACGCACGCGCCGACAAATCCGAAGAAGGGTTGTCCGCAGGCTTGGGACGCTCGCTGCATGTGGGCGGCCGACGCGGCTAGCCGGTCGGGCCGACCGGTCACATAGCTGACCATGGCGCCGAAGTGCGAGGCCGACCCCAGCGTCTCGTAGTCGCGGCGCGCCAGCGCCATCCGCGAGGCCTCGGCCGAACGCTCCAATTGGATCTCGCATAGCTCCGGGGTGAGTCCGTGCCAGAGGCTCGTCGTGAGAGTGTGCATCGTCACCGCTGGATCCTCGCCAGCCCGGGCGCGTTCGATGGCGCGGCTACCGATTTCGCGAGCATGTGCAGACTCACCGGCGAATGCCAGCGCTCGTCCAAAACTGCCGAGAGCCTGCACGTAGCGTGGGTCGTCGGTGTTCAACCCGCACGATTCCAGCGCCGATGCCAGCAGGTCGGCCGCCTTCGAGTCGGCCCCCCAGCGGCGCCAATTCGCGTCCTCGTAACCGACGGCTGCCTCCAGCCGGATAACCGGATCGTCCATCGCGCTGATGCGCTCGTAGATGGCACGCGCGCGGGAGAAATCACCTGCGCGCACGTGGTTCGCGGCCGCACTGAGGTTCATCCTGGCCCGATCCGCGAGGCTCAGCTCGGGAAGCGACGCCGCCCGCTCGAACCATTTCGCCGCGTCCTCATAGGCCAGGCTCTGTTCGGCCATCCGGGCCGCCTGACGCGCGTATCGCAACGCCTGCTCGTGGTAGCCGAGCACGTGTGCCCGCAGGTAGTGGTTCGCCAGTCGGGGAATGACCGACGGATCGGCCCGGCCTTCCAGGGCTTCGGCGGCGCGCGCGTGCATGATCCGCAGCGCAGATGCCGCCATCCCGCCGACGACGGCTTCGCGGGTCAGGGCGTGCACGAACGAGAACTCGCCGTCGGAATCGTGGACCGGCCGGATCAGACCGAGGGCCTCGGCCGAATCGATAGCGGCCAGCGTGGCGGCCAGATCAGCGTCGCTGCTGGCGATCAGCGCCTGCAGATCAAACGTCTCGCCCAGCACCGCGGCCTGCTCGACGACCTTGCGGACGGTGGCGCCCAGTCCGCCAAGGCGGCGGGCGATGGCATCGCCGATCGACGCCGGAACCCGTTGTTGCGCAGTCAAGGTGGCCAGCCCGCCGCGGATTTCCAGGTCGCTGCACAGTTCGGTCAAGAAGAACGGATTGCCGCCGGTCTTGTCGCGCAGCAGGGCCGCGGCCGTGCGCGCCGAAGCCGGAGCCAATTGCTGGGTCTGGCAGACGAATTCGACGATCGCCTCGGTATCCAGGCCGCTCAGATCCAGCCGCCGCACACCCTCGAACCGATGTAGCTCGGCCAGCCGGGTGATGAGCTCGTCGGAGCGATCCGGCTCGGTGGTACGGAAGGTGGCCACCACCAGCAATCGGATATCGGCGCAGCCGATCAGCACTTGTTCGAGCATCGCGAGGGTAGGCCGCTGCGCCCAATGCAAGTCGTCCAGGATCAACGCGATCGGACGATCGCTCGCCAGGCGCCGCAGGAAGCCGGTCAGCGCGTCGAACAACGCGCGTCGCGCCGCGCCGACGTCCTGCACCGGGCCCGTGTCGGGCACATGCCGATCCACCTGGGTGGTCAGCAGCCGCAGCTGTGGTCCCGCGTCCGCCAGCAGGTCCGCCATCGAACCCGGCGCGGCCGCGATCAGCAGCCGGTCCAGCGCCTCGGCGAACGGTGCGTACGGGACGTCCGCGTCGGCCGTCGAACTGCCGACGAGCACCCCGACGCCGTGGTCGGCCAGCCTTCCGGCCACCTCGGCGGCCAGCCGCGTCTTACCGCCTCCGGGTTCACCGCCGATGAACACCGCCTGCCGGTTGCCGCCCTCGACCCGCTCCCAGGCCTGCTCGAACGCGGCAAGCTCGGCGGCGCGACCGACCAGCGGACCGCGGCGTCGCGCGGTCAGTTCAGCCGGAAGGGGCGGCGGCACCCACTGCGCCATGGACTCACGGTAACCGCGGCACGGTTTGCTGGTCGATAGTCAGATCTGACTATCGTGGCAGCGTTCCGCAAATGCCTTGTTCTGGTCATGACGTGCCGCGGTCCGGCTCGTAGCGTCGCTGCACATGAGCATCACAATCGCAACCGACGAAATCCGCACCCGCCTGGGTAAGGCGGTGATCCTGCCCGACGACCCCGGGTACGACGAGGCCCGCGCGGTCCACAACGCCATGATCGACAAGCGGCCGGCCGTGATCGCGCGCTGCCGATCCACCGCCGACATCGCGACCGCTCTGGAATTCGCGCGCACCTCCGGCCTCGCGGTCGCCGTCCGCGGGGGCGGTCACAACGGTCCCGGTTTCGGCACCGTCGAGGGTGGCCTGGTGATCGACCTGTCCCCGATGAACCGCGTCGACGTGGACGCCGACCGGCGCACGGCCCGGGTCCAAGGCGGCGCGACCTGGGGTCAAGTGGACGGCGCGACCCACGCGCATGGTCTGGCGACGCCGTCCGGCATCATCTCCACCACCGGTGTCGGCGGCCTCACGCTGGGTGGCGGCCACGGCTACCTCTCCCGCAGATACGGCCTGACCATCGACAACCTGCTGGCGGCCGAGCTGGTGCTGGCCGACGGCCGAGTGGTGACGGCATCCGAGTCCGAGCACCCCGACCTGTTCTGGGCGCTGCGCGGTGGCGGCGGAAACTTCGGCGTGGCAACGTCTTTCACGTTCCGCCTGCATCCCGTGCAGACCGTGATCTGCGGTCCGACGGCCTGGCCGGCGTCGGCCACCGCCGACATCCTCAAGTGGTATCGCGACTTCCTGCCCGCTCAGGACGAGGATCTCTACGGCTTCTTCGCATGCATGACCGTCCCGCCCGCTCCCCCGTTCCCCGAAGCCTTCCACCTGCAGAAGGCGTGTGCCGTGGTCTGGTGCTACACCGGCGACCCGGCCCGGGCCGATGAGGCGTTCGCGCCGGTGCGGCAGATGGAACCGGCCTTCGACGGCGTGGGCCCGGTCCCCTACCCCGCTCTGCAGTCGACCTTCGACGGCCTGTATCCGAAAGGACTGCAGTGGTATTGGCGCGGCGACTTCGTCCGGACCATCCCGGACGCCGCGGTCGACGCCCACGCCCGGTTCACCGAGGCATTGCCGACCATGCACTCCACGATGCACCTGTATCCGATCGACGGCGCGGTCCATCGGGTCGGGCAATCCGACACCGCCTGGGCCTACCGGGATGTCAACTTCTCACAGGTCATCGCGGGGGTCGACCCGGACCCGGCGAATGCGGAACTGGTGAAGCGCTGGGCGGTGGACTACTGGGATGCCACCCACCCGTACTCGGCGGGCGGCGCGTACGTGAACTTCATGATGGACGAGGGTCAGGAGCGAGTCCGGGCGACCTACGGTCCGAACTATCAGCGGCTCAGCGAGGTCAAGGCGAAATACGATCCGGGCAACGTGTTCCGCATCAACCAGAACATCCTGCCGGCGCGATCGCACTGACTGCGCCCGGGTTGGATATCGTTGCGGCATCGGAGGCGTGGCAACTCGGATCGGTGCGGGTATAGCGTTCTGCGCGTTGGCCATAGCCGGCACGCCGACAGCCGGTGCAGACCCCGACGCCTCGCTGCCCCCGCTGGCATCCACCGGCGGCGGCCCGATCATCGGCGGCGGAGATGAAGACGCCCAGTACCGAATCTCGTTGCAATTGACCGGCTTCGGCTATCCCGACGCTGAGGGGGCCGACGGTGCGGATGCGGCGGCGTTCATCACGGCCTCGGCCGCCTCGCCCACCCCACGCCTCGCATCCGCGTTCGCGCCGCTGCAGCGCGCGTTGGGCTGCCAGCGCGACACATCCTTCGGGGCCCGCGCCTATCGGCGCGACGACGGGCATTGGGGCGGTGCAGTTCTCGTCATCGCCAAGAGCGCCACACCGAACATCGACGCATTGACCGGCTGCGTCAAGTCGGCATGGCCTGCGCCCGCCGCCGGCGGGCCTACGTCGATGTGCAATGCCGGATGGACCTACCCCACCTCCGGCGACAACCACCGCCCGGAAACGTATTACATCTTGCTGGCCGGCACCGCGGCCGACTTCTGCGGTCCGCGCAATGACAACTACGCCAACTACGCCACCCGATGGCCGTGAGCCAGAGATCAACTGCGGCAAGGCTCGAAGGCGATCGGCACGGTGGTCGGACCGGTGATCCCGTCATGGCAGGCCACGGCGCCGGGCCGGTTCTGCGTGGGTTGGGCATGCGCCGGGTGATGACGCGCAACGCTTCGGTGAGTTCGAGCCGGGCCAGATGCGCACCTAGGCAATAGTGCGTTCCGCCGCCGAAAGTCAGCATGGGCGGTGGATCGGTTCGAGTGATGTCGAGACGGTCGGGGTCCCGGTAGACGGCGGGGTCCCGGTTGGCCGCAGCGGTGTTGGCTGCCACCAACGTTCCGGCGGGAATGGTGATACCACCCAGTTCCACATCTTGGGCCGCGATCCGGGCAGACCCGAATATGACGGGGCAATAACGCATCAGCTCGTGGACAGCGTTGCCGGCCAGCTCGGGATGCTCTGCGAGCAAGCGCCATTGGTCGGGGTGATCGGCCAGCACCTGCACCGCCGCGGCCAGCTGGTTGCGGGTGGTGTCGGTACCGGCACCTAACAGCGTGGCGGCCAGCATGAGCAGTTCGTCATGGGTGAGGCGCGAGCCTTCGTCTTCGGCGCGAATCAACTCCGAGATCAGATCGTCGGTCAAGGTATGCCGGCGGCGGGCGATCATCTCCTCCAGATAGGCATCGAGCTGATCCCACGCCGCCAGGATCGCGGGCCCATCCTCGGCGACGTTCCATTCGAACAGCTTCTTGATGTCATCGACCCAACCGGAGAACAGATTCCAGTCCTCACGAGGCGCACCCAGCAGCGCGCAGATGACCGGCGTGGGATAGCGGCGAGCGATGTCGGTGACGACGTCGCAATGGCCGACCACGGTCAGTGGATCGACGAGCTCGGTGATGAGTTGTACGGCCAGACTGCGCAGCCGTTCGGCGCCACGTGGGGCGAGCGCCTTGGAGACCAGCCGGCGTATCCGGTGATGGGCCGCGCCGTCGAGGCTGAGGATGTTGGCGACCGCGCGATCCCACAGCGGACCCGAGGTGACCCCCTGCAAGTCGAGGCCGAGGCCGCGCGCCGTGACGAACCGGTCGTCGCGAAGTACGGTGCGCACCAGTTCGTAGCTCAACACCTCGGGGGCGTGCGCGCCGATCGCGATCGGCGATTGTCGGCGGGCCTCGGCGATGGCCCGATGCGCTTCGAGCGGGTCGTGCAGGTGCTGATAGGCGATGGACGGCAGCCCGGCCTCGTACACGGATGGGGCCTTGCGGGTAGTGACAACTTCACTGGTCATGGTGGTGACTATCCGTTGCGCCGGGGCCGTTACCATCCGCCGATACGCGTAGATTTGCGCGCTGCGATCGCGTAATTACTTCAAGGTCGCGTCAGCTGACCTGCCACGATCGATCGGCGCGACAACTCCGTGGCGATATCACACGGATTGGGGAACGGATTCCTGGTGAACTGGACCGACCATTCGAAGAAGTCGTCCTGGAACTGTATTGCGACGTCGCAGAGCCGGTCGCCGAGTCGTGGGTCGTTGGCCACCGCGATGAAGCCGGTGTGCCCGTCGATGTTGATGTCGTCTACGCGGGTGCGCATCCGATCCTCGGCCGCGCGCTCCCGGCCGATGGGGCTGCCGCGAAACCACGCGAATGAGACCAACGTCCCGGTGCTGCCGTTGCCGACCACCCATTGACAGCCCACCGAGTTGCGCGCGGTATTGACCAGGTTGGCAATCCCGGTGAGCTGGCCGACGATCTGATCACTGACGCCACCGCAGTCCGGGAAAAGCGGTCCGTGCACCGCAGGTGGCTTCGCGGACGAGGAGACCGGCGGGTGAGTTGCCTGTCCGCCCGGTTCCGGCGAGCCGCCCGAGCATGCGGCCAACAGTGGAGTTTGCAGCGCGACGACGACGAGGACGGCCGGCGCCAGCGATCGGGGCCGTGCCGCCGCGCGGGCTGGGGTGGTGGCCGCCCGCCCGACCGGGACGTGGGCGGCGGTGGTCGCTTGACCCAATGTGCACAGGTTTCGAAACATGCCGCAGTGCCTTATCGGTCAGTGTCGGTGCAAGTCACGCCCGCCGCGACTGTAGCCGCTGCTACCAGCGTGAGCGCCGCGATGTTCAGCATCTCCAATTGCCTGTTCCTTGCTTCACGTTCGCCGGTGGCAGCTGCGGTCAGGTGGAAAGCGAATAGCGCCCGTGCTGCCACCGATCCCGATCGGGACAACCCACACAGTCTCACGGCTTGGGAAATAGCAGCGCGGGTTCGGTGCGAGCCGCCCGGCCCCAGCAAGTGCTTCAGCGTTTTGGGCCAGCGGCGGCCCGTCCAACGGTCACGCTAAGCGATCCGAACTTTTTGCGAATCGAGAACGGTCGCCGTGCCGCATATTCAAAAGGGATAGTGCGCGCGCGTGTTCCCGCGAGGAAACGTCGTATTGGGGTAGATCGCCATGTTGCTGGCGTGGAGACGCGGTGAAGGGAGTAACGCAGATGAAAATTAGGCGTAGCTATCTCAAGGCGACACTCGCGGCGGCCCCCAATGCCAACGCCCCCTCCGCGCAGTAATCCGGCTGTGAGCACACGGCGCCCCGCCATCATCGTGAAATGGCCTGGCTGGGGCCGGGTTCCGGTGAGACGATGACGCCATGGCAAATTCATCTCAGCCCAGCCCCCGCCACCTGACGACGCCCCATGCTGCCGCGCTGGCCGGTGTGATCTTCGCGTTGCTGTTTGGCACCGTGCTGATCCTGATTCGCACCAAAATGCCTGAGGGCACTGCAGATTCGTCCGAATGGCTGAACAGTCGCGGCAGCGGGATCGCGGTCGCGAAGACGCTGATGCCATTCGCGGGCATCAGTTTTTTGTGGTTCATCGGGGTGGTCCGCGACGGGTTGGGGCGCTATGAAGACAAGTTCTTCTCGTCGGTCTTCATCTGTAGCGGCGTGCTGTTCTTGGCCATGATGTTCGTCTCGACCGCCGCGGCTGCCGGCCTGGTGGCCGGTAACGGAGGGGTCACCGATCCGTCGGCGCATGTGGCGACGATCCAGTTCGGGAAGACGATGATGTTGGCGGCCAGTCAGACTTATGCGGTCCGGATGGCTGCGGTGTTCATGATGTCGCTGGCCACGATCTGGCTTCGGACGGGCTTGATGCCACGGTGGCTGGTCGGCCTGAGCTATCTGTCTGCCTTTGGCTTGCTGTTGGCCAGCGACATCAGCATGTGGATCACGATGGCGTTCCCCGTCTGGGTGTTGATGGTCAGCGGCTTGCTGTTGGTCCGCGCCGGGCTGTTCGAGGAACAGAGAGCCGGCGGGGATGGACCGACGGAGCCCGCCCGATGAACACCGACGTAACAGTGTTCGCCCCCTCGGATGACCGCCGACGACATGTTCCGGGGGGCGCGATCGGAGCGTAGTGTTCGGCACGGACACACAGAGGAGGAGTCCGAGAATGCCGACGAGCGATCATGACTGGAGCAAGCCAGCGGCGAAGGCCATTCCCAAGGAAGGGTACTTCGAGCTCGAGCGGGGCAGGTACGGTCCGGTCTATCCGAGAACTCCTGCCTGCTATGGCTTTTCGATCATCGCTAAGGTCAAAGAGGGGCGCGAAGAGGCTGTCCGCGCGTACGGCAAGCAGATCGAGGAAGCGATTGCCGGGAGTCCCGACGTGCTCGCGCCGCTGCGGCTGCACTACTTGCGGTGGGTACTGTTCGACGTCGGCTCGGGGCTGCATTTTCAGTACCAGGGCATCTTCGACACGGACTTCGACAAGTACACCGAGGATGCGGTGCAGCTGTTCAGCGCGACCGGGATCACCACGGTGTTCACCAACCTCGAGGGATTCCCGGAGGACTGGAAAGAGAATCCAGACGCCTTCGTGAAATTCGTTCGTGAGCACCAGTGCTCCAGTTTCTTGGAGTACGGCGAGTACCCGTACGTTACGGCCGACGAGATCAAGAAGGCGTTGCGGCTCAAAGCGGCGTTTTCCGACATGCTTGATCAGATGCAGTGATCCGCACCAGGCGGTGCGCTGATGCTTGAGTTCGACGATATCCAGCACATTCTGCTGACCCGAACACCCGCGATGACCGGGCGCTACGAGTTCCTGACGTTCGGCAGCCCGGCGGGGGGTCGGGCGTGGCTGTCCGAGCTGATCCCGGTGGTCGAATCTGCTGCCGCGGCGCAAGCCTCGATGGATAGCAGCAAGCGGTGGGTCACGCTGGCATTCACGTGGAATGGCTTGCGGGCGCTCGGGGTTCCCGAGGATTCCCTGGCAACTTTCCCGGAGGCGTTTCGCCAGGGCATGGCCGCCCGGGCCGACATCTTGGGCGATACCGGGGCCGCCCGCCCAGAAAATTGGGTGGGCGGGCTGGCGGGTGCCGACTTGCACGCGATCGCGATCCTGTTCGCGCGAGACGACGCCGAACATGCGCGGGCCACGGGGGTGCACGACGAGCTGGTGGCCCGGTGCGACGGTGTGCGCAGTCTGTCGGTGCTGGATTTGAACGCGACGCCGCCGTTCAATTACGCACACGATCACTTCGGGTTCCGGGACAGGTTGTCGCAGCCGGTGATCGAGGGATCGGGTGAAGAGCCCACGCCGGGGTCGGGCGCGCCGCTGAAGCCGGGCGAGTTCATCCTCGGTTATCCGGACGAGGTCGGACCGGTCGCAGACCTGCCGCAGCCAGAAGTCTTGTCCCGCAATGGAAGCTACATGGCCTACCGTCGGTTGCAGGAGCACGTTGGACTGTTCCGCGACTACATCCGGGAGAAGGCCGAGACGCCGGACGATGAGGAGCTGCTCGCGGCGAAGTTCATGGGACGCTGGCGCAGCGGCGCACCACTTGTGTTGGCACCTGACAAGGATGACCCTGAGCTCGGTGCGGATCCTATGCGCAACAACGACTTCAACTACAAGGAGATGGATCCACTCGGGTATGCCTGCCCGCTGGGATCGCACGCGCGACGCCTCAACCCACGTGATACCGCGCATTACATGAACCGGCGCAGGATGATTCGCCGGGGTGCCACCTACGGTCCCGCCCTGCCCGAGGGCGCGGCTGACGACGCGGTTGATCGCGGCATCGCCGCGTTCATCATTTGCGCCAGCCTGGTCAGGCAATTCGAGTTCGCGCAGAACGTGTGGATCAACGACCGCACCTTCCACGAGCTCGGCAACGAGCACGACCCGATATGCGGTACCCAGGACGGAACGATGGAGTTCACGATTCCCAAGCGGCCGATCCGCAAAGTCCACAAAGGCTTGCCGGCATTCACCACCCTGACGGGTGGGGCCTACTTCTTCCTGCCCGGCATCAACGCGATGCGCCACCTCGCGGCGCTGCACTGATCACACTAAGGATTCACCATGGGGGCACTTCCCGCGGCGCGGACCTACAACCAAAGCCACATCCCGCGTCCGCACACCGGCGGACGGCGCATCAGCATCTACTGGACGTGGAGCTACCCGTGGGAAGCCCAACGCGATCCCGCCGCGATGTACAACCGCTTCTCCACCATGACCGAAGTCCGCAACGCCTTGTGGCCGAGCTACGAGACACCGGAATACGACGAGGCGCACTTCCTGCAGGGCATCGCCGGCACCCTGGAACTTTTCCACCGTTCGGCGCTGGCTTTCCAGGACCTGGCCGGCGAAGCGACCGGCCACCCGGTCGCCGTCTTCCAGCGCATCGACCAGGCCGGCTACCGGCTCCCGATCGACGAGCGGATCCTCGCCGACACCGACACCCTGATGGTCTTCGGGCTGGACCACCTCCTGTCCGAGCAGGAAGCCTTCCCGGAGGAACTCAGCGCCATCCGGGAATGGCTGCAACGAGAAGGCACGTGCCTGCTGCTGGCCCCGCATCACGACGTGGGCTTCACCGACGATTTCGCCCAGCGTCAGGTCGAATACCAGCACCACGGCGACCCGCTGGTGCCGCGCCAACAACGGTTCTCGCAGTACACCCGCTCCCTGATGACGGCCCTGCAGGTCCCGGTGCACAACACCTGGGGGCTGCGTCCCGCCGTTGTCGAGGGCACCAAGCAGATCGCACCCCTGACCGTGGTCGGCGACCTGGACGACGCGGGGCTGCTCGACAACGTCACCACGTTCAACTTCCACCCCCACTTGCCGCACTACGAACTCACCGCACCGGAGAGCGACTCGGTACGGGTGCTGGGTCGTCAACCGATCGATCCCACCAGGCCCCATCCCTTCACCGCGGCAGGCAACACCGAATTCAACGCGCTGATCTGGATGCCGCCGTCGGGCCGGCGTGCCGGCGACATCGTCCTCGTCGACTCCACGAACTTCACCACGCTTTTCGGCGGCACCGACAGCCTGAAGAATTTTTGGCACAACCTCGCCACCATGAAATGATGTTCCGGCGGTTTCGCAGCCGGTAACCGGCCTGACCCATCGGCACTGAGCCGTAACGCCGATCGCAACGTCACCGTAGGGTCGATGCCCAGGATTGCGGAGCGAGAGGAAGGTGGATCACACAATGCCTGGTATGACGGCGTTGGCCATGGGCGCAGCGCCCGTCGTCGGCGGTGCGCTGTTCGGCGCTGCGCTGGGGCAATTCAAGGGTCCCGACTTGCGAGCGGGGATCAAACAAGACCTGGAGCTGCTCGAGCAGATACCTGAAAACGAGGCGGTCCGGCGGGAGGCGTTGCGGCGCAGCATTAACGACCGCATCGACGAATTGATCGCGGCGACCGACAAGGCAATCCAGTTGCGCGCCACCGCCAGTTCCTATGAAGGAAACTGGCGTGACATCGTCCTCTTTCTCTGCACGGTGCTCTTCTCGATTGTCTGGTGGTCTGTCGACCACCACCGCAACAGCTGGCTGCCGGTGTTCATTGCCACGATTGTGGCGGCGGTCGTGGCGTTCGGCTACACATTCCGGGGTTTGCGCCGAGGCATGCTCAGGATGCGTCGACGCGAACGTAGTCGTCAGCGGTCGTAAGCGGCGTCTTCTTCTACGATCAGCGGAACGCGGTGTTGACTCGTTGCTTGAATGCGTCGTCGAGACGACGGTAGGTGCTGCGCAACGAGTATCCGGGCCAGTGGTCGCCAATGAGCTCGACGGGCAGCAGCGGATCGAGCTGAAGATGCCGGACCACTGCGATCGACAAGGCGAACTCGTAGGTGAAGCTTTCGGTCGTATCGTCGCGATTACCCGGGTCGAGTGCGACGTCCATCGCCTCGATGAGCGCCCTGGCATCGTCGGCCCACTCGTCAAGGCAAAAGAGCGATCGCATCTTGTCGGCGGTGATGTCCGTGGCGGCGCTGTGAAAGTGGGTGCACTGCTGATCCAGCACCACTCGTGACGGCGGAAGTCGTTGTGGGTCAAGGTTGTCCGGGCGTATCCAAACGCCTTCTCGAAGCTCGGCCAGGTGCAGGGCGGTCGCAGCCTTCCTGAGCTCGAGGCGATCCGCCGCCGACCGACGGTCCAGCGAGACGACCGCGAGTTCCCACGTTCCGTCCCATCCGCGGGTCGCCGGGTCGTCGATCCGGGACGCCTCGTCGACACGCTGGCGGCGATCCAGCAAGCGCCCGGCGAGCGCGTAGCTGCCACCGTCACCGGTGAGTTCGCCGTTGGACACCATCCGCCAAAGACAGGTGCGGGCCGCTCCGTCGCTGATGCCGAACAGGGAGGCCACTCCGACCAACTCCGCGACCGTAAGACGGGCCTGGTCGGCGCCCAACAACGCCGACGCGAGCACCGAGCGTGCGCTGAGCGGCCGGTTGCCGATCAGGTCGCTCACGCGGTATCGGGGTGCGGCGGCCACGCATGTATCTTCGCCGATCACCACGCGTATCACGTAATCGTTGACGCGTGGCGATTTCAGTGTGATACTGACACGCATGGCTTCCCCAACGACGTCGTTGGTTGCCGACGATGTGGAAATCGTTCGGCGCATCCTCGCCCATATCGACGCGGGCACCACCGACGAAGGCGCGTGCTGGCGTGAGCCGGTCGAAAACTATGTGAACCCAACCCGATTCGCCGACGAATTTCGGTTGCTGCGCGCGATGCCGAGCGTGTTCGTGCCGTCGGCGAGCGATCCCGAACCCGGGCGATCACGTGGAACGGACGGCGTTCGGGGTGCCCCTGTTCGCGGTGCGCGGGACGCGACAACAAGGCACGAGTGTTCCGCAATGCGTGCCGGCACCGCGGCTTCACCCTTGTCGAGGGCGCCGGGTGTTCGCATGCCCTGGTCTGCCGCTATCACGGGTGGACATATCGTCTCGATGGTTCGCTTTCGCACGTACCGCATGCGGAGGCCTTTCCCGATCTGGACATGCCGACGCGAGGTCTGGTCGAGGTGCCCAGCCGGGAAGTGGACGGGCTGATCGTCATCGGCGCACTCGACGACACCGGCCCCTACGCGCGTGACGCCGAGGCCATGGATTGGCTCAGCGACGGGAGTCCCTGGCGCGACAAACTACTGCCGGTCAGCCAACTCGCGTACGTGGATTCCACTGCGTGGGCGGTGAATTGGAAGGTGCTCGTCGAGCAGTTCCTGGAGGGCTATCACGTCCGCTCCACTCACAAGGACACCTTCTACCCGCTGCAGTACGACGACCTCAATGTGGTCGAGATGTTCGGCCCGAACAGCCGGATCGCGTTCCCGTACCGCAACATTGAGCGGCTGCGCGACCGCCCCGAGAGCACCTGGACGACCGATGCACGAGTGACGTTTCTGTATCAGCTGTTCCCCAATGTCATGCTGGCCACCTTCCCGGATCTGCTGATCATGGTCGCCGTCGACCCGGTGGACGTCGGGCACTGCACGCAAACCCTCTATGCGATGGTCAGGCCCGAGGTTGCCGAGCGGGCAGCGCGTGACCACGGACCCAACAACCCGTCGGGTGAGTCCAGTTTCATCGCGCGCGGCACGATCGAGGACAACGAGATGACGGAGGGTGTGCAGCGCGGCTTGCACACCGGCGCAAACGCATTCGTGGAGTTCGGTCGGCACGAGAGCGCGGCCGGACATTTCCACGCCACCTTGGACGAGCGTCTGGCCCGGTTTGCCGGGATTTGAGCACCGAAGGGGTGCCAACACTACGAACATAGAGTAGTCTGTCCCCCACGATGGCTCGCTACACACCCGACGCCCCGAAACGACGCAAGCCCAACCCCGTCGAGCGCCGCCGCGAACTCTGCGACACGGCCATCCAGCTGCTGGCCGAGGATGGGGCTAAGGGTCTGAGCCATCTCAAGGTCGACCGCAAGGCCGGCGTGCCCGACGGCACCACCTCGTTCTATTTCCGTACCCGCTCGGCATTGTTGCGCGGAGTGGCCGAGCGGTTGGCCGAACTGGACCTGGCGAACCTGCAGTCGATCGCCGACAGCGCCGCCGAACGGACGGACCATTCGACGCCGTCGCCGTTGTCGGTGATGGTCATCCAATCCGTCAGCGAGCCGCAATTGTCGCTGACCAAGGCCAGGTATGAGCTGACGATGCAGGCCGCCCGCGACCCGGGACTGGCCGCGATTCTGCAACAAAGCACCGACGCGTTCACCAAGCTGCACCGCGACATCCTCGTGCAGCTGATGCCGCGCGGCGCCGAACTGGAACCGGCCGTCGTCGAGGACCTCAGCAATATCACCCTGACCTTCATCAACGGGCTGCTGCTGCGTTCGGCACATGGCGACCGCATCATCGACACCCCGGAGCAACTCGACGCGATCCTGGCGGCGATTGCCACCGGCGTTCTGAAGAGCTCCGACAAAGGTCGGCTGACCAAGGCCATTGGAGGGCGCCGTGCGCGTCGCCGCCGCGTCGCACCAGGCTAGACGGTCTTGCCACAGCAGTCGCCATGTGGTTCTCTACAAGAATAGAGTGGCCGGGCCGTCTCCGGGAAATGCCGGTGACAGGAGGGTTTTCGTGACAGCCAGCACCGACAGCCGAGTTCGCTTCGATCCCTACGACGTCGACCTGATCGCCGACCCGTATCCGATGTTCGCGCGCCTGCGCGACGAGGCGCCGCTGTACTACAACGCGCAGTACGACTTCTACGCGGTGAGCCGATTCGCCGATGTCAACAAGGCCGTGATCGACCACGGCACTTACAGCTCCGCCCGGGGCGTGATCCTGGAGCTGATCAAGGCCAACCTCGAAATCCCGTCGGGCATGCTGATCTTCGAAGATCCGCCGATTCACGACGTGCACCGCAAGCTGCTCTCGCGGATGTTCACCCCACGCAAGATCGCGGCGCTCGAGCCGATGATCCGTGAGTTCTGCGCACAGGCACTGGATCCATTGGTGGGATCTGGCCATTTCGACTTCGTCAAAGACCTCGGTGCGATCATGCCGATGAAGGTCATCAGCATGCTGCTCGGCATCCCCGGGGACGACCAGGAAATGGTTCGCGATCGGGTCAATGCTCAGCTGCGCACGGAGGCGGGCAAACCCATGACGCATGAGCGGGGTCTATCCGTCGGCGAGCAGTTCGAGGCCTACATCGACTGGCGCGCCGAGAACCCGTCCGACGACATCATGACCGAGTTGCTCAACGTCGAGTTCGTCGACGAGACCGCGACGACACGACGGCTCACCCGTAGCGAGATCCTGGTGTACCTCAACGTCGTCGCCGGAGCGGGCAACGAAACGACGACCCGGCTGATCGGTTGGGCGGGAAAGGTGCTCGCCGACCACCCCGATCAGCGCCGCGAGCTGGTGGAAAACCCCGGGCTCATTCCGCAGGCGATCGAGGAGTTGCTGCGCTTCGAGCCGCCCGCCCCGCACATGGCCCGGTATGTGACCCGCGACGTCAGTCTGTATGACCAGACGGTGCCCGAAGGCAGTGTGATGATGATGTTGCTCGGAGCCGCGTGCCGTGACGAGCGCCAGTTCGGGCCGGACGCCGGCAAATTCGACATCCATCGCGCCGCGCGGCCACACCTGACCTTCAGCGTGGGCGCCCACTTCTGCCTGGGATCAGCCCTGGCGCGGCTGGAAGGCCGAGTGGCGGTTGAGGAAATCCTGAAGCGATTCCCGGAGTGGGAGGTAGACATGGCCAATGCCAAGCTCAGCCCGACATCGACGGTGCGTGGCTGGGAAACGTTGCCGACGGTGGTGGCGTGATGGCCGGCCGGGTCGAGGGCAAGGTTGCGTTCATCAGCGGCGCAGCCCGCGGACAGGGCCGCAGCCACGCGGTGCGCCTGGCGCAGGAGGGCGCCGACATCATCGCCGTCGACATCTGCGGGCCGATCGACAACTTGGCCTACCCGCACTCCACCCCCGACGATCTCGCCGAAACCGCTGACCTGGTGAAGGCCCTGGATCGGCGGATAGTGGCCACCCAAGTCGACGTGCGTGACTACGACGGCCTCAAGGCCGCGGTGGACAGCGGGGTGGAACAACTCGGCCGTCTCGACATCATCGTCGCCAACGCCGGCATCGGCACCTTCGGCACCAAACTGCACAAGCTCCCGGAGAAGACTTGGCAGGACATGATCGACGTCAACCTCTCCGGCGTCTGGAAGACCGTGAAAGCCGGTGTGCCGCATATCATCGCCGGCCAACGAGGCGGTTCCATCGTGCTGACCGGCTCGGTCGGGTCACACAAGGCCCTGGCCTACACCGGCCACTACATCGCCGCCAAACACGGCGTGCTGGGGCTGATGCGCAGCTTCGCCGTCGAGCTGGGCCAGCACAGCATTCGGGTGAACTCGGTGCACCCCAGCCAGGTCAGCACACCGATGACCATGAACGAAGTGACGTACAAGTTGTTTCGGCCCGATCTGGAGAATCCCGGTCCCGAGGACTTCGCCCCGTTCTCGCAGATGACACACACGCTGCCGGTCCCCTGGGTGGAGGCCAACGACATCAGCAACGCCGTCCTGTTCCTCGCCTCTGACGAATCTCGTTACATCACAGGCGTTTCACTACCCGTCGACGCGGGCGCTTTGCTCAAGTAGGCACGTACTTACCAGAAAGAGAAGTTGGAGACCGACATGCCCGAGCCCGAGTACGACTACGAAAAGCTGAAGAAGGAAGCCGAGCAGTACATCAAGTTCGAGAAGGACAAGAAGAACAAGATCGCCTACATCACCTTCGATCGTCCCGACGCACAGAACGCCACCACGTTGGGCATGCGGCAGAACTACGCCGACCTGATCCACAAGTGCAACGTGGACGACGACGTCAAGGTCGTGGTGATCCGGGGCGAGGGCCAGGATTTCGGTAGCGGCGGCGACTTGCCCGAACAACGCCCGATGCTGGAGAACCCCGGCTTGCCGCTGAACCACGAGCTCGCGATCAACGACGACGACGTGAAGTACCCGCCGGGCGGGACGTATCGCTACCTGTCCACCGTCACCGACTTCTACGCGAAAGCCCGCGCCGGAAACCGCCCCCTGCAAGAGCTTCGGAAGATCAGCATCATCGAGGCCAAGGGCTACTGCTACGGGTGGCACTTCTACCAGGCCGGCGACGCCGACCTGGTGATCTCCTCCGACGACGCCCTTTTCGGTCACCCGGCTTTCCGCTATGTGGGCTGGGGACCGCGGCTGTGGTGGTGGGCCGAGACGATGGGCCTGCGCAAATTCTCCGAAATGCTGTTCACCGGCCGGCCTTTCAGCGCAAAGGAGATGTACGACTGCGGCTTCGTCAACAGCGTCGTGCCCCGCGAGAAGCTGGAAGAAGAGACGCTGAAGTATGCGATGGCGTGCTCACGCTCCCGTCCCACCGACACGGTGGCGGTGCAGAAGACCTTCCTGGAGCTGTACAAGCAGTACAAGGGCGAGTACTTCGGCAGCCTGCTCACCGGCATGGTCGAGGGCATGCTGCCGCTGATCAAGAACGACGCGCAAGAGGTCGACCTCACCGAGGGCACCTTCGAAAAAGGACTCAACAACGTGGTGAAGGACAACGACCTGAACTTCCCGCCGGAATGGCGGCTCAGTCGCTCGGGGCGCAAGAAGCCCTGAACACGTTGCGAGGGCTGGCATGTCGGCGCTGACGGGCTTCCGGGTCGTCGAGTTAGCCGAGTCCGTTGCCGGCGAGTACTGCGGCAAGCTGCTGGCCGACTTCGGCGCCGAGGTCATCAAGATCGAGGCGCCGGGTCGCGGCAGCCGCACGCGGGCGATGGCGCCGATCCTCGCGGATGGGCCCGAAGGCAGCGCGCTGTTCGCCTACCTCAATACGAACAAGCAGTCGGTGATCCTGGCTGACGAAGGCGTAGACCAGATCATCGGCTCGGCCGACGCGATTGTCGACGACCGCGATCGGTCCTCGGCCGGGCGGTATCCGGGCGTGGTGTTCTGCTCGATCACCCCATTCGGCCAGGGCGCACCCGCTGACCTGGTAAATGCCAAGAGCATCAACGTGTTCCACGCAAGTGGCTGGGGGTACCACACGCCCAGCCATGCCGATCCCGCGCGCCCGCCTTTGCAGGGGCCCGGACGTTTCCTCGCCGACTACGAGGCAGGACTGGAGGCGGCGCTATGCGTGGTATCGGCACTGTTCCGGCGGCTGCACACCGGCCAGGGCGAATTCATCGACATTTCGCAACACGCGGTGCTGGTGTCCCGGGCCGATTGCATCCTGGGGCGGTTCATCACCGGAGAGGTCCCGACCGAGGGCAACCGCGACGACTACGACCAGCAGGGCCCGGCCTCGTTCTTCGCCTGCGCGGACGGCTTCGTCTACCTCTACATGACCAGCCGCGCCCACTGGCTTGGCGTCAAAGCGCTGATGGGCCAGCCGGAATGGCTCGACTCCTTCGACGACGACTGGCTGGAGTTCTCCGTCACGCCGGCAAAGGTCGCCGAGTTTCAGCGTGGTTTCGCCGCATGGGTGCGGGAATTACCCAAAGACGCCGCGGCCGAGCAAGCGCAGCGGATGGGCGTGCCGCTGGTTCCGGTCAACGGGGCCGCGGATCTGCGCGACTCGCCGCAGTACCGGCACCGCGGCTTCTTCTGCGATGTGGCTCATCCCGTGCTGGGCACCGCGGCGTACCCCACCGTGCCCTACCGGCTCAGCGCGACACCGGCGGAAATCCGCTCCGCTGCACCCACTCTCGGCCAGCACACCGCGGTGGTGCTGGATCGGCTCGCCACCCCGCACCGAGCGCCGGCGGTGGCTTGCCCACAACTCAAGCCGGCCAAGGACCCACGCGGCGGCCCGTTGGAGGGGGTGCGCATCGTCGAGCTCACCAAGGTGTGGGCCGGTCCGTACGCGGGCAAGCTGCTGGCGCTGCTGGGTGCCGAGGTGATCAAGGTCGAGACGGCGGCTCTGCCCGAGGAGATGCGCGCCTACGGCGGGACCGATATCAACCACGCGCCCTATTTCTTGAGCATCAACCCTGAAATCCGCAGCGTGGACCTCGATATCAAGTCACCCGAGGGCATGGCGCGGCTGCGCGAGTTGATCGCGCACAGCGACATCGTCATCAACAACCTTCGCCCGGGAGCGATGGAGCGACAGGGCTTGGGATACCAGCAACTGACGGCGATCAAGCCGGACATCATCTCGGTGTCGATCAAGATGTGGGGCAACGACGGACCGCTGGGTCATCAGACCGGCTACGCGCCGTGCTTCGCTGCCCTGGCCGGGCTCGCATCGCTGGTCGGCTACCCGGGCGGGCCTCCGCTGGGAGCGAGCATGCGTTACGGGGATTCCACGGTCGGCGCGGCCGCCGCATACGCGGCCGTGGTGGCGCTGCTGCATCGTGAGCTCAGCGGCACAGGGCAATTCGTCGACGTGTCGGCCGTCGAAACCCTGTCCTCGATGATCGGCGACTGTCTGCTTGAACAGAGCCTCACCGGGAAACCGCTGGGGCCCAACGGCAACCACCACCCGGATATGTGCCCGCACGGCTGCTACCCGTGTTCGGACGGCTCCTGGGTCAGCGTGGCTGCCGCCGACGATGCCGAATGGCGAAGCTTGTGCGACGTGCTGGCAGCCCCGGCGCTGGCGACCGACCTCCGCTACGCCACGCTGGAGCAGCGACGGGAACACGCCGAGCAACTCGATGCCGACCTGGCCCGCCTCACCCGCGACCACGACGCCGAGGAACTCGCGCACCGCCTGCGGGCGGTCGGCGTACCGGCCGGCAAGAGCGCCACGGCGGTTGATGTGATTGGCGATCAACAACTCTGGGATCGGGAGTTGTATCGATTCGTCTCCGATCACCGCGAAGGCCAGCGTCCGGTACTGGGACCGTCGTGGCGCATGACGCGCAATCCGGCCAGTATTTCGCGGGGCGCACCCGACCTGGGCGAAGACACCGACTACGTGCTGCATGAAATCCTGGGCACCGGTTCACCAACGGGAGGCAGAGCATGACACGGACGTTGGCCGACAGCGTGGCGCTGGTCACCGGTGCCAGCAGCGGTATCGGCGCGGCAACGGCCAAAGCACTGGCCGCCCAGGGCGCCGCGGTGGCGCTCGTGGCCCGCCGGGCCGATCGTCTGCAAGAGCTGAAGTCCGAGATCGAATCCGCCGGCGGCACAGCGCTGGTGGTACCCGCCGACGTGGCCGATGCCGAGCAGGTGTCGGCAGCCGTGCAGCGCACGGTCGCTGAGCTGGGACGGCTGGACACCGTGGTGAACAACGCCGGACTGATGCGCATGGGGGCCGCGGCCGAGGCGCCGTTGCAGGACTGGGACGACATGGTGACGGTGAACGTGCAAGGGGTCCTTTACGTTACGCGGGTTGCCCTGCCGCACCTGATCGAAGCGGCGGCGGATTCGCCACGCGGCGTGGCCGACCTGGTCACCATCAGTTCCACCGGCGGCTGGGTGGCCCGGCCCGGCACCGCCGTCTACTCCCTGACCAAGTTCGGGGTGAACGCGTTCAGCGAGGGCATCCGGCAGGAGTTGGTGGGCAAGCGAGTCCGGGTCGGCATCGTGAGCCCGGGAACGGTGGAGACCGAGATCAGCACCCATTTACCCGCCGAGTCACGGGAAGCGTTCGAGCGGCAGACCGCCGACATGGTGAAGTTGCGTCCGGAGGACATCGCCGACGCGGTGCTCTACATGGTGACGCGCGAGCGCAGGGTCGCCGTCAACCACATGCTGGTCCGCGCGGCCGAGCAGACCTGGTGATCGGCGAACAATTCGGTCTGCCGATTCCTGTTGACCCGGCAGCGTTATTCGATGGCGGGGCAACGTTTCTCACCGACGCGTTTCGGCTCTCTGGGGCACTGTCAGCGGATAACGCGGTGGCGCGCATCACCGATTTCCGCGAGGTCGCCGGCGGCAGCACCGGACGCAAGGTCGCGCTGTCGGTCGACTATCGCTCGCCCGCAAAGGATTTGCACACCGACTTATTCGTCAAGTTCTCCCGCGATCTGGACAACCCGACACGCGACCGCGGCAGGACGCAGATGGAGCCCGAGGTGCGGTTTGCCGCGCTGTCACAGGCGCCCGCATTCCCGATCACCGTTCCCAGCGTGCTCTTTGGCGACTACCACCGCCAGACTGGCACCGGGATGCTGATTACCGCGCGAATCCGTTTCGGCAGCAACGGAATCGAGCCCCAATATGATAAGTGCCTGGACTACGACATGCCCGAACCGCTGGAGCACTATCGCGCACTGCTGACCGCGCTGGCGCGCCTCGCCGGTGCCCACCGGTCCGGGCGCCTGCCGGCGCACCTGACCGCGCATTTCCCGTTGGACATGCAGTCCGCGACGGCGGGGCACAGAACAGCGCTCAGCATGGACAAACTCCAACGGCACTTTGCCCAGCTGGCCGAATTCGCCGAAGCCCATCCCGGGCTGCTGCCCGGCAATGTCGGCTCGCCACGGTTCTTGGCCCGCCTGCGGGAAGAGGCGCCGCGATTCGCGCAGCACGAGCACACCGTCGCGCACCAACTGGCCGCCGACACCGACTATGTCGCGCTGTGCCATTGGATCGCCAACATCGACAACGCCTGGTTCTGGCGCGACGCCGGCGAGGTGCTGCACTGCGGGTTGCTGGACTGGGGCTGCGTGGGCCAGATGAATATGGGAATGGCGATTTGGGGCGCCATGTCGGGAGCCGAAACCGATTTGTGGAACCACCATTTCGACGAGCTACTGCAGCTGTTCGTCGCGGAGTTCCGTCGGTTCGGCGGCCCGCATCTCGACCCGGAGCGGTTGGCCCGGCACACCCTGCTTCGCCGCGACCATGGGAGTCGCCTGGCTGTTGGACGTACCGGCACTGATCCGGATGCGATTCGGCACCGACATACCCACCAGTCGCCGGGATGCCCGGATCAGGGACGACGAGAGCGTCCGCGCGCCGCTGCAGATGCTGTCCAACCTGCTGAACCTCTGGGAGCGGCGGCGGCGGGGAACGCCATCGGCAGCAATGCTTCGAAAGTGGGTGTGATCGCGTCGGTTCCGACGCGACGCGCCGTTGCGGCCCCGTCGATGTTCTTCAAGACGTCGATCAGGGTCATCGGATTCCACGCCAGCCCGTAGAGGTGATCGTGTCCGATTTCTTCGGGGATTCCCTCGTCGGCGGTGCTGTTGAGGTAGATGTCGCCGGTGTCGCGCACCACGACGCACATCGGACCGAACGGTCGTGTCCCGGCTATCCAGAGCTGTGGGGCGCCAACGACGTAGCGGATGTTGGCCTGCCGGCCGAGCACCAGGATGTCCAGGTCGTGCGCACGCATCTGGGCCAGCGCCCGTTCGCGACGTCCCGTGCGCAATGCCCGGTCGTCGGGCGAAACCTCAGTAGTCATAGGGGGTGTAGGGGTAGTCGGTGATCGGCGTGTAGCCGTCTTCGGTGATCACCACGATCTCCTCACTGCGGTATCCGCCCGTCCCGTCCTCCCACACCACCGGCTCCAGCACCAGGACCATGCCGGGTGGGAAGACGAAGTTGTCGTCGAACTCCTCGCCGAGATCGGTTCCGATCATTGGGGTTTCGGCTGGGTAGGTGCCGATGCCGTGGCCCAGGTAGAAGTGCGGCAGCCATGGCTTTCGGCCGCCGTTGGCGGCGATGGCCGCGCGCGCGAGGTCGCCGGAGGTGGCTCCGGCCTTCGTCACCGCGAGGGTCGCGTCGAGGATGGCCTGCCACTGTAAGAACTGTTCTCGTTGCCGCGCCGAGGGCTGCTCGCCGACCAGCCAGGTGCGACCGAAGTCCGAACAGTATCCGTGATAGGTGATGCTGATATCCGTCCACAGCACGTCCCCGGCCGCGAGTTCGCGGCCGGTGGTGAGCAGGGGGAGCGCCAGATCGCCGTGGGTCGTCCACACGCCGGCCGCACGCGAGCTGGGCATCACCTGCCAGATCGCCTCGAGCATGTTGGTGGTGGCGCCCAGTTCGAACGCACGGCGCACCAGCGTGGCCGAAAGATCTATTTGCCGCACGCCGGGCGCCAGCGCCTTGTGCACGTCCACGACCGCCTGCTCGGTGATCTGGGTTGCCCGCCGAATGCAGGCAACCTCGTCCCGCGTCTTGACCAGTTGCGCGGCGCCGACCACTATCGCCGCATCCGACGGCGGGCCCGAAGGGAACAGCGCGGCCGACGAACGGCGCATCGCGCCGGTCAGCTCGTCGACGGCAATGGCCGCGCCGGGCGGGATCAACTCGGCGAGCTGACGCGCGAATTGCCGCACACCGGAGTCGAATTCGAGATACACCGGGCCGTGCAGGTGGTCGTCGGGCACCGGCGGCTGCACGAAACCACCACCGCGGTACGGCATGAACAGGTGCGGATGCTCGTCGTCGGCCAGCACGACCGCCACCGGCCGCTCCACGTGCGAGAGTCCCGCGTCCACCAGCGGCCAGCTGGCTCCCGTCGCATACCCGACGTAGCCGTTCATCAACAGCACCAGTGCGTCCACGCCGTGCTCAGCCATTGCGGCCCGCAACCGGGCGCCGATCTCCGAACGCATACGCACCCAGTCGGGCTCGGTCATGCTAGATCCCCCGCTCCGATCACGCCGGCCGGGTAAAGATGGCGCTTCACCATGTCACGGGGAGCTCGTAGATGCCGTACGCCAGCGCGTCGTGCTTGAACGGAAGCTGCTCGACCGGCACCGCCAGCCGCAGCGTCGGAATGCGGCGGAACAAGGTGGGCAACACGATCTGCAATTCCATCCGGGCCAACTGCTGACCCACGCATTGGTGGCGACCGTAGCCGAAGCCGACGTGTGGGCCCTCATCGCGCAGCAGGTCCAGCTTGTCCGGGTGGTGGAACTGACGGGTGTCCCAGTTCGCCGGGGCCACGTCGAGGATGATGCCCTCACCGGCGCGGATGGTCTCGCCGCCGACCTCGATGTCCTCGATGGCGATGCGGCGCTGGCCGGTCTGGATGATGCTCAGATACCGCATCAGCTCCTCGACCGCCGCGGCCACAATTTTGGGACCTTCGGTCCCTTCCGCGTCGCGGAGGAGCGCCAACTGGTCGGGATGATCGAGCAGCGCAGCGATGCTCAGACTGATCATGTTCGCGGTAGTCTCGTGACCGGCGATCAGCACCCCGGTGGCCAACTGCGCGGCCTCGCGCACGCTGATCTCTTCGGCGTTGACCCGCTCGGCCAGGTCGGACACCAAATCCTCAGTGGGACCGCCCATCTTGACCCGGATCAGGTTGGCGATGTATTTCGCCAGCGATGCCGCGCCCTGCGCGGTGTCCTCTTCGGTTGCGTAGCGACCCATGCCGCGCTGGGCCTGCGCCTGAAAGAAGTCGGCGTCCTCATAAGGCACGCCCAACAACTGGCTGATGACCAGCGACGGGACGGGCAGTGCCAGTGTGCTGACGACATCGCCGGGTTGCGGGCCGGCCAGCAGGGCGTCGATGTGATCGTCGGTGATCTGCTGCACCGCCGGACGCAGCGCCTCGACGCGCTTGAAGGTGAACGGTTTTGACAACATTCGGCGGAAGCGGGTGTGCTCCTCGGCATCGGAGGTGAACACCGAACGCGGCCGGCGATGCACCGTCGCCAGCATTCCTTCGTTCCAATGCGGGTAGCCCGGCAGCCGGTCGTCGACGCTGGCGCGGGCGTCGGTGAACAATGCGCGTGTCGCGTCGTAACCGTGGATCAGCCAGGGCGTGCTGCCGTCCCAGATCCGGACCCTGCTCAGTTGCTTGTCGGTGTTGAGCTCCAATGCTTTTGGCGGCGGCGCGAATGGGCAGCCCGGCGCGCGAGTCATCGGAAACTCGGGGATATCGGTGGCGGAATCGGTCGAGATGTCGGTCATGCTGCTCCTCGGTTCGCGGCTAGCCTTCTGCCGCGTTGACATGGACCGGCGCACACCACAACCCGACGATCGCGTCGATCAATCCTTCGCCGGCGACCGGCCAGCTGGACCGCGATTTCGGTCCGTGCTCGGCCAGTGCGCCTTCGTGTTCGGCGCAGGTATGCATCAGCAGATTGCGGGCCATCACGATGCGTTCGGACCGCACCCGCTTGGGAAGGTCTGGGAGACAACGGGTTATCCCGTCGATCGCCCGCACCAGCGGCGGCGACGCGAGCGCATCCTTGGTGACGGTGTGGCGATACGCGGGGTCGGCCATCGCCTGAGCCGCGAACCGCGCGTACCAGCTCGGGGTGCCCAAGACGGCCAGGTGATCGGTGAGTGGCCGTACCAGTGTCCCCACCCAGTCGCGCAATTCGGGTGAATCGCCGAGGTCGGCCAGCATCCGGGCGCGCAATTCCTCGATCGGCACTCGGTGCTTGCTTTCGATCGCGCGCATCAGGTCGGTCCGCGTGCCGAAGTGATAACACGCCGCGGCGTTGTTGCCTTGTCCCGCCGCCTCACTGATCTGCCGGTTGGATACCGCGTACATGCCGCGCTCGGCAAGCAACCGCTCAGCGGCGGACAAGATCGCCTCTCGGGTGCTGGTCGACCTATGAGTGCGGACCGCTCGAGCTGAGGTCACCGGATCAGTGAACACCGGCACACGTCTTAAATCAAGCGATTTATTTAAGAACCCGCCGAGAGTGAATTCCACGACGCAGCGACGGCGTGTAGCGTCGCGCAATTCACACTCGGCGCGACGGCCTTTGTCATTTCGAAGATTTCACGAGTCGAACGGTGCCATCCGCACGGCCATCGGAAATCCGTAGCGCATGAGCAGACTGAACCGGCCGCCGGGAACCGCCGCCGCCTCCGCACGCGCCAGTGGAATGATGTCGCGTTTGAGGGCACCCCTGGGGTAACGACGCAGAGTGTCCGCCACGTTGCGGGTAGTGATGTCCCACAGGCGTAGCCCGGCCGCATCGACCATCGCGCCCCCCTGGATGTAGTAGCCGAGGACGCCGTCGCGTTCGACCGTCACGCCGGGTGTGGCGTGCACGCAGATGCCGTCGGCGAGCAGCTCCGCGCGTTCGTCGGCGATGCCCCCGGCCTGCGCGCAGGACAGCAGGCGATCGACGCTGCTCAAAGTGAAGTCGCGGTGCGCCGTTGGACTCACAATGCCGTAGTCGTGCAGCAGCGATCCGCTGTAGAAGAGCTCCTCGTCCAACGCGTTCCCGTCGACCGCCGCGAGGGCGCACCCGAACAACCAGGTGCGGTAAGAGTGCCCTTGGAGGAACGGCGGAAGTTCCGCACACGCCTGCTCGGCCTCCCGCGCGAACTTCGAATCGGGCACCCGGAAGGTGTCCAAGTCGACACGTTCGGCCGCGGCCGGAATCCGGCCGAGCCCGCGCTTTACCCTTCCCACCGCGATTTGCCACTGGCCCAACGCAATCGCAGCCAGCAGGTGGCGCCGCTCCGCGCTGGACAGTCGACCACCGGTTCGCCGGGCCCAAGCAAGACCGCCCAGTCGCTGCTCGTCGGGTGTGTTCACCCGGGAGATTCTCCCAGCAGTTCAGTGCGTTGCATATGTTTTCGTGTACTGGCTGATGGCGTCCGCAGCCACTTCGGCGCCGTCGCGCCCACGGATCTGATCGCCGAGGCGGCCGGCCGCATTTCGGTAGCCAGGGTCACTCAACACCGTGCTGACCGCCTGCCGGATGCGGCGAACGCTCGCATGCTTGCGAAGCCGGACACCGGCACCGGTGTTCTGCACGGCGGTGCCCACCCACTTCTGGTCGATCAGCGTATTCGCGGGCATGACCACCACCGGCACGCCGAACGACAGCGCTCGCATGGTCGTGCTGTGCCCGCCGTGGCCCACCACCAGCGACGCGGTGGCCAGCACCTCGTCGTGATCGAGCCACGCGTGCATCGACGCGTTCGGCGGGACGCGTAGTCCACTTGCGTCTATGGCCGGGCCGACGGTCACCGTCGCCTGCAGCGGCAGCGGTTCGATGGCATCGAGGATGTTTTGCAGCATCCGGGTCTGGCCGGCATAGGCACAGCTGCTCAGGCTGACCAGAATCCGGGGCACCGGCAACGCTGTCGACGCGGTCGGGACGCCCTGCCACACCACGCCGACGTGGCGGACCGGCGGTGTGCCCCGCACGGGGTCGAGATCGGCTCGGGCAGTGACGATTTGCAAAGCGCCACTGCGTTCCGCGCCGAGCGGCGCGACGCCCCGAAGTCGCAACAGCCAGCCGACCGGACCGGCGGCCTGGTCCTGCATCGCCCGATAGAGGCAGTGCACGAAAACCACCGTGGGAAGTTGCGCCGCCGCGATTTCGGGAAGAGCGGCCGTCAGCAATACGTCGACGACAGCCACTTCGGCGCCGTGGCGCTGCGCCGCACCCACGACGTCGCGTCCGAGTCGGCGATCGGCGATCACTGCGGTCATATCGCGCATCATGCTCGGCAGCGAACGCTGCGCGATCGGGTTGAAATCGGTTCCGGTCGTGAATGTTTCGAACGGGAACCCGGCGGCCTGAACGCGCTCGC
Source organism: uncultured Actinomycetota bacterium (assembly GCA_963735655.1). Lineage (GTDB taxonomy): Bacteria > Actinomycetota > Actinomycetes > Mycobacteriales > Mycobacteriaceae > Mycobacterium. The sequence goes on from CAVTLW010000034.1 coordinate 41,557, forward strand.
GGACTCCTTCGTGGCCAATGAAACGAATCTCGGCGCCGCGGGCCCGCAGTGCTCGTGCGACCGCCAGCTGCGGGGGTATGTTTCCGCCGCCGTCGACGACGGCGAACAGGATCTTCATTGCGGCGCCGGGGATTTCGCCGGCACGGCCAGAAGGGCACTGGTCATGAGCAGCATGCGATCCCGCACCTCGTCGACGGACAGACCGCGGTCGCGCCGGAGCAACTTCCAGGCGTACACGTCGGTGGCGACCACCAGCGCATCGATAAGTCGTGACCGCTCAACGGCTTCAGCGGGCAAACCAGGGCCGAACACGTCGGCCACCCAGCCGCGATGCGCCAGTCGCCCGGAGTCACAGATCTGACCCGCGCGCGGGTCCTGGTCCTCCTCGGCAAGCAGGCCCAGCGCCATGTCTCCGCGGCGCTCATAGTGCTCGATGAGTACCGTCAATGCCCGGTCGGGATCCCCGGGCGGCGCGCTCCGCTCGAGCAATACGTCATGCAGAGCCCGCGACCACGCGGCGTCGATGAGCGCGTCTCGGCTGCCGAAGTGCCGGAGCACCGTCTTCACCGTCACGCCGGCGCGTTCGGCAACCGAGCCCAGCGTCACCGACAACGATCGTTTGGCGGCCACCGAATCAAGCGCCGCCTGAACGATGGCGTTGTACGTCGCCTCCGTCGCGTCCTTGCGGGCCCGCATCTCGTAGCCGCGCCTTTTCATGTCCATGCTGATGTACATCAAATCACTATTTGACGTCCCTTGCAATGGACATTAATTTGCTAGGCGGCTCGGGCCGGCGGCTTCGACGTGCCGAAGACCGCGCGTGTCACCGCAGCAGGAGATACCGCCGCAGTGGCCCTGCGCGAGAAGTCATTTGGCAGGGACAGCCGGATGACCTTCTTCCAGGCCGAGGCGACCTGCTTGGGCAGCGACCCGGTGACGTACGGCAGGCGGTAACGCTCGAAGAGTTCCTGCACTTCGGGTGCGATCTCCTGGTAGCGGTTGCTGGGCAGATCGGGGAACAGGTGATGCTCGATCTGGAACGACAGATTGCCAGACATGAAGTGCAAGAACGGACTTCCCGATATGTTGGCCGAGCCGAGCATCTGTCGCAGGTACCATTGGCCGCGCGTCTCACCGTCGATCGAGGTCTTCTCGTAGGTCTGCACGCCTTCGGGAAAGTGCCCGCACATGATCACCGAGTGGGTCCAGAGGTTGCGGACCAGATTGGCGGTCAGGTTCGCGGACAAGGTGGTGACAGCCGACGGCCCCGAGAGCAGTGGGTGAAGCAGGTAGTCGCGGGTGATGTGCCGGCGGATCTTGCCCAGCACCTTGGTGCCGTTGCGACGGAACTCCTCTTTGTCGGCTCGTCCGCTGAGGTACCTGCCGATCTTGAGATCGTATGCGGCGATGCCGTATTGGAACAGGCAGGCATTGATGAAGTTCCACAGCGGCTGGCCGAGATAAAACGCGGTCCACTCTTGGTCTTCGTCGACGCGCATGATGCCGTAGCCGAGATCGTGGTCCTTGCCGAGCACATTGGTGTATGTGTGGTGGACCTCGTTGTGGGAGTGCTTCCACATGTACGACGGTGACGCGTTGTCCCACTCCCAGGTGGTCGAGTGGATCTTGGGGTCGCGCATCCAATCCCATTGCCCGTGCATCACATTGTGGCCGATCTCCATGTTCTCGACGATCTTGCGAGATCGACAGTCCGGCGGTGCCGACCAGCCAGGCGGGCGGGAACAACGAGAACAGCAACACGGCGCGGCTGGCGAGTTCGAGCTTGCGCTGGCCGTCGATGACCTTGCGGATGTAGGCGGCGTCGTCAGCGCCGCGGGTGCTGACGATCCTTTCGCGGAGGGCGTCGAGTTCGGCGCCGAGGTTTTCGATGTCCGCGTCGCTGAGGTGGGCGATCGGGTTGTGCTGTTGGCGCTGAAGGGAAGTCATGGGAAGCTCCTTAAAGGGTCGACTAAAGATCAATGTCGCAGGCGCCTGCGGCGGCAGAGACACAGGTTTGGATTTGAACGTTGTCGCCGGGGGAGGCGGTGGTCAGGTTGCCGGTGCGGAGATCGCGCACGGCCCCCTGTCGCAGCGGTGCGACGCAGCCGAAGCAGATGCCCATCCGGCAACCCGACGGCATCAGGACTCCGGCGGCTTCACCGGCGCCAAGCAGGGTCTGAGCGCCATCGGCGTCCACCACGGTGCCGGATTTGGCGAACGTCACGGTGCCGCCGTCGCCGGCCGTGATCACGGTCGGCCGGAATCGCTCGATGTGCAGCCGGTCGCCGATGCCGTCGGCGGCGAAGCGCTGCTCGAGAGCATCGAGGAGGCCGGCCGGCCCGCAGGCCCACGTCTGGCGTTCGGCGAAGTCTTCGACCAGATCGCCGAGCCGGCCGACGTCGAGCATTCCGTCGGTGTCGGTATGCATCTCCACCAGCCGGATTCGGCCCTGATTCGCCAGCACGCGTAGTTCAGCACCGAAAATGACGTCGTCGGCGGTGGGCGCCGAGTGCACGACCACCACATCCGTATCCCGGGTATCCCGGCCGGCCATGTTGCGCAGCATTCCCATGACCGGGGTGATGCCGCTGCCGGCAGTGAGGAAAAGGATCTTGCGCGGCGCCGCTGTGCCGAGGATGAATTCGCCTGCGGCCTGATCGAGTTGAATGACGGTTCCTGCCGTCGCATGGCGGACCAGGTGGTTGCTGACGATGCCGTCGGGGATCGCCTTGACGGTGATGGCGAAACAGCCGTCGGCCCGATCGGTTTCTGAGGTCAGTGAGTAGGCCCGCCACTGGCGCACGCCGTCGACGTCGACGCCGATACGGATGTATTGGCCGGGGATATGGGTGCGCCAGCCGCGTCCGGGTCGGATCACCAGGGTGGCCGCGTCGCGCGTTTCGGGGTGAATCGCGACGATGCGGCCGCGGGGGTCTGCGCCGGAGCGCAACGGGTCGAAGATGTCGATGTAATCGGCGGGCACCAGCGGCGTGGTGACCCTTTCCGCGAGCTTTCTGACCCTGCCACGCAACGCGCCGACGGTGGTTAGTCGGGGTGCTGTTGTCGTCATAGCTCCATACTCGTTATCCGAGACGGTAAAGTCTTGACAGATAGAAGTGAAGTATCACGTCACATTTGTTCGTAAGGAATAAATTATGTCTGGTCCCTCGTCTGATCCCGCTGCCAGATTCACCGGCCTGGACCTGGGCGAAGACGTCGCGGCGGCGCTCCAGGACGTGCTCCCGCGGATGGCCGAGCACACCGTCGCGGCCATCACCGTCGAGGTGCCGAGCTACACCGACGCATTCAGCGGCCGGATGGGTCAGACCATCGAAAATGCCGTCCAAATCGCGTTGGGGGCGTTTCTGCGCCTGGCCACCCGCGCCGAGGATTCCGATGCAGGCACGCAACTGGCGCCGGCGCTGGATGGCGCGTATTCGCTCGGCCAGGGCGAGGCGCGGCAGGGACGTTCGATCGATGCTCTGCTGGCGGCGTATCGGGTCGGCGCCCGGGTGGCGTGGCGGGAGCTGTCCTCGACCGCCGTCGACGCGGGGCTTCCAAGCGCGACGATCGCCCGGTTTGCCGAGTTGGTGTTCGCGTTCATCGACGAGCTGTCGGCGTCCAGCGTGACCGGACACGCCGACGAACTGGCCACTACTGGCCGGGTGCGGGAGCGCTATCTGGAACGACTTGCGCAGGAGTTGCTCGCCGGCCAATCGGTCGAGATCCTGCAGGCCAGTGCAGAGAAGGCCGGCTGGCCCCCACCGAAATCGTTGACCGCAGTGCTGCTGCCCGCCGCACAGGTACGCGGTCTGGTGTCGGCCTTCGGCCAATCGACTCTCGAACTCAGCGAAGATCTTCCCGGAGTCGACGCGACGGAGTCGCTCGCCCTGCTGCTCGTGCCCGACGTGGAGGGTCCCCGACGCCACCAACTACTGCAGGTGCTCCAAGGACGGCGAGCATGGGTCGGTCCCGCCCGACCATGGACACGGGTACAGACCTCCTACCGGCGAGCACTCCAGTCCCGAGTTGTGGTCGCAGCCGGGCAGACCGAGGTCGTCGATACCGACGCGCATCTCGTCGAGTTGGTCCTCGGCGCTGACCGCGATGCGGGCGAAGACCTGCGCCGCCGGGCGCTGGCTCCGTTGGCACAACTACGGGCGAACACCGCTGAGCGTCTTGCCGAAACACTGAGATCCTGGTTACTGCACCAAGGCCAGCGTGATGCCGTCGCCGCCGATTTGTTCGTGCACGCCCAGACCGTCCGCTACCGGATGAATCAGCTGCGCGAGCTGTACGGGGACAAGCTCAACGATCCGCAGACAGTGCTCGAACTCATTGTGGCGCTGGGGATTCCGCGCCCGGTCGGTGTGGCAGTTCAATCGAGCGGCGGCACCGGTCCTTAGAAGGGCGGGTCGTCGGGCAAGGTGATGGCGGCGGGTTCTTCGGGTGCCCAGTCCGGTGGGAGTTCTTCGGGTTCTCGGGGATCGTTGATCCAGGTGCAAAACGGGCTGGTACTGGTGCGCCCTTGAAGATGACCAGCATGTCGCGCATGTGATTGCGCCATTTGCGGTCTTCGATCTCGCGTTTGCGGGCTTGCGCCAGCCACGGTTACGTTCGTTGATGGGCCGCTGCTCGCGGTTGTGCTTGCGCGCCGCAGCGATACGGCCGGCGCGTTGTTTGGACCGGGGGCGCCGGTTCGGGGACGGCGGCCCGCATGCCGGCGTGCCCAACTGCGGGACTAGGTCGACGCCCGCCGGTGAGGTTCGATACGTCTTGCCCGTCGGGGAGACCCAGATGACGGTGCCCACCGGAAGCTTTGGCCTTGGCCGTGTCAAGATCAACGCCCTGGCGTGTCGCGCGTCGACCCGACTCACCCTGGGCGGCCATGCGTATCACTGCATCGCGGCCCGGCGCAATGTCCTTCCTTGGCTGATGAAGAGATCCCTGACGAAAATGGCTCAAGAGTCTCGACCGTCGCCGCTTCAATCGCCTTCCAGTGCCCGCGCCGCTTTCGGGCACGCCTTCGGTGATTGCTGGAGAGTTTGCTCATTGGCTTTTCGTGTGCTGGCAACGGGACTAAATACCCTTGTCGGCCACAGTCCCAGCCGCCCAAAGCTCGCCAGAAGTTGTCGTACGAGCTCTTGAAGTGTGTCGTGTCGCGACCCTTGCGAGCGCAAATCTGCTCGTGGCTGCGAACGGCAAGTATCGCCGTACAGCCGACGACGCGTGCTACGCCCTCAACGGCCGCGAAGCAGAAGAAAGCTGGTGAGTTTTGCGGAAAATCTCGTTCGAAGGCCAACAGGGCCTCGGTGTTGCTGCTACGTGGGCCTGTTTGCGAAGAGGCCAGGAAGGGCGTCACAGTTCCATCCTGCGTGTCAACCAGCCAACTAAGTTTAATTCGGTGCAGCACCGCGTTGTCCACCGATAAAACTATGCTCAAATCACCTTCTGGCGCGTCCCGCCTTCCAGCCTCCAGCCTGATAGTGACAACCGCTCCGCCCCCATGACTGCGCCACAACTCTAAACCGGGGCCCCCGTATACGGCCTGGCGGTAGTCATCAGTCCACTGGCGCGATTCGAACGCGTAATGCTCGTAGACGTATTGAACGCGTTGCCGAACCGTTAAGCCTTGTCGCAAGTAGTGACGGTGGCTGATGTGGTGGAAAGGATCCTCTCGGAGCATTGTTGCTCCGAATTGCTTGTAGACGGGTAGTGCCAGTAATTTCCGGTGGGCCTCGCGATAGGCCAACACACGCAGAGGACGCAGAATGCTCAATAGCCACGCTACTGCGCCATAATGAAACCGTATCGTTCGCCACGAGGTGCGCCAAGTCTCGAACACCCCTCGAAACAACGCGACCGTTCCGGCTTCGGGCGGGCTGATGAGTGGCGGCGGGCTGATCACGCCGAAGTTATGGGCACTCTCAGCAGTCACCGGATTACCGCGACCGACGCCTGTGACACCGCCCAGGACCGTTGTCTCCTAACCGTGGCTATCGAAACGGCGAAACCGTACGAAACCGATAGTTCCATATGTAGGACGTGCTGTACAAACTTTTTTGATGGTTCATAGGCTTGTTCATAGACTTTCAGTATTTCAGTGGATGGCCGGCTTCGAGACCGGCGGAAGATCATCGACGGGTCGCAGACCCGATGTCGGACGTCGTCGAGGATGACGAAGAACAAGCTGACGGTTTTCCGTCAGGTTTCTCCGATCCGATCGCGCCCGGTGCGGAACTGCATGATTCATGCAGTTTGACCCGCCGAAAGCTGGTTATCTAGATGTCTGAAAACTGTTCTCCCAGTTTTTCATTCGTATACGCTCGGCCAACGACTCATCGAGCTTGGCGATGACCGCCTCGTCGCTGACCAGTTCCGTGCGGGCGATGATCATGCGCACGGTGCGCCAATCCGTGCCGCCTTCGGCCAGCAATGCGGCGATCCGCTTAGGGCCGCTGACATTCACCGTCTACGACCCCCTGGAATTCGCCTGCGCGGTTTGGCCGATGGTTTGCGCCGCCCGATCGCCGATGCTCAGCGCATGACAGCAAATTCCCTCGCCAAACAAGCGCAGATCGGTAGCCATGCGATTGTGTTGGGGGCCAGCATGGCCGGGTTGTTGGCGGCACGGGTGCTGGCCGACTTTTACCCGCGGGTGACCGTGGTCGAGCGCGACACCCTTTGCGACACCGCGACCGTGCGCCGAGGGGTACCACAGGGCCGCCATGCCCACGGGCTGCTCATGCGGGGCGCGCAGGCATTGGAGGAGCTGTTTCGTTTCCCAACCTTCTCAACGAACTGGTCGATGGCGGCGCGGCCCTGTTCGATGGCACGGATCTGTCGAAGTTGTACTTCTGCATGAACGGGCACTTGGCCGTTCGAGTCGGCGCGTCCAAGGGGCTCAGGACGTACAGCATGACTCGGCCGTTTCTCGAGTGCCACGTTCGCCGCCGGCTGCGCGCCATTCCCAACATCACCGTGCTCGACGATCACGACGTCGCCGACATCTGCGTGACGGCCCAGCGCCGGGTGACCGGTGTGCGCGTGGTGCGCCGCAGCACCAACGTGGCCGCCGAGCTGACGGCGGATTTGATCGTGGACGCGACTGGGCGTGGCTCTCGGACGCCGGCGGCGCTCAAGCGACTCGGCTACGAATCACCCGCCGAGGATGACGTCGTCGTGGATGTGATGTACGCCAGTCAGCTGTTGCGGATGCCCCGGGACGCGATAAATGAAACTGCGTTCATCGCCTCGCCGGTGCCAGGGCGGCCGACGGTTGCGGTCCTTGCCAGATGCGAGGACGACACCGTGTTCTTCACCGCCTTCGGGATGGCGGGCAACGATCCACCCGTCGACCTGTCCCCATGCACGTAGCCAAGAAAGCCGCGAGCGGTCAAGGCGCGGACGAGCAGCCCTCGATCGCCGGACTCGCGGCCGGCGGCCACCGCGAGTTCGGCCTGCTCCGTGGATTCGGTGCTGATGGACCAGCCGTCGAGCAGGGCCCTATCGGCAAGCGCACCGGCCCAAACCGTCGGTGCCACATCGGCCGAGCTGTCGTCGCTGAGGACGGCATCAAACCAGGCCAGCCCCTCATGGAGGCGGCCGGAGGCCAGCCAGAGCGGCTGCAACGACGACGCCAGCGTCAGGGCCGCTTCGGGATCGGAGTTTTCACGGCTCCAGGCGAAGGCGGCGCGGAAATTGTCGATCTCCGGCACTGCACGCGCGAGGCCTCGCTCAAGGCCGTGCCGCGCCGGCGTGCCGATCTGAGACGCCACGAACAGGTAGAAATCGCGGTGGCGGGTATGTACCGCGTCAGCTTCGCCTGCTTCACCCAGCTTTTTAAGGCGTACTGGCGCATGGTCTCCAGCAGCCGGTACCGGGTACGAGTCCCGTCGTTGTCGGCTTCGGCGAGCACCAGTGACTTGTCGACGAGCAGCGTGAGCGTATCCAGAATCCGTTCGCGCTCCAGGCCGTCACCGGCCGCGACCATTTCGGCCGCCTCGAGATCGAATCCGCCGCTGAACACCGCGAGCCGGCGGAACAGCACACGCTCCGGCTGCGTCAACTGCTCGTGCGACCAGTCGACGGATGCGCGCAGCGTCTGTTGACGGGGCACCGCGGTGCGTGCGCCGCCGGTGAGCAGACGGAACCGGTCGCGCAGGCCGTCGAGGATTTCATCGGGCGACAGGGCGCGTACTCGGGCCGCGGCGAGCTCGATGGCCAGCGGCATCCCGTCGAGGCGCGAGCAGATCTCGGTGACCGCGGCCCTGTTCGTGTCGGTGAGCTCAAACGTGGGCCGCACCAACCGGGCTCGGTTCGCGAATAACTCGACCGCCTCGTCATCCAGCGACAACGAGGGCACCCGAAAGGTGACTTCGCCGTCGACACCGATCGGCTCCCGGCTGGTTGCCAAGACTTTCACGCCTGGGCAGGCGCCCAGGAGGGCGTTGACCAGCGACGCGCTCGCGTCCAGCAGATGTTCGCAATTGTCCAGCAGCAGCAGGATTTTCAGATCTGCAACGAAATCCAGCAGGGTATCGACCGGAGAACGTCCGGGTTGATCCGACAGACCGAGTGCGTGGGCCACCGTCACCGGGACCAGATCGGGGTCTGCGATCGGCGTGAAGTCGACCTGACATACGCCGTCGGCGAACGCGCCGGCCAGCTGGCCGGCGACGTGCAGGGCCAGACGCGTCTTCCCCACTCCGCCCGCGCCGCTCAGGGTAACCAGCCGACTCTCGGTCAATAGCCGTCGCACGTCGACGGCTTCCGTTTCACGTCCGATGAAACTGGTCAGCGGCCCCCGGAGAACGTCACTCACTCACACCGAATCCGGTTGTCGCTAGGGCGTTTTGAGGAATACGTCGTTGAGGGTGACGGTGCGCAGATTGCGGGCGCGGATGATCTCCACTAGTTGCGGATAGACGTGGGTGACCGGCAAGTGGTTGAGGTGTCCGATCACGATTTCCTGGGGCGTGAAGTACTGATCCGCCATCTTCAGGATGTATTCCTCGGTGATCAAGGTGGAATCCGACAGCGAGCCCGACCACAAGACTGGAGTGGTGTAGCCCAGGTCGGCGGCCACGGCGTCGACGACGGCGTTGTGCTTTGCATACGGTGGCCGCCAATACGGTTTCACGCCGATGCCGTAGGTCTTCTTCAGGAACTCGTCATTGCGGGTAAGTTGTTGGGCGATTTCGCTTTTCGTCAACGTCGTCATATCGGGATGCGACCAGGTGTGGTTGCCGAGCTGGATCTGGCCGGATTCCACCAGCGGCCGAAGCATTTTCAGATTGTCGGTCCACGAGTCGTAGGTTCCGTTGACGAAATATGTCAGCCGCACCCCGGTGTCTTTGGCGAACTGCGTGTAGGCATGCACCACTTCGGTGCTGACGCCGTCGTCCACTGTCAGTGCGAGCAGATCCCCCTTGCCGGGAAGGTTCGTCAGCGCGCCACCGCCGGGCAGCCGGACGCGCGCACTCGATGGTGGCGGCGGCAGCAAACCCGCGACGGTCGGACCGGAAGTCGGCGACGCGGCAGACGGCGCCTGGGCGAACGTGCGCGGCTGAGGATCGACCATGCAGCGGGCCGCTCCCACCCCCACAATGGTGGTCGCGGCCAGTGACCCGAGAAAACGGCGCCGATTTAGCTCTGTCACGGCGCGATCTCGCTCATGCGCGTGCCGGATGCGATTTTCCGCAGGTGAAAGCGGGCACGCAGCAATTGGGGCACTCCCGCGTGAGGAGTGCCCAAGTTGCCAAAACTCGCAGTCACAGCAGCGAACCGTACCATTCGCAGCGTCAAAAGTGGTGTTGCTCGCGGGAGGGTCGGCTGACTGTTACCTGGGAGAACTCTGCAGGTGGCCGCGGCGTGTCGCGTCGGCGCGACCCCCCGTGCTGTGGTGCGGGTCACACGCGTCTGACTCCGCCGGTGAATGACCGCAGCCGCAGGCTGTTGCCGACGACGAACACGCTGGAGAACGCCATCGCGGCACCGGCCAGCATCGGGTTGAGCAGACCGAACGCGGCCAGCGGGATTGCGGCGACGTTGTAGCCGAACGCCCAGAACAGGTTCATCTTGATCGTGGCGAGAGTGCGCCGGGAGAGCTGGATCGCATCGACCGCAGCGCGCAGATCACCGCGTACCAGGGTGAGGTCGGCCGCCTCGATCGCGACGTCGGCGCCGGTGCCCATGGCCAGGCCCAGATCGGCGGTCGCCAGGGCGGCGGCGTCGTTGACGCCGTCACCCACCATCGCGACCACCTTGCCCTCGGCCTGTAGGCGCTGAACAACGGCGACCTTGCCGGCGGGCAGCACCTCGGCGACAACCTCGGTGATGCCCACCTCGTCGGCGATGCGCCGCGCGACGGTCTGGTTGTCGCCGGTCAGCAGTACCGGTGTCAGCCCCAGCCGCTTGAACTGCCGGATGGCTTCCGCGCTGGTCGGTTTGACGGTGTCGGCAATCACCAGGATCCCGCGGGCGGTGCCGTCCCAGCCCACGGCGACAGCCGTTTTGCCTTCGCTCTCCGCGCGGGCCTTGGCCGCCAACAGGGTCGGGTCGAGGTGCTGGGCCCAGTCGGCCAGCAGGCTCTCCCGGCCGACGACGACGGCGTGGCCGTCGACAATGCCTTGCACGCCTTTGCCTTCGAAGTTCGCGAAGCCCTCCGGCTCGGGCAGCGTGCCGAGTTGCGCCTTGGCGCTCTTGGCGATCGCCTGTGCGATCGGGTGCTCGGAGGCGTCCTCCAGGGCTCCGGCGTAGCGCAGCAGGGTCTCGCGTTCGGCGCCCGGTGCGGTGACGACGTCGACCAGGGTCATCTTGCCGGTGGTCACGGTCCCGGTCTTGTCGAGGACGATGGTGTCGACTTTGCGGGTGGATTCCAGCACCTCAGGGCCTTTGATGAGCACACCGAGCTGAGCGGCGCGGCCCGTCCCCACCAGCAGCGCGGTCGGAGTCGCCAGCCCGAGCGCGCACGGGCAGGCGATGATCAGCACCGCGACCGCGGCGGTCAGCGCCGCGGTGACCGGGAAGCCGGTAGCAAGCCACACCCCGAAGGTGGTCAGCGCGACGACGATGACGACGGGGACGAACACGCCCGAGATGCGGTCGGCGAGCCGCTGTACCTCGGCCTTGCCCGATTGTGCGGCTTCGACGAGTCTGGCCATCTGCGCCAGTTGGGTGTCATCGCCGACGCGGCTGGCGCGCACCACAATGCGTCCGCCGGCGTTGACGGTGGCGCCGGCGACGGCATCACCCCGGCCGACCTCGACCGGGACGGACTCGCCGGTGAGCATCGAGGCGTCCACCGCCGAGACGCCCGAGACGACGACCCCGTCGGTGGCGATCTTCTCTCCCGGGCGCACCACGAACTCGTCGCCCACTTGCAAGCGGTCGACGGGGATGCGGGTCTCGGTGCCGTCACGCAGCACGGCGACGTCCTTGGCGCCCAGTTGCAGCAGTGCGCGCAAGGCCGCCCCGGCTCGGCGCTTGGAGCGCCTTTCGAAGTAGCGGCCGGCCAGCACGAACAGCGTCACGCCCGCGGCCACCTCCAGGTAGATGTTGGACGCCCCGTCGGTGCGGGTGACGGTCAGTTCGAAGGCGTGACGCATGCCGGGCTCCCCCGCCGTCCCCAAGAAGAGTGCGTAGAGCGACCACAGGAACGCCGACCAGGTCCCGACCGAAACCAGGGTGTCCATGGTGGCGGCGCCGTGCTTGAGGTTGGTCCAGGCGGCCTGGTGGAACGGCCAGCCCGCCCACACGATGACCGGTGCGGCCAGGGCCAGCGACGCCCATTGCCAGTTGCGGAACTGCAAGGCGGGGATCATCGCCATGAGGATGACCGGGATGGCCAGCACGATCGCGCCGACCAGGCGATTGCGCAGCGATGTCAGCTCAGGATCGTCGACCTCTGGCCCGGTCGTGGTGTCCGGGGCGGGTTCGGCGGGTTTCTGTGGCAGGGCCGCGGTGTAGCCGGTCTCGTGGACCGCGTCGATCAGGGTCTGCGGGTCATATCCGGACGGGATCGTCACGGTGGCCTTCTCGGTCGCGTAGTTGACGGTCGCGCTGACCCCGTCGAGCTTGTTGAGCCTTTTTTCGACGCGCATCGCGCAGGAGGCGCAGGTCATTCCGGTGATACCGAGCTCAATGTCGGTCACCGGATTGGTGAGGGGCTCGCGGGAATCCGTGATCTTGGACATCATGCCTTCCTCTGCCTCGCAGCAATACCGTATAGGGGTATATCTTAGGTTAACGTAGATACCCTATTGGGGTATTTCCGTCAAGTGGCGGAAGCGCCGAAAATCCCACTCGAAGCACACCGGATGGCGAAGCGTAGCCTCACACCATGACTGTCACCGTTGTCGATGCGGGACCCAGGCGGGTCTGCCGGTCGGTCGAGGTCGCCGCTCCGGCGGCCGAACTGTTCGCGATGGCCGCCGATCCTCGACGCCACCACGAACTCGACGGCTCGGGCACCGTTCGCGACAACATCAAAGCGCCCGCGAAAATGGCTGTCGGGTCGAAGTTTTCGACGAAGATGAAGATGTACGGCCTGCCATACCGCATCACCAGCACCGTCACCGGCCTCAAAACCGATGAACTGGTCGAATGGCGTCATCCGTTCGGCCACCGCTGGCGATGGGAATTCGAGGCGCTCTCGCCGACGCTGACCCGGGTCACCGAAACGTTCGACTACAGCGACGCCGGTGGGCTCAAAAACGGCCTGAAGTACTACGAGCGGATGGGTTACGCGAAGGGCAACGGCGCAGGCATCGAGTCGACGCTGACCAAGCTGCGCGGTCGCTACGCCGGCGCGTCCGCCTGATCGGCGGCGTCCCACGGCACCACGCCGGACACCCAGTGGCTCAGCGTCTCGACCTGGTCGTTGCGGTGCAGGTGGCGCGGCGGTGTCGCGAAGGTCTCGTACGGCCGGCACCGGATGACGACGCGGTTCTCCCGCTCGCACATTTCCTCGACGGCCGGGCGTGCCTCCACACCAAGGGCCTGACCGGACATTCGGCCGGCCACCGCCATCATCACGTCGACCGCGAGGTCACGATCCGAGTCAAGGGTCGCATCGGCGTACACCTGCAGATAGCTGAAGGGCCAGCGCTCGTCGAGAACGCACAGACTGACCTTGCCGTCGCGTTCGAGGACCCGGGCCTTGCCGCGGCCGGCCATGGTCGACACCAGTAGCTCGTCATTGTCGGTGGGGATGTAGTAGACGATCGACATGCCCGGGCCGTCGTTGCGGCGGCGATAGCCGAACACGCACGTGCGGTGGGTATTGACGAATTCGCGGCGCTCGGAGGGCAGCATGTCGCGATCGGTGGGAGCCGTGAAGGGCTCCGTGGCGAGTGGGAGAAGCATGATGAAAGATCCCTGCTATCAAGGGTGTTGACCCGTCTAATATTTATGGATACAGTGTGTCCATAAATAACCGCGATGTCAACCAGCAGTCGACGAGCCGCTCCCGCGGGCGTCCGGCCCTACCCCTGGACCGGATCCTCGCCGCGGCCCTCGAGATCGTCGACGAGCAGGGGGCCGACGCATTGTCGATGCGGTCACTGGCACAACATCTGGGGTCGGGTACCGCCACGCTGTACCGGCACTTCGCGAGCCGCTCGGAACTGGCGGCGATGGTGGTCGACCGCATGCTGGGGGATCTGCACCTCGACCCATATGCCGAGTCTGCCCTGGCCAGAGGCCTGTATCTCGTTCGCGCAGAACATGTTTGATGCACTCGCCCGACACGGCAATGTCGCACCCCTGTTGATCGGGCTCGTCCCGATGGGGCCCAATGCGTTGGCTCACCGCGAGCGCATTCTCTCGGTGCTGTTGGACGTCGGCTTCCCGCCGGCCACCGCGGCCCTCACGTACGCCAGCCTGTCGCGTTATGTCCTCGGCTTCGCGATCCAGCTCACCGGGTCGCGAACGCCGAGCAAGCCGATGTGTCGGCCAAATTCCACGAACTGGATCCATCGCAGTACCCCGCAACCGTGGCCGTCGCCGACCACCTACCCGTTCCGTTGGCCGAGGAGTTCGCATTCGGACTGCGGCGCTTCGTCGTCGGGCTCGAGGCGCTGCACGGGTCGATCTGAACGTTTAGACCTGCTGATCCGTCTACTGGCGGTGTGGCCACGCGGGTCGGCGGCCGGCAGCGCGCTGGCGGTGGTGCTGTTCCTGGGGACGCTGAGCTTTCTCGCTGGGGGCCGCGCGATTCAGACGTGCGGCAGCACTTTCTCGGTCAGCAGCTGCAAACTCGCCCAGCCCGCGTCGATCGGCAGACCGCCCATCAGCGGATTCATAACGATTGCTTTTCTGCCGCAACGGATCTGGTCGATCAACTGCTCCGGGGTCAGGATCTCGACGATGCCGAGCCGGCGCAGCTCGGCAACCGAGGCGGCGGCGGTCTCGTTGGGACGCGGAACGCCGGCGCGCCGCCACGCGCTGTATTCGGTGGCCTCATTCATCAGGAAATCGCCATAACGGAACCAGGCTTCGTCGGGGTCGGTGTGCAGCAAGGTGACGGTACTGCCGTTTTCCGGGTGATAGACGAACCCCGTCTTGCCGTGCTTGCTCAACTCCTGCCGGTACACCTGCTCCACCTCGGGCATGGCCATCGGGGGCGAGAATGGTAGCCCGAAGCGCGCCGCCCGCCGCGCCGCCACCGCCGTCATCCCACCGATCAAGAAGAACGGATGCGGACGCGTGAACGGCTTGGGCGTGACGTTGATCAGCGTGCCGTGGTGATCGAAAGGCTCATCGCCCCAAGCCTGCAACAGCACCGAAAGACAGTGCTCCATCAGAGCGCCGCGCCGTGACCAGTCCTTACCGACCGCGTGATACTCCTCGGGCCGGTAGCCGATACCGGCCAGGAAACTGAAGCGGCCCTGGGCGAGGTTGTCCAACACGGCGATGTCCTCGGCGAGCCGGACCGGATCGTAGAGCGGAACGATCAACGCGTTGATGCTGATTCGCACGTTGCGCGTTCGCCCGGCAACCGCCGCGGCCAGAATCAGCGGCGACGGCAGCCAACCCGTGGCCGCCAAGTGATGTTCTTCGCCGGTCACGGCGGTGAATCCGCCCTGATCGGCGAACTCGGCCATCTCCAGCGCGGCCTGATAGCGACCTTCGTGACGTACCGCCGGGTCGGCGATGTTGGTCATGTTCAGCCGGAGAGCGACCACCAGACTCATTGCTTACGCCGGGCGATCGGGCCGCACGAACAACGTTCCCCTGATCAGCTTCTTGGCGGAGCCCAGGGTGACGTCATAGCCCTCCTGCGGCAGACTGGCCGCCCGCTCCGACAGGCCGCGCGTCAGCGCGCACAGGGCCTCCACCGCGGCCGTGGCGTCGGTGTCGGACGACAGCACTCCTTGTTCCCGGGCGTCTCCGACGATCTCGGTGACCACGTCGCGCAACGCCTTTGATCCCGGGTACCTCGGTCCGCCGCGCCGCAGCTGAGCAGCGCTCTCGGCGCGGACCGCCCGCAAGAAGGCGGCCAGGAAGGGATAGTCGTGCATCAACTGGATCGACGCGTCCAGCACCGCCTCGAGTCGGTCGGCGACGTTGTCGGACCGCGCGGCGGCAGCCTGTAGCCGGGGCAACACGACGTTCTCGATCTCCTCGCCGGTCGCTTTGAGCAGTTCGGCCTTGTTCGGAAAGTAGTGATAGAGGCTGCCGCTGGTCATGTCTGCTGCCCGGGCGATCTCGCGGATAGAGGCTTGCGAGTAACCGACTTCGGCGACGCAGCGCATGGCCGCGGTGAGGATTCGCCGGCGGGTCTGCTCACCACTGGCGCCCACCGGCCGGCCCAGCGCAGACGAACTGACGGTCATGCTCCCCCGAACGCCGGAAACTAATTGATCAGTCGAATATATTCGACCATGTTATGACCAACAGAACCCCGGCTCAGCTGGGCCGCCCCGTCGGCGCCAGCGGCGAGGAAACCCGCAAGCGCATCATCGTCGCCACCATGAGGTGCGTGGCCGAGGTCGGCTATTCACAGGCGACGATCCGGGAGATCGCGCTCATGGCGCATGTGACCAGCGCCAGCCTCTACAACTACTTTCCGAACAAGTCGGAGCTGATGAGGGCGACGATCGAAGCCAGGGGCGACATCGCGATGCCCCGATTGCGCGCGGCCGCTGAAGGCCCCGGCGACATCGTCGACCGGATCGAGGCGGTGCTCGACGAATGCGGGCACCTGATCCGCGAATACCCCGACCTGGCCGCATTCGAGTGGGCAATCCGGGCGGAAAACGTCCTGCCCTCGGGCGCACCGGAAGCACCCGGAGACTCCGGCCCGGAAGTCGGAGCCGGTTTCGCGACCTTCCGCGAGATCATCGAGGGTCTCGTCGAAGACGGCTGTCAGCGCGGCGAACTCGGTGATCACCCGGATCCGCGGGGCACCGTGGAGGCCATCTACGCGCTCATCTTCGGCCTGACCGAGCTGGCGGCCACATTGGCGACGGAGGACTTCTCGGCCGCGCTGGGCTCGGCAAAAGTAATGGTCAGAGGCGCGCTGTTCGGTGGCGGGTCAGCACAATCCGCTTGATACGATCAAACGATTAATTATAGAGTCGGGCTCACGGAGAGTGGGGTCCAATCTTGACTGAAACCGTTGGCTGCGCGTTCGACGTCGAGGCGCTGCGGCAGAAGTACGCGCAAGAACGGGCGCGGCGCCTGCGGCCCGACGGGATCGCCCAGTACGTGGAAATCGCCGGCGAGTTCGCCCGGTTCGCCGACGACCCCTGGGCGGATGAGAAATTCACGCGCGAACCGCTCACCGACGAGGTCGACGTGGCGATCGTCGGCGCCGGCTTCGGTGGGCTACTGACCGCAGCGCGGCTACGCGAGCTCGGTGTCGGAAGCGTGCGGTTGATCGACCGGGCGGCCGATGTGGGCGGCACCTGGTACTGGAACCGGTATCCGGGGATCGCGTGCGATGTCGAGTCGTATGTGTACATCCCGTTGCTCGAAGAGCTCGGCTACATGCCCGCTGAAAAATACGCCAAGGGCGCCGAGATCTTCGCGCACTGCCGCCGCATCGCCGGACACTACGACCTGTACCGCGACGCGTGCCTGCAGACCGATGTGCAGGAAATCCGTTGGGATGAAAGAGATTCGCGCTGGATCATTCGCACCGATCGCGGTGACGAGATGCGGGCCAGGTTCGTCTCCATGGCCAACGGATACCAGGCCAAGCCGAAGCTGCCCGGCATCGTCGGCCTCGGCTCGTTTGGTGGTCACACCTTCCACACCAGCCGGTGGGACTACAGCTACACCGGCCAGAAACTGGAAAACCTGGCGGACAAGCGGGTCGGCATCATCGGCACCGGGGCCACCGCCATCCAGTGTGTGCCACACCTGGGGCCGGCGGCGCAACAACTCTTCGTCTTCCAGCGCACCCCGTCGTCGGTGGACGTGCGGGCCAACGCGGTGACAGATCTGCAGTGGGCCAACACATTACAGCCGGGCTGGCAGCGTGAGCGGATCCAGAACTTTCAGATCCTCACCGCAGGCGGTCAGGCGGAACACGACCTGGTCGCCGACGCCTGGACGAGCATCACCCGCAAGCTGCCGGTCATGCGCCACGACGGAGACGCGTCGGCGGACCCCGAGCAACGCACCCGCGAAATCGAAATCGCCGACTTCGCCAAGATGGAGGAGATCCGGGCCCGGGTCGACGGGATCGTCACCAATCGCGCCACGGCTGAGGCGCTCAAACCCTGGTATGGCTACTTCTGCAAACGCCCCTGCTTTCACGACGACTATCTGCAGACGTTCAACCGCGACAACGTCATGCTGGTCGACACTCGCGGGCGCGGGGTGGAGCGCATCACCGAGTCCGGCGTCGTCGTCGACGGAGTGGCGTACGAACTCGACTGCCTGATCTTCGCAACGGGATTCGAGGTGGGCACCGACTATTGCCGGCGTACCGGGTTCGAGCTGATCGGCCGCGACGGCGTGACGTTGACCGAGCGGTGGCGCGACGGGGTGCGCACCTTCCAGGGCCTGTGCGCCAACGGTTTTCCCAACTGCTTCATCGAGAGCATCGCTCAGGCGGGGCTGACGGTGAACTTCCCGTATCTGCTCGACGTGCAAGCGACCCACACCGCGTGGATCATCGCGCGCGCCCTCGAGCGCGGTCTCACCGAAGTCGAGGCATCGCCGTGCGCCGAAGCCGCATGGGTCGACACGGTGGTACAGCGCTCCACCGCAACCGCCGAGCGGGCCAAGACATGCACCCCCGGCTACTACAACCGCGAGGGCATGGCCGACGCGAAGACGCGGCAAGGCAGCTTCTTCTTCGGCGCCCCCACCGAGTACGCCGACATCCTGGCAGCGTGGCGGGCCCGAGGAGACTTCGAAGGGCTCGAGATCCGATGACAAGCCGCGGGGACGCGACGACGCTACGCCATCGGCCGGATCAGAGCCGCTACCCGTCGCCGGCGCCCGCCGAAGGTGGCGATCATCGGGGCGGGCTTCGGCGGCCTCGGTGCGGCGGTGGCGCTGCGCCGCGCCGGCATCGACGATGTCGTCATCATCGAGGGCGGCGACGGCGTCGGGGGGACCTGGCGGCGCAACACCTATCCCGGCGCCGCCTGCGACATCCAGAGTCACCTGTATTCGTTTTCGTTCGCGCCCAACAAATCCTGGAGCCGCACCTACGCTCGGCAGCCCGAGATCCTGGCCTACCTGGAGACGGTGGCCGACGACTTCGACCTGCGCCGGCACCTCATGCTCGAGACCAGGGTGCGCACGGCGCACTGGAACGACGACACCTGGAAATGGGACCTGCAGGTGGACTGCAACGGGCGTACCTCGACGCTGACGGTCGACGTCGTCGTCTGCGCCGCGGGGCTGTTCGGCGCGGTGAAGCTCCCCGACATCGCGGGGCTGAGCGACTTCGGCCGCCCGCTGATGCACACCGCCCACTGGGATCACAGCGTCGACCTGACCGGCAAGAGGGTGGGCGTGATCGGCACCGGCGCCAGCGCGGTGCAGGCCGTTCCCGAGCTGGCGAAGATCGCCGAGCGTGTGACGGTGTTCCAGCGGACCCCGCCCTGGATGGTGCCCAAGGACGACCGTCCCTACAGCGCAACCGAATTGGCCCAGTTCCGGCGAAACCCGTTGGCGGTGTACCGCACCCGCTGGCAGATCTGGAAATTCCAGCACGACAACACCGCGACCATGGCCGACGACCCGGTGGTGGCCGCCCGCAGCAGCATCGCCACCTCGTTCCTGGAACGCACGGTGTCGGATGCGCGACTGCGCGATGCGCTGACACCGCACTACCCGTTTCGTTGCAAGCGCGTGCTGCTGGGCGACGACTACTACCGGGCGCTGCAGCAAGACCACGTCGAGCTGGTCACCGATCCCATCGACCGCGTCACCGAAACGTCGGTCATCACCGCCGCCGGCGCGGGCGTTGATGTCGACGCCCTCGTGCTGGCCACCGGCTTCGAAACGTCGCACTACCTGTCGGGCCTCGAGGTCGTCGGCGCCGGTGGCCGTCGCCTGCACGAGCACTGGGGCACTGATCCCAGCGCCTACCTGGGCGTGGCCGTCGCCGGATTCCCCAATTTCTTCATGCTGTACGGCCCCAACACCAACCAGGGCGGCAATTCGATCGTCTACATCCTGGAAGCGGGCGCGCGATTGGTGGCCAGCGCGGTGTGCCGGGTGGCGCGCCGGGGCGGCTACCTCGACGTGCGTCCTGACGTCGAAAAGCGTTACAACGAGCTGCTTTCCGTTGACCTCGAGCGCTCTATCTGGACGCAGTGCAGCAGCTACTTCCGCTCACCGTCCGGCCGGATCGTCACTCAGTGGCCGTACACCGAGCTGGAATATGCGCGCCGCACCTGGCGGGTGCGGGCACGGGAATGGTTGCACCGCACGGGTGCCGCTCCGGCCCCGATCGCCCCGGTTGCCTCGACCCTGCGCTGACGGTATCGATCCTGGGTTGAGGACCGGTATTCGGCCGATTCAGTCGCTCTAGGCGCAGGGTCGGTGCACATGCAGCGCGCAGTTGCTCTCGGAAAACTCCACGAAGACCGGCCACAGAGGGTTTACTATCAAGCGATTGATTATATGATGCCGTAACTGCGCGGGAGGACAGCAATGTCGTATGTGGTGGCGAGCCCCGAACTGTTGTCGGCGGCGGCGAGAGATTTGGCGGGCGTCGGCTCGGCGCTGAGCGCCGCGAACGCGGCGGCGGCACTTCCAACGACCGGGCTGGTGGCCGCGGCCGGCGATGAGGTGTCGGCCGCGGTGGCGGCCCTTTTCGCCGACAACGCTCGCCAGTACCAGGCGCTCAGCGCGCAGGTTGAGGCGTTTCACGGCCAGTTGGTGCAGTCATTGGCGGCCAGTGCGCAGTCATATGCGGCCACCGAATTGGCCAACGCCAACCCGCTCGAGCAGGCCGCGCTCAACCTGGTCAATGCGCCCACCCAATCGCTGTTGGGCCGCCCGGTGATCGGCAACGGAGCGAACGGGGCGCCTGGCACCGGGCAGGACGGCAAGCCCGGCGGGTTGCTGTACGGCAACGGCGGCGCCGGTGGGTCCGGCGCAACCGGACAGGCCGGCGGTAACGGCGGGAGTGCCGGGCTGGTCGGCAACGGCGGCGCCGGCGGTCAAGGCGGAGCGGGCGTCACCGCCGCCTCCGCCCCCGCCGGCGGTCACGGCGGGGCCGGCGGGATGTTGTCCGGCAACGGCGGAGCGGGCGGACAGGGCGGGGCGGCCGTGACCAACGGCGCCGGCGGCGTAGGCGGCGCCGGCGGTGCCGCACAGTTGAACGGCAACGGCGGCGACGGGGGTACTGGCGGAGCTGGAGTCACCCCGGGCGCCGGCGGGGCCGGCGGCAGCGGCGGGCAGATCTCCGGCCATGCCGGCGCCACAGGGGCCACGGGCGCGAAGCTCAGCCCGAGCAACCCGGGTAATCCGGGCAATCCGACCGATCCGGGCAACCCGACCCAGCCCTCCGGACAGGATGCGGTCGACGCGGCAGGCGACAAAGACCTCAAACTCACCAACGTCGGGCCCATGTCGGATCCCAATCTCAAAGAGCTCTCCGGCATAGCGGTCAGCTCCACGAACCCGAATGTCGCTTGGGTACACAATGATTCGGGCGACACCGCCCGTATCTTCGCGGTCGACACCAAGACCGGTGCAACCCTGGGCACGTACACGATCAGTGGTGCAAAGGCGGTCGACTGGGAGGACATCGATATCGGTCCCGGACCCGTGCCGGGTAAGTCCTATATCTACATCGGCGACATCGGCGACAACGGGGCCTCGCGAAGCTCGGTCCAGGTCTACCGCGTCCCCGAGCCGGTAGTGACGGGCACCGCGGCCAACCCGGTGAAAGCGACGCTGACCGGAGTGGACACGTTCAACCTGAAGTATCCCGACGGTTCGCACAATGCCGAGTCGCTCATCGTCGACCCCAATTCGGGCCAGATGGTGATCATCGACAAGACCTCGGCCGGCAACCCGACCATCTTCGAGGCGCCAGGCAATTTGGTGAGCGGAAGCACCACGACAATGACCGACGTCGGGACGCTTCCGCTCGGCGGCGGCGGCGGGAACCTGGTGACCGGCGCCGACGTGTCGCGGGACGGCACAGAGGTCGCCGTCCGCACCTACGACCACGTCCTGCTGTACCACCGAGACCCCTCCCAGGACATCGCGACGGTGCTCGAGCAGCAGAAGGCCGTCCAGGGCCCGGTTCCCAATGAGCAGCAGGGCGAGGCGATCGGCTTCCTGCCGGACGGCAGCGGTTACATCACGACCAGTGAGGGAACCAACCAGTACCTGAACGAATACAACGCGCCCTAGAGAACGAGTAGAACTACGCACGCGGCGACGGCCGCCGCTCGGCGATGCTTTCGAGGTGAACTCGCAGCGTAATGCCGTTATCGGCGCTCCAAGCTTTCCGGGCCCCGCCGAACTTGCCGCCCGCACCCCCGCCGACCGAGATAGAGCCATCGATGTCATCCGCATCACGGCGCTGATCGCCGTCGTGGCCGGCCACACCGTGATGGCCACCAGCATCATCCGCGGCGGCGTGCTGTTCTGGGAGAACCTACTCACCACCTCGACCGTCTTTCAGGCCCTCACCTGGATATTTCAGATCATGCCGCTGTTCTTCTTCGCCGGAGTCGCGGCGTGCGTGACGTCATGGCAGCCCGGCACCAACTGGGGCGGCTGGCTGATGAAGCGTTGCACCAGGCTGTTTCGACCGGTGTTCTACTACTTCGGCTTCTGGGCGGTCGCGCTGAGCGTGCTGTATCCGGTACTGCCGCAACATGTTTACCAGCCGATCGCCGGTATCAGTATTCAGCTGCTGTGGTTCCTCGGCGCCTATGTGATGGTGTTGGCGGCGACGCCCGCGTTGTATCGGATCACCAGTACCGCCCGCTTCGCCACCGGGGTTGTCCTGGTCTACGCGTCCATCGCGGTCATCGACGCGGTTCGGCTGCACTGGTCAGCGGCCGCGCCGCTCGGTTATCTCAACCTGGCGGTCTGGCTCATCCCCGGGATGTTCGGTGTGGCCTACCGCCGCCGGCTGCTCACCGGCCGCGCCGCGCTGGGCACCGCGGCGGCGCTGTTCGCGGTCAACCTCGCGCTGTTGCGTTGGGGGCCCTACGAATTGAGCCTGGTCGGCATCAAGGGCCAGCATCTCGCCAACATGAGCCCGCCGTCATTGCTGCTCGCCGGGCACGCAATCATGCTGAGCGCGTTGGCGATTGCGGCCGCACCGGCCATCGCCCGGTGGGCACGGCGGCCGCGGGTGTGGTGGTTGACCGCGATCGGCAACTCCGGCGCGATGACCCTCTACCTGTGGCACATGCCCGCGCTGCTCGGCGTGCACCTGGTCTTCGATTTCCTCGGCTATCCCCGCTACCCCGGCCAGCCGCACTTCCTGGTGATCACCGCCGTGCAGTTGCTCCTCATGGTCGCGGTGGTGGCAGTGCTGTTCGTGGCGCTGCGGCCGTTGGAGAACAACCCGCTGTCCGGCTGGGACGGGGCCCCCGCGATCGGCTCGGTGTGGCGTGGCGCCGCGGTCGGCGCGCTGCTGTGCGTGGCCGGCGCGATGACACTGGCTTCGGTCAAGTGGGGCCTGCAAGGCGACGGACTGGTGTGCGTCGCGGTGATGGTGGCCGCGCTCGTGACAGCACGGGCGCTGGCCTCGCAATCTCGCGCTCGAGTGTGGGATTGATTGACGCAAGATCGTGAATCGCGAGCATCAATCCCACACTCGGCGCGGCGGGGTCATCCGACGGGATAGACGACCCCGGTCAGTTCTTCGGAAACCGCCCACAGCCGTCGCTGCAAGTCGACATCGTGCGACTGCGCGCTCGAGCCAACGACCTTCGGGTAACCGCGCACCTGTCCGAAGCCGTCGGGCCCGAAGTACTGGCCGCCGGACACACCCGGGTCGGTGGCCGCACGCAACGTCGGCAGGGCGCCCAGCGCGGGGTCTTGGAACAACGGCGCCAGCAGGTCGGCCGCCACGACCAGCGGCCGGGGCATGTTGCGCATCAGCTCGGTGTTCGAGCCACCCGGATGCGCCGCCGCCGCGATGGTGGTCCCGCTCGGCGCCAGGCGGCGCTGAAGTTCATAGGTGAACAGCAGGTTGGCCAGCTTGGACTGCCCATAAGCGCCGACTCGGCTGTAGCCGCGTTCCCACTGCAGGTCGTCGAAATGAATGGCGGCGCGGATCCGGTGGCCGAGGCTGCTGACGGTGACCACCCGCGAACCTGCAACCGGGAGTAGCCGGTCCAACAACAACCCGGTCAACGCGAAGTGGCCCAAATGATTTGTGCCGAACTGCAATTCGAAGCCGTCCGCGGTGGTCGACTTGGGCGTGTACATCACTCCGGCGTTGTTGATCAGCAGGTCGATGTGGTCGTGATCGGCACGCAACTGCTCCGCCGCGGTCCGCACGGACTCCAGCGAGCTCAGGTCGAGTTCCTGAAGTTCCACCTCGGCGCCGGGAGTGGCCTCGGTGATCCGTGCCGCGGCCTGCTTGCCCTTGTCGAGATTGCGCACGGCCAGCACGACGCGCGCGCCGTGGGCGGCCAGTGCGGCGGCGGTCTCGACCCCTAGGCCGGTGTTGGCGCCGGTGATCACGGCGGTGCGACCGGTCTGGTCCGGAATGTTTGCGGCGGTCCACTTGGACATGGGGTGCTCCTTGCTATCATTTCGCTAAACGGAGCGAGCGCTCCGGTTGACTCGGACTATACGGAACGTACGCCCCGTTTCGCAATGCCGTCCGCAGAATCGGGAGGTGTGACGTGACTCAAACCGATCGGCCGGTGCGCGCCGACGCAGCCCGCAACCGGGCGCGCGTGTTGGAGGTCGCCTATGAGACCTTTGCGGCCGATGGGCTGTCGGTGCCGATCGATGAGATAGCCCGGCGCGCTGGAGTCGGTGCGGGCACGGTGTATCGGCATTTTCCGACCAAAGAGGCGCTGTTCCAGGCGGTGATCGCCGACCGGATGCGCCACCTCATCGACGACGGTCGTGCGCTGTTGGAATCCGAGCGCCCCGGCCAAGCGCTGTTCACTTTCCTGCAGTCGATGGTGTTGCAATGGGGAGCCGCCGACCGCGGCCTGGTCGAGGCGCTGGCCGGCATCGGCATCGGCATCGAGAGCGCGGCCCCGGAGGCCGAAGAAGAGTTCTTGAGCCTTCTCGGCGACCTGTTGCGCGCCGCTCAGCAGGCCGGCACCGCACGCTCAGACGTCGGGGTGCCCGAGGTGAAGGCGCTGCTGGTCGGCTGTCAGGCGATGCAGAGCTATAACGCCGAGCTGGCCGAGCGGGTCACCGATGTAGCCCTCGATGGCCTTCGGACGAAGGCCGGTTAAGGCCGTGCAATAGTTCGCCTATGGCTGAGAATGCGAGCGTTCCGGGCGTCGACTCAGATGCGGTGTCGCGGTGGCTGGCCACACTGGGTATCGAATTCGCGGCACCGCTGCGGTTCCAACGGGTCGGCCTCGGCCAATCGAACCTGACCTATCGAGTCACCGACGCCGCCGACCGATCCTGGGTGTTACGCCGCCCGCCGCTGGGTCACTTGCTGGCCTCGGCACACGACGTGGTCCGCGAGGCCCGCATCATCGCCGCCCTGGAGCACACCGACGTGCCGGCACCCCGAATCCTGGGTGTGACAAGCGATTCTGCATTCTCTGACGCGCCGATGGTGTTGATGGAGTTCGTCGATGGTTTGGTCGTCGACACGATGCGGGTGGCCGAGGGGTTGACTCCCCAACGCCGTCGCGAGATCGCCGTATCAATGCCGCGCACCCTGGCCAAGATCCACGCCGTCGACCTGACCGAGGTGGGACTGGTGGACCTGGCCAGCCACAAGCCCTATGCGCAGCGCCAGCTCAAACGCTGGACCGGGCAATGGGAACTGTCCAAGACCCGGGAAGTGCCCGAATTGGACGACCTCACCCGCCGGCTCGTCGCGGCCGTTCCCGAGCAGCGCGAAACGACCTTGGTGCACGGCGACTTTCATCTGCGCAACCTGATCGTCTCGCCCGAGACGGGCGACATCGCGGCCACCCTGGACTGGGAACTGTCCACGCTGGGCGACCCGCTCGCGGACATGGGCAGCCTGCTGACCTACTGGACGGAGCCCGGCGAATCGGCGATCGGTGACTTCGCGCCCTCGACGCTCGAGGGGTGTCCCGATCGTGCGGAGATGACTCGCCGCTACCTGGAACAGACCGGTCGCGATCCGGCCGCCCTGCAGTACTGGCATGCGCTCGGGCTGTGGAAGCTGGCGATCATCGCCGAAGGCGTCATGCGCCGGGCGATGGACGAGCCGCAGAACAAGGCGGCAGCCGGAACCCCGGACACCGCATGGATCGACGCCGTGGTGCACCGGGCTCGCGCCGTTGCCGATGCCGCGGGAATCGGGATCGATTAGTCGCCGGACATGCACGCAGCAGCAGCGCAGCAGTCGCTCCCGGTGCTGATCGTGGGCGGCGGGCCGGTCGGGTTGGCGGCCGGCCTCGAGCTCGCGCGATTCGACGTCGCCAGCATCCTGCTCGAGCAGCACAGCACGGTGGCCTTTCATCCCAAGACCCGCAACTTCAATACCCGCACGATGGAGATCGCCCGGTTGTGGGGCCGCGAGGTCTACGGGCGGCTACGCGACATCGACACGCCGCCCGGCTGGAAGAGCCCGATCCGTTTCTTCGATTTCGTGACGGGCCACGAGTTCGGCGCCATCGAGACCACTGGCTTCGTCGGGCCGGGCCCCGGCATCAGCCCGGCCGAACCGATCATGTCGTCGCAGGATTTGGTCGAGAAGATCCTGCTCGACGCCGCGGCCGCCACCGGTCTGGTGGAGCTCCGCTTCGGACATCAGGTAACCCGCATAGTTTCGGGATGGGATGCCGAAGATTCTTGTGTGGCAGTCGAAGTCACCGACTTTAACTCAGGGCAGACGTACGCTCTGACCGGTGCGGCGCTGGTCGGCGCCGACGGCGCCGGGAGTATGGTGCGCGCGCGGCTGGGCGTCGAGCTGGCGGGGCAGCAAGCGCTCAATCACTTCGTGAATTGCTACTTCTCCGCCGACATCGAGCAGTACGTCGCGGATCGTCCCGGCGTTCTGTTTTTCGTGGCCAACCCCGGGGCGGCGGGTGTGCTGCAGCCCCTCGACGCGCGGGGCCGTTGGCTGTGCCAGATCGCCGTTCCCGCCGAGCGCTGGACGGACGCCTTCGACGAGGACGACTGCCGCCGATTCGTCCGGGCCGCGGTCGGTGTGCCCGACCTGACCGTGGACGTGCGCAGCATCGGCCGATGGCAGATGAACGCGACCGTCGCCGACCGCTTCGTGCGGGGGCGGGTGGTGCTGTGTGGGGATGCCGCACACCAGTTTCCGCCGACCGGCGGGCTGGGCGTGAACACCGGGCTGCAGGGTATGCACAACGCCATGTGGAAGCTCGCCTTCTGCCTCAGGGGCCAGGCCGGCTGGTCGCTGTTGGAAACCTACGACGACGAGCGGCGCGCTCCCGCCGAGCGAACAGCGACGCAGTCCCTGCATAACCACCGACAGGTACAGCAGCTGGCGGTGGCGCAGTACACCGGTGCGGATCCCGGCCTCGACGTCACCGCGATCCTGCAGGCGACCCGCCGCTACGGCAATCACCTCGGCGTCGAATTCGGCAGCGTCTACACATCATCGGCGATCATTCCCGACGGCACCAGCGCCCCCGTCGTCGCCGACGACTACTCCGACTACCAGCCCAGCGGGACCCCGGGGTGCCGGGCGCCACACATCTGGCTGGGACGATCCGCGTCGCTGTCGACATTGGACCTGGTCGGAAACGGCTTCACGGTACTGACTGGTCGGGACGGATTCGTCTGGAAGACAGCGGCTTCCGTGCTAGCAGGCCGGTTCGAGGTGGCCGTGGGCTGCTATCTGGTCGGTGATCCCGGTCTCGAGGACGAGCGCGACGCGTTCCTCGATGTCTACGGAATCACCAGTGCGGGAGCTGTTCTCATTCGCCCCGACGGCTACATTGCCTGGCGCAGTGCCGGATCCGCCGCCGATCCCGCCGCGGCGCTCGCTGACGCGATCGGCCGCATCCTGGGCCGGTAGCTACGCGGTGTCGCGTCGCGCGACTGACCAATAGGTGACCTTGAAACTTGATATCACCGGTGATATCAAATTCGTGAACCGTCTATGGGTTCGCTCGCGGGTACTGGTGTGACCAATGAGACTGAGCGTCGGCCTAATTCGACGACCGGCGCCGCGCTCCGCGACTGACCAAAGGGTGACCTTTACGCGGTGTCGCGCGCCCGCGCGTAGAGAGTTGGGTCGTGAGCACACACAATGAGCAGGTCGGGTTCTTGACGGCGATAGAGCTCGGCGATGCGTTCCTGGTTGGCGCGCAACTGTTTTCGATCGAACGCGGTCAACACCTCTTGGACGCGTAGCAGAGCAGGCACCGGAGAGTGCCCGTCGATCGTGCCGGAATGATAGAAAGCGTCGCCGCAGTGCAGGATCCAACGGTTCCCGGCGTCGACCGCTACCGCGGCGTGGCCGCGGGAATGGCCCGGCATGGGGATCAAGACAAAGCCGGGGCCGATGGCGTCAAGGGGTTGGGCGGCGGCGAATCCTCGCCAGGACTCGCCCCCGGGGTTGTGTTCGACGAGGTTGGGGCCGTGCGCCCATTGCTGGCGGCGATAGCGGATCTTTTCCTGCCTGGTAGGGGCGTGCACCGCGCCGAGCGCTTCGGCCGCGGTGACGTGGATTTGGGCGTGCGGGAAGTCGGCCAGACCGCCGATGTGGTCGAGGTCGAAGTGGGTGATGACAATGTGACGGACATCGTTGCGGTCGAACCCGAGCCCTTCGATCTGGCGCGCGGCCGTCTCGCCGGGCAGCAACTCGGGCCGGCCGATGTACCGGAAAGGGCCGATCCGGCTAGGGTTTTCACAATCTTGAAGTCCAAAGCCGGTATCGACCAGCACCAGGCCACTATGAGGATGGTCGGTTTCAACGAGCAGCACATGGCAAACGATCTGGGCGCCAGGCACGTTCATGGTGCCACAGTTGAGGTGGTGAATTTTCACGTGGCTATGTCAGTTCGCGCAGCGTCTCGATGAGCTTGAGCCGCTCGCCGGGCGTGCCCGCGATAGGTGCGACGTTCAAGGTTGTCACCCCGGCCTCGCGGAAGGCCGCCACCCGTTCTTTGACGAACTCACGGGTGCCGATCAGGTTGACGTCGCGAACGAGCTCGTCGGGCACGACCTTGGCGGCGCCGTCCTTGTCGCCGGCCAGGTAGAGCTCCTGGATCCGGTCGGCTTGCGGACCGTAGCCGTATTTGGTGGCCAGGGTGTGATAGAAGTTCTTGCCCTTGGCTCCCATTCCGCCGATGTAGAGCGCCAGGTGCGGTTTGACGAATTCGCGTAGCGGCTCGACGTTTTCGCCGATGGCCAGCGCCGGGCCGGCGTATATCTCGAGGTCCCCCAACGAAGCGTCCCGCCTGGCTTGACCGGCAGCCAGCGCGTCGCCCCACACGTCCTGCGCCTTCTCGGGCAGGAAGAAGATCGGCTGCCAGCCCTCGGCGATCTCGGCCGCCAGCTCGACGTTCTTCGGCCCCAGCGCCGCTATCAATATCGGAATGCGTTCCCGGACAGGCTCGTTGATCAGCTTGAGCGGTTTACCCAGTCCGGTGCCCTGCCCGGCGGGCAGCGGGATCGTGTAGTACTTGCCCTGGTATTCCACCCGCTCGCGACGCCATACCTGACGGCAGATTTCGATCACTTCCCGGGTGCGCCCGATCGGGGCGTCGTACGGCACGCCGTGGAAGCCCTCGATGACCTGTGGGCCGGAGGCGCCCAGGCCGAGAATGAACCGCCCGTCGGAGACGTAGTCGAGGCCGGCCGCGGTCATCGCGGTCAGGGTGGGTGTCCGGGTGTACAGCTGCAGGATGCCGGAGGCCAATTCCACCCGTTCGGTGCTGGCGGCCAGGTAGCCCAGCGCGCTCACCGCGTCGAACGAATACGCCTCTGGCACAAAGACAATGTCCAGCCCGGCGCGCTCGAGGTCGGCCACTTCGGCGGCGACGTCCTTGAAACCGCCGGCGTAATTGATGCCCAAGCCGATCCGCATGACTGACACCCCCTAGACGGTAGAAGCGGTCGCGAATTGGTTGGCGAGCTCGACGGCTTCTTGCTGGATCCGGTCGAACTGCGCGCCCATCGCCTCGGACAGGGCCGTCGCACCCGACAGCGGCCGCACCATGACCATGAATTCGTCGATCAGGCCGTCGTCGTTGAAGTGCAGGAAGTCGCAGCCGTTGACCTTCTTGCCGGCCACGGTGGTCTCGAAGACCAGCGCGTGGTCGCGGCCGCCCGGGTCGGCGATTTCCCTGACGTAGCGGAAGTCCTCGAAGATGCGCAGCACGCCGCGCAGGATGGCCGCGGTGATCGGCTTGCCGACGTACGGCTTGAACGCCACCGGGCTGGTGAACACCACGTCGTCGGCCAGCAGCGCCTGGATGGCCGCCTCGTCGCGCTCTTCGACTGCCTGGCGGAAGGGATGCATCTAGAACCTCGCATAGTCAATTTGTTGAGTAGGTGTAGTCGACGGTAGAGGGCCGCCGCGCGAAAGTCCAGAGGTGAATAATCACTTTGTTGAATAGTCACATCGTTGTATCATCGACCGATGTCGCTGCGTGACGCGGTATTGGCCGCCCTTCTGGAAGCGGAGGCTTCTGGCTACGACCTGGCCAAAAGCTTCGACGCATCGGTGGCCAACTTCTGGATGGCCACTCCGCAGCAGCTCTATCGCGAACTGGACCGACTGGCCGGACAGGGGCTGATCCAAGCCCGGATCGTGCACCAGGAGCGGCGTCCCAACAAGCGCATGTACTCACTGACCGAGGCCGGCCTCGAAGCGATCCACCAGTTCACTGCCAAGGCGCCGAAGCCCTGTGTGATCCGCGACGAACTGATGGTCAAGGTCTCGGCTTCCGATGCCGGCAATGTGCCGGCCGTGCGCGACTTCATCGTCGAGCGATTGCACTGGGCTACCGCCAAAACGCAACGCTACGAAAGGTTTCGGATGCGCCTGCTGGACGGGCGGACCGAAGACGAATACCTGGCCCAGGCCGAACGAGTGGGCCCCTATCTGACGCTGCTGCGCGGCATAGCGTACGAACAGGAGAACATTCGATGGGCCGAGCACGCGCTGGCGGTCATCGAGCGGCGCCGCCAGGCGCGCGACCTGTCAGATAGTGGGCAAGGACCGGCCGCAGCCACTCGATGAGATCCGCGTCGTCCATGTCGGCCAGCGCGGGGATGCACAGGATGTAGCGTGCCACCGCGAGGCCAAGCACTTGCGATCCCACCAGGGCTGCTCGGTCGGACGCATGATCGGGGACGACCGCGGCCAGTGCCGGGGCGACCCGCTCGACGAAGACTTCCAGCAGCGCATCCGCGGCGGCGCGGTTCGTCGCCGCCGCCCGCAGTAGCGGAAGAAACGGTCCTTGCGGTCCCCAGACGGCGACGAACATCGGCAGCAGCACATCGGCAACGCGCTCGGGTGCGATGCCCGAGAGGTCCGGAAAGGCTACGTCGAACCGAGAGGCCGCCGCGAAAAGTGCTGCCTTGCTCCCGAAGTAATGCATGACGAGCGCCGGGTCGACGCCGGCCGCTGACGCGACCGAACGGATGGTTGTGCGTTCGAAGCCGTAGTCCCCGAATTGTGCTTGCGCGGTGGCCAGGATCGTCGCCCTGGTGGTCTCGCCGTCTCGCGTTTTTCCCGGCATGCCGGTCAGTGTATTCAACAACCGTTGACATCGACAGCACCGGGGTCTAACTTTGAAGTCAACAACCGTTGAATTGATTGGAACGGGAGGTCGCGAACATGGCTGCCGCTTCGTCTTCAATCGGGCGGCCAAGGCAACCCCCGACGACATCCGTCGCTGGTACCCCGACCCTGAGGCGGTGACGAAATGACCACTGCCACCGATTACGTCGACGTTCTTGTTGTCGGGGCCGGGCCGACCGGCCTGACGGCCGCCGGCGATCTGGCGCGCGCCGGCCGATCGGTGACGGTTCTGGAACGTTGGCCCGCGATCAACCCGTCCAGCCGCGCGTTTGCCACCATGGCCCGCACGCTCGAGGTGCTCGACGCCCGCGGACTCGCCGAGGATCTGTTGGCGCAGTCCCACCAGGCACCCGGGGTGACGATTTTCGGCGGCGCCCGCATCGACCTCACCCACCTCGACTCGCCCTACCAATTCGTGATGGTCACTCCGCAGGCCAAGGTCGATCAGGCGCTGGGCGGCTATGCCGTCATGGAAGGCGCCGAGATCCGGCGCGGCATCGAGGTCATCGGGCTCGATCAGGACGCCGACGGCGTGACCGTGCTGGCGCGCTGCCCCGACGGCAGCGTCGAGCATTGGCGGGCAAAGTATTTGATCGGCGCGGACGGGGCGCACAGCACGGTTCGCGCGTTGGTCGGCGCGGATTTCCCGGGCAAGACGGTCTTGTCATCGATCGTGCTTGCCGATATCAAGCTGGCGCACGGGCCTTCCGGTGGCGGGCTGACACTCGGTAGCACCCGCGACGAGTTCGCGTTCTTGGTCCCGTACGGCCGGCGCGATGCGGACGGCTCGTGGTATCAAACGGTGTTGTGGGACCGTCACAAATCGGGTGCTCGTAGCGATCCGTCCGGTCGAGATGAAATCGTCGGCGTCCTGGCGCGGGCAACGCGGTCCGACCTTGAACTGCTCGAGGTGGGATGGATGTCCCGATTCCATTGCGATGAAAGACAAGTCGCGCATTATCGGCACGGCCGCGTGTTCCTGGCCGGCGATGCCGCGCACGTGCACTCCCCGATGGGCGGCAAGGCTGAACACCGGCATTCAAGATGCGGCCAACCTCGCGTGGAAGATCGACGCGGTGCTTGACGGCGCGGACGACTCCGTGCTCGATAGCTACCACGATGAACGTCACCCGATCGGCAAGCGGGTGCTGGTGCAGTCCGGTCTCATGGCACGCGGCATCACGCTGCGACCGCGACCCGCACGCTGGCTACGAAACCTCCTGGCACCCAGGCTGCTTCGTGCTCCTCGGGTGCGCGACGCGGTCGCCGGCAGCTTCGCGGGAACGACGTTGCGGTACGGGCGTCGCAGCGGTGAGAGCGTGCTGGTGGGCACTCGCGGGACACAGATTCCCTTGACCCACGGCCGGGTCACGCAACTGCAACGGGTGGACCCCGGCTTCGTCTTCATACGTGAACACGGCGCTCCCGGCGTCGACGTCGGGCTGCTGCAGGCCGAACGGGTCGACTCCGGCCCAGCGGTGCCGTTGCGGCCCGACGGTTACATCGCGTGGGCCGGCGACTCGGCCGACCGCTCGGCATGGTCTGCGGCGCTCGCACGCTGGACCGCTACCGCACCACCTCGCGGTGACCGGCGTCCAGCCGACGAGTCCAGCCACGCGCATCCAGGTGTTCGAGCAACGGAATCGCGACCCGTCGCGTCGTGCTAAGTGCCTGCCGTGCCTGGCTTGTGGTGAACGGCTGCTCGAGCCGGGCCAGCTCGCGCATCGCCAGCGCCGGTGCACTCGGCAGCAGCACGACGCCGTCGCGTAGCCGCAGCACCCGGCCGGCCCGCTCGGCCGCGGCCAGTTCGCGGCCGCCCAGCCGCAGTGCTGAGAGGTCGTCGGCCTCCGGCGCGTGGAACGGTTCGGCCCGCAGCCGCGCCTCCAGCTCGGCCACCGCCGCTTCGGCCCGGCCCAGGTCGTCACGGGCACCGGCGACCCGGATGTGGCCACCGCCCTGCTCGAGCCCCGCATCGCGGACGACCGCGTCGAGCAGCGACTCGTCGGGCAAGGCCAATAGGTCGCGGGCGGCACCACGAGATAGGCCGTCGGCCAACGGATCTCGCGTATGCAGCTCGTCCACCGCGGTCCGCAGCCGCTGCTGCCACGCGTCATATGTCGCGTCGTGCACCCACCAGCCACCGAGTACCCGCACCCCCGCCGGTGTGGTCGGCTCGTCGGACAGCAATCCCAACCGACGCAGGTGGTCTTCCTGCACCGCACCCCGGCGGGCCACTTCCGCGCCGACATCAAGCGCGCCGACAACCATCGCGCTCAGCGCCGATCCCCGGCGTGCGCTGTCGCCGCGGCGGCGCAATGCCGGCGGATCGGCGTCAAGCACCTGGGCACCGCCGAGCACCCGGTGACCGCCCGGATCACGCAACACCAACCGGTCACCCAGAACCAGTGGCAGCTTCCGGTCCAGGGTGAGCCGGGCGTGGTCGTCGTCGAAAGGCCGCAGCCGGGCGGGCACGGCAGCGGTGCCGACATGCACCACGAGTTGCGCGGGAGCTTCGGTCAACGGGCCGCCGGTGGTGCGGCGCACGTCGAGCATGCGGCTACTGGGCCAAGCGTCGGGGGTGACCAGCGCGTCGCCGCGGCGGATGGCGTCGCGGGAGATGCCGCGCAGGTTGAGCGCGGCGCGAGTCACCGGTGTCAGCGTGGGATACGGTTCGCCGCGGCTCTGCAGGCCGCGGATCACCACGTCGCGGGTGCGTCCCGCGCCGGCCAACCGCAGCCGGTCGCCGCGGGCCAGCGTGCCGGCCGCCAGCGTGCCGGTGACGACGGTGCCGGCACCGGTGATGCTGAAGGAACGATCGACCCAAAGCCGCACGCGCGCCGTGGCCGCGGGCGCGGGCAGCTGCGCCAGGACGTCGTCGAGAGCCGCGCGCAGCTCGCTCAGTCCGTGGCCGTCGACCGCCGACACGACGACGCCGGGCGCGTCCCGCAGGCCGGTCTCGGCGAGCTCCGCGCGGGCCTGGGCAAGCACCTCACCGGCGCGGTCCGGCGCCCGGTCGGCGCGGGTGATCACGATGAGCCCGTACCGAATTCCGAGGGCCGCCAGCGCATCTCGGTGGTCGCTGGACTGCGCCTGCCAGCCCTCGTCGGCGGCGACCACGAAGCAGACCACCGGCACCGACCCAAGGCCGGTCAGGGTGTTGGCCAGGAAACGCTGATGGCCGGGCACATCGACGAAGGCGACCTCGCGGCCCGAGGGCAGGGTGGTCCAGGCAAAACCGAGGTCGATGGTCAGCCCGCGGCGGCGCTCCTCCTCCCAGCGGTCGGGCTCCATGCCGGTGAGGGCGCGGATGAGGGTGCTCTTGCCGTGGTCGACGTGACCGGCGGTGGCCACAACATGCGAGACGTGCGTGTTCAGTGCTCGTCCAGTCCCGCCAACGCCGTACGGACGGCGGCCAGCAGGCGATCGTCGTCGGACTCGGGGATGCAGCGCAGGTCGAGTAGGCAGGCGCCGTCGTGCACCCGCGGCAGTACCGCGGGGTCGCCGGCGCGCAGCGGGCCGGCGGCGGACTCTGGCAACCGGACCGCCCAGCCAGGCAGCGGGACACCGGGAGCTCCCCCGCCGCCGACGCGTCCGTCGTGTGCGACGACGGACGCTCCGACGGCTTCGGCAAGGCGCTCGGCCCGCTGGTGGAGGCGATCGGCATCGGCGTGCAGCGATTGGGTGACCGGCGATGCGCCGGCGCGAACGGTCGCCTCGAGTGCAGCCAAGGTGAGCTTGTCGGCGCGGACCGCGCGGGCCAGCGGATGTCGTGCCAGTCGCGCGACCACATCGGCGCGACCGAGCACCAGCCCCGCCTGCGGTCCGCCGAGGAGCTTGTCGCCGCTGGCGGTGACTATGTCGGCGCCGTCGGAGAGCGCGGTCGCGCCGTCCGGCTCGTCGGGCAGCAGTGAGTCGGGCGTGAGCAGTCCGCTGCCGAGATCGACGACCAAGGGCAGTTCGTTGTCCGCGGTCAGCGGCCGCAGGTCGGCCACGCTGACGGCCGTGGTAAAGCCTTCCACCCGGAAGTTGCTCTGGTGCACCTTGAGCACGCACCCGGTCTGCGGCCCGATCGCTGCGGCGTAGTCCTTCAGGTGGGTGCGGTTGGTGGTGCCCACCTCGCGCAGCCGGGCGCCGGTCGAGGCGATCAGGTCGGGCAGCCGGAAGCCGGCACCGATCTCGATCAGTTCCCCGCGGCTCACCACCACCTCACGTCCGGCGGCCAGCGCGGTGGTTGCCAGCACCAGAGCGGCGGCGCCGTTGTTGACCACGAGCGCGTCCTCGGCTGCCGGACAGGCAGCGAGCAACGCTTCGCGGGTGGCGACCCCTCGTTTCGACCGGGTGCCGGTGGCGAGGTCGAGTTCCACGTCGACGTAGCCGCTCGCGGCGATCAGCGCGTCGACCGCGCCCGCGGCCAGCGGGGCGCGTCCCAGGTTGGTGTGCACGACGACACCGGTGGCGTTGAGCACGGGCCGCAATGTGGTGGCCGATTGGCCGGCCAGCGCCGCCAGCACGGCGTCCTGCACCTGCGCGGGCGGAAGGTCGCCGCGCCGGGCCTGATCCTGAACATTGCGCACAACCACTCGTATAGCGTTGTCTCCCAACCGCTTTCGCGCCTTCCGCACAGCCGGGAGCGCCAGCAGCTGATCCGTGCGCGGAATCAGCCGACGCGGGTCGACCTGCGTCACTCCTGGCCTCCTAATTTCGCGGAGGCGGACGGGAATCGAACCCGCCAGACCGAGATGCTCGATCTCACCGGTTTTGAAGACCGGGGGGACCACCAGGAACCCAAACGCCTCCGCGGATAAACCTAGCGCTCGCTTGCTCGCGCGCCGAACGTGAAGCGGCCGCACGTTGGGACGCCCGTAGGCTCGGCGCATGACCCGGACGCGGCTCACCGGCTACGCGCACGGCGGCGGCTGCGCGTGCAAGATCCCGCCCGGTGAACTCGAAGAGGCGGTGCGCGGGCTCGTCGGGCAGTCGGGTGACAACGTTCTGGTCGGGCTCGACGACGGCGACGACGCGGCCGCGGTCCTGGTCGGCGACATCGCAGTGCTCTCCACGGCGGACTTCTTCACACCGGTCGTCGACGACGCTTACGACTGGGGCCGAATCGCCGCGGCGAACGCCCTTTCGGACATTTACGCGATGGGCGGGCGCCCGGTCGTCGCGATCAACCTGGTCGGCTGGCCCCGCGACCTGCTGCCCCTGGAGCTGATGACGGAGGTGCTGCGCGGCGGATTGGCGGTGGCATCGGAGGCGGGCTGCCCGGTGATCGGCGGCCACTCCATCGACGACCCGGAACCGAAGTACGGCATGGCCGTGACCGGCGTGGCCGACCCGGCGCGGCTGCTGCGCAACGACGCCGCCGAACCGGGCCTGCCGCTGACGCTCACCAAACCAATCGGTCGTCGGGCTGCTCAACAATCGGCACAAACAGACCGGCGAGGTATTCGCGGAAGCCATAGCGACCATGACCCAGCTCAACCGCGACGCCGCTGCGGCCGCGCTGGCCGCCGGCGTGCGCGCAGCCACCGACGTGACCGGCTTCGGATTGCTCGGGCACCTCTACAAGATGTGCCGGGCTTCGACGGTAGGCGCCGTGATCGACCGCGCCGCGGTGCCGCTGATCCCCAGTGCACGTGACGCGCTGCGCGATGGCTTCGTCTCCGGCGGGACCCGTCGCAACCTCGACTGGGTGCGGCCGCACCTGCGGCCCGGCTCGGGCGTGACCGAAGATGACCTACTGTTGCTCGCGGACGCGCAGACCTCCGGCGGGCTGCTGGTGGTCGGCGAATTGCCCGGCCATCCCGTGATTGGACACATGGTGGCCGGCGCAGGTATCGAGGTCCGTTAACCCGCGGTCGTGATCGAGTCGTCGGTGATCTCCGCGGCACGGCGTGCCGCGCTTCTGCGGCTCGATCGTGTACCCCGGCTTGGCTCAAATTGGTGCGCGCGTCAGCCGGGGATCTTGATGAGGGCGTGGCGGGGATTATCGGGTAGCGGGCCGGCGGAGTTGATAGCAGTGGGTAGCGTAGGCGAATTTCTTATGTGCCAACCTGTTTGAGCTTCGATACGGTGCTGGGAATGACCGACGGCTGGAAGGGTTCGTACCACCACCAGTCGGCGCGCTCGCCGGTGGGCCCGGGCCACGGTGGGACAGCGGGCGGGGGGAGGTTGGGCGCACGCGCGAGCGATCCTGCGCTAAGCGGTCGGCCGGTGCTGTCGGTGACACGGAGATCTTCTGCGGGTCCGGTGATGGTGATCAGGCCTCGATGGTGCAACCGGTGGTGATAAGGGCATACCAGCACCAGGTTGACCAACTCGGTGGCACCGCCGTCTTCCCAGTGCACGATGTGGTGCGCGTGCAGACCGCGGGTGGCACCACAGCCGGGAACCGCGCACGTGGGGTGGCGGTGCTCGAGCGCGCGGCGCAGCCGCCGGTTGATCTGACGGGTCGCTCGGCCCGAACCGATGACCTCGCCGGTCGCGTTCGAACCAGACCTCACAAGTGGCATCACAGGTCAGGTAGTGACGTTCGGCTTCGGTCAGCAGCGGACCCAGATGCAGCGCGGCGGCGCGCTGGGCCACGTCGACGTGTACCACCACGGTGGTGTGCTGCCCGTGCGGTCGCCGCGCCGCCTCGGCGTCCCATCCGGCCTCGACCAGGCGCATGAACGCCTCGCCGGTGCTCGGCAACGGAGGCCTCTGGTCTACGGCACCATCGCCCTCGCCGTGATCGCGCTTCCACTCGGCGATCAGCGCATCACGATGAGACGCCAGTGCCGCGTCGAATTTCGCCGCATCCAGGTGCGGAAGTTTGATCCGCCAACAGGCGAACTGCTCATCGGAGGTCTTGGTGATCGAGGGCCGCGGTTCGGGCTCAGGATGGGTCGGGTTCGGGTCGCGGTTCCAGGCTGACCGCGGTGCGCAGCTGGTTCACCGTGGCGACCCGGGCCAGCTCCGCATAATGCTCATCGGATCCCTCGCCCGCCCGCGCCGCGATGACACCGACCTGATCCAGCGACAGCCGACCCTCCCGCATGCCCTGCACACAGCGAGGGAACGCCTCGAGCCGGCGCGCCACGGTGCTGATCGCATGGGCGTTGGCCGATGACGAGCCGATCTTCCAGGCCACCAACGCCGCGACCGACCGGGCGCCGGTGGCACCGCACAGCTCGTCGCGATCCATCTCGGCGACGATCTCCACAATGCGCCCATCAATCGCGTTGCGCTGACCGGCCAACTCCGCCAACTCCTCGAACAGCACCTCAAGACGCTCAGCAGGGTTGACTGCCGCGGGAGGCGATGCGATCAAGGACATGACGTCATCATCGCAGCCGGGTACGACAACTCTCGGCTGCCCATTCTGCGCCCGGCCGCGACCGTCATCATCTGCCAAGCGGCACAGCCTGATTGGCCACTAAACGCTGCCCGCCGCAGCCATCAGCACTGCCATCTCGGCCTCCTCACGCGCCCAACCACGGTGCTCGACCACACGCGAAACCACATGATCTACGCCGCGGTCGCGCCGAAGACGGTCTTCACGATGCACACATTGACCACCAGGGCAGCCCCCTGCGACGACCGCGACCGCCGAATAGTCAGCCAAGGCAAGAGGGGATCGAGATCCGCTAACCCGCGGTCGTGATCGAGTCGTCGGTGATACCCGCCGCACGGCGCGCCGCCAGCCTGCGCTTCTGCGGCTCGATCGTGTAGCGCGGGTCGCGGGCCGATTCCTTGCCGGCCTCGAAGAAACCGAACCTTAAGAGTGCCGACGCTGTCAGCAGCGTGAGGCCGGACAGGGCGGCGACACCGCGGTGCCCCCCGCCGAGTAGCGCGCCCAAACCGCCTGCGGCGGCGAGCCGTTCGCTCCATGCCAGCATCCGGCCAGGCGTG
Organism: uncultured Actinomycetota bacterium; assembly: GCA_963735655.1. Taxonomy (GTDB): domain Bacteria; phylum Actinomycetota; class Actinomycetes; order Mycobacteriales; family Mycobacteriaceae; genus Mycobacterium. Next base: position 80,813 of record CAVTLW010000034.1, read on the forward strand.
CCGTGGTGCAACGGCTCTCTGGTCACCGGGTCCATCCGGTACTCGGTGACCCTGGCGGAGATCAGGTCACTGATGGCACCGATGACCGCCAGCCTGCGGGCGGGCCCGGCCTCGGAGACCGGGGTGGTGATCATCGCCAGCCCCGATGCGGCCAGGCTCGCCGAGCTGGCGAACACGAACGGCAGGTCTTTGTACGCGGCGTTCCACGTCGGGGTCGCGGTGTCGGACAACAGCACCGCCGTGTAGACGGCAAGCGGCGGCGAGAACAGCGCGGCTTCCAATCCGGCGGGTCCTTCCACCGCGCGCAGCACGGGCCGCAACGGGCCCAGCGGAAGTCGCCCGCCCGTCATCCGATCGATCTCGGACGCGGCGGCAACCCCGATGCCGGCACTGAACGCCGACAGAATCCACGAGCCGACGCTCATCGGCGAAGTCAGCTTGAAGGTTCGCATCATATTGACGAAACGCTCGGGCCGGCCCAGGTCCTTCACCAGTGCGACCGCGCCCAGCAGCACCGCGACCAGGGCGGACAGCCTGGTGTTGCGACGCAATTTGGTCCGCCCGGTCAGCTGGGCCCCGGCGGCCAGCAGGCCGGACCCACCCGCAACGCCGCCCAGAAACAAGTACGCCGCGACCTCATGTCCCCAGGGCGCCGGCTTGACCACCGGACGCCCGTAGTACGAGCTGAATTCGGCGTCGGGGACCATCGGCATTTCACGCGACCCGTCGGAAGCGCCACGGCGGCGGCCACTGCCCTTCCCCTTCCGGCGTCTGCCGCCGGTCGGTTCCGGCGGGCGGAAGCTGTCGAACTCCGAGGTGGTCACCGGCTCCTCCAGAACGCCAGCGCCGCGGCGGCGACCATGCCGGCCGCGGCCATGCCCGCCCGCTTGAACATGGTCGGCAGGTCGGCCGTGCACACCCGCGGGTCGGGCGGCAGGCCGTAGACCTCCGGTTCGTCCAGCAACAAGAAAATCGACCCGATGCCGCCCACGCCGTCGCGCTCGTTGGCGCCGTAGAGCCGCGCTTCGGTGCGCCCCTGAGCATGCAGCTGTGCCACTCGCTGCCGCGCGAGTTCCGCCAGTTCGTCGTGGTTGCCGAACTTGATCGACGTGGTCGGGCAGGTTTTGGCGCAGGCTGGTATCTGGTCTTCGACCAAGCGGTCGTAGCAGAGGGTGCACTTCTGGGCGACGCCGGTGACGAAGTCATGAGCCAGCGTGTCCGACTGTCGCTCCGACGTGGCATAGGTTCCGTCACTGCGCCGCTCGACCACACCGAACGGGCAGCCGGCCACGCAGGTGCCGCAGCCGTTGCAGACGTCGTGCTGCACCACGACCGTGCCGAACTCGGTCCGGAACAACGCGCCCGGTGGGGCAGACGTCTAGGCAGCCGGCGTGCGTGCAGTGCTTGCACACGTCGGACGACATCAGCCAGCGGAACTCCGGGGTATCCGGCGGGCCCCCGAAAGATTTGATGTCTGTGTCGTCGCTGCCCGGCATGGCGGGCATGCCCAAACCTATTAGCGCACGGCCGGATTCGCGTGCCTCCTCGATGCGGTCCCGGCCCTGCTCGATGAACGCGACGTGGCGCCAGGTGCTCGCGCCCAGCGAACCGGTGTTGTCGTAGGACGAGCCCCAGCAGTTCCAGGTCACCGTCGCGCGGGTTGCGGTTCCACTCCTTGCAGGCCACTTCACAGGCCTTGCAGCCGATGCAGATCGAGGTGTCGGTGAAGAAGCCCTTGCGCGGCCGCGCCTCTCGCCGTCAGAGGCCCAGCCTGCGTCGGTGGCCGGATCGCTCGGTCCGGTTAGCTGGCCCATCAGCTCCCGTTCTGCTCGCGCGACTGGTCGATGATCTGCTGGACAGCGTCGCTGATGCGTTCATTGTCCGTCTCAACCGTGGCGCCCGCGCGCGACTGGTACTCCGCGATCAGTCGCAGCAGGTCCTCGCCCTGCGGCCGGCGCCCCGGCTGAATGTCGCAGGACCCGGCCTTCGACTCCTGGATCTGGACGTTCGGATCCAGCGTCACGCCGAGGAGGTCGTTAGCCGCGTCCCCGCTGACCACCGCGTCGCTGCCGACGCCCCAGTGGTACGGCAGCCCGATCTGATGCACGGTGTTGCCGCCGATGGCCAGTGGGGTCATCCGCTCGGTGACCAGCACCCGGGCCTCGATCGCCGCGCGCGGCGAGATGAGGGTGGCCCACCCGTAGGGCTCGAGGCCGCGCTCGGCGGCCAGCTCCGGGGAGACCTCGCAGAACATCTCCGGTTGCAGTTCGGACAGATAAGGCAGCCAGCGGCTCATGCCGCCGGCGGTGTGATGCTCGGTGAGTCGGTATGTCGTGAACACGTACGGGTACACATCGGCGCCGGGGTCTCCGGCGCTCGGCGCGCTCAGGTTCTCCTTGCGCGGGAAGATGATCCGCGCCGGGTTCTGCTGTTGCGGGTACAACGCGTTGGCGACGGGCGATTCCTGTGGCTCGTAGTGGGTGGGCAGCGGCCCGTCGACCACGCCCTTGGGAGCGAACAGCCAGCCCTTGCCGTCGGCCTGCATGATGAACGGGTCGTCGCCGGCCAGCGCGGCCGGGCCGCCGAGCTCGGGGTCGGGGCGGCTGCCCGGTGCCCGGTCGACCGGGAAGTCCGGCACGTCATACCCCACCCACCGACCGCTACCACCCCCTGCTTCGGGGTCCCACCAGATGTACTTCTTGCGTTCGCTCCACGGCCTACCGTCCGGGTCGGCCGACGCCCGGTTGTAGAGGACTCGCCGGTCGGCCGGCCAGGCCCAACCCCACTCCGATTGGCTGGGCGACGGCCCGCCGTGCGGCATGCGGCGGGCGGCCTGGTTGATGCCGTCGGCGTACACGCCGCAGTAGATCCAGCAGCCCGCGGCGGTCGACCCGTCCGCGCGCAGCTCGGTGAACGACGACACCGGCTTGCCGGCGTCGGGACCGGTGAGGTGATACCCGTTGACCTCCGCCAACACCGCCGAACCATCGATCTCGCCGTGCTCGTCGGTCGGGTAATCCCACGTCAAGTCCAGCAGCGGGCGGTCGCGCTCGTCGGTCGAACCGGCCACCCGCGCCTTGATCCGCTTGCCGAGCTCGAAGAAGAACTGGCATTCGCTCTGAGCGTCGCCGGGCGGCTCGAGCGCCTTGTGCCGCCACTGCAGGAGTCGCTGGGTCTGGGTGAACGATCCGGCCTTCTCGACGTGGGTGGCCGCGGGGAAGAAGAACACCTCGGTGTCGATCTCTTCCGTCTTGAGTTCACCCGACGCGATCTCGGGGCCGTCCTTCCACCACGTCGCCGACTCGATCATGTTGAGGTCCCGGACGACCAGCCACTTCAGGTGGGCCATGCCGAGCCGCTGCATGCGTCCGTGGGCGGACCCGACGGCCGGATTCTGGCCCAGCAGGAAGTAGCCCTCGACCTCGTCGTCGAGCATTCCCATCACTGTCTGATACGTGCCATGCGGGCCGGAAAGCCTTGGCAGGTAGTCGTATGCCCAGTCATTGTCCTCCCGGGCCGCATCACCCCACCACGACTTGAGCAGGCTGATCGTGTACGCGTCGGCGTTGGCCCAGAAGCCTTTTTGCTTCTTCGACCCGACGGCCTCGAGGTAGTCGGCCAGGGTGTCGTGGGTGCCGGCCTTGGGCATCGGCAGGTAGCCGGGGAGCAGGTTGAACAACGTCGGAATGTCGGTGGAGCCCTGGATGCTGGCGTGGCCGCGCAGCGCCATGATGCCGCTGCCCGGGCGACCGACGTTGCCCATCAAGAGCTGCAAAATCGTTGCGGTGCGGATGAATTGGGCCCCGAGGGTGTGCTGAGTCCAGCCGACGGCGTAGGCGAAGCAGGTGGTGCGCTCGCGCCCGGAGTTCTCGACGATGGAACGGAGCAGATAGTCGAAATCATCGAGGCTGATGCCGCAGACGTCGCGCACCATCTCCGGGGTGTAGCGGGCGTAGTGGCGTTTGAGGATCTGGAACACCGTCCGCGGATGTTCGAGGGTCTCGTCGCGAAGCACCCGGGCATGCGCGAGCGGTGGACCCCCGCTGCCTAGCGCGTCACCCGTGCCGCCATGGGCGTCGCCGCTGTCCTGCTCTGCGTCTGCTTGTTGATATGCCCACGTCGACGGGTCGTACTGGCCGGTGTTGGGGTCGTAGCCGGAGAACAGCCCGCCGAGTTCTTCGGTGTCGTGGAAGTTTTCGTTGATCAGCGTGGCCGCGTTGGTGTAGGCGACGACGTACTCCTTGAACCACAGGTCATTGGTGATGATGTGGTTGATCAGCGCGCCGAGCAGCACGACGTCCGAACCGGCCCTGATCGGGATGTGCTTGTCCGACACCGCGCTGGTGCGGGTGAAGCGTGGGTCGACGTGGATCAGCCGGGCACCGCGGGCCTTGGCTTCCTCCACCCATTGGAACCCGACCGGATGGCACTCGGCCATGTTGGAGCCCTGGATGATGATGCAATCGGCGTTGGCCATGTCTTGCAGTGATTGGGTGGCGCCGCCGCGCCCGAAGGAAGCTCCCAGACCGGGAACTGTGGAGCTGTGTCAAATACGAGCTTGGTTCTCGATCTGGATCGCGCCCGCGGCGGTGAAGAGCTTCTTGATGAGGTAGTTCTCTTCGTTGTCCAGCGTCGCGCCGCCGAGCGATGCGATGCCCATGGTGCGCCGCAGCAGGTTGCCCTTCTTGTCGATGTCCTGCCAGGTGTTTCGGCGGGACGCCATGAAGCGGTCGGCCACCATCTCGATGGCGGTGTCCAGGTCGAGCGGCTGCCAGTCGGTCGCGCGCGGGGCACGGTAGAGCACGTGCAGCTGCCGGCCCGGCGAATTGACCAGTTGCTCGCTGGCAGAACCCTTGGGGCAGAGCCGGCCTCGCGAGATGGGCGAGTCGGGGTCGCCCTCGATCTGGACGACCTTCTCGTCTTTGACGTACACCCGCTGCCCGCAACCGACCGCGCAGTACGGGCAGACGCTTTGCACCACCCGGTCGGCCGTCGTGGTGCGCGCGGTGATGGCGCGGGTTTGTTTGGAAGTCACCGCCGTGCCGCGGCCGAACGAGTCCCCGGAACGCAGCTGACGCACGACGGGCCATTCAAGGAAGAGCTTGCGCAGGGCCATGTTCGAAGACTAATGCGCCAGGGAGAACTGAGCGACCAGAAGGTTGATGCGCTCGGCGTCGTAGCCGGGTCGCAATCGCTCAGCACGCGCCAGCGTCGTCAATCCGTGCAGAGCCGCCCAGAACACCTCGGCGAAGGTGTCGATGTCCCTTTCGTGGTCCCTGGCGTCCGCGACCGCCGCGACCGCGTCACGCAGCTCGGCAAAGCCCGCCAACAAGGGCGGCGGAGTGTCACTGACGGCGAATCGCAGCCTGGTCATGCGGGTGAACATCGCGTCGTACAAAGCCGGATTGTCGCGAGCGAAGTCGAGATAGGTGTGCGCAATCAGCGTCAGCGCTTGTTCGGCCGTCGCGGCGTTGACCCGAGCCGTGCGCAGCGCGTCGGCGAGCTCGCCGAATCCCTCGACGGCGACCGCCTCCGCGATTTCGTCCATCCCGGCGAAGTGTTTGTAGAGCACCGGCTGGCTGTACTCGATCTCGGTGGACAGTCGCCGTGTGGTCACGGCGCCCCAGCCTTCGGCCTCCGCCACCGCGCGGGCGGTGTTCATGATCAGCTGACGCCGGGCGGCTCGTTCACGCTCGCGGCGGTCCTCAATCGCCATTTCGCGATGTTAGCACTGCTATAACTACGAGCATCGCTATTGACACCGCCGAACCGTGGGGTTAGCATTGCTAACACCGACGAGACTTACAGGAGTACCGTGATCGAACTCGCCAAAATCGCCGCATTGCTCGCGGTGTTGGGCACTGCAGTCGTCTTCGGCACAGACGTGTTCTGCGCCATGGTGCAGCGACCGGCCTTGGCCGCCGTTGACGACCGAGCGTTGGTCGCGGTGATGGGCAACGTGCATCGTTATGGCGACCGGCGAATGCCGGTCCCCGGCGTGGTCGGGTTGGTTGCCGCGGCGACGAGCGCGGCGCTGAGCGCCCTGGCCGGCAAGTGGGCCGAGGCCGTCCCGGCGGCCGCTGCCGTGGCCCTGCTGCTGACGTGGCTTGTGCTGTACGCGCGGATCAGTGCGCCGATCAATCGGCAACTCACCGCCGCCGCCCACATCCGCGACGTACCCTCCAATGCGCGTGCACTGCAAGACAATTGGGACCGAATCATCAACGCCCGCGCCATCCTCCAAGGCCTGGCTGTCACCGCACTTTGCCTATCGCTGGCGATCTGACAACAACTGAAGGAAGTCCAAACAATGTCTCAGCCAAAGAGTTTCGTAAGACTGTTCCTGCGCGGCGCTCCACTCTTCAACGCGCCAGTGGCGGCGATTGCCAACTCCCCGCGCTTCGGCCGACTACTTCGGCGCAATATCGCGATGGTCACCTACACGGGCCGGCGTTCCGGGCGGACGTTCACGATCCCGGTGGCATACCGCCGCCGTGGCGACGAGATCGACATCGGGGCGAACATGCCCGACGCCAAGACGTGGTGGCGTAACTTCCTGGGCGAGGGCGCCCCTATGACGGTGCGTCTTGACGACAACGAGCGCACCGGACATGCCGTGGCGCATCGAGACGACAACGGACAGGTGACGGTTACCGTCCGCTTCTAGCTGCGCCGCCGCACCATCCGATGCTCGAGAGCGCCCAAGGCGGAGTCGCTGAGTTTGCCCAATCCGGCGAGCAGGACGATCGCCAGCAGCATCACATCGGTGCGGCCGGTGTTCTGGCTGTCGATCAGGAGAAATCCGAGACCTCTGGACGACGCGATCAGTTCCGCCGCGACCAGAAAAAGCCACGCGTTCGCCAGACCCAGCCGCAGCCCGTTCACCGGCGCCGGGGCCGCGGCGGGCAGCATCAGCGTGGTCAACAGCGAGGCGCCATGTCGGCCGTAAGCCCGTCCCACCTCGACAAGATGGGCATCGACGTGCCCGAGCGCCGATGCCGTGGTCGTGTAGATGGGGAAGAACGCACCGATGCCGATGAGCAACAACTTCGGTGTCTCGTCGATGCCAAACCATAAGAGCAACAACGGGACCCACGCCAACGACGGCACGGTGCGAAACGCCGCGACGGTCGGCCCCAGCAGGGTGCGTGCCGCGCCCGATAGCCCGACCAGTGATCCCAGCGCGAGGCCGGCGGCCGCGCCGGCCAGGTAGCCGAACAGCACCCGCGTGATGCTCGCCGACAGGTGGGTCCACAGTTCGCCATGCCGAAGCAACCCATCCAGGGCGGCCACCACGTCGCCTGGAGGCGGCAACTGGCTGGGGGAGAACAACCCGCATGCCGTGACGAGCTGCCACGTCAGCAACAGCAGCGCCGGGAGGACCAGGCCCGCCAGCGGGGCGGCCCGAATCCTGCTCAGTGCACCTGCTGGGCGTACTTCGGCTCGATGATCGTGCTCAGAGCGCTGCGTCCGGCCTCGTCGGATTTGATATCGGCGTCCGCCACGGCGATCGGCACGATATTCGTCAGCACCGCGCGCTGGGGATCGCCCGGCGCGGGCGGGATGTCGAACGTCGTCCGCTGCAGTTCCTCCTCGGCGACGCTCTGCGCCACCCTCGCCTGCGAGGCCAGCAATGCCGCCAGTTCCACGGGATGCGCCTTCGCCCATTTCCGGGCCTCCTCATAGCTGTTGACCACCGCCTGGACGGCATCGGGATGGGCGGAGCTGAAATCCTCGCGGACGTTCAGCACGCCGTAGGAGTTGAAATCCGGATTGCGGTACATCAGCCGTGACCCCTGTTGTTGCACGGTCTGGGCCATGAACGGGTCCAGCCCGGCCCAGGCGTCGACGTCGCCGCGCTCCAGGGCAGTCTTGCCGTCGGCGTGCTGCAGGTTGATGATCTCGACGTCGGCGGGCGAAAGTCCTGCCGTGGCAAGCGATTGCAACAGGAAGAAGTAGGGATCGGTGCCCTTGGTGACCGCGATCTTCTTGCCCTTCAGGCCGGCCACCGCGGCGATGGTCGAGTCTTTGGGAACGACCAGAGCCGTCCACTCCGGCTTGCTGTACACCTCGATGATCTTGATCGGCGTGCCATTGGCGCGCGCGACCAACGCGGCCGACCCGGCGGTGGACCCGAAGTCCAGTGCCTGCGAGCGCAGGCCCTCGTTGGCCTTGTTGCTGCCCGCCGACAGCACCCAGGTGACGTGGTAGCCCTGGTTTTCCAGCAGATGCTGGTCACGCACCACCAGGCTCAGCGGGTTGTAGTACGCGTAGTCGAGGCGGATGTCCTTCGTGGCCGTCGCGCCCGGGTTCGAGGAGCAGCCTGCCGAAGCCCCAATGACTTCGGCGATCACCAGAATTGCCGTCAGGTATCGACTTTTCACCACGTCCTCACTTTCTCGTCGACAGTCGCGGCACACCGAGTTCGTCCAGCAAGCGCTCCCGAAGCCCGGCGACTCGAGGGTCGAGACGGTCACGTGGCTTGGGAATCTCGACGTCGAATGCCGCGGCGACGCCGGCGGCGCCGGTCGGGCCGGCGCGCAAGATCAGCACGCAGTCGGCGAGTATCACCGCCTCGTCGACGTCGTGCGTCACCAACAGCGTGGTGGTTCCGGCCTCTTGTTGCACCTTGAAAAGCAGGTCTTGCATTCGTAGCCGGGTCAGCGCGTCCAGGGCGCCCAACGGCTCGTCGAGCAGCAGCACACTGGGACCCCGGGCGAGGGCACGGGCCAGACCCGCACGTTGCGCCATGCCACCGGACACCTGTCGAGGGCGATGCTTGCCGAATTCGCCCAGTCCAACGACATCCAGCCAATGTTGCACTGCCGCTGTGCCTTTCGACCGCGCTATGCCGGTCGGCAGTCCGAATTCGACATTGGCCGCCAGGGTTCGCCACGGCAGCAGACGAGGTTCCTGAAAGACCATGGCGCAACGTGGGTCGACGCCGTCAACGGCCCGTCCGTCGATCTCGATGCGGCCATCGGTGGGCCGGTCGAGGCCGGCGACGAGTCGAAGTACGGTGGATTTGCCACTACCCGATGGCCCGAGCAACGCGACGACCTCGCCCGGCTCGATCTCGATGTCGACTTCGTCCAGCACGGTGTGCTTTTCGAATGTTCGGCTGACGCGGCGAAGGGACACGCGTGCCGCCGCCGGATTGGTCGACATCACCCGCGAAGCCTAGGGATGGCCGTTGCGCCCGACCAGATTTCCCTTGAGCGTGATTCAAACTCGCGGCGATCAGGTCACCGAGGCGGCGTAGATCTGCTCGATATTCGACCCGAGCTTCTCGTCGAATTCCGCATCCGTCTGCTGCGCGGTCAGCCCCTCGGTCAAGGCTCGCGAAAAGCTGGCGATGAGTCCGTGATTGCGGGCCAGGATCGTGCAACTCTCCGCCAGGCTGTAGCCGCCGGACAGCGCGACCACACGCAGGACGCGGGGATGGTCGATCAGCGGCGCGTAAAGATCGTCTTCGTCGGGCAAAGTCAGCTTCAGCATGACCTGGCTACCCTCGGGAAGCTCATCGAGCTTTGCGGTCAGCGCTGCCACCAGCAGGCGATCCGCCGTCGGCTTGTCGGGGCTTTTGATGCTGACCTCGGGCTCGATGATCGGCATGAGTCCGCTCTCGGCGATTCTGTGCGCATAGCCGAATTGCTGGTCGACGATGGCCTTGATCCCCTCGTCGTTCGGCTCTTGGATGAACGAGCGCATCTTGGTGCCGAAAATGCCGACGGCGGCGGCCCGCTTCAGCAGGGCGTCCAGCTTCGTCATCGGCTTCATCAGCTGCACGCCGTTTTCGACGTCCGTGAGACCCTGGTCGACCTTCACGAACGGCACGACGTGCTTCTGTTTCCACAAGAACGCCGCGGAGTCCTCGCCGTTGATGGTGCGGTCCATGGTCTGCTCGAACAGGATCGTTGCCAGTATCTTGCTGCCGGAAAAAGCCGGACTCGAGATCAGGCGCGCGCGCATCTGGTGAATGAGGTCGAACATCTGCTCGTCACCGTCGTAGGCATCCTCGGGAATCCCGTAGAGACTCAGCGCTTTTGGCGAGCTGCCACCGCTTTGGTCCAACGCGGCGATGAAGCCTCGCCCCGACGCCATGATGTCACGCTGCTCGTCGTTCACTGTGGTCCTCCCGTCGTTGCCCGGCGCTCCCGAGTTCCGGCATTGGCGCACGGCTACCCCGTGCGCCTACAGTCCAATCTTGTTGCCGCCAAACGCCGATGAGAGGGATAGCGGGAAGGAAGAGCACACGCTCATTCTCACTTCTAACCTATAGCGCACCCGGGGGCTTGCGGCAAGACCCCGGTCATGGCGCACAATCGCTGCCTGGACCCGAATGGGGCCAGAAACCGCGCAAATGGGGGCATGTGACGACTCAAGGGTACGAAGAAGAACTGCGGTCCGAGCACAGCTACGTGACCGGGCTCTACACGCGACTCGACGCCGAGCGTGCGCGGGTGAAGGAGGACTACACCGCGGCACTGCGGGGCCCCATCGACCTGAAGGACGGCGGGACGCTCGTGGAACGAGACGCCGAGGTGCGTGCACTGGCCAGGTAGGTGAGGCGACTCGACGTGGCGGACAACGGGCTGTGCTTCGGGCGGTTGGACGCCCTTTCGGGCGAACATCTCTACATCGGCCGGATCGGCATCTTCGACCAAGAGAACGACTACGAGCCGCTGTTGCTCGACTGGCGGGCGCCCGCGGCCCGCGCGTTCTACGTCGCCACCGGCGCGAACCCGGAGAACATGCGCCGGCGCCGCCAGTTCCACACCCGCGGGCGTCGGGTGCTCGAATTCACCGACGAAGTCTTCGGGCGCCCGCGATGCCGAGCGGGCGAGCGCAGCGACGCAGCGCTGCTTGCGGCGGTCAACGCACCGCGCGGCGACGGGATGCGCGACATCGTGGCGACCATCCAGGCCGAACAGGACGAGATCATCCGGCTCGATCACCCCGGGGTGTTGGTGATCGAGGGCGGCCCGGGCACCGGCAAGACCGTGGTGGCGCTGCATCGCGTCGCTTACCTGCTCTACACCCAACGGGATCGATCGAACGCCACGGCGTGCTCGTGGTCGGTCCCAACCCGGCGTTCCTGAACCACATCGACCGGGTCCTGCCGTCGCTGGGCGAGACCGACGTGGTGTTCATGACCACCGGTGACCTCGTGCCCGGTCTGCACGTCACCGCCGAGGACACCCCGGAGGTCGCGCGGCTCAAAGGCTCGCTGAAGATCCTGGACGTGCTCGCGGCGGCGGTCGCCGATCGGCAGCGGCTGCCGGCAGGACCCACTGCCGATCGAGCTGGCGGACGTCACGATGCGGATCGACGCCGAGACCGCGGAGTGGGCCAGGGACGAGGCGCGCGGCGAGCGGGCTGCCGCACAACGAGGCGCGCGCGGTGTTCAGCGAGATCGTCACGTAGGTGCTGACCGAACGGGCGATCAGCCCGGATCGGTCGCGGCTGGCTGACCCGGGAGGACCGCCAGGCGTGGGAGCAGCTGCGGCAGAACCTGCTCGACGAGCTCGCGGACAACGCCGACGTTCATCGCCGCGCTCGACGAACTCTGGCCGATCTTGACGCCGGAGACGCTGTTGGCCGCGCTGTACACGTCGCCCGAGCGACTGCGGGCGGCGGGCGCGACGACGCTGCGCTGTTCCGCGCCGACGGCGATGCCTGGACGGTGTCGGACGTGCCGCTGCTCGACGAACTGGTCGACCTGCTGGGCCGCGACAAGCCGGAAGACGACTCCGCCGAGCGGGAACGCAAGGCCGAGGTCGCGTACGCCGCCGGCGTGCTGGACAACATGATCAGCCGCGAGGACCTGATGGACGACGAGGACCACCTGCTCGCCCAGGACCTGCTCTACGGCGAGGACCTGGCGGAACGCTTCGTCGAACGCGATACCCGGGAACTCGCGGAACGCGCGGCCGCGGACCGCGACTGGACCTACGGACACGTCGTCGTCGACGAGGCCCAGGAACTGTCCGAGATGGACTGGCGGGTGCTGATGCGGCGCTGCCCGAGCCGGTCCTTCACGGTGGTCGGCGATCTCGCGCAACGCCGGTCGGTGGCCGGAGCGACGTCGTGGGACACGATGCTCGAGCCCTACGTGCCCGGCCGCTGGGTCTACCGGTCGCTGTCGGTGAACTACCGCACGCCGGCAGAGATCATGGCGGTCGCCGCCGCGCTGCTCGCCGAGTTCGCGCCGGCCGTCCAGCCACCGGAGTCGGTCCGCGCGTCCGGCGTGCAGCCATGGTCCCGACGGGTCACCGAGGACGAACTGCCCGCTGCTATCGACGAATTCGTCCGAGACGAAGCCGGTCGCGCAGGCACCAGCGTCGTTATCGGGCCGCCAGGTGTGCCGGGCGCGGTGGTGCCGTCGGAGACGAAGGGCCTGGAGTTCGACGCCGTCCTGGTGGTGGAGCCGGAACGGATCCTCGCCGACGGCCCACGCGGCGCGGCCGAGCTCTACGTCGCTCTCACCCGCGCGACGCAACGCCTCGGGGTGCTGCACCGGGGCCCGTTGCCGCCGGCTCTGACCGGACTGGCCGAAATCGCCATACCCGAGCAGGTTCACCAGAGTGACGATTTCGTCAGAAACTATTGACTGAAGCCGTCGGCGTATGTGACGATTTCGTCAGTAACGGTGGTCACGTGGTCAGCTAGGAGATCCCCTCGATGAGTAAGGGCGCCAACGGTCCCAACGGCGTTGCGACCTACCGGCAGAACATCTACACCACCGACGCCGTCCTCAACCCCTACCCGCACTATCAGCGACTGCGGCACGCCGGCTCGGTGGTCTGGCTACCCAAGCACCGGGTCTACGCGCTGCCGCGCTACGCCGAGTGCAAGGCCACGCTGCGCAACGACGAATTGTTCATCTCCGGAACCGGCGTCGCCCTCAACCCGTTCACCAACTATCTCTCCCGCGGCACCACGCTCAACAGTGACGGCACCGAACACGATCAACGCCGCAAGCTCCTTGCCCACCGACTGCTGCCGCGCGCGCTGCGCTCCGTCAACGAAGCCATCGAAGAGCAGGCCGATGCCGTCGTCGATGCCGCGGTGCGACGCGGCACCGTCGATGCTGTCGCCGATTTGGCGACGGCCCTGCCGGTCGCCATCGTCCCCGATCTCGTCGGCTGGCCCCGCGATCAACGTAAGCATCTGCTCGCCTGGGGCGGCGCCACGTTCGACATCCTCGGCCCGATGAATTGGCAAGCCATCAAAGCGATTCCACGCAGCCTGCAGATGCTGCGGTTCGCCCGCCGCGTGGTGCGACAACGCACGGTGCTCGACGGAAGCATGGCGCACGAACTGCTCTGCGCGGCCGACGCCGGCAAGCTCGCCCATGACGACTGCTCGGCATTGATGATCGATTACATCGCCCCATCCCTGGACACGACGATCAGCGCCATCTCCAACGCGCTGTACCTGCTGGCGACGCACCCCGAACAGTGGCGCCTGCTCAAAGACGACCCCGGACTGATCCCCAATGCCATCAACGAAGTCATCCGCTACGAATCGCCGCTGCGCGCGTTCGCCCGCCAGGTTCGCACCGACACCGAGATCGCCGGCACGCCGATACCTGCCGGGTCGCGGGTGCTGGTCATGTACGCCTCGGCCAATCGTGACGAAAACGAATGGGACAGACCCGAAATCTTCGACATCCGCCGCGACGCCGGCCGCCAGATCGGCTTCGGCAACGGGACCCACGCCTGCGCCGGTCAGGGACTCTCCCGGATGGAAACCGCCGCCATATTGCGTGCGCTGCTCGAACGTGTGGACCGGATCGAGGTTGTCGGGCAACCGGTTTGGGCGGTCAACAACATCATCCACCGGCACCAACACCTGCCGCTCGAGCTGATACCCGCTTGAAGGGTTGCCCGTGGCTGCGATGATGAGGCCCATGGCAGTTGTGTGGGATTCGGTGGGTGATGTCGACGATGGCACGGTGGCTGGCTCGATCGCGACCAGAGACAGCCTCGCAGTCGCGGGCTCGGCCGCGACCGCGGGCAGCGTTGCGGTGGCCGGCTCGGTTTCGACCGCGGGCAGTGTCGCGGTGGCCGGCTCGGTCGCGACCGCGGGCAGCGTTGCGGTCGCGGGATCTGCCGTCACCGCGGGCAGTGTCGCGGTGATCACCAGTGCGTTGATTGCGCTGTGCGTCGCCGTCCGGGAATGCTTGGCATGCCTGGCATGTGTCGGGTGCACCCGGTGCGTGGCCTGCGTCGGGTGCGTGCGTTGCACCGACTGTGTGGGGTGCGTCGGCTGCGTGAATTGTTCGGGATTGCGGAATGCGAAGGGCGCCAGAAATATTCGGGCGGACGCGGCCGCATGAGTGCTCGGTATGGTCAGTCCGACACCTTGACCGGGTACAGCTGATGGGTGCCCAGTAGGCCTTTGAGTTCGACCTCGCGAGGTGCGCAGAGCTCGATGTCCGGCAGGCCGTCGATCGCGTCGCGCACCGATTCGCTGACCAGGATCTCGCCGCCGTCGGCTTGTCCGGCAACCCGCGCCGCCATCGCAACGTTGCGCCCGAAAAGGTCGTCGCCGCGTCGGACCGACGTCCCCATGTGGATGCCGATCCGGACCCGGATGCCTTCCCAGCGGTCAGCGTTGTCGAGCAGGGCTCGTTGCACACCGACACCGCACAGCACGGCCTGGCCGGGGTCGGCGAAGGCGATCATGAATCCGTCGCCTTGGTTCTTGATCACGTGGCCGCGGTGGTCATCGACGAGCTTGTCGATGAGCTTGTTGTGCCGCTCCAATACCTTGACCCATTCCCGGTCGCCCAGCGCCTCGTTGTGTGCGGTGGAGTTCTCGATGTCGGAGAAGGCGATCACGACATCGCCGTCCGCGGTGAGCCTGGCGAGATCAGGCCGTTCCACCTGCGCCCAGCCCGCGAGATCTTCGATCGAGTTTCGGACGGTGGCGCCGATGCCTTTCGTCACCAGCGAATCGGCCGTCTTCCATACCCGCCTGACCGCGAGAGGAGCGACTCCGGGGCGCCGACGGCGGTGGGCGATCTCGGGTCTGCGGCTGCGCTCGAGCTTGCTTCGGGCCCCCTTCAGCTGCGATCGCGACACGATGAGCAGCACCGAAAGCGCGATGATGCCGCCGAATTCGGCGATTGCAGCCGACGCCAACAGAGCGGTGGTCACACGCATCGTCCGTTCGCTGCTGGCACCGCCCGATTATGGCTGATGATTTGCCACGCTCGCGGTGAGTGAGTACTCTCTCACCTTATGGGGGCTGCTGGACGCGATCGCCTGCTGGGCGAGGCACTGACGCTGTTCGCCGCGAAGGGTTACGCGGCCACCTCGGTCGCCGACATCCAGCGGGCCTCCGGTCTCGCGCCGGGGTCGGGAGCGCTCTACAAGCATTTCGCCTCCAAGCGCGAGCTGCTCGAGGCCGCGGTCGCATACCGGATCGACAGCATCGTTGCCGCGCGCGAGGCGTACGACGCCGGCGACCGGCGCGACGTCGAACAGGCGGTCCGCACCGCGGGCCGGCTGATCTGGGACAACTTCAAGCAGAGCGAGGATCTGCTCAAGGTCATGCTGCGCGAGCCCGACGAGCTCGGCGATCTCGACGAGAAGACTTGGCAGGTCATCACCGACAACGCCTATCAGCGGTTCGCCGACGAATTGACGGCGTCCAATCGCTCCGGTCGCACGTCCATCCCCGATCCCGAGGCGGCCGCGGCCGTCGCAATCGGGTCGCTGTCCTATGCGGCGACACTGCAAGCGCTGACCGGACGCTCGCCGGGCAACATCGAGGACGACCGTTACTTCGAAGCGTGGGTCAACCAGACGGTCAGCGTCCTTGCGCAGTACACGAACCCCAGAAACCGTTGATTATCAAGCTATTTCAGGAGCCACAGACGTGACATTCTCATTGGAACTCAGCGACGACGTTATCGATGTGCGCGATTGGGTGCACAAGTTTTCGGCCGACGTCATCCGTCCGGCCGCGGCCGAATGGGACGAGCGAGAGGAAACCCCGTGGCCGGTGATCCAAGAGGCCGCGAAGGTGGGTCTCTACTCCCCTGACTTCTTCGCGCAGCAGGCGGGCGAGCCGACCGGTCTGGGCATGCTCACCGCGTTCGAGGAGATGTTCTGGGGTGACGCCGGGATCGCGCTGTCCATCATGGGCACCGGGCTGGCCGCAGCGGCGTTGGCGGGCAACGGAACTCCCGAACAGATCGGCCGTTGGTTGCCCGACATGTTCGGCACTCCCGACGACACCAAGCTCGGCGCGTTCTGCTCCTCGGAGCCCGACGCCGGCTCGGACGTCGGCGGCATCCGCACTCGCGCGCGCTGGGACGCGGCGGCCAATGAATGGGTGCTCAACGGCACCAAGACCTGGGCCACCAACGGCGGCATCGCCAACGTCCACATCGTCGTGGCCTCGGTCGACCCCGAACTCGGAACCCGCGGCCAGGCCAGCTTCGTCATCGGACCCGACACCAAGGGGCTGGCTCAGGGGCAGAAGTTCAAGAAGCACGGGATCCGTGCGTCGCATACCGCCGAAGTTGTGCTCGACAACGTCCGGCTGCCCGAGGACGGGATTCTCGGCGGCCGGGAGAAGTTCGAGGCGCGGATCGCCCGGGCCAAATCCGGTGCCTCGTCGGGCGGGCAGGCGGCCATGAAGACCTTCGAGCGCACCCGGCCTACCGTCGGCGCGATGGCCGTCGGGGTGGCCCGGGCCGCGTACGAGTACGCGCTCGACTACGCCTGCCAGCGTGAGCAATTCGGCCGCAAGATCGGCGAGTTCCAGGCGGTGGCCTTCAAGCTGGCGGACATGAAGAGCCGGATCGACGCGGCCCGTCTGCTGGTGTGGCGGGCCGGCTGGATGGCGCGCAACAACCAGAACTTTGACGCCGCGGAGGGCTCGATGGCCAAGCTGGTGGCCAGTGAGACCGCGGTCTACGTCACCGACGAGGCCATCCAGATCCTGGGCGGCAACGGCTACACCCGTGACTACCCGGTGGAGCGGATGCACCGCGACGCGAAGATCTTCACGATCTTCGAGGGCACCAGCGAGATCCAGCGACTGGTGATCTCGCGGGCGCTGACCGGTCTGGCGATTCGCTAGGCGCTGCCGACCGCTCCACGGTCCGCTCAGCGGCGGGCCCACTCTTCGGCGATCAGTCGATAGGATTCCATCCTGTTCCCTCGTCCGTCAGGTACGCGCCGCCACCGATTATTACTACACCCAGTAAGTAAAATAGCTCGCGGATTCGCTTTCCCGTGGCCTTGGAGGTCCACATCATAGCGGCAGCTCGACCGATCGGCCACCGGCCGAGCGCGTCACCAAATAGCATCGAAGCAACCGCTATTCGCCACACATCCAACGCATTCCGCGATCCCGACGACGCGTTGTCAGAGTCGAAGTCGACCTGCTGGCAGCATATCTCGGCTAGCAGCGAGGGAAGGGCAGCAGAATGGCAGGGAATTAGACGTCCGCTGTTTCCGAGGTGCCGTCGGATAGAGGGAATCGGCGGACAAGCAGAAGACCGCCCATGGCAATGGATCCGCACATCATGATGCTTCCACTGACGCCGACATGCTCGGCAATCAACCCGAAGATGAAGCTGCCCCCGGCCAACGATCCCTGCTGGGTCAGGCCGTAGAAGGACGTCATGAGCCCCCGCATGCGGTCCGGGGACGATGTTTGCACCGAGACCTGGCAACTGACACTCAGGATGCTCCAAGTAAAGCCCGCAAACAACAAGAATAAGGCGTCGAGCAACATGCTGTCCCATTGGCTGATTCCCAGCAGGGCAAGAGAAAAGACAGCCTGCGCTGCGGTCGCCATCGAGGCCATCCGGAAGTGTCTTTGCAGCAAGGGCATCAGGGATACAGCTGCAACCATCCCCAAACTGAGGACGGTCAGCAATTCGCCGAAACCGAGGACCTCGGTTTGAATATTCTCCCGGGCGTCTAAAGGCAGAAGCGCCACCATACCGGCGCATGGAGCCATGAAGACGGCGCAACGAATCATAGGCCCATGAACCTCAGGCGATCCGCACAGAAACCTCCAGCCCTCGCGAAGCGATCGCCTCAGGTCTGGCGATGACTGTGGCTCTTCGGATTCGAGAACAGCCCGCTTCGGCACAGGCCACAGAGCAAGAATCATGATGACATGCGAGACCACTTTGACTGCAAAAACAGCTGCAGCACCGGCAATTCCCATCAGGTATCCGCCGATGATCGGCCCGGCAGCCTGGCCAAGCTTGTTGCTCAGGGAGTTGAGCGAGAGCACAGCAACCGCGCTTTCTCGCGGCACCAAATCGTAAAGCAACGGCTTCCATGAGGACTGTTGGATGACCGCCCCCACTCCTGTCAAGGCCAGCAGGGACAGGAGCAGCCACGAAGTCAACTGACCCCGCCATGTGATCAGTGCGAGGGCGCCCGTGGATAGCAGCATCCATACCTGCGCGAGCAGAAGAAGTCTCCGGTGACCGAAAAGGTCGCTCAGTATTCCGAACGGAATACTGAGGAACACGAACGGAAGACTCACGGCCGTCTGAACCAAGGCCACCGTAAGCGCGTTTTCGGTTATGGACGTCATGAACCACGCGGCGGCGAGAAGTAGCATGACCGAGCCGAGGTTCGAGACAAGATTCGCAGTCCAGAGTTCCCTGAATGGCCTGTGCCTGTGACCAAGCAGCCCGTAACCCGAGAAGGGTCGCTGCTTGATCACCCGAGAGACGCTATCAGCGCATCCCCCGCTGTCCGGCCGGCTGCCTGGGCGTTCTGCGCGAGCGCGATGAAGGGATTAAAAGGACGAGGTCCTGCGGCTGATGGCCGGCTCCGGCCGCGAGGTCAACCAGCGTTCCTGATGGGCTAGCGACAGCCGGTTTCGTAGCTGGTCGGCGTTGGCGCTCATCGGATGACGCCTCTCGCCGGGACATTGTCGACGATGCGGCGAACCCTAATTGGCTGGGCCGCCTTCGCGATTGGCCCCACCGAGTGCTTTGGGCGCGTCCTCTATCGCCTTGTGCAGTACGTCCAGCACTTGCGGGTCCCAGGTGAGCGCGGTGTTCCAGTCCAGCCCGGCGGCGTTGGAGACGTAGATGCTGTGAGTGTCGTCGAAGGTATAGCAGCGCCGGTGTGGCAGCACCGGGTCGCTGATGTCCTTGGCCAGCGCGCTCTGTAGCGCCACCAGACCGTCATTGGGCCACACCGCGGGGTTGACTTGGCCGGGCTTGGTGAACTTCTTGCCGCCGATCAGCACCACCGGGATCTTGTCTAGCACGCCGGACTGGAACTCGTTCCAGCCGTCCTTGCCCATCAGGAAAGCCTGGTTGACCTCACGGCCGGAGCCGGCCATCAGCCGCAGGACCTCGTCCTTCATTCCGTTCATCGCATTCTCGCAGAACGTGTCACCCAGGCAGTCGGTCAGCGGAACGTTGCCGTTGGCGTAGTCGGACAGATATGAGCCCTGCCAGGGTGTGCCGATCGTGGTCAGCGAGCGGATGTGCACCGGCGAGTTGGTGGTCGCCAGCACCCGGATCGCGGCACGTGAGTACAGCCCGCCCATCGAGTGGGTAACGAAGTCGACGTCGGTGACGCCCTTTTCGGTGTGCAGGTAGTCGAGGAACCGGGCGAGGTGCTCACCGGCGGTGTCTATGCTTCCGGTGGAGTTGACGGTCATGTTCTCCGGCAGCGTGACCGGGCAGACCCCGAACGGGCCGAATCCGGTTTGGTCGACCACTTGCCCGCGGCCGGCCATCGCCGGCGAGGTGTAGACGGTGTAGCCCTGCTTGAGCAGGTATTCGCGGATCGCGGTGTCGGTGTTGCCGGCGACAAGCCCAGTGGTGCACGCCTGGTCGGCGCTAGTGAAGGGGCTCGTCGCATCCCCGCCGGACACGATCACCACGGCGTGTGACGCCGGGCGTTTCTCGGATCCAGTGGACTTGCTTTCGCAGCCGGCGAGCATCGTCGCCACCGCCACCACCGCGGTCACCACCAAGATTCGTCGCACGAAACCGGATACTAGACCCTCCGTCAGGGCCAGGGCCGCCACCTCGTCCCAAACGGGGACGGGGGCCGGCCTTCCTCGGTACGAAACGGTGGCAACGACGTACTCGTCGGTATCCGAGAGTACGGATGTCGCCACCAGTACCGGGTTGATTCCGTTGGCCGACTGGATGAATCGACACAAAACCAACCATATTCCTCGATGGTGCCCGTAGTCGGCGCGGAACGCGTCGCGCTCTTCAAGTGGCGGCACGACCTGGTCGACGAATGGGTCTAGCCCGCCTGGCCAATCAGGGTCGTGGTCGGCTAGGTCCCGATTCCAGAGTTGTTCGAGGAACTTGATCGCCGTCTGCGGAGAGACCTGCGCGAGGCGCACCTCGTGCGCGATATCGGCGGCCTCGGCGTCGGTGTCGCCGATCATGAACGTCGCGGCCGGCAGGATCAGCAGCTCGTCGCCGCGGCGTCCGTAGCGGGCGAGGCGGCCCTTGAGATCGGCGTAAAACCCGTGTCCCGCGGCCAAAGTACTGTGTCTGGAGAAGATCGCGTCCGCAGCAGCAGCGGCGAAGTAGCGGCCTTCGTCGGAATCACCTGCCTGGAAGATCACCGGCCGCCCCTGCGGGCTGCGCGGAACGTTGAACCGACTGTGAATGTCGAAGTGGGCATCCCGGTGTGCGAACGCGCTGGCGTTGGGGTCGGACAGGAAGACGCCGCTCTCCTCGTCCGCCACGATCTCATCACCCCGCCAGGAGTCGAAGAGTTCCTGCGTGGTCTGCGGAATTGTCTTCGCCCGTTCGTAGCGCTGGTCTCCGCGAGGAACCCGCTGCTCCGAAAGTTATCGCCGGTGAACGCATCCCAATCACAAACCCCTGGTGGTGCCTACTTACCGAGTCGCGGCAGCACCCCTTCGGCGAACCAGTACGCCTCCTCGAGATGGGGATAACCCGACAGGATGAACTCGTCGAAGCCCAGCGAGTGGTATTCGGTGATCAGGTCCGCGACTTCCTGGTGACTGCCTACCAGCGCGGTACCCGCACCGCCACGGACGAGGCCCACGCCGGCCCACAGATTGGGGTAGATCTCCAGCTTGTCCAGCCGCCCGCCGTGCAGCGCCGTCATCCTTCTTTGCCCCTCGGATTCCGATTTGGCATGCAGCGCTGTGGCTTTGGCAATCTGCTCGTCGGTGAGATCGGCAAGCATCTCGTTGGCGACGGCCCAGGCCGCGTCCGCGGTGTCGCGGCTGATGGTGTGTAGCCGAATGCCGAACCGGACTTTGCGGCCCCGGGCGGCAGCCTGCTCGCGCACCCTTTCGATCTTGGCGGCGGCGTCCCCCGGTGGCTCACCCCAGGTGAGGTAGACATCGGCGAACTCAGCCGCGATCGGCAATGCTGCCGCTGAGGAACCGCCGAAGTAGATCTCCGGCAACGGATTCGGTGGCGCCGACACCCGGGCATCAGCAACGGTGTAGTACTTGCCGGTGAAATCCACCGACTCCTGCGTCCACACCGAGGTCACGATCTGCAGGAACTCGGCGGTGCGTGCGTAGCGCTGGTCGTGGTCGAGCCAGTCGCCGAAACGACGTTGCTCGGCGTCGTCGCCGCCACTGACCACGTTGAGCAAAACCCTTCCTTCGGAGAAGCGCTGCAGCGTCGCCGCCTGTTGCGCCGCGAGCGTGGGAGGCACCAACCCGGGACGGAATGCCACCAGGAACTTCAGCCGCTCGGTCTCGGCGAGCAACGCGGCCGAGGTCAGCCACGCATCTTCGCACCAGGTCCCCGTCGGCGTCAGCACACCCTCGAAGCCGAGCCGGTCGGCGGCGCGGGCGACCTCAGCCAGATACCGGCGGCTCGGCGCGCGAAATCCGTTCGGGATCGCGCGGTTCGATGATGCGTGCGACCCGCCGACGATTGAACGGCTGTCACCGGTGGTGGGCAAAAACCAGAAGAATTTTCCAGACATCTGCCATCGACGCTAGGTTCGCGCCGGGCAGAGGGCAAGTTGCGTTCTGGGCGCATTTAACTCGTGCGCCGGCGCGACCTCTTGGACATTTCGACGGGCGTCAGCCATGATGGCCGGATGACCACTGAGATCCGCGTTCTCGACAGCGAGGACGACCTCCTGGCCGCGGCCAACGTGTTCCGCACCGCCATGGTCGGTCTGCCCCCCTTGCCGAACCTGGCTCCCGGCCAGATCACCACGCTGCTCGAACCCGGCCGCACCGTCGGAGTGTTCGCCGAAGAGCGACTCGTCGGCACCGCCGACGCCGCGACCAGCGGACTGACACTTCCGGGCGGGGCGATCGTGGGCCACGCCGCCGTCACGCACATCGGGGTGCTGCCGTCCTTCACCCGACGAGGGATCGCCACCGAGCTGGTGCATCATCAGCTGCGCGACTTCGCCGCGCGGGGTGAGGTGGTCGCGACCCTACGTGCTTCGGAGGCGACGATCTATGGACGCTACGGCTACGGCGTCGCGAGTTCGGCGCAAAGCGTCGAGGTTGCGACGGCACGTGCAGCGCTACGCCCCGGCGTCGGTGCCGGCGGCCCGGTGCGCCTGCTCGACGTGGCCGACGCGTGGGATGTCCTGCCCCGGATCTGTGCCGGGAATCGCCCGTCCCGGCCAGGAACGATCGATCGCCACGCAGTGTGGTGGCAGGGCGCGCGGCTGCGCTCCGAATCCTCCTCGGGGCCTTCATACATCGCGGTGCACGGCGAGCCGGGGTCCGAGTCGGGCTTCGCCCGCTACCGCCCCGTCGGCACCGAGCAGTGGTTCGTCAGTGAACATCGCACCATCGCGGTGGAGGATTTATTCGCCCCCACCATGGAGGCCTATCTCGGACTGCTGCGTTTCCTGCTCGGACTGGATCTCATTGACCGCGTGGTGTTCTGGATGCTGCCGATGGACGACCCGCTGCCCTGGCTGCTGGTTGACCGCCGCGCCATGAAGGTGAGCGCGGTGCATGACGAGACGTGGCTGCGAGTCGTCGACGTCGCGCAAGCGCTGACGGCACGCCGATACGGCGGAGAGGGCACCGTCACGATCGCGGTCGATGACCCGCTCTTGCCGAACAACTCGGCAACCTTCAGCATCACCGGCAACGGCGCCGCACCGACGGACCGCGCGCCCCAAATCGAGCGTCGGCATAGAGGGTTTGGGCGCTGTTCTGCTTGGCGGCGCGACCTGGCGCAGCCTCGTCGCCGGTGGTTTGGCCCGGGCCGAGGACCCGGCGGCGATTGTGGCCGCCGATCGGCTTTTCGCGGTGCCCGAGGCCCCGTTCGCGGGCTTCTACTTCTAAGCCATCTTCTTCTACTCGCCGAGTGTGGGATTGAGGCACGCTTTCCGCGAAAAGCGTTACACAAGTCCACACTCGACGGCTCGTATCAGGAGACCTCGCGGACGATCTCGATGGCCCGGCCCAGCGTGGTCAGCCGGGCGTCGAGGCTGTCGCCGGCCGGATAGAGCCGGACGGTGGTGACGCCGGCGTCGCGCCACACGCGTAACCGGTCCCGCACCATGGCTTCGGTGCCGATCAGCGTGGTGGCCAATACCATCTCGTCGGTCACCAGGCCGGCGGCGCCGTCACGATCACCGGCCTGCCAGCGCTCGCGGACCTGCGCGGCGATATCGGCCCAACCCTGCCGACTGTAGGCCTGGTTGTAGAAGTTGGTCGACGCCGAGCCCATGCCGCCCAGACTGAAGGCGAGCTCTTTCTTTCGGCCCGCGACCATTTCGCGTAGCGCATCCTCGTCGGGCGCGAAGGCCACCTCGGCGCCCTGACAGATGTCGAGGCGGTCGCGGTCGCGTCCGCTGCGGGCCAAACCCTCGTCGAGGTAACCGAAGTAGGCACTATCGGCGCCCTCGGGCACGAAACTGGTGCCGAGCCAACCGTCGGCGATCTCACCGGTGAGTCGCAGCATGGCCGGGGACAGCGTCGCCAGGTAGATCGGGATCGGGTGCTCGGCGCGCATCGACAGCCGCATTGGCACCGCTTCCCCGCCGGCCCGGGGAATCTGAAACTCGCTGCCGGAGTAGGAGATCTTGCCGCCGTCGAACACCCGGCGCACGATCTCGACGGTCTCTCGCATCCGCGTGAGCGGTCGTGCGAACGACACCCCGTGCAGGCCCTCTATGACCTGCGGGCCCGACGCGCCCAGCCCTAGCAGAAACCGTCCCCCCGACAGGTTCGACAGCGTGATCGCGGCTTGCGCTACCGCGACCGGCGTCCGGGTGCCTACTTGAATGACCCCGGATCCCAACAGCATTCGTTCGGTGCATGCCGCGTAGTAGCCCAGCGCCGACGGGGCGTCCGAGCCCCACGCTTCGGCTACCCAACAGATATCGAGGCCGAGCTTTTCGGCTTCGACGACGAAATCCCGTCCTTGGCGCCAATTTTGAAAGCTTGCCGCTTCAATCGTGGTGGCAGTGCGCATCAGCTCTCGGCCAGCTTCTTGATCTGCTGCACGGTGAAGCCCATGTTCTGTTCGAATTCGCGCATGCGCACGAATACGATCTTCTGCTCTTTGTCCGGCATGCGCTCGATCGCGAACGACAGTCCCGAAGGCGCTGGGCCCATCTGCATCCACTGCGACAGCTCGGTGCCACCGTCCTTGGGCTCGAGGTGGAAACGCCAGATCGCCGTCGGGTTCGTCCGGGTCCTGCGACGGCCCAGGCGAACACGGCCTCGGGATCGCACTCGATCACATACGACGTGGTCGACCACTCCCCTAAGGAGTCGTGCTTGTTGTGTCCGACGAAACTGGCGCCTACGGCGGGCTCGGTGACACCGTCGAGCCATTCGATCGACTCCAGCTCCTGGCTCATGGTCGGCATCAGCGTGACATCAGATACCAACTCCCACACCCGCTTTGGCGGCGCGTCGATCCAGGTCTGCACCTCTACTGTCGGCTTGTCCGCATAGCGCGCGCCCGTCCATTCCACCTTGGGTTACCTCCGTACTCAACTGCCGCGGTTGCCGCGATGCATGATCAGGCCGGGGCCGACGACCGGCTCGGTGTCGCGGGCGTTGATGTCCTGGCCGCATTCCGAACAGACCACCCGCACCCCGACTCGGTGCCCACAGGGCTTGTGCAGCAGTTCGACTGGCGGGGCCGGCAGGCCCGTCCATTCGTTACCCCATTGCATCAGGGCGACGTAGACCGGAAACAGCGCGCGGCCCTTGTCGGTCAGCCGATACTCGTTGAGTTCGCGCGCGGCATGCTCGGCGTAGGGCCGCCGCTCCAGGATGCCGTGGGCGACCAGCAAGTTGAGGCGGTCGGTGAGCACGTTGCGGGCCAGGCCGATGCCCCGCTGGTAATCCTCGAACCGCCGGGCCCCGTTGAACGCCTGACGCAGGATCAGCCAGACCCAGCGTTCGCCGACGATGGCCGCCGAGCGGGCGACCGCACAATTCTCGTCGAGCAGATCGGCATGCTTCACATCGATGATGATAGGCCAGGCTAGTTGCTTTTCAAAACTTGAATCATGAGATGGTGAGGCCGCCGTCGACGACCAGCGTGGCGCCGGTGATGTAAGAGGCGGCAGGGCTGGCGAGAAAGACCAGCGCCGCGGCGAGCTCGGCCGGATCGCCCGGCCGTCCGGTGGGCAGCCGCGGCAGTTGGCTGTCGATGTAGCCCTCCGGGAATTCATCGGTCATCTCAGAGGGAAAGAAGCCCGGAGCCAGGGCGTTGACGCGGATGCCCTTGCGGCCCGTCCACTGCACGGCCAGATCCCGGGTCAGGCCCGTCACGCCGGCCTTGCTGGCCGAGTAGGCCGCCTGGGGCAGCCCGCCGCTGGTCAGCGCGATCACGCTGGCGACGTTGATGATCGAACTGCCGGGTTTCATGACCCGACCACAGGCTTGGGCCATCCAGTACGACCCGTTGAGGTTGATGTCGATCACCTCGCGGAACTGCTCGGGCGTTTCGCGTGTCGCGGGTACGGCGGTGCCCTTGCCGGCGTTGTTCACCAGCACGTCGACGTGACCGAACTCGGTCATCGCCGCGTCGACGACGGCTTGTGCGTCCTCGGGCCGCGCCACGTCCGCGGCCACCGTCAGCGCACGCCGGCCCCGCTCCTCGACCAGGGCGCGCGTCTGCTCGAGGCGATCAAGGCGCCGCGCCGCCAGCACCAAATCGGCACCCGCCTCGGCAAGCGCCTCGGCGAACGCGACTCCCAGCCCCGAGGAAGCCCCGGTGACGATCGCCACCTGCCCGTCGAGCCGGAAACGGTCGAGCACCGTCGGGTTCAGCCATCTGATTTCCTCTCCTGGGAACTATGAACTAGTTGCAAACTACTACTGGTCGAGTATCGTGTGAAGCCATCCCCACGAACTAGTCAGGTCCGATGAAGCACACGCATGCCGACTCCCATCCGCCGCTGCTGAACCCGCGCGACGTCGATTTTCTACTTTACGAGTGGCTCGATGTGGCCGAGTTGTGTGATCGGCCGAGGTACAGCGAGCACTCGAAAGAGTCCTTCGATTCGGTGCTGGATCTCGCTGCGGACATCGCGACCAAACGCTTTGCGCCGCACTACAAGACCGCCGATGCCAACGAACCGTTCATCAATCCCGACGGCACGGTGACGACGTTGCCCGAGATGAAGGCAGCGCTCTCGGCGGTGGGCGCCGCCGGCCTGATCGCAGGCGAGTTCGACCACGACATCGACGGCTATCAACTCCCCTACGTGGTGGCCCGGGCCGCGTTCGCCTGGCTGCAGGCGGCCAACATCAGCACCTCGTCCTATCTGGGCCTGACCGTGGGCAACGCCCACCTGCTGGCCACGTACGGCAACAAGGAGCAGATCGACACCTGGGTGCGGCCGATGCTCGAGGGCCGCTACCTGGGGACGATGTGCTTGTCTGAGCCGGAGGCGGGGTCGTCGTTGGCCAGTATCACCACGCAGGCGGTCCGGCAAGATGACGGGACATACCGCGTCACCGGCACCAAGATGTGGATCAGCGGCGGCGATCACGAATTGTCGGAGAACATCGTTCATCTCGTGCTGGCCAGAACACCCGGAGGTCCGCCCGGCGTCAAAGGGATCTCGCTGTTCGTTGTTCCCAAACACCTCGTTGATGACAACGGACGGCCCGCGGAGCGCAACTCGGTGGTGCTGGTCGGGCTCAACCACAAGATGGGTAATCGGGGAACGACCAACACGCTACTGAGCTTCGGCGATGAATCGATCACGCCCGATGGCCGCGACGGCGCGGTCGGCTATCTCGTCGGCGAAGAATTCGACGGCCTGCGCCAAATGTTCCACATGATGAACGAAGCCCGGATCGGCGTCGGGTTGGCGGCCACCGCCCTGGGCTATACCGGGTATCTGCAGGCGGTGTCCTACGCCCGCACCCGGCTGCAAGGCAAACCTGTGTCGCGCGAGCGCGGAACCGTGGACGGCGGAGATGCCGATCATCTCCCATCCGGACGTGCGCAGAATGCTGCTGGCCCAAAAGAGCTACGTCGAGGGCGCCCTGGCCCTGGGCCTGTATTGCAGCCGACTGGTCGACGAAACGCTTTCCGCGCCAACCGAAGCCGACCGAGACGAGGCCAGGCTTCTGCTTGAGGTGCTGACCCCGATCGCCAAGAGTTGGCCCTCGCAGTGGTGTGTCGAGGCCAACAGTCTGGCCATCCAGGTCCACGGTGGATACGGCTACACCCGCGACTACAACGTCGAACAGCTCTACCGCGACAATCGGCTCAATTCGATTCACGAAGGCACACACGGCATTCAGGCCCTCGATCTGCTTGGCCGCAAGGTGATCCTGGAGGGCGGGCGCGGCCTGCTCTTGCTCCTCGAGAGAATCCGGCACACGGCCGGCCAGGCGTCGGCGCTGGGACAACCCCTGAGCGACTGGGCACACGCGCTGGAATCAGCGACGCGGCGCGTCGAGCACACCACCGCGCGGCTCTGGAGGGACGCTGACCCCGTCAGTGCGCTGGCGAACGCCACGGCGTACCTCGAAGCCGTCGGCCACGTGGTGGTGGCCTGGATCTGGCTGCAGCAGGCCCTGGCCGCACATGGCAAGGACGAGGATTTCTATGCGGGTAAGCGCCTGGCCGCGCGCTACTTCTTCCACTACGAACTCCCCAAGACGACCGTGCAGTTCGACCTGCTGGACAGCTGGCGACCAAACCATGACGGAGCTCGACGAGAACTGGTTCTGACTGCCGCGCAGTCGAATGAACTAGCGAGTGGGAATAACTCCCTGGGCCGTGTCGTCGTTTAACGCGTTGGTCAGCACTGTGGACACAGCGACCCGCGCGGAGGAAACCAGTGAACAGCTCAGATGTGGCAGCCGACGTGGCGCATGCGTCGCCGCTGGCCACAGAGCCCAGCCGCGACAGTCGCCGCAGGTCCGCTGACATCCAGGTGGTCTTCGGCGGGGTGCTGGCCGTCCTGCTGACGGTTGGCTGGGCCGCCAACCATTTCGCCGCCTTGATCCCGGTGATCAGCGAGCGCCAGCATCTCGGCGGAGCCATGCTGAATGCGATTTTCGGCATCTACGCGCTGGGACTGCTGCCCGGCCTGCTCATCGGAGGCCGTGCCTCTGATGCTCTCGGGCGCCAATCGGTGGCGTGGGCGGGCTCGGCAACCGCTGTGGCGGGAACTGTCGCGATGCTGCTCTCCCAACATTCGGCCGTATTGCTAACGGGGCGCGTGATCGTCGGGCTCGGGGTGGGTCTGGCGATCAGCGCGTGCACCGCGTGGGCCTCCGATCTGAAAGGTCCGGCCGGCGCCGCCGTCGGCGGAGCCGTGTTGACCGCCGGTTTCGCCATCGGCCCGTTCGCTTCGGGGCTGATCGCCTGGGCTGTCCGACCCGGCATTCGGGAGTCGTTCGGCATCGCTGCCGCCATCGTCGTGCTGGCGACGGTTGTCGCGGTCGTGGCGGTTCAGCGCGCCGGGGTGAACACCACGGCGCCCACGCGTCGTGGTTCGGAACAGTCAATCCCCGTGCGTCAGGCCAGCGTGAGCGCGTTGAGCTGGGCACTGCCGTTGGCGCCGTGGGTGTTCGCCTCGGCGACACTCGCCTTCGTCACGATCCCTACCCGTGTCCACATCGGGCTCGCGGCTCCCATGGTCGCCGGTATCGCCGCGCTGATTGCCAACGGCAGCAGCGCGTTCATTCAGGTGTTCGCTCGCTTGCGTGGGTGGGGACCGCAGGCCGGCACCATCGGTGCATTGCTGGCCGCGCTCGGTTACGCAGTCGCCGCGGCGGCACCATCGAGGATGCCGCTCGGGCTCGGCCTGTCGCTGGTGGTGGTCCTGGGCTGCGCGGCCGGCCTACTGCTACGCGAAGGTCTGATCGATTTGGAAGCCGCAGCGCCGCAACGGGTTCGCGGCGCTCTCACCGGAGTGTTCTATACAGCGACTTATATCGGATTCGGGCTGCCGCTGGCGCTGGGGACAATCGGGTCTGCGGCCTCGGCGATCGTCCTCGTCGTGATGGCGACGCTGGCTTTCGCGACAGCGGCCAATCGCGCGGTGCGGCTGCGACGAAATAGCCACCGGCAGAACTGATTCACGCCGCTAGGCTGCTGCGCCTTTGCGTCGCACGAGAGCGGTGGCCGGTATTGGATCATTGCTGACAACGCTCAACCCGGCCAGCCGGCGCCATGAGCGGATGGCGTTGCGGGTGACTTCCAGGATCCGGGTGGCTCCGTCATCCTTATTGGCCAGTCGATGGGCCTTCAGCGCGTTGCCGGTCACGGCATCGAGGGTGTCCCAGTCGTCGGTCTCGACCAGGGCGGTCGATTGGTATGCGGCCCGGGCGGCGTAGCGTTCGGCGCCCTGCGAGGCCTCGCCGGCCGCGCGGGCGGCGCGAGCGGCGCCGTCCCACGCCGCGATCGAAGGCGAGTCGCCCGGGACGAACGTGCGGTGCAGCTCGGCGATGTCAGAGATCACTTGGGCCGTCGCGTTGTCGGCGTATCGAACGACTCCCCAGGGCGGGCTGATCAGCAGCTTGGTCACCCAGCTGTGCATGACGGTGTCGGCGACGTCGGCGGTTCCCACCGTCAGCCATCCCAGGTCGAGCACCACCACGGCGTTCTTCGGAGACAGGTAGCCGTCCGGCTCGGCCAGCAGGTCGTTGCACAGCTGAACGAACGAGGCCAGCGGGCGGGCCGAGGTCGCAGGGAAGTCGGTGACCTGCGCGTCGCCGTTGATGTATGAAATCGCGTTCATGGCACACCCTTTGCCGGATCCTGGCTGGTGTGATCCCCTGGCCAGGCGCAACGGGTGGGTGATGCGGTCGAGGTCCATTTGAAAGCCACTCTATGGCAACTCAAGTCAATGGGCACGGGACGACACGGCCGTGCTTCAACGGTGCCGCAACGCCTCGAGTGCCGCGGCGGATTCGCTGCCGGGTTCGGCGCGATAAGTCAGCATGTGCTGTCCGCCGGAGTGCGGGATGTTGAACCTGTTGGAGCGTAGATACAGGTCACCGACATCCGGGTGGCGCAGGTGGATGACGGTCGAGCGGTATCCCACCTCCGCGCGCGCCCAGAGCTCCCGGAAACGCGCGCTGGTGCTGGATAATTCGTCGATCAGCGCCCGCAAGCGCGGATCATCGGGATCGGTACCGGCCGCCTCACGCAAGCCGCTGACCGCGACGTCGGTCACGTCGTCCCAGTCGACGAAGAAGTCGCGCGCCGCTGGTTCGAGGAGCCGCCAGCGCAGGAAGTTGCCGCCCGGTGTGAAACCCGGCGACAGCGCGCGGGCGACCGGGTTTGCGGCCAGCACATCCAGGCATCTGCTGGCCACGATCGCCGGCATCGAAAACTGGTCGATGAGCTCGTCTGCGCCGTCGGCAGCGGTCTCCAGCGCGGGCTGTTCCCGGTGGCTGCCGGCCGGGCTCGCGAGTTGATGCAGATACTCGGTGCCTTTGATGTCCAGCTGCAGCGCACGCGCGAGCGCTTCGAGAATCTGAGCGGACGGATTCGTGTCGCGACCCTGCTCGAGCCGCAGGTAGTACTCGGAGCTGATACCGGCCAACGTGGCCAGTTCCTCGCGTCGCAAACCCCGGACTCGGCGTCGCGCTCCGGCGATCAGCCCGACGTCTTCGGGACGGACCTGCGCTCGCCGCGCGCGCAGGTATTCGCCGAGCGCGTTGCCCTTCGCCGCCATCACATGAGCCTAAGCCTGACCCCGCCAATACCAGTGTCAACGCGGGTTCTCCTTCTCGGACGCAGCGCGCACACGCTGGATGTTGTACGGCGTACGAGAGGGAGCAACGGATGGTTGAGCGACAGGATGTCGAGTTCGACGTCGAAGGTGACGTGACGCTGCGGGGCTGGTTGTTCACGCCCGACGGCGTCGGACCGCACCCGGCCATCACGATGGCGCACGGTTTCGCCGGGGTGAAGGAGCACGGCCTGGAGCGGTTCGCCCGCTTGTTCGCCGACGCCGGATTTGTCGTCCTGGTGCACGACCATCGCGGGTTCGGCGCCAGTGGCGGTTCGCCGCGGTTCGACATCGACCCGTGGGTGCAGATCGCCGATTGGCGCAGGGCCATCTCGTTTCTGGAACACCACCCGTCGGTCGATCGGGACCGGATCGGCCTGTGGGGCACCAGTTATGCCGGCGGCCACGCGATCGTGCTCGGCGCGACGGATCGCCGGCTGCGCGCGGTGGTCGCGCAGGTGCCGACGATCAGCGGCTATCAGCAGAGCCTGCGCCGGGTATCACCCGACCAGGTGCCCGCCCTGGAAGCGGCCTTCATCGACGACGAGCGCCGCCAATACCGGGGCGAGGCACCGGTCACCCAGGCCGTGGTCAGCTCCGACCCCGCGGTACCCGCCGCCTACCGGTCCCCGGACGCCGTCGCGTTCTACAACCAACCGGTTCCCGAGGGAACCTGGGAGAACGTCATGACCCTTCGCTCCAGCCGCGCGGCACGGATGTACGAGCCGGGACAGTGGATTTCGCAGGTCTCGCCGACTCCGCTGCTGCTGATCGTGGGCCTGCACGATTCGATCACCATCGCCGACCTGGAGCTGCAGGCCTACGAGCAGGCGTTGCAGCCGAAGAAACTCGTGACCATCGACGGCGGCCACTTCGACCCCTACCTGGACCGCTTCGCCCAGGCCGCGTCCGCCGCGTGCGAGTGGTTCACCGAGCATCTCGTCAAATCCGAAATCAACTGAGCCGAAAGGGAATCCATCATGAGCGAATTGCAGTACGAGGTCCTGGTTCACGACGGCCTGCCGCGCAATCGTGAGCAACGGCTGCCCGACGGCAGCCCGATCGTCTCCTCGCCGGTGGCCTCCACCCTGATCTACGGCGACCACGACGCCGTGCTGGTCGACCCGCCGTTCACCCGGGAACAAGTGCAGCGGGTCGGTGACTGGATCGAGAAGTCCGGCAAGCAGCTGACCTACGTCTACGCCACGCACGGGCACGGCGATCACTGGTTCGGCACCGACCTGCTGCTGCAGCGTTTCCCCGGTGCCGTCGCGTACGCCACCGAAGGCACCATCGCGATGATGCACAAGCAAGCCACCGAGGGCCGCGCCCAGCTGTGGGACGTCGACTTTCCCGGCCTGATCCCGCCGAGTCCCGTTGTCTACCAACCTGTTCCCGCAGACGGGTTCGAGCTGGAGGGCCAGCGCCTGGTGGCCATCGAGGTCGGTCACACCGACACCGACGACACCACCGTGTTGCATGTGCCGTCCATCGGTCTGGTGGTCGCCGGCGATGTCGCCTACAACGGCGTGCATCAGTACCTGCTGGAAAGCGCCCACGGCGGCATCAAGGCATGGCTGCAGGCGCTCAACAAGGTCGAAGCCCTACAACCCCGCGCTGTCGTGGCAGGGCACAAGAACAAGGACCTGGCCGACGACCCCGCCGTCGTCAGCCAGACGCGCAACTACCTGCTGGACGCGCAACGTCTACTCGCCGGCAATCCCAGCCCGCGTGAGTATTTCGACCACATGATCAGCCTCTACCCGGACCGGCTGAACGTCGGGCCGGTCTGGTACACCGCCGTCGCGCTGCTGTCCTGACAAGCGCATCTCGAGAAGGAGAAACATCATGACTGGCAACGATATTCAACTCGCGACAGCGGTCGCTGACGAGGTTGCGCGCTGGTTCTTCGACGATTATCTGCCGACCTGGGTCGGTGTCGCAGCCGGGACGATCGCCCGGGGACCGGAATTCATCCTCGACTACTGGTCGGCGCCCCTGCATTTCAGCTCCGAGCAGGGCAGTCAATGGTTCCACGACGGCCCGGCGGTGGTCCAGTTCCTCGAGGACATGCAATCCCGGCTTAGCGCGCAAGGCTATGGCCACACCGACGTGCCGGACCAGAAAGTCACCGTGTACAGCGAGGCCGGCGCGGCTATCGAGGTCATCTGGTCACGCTGCCGTACCGATGGTTCCGAGATCGAGCGGGTGGCAGCGCATTTCGAGTTCGGCCGCGGCAACGATGGGCTGGCGCATCGTTGGGGTTCAGTCAATATCTACCACCGCCGACACACTCAGCGCGGCCTGGAGCAAGTCATGATCATCGACACCGCGGACCTCGATCCCACCAGCAGCTACAAACTTCTGATCGGCAGCGTGCTGCCCCGCGCGATCGCCTGGGTCAGCACGAGTTCGACCGCCGGCGTCGGCAACATCGCACCGGTGTCGTTCTTCACCGTCGTCGGCCGATTCCCGCCGATCCTCTCGATCACCTTGCAGCCCCGCTCCGATGGCGTCACGCTCAAGGACACGTTCGTCAACATCCGCGACACCGGCGAATTCGTGGTCAACATCGCCACCCTGGCGCAGGCGGACGCGGTTCATCGCTCAGCGATCGAGTTCGACACCGACGTCGATGAATTCGACGCACTGGGACTGCAGAAGGCGCCGTCGGAGGTGGTGTCGGCACCACGTATCGCGGGAGCGCCGATCTCGTTCGAGTGCGTCGTGGATCGCATCATCCCGATGCCGCCGCTGCCTGACCATGTCGTATGGGGACGGGTCAAGAGAATCCACGTGCGTGACGATCTCTACCTGTCCCGGGGACGCATCGACACCGGCGCACTGGGCGTATTCGGCAGGCTCGCGGGGGAATACACGTATGTCGACAACATCTTCACCACGCCCCTGCCCGGGGAACTCGTCGAGGAGTTGAGCGCGCAACGCGCCGGCCGACTCGACGGCCATTCAACCGACTACTCGCCCATCGACACCACCGCGTGGTCACCCTCGGGCGCTACGAAAGACGTCGCGTGATGACCGCCACGCTGCTGTTCATCCACGGTTTCCTCGACGACGCAACGGTGTGGGACGGTGTGATCGACGCGCTGGCAGGCAAAGTCGGTGTGGTCCGCTACAACCTGCCCGGATTCGGCATCCGCAAGCACGCGGTTGCCGACCCCCGTGAGGTGACTCTCGAGTCGCTCGCCGCCGAGGCCGGCGACATCCTCGCCCACATCGACGGGCCGGTGATCGTCGTCGGACAGAGCATGGGGTCGCAAATCGCGGAACTGGTCGCCGCCGACCACGCCGACCGGGTGCACGGGCTGGTGCTGCTCACACCGGTGCCACTCGGCGGCACACAGCTACCCGCCGAGGAGATCGCGCCATTTCGCGCGCTGGGCGGCGACGCCGATGCGCAACGCGCTTTGCGGGTCCACGTGTCACCCAATCTCGCTGCGCATCAACTCGACCGACTGGTCCGCATCGGAAGCGCCGTCAGACCCGACGTCGCCGCTCGGTACGCCGACATATGGAATGAGGGCGTCAGCGACACGGCGGCGGCCAGCGAGTTCACCGGCCCCGTCCTGATGATCCGTGGCGCGGCCGACGGGTTCGTGACAGAAGAACTCGTCGCCGCGATCAGCCCACGCTTTGCCCGTTCCGATGTGCGAGTTATCGAAAAGGGCGGCCACTGGGTGCACATCGAATACCCGGCGGCCGTCGCGGCGATGATCCTGGCTTTCACTCGCGCGATCGTGGAGGTGGCGGCGTGAGTGAGTCGTTGCGGCACAAAGTATTTGTCGCCGGACAGATCCCGCAATCCGGACGTGCGCCGCTGCCCGACGGCAGCACCCGGATGTGGTCGCCGATCACCTCGACGCTGATCATGGGACGACACGACGCGGTACTGGTCGATCCACCACTGACCACCGCCCAAGCGGCCGACGTCGGCGATTGGATCTCCTCGTCCGGACGCCGACTGCGGCAGATCTATATCACCCATGGCCACGGCGATCACTGGTTCGGCGCGATCCCACTGCTACAACGGTTTCCAGGCGTCTCGGTAGTCGCCACCGAGGGAACCGGGAAGCTGATGACCCAGCAGAACGCCGCTGAGTTCCGCGCCGACTTCTGGGACAAGGTCTTTCCCGGTCAACTACCGACTGGCGACATCGACGTCTGCGTGGTCGATGAGGACGGTTTCGCATTGGAGGGCGTCGAGCTCCTGCCCATCGAGGTGGGCCACACCGACACCGATGCGACGACGATGCTGCACGTGCCGCAAACCGGGCTGCTGGTCGCGGGCGACGTCGTCTACAACGGCGTGCACCAGTATTTGACGGAATCCGGCGGCTTGTCAGGCATCGACGAGTGGCTGGCCGCCTTGGATATCGCCGAAAAGCTGAACGCCGCAACGGTAATCGCCGGCCACAAAGACCCGCGCTTAGGCGACGGCCCCGAGCAGATCGAGGAGACGCGACGGTACCTGACCGACGCGCGGGAACTGCTCGAATCCTCGGATTCCGCCGCGACTTTCTACGCGGGGATGATCGCCCGTCACCCCGACCGTCTCAACCCCGGCGCGTTGTGGGGAGCCGCGATCACCCTGTTTCCCGCGGCGTGAGGGTCTCGCTACAGGGCCAGCGCTTGACGCAGCACCGCGATCGCCTCGGCTTGCTCACGCTGTGAGATCTGCGCGTCCTGGATCAGCATCGACCCGTGGAAAGTTCCTGGGAATAAATGCAATTCGACGCTCACGCCGGCGGCCAGCATGCCCAGGGCATAGGCGATGCCTTCGTCGCGCAGCGGGTCGAAGTGCATCACCGAGACGTACGCGGGCGGCAGGCCCGCCAGGTGGGTCGCGCGGGCCGGCGCGGCGTAGATCGAGACGTCGTCCGAGCCGGCGCGGCCCGGACCCAGGTAACAGTCCCAGCTGATTACCGCCCGAGGGCGGCTCCACAGTGGCGTATCGGTGAAGTCAGTCATGCTGGGCGTGGTGAGCCGGTCATCGAGCTCCGGCACCGCCAGGAACTGGAAGGCGATGTACGGCCCCTGCCGATCCCGGGCCAGCAGCGCCAGCGCCGCGCACAGTCCGCCTCCGGCGCTGGTGCCCTGGATGGCAATGCGTTGCGGGTCGACGCCGAGCTCGTCGGCATGCTCGGCCGTCCAGACCAATCCGGCGTAGACGTCTTCCAGCCCACCGGGGAACGGTGTCTCCGGCGCAAGCCGGTAGTCCACGGCCACCACCACAATCCCGAGTTCGCGGGCGACCCGGACATTGAGGGCATGTTCGGTTTCGAGATCGCCGGCGACGAACCCGCCACCATGGACGCTGTATACCGCGGCCGGGGCGCTGGGCTGTTCGGGCCGGTAGATGCGGATCGGCACTGCCGGATCGCCGTCGCGGCCGGGGATTTGGCGTTCCTCGATCTGCAGGCCGGTGGTGTCGGGCGCCGGCAGCTGGGCGATCATCTCTGCCAATCCCGCCCGCATTGCTGCCGGGTCGGTCTCTGGGAGGTCGGGCAGCATCGGGATCACGGCAGCGAGTTCAGGGTCGAACGCGTACGTCATGTGGCCCTCCGGTAGCGGTCGCGAGCGTCTGTTCGGTTACCGTACGCCTGCCGCCACTCGGAGTTGATCGAGCAGCCTGTCGTCGTCGTAGCCGGGCACCAGATAGTGGCATACCGACACGCGCACGAGTGTCATTGCCACGGCTTCGGGGTCGGCGACCTGGCCTTCGAGCAGCGGCGCGATCGCCGCGACCAACTGCGGCAGTGCGCGGGCCATCTGGTCGAGCGACTTCCGCTTGACCCGCGTCGCGACGACGCTCGGTGGCGTCGAGTTGCCGGCCGGCACCACCGTCATGCTGCTGCCCGGTGCGGCCAACCGCGACCCGGCCCATTTCGAGTGCCCCGCCGAACTTCGGGTGGACCGACGCAATGCGCGCCAGAACGCAGCATTCGCCCGCGGTGCACACAGCTGCCCTGGCGGCCCGCTCGCCCGGATCGAGGGTCGAGTCACCATCGAGCGAATCCTGGACAGGCTCAAAGACATCCATCTTGACGAATCGCGGCACGGGCCGGCCGGTGATCGTCGCTTCCAGTATGTGCCGCTCTATATCCTGCGAGGATTGGAAGCACTGCACCTCGAGTTCGACGCCGCGTCATGACCGGCGCCGATTCGTTGCAGGCTTGGCTGCCATCGTCGCCTGCTACGGCGCTTCCAGCGCATCGACGCAGTCTGGAAGTTGGTCTACCGCCGGGTGGTGCCCGAGGTGACTCTGCCCGGCGACGACGCGGACTACTGGAAGCCGAAGCGCGACCGATCCGATCCCCGGTACGACCGGCTCAGGGCGCCATGACCGCGCGGGTCACCAGGACACCGCCCAGTAGGCATCGTCTTGCATTACCCGTTCAAGAAATTCCAGGGTGTCTTCGCTGTCCTGTTCCGGATCGTCGCGATGATCCAGTGGACACGATCTCGGGTCGACTTTCGCGATCCACACGGCTTCTAGGCCCTGCTCCCGGTCGCCCGACGTGGGTGACAGCAGATCGGCGGCATACGCCAGCGCGCCAGGTTCGGTCAGACCGTCGCTGTACGCCACGTTGTATCCATCGCTGAGAGTCACGACGTGGTAGTGCGGCAGCCTGGCCAATTGGTCTGAAAGCGTTGGCGCCTTGGGAGTGTCCGTCACCACAGCATAGTTTCAGGCCTACTTCCAGGCGAACACCGGCTGCTCGAGCTCGTCTACCGGGTCGTGACGGCCTTCCAGACACAGCCACCGCAGTTGCAATAGCACAGCACCCGTCGGCGCGTGGATGAGGTCATTTCCCAACGGGATTTGCACGACCGGGCGCGGGCTCTCCGGGATTGCGAAGAACCGTGGCGAGTCGGCGCGTTGCAGTTGGTGTAACCCCACCCGGTAGACCGCGACAACCTCGTCGGGTGCCGGGTGAGGGTCGAGCCGGCCGCCGCCCCAGATCACGACGGGGGTGATGACATATCCCGACCGCGTCGGGTAGTCGTCAAGCAGGCCCAGCACCGTCGAGTCGGGCAGCTCGATGCCCACTTCTTCCTCGAGCTCGCGCAACGCCGCCTCGACCATAGTTTCGCCCGGGTCGACGCGGCCGCCCGGCAGCGCCCACTGGGCGGGATGTGAATTCAGGCGAGATGCCCTGCGGCACAACAGGAAAGCGGCGCCGCCGGACACGTCGACCATGCGGCCGTCCAGACTTTCCGGCATCGGCCGCCCGTCGATCCATTCGTCGACGGGGGCCGGATCCACCCTGTCCTCGCCCAGCTCGGAGTCGACCAGTACCAACGCAACCGCCGCGTGCCGCTTGGTGGGGTCGGTCACGGCACGGCGACGGTGCCCCGCCAGGCGTTCCCGGATCTGTTCGCGCAGCGCCTCGTCATAAGCGATAGTCACCGCTCGACCATAAGCAGCCGGCGGGACTAGTGAGCACCCCGGGGCGTGGTCACCGCGTCACCGGGATGCTGCTCGCCGATGAGCTCATCCACACCGACCTCGGGAATGTCACCGTCATTGCCGTCGTGCTTTCCAGGCTTGCCCGGCTTCTTCTTCGACGGCTTCTGCGACGCCGTGGGCGCGCTCGCCACGGAGCGATGACCGTCGGACGTCAACCCGACGGCCGCGCCGGCCATCTCGATAGCCTTCTCGGTGTACACGCGATAGCCGAAATTCGGCAGATAGCCGTGGATCTCGCGCGTATCGAGGTCGCGCATGAATTGCAGTATCTCGCGGCTGACCACCTGCCCGGGTACCAAGACCGGGAATCCGGGAGGGTAGGGCGTTACGTAGGTTGCCGACACTATGTCGACGCCTGCGTCCAGCCGTTCGTCGATCTGCTCGCCGGTGAGGTATTCGCAATTGGTGTCGTCGTAGGAGAGGTAGAACGCCCGGCGGACATCCCCTTCCGGCGTCGGCTCGCTTCCACCGTGATCCAGGAATGCGGGATGGAAGCCGCTGAAATCGGGCAGCGGCAACGACATTTCGGTGAGTCGGTAGACCGCCTTCGCGAAGTGTTCGCGCTCGCCATGGCTCATCTCGGAAATGTCTTGGTCGAGCTCGCGGACGATGTTGACCAGAACCTCCACGAGAAACGCCACCGAACTGCGGGTGGTGCCGATGTTGGTCATGAACAACACGCTGTTTCGTGAGGTCTTGTTGATCTGAATTCCGTAGCGGTCCATCAGTTGTTCCCGCTTGAACGTGTCGCCGTCATAGCCGCTGCGCCCGATGGACAACGTGATCCTCGACGGGTCGAGGACGAACTCGTCCTGATGCCAGGCGGCCATCATGTTGCGCAGCCCAGAGCGCAGCGGCTGGGCGATGGCCGACGGCCGGTAGCGCTCCGGGATCAAATCCGAGGTGGTGAGGCAGTTCATGTACTTGCTGAGCAGGGGATGGTTGTCGATCGCGTCGCGCAGCTGCATGGCGTTTTCGATCTGCCGCTGCACCAGCTCAACACCTTCCAGCGCCACCTGCCGGCGGCCCAGGTCCAATGACGCCAGGATCTGGTAGTTGGGCGAGGTCGAGGTGTGCGCCATATAGGCCTCGTGGAACGGCACCGCCACCTTCTGGTCGAAGTCCTGATCGAAGACGTGGATCATCGATCCCTGCCGCAGCGCGGTCAGCGTCTTGTGGGTGGACTGGGTGGCATACACCCGGACCCGGGCTCGTGCGGGATCGGGAATGAGGCGACGTTCCAAAAGCTCTTCATCGCTTAGTGTTTCGGCGGCGTCGGCGGCGAGGGATTCCTCGTAGCGGCGCTTGTAGTCCGGGTCCTGCAGCCGCTCACGCAACGCACGGGCGGCCGCCATCGCCGTGCGAGTCCGGTAGACCGGGTGGAAGCGGGCGAACGCGAACCACGCCTCGTCCCACAAGAACACCAAGTCGGGCTTGATGGCCAGGCACTCCTCCATCACGCGCGTGACGTCGTAGACGATCCCGTCGAAGGTGCAGTTCGTCAGCGACATCATCTTGACGCGGTCGAGCTTGCCGGCGCGCTTGAGCGCCAACAGTTTCGACTTGATCTCACGCAACGGCACCGCACCGTACATCGAGTAGTCGTTGAGCGGATATGCCTCGAGGTAAACGACATTCGCGCCGGCCATCATCATCCCGTAGTGATGCGACTGGTGGCAGTTGCGGTCCAGCAGCACGATATCGCCGGGCGCAACCAGGGCCTGGGTGACGATCTTGTTGGCCGTCGACGTTCCGTTGGTGACGAAATAGGTGTGGCGCGAGCCGTAGGCTTGCGAGGCCAGCTGTTGCGCTTCCCGCAGTGGCCCTGTGGGTTCGAGCAGTGAGTCGAGGCCGCCGCACGTCGCCGACGTCTCGGCCATGAACACTTCCAAGCCGTAAAAGCCCACCATGTCCTTGATCCAGTGCGAGTTGACGATCGACTTGCCTTGCGAAATCGGCAAAGCGTGGAAGACACCCGTGGGCCGGTGGCTGTACTCCTTGAGCGCGCTGAAGAACGGGGTGCGGTAACGCCCCGCCACACCCTGCAGGATCGACAGGTGTAGTTCGAGCATGCCTTCCCTAGCATGAAACACCCGGCGGAAGTACTGGCCGAGGCGCCCGGCAATCTCCTCCACATCGATCTCGGTCATGAGATACAGGTCGAGTTCGGGCCGCAGCTTCCCCACGGATACCGCGAGGATCTGCGCCCGTTCTTCGGGCGACTGGTGATCGGCCAACTCGTGCGACACCTCGGCATCGACGAACTCCGACAAGGCCGACAGATCCCGGGCCGATTGGTGCGAAAAGCGCCGCCGGACCACCACCGCCTGCAGGTTGACATTGAGCCGCGCGGCGATCAGAGCCTCGTCGCCGCTGGAGACCACCACGAGTTCGTAGACGAATTCGTCGTCGGGGCGCCGCCACTTGCGCACGTCGTTGCGCAGCGCAGCCTCCTGGGCTTCGGTCATCTTCTCGACGACGAGCACTTCGAAATACGGCCGGTCGCGCTGCGTCGGCGGTTGGTGCTCGACGAGCTGACGTGGGTCGGCCGGAAACATGTCCAGGTCGTCGGCACCAGCGTTGTCGACATCCCCAGTGCGGTACGACTCCGTGGTCAGCGCGCGGTTGATCCGAAGCACCGCCTGCGCGAATTTATCGTAGCTGCCGGCGGCGAAAAGCCGCTGGACTCGGGCGAATTGGGGCGAACCGGGGAAGGCCCAGTAGGGCTCCAGCGTGCTCAGGCGAGCCAGTATTTCCTGGCAGGTGCTCACGCATTTCTCTTTCAACGCTCCCGTGGTGGTTGGGCGCGTCAGCCGATCGGCCGCTTCTTCCAGGCGGCACCACGAGTCGCTGCGGACCTGCCACAGGCTGTTGTAAGCGCGCAAATGTTCTGTCATGACGGCCCTTTCTTCCCGAGTGGCGGCGACACTCGTCCGCCCCGGTGTGTCGGTCAAGATTCGCAGACGCAATCCGCCCGCCGGTGACCACAAGGCAAACAATGAGCGGCCGACGCGTGACAGCCGGAAGGCCTTTGACCGAACGCGCGATGTCCCACACCGTCGAGTGTGCTCAGTGTCATTCTGACGAACAGCACGCTCACGCTGTGGACACCGACTGTCAGTTGCCCGTTGCTGGCGGTGTCCACAGCGTCGGCGGGTCACCTCTCTCCTGACCTATCCGGTCAGCAGCGAAGGAATGGGATACAGATCGGCCCGAGCGGAGGCCGGGCGGCGTGCGCAATGCCATCGCTCTCCCCCTCCGTCTCGGCGTAACAACTTTGACGCTAGATACCAGAGATTGGGCCGATCTTTACCCAAGGTAAGTGTTAGCTGTGCGCGGCGCCGGCGCTCAGGCCATCAGAAGGGCTTGGCGGGCAAGTACTTTCCATCGAGGGTGATCACCGCACGCTCGCCGCCCTCAGGGTCGGGCACCTTCTTGATGTCGAGCTTGAAATTGATGCCGCTGATGATGCCGTCGCCGAACTGCTCGTGGATCAGCGCCTTGAGGGTGGTGCCGTAGGTCTGGATCACCTCGTAGAGCCGGTAGATGGTGGGGTCAGTCGGCACCCCGCCAGGGATCGATCCGCGGGTCGGAATCGTTTGCAGCAACAGCGCGGCGTCCTGGTCGAGTTCGAGAAGCTCAGCCACCGCTTTGGCGGCAGGCTCGGGCAGGGTGTGCTGGCCCAGGACCGCGGCGGTGACGAACGCAACAGAGAATCCGGCTGCATCGGCAATCTGCTGCCAGGACAAGTCTTTTCGGGTCTTGGCGGCCACCGCCGCCACCGCCAGAGCTTGCCGGGCAGACGGGTCCAATTGTGCGTGCGCCATGGGTTTCCTTTCGATAAGTCAGATGCATTCAGCATGCAGGACCTGCGGCCATAGTGTCCAAGTCGTAGATCTGATAAGTTTGATTGGTTCCGCCTATAGTTGCTGGTATGCAGCCGGAACTACGTCACCTGCGATACCTGCAGGCGGTGGCCGATCATGCAAATTTCACCCGCGCGGCCCAGGACCTGCACGTCTCCCAACCCACGCTGTCTCAACAAATCCGGCAACTGGAACGCGGCATCGGCGCGCAGCTACTCGATCGCAGCGGACGCTCGGTGCGGCTCACCGATGCCGGTCACGCCTACCTTGCACACGCTCGCCGAGCGCTGCGCGAACTCGCCGCCGGCGAACGCGCGGTGCATGATGTCACCGACCTATCCCGCGGACACATCCGGCTGGCCGTCACTCCAACCTTCATCGCCTACCTCGTCGGTCCACTGATCTCCGAACTGCACAACCGCCACCCCGGCATCACGGCCACGGTCCTGGAAGCGAGCCAGGACAGCATCGAAAGCCGGCTCCTGGCCGACGAACTCGACCTCGGGATCGCCGTCGACCAACCGCACCTGGCAGGAGTCACGGCCACAAGGCTTTTCACCGAGACACTCGTCGTCGTACGCGGCGTCGCCAACCCGATCAAGCCGCTGACGCTGCACACCATCGGGCACCAACCCCTGGCCCTGCTCACCCCTGACTTCGCCACCCGTGGCCAAATCGACGCTTACTTCGCCGAGCACGGGGCCGCACCCCGAATCGTGTTGGAAGCCAATTCAATTCAGGCAGTAATCGAGATCGTTCGGCGCACCCCGTTGGCCACCGTGCTCCCCGACGCGATCACGGACCGCCATTCGCACCTCTGTCCAGTCGCGCTCGATCCACCCTTTCCCACCCGCACCGCCACATTGCTCACGCGCGAGGGCGCTTATGAATCAGCGGCCACCCGGGCATTCATGCGTCTCACCCACGAGTACGTGTCCGCACACTTGGCCGCCAACCGCTGACGGGCGCGACCGTGCCGAAATTTTGTAGCATTCGTGAAATACTTAGCACCGCATACACACTGCGGCCCTAGGACGACGACTGCAGGCGGGGCGGCATGTTAGTCCGCGGGGTGATGGACGACGCCCAGCGTGACGGCTGGTATTCAACGTAGCCACTTCCGCAGTAGGGTCTGGGAACAGGCCCATCAACGGGCCTTCGAATACTTGGCAGAACTTTGATAAGGAAACCCCGGCGACAAGATCGAGGCCGCGGTCCACCGATCGATCCTGCTAGTGCGGAGCTCGAAAGCTATTCGCCCACTGGCATCATCGACTTGGTGTCGGCGATGCCAACGGGTCGAACGTTAGCTGTCACTTACTCCCGCTATTTATCTTGGACTCATACTGCGGGCAATACGCTCTGATGCTCGCGCCGACGAAGTACCCAGCATGATAGGCGGGCATTTCACTGCTCAGCAGCACGTCACTCGCCGCCTCGGAAGGCGTGAGGCCCCCGTCAAGCTTCTGGCAGACGATATGACCGGCCTGGATGGCGTGCGAGGCAGACACGTGGTCGGTGATGCCCTCGGACTTCAACGCTGCCAGGAATGTTTGGTCGCCCGGGTCGGCATGAGCGGTCGCGGCTGCTCCCAGCGGGCCAATCAGCAACGCGCCCAACGCAATTAGAACGCGGATAGCGATACTGGCCATTTCGATACTCCCCCTTAAATCTGTTTCAGCTTCGTACGGTTGTAAACTTCCGGATATCCAGCCGCAGGAAGATCGCTGCCCAACTCGATGCAATGGTCGACACCGTCAACTCCATCTCCCTCACCCGATAGCCGCCTACCCAGACTATTGCACATAGAAATAGTCATTGTCTACTACTATGTGGGAGTGATATAACCTGGCCGAAGTGTCTCAGGCAGCGAAAATGACCCGCCGCTCGCGATGATCGTCGACCATGGGCATCAACGCTGGCTTACGCCAGTGCCGCAACCGATGCAGTCCTCCCTAGCGGCGGCTCACCTGTCGAGAAACATCCGCCACCATCTGCATTGGCAGAGTTACCGGTGCACGAGAACAGCAGGAGAACAACTTCCGAACTTATCGTTAACCCTGAATATGGTCATTCGCGCGGCGCGTCAGCTTGCGAATCGCTGAGCGCGGCAATCCAATTCGGCCGCAAGCACCGCATGAGCAGCGCGTGAGGACGCCGACCTGGACCCAGCGGCAGTGGTTGGCTGTGCCGCGCAACCCTGGCGGCCCAGGCTCAGTCCGGCGCGGCGCCAATCGCGTCCAGCCCCAGCAGCTCTGCCAGTTGA
Organism: uncultured Actinomycetota bacterium; assembly: GCA_963735655.1. Classification (GTDB taxonomy): domain Bacteria; phylum Actinomycetota; class Actinomycetes; order Mycobacteriales; family Mycobacteriaceae; genus Mycobacterium. Next base: position 125,612 of record CAVTLW010000034.1, read on the forward strand.
GACGCCGAGTAGCGGCCTGGCCCAAGGCCGTCGCGGACCGCGGCACGCGCCGCACCTGCCAGCGCCGTATTGAGTGGCGCCGGGACGCCGTGCCGGTGAGCGAGCCGGACGATCTCCCCGTTGAGGAAGTCGGTCTCGACGTCGCCGGTGTTGCGGCTCAACGACTGCCAGGTCGAGTTGCTCGGCCCGGCATCCCATCCGGGCACCGGGCGGATCGTCGGGCCGTCGGTCCGGGCCGCGGTGGATGTCTCGAAAGAGACGAATTCGATTGCGGCCTGCCGCAACACGCTCTCACCTTCGCTGCGTACCGCGGCTACCACTTCACGTACGTCGGCCGATTCGGTGGAAAGCGCGGCGATGGCATTGCCGAGGTTGCTCAGCAGCTTGTTGTACTTCCACGGGGCGACGTCTTCGGGAGTGCGCACCCGGATACCCGCGTCGGTCCACCTTTCGGCGAGCCCGGTCAGCAGGTCGGCGTCGGCCTGCGTGCTGGTCGAGGCCGGCCACCGGGCGATATGGAACTGGCCGACCACCGGCCAGGACCGCACAATCACCTCACCAGGTTCGAGGTGCACGGCGGGCAACCAGACGCAGACACCGAAAACGCGCCCGAAGTAGCGCAGCGCCTTCTCCTCGGCGGCCGCGCCGTTGAGAGCGGTCATCGCCGGCAGTCGCTCGCCCGCGTTCCCGACGACCCCGTCTGGGCCGTGAACCGGCCGGTCCACCCATTCCCACAGCGCCGCATCGAGTTGTTGAGTTTTCGTCGTGAAGACCAGCACATCGCGATCGGTCAACCGCACGTCGTCTGGACGGGACGCCGCGCTTACCGCCGTGCGGAAGGTGCCGTCGGGCGTTCGCAGCGTGATACCTGCGGACGTCAGGACCTCGGCGTGCCTGCCCCGCGCGACCAGCACCGTCGGAACGCCGGCCCGCGCCAGCACTGCGCCCACGGTGCCGCCGATAGCGCCGGCGCCGATGATGATGTAGCGGTGGTCATCTTGTGGAGGCGGTGCCTCTTCCAATTCCACGCCTCCCATCGGTTCTGAGCCCTCCCGCTACTGCGCGAGCGTACGCATCCTCTGGTTCGTGCGCCGTTGGGAGTTAACCTTCAGGAATGGCCGAATACCGGTCGCCATCCACCGGCCTGCAGGTGCGGGCAGTTCTCTTCGACACTTTCGGAACGGTTGTGGACTGGCGGTCAGGGATCGCAGACGCTGTGGCGCAGTTCGCCCGGCGCCACCAAATCGCAATGCAACCAATGGAATTCGCTGCCGATTGGCGAGCGCGATATCAGCCGGCGATGGCCGAGGTGCGGTCAGGGCGCAGAGAATTCGCATCGCTGGACGTCCTGCACCGGGAGAATCTCGAAGCGTCGTTCAACAACATCGGTGTCGATCCGCACGCGCTGCCCGAAGACGACGTGGAAGCGCTGGCGAGATCATGGCGCTGGCTGCCGCCGTGGCCCGACAGCGTCGACGGCATCTCCGCCATGAAGCGGCACGTCATCGTCGGGCCACTGTCCAACGGCAACACCGGATTGCTGGTGGAGATGGCGAAATACGCTGGCCTACCGTGGGACATCGTGCTCGGTTCGGACGTCAGCCGGGCCTATAAACCTGACCCGCTCGCCTACCGGACACCCGCGCGTCTGCTCGGCCTGGAGCCCGGCGAAGTGATGCTGGTCGCAGCGCACAACCTCGACCTCGAGGCGGCCCGGAACAGTGGTCTGGCGACCGGATTCGTGGCCAGGCCAGAGGAATACGGACCGGACCAGACGATCGACCTGACACCTCGCGGGCCTTGGGACGTGTCGGGTTCAACACTGACCGAATTGGCCAGCTTGTTGTTCGGCTGACAGCACAAGACGCGCGTCGGGCTGCGGACGCAACCTATTCCCGTAGGCCCGCCTGCTTTACGCTGAGCCCTGATCCGAAAGGGAAATCAGGTGTCTATTGCTCAACGTGAACGCGCCGCTCTAGTCGAAACCCTGCGCGGCACCGGGCCAGACGCGCCCACCCTGTGCGAAGGGTGGAACACCCGCGATCTGGCCGCCCACTTGGTGATCCGGGAGTACCGCCTCGACGCCTCACCCGGCATCGTCATCCCATTTTTCGCCGGTCACACCGCCAAAGTGCAGGACAACGTGGCCCAGCGCACCGAGTGGAACGCACTGCTGGACAAGGTGGCATCCGGGCCACCGGCCTACTCACCGCTCAAATTGCTCGACGCGGTGGCCAATGTCGGCGAGATGTTCATCCACCACGAGGACGTGCGCCGCGCGCAGCCGGGCTGGCAGCCGCGCGTGCTCGAACCCGCGCTGGCCAAGATGCTGCGCAGAACCTTGCCGTTGATGGGCCGGATGACGCTGGCGAAAGTGCCCGGCAGGGTGGCGTTGCGCACCCCGGACGGCAAGACGCCTGCTGACCGCCGGCCGCGGCGCGGCCGTCACGGTGACCGGTGCACCAGAGGAGCTGCTGCTGTTCTCGGTCGGACGCCTGGCCCAAGTCGAATTCGACGGCGATGCGACCGCGGTACAGGCTGTCCGCGACGCGCCCAAAGGGGTTTAGCCGCAGCCCCGCGACCGAGTGTCGTTGAGCGGGAAGCAATTGCGACACATCGTGGTTGAATGGGCAATGCGCATTGGAGTCGTGTTCCCGCAGACCGAGCTCGGTGGAGATCCCGCAGTCGTACGTGCCTACGGGCAACGTGTGGAAGAACTCGGGTTCACGCACATCCTGGCCTACGACCACGTGGTGGGCGCCGACCCCGCAGTGCACGAGGGCTGGCAGGGCCCCTACAACATCGACACGACGTTTCATGAGCCGTTCGTCATGTTCGGCTACCTGGCCGCGATCACCTCACTGGAACTCGTCACCGGCATCATCATCCTGCCGCAGCGACAGACAGTGCTGGTGGCCAAGCAGGCCGCCGAGGTCGACCTGCTCAGCAACGGGCGGTTCCGGCTCGGTATCGGGTTGGGCTGGAACCAGGTTGAGTACGAGGCGCTGGGAGAGAGTTTCACCAATCGCGGCAAGCGCTCCGAGGAGCAGGTCGAGGTCCTGCGCAAGCTGTGGACCGAACGGTCGGTCACCTTCACCGGGAAATACCACACAGTGACCGGAGCGGGCCTGGCCCCGCTGCCAACCCAACAGCCGATCCCGGTGTGGTTCGGTGCGGCCTCCGATCGCGCCTACGAGCGCGCCGGGCGGCTGGGCGACGGCTGGTTTCCGATGATGGACCCCGGGCCCGGCCTCGACTACGCGGTTGAACAGGTGAAGCGCGCGGCGGCGGGCGCGGGCCGCGACGCCGAGGGTCTCGGGATGGAAGGCCGGGTCAGTTGGACCGGCGACCGCGACAAGGCTGCCGCCGAGATCATGGCCTGGAAAACCGCTGGGGCCACACATCTCTCGGTGAACACGATGAACGCCGGCCTGGCGACGGTCGACGATCATCTCGCCGCGTTGGAGCAAGTCGCCGCCGACCTCGGCTAGGCAGCCGAAGCCCGAGATTCCCACGCCCGCAAGCACGCTCGCGTGCGCTGCGCGCCCTCGGGCGACGGGTCGAACGGGATGGCGACGAACTCGTCCACGCCGGCTTCGCGAATCACGTCGAGGTGTTGCGACACCGTGTTCTCGTCGCCGATCAACGCGGCGTCTTCCGGGCCGGCGAAGCCCTCTCTGTCCAGCATCGCGCGGTAGGAGGGCAGGTGGCCGTACATCGCGAACTGCTGAGCGGCCAGCGACCGCGCGCCGTCGACGTCGTCGGTCACGCTCACCGGTAGCGCGGCGGCCACCGCGACCGACCCGTCGGCGCGTCCCGCGTCGGCGGCCGCGCCGCGCAGCGTGGGTCCGACATGCTCTCGCAGCGTCTTTGGGCCCGTCATCCAGGTGATGGTCCCCGCCGTGCGCTTACCGGCGACCCGCAGCATCTGCGGCCCCAGCGCGGCGACGTACACCTGGGGGGTCGGCGCGTTGGGAATCTGCAGTGCCCCCCTCGTGGTGACGAGCTCGCCGGAAGCGTTGGCCTGCTCCTTGGCGAGCAGCGGCAGCAGGCCGTCGAGGTATTCGGACAGCCGCTTCACCGACTTGTCCCAGGAGATGCCCCACATCCCCTCGGTCACCGCGCGGTGGGTAACTCCGATGCCGAGCGTGAACCGTCCGTCGCCAATGATGTTGAGCGTCAACGCCCGTTGCGCAAGCAGCGTCGGGTGCTGGTTTTGGATCGGCACCACGCCGCTGGCCACCTCGATGTCCGGGACTTCGCGCAACGCAACCGCCAGCACGGTCAGCAAGTCGGCGTCGAACGGCATCTGGGTGAACCACAGCCGCCCGAACCCCTCGTCGCGGGCTTGGGCCACTTCGCGGACACAGGATTCGATCGGCGACTCGTTGTTGAGGCCGGTTATCAGGCTGATGCGCATGGACTGACCTTTCGCAGTGGTGTGGATGCAGCGTAGGCCAGGGGTCTGCATCAGCCGGTCGCGGGCAGGATCGCCGTCCCGTGTCGTCGATCGGGCTCGAATTACGCGAGGTCGAACCGATCGCTGTTCATCACCTTGACCCACGCGGCAACGAAGTCCTCGACGAACTTCGCGTCGTTGTCGTCCTGCGCGTACACCTCTACCAGCGCGCGCAGCACCGAATTCGAGCCGAACACAAGGTCATTCGCGGTCGCGGTCCACTTGAGGTCGCCGGTGGACCGGTCGCGGCCCTCGTAGACGTTTTCCGCGTTCTCCGATGCCTTCCATTCGGTACCCATGTCGAGCAGGTTGACGAAGAAGTCGTTGGTCAACACGCCCGTCTTGTCGCTGAACACGCCGTGCTTGCTACCGCCGTGGTTGGCACCGAGCGAACGCAGACCGCCGATCAGCACGGTCAGCTCCGGAGCCGTGACACCCAGCAAATAGGCGCGCTCGACCAGCAGCTGCTCGACCGGAGCCTTCTCGCCGGGACGAACATAGTTGCGGAACCCGTCGGCCCGCGGTTCGAGCACCGCGAACGACTCCACGTCGGTGTTCTCCTGCGTGGTGTCGGTGCGCCCGGGCACGAAGTGCACCGAGATGTCGTAGCCGCCGTCCTTGGCCGCCTTCTCGATTGCCGCGGACCCGGCGAGCACGATCAAGTCGGCCAGCGAGATCTTCTTACCGCCGGAGGCGGAGCCGTTGAAGTCCTGCTGGATCTGCTCGAGAGCGGGCAGCACCTTGTCCAGTTCGGAGGGCTCGTTGACCTCCCAGCTCTTCTGCGGCTCCAGGCGCAGCCGTGCCCCGTTGGCGCCACCGCGCTTGTCGGTTCTGCGGAAGCTACTCGCGGCCGACCATGCCGTCTTGACCAGCTGGGGAACCGATAGACCGGACTCGAGCACCTTGGCCTTCAGGGCCGCGACATCGTGCTCGTCGACCAGCTCATGATCCACGGCCGGGACCGGGTCCTGCCACAGCTGCGGCTCGGGAATCCACGGACCGAGGTAACGCGAAATCGGTCCCATATCACGGTGCAGCAGTTTGTACCACGCCTTGGCGAAGGCCTCCGAAAGCTGCTCGGGGTGTCTCCAGCCACCGCTGCGTGATTTCCCGGTAGATCGGGTCCTCGCGCAGCGAGATGTCGGTGACCAACATCGTCGGGGCGCGGCCCGGGCCACCGAATGGGTCGGGGATGGTGCCGGCACCGGCGCCATCCTTCGCGGTGAACTGCCAGGCGTCGCCGGGACTCTTGGTCAGCTCCCACTCGTAGCCGTAGAGGTTCTGCAGGAATCCGTTGCCCCACTTAGTCGGGGTCGCGGTCCAGACCACCTCCAGGCCGCTGGTGATGGCGTCCTTGCCCGTGCCGCTACCGTACGAGCTCTTCCAACCCAGCAGCTGTTGCTCGATAGGGGCGGCCTCCGGCTCGGGACCGACAAGATCGCCGCTGCCGGCGCCGTGGGTCTTGCCGAAGCTGTGGCCACCGACGATGAGAGCGGCCGTCTCCTCGTCGTTCATCGCCATCCGGGCGAACGTCTCACGGATGTCCACCGCCGCGGCGATTGGATCCGGCTTGCCCTCGGGGCCTTCCGGATTGACGTAGATCAGACCCATCGTGGTCGCACCGTAGGGCTCGGCGAGGTCACGCTTGCCGGAGTAACGCTTGCTGGTGCCCAACCATTCGTCCTCTTCGCCGAAGAGAATCTCCTCGGGCTCCCAGATGTCTTCGCGGCCGAAGGCAAAGCCGAAGGTCTTGAACCCCATCGAGTCCAGGGCCACGTTGCCGGCGAAGATGATCAGGTCCGCCCAGGAGATCTTGTTGCCGTACTTCTGCTTGACCGGCCACAGCAGTCTGCGCGCCTTGTCCAGACTCACGTTGTCCGGCCAGCTGTTGATCGGGGCGAATCGCTGGGCCCCCTGGCCGCCGCCGCCGCGGCCGTCGTGAATGCGGTAGGTACCGGCGGCGTGCCAGCTCATCCGGATGAACAGGCCGCCGTAGTGGCCGTAGTCGGCGGGCCACCAGTCTTGCGAGGTCGTCATCACCGAGACCAGGTCGGCCTTGAGTTCCTCGACATCGAGCTTGGCGAACTCCGCCGCGTAGTCGAAGTCGCCACCCAGCGGGTTCGCCTGAGGCGAGTGGGGGTGCAGCTTCGCCACGTCGACCTGGTTGGGCCACCAGTCCCGGTTCGTGAGGGGAGCCCCCTCCTTGGGCTTCGGCGACTCGATTACCGGGTTTTCGCTTTCTGACACAGCATTCCTTTCGGGGGTGAGTGAATAGGGCAGCGATCACGGCCGTGATCAGGGAGGCGGGCAATCGGGGCACAGGCCCCAATAGATGACCTCGGCCTCATCGAGGACGAAGCCATCCAAAACCAGGTTGTCGTCGGCCGGGGTCAAGCACGGCGCTTCCCCGGCCGCACAGTCGACATCGGCAATGACCCCGCAAGACCGGCACACGACGTGATGGTGGTTGTCGCCGACCCGGGATTCGTAGCGGGCGACGGAGCCCGATGGCTGGATTCGCCGGACCAGGCCCACCGAGGTCAGCGCATTGAGTACGTCGTAGACGGCCTGGCGAGAGACGTCGGGCAGGCCGAGTCGCACCGCCGAGAAGATCGACTCGGTGTCCGCATGGGGGTTTTCGTCTACAGCCTCCAGCACGGCGAGCCTGGGCCTGGTGACACGAAGATCGGACATTCGCAGCTTTTCCGTGTAGTCCGCAGTCGAGGACACCCCGCCACTATGGTCGGTTATCTGGAATCAGTCAAGACTTTATGGAGCCCGGCCGAATGAATATCTTGCCGCCCGGAAATACCGTTCAGGAACTGAACTATTTTGCGCCGCAGCGCAACTGCTTCACCGTGCGACCACGCGTGCTGGCAGGCGAAGTGCGGCAAGCGTTCAGCTCCGGGGTGGAGTCCGGTATTTTCGACCGGTAGGGCCGCATCCACGGGTGATCCTGCGGGAGCTGGCCGCGCTACCCGCGGGCCTATGGGTCCAGAAAGGCACAAAAGCCATGGCTCAGGAGCTGACCCCGCATTTCGAGGACGTGCAGGCCCACTACGACCTGTCCGACGACTTCTTCAGGCTCTTCCTCGACCCCACCCAGACCTACAGTTGCGCCTACTTCGAGCGCGACGACATGACGCTGGAAGAGGCTCAGCTCGCCAAGATCGACCTCTCGCTGGGCAAGCTGGGCCTGCGGTCGGGCATGACGCTGCTCGACATCGGCTGCGGCTGGGGCGCCACCATGCGCCGGGCGAGCGAAAAATATGACGTCAACGTCATCGGCCTGACCCTGTCCAAGAACCAGGCCGCCCACGTGCAGAAGTCGTTCGACGAGATGGACACCCCGCGCAGCCGGCGAGTGGAACTGATGGGCTGGGAGCAGTTCGACGAACCCGTCGACCGCATCGTGTCCATCGGCGCGTTCGAGCACTTCCGCCACGACCGCTACGACGACTTCTTCGCGCTGGCTCACAAGATCCTGCCCGACGACGGCGTGATGCTGCTGCACACGATCACGGGCTTTACCAGACAGCAGATGACCGACCGCGGCTTACCGCTGACGATGAAGGTAGTCCGCTTCTTCCGGTTCATCGCCAAGGATATCTTTCCCGGCGGCCAGCCGCCGATGATCGAGTTGGTCGAAGACCATTCGGCCACGGCCGGTTTCACGGTGACGCGCCGGCATTCGCTGCAGCTGCACTACGCCAGGACTCTCGACATGTGGGCCGAAGCCCTGCAGGCACAGAAGGAGGCGGCCATCGCGATCCAGTCCGAAGAGGTCTACGAGCGGTATATGCACTACCTCACGGGCTGTGCCGATCTGTTCCGGACCGGCTACATCGACGTCAACCAGTTCACCCTGCAGAAGTAGCGGTCTGGACTGCGCGACAACCCCGATGCCGTCGCCGGCGCAGGACCTTCTCGGCAGTCGGTGACGTATAACTGTGCACATGGTCAACGTTGCCGCCGGTGATGGCCAAGCCGGCCAAGACGACCACACTGATCCCCCTCCGTCGATGGCGCGGTCGTCGCTGCTGCGCGAACCACCGGTTACCGAGCGCGGCCTGCGTACGCGCGCCGCGTTGGTTGCCGCGGCGCGCAAGGTGTTCGAACGCAACGGGTACCTGGACGCCCGGCTGATCGACATCACCCAGGCAGCTAACTGCTCGTCGGGCACCTTCTACACCTACTTCGCCGGTAAGGAAGAAGTCTTCGCGGCGGTCCTCGAGGTCGCCCAGGAAGACATGCTGCACCCCGGCATGCCGCACGTCGTCGGCGACGACGACCCCGCGGCTGTCATCGAGGCGAGCAACCGGGCCTACCTCGAGGCATACAAACGAAACAGCAAGCTGATGGGCCTGCTCGAGCAGGTCGCCAACATCGATCCCGAGTTTCGCGAGTTGCGTACGTCGCGCTCGAATGCCTTCGTCCGGCGGAATGCGCGCAGCATCGCCAAGCTGCAGGCCAAGGGGCAGGCGGATCGGGGCTTGGACCCGCTGCTCGCGGCGCGGGCGTTGTCGTCGATGATGAGCCGCCTGGCATTCGGGCACTTCGTGACGGGCGAGGACCGCGACGACACACCGGCGGTGACCGAGGAGGACCTGGTCCAGATCGTGACCCGGTTGTGGGTGAACGCCCTGCGGATTTCCGGACGGTCAACTTGAACTTGACGTCGGATTCAACTTCAGCGTATAACTGATTCACCGCCGTTCACGTCAGACGCGGGAGGAGTCGCATGTCCACCGTCGAGACCGTTCGCGGTCCGGACCATAGCGACAATGCCGCGCCGATGACGCGCAGCGCGGTGCTGATCGACTTCGGCGGTGTGGTCACCACCAGTGTGCTGCAAGCATTCGCCGAGTTCGGCGAACTGCTCGGCGCACCCCCCGGACTGATCCTGGAGTTGCTCAGCCACGACACGGTGGCCCGAAAGCTGTTGGTCGACAACGAGTGCGGTCGCATCGATGCGGACACCTTCGATCGCGGTTTCGCCGAGCGACTGCGCGCGCACGGCGTCGAGGCCGAACCCGAGCGGCTCTCGGCGCGCATGCAGGCCGGGTTGCGTCGCGACGATGGCACGGTACGGTTGATCGAAGAGCTGCGTGCCGCGCATATTCCGATTGCCTTGGTATCCAACGCATTCGGACGTGACTGCTATGCGGGTTTCGACCTCGGCGCGCTCGCCGACGTGGTGGTGATCTCCTCGGAGATCGGCATCCGCAAGCCGTCGCGCAGGATCTACGCCATCGCCTGCGAGCGACTCGGCATCGACCCACCACAGGCGGTCATGGTCGACGATCTGCAGCAGAACCTCGACGGGGCGGCCCGCCTCGGGATCGCCGGTGTGCTGCACACTGACGCGGCCGACACCGGCAGACAACTCATCGAACGATTCGGCATAGGAGTGTGGACTCGATGAAGGTCGCAGGCAGGGTCGCCATCGTGACCGGCGGTGGCGGCGGTATCGGTGGCGCGCTCGCCGAGGAACTCGCCGCCCATGGCGCCCGCGTGGTGGTCGCCGATCTCGACGCCGCCCGCGCGCAAGCCGTCGCCGACAAGGCCAACGCCGCAGCACCCGGGTCGACGGTCGCGACCGGGGCGGACGTGTCCGACACGGAGGCCATTCGCGGCCTGATTGCCTTGGCGGAGCGGGAGTTCGGTCCGGTCGAACTCTATTTCGCCAACGCCGGGATCGTCGGGGTACTCGGCCTCGAGGCCAGCGAGGCGGACTGGGACCGATCCATCGACGTGAATCTGCGCGCGCATATCCGGGCCGCGCAGCTGCTGATCCCCGGCTGGGTTGAGCGCGGCGAGGGCTACTTCGTCAGCACCGCGTCGGCCGCCGGACTGCTCACTCAGATCGGATCCGCGACCTACTCCGTCACCAAGCACGCCGCCGTCGGATTCGCCGAATGGCTTGCGATCTGCTACGGCGACCAAGGGGTGCGGGTCAGCTGTCTGTGCCCGATGGGCGTCAACACCGAACTGCTCTACGCCGGCGAGAAGACCGGGGATCCGCGCGGTGTGGCCGCCACCCGCGCTGTCACCTCGGCGGGCGAGGTGCTCGAACCCGACCAAATCGCCCGCGACGTCCTCGCCGCGGTCGACGAGGAACGTTTCCTGATCCTGCCGCACGCCGCCGTGCTCGACATGTTCCGCCAGAAGGCGACCGACTACGAGCGCTGGCTGCGCGGCATGCGCCGTTACCAAGCTTCGTTGCTGAACAACATCTAAGGAGTCCCATGTCCCTGTTTGACATTTCCGAACGCGCGCAACAATTCCAGAAGGAACTGCTCGACTTCGTCGAATCCGACGTCTACCCGGCCGAGGCGGTCTACGAAGACCAGATGCGGGAATCCGGCGACCCCCACTTCCAGCCGCCGATCATCGACGAGCTCAAGGTCGAGGCGCGAAAACGCGGTCTGTGGAATCTTTTTCACCCGCACTCCGGTACCGGCGCCGGTCTGACGAACCTCGAATACGCGCCGTTGGCTGAAATCATGGGCCGTAGCTTCATCGCGTCCGAGGCCTGCAACTGCAGCGCCCCCGACACCGGCAACATGGAGGTGCTCGAATTGTTCGGCACCGAAGAGCACCGCGAGAAGTACCTCAAGCCGTTGCTGGACGGCACCATCAGATCGGCGTTCGCGATGACCGAGCCGCGGGTGGCCAGCTCAGACGCCACCAACATCGAGCTGTCCATGGTGCGCGACGGCGGGGATTACCTGCTGAACGGCCGAAAATGGTTCGCCTCCAACGCTATGCACAAGAACTGCAAAGTCTTGATCGTGATGGGCAAGACCGATCCGGCCGCCGCGCCGCACCGTCAGCAGTCGATGATGGTCGTCCCGATCGACGCGCCCGGGGTCAACGTGCTGCGCAGCCTGCCGGTGTTCGGCTACATGGACCGCGAAGGCCACGCCGAGATCGAGTTCACCGACGTGCGGGTGCCCGCCACGGACGTGCTCAAGGGTGAGGGCGAGGGCTTTGCGATCAGCCAGGCGCGGCTGGGGCCCGGCCGGATCCACCACTGCATGCGGGCCATCGGCATGGCCGAACGCGCGCTGGAGCTGATGTGCAAGCGCGCCCAGTCCCGAGTCACGTTCGGAAAGCCGATTGCCGACAACGCCAACATTCAGGACTGGATTGCCGAGTCGCGCATCGATATTGAGATGATCCGGCTGCTCACCCTCAAGGCCGCCCACATGATGGACACGGTCGGCAACAAGGAGGCGCAGACCGAGATCGCGGCCATCAAGGTCGCCGCCCCCAACATCGCGCTGAAGATCATCGATCGCGCCATCCAGGTGCACGGCGGCGCCGGCGTCACCGACGACTTCCCACTCGCCATGGCGTATGCCCACCTGCGCACGCTGCGGCTGGCCGACGGGCCGGACGAGGTGCACAAGCGCGCGATCGCGCGCCGCGAGTTGCGTCAATACCGCGACTTGCGGCCCGTCTAGCGGTCGGTCAGGCTTTCGGCTCGTCGGCGATCTTGGCCAGCGGCTCACGGTCGATGGCGCGCTTGAGGACCTTGCCCGTCGAGCCTTTGGGCAGCTCGTCGACGAACTGCACGATTCGCGGAATCTTGTAGGCCGACAACCGCTCTCGCGACCACGCGGTGATAGCGAGTCCGTCTTGGGGTGCGCCGGAACGCACGACGACGACGGCGGCCACCTCCTCGCCGTAGTGCGGGTGCGGAACGCCGACAACGGCCACCTCAACGATGTCGGGGTGTTCATACAGCGCCCCCTCGACCTCGCTGGGGTACACGTTGTAGCCGCCGCGGATGATCAGTTCCTTGGCGCGGTCGACGATGCGCAGGTTTCCCGCGTCGTCCAATTCGCCGATGTCGCCGGTCCGCAACCAGCCGTCCGGAGAAAGGACCTCGGCGGTGGCCTCCGGGCGATTGTGGTAGCCGCGCATCACGGTGGGGCCTTTGACGAACACCTCGCCCGCCGTGTTCGGTCCGACCGGTTCACCCGAGAGGTCGCGAATCTCGATTTCGGTGTCGAACACCGCCTGGCCGACCGTCCCGGTCGGGGCCGCAGCACCGCCGAATGTGGCGACCGCGGTGGTTTCGGTCAACCCGTAGCCTTCGAGCAACGCGCAGCCGAACTTCTCCCGGAACGCCCGGGCGATCTCTCCCGGCAGCGACGCGCCACCGGACACCGCCAGGCGAAGTTGGGCGAAGTCCGCGGCCGTGGCATCGCCGGCGTCATGCAGCATCGCGTTCCACATCGTCGGGACGCCACACATGATGGTCAGCTGTTCGCGACGGAGCATGTCCAGCATCGCCTTTGGGGTGAAGCGTGCCAGCAGCGACACACTTGCGCCGCCGGTGAGTGCCGACATCAACACCGCGATCTGTCCGAATACGTGGAATAGCGGCAGGCCGGTGCCGAGCCGGTCGTCGGGCGCGAGCTCGCACAGCCGCGCGGAGATGTCTCCCGCCGAAAGCAGGTTGCCGACGGTCAATTCGGCACCCTTGGGCCGCCCGGTCGTCCCAGATGTGAACACGATGACGGCGACATCGTCAGGCTCGCGGTCGCACACCGTACCGAGCGGTTCGGCGCCGGCCACCTCGCCGCCCTCGGTCAAGCTCCACAGCGGAATCCCCTGCGCGGCGGCCGCTTCGGCGGCAGCGGGCCCGAGTTCGTGCCAGGCGAGCGCCAGCGAACAGCCGGCATCATCGATGAAGTACTCCAGCTCTGGCCGGGTTGACATGGTGTTGACCGGTACCACGACCGCACCCAGGGCGGCGATGCCGAGATAGGTGATGACAAATTCCGGCACCGTCGGCGCGATCAGCAGTACCCGGTCTCCGGGTCCGATGCCCTGGTTACCCAGGGCGCCCGCGTAGGCCAATGCGGCGTCGCGCAGCTGCGCGTAGGTCCAGGTGCGCTGGGCACCGATCAGCGCGGGGTGATCAGGGTTGTCGCCGGCATGTTGCAGAACCGGACTCATGACACTGGCCATGTCATACCTTTCGGGTCAAGCGATCGCGTTCACACGGTTGTCCGGCGTCCGGATGTGTTGGGCCGGAAAGTGAATGGCCAGCCACGCGGGCGCAACGAACTTGTGCCACGGATCGCCGGGTGCTGCCAGGCGGTCCAGGATCGCGTACGCCGCGGCCGGATGAAAGCCCAATCCACAGTGACTACCGTAGACCTCGATGTTCTCGGCGAGCGGGCCCGGCGGGTGCACGCAGGTTTGCCAGCGCACGATCCCGTCGGTCTTGCTGAAGATCGATGTCGCCGGCACCGCCAGGCCGGCCGGCTTGCGCCAGCTGTCCAGGGAGTAGTCGGCCAAGTGCGCCGGGGCGTACCCGTCGTAGAACCGCGATCCCCTCGACTGGCGTGGATCGGCGAGGTAGAGGGGGCTGCCCAGCGTGATCAGCCGGTCGACCGCTCCTCGGTGGCGGCCGGCGAGGTCGTATCCGAACATGCCGCCCAGGCTCCATCCGATGATGCTGACGGGCCGGCCGTGCCGGTCGGTGATCTCACCCAGCACGTCGTCCATTCCGCCGACGATCCGCTTGGTCGGGCCGACGTTGGTGCCCAACCCCCACCCGTAAGGCGCGTATCCGGCCAGGCGCAGCAGTCGGCGCAAGGCACGGGTCGAGCCGTCACCGGCCAGCAGCCCTGGCAACACCACGACCGGTCGGCCACCGCCATTTTGGCGCACACCCAGCAATCCGGCGACGGCGGCGAAGCCGGCGTACTCCGCGAGCGCTCGGGGCGCCTCGAGCGCGGTCAGCACCGCGGGCGGGGGGCCGGCGTCTGCTGCTGCATCGGACGCTGGGAAAGCTGGCTCAACCACGATGATCTCCAACCGTCGGCCCGGCCGGTGTTACCGGCCTCACAACGAGCCTTTCTAGTTGAACTTGGCGTCAACGTCAATTCTGGGGTTCAGCGCCGGGTCCGATGTCCTCGATGTGCAAATCGGCCAGATCCTTGTCCCGATACCGCGAAGTTATGGCCGCGACAGGGCCCATTGCAGCCAAACTCACTCGCCTAACGGATAATCGTGGCCCCCTGCGCGCCCTTTGGTGAGCCCATCCCGGAGTCCCCGATCCAATTCCGCTCGCTGATGCTCCAAGCTGCCCGGAGGTGCCTCTCGGCAACGAGAGTCGAGGGACCGGAACGGGTCCGAGTCGGCGCCGGCCGGTGTTGCTGGTTTAGCGCAGGACGCGGCGCCGGCCGGTGCCGCTACCCCGACACAGAAAATGAGCGCGATCGCCACGCTGGCAAGCGTTTTCGCTATCGGACCGGTCGGTTCCAAGTGTGGCAATCCGAGAGCTCGGGATTTCGGATTCGCGTTCGACATTGGGACTTTCCTTTCAGACGCCGATACGGCGTGTAACTAGCGTGTCTTCCATCTTTTGATGCCACGGCCCCCATGAACAGACATTCGAGCCGTTGGATGCCGAATTCATATGCCGGGGTGCTCTGCTTGTCGAATTCATATATGTGCGGCCGCTTTCCAGCGCCGCCGCCACGCACGACCCGGCACCAGCCGGACAGGCAGATTCGATGTGTCGTGTTATTGCCGGCGCAGAGCTATCAGCAACGCGCGACGCAGAGTTGGGTCCAGACATTCCCGTCCGCCGCCGCGGGTGCAGCCCGGTGCGCATCAACAGACGAAAAGTCCACTACAGCAGGCGAAGCCGGGAACGGCGACGACCCCGCATTGGGCGATAACCGGGACCGGACCGGCGGCCGATCTCGTGTCATCCACATGCCATGGAACGGGTTCTTGTTCCGCGGCGCCGAGCCCGATGACAAAGCCCGGACAAAATGGCTCGCGGGTAGGGTTCCCGCGTGACGTTGCACCCGGTCGACCTCCTGGGCGGCATGCACGCCGCCGGCCAGCGGCCCGTGTGGCGGCGCCGCCGGCAGTGCAGCCGCGACGAACTTGGGCGGCAAGGCAGTACCCGCCACCAGGGCGATCAACAGACTCAGCACGGCGATCGCGGTGGCACCCTGCCATCGTCGGTTACTACAAGCGCCGCAAGTATTCACGATGGGCCCGAATGTACAACACGAGCCTGGGCTGGCAAGGTCAGCGAGCTGTGAAAACCATTAAAGTCATGTGTGCGTTGCCCGGACGCGAGCTGCGCGGACCGACGTAAGATCAGCCGATGGTCAGGCGGAACACGAGCGGCACGGCGACACCTGCGGTGGGCAACGACGAAGTCGTGGAGTCGAAGTCGGCATTGACCCGGGCGCGCATACTCGACGCCGCAGCGCACGTGCTCAGCACCAAAGGCTATGCGGGCCTTCGTCTGACCGACGTCGCCGACGAGGCGGCGATCCAGGCGCCCGCCATTTACTACTACTACGCGTCTAGAGACGAGCTCATCGAAGAAGTGATGTGGGCGGGAATCGCGGACATGCGTGAACATGTCGCAGCGGCGCTGACCGCGCTGCCCGGCGAAGCGTCGCCGCTAGACCGGTTGGTGGCCGCCGTTGAGGCTCACCTGCGGCACGCGCTGGAGATTTCCGACTACACCACGGCTTCGATCCGCAACGCCGGACAAGTCCCGCCGTCGATTCGCAAGCGTCAGCTTCTCGAGGAAGAGCGCTACGGCGCGGTGTGGCGCAGACTGATCAATGATCTGGCTCGGGACGGTGGACTTCGCCCGGAACTCGACCTCTATATCGCGCAGATGCTGATCTTGGGCGCTCTCAATTGGACGGTGGAATGGTGGGATCCGCGGCGCGGGTCGCTGGAAGCTGTTGTGGCAAACGCACAATCCTTCATTCGCCACGGAATCGCGTGCGCTGACTAAATCTCGACCCTGCGGCTGGGCTCGTGCGCCGCGGCGATCTTGTCGACCACCAACTGAGCCGTTTCGGCACAGGCCGTTGTTCCCCCGTTGGCGTATTCCTTGACCGCGTCGCCGACGTTCCACAACCCCGCAAATGGGGTATCGTGCGGCAGGTCGAAACCGGCCACCGCCCGCTGCGGCGGCCAATTATCCCGGTTCACAGCGATATTCACGATCTTGGCGCGGTCGATCGAAGCGGTCGATGTTGTCCCGCAGGTCCGCCAGCAGCAGTTCGGTCTCAGCGGCCTCGTCGAAATCGCCGATCGACGGCTTGGGCACGGAGGTGCCGACGTACAGGTTCCACCCTGGTGGCGCCATCTCGGGGCACATGTCGGTGAAGTTGGCGATGTAGGCCAGCCGCCGCGATCTGGCGAAGCTCAGCATTCCAGGGACCTCGACCAAGCGTTCCCGGCTGGCGAAGTTGACCGAGATCATCGCGGTGGGCCGGTCCGCTTTCTTCACCAGATCCTGGTAGTCGGCCGGCACATTGTCCTCGCCGAGCAGCTTGACGGTGGCGGCCGGTCCGACGTCGCTGATCACCACCGGCGCGTCCACGGTGATCGTCTCGTCGTCGCGGATCACCTGCACGCCGGTCACTTTGGCGCCATCGGAGATGATCTTCACGACCGGAGTGGACAGCCACACGTGGCCGCCGTGGGACTCGATGGCCCTCGCCAGGCCTCGCCACAGCCCGATGGTGCCTTCCGGGTGGAATCCGAACCGCTTGAACGCGCTCTTGCGAGTGAAATAGGTGAGGAATACCCGGGCCGGCAAATCCTCGGAGCCCACCGCGAAGATCGACGCGCACATGTTGCGGAATATTCCTTGCACGCCTTCGTTTTTCGTATACCGGGAGACCCACTCGGCAGTCGAGATCTGGTCTTCGGGCAGACCCGAGTCGTTGCGTGCGGCGCCGATACCCTTCACCAGTTTGGCGCCCTGGCGGGTGAGCCTGCCCAACAGGAAGCCCCAACCGCCGCCGGTGACGTCGACGTCCTTTCCTGAGATGCGATACAGCAGAGGCGGTTTAGGTTCGCGGATGTCGAACGGCGCGCCAACCTCCTCGCACGTCTGTTGGGTGATGCCACCGACCTCGATGACGATGGCGCCATTGTTGACCTTGAAACCGTCGATGTCGTCGGTGGACGCTCGGCCGCCAACCTTGTCGAGCCGTTCTACCACCAGGGTCCGGTAGCCCCGCTGCGTCAGGCGCGCGGCGGTGAACAGGCCACCGGCGCCCGCCCCGATGACGACAGCGTCGAATTGCGTTGTGCTCATCCGTGTTTCCTCCGGCGACCTAGTAAGAGCGGGGCAGACCCAGCGACGACTGGGCGATGAAGTTGAGCACCATCTCCCGGCTGACCGGTGCGGTACGCATCAGCCGGGTGACGAACCACAGTTCGGACAGCCCGTACTCGTGGGACAGGCCGTTGCCGCCGTGCGTCTGGATCGCCTGGTCGAGTGCCTTGAGCGCCGCTTCGGAAGCGGCGAATTTCGCGATATTGGCGGCTTCGCCGGCGTTTTCGCCCGCGTCGAACAGTTCGGCGCTGCGCACAGTCGCCATTCGGCTCAGCTCCACGGCGATGTGCGCTTCGGCGAGCGGGTGGGCGATGCCCTGATGCGCTCCGATCGGCGTTGACCAGACCCGGCGCTCTTTGGCGTATGCGGCGGCTTTGCCGATCGCGTAGCGCCCTATCCCACCGCATAAGGCGCCCACCAGGATTCGTTCCGGGTTGAGCCCGTCGAACACCTGACGGAGCCCGTTGCCCGCGGCACCGATCAACGCGTCATGCCCGACCGCCACGTTGTCGAAGTACACCGTGAATTGTTTGTCGGGTGAAACGATCGAGGTGTCGATCTGCTGGAACGACAGACCTGGGCTGTCGATGGGGACCACGAACAACGAAAGCGCGCTTCTCTCGGACGTCGAGTGGTCGGCGTCGCGACTCACCACGAGTAGCGCATCCGACTGATCGACCGCTGAGATGTAGTACTTGGAACCCGATATCGTCCAACCGGTCTCGGTGCGCCGTGCCGTGGTCTTGACGTTGTGGCTGTTGGAGCCGGCGTCGGGTTCGGTCAACCCGAAGGCCATGATCTTGGCCCCGTCGGCGATGGCCGGCAGCCAGTGCCGCTTCATTTCGGGCGAGGCATGGTGGGCCAGGATACTGCCGCAGATCGCGGGCGAGATGACCCAGACCAGCAGGGGCATCCCGTGTGCGGCGAGTTCCTCGACGACGACGACCGCTTCGGACATGCCCCCACCCCCGCCGCCGTACTCTTCGGGCAGGTGCAACCCGAGCAGTCCGGCGGCACCGAGGTCTTTCCACAGTTCGTCGATGCCGGCGCCGGATCGGGCGCGTTCGGTGAAGTACCGCACCCCATAGCGCGAAGCGATGCCGGCCACGGTCTCGCGAATGGCTCTGTGTTCCACGGAGTCGTGAATGAGTCCCATGTCCTACTCTCCGGTGAATTCGGGACGACGTCTGGTAGCGAAAGCGGTTATCGCACCGGCGGCGTCGGCGGTGTCGCCGGTGTGTCGAAGCCCCTCGGTTTCGGCTTGCAATTGCGTCGACAAGTCGTTGTGCCACGTCTGGCGCAGCAGCGCACGCATGCGGGCGAATCCGCGGGTGGGGCCGTTGGCCAGTTCCCGCGCCACTGCCGCCGCGCGACTTCGCAGCTCATCCGCGGGCACGATCTCGTTGATCAGCCCCCAGTGGAGCGCCTCTGCGGCCTCGATTGGCCTGTTGCGCAGGTATGCCTCCGCGGCGCGACGGCCGCCGATCAGCCGGGGCAGATGCCAGGTGCCGCCACCGTCCCCCGAAAGCCCAAGGGCCGCAAAGGCCGTCACGAACTTGGTGCCTTCGGCGGCGATGACCAGGTCGGCGGCATACACGTAGCCCAGTCCGCCGCCGGCGACCGCGCCGTGCGCGGCGGTCACGATGGGCGCGTCGATGCGGCTGAGAATGCGAAACGCCTCATGGAACGGTGTGGTCATCCGCGCGAGAAGGGCGCCGAATCGGTCCCCAGGAGAGGAGTGGGCGCGGGACAGGAAGTAGCCGATATCGCCGCCGACGCTCAGTGCGGGCCCGTTGCCGCAGATGAGCACCGCGCGAATCGAGTCATCGGCGGCGATGCGGTGGGCCACTTCGAGGGATTCCTCAGCCACTTGCATGTCGATGGCATTGCGGACGTCTGGGCGGTTCAGGCACACGGTCGCGACCGCGTCGGTCACCGCGTAGTCGATCGTCTGCAACGGCGCACCACTGTCGAGCGCTTGCATCCAGGCGGCGGTGTCGGTCAGTTGATGCAGCGATACGACCCGCCCGTCGTCGGCGAAACCGATCAGATGGATGAACTCGGCATCTAGCCGGCGGCCCGACGCACGTCCCTCGCCGCGGTAGTGACCGCCCACGAACAGTCGACCGTCATCGAGCAGGCGGAACTCCTCCGGCTGGACCTCGACCCGGTAGTGCCGTCCGATGGTCCACCACACGTCGCGCTGCATGGCCGCCGGTCCGTCGTGGCGTCCGCCCATGCCCAGCGGAAGGCCATCGGTGACGTGACCGACGAATTCGGGATGCAGCAGCTCGGACAACGCCGCACGATCGCCGGCGCCGAGCGCTCGGTAGAGCAGTCGAGCGGTCGAGCACTGCCTCGTCTAGGGCCTGTTCGGGCCGCATACCGTGTCCTGAGCGGGTGTCATTCTTTAATGGTGATTCGATGGCTTCTATCGTGGTTTAACTGCAACGCCATGGATAGTAGCATCGTTTTCTAGACGCGATTAAATTACTGGCGCGCTGAGCTGCGCCGTCAGTTGGGCGGGTAACCGGGCGGTGGGTAGACGCCGCGGAGGATCCAGGCAAACCAGTTGGTACCGAACTCGAGTTCGTCACTCGCGCCGTCACAAACCGGGCCTGCAGCAGGAATTCGAGCCAGGCCCACGGTGTGCACTTGTCACGGAACGTTGCTCACCATGACCGAGTCGGGCGACGAACGCTGAGGCCCCGCGTTGCAGCTCTCGCCGATCCATCTATAATTTGGACACGTGTCCAGTTTGGTTGGGGGATTTCGCGAGGCTTGATTGACAGCGATCGAATCGGGGCAACCTCCCGACGTCGTTTGAGCAGCGCAGAAGGGTTGAGCATGCGAGTTGCGCTGCTGTCCTATCGGAGCAAACCGCACTGCGGCGGACAGGGCGTCTATGTGCGCCATCTCAGCCACGGCCTGGTGGAGCTTGGCCACCAGGTCGAGGTCTTCTCCGGCCAGCCCTACCCGGATCTGCTAGACCCGCGCGTGCGCCTGACCAAGGTCCCCAGCCTGGATCTCTATCGCGAGCCCGACCCGTTCCGGGTGCCGCGACCCAGCGAGATTCGCGACTCAATAGACCTGCTGGAACTCGCCACCATGTGGAGCGCGGGCTTTCCCGAACCGAGGACGTTCACGTTGCGCGTCGCCCGGCTGCTGGCCGAACGCGCGGGTGATTTCGACTTGGTCCACGACAACCAGAGCCTGGGCACCGGGCTGCTCACCATCGCCGGGGCGGGCCTGCCGGTGGTGGCCACTGTGCACCACCCCATCACCCGCGATCGGGTACTCGACCTGGCTGCCGCCCGATGGTGGCGAAAACCGCTGGTGCACAGGTGGTACGGCTTTGCGAACATGCAGAAACAGGTGGCGCGCCAGATTCCTGACCTACTGACCGTCTCGTCGTCATCCGCCGCGGACATCGTCACCGACTTCGGTGTCTCGCCGGAGCAACTACACGTGGTGCCGTTGGGTGTGGACACCGAGCTTTTCACGCCAGGACCGCTCCCTCGTCAGCGCGGCCGGGTGATCGCGATCGCCAGCGCCGACACCCCGCTGAAGGGGGTCAGCAACCTGCTGCACGCGGTGGCCAAACTTCGCCATATCCGAGATCTCGAATTGCAGCTGGTGGCCAAGGTGGAACCCAACGGCCCCACCGAGAAACTCATTGCCGAATTGGGAATCTCCGACATCGTCCACATCAGCACCGGGCTTTCCGACGCCGGACTGGCCGCCCTGTTCGCATCATCGGAGGTCGCCTGCATTCCTTCGCTTTACGAAGGCTTTTCGCTGCCGGCGGTGGAAGCCATGGCCAGCGGCACCCCGATCGTGGCCAGCCGGGTGGGCGCGCTGCCCGAAGTCCTGGGCACCGATGGTGCCTGTGCCGAACTGGTTCCGGCCGCCGATGTCGACGCGCTGACTTGGGCGCTCGGCGAATTGCTCGACTCGCCAGAGAAGCGGCGTCGCCTGGGTAATGCGGGCCGGGCGCGTGCGGTCGGCGTGTTCAGCTGGGAAGCCGTGGCCGCTCAAACCGTGCGGATCTATGAGCGGGCGATCGCGCGCCGGGCCCTGGACACCAAAGGCGAAGCGCGTTGCTGACCGTCGATTTCGACCGGCTGCTCATCAGCCCGTCGACAACGGTTATCGACGTCGGTTGCGGAGCCGGTCGGCACGCCTTCGAGGCGTATCGGCGCGGCGCCAATGTCGTCGCGTTCGACCGCGACGCCGACGAACTTCGTTCCGTCGACGCCATCCTGCGTGCGATGGCCGAAAACGGCGAGGCGCCGGCCGCGGCGTCGGCGGCAGTGGTTCACGGTGACGCGCTGAGCCTTCCGTACAACGACGAGACCTTCGACTGCGTGATCGCATCGGAGATCCTGGAACACGTGCCCCAAGACGACGCCGCCATCGCCGAATTGATCCGGGTGCTCAAAGTCGGTGGGACACTGGCGGTCAGCGTGCCACGATGGCTGCCCGAGCAGGTGTGCTGGCTGCTTTCCGAGGAATACCACAGCAACGAGGGCGGCCACGTCCGCATCTACCGGGCCAGTGAACTGCGGGACAAGATCGCCGGCGGCGGAATGGACTTGACGTATACGCATCATGCGCATGCACTCCATTCACCGTTCTGGTGGCTGAAATGCGCTGTGGGCGTCTCGAAAACCGACCATCCCGTGGTTACGGCATATCACAAGCTGCTGGTGTGGGATTTGATGCGACGGCCGAAGGTGACTCAGATCGCCGAAGCACTGCTCAATCCGCTCGTCGGTAAGAGCGTGGCCATGTATTTCACCAAGCAGCACGCCTTGAAAAAGGGTCCGGAAATCGCGGCCAGCCAAACGAGACTGGGACATTCAGTTGCATCGGTATGACTCACCGTCGGTGCCGGGCGTTCTGACCCGCGAGCAGTGCCGGAAAACCGCGCAATCCATTGCCGCCGCGCAGGAATCATCGGGCGCGATCCCGTGGTTCGACGGCGGTCACACCGATCCGTGGGATCACGTGGAAAGTGCGATGGCGCTGACCGCGGCCGGCATGCTGGAGCCGGCCCGAGCCGCGTTCGAATGGAGCCGTCGCACGCAGCGGCCCGACGGTTCCTGGCCCATCCAGACCCGTTCCGGCACAGTCGAAGACGCCAACAGCGACAGTAACTTCTGCGCCTACATCGCAACTGGCGTATGGCACTACGTGCTGGTCACCGGTGACAAGTCGTTCGCCGCAAGAATGTGGCCGGTGGTACGCACGGCAATCGACTTCGTCATCGATTTGCAAGTCGGCTACGGTGAGATCTGTTGGGCCCGAAGCGAATCCGGACCACTCCCAGAAGCGCTGACGACCGGGTGCGCCAGCATTTTTCACAGCATGCGGTGCGCGCTGGCCCTGGCCGCCATGATCGGCGAGCCGCAACCGGAGTGGGAACTGGCGTTGGGCCGATTGGGCCACGCGATCGTCGCGCATCCGGAGGCATTCACCGAGAAGGACCGCTACTCGATGGACTGGTACTACCCCATCCTTGGTGGCGCGGTGCGCGGCCCGGCCGCGGCAGCGCGAATCAAGCAGCGCTGGGACGTCTTTGTGGTCGGCGGTCTTGGTATTCGCTGCGTCAGCGACCGGCCCTGGGTGACCGGCGCCGAGACATGCGAACTGGTGATGGCGCTTGACGCCATCGGCCACCGCTCGGCCGCACACCGGCAGTTCGCGGCAATGCAGCACCTGCGCGAAGAGGACGGCTCGTACTGGACGGGATTGGTGTTCGCGGACGGCAAACGCTGGCCCGAGGAACGCACCACCTGGACCGGGGCCGCAATGATCCTGGCGGCGGACGCGCTGTCGGACACCACCGCCGGTGCCGGGATCTTCCGCGGTGACGGGCTGCCCATGGGCCTGCAGACCGACTTCGACTGCGAATGCGTCGCAACCGGGCCTAGCCGCTGACGCGTTCCAGCACCCGCAGCGACCCCAGCGCCGACACCTCTCGAAAATCGCCGGAATCTATTGCGCGGCAATAGATGTAGTACGGTGGCCGACCGCCGTCCTTCGGGTCGGGGAACACGTCGTGAATGACCAGAGCCCCGCCGACGGTGACCCACTTCGCCCACCCCTCGAAGTCCTGGTTGGCAGCTTCCTCGCTGTGGCCGCCGTCGATGAACAAGAACTGCAGCGGTGAGCGCCACCCCCGGGCCACGATCGGTGACTTACCCACGACGGCGACGACGTGGTCGTCGAGCCCGGCGGCATCGAGCGTGCGACGAAACGTCGGGAGCGTGTCGAACAGGCCGGTGACCTCGTCGACCTTGGAGGCGTCGTGGTACTCCCAGCCGGGCTGATGTTCCTCCGAGCCATGGTGATGGTCGATCGTGAACAGCACGCCGCCCTTTTGTTGGGCCGCCGCACCGAGCAGCAGCGTGGACTTGCCGCAGTAGGTTCCGATCTCGACGCCGATGCCGCCGTCGAGGTACCGCACTGCCGCGTCGTAGAGGGCGCGTCCTTCGTCGGCCGGCATGAAGCCTTCGACCTGTTCGGCAAGCTCGAACAGGCGCTCCGTTGAACTCGCTTCGGCTCGGCTCATCAACCGAACCTATCGGCCGGCGCTACTCAGCTGGGGATCGCCTTGCGCTTACCGCCGGGAATCCGGTCGACCACCCGGCCGAGTCTGACGACGGTGTTTTCCAGCGGATCGACAATCTCGGCAATGCGCTGCACGGTCGGCAGGGCGCGTGCGATGGAGGCGGCATCGGTAGCCAGCCGCTCGGCGTGAGTATCGATGCCTTGGGCCGCGTGCGTCAGCGTGACGATCTCGGCCGCGATTTCGCCCGCGTTGCGGTTGATACCTGCAGCGCTCTCGGTGAGTTCGGCGATGTTGTCCGCGATGAACTGAATTGATCGGCGCAACTCCACGACGTCATCGAGAGCCGCATCCGCGCGGTCGATGAGCTTGATCAACGAGCCGACGCGCCGGCCCGCCGCTTCTGCGGCTTGGCGGGTCCAGGTCAGCGCCGAGAACGGCGACATCATCGCAGAAAGGTCGATGGCCAAAGCTTCCTCGCTTCGGTAGGGCTGGATCTTCGAATGCTATGCGATGGTCGTTGCCGTCGACCGCATTGACGTGTTCCAACGGCTGGGGATAGGTCGGTTTGTTATTTCTTGCTCGGGATGACGATCACGACGATCAACGTGATGATGGAGAAAAAGAAGCCGAGAAGGCCCCAACCGAGCGGATTGCGGCCTTTCATTGCGGCAATGAGACCGCAGATCACAGCAGCGATCAACCCGCCGATCAAATAGAAGATCCCCTTAATTCCACGGAGAATGAACCCCGCCGCAAGCGGATCCGAGGCCGCGAGAATCACCGAGTGCAACATGTCAGGACCTTTCTGGTGAGGAGCCCTTAGGAGATACCCGCTCGAATACGGTTTCAACCCAATTCCGGGCAGGCATTAAACGCGAGCGTTATTACGACTGGCATAGCGAATTCAAGGACCTAAAATGTTGCGCTGTCCACGTGCAGCGAATTGACCGGAATCGCCGGGCTACCTTGAACCGAGCGTCGACGTGGTCTTTACGCAGACGACACGGTCGACGACCGTGCGAACGCCGGCGAAGCGCATCGGCGTGTAATGCTGCGGTGCCCGCGCGTTAGTGTGATTTGGTCGGCCTCAGCGAACAAGCCGGTAGAAAAGTTGGGCACATTCATGACCGCAGCAGCCGAAGCGTCGACGATCGAATCACGGGTGGGCCACTACTACCAGGTGGACGACACCTACCTGGTCGGCCGCGAGAAGGTGCGCGAATACGCCCGTGCAGTGCAGGACTATCACCCCGCACACTGGGATGTCGCCGCCGCCGCGGAGTTGGGATATTCGGGCTTGGTGGCGCCGCTGACGTTCACGTCGACCCCGGCCATGGCGGCGAATCGGCACCTGTTCGAATCGGTGGTCGTCGGCTACGACACCTACGTGCAGACCGAAGAAGTCTTCGAGCAGCACCGCCCGATCGTGGCCGGCGACGAACTGCGCGTCGACGTCGAACTGACGTCGGTGCGCAGGGTTGCCGGCCGGGACCTGATCACCGTGACCAACACCTTCACCGACACAGCCGGCGAGCGGGTGCACACCTTGCACACCACCGTCGTCGGCGTCACCGCCGAGGAAGTCGATCCGGTGATCAAGTCCGCCGTGCAGAACATGGTCATGCACGACTTCAACATGCTCGGAATCAACGAACCCGATTCCGCCTACCAGAAGACGGTGCGCCCCGAGGGCGAGGTTCGGATCGCCCAGGGGGGCACGACCCGCACGCCGGGGACGCCGTCCTTCGATGACATGAAGGTCGGCGACGAGCTCCCGGTTCACCACGCCCGACTGTCCCGCGGCGACCTGGTGAACTATGCCGGCGTGGCCGGCGATGCCAACCCGATGCACTGGGACGAGTACCTCGCCAAGCTGGCCGGGCTGCCCGATGTGATCGCCCACGGAATGCTCACCATGGGTTTGGGTGCCGGATTTTTCTCCGCATGGTCGGGCGATCCTGGTGCGGTCACGCGTTACGCGGTGCGGCTGTCGGCGCCCGCGATCGTATCGACCGACGGCGCGGACATCGAGTACAGCGGCCGGATCAAGTCGCTGGACCCGGCAACCCGCACCGGTGTCGTCATCGTCGGAGCGAAGTCCGATGGCAGGAAGATCTTCGGCCTGGCCACGTTGACAGTTCGCTTCCGCTGACCTGGCCGGCCTGGTGAGGCGCCGGCTCGTAAGACCACTTTCGGTTGCGCCGCCGATGCCCAACGCGCCGTCGACCACGTCCGGCGCATCCACACGTACGTGCACGGCGTCGCGCCGGACGGCCGGCCCTATCACGCGTCGGATCCGCACCTGCTGGAATGGGTTCACATCGCCGAAGTGGACAGCTTCTTGCTCGCCTATCAGATGTATGGTGCTGCCCCGTTCGACCAAGCCGGGCGGGACGGTTATGTGGCCGACATGGCCGTGGTGGCGACAGCACTCGGCGTGCCCGATCCGCCCCGCACGGAAAAGGAATTGCACGACCGCATTCACGCCTATCGCCCCGAACTACGCGGAACGGCTGCCGCCCGCGACGCTGCCCGGTTTCTGCTGCTGACTCCCCCGTTGGCGTTGCCCGCCAGACCGGTCTACGGCCTGGTGGCCGCGACGGCGGTCGCGATGCTGCCCAGATGGGCGCGCCTGCCTCTGCTACTGCCCTACGAACCCCCACCGGAGGCCACCGTGACGCGCATGGCCGGCCGGGTGCTCGTCGGGGGTATTCGCCTGGGTCATGACTCCGGGCCGTCATCAGGGCGTTGATCAGCCCCACCAGAACGACGCCGCGATGATCCCGTAGAGGACGACAAGGGTGGCGCCTTCGAGCCAAGTCGACTCGCCGTCGAAAGAGATGAATGCGGTGAGCACGACCGCAAGCAGTAGCACCACCACCAGCATCGGGCTGAAGACCAGCGTCAGCGCGGCCAGGCCGGTGGCCTGTGAGATGAGGACGAGGAGCGGCGCCAGCACCAGCGAGATCTGGAGCGGGGAGTTGACCACCACCGAGAAGGCGTACGCCGACTTTCCGCTGGCGGCGAGCTGGATGCCGACGAAATTCTCGACGGCATTGCCGGCGATCGCGACGACCACCAAGCCCGCGAACGCCTCGGAGATGTTCAGCGCGTGCATCGCCGGTTGCAGCGCCTCCACGAACCAATCCGACACGAAAGCGGCCAGCACGCCGGCGGCGGCCAGCACGCCAATGGCGAGCCAGACCGGCCAGCGCGGCTTTTCGTGCGATTCGGCGGTATCGGCTTCGTCGTCGGCATCCCGCCGCAGCGAGGCCGGCAGGAACAGCAGGAACAGGACCAGCAGCAGCACCGAAACGATCATCGACAGCGCGTCCTCGTGATTCGAGGCCGGGGTGTGGATCCAGTGGGCCACCGATGGGACCGACAAAGCCGTCACCGACAGCAGCATCAGCACGGTGGTGGTGCGCGCACGGGCCGAGCCGAGCTGCTGGGTGCCGTGACGCAGTCCGCCGGCCAGGAACGCGAGGCCCAGCACGAGCAGAAGGTTGGCCAGAATGGACCCGACCAACGCGGCGCGGACCACGTCGACCAGGCCCTGCCGGAGGGCGAACAGGCAGATGAACAGCTCCGGCAGGTTGCCCAGCGCCGACTGGAGCACGCCGGTGGCCCCGGCGCCGAAGCGGTCGCCCAGCTGGTCCACGCTGTGGCCGACCAC
This sequence comes from uncultured Actinomycetota bacterium, assembly GCA_963735655.1. Taxonomy (GTDB): domain Bacteria; phylum Actinomycetota; class Actinomycetes; order Mycobacteriales; family Mycobacteriaceae; genus Mycobacterium. Next base: position 153,462 of record CAVTLW010000034.1, read on the forward strand.
CGACGCGAGAACCCCGACCGCCCCGGCCGCCACAACGAATGTGAGCACCGAGTTCCAGCCGCCGACATGGGCGAACCCTGTGCAGAGAGTTAAGGCTCCCGCGAGGATCAGCAAGATCCAGTCGGATCGGACCATTACGGGCGTGGCGACGTCGGACGACATGGGCAAACCCTAAACGCCAGCCACGCTTCAGGGGTGGCCCGGAATTAATGCCCGGAGAACTCGTCCATGGAGTTGTAGACGCCGGCGCGCCGGAGATACACATCGCGAAGCCGGATAGGCAGTACAGCGGTGAGCACCTTGTTCATCTTCGAAGTCCACGGCATGACGACGAATGGCCGCCCCTCGAGCATCGCCGTCCATGTCCGCTCGACAACGTCTTCCTGCTCGAGCATCGGAGTGAACAGGATGCCCTTCGCGCCGTCGAACATGCCGGTGTTGATGTAGGTCGGGCAGACCGTGGTGACCTTCACCTGCTCATGGCCGGCCTGTTCCAGCTCCAGCCGCACGGAATCGGAAAAGCCGATCGCCGCCCATTTGGAGGCGCAGTAGGCGGCCATGCGGGGGATGGCGTTCAGTCCGGCCGACGATGCGATGTTGACGAGGCGACACTGTGTGCCGGACTCGATCATCGCTGGCAGGAACTCCCGCGCCACCAGCATGGGGCCAATGGAATTGACCTCCATGGTGAGCGTGAAGTCGCGCGGCTGGTTCTCCCAGAAGTAGCCGTTGCCACGCACGATGCCGGCGTTGTTGAACAGCACGTGAATCGTGCCGACGTCGTTACGGACCCGCTCGGCGGCCTCGGCCACCGCGGCCTGCGAGGTGACGTCGACGGTTGCGTAGTGGATCTTGCCTCCGGCTGCTTCCAAACCGGCAGCCGTCTCCTTCAGCGCGACCTCGTTGGCATCCCAAAGGACCACCGCGGCGGCGCCCTCCTTGACGGCCTGGGTGGCGAACAGCTTGCCAAGGCCCATGGCGGCCCCGGTGACTAGGACGTTGGTCCCGCTGACGGATTGCATAACTGAACTCCTCTAGGCGTCTGCGACGAAGCCATCTGCTCGATCATGCCTCACGGGTCAGACGTTCAAGCACGAGAAGGAAGACAGTGCGCTCCTCGGCGGTCAGATTCGGCGAGCCGTCGTTCCTCACCGCGTTGGATCTCGGACTGCACCGCGTTTTTGACGGCGCGACCGGCCGGCGTGATTTCGAGCAGGCGGACCCGGCGGTCGTCGGGGTCGGGACGGCGTTCGATGTAGCCGCTCTTGCTGCAGTTCGTCGAGCGTGCCGATGATCCTTGTCTTGTCGGCGCCGATGACTTCGGCGAGAGCGGCCTGCGTGCGCACCGGCGACCTGTCCAGTGCGTTGAGCACCACGTATCCCCACATGCTGATGTCGTGGGCGGCGAGGATCGGCAGTTCGGCCGCCACGAGGTCTCTGAGCAGCGGATGCAGCATCGCCGCGAGATCGTCCCGCCGGGGCTTCGGTGGCATCGCCACATACTAAGCGTTGCCATATCGTAGGCTGGCGCTTACGATATGCACATGCCTACCGATATTCCTGACGTCCGTCTACTTCCATCGCGTCGCCGTGTTGAACTCCATCGCGCTCGTCGACTCCGTCCGGGCCGCCGATCTCCACGCGCCCACCCCCTGCGCCGGCTGGGACCTGGCCGACCTGCTCGCCCACATGACCGTGCAGCATCGCGGATTTGCCATGGCTGCAAGGGGATTCGGAGATGACGCCGACGCGTGGCGGGCCGACTCGGTGATGGGTGCGATCACCGCCGACCCCGGCGGCACGTATGCCGAACGCGGCCCGCGACGTGCTGACGGCCTTCGCCGACGACGCGGTACTTCAGGCGTCGTTTGCGCTTCCCGAATTCGGGCCGAATGCAACGTTTCCCGGCGCCATCGCCATCGGTTTCCACTTCATCGACTACGTGGTCCACGGCTGGGACGTCGCCGAATCGCTGGGTGTGGCATACACCCTTCCCGACGACGTCGTCGACGCCGCGTTACCCCTGGCCCTCGCCGTACCCGACGGCGACTTCCGCGAGATGGCTGACGCACCCTTCGCGCGCGCCCTCGATGACCCAGCCGCCACGAGCGCAACGAAACTCGACCGGATTCTGCGCCACCTCGGCCGCAGCCCCGACTGGGCTCGGGAGTATTCCGCGGTCACGGACTAGGGCGCTGTAGGTTCTCAAACGTAGGGGCGGATACCGATCCTTCTAGCTGCAGTTTTGTAGAATTCTCATCGAAATGGCAAGCCGGTGATCGAACCGGTCATCGATGAGTTGATCGACCGATTTATCGACCGTGGGACGGCCGACCTGGTCGCCGAATTCACCCACCGATATTCACTACTGATCATCAGCCGCCTGCTCGGCATTCCCGCGGATGACGTGGCCAGGATTCATCCGCTGCGCGGACCCAATGCTCTGCACGTCACGTTCACGCCCGGATGACGTCGCGGGCGGCTGCGCCTGGGGGGATGGCGTTGTCGATGAGGACGACTGCGATGGCGGCGGCGGTGGCGAAGGTGTCGGAGTTGAGGACTCGGTTGCGGGCCGAAGCGCCATCCAGGAGCAGCGCCAGTTGTTCGCCGAGCTGTTCGGGGTTGGTGGCGCCGGCCTCGCGGGCGGTGTCGGTGAGCCGCGCGGCGAAAGCCTTCTTGTAGTCGCGGGCGCGAAGGCGTGCCGGGTGGCCCGGGTCGTGGATTTCGACGGCCGCCGCGATGAACGGGCACAGCGGCGCGTGAATGTCGAAGGCGGCGAGGAGCCGTTCGCGGGGTGTGAGGTCGGTGCGGTCGAACACCTCGGGCAGGATGTTGGGATCGAATCGGCGTAGGTGTTCGGCGATCAGCTCGTCCTTGCCGGTGAAGTGCTGGTAAAACGTGCGCTTGGACACCTGGGCCACCGCGCAGAGCTGGTCCAGGCCGGTGCGGTTAATGCCTTGATCGCGGAACAGTTGCTGTGAAGCGCCGAGGATGCGCTCTCGTGCGCCCCTGCCGCGGCGCAGGCCTCGCGGCCCCTTCTCCAACTCCGTCATACACCCAGCGTAGCCCAGTTGGGTACGGATCGGTGTGCATAGCTTGCATTCCGCATCGCCATCCGATACGTTAAGCATACGGATCGGTGTACATAACATCGGCACTATCGAACGATTGGAGTGATCGTGGGAAAACTCGATGGCAAGGTCGCGGTGATCACCGGCGCGACAAGTGGTATGGCGCTGGCCGGTGCCAAGTTGTTCGTTGACGAAGGAGCTCACGTCTTCATCACGGGCCGACGGAAGGACGCGCTGGAAGAAGCCGTCGAACAGATCGGGCGGAACGTGACCGGCGTGCAGGGCGACTCGGCCGACCTCGATGATCTGGACCGTTTGTTCGACACGGTCAAGCAGGAAAAGGGCGCGATCGACGTGTTGTGGGCAAGCGCCGGGATAGGCAAGCAGAACAAGCTCGGTGAGATCACCGAGGAGGACTTCCACGACGCCTTCTGGCTGAACGCGCGTGGCACGCTGTTCACGGTCCAGAAGGCGCTACCGCTGTTCAACGACGGCGGCTCGATCTTCATGACCGGGTCGAACGCTTCGCTGCGGGGCTACCCCAATTGGAGCGTGTACGCGGGAAGCAAGGCCGTGCTGCCCGCCTACGCACGGGTGTGGGTGTCGGAGTTGAGGGACAGGAAGATCCGGGTGAACGTGCTGACCCCCGGCCAGGTCGCCTCACCGATGCTGGAAGAGGTGATGGACGAGGAGATGAAGGCGCAGTTCGAGTCCGTGATCCCGCGGCGAGAGATGGGCCGCCCTGAGGAGATCGCGTCGGCCGCGTTGTTCCTCGCCTCCGACGACTCGAGCTATGTCAATGGCATGGAGCTGGTGGTCGACGGCGGCACCACAGTGATCTGAGTGCCAGACACCGGGACGTACGCCGACAACGACGTCGTCGCACCGGACGGTGGCCACCGCGGCAGACGGGTTCACACACAACAAACAAGAAGCACACAAGGAGTAGCCATGACCACCTTCGCCCCGCACCGCGACACCGTGGAATTATTCGTCGACTGCATGCACGGCGGCGCAGACAAAGACGCTCTTTCCGGCATCCTCGCCGAGGACGTGGTGCTGTACAGCCCGCTCGGCGATGAGCCAACCACTGGCCGCGACGCAGTCCTGGAAGCCATACGAGGGGTCGGCGCGGCGGCCGACCTCAAGTACAAGGAAGTCCTCACCGGCGAGACGCACCACGCCGCGTACTTCCGGCTGCAGATCGAAGACACCGTGGTCAACGGAATGGACTACATCCTGCTCGACGCGGACGGCAAGATCGCCGAGGTGACCATATTTTGGCGCCCACTGCCGTCTGGCGTCGCGCTGCAGCGAAACCTTGCGGATGCACTCGGCATGCAGCCCTGGGAACTGCGCACCGATGTGCAGTAACGGTGAAGCCCGAGACGCGTCGGTGACGTTCGCGTCGTATCCGCACTTCTGGGACACGCGGATTGAGGCGCGCGCCGGAGTTCGGCTGAGGCTTCGCCACCTCATCCCGTCGGCGCGGAGGGTTCCTTGACCGCCTCTACGCAAACGGTGATCTCGACGGTGTCCCCGACCATCGGGCCGCCTCCGGATAGCACGGGAGTGTCGGTCAGGACGCCGAAATCACTACGCTTCAGCTTGATCACACCTTCGAACCCGGCCACCTCACCGTGACCCATGCCGGGGCTCACGCCGAGAAACGAGAACGCCAGTGGTACGCGTTTAGTGGCTCCGCGCAGGGTGAAATCAGCCTCGAGCACCCAGTCGTGCTTTTCGACGGGGTGCATACCGGTCGAGACGAGGGTGGCGGTGGGGAACTCGTCGGCTCCGAAGATGTCGGGTGCCCGTAGGTGCTGGTCGCGGTTCGGGTTACCGGAGCTCACCGACCCGACCGCTACCGTGACCGCAACGCTCGGAGTTCCGTTCTCGGGCACCGTGATCGCACCGGAGAAGTCGTCGAATCGCCCACGTACCCTGCCGATCACCAGGTGGCGGACCGAGAACGTGATGGAAGAGTGGACGGGGTCGATCGTCCACGTACCGGGGGTGAGATCCCGCCCAACAGCCGAGTCCACCTGAATGCTCTTTTCGAGCTCCGACGGTAGGTCGTAGAGATTGCGCAAGACCAGGGCGTTGCGGGCTTGGATGAGTACGCCGCCCTCGTCGATACGTCCGAGTTCGATCGGCGCGAAGCCGAGATCGGTGCACAGCCCGGCTACTACCGCGCTCGCCGCGGAGTCGTTGCTGGACACGAAGACTACGCGTCTGCCGAACTCGAGCGGGCGCTTCTCGGCGAGCTGCCTGGCGGCGGTTTGGTTGAACGACTTGACCACCGCGGCGCCGGGGAAGGCCTCGGCGTTGAAATCAGTCGACAGGCGGCCGCCGAGGATTTCCTCGGAGTTGGGCACCAGAAACGCGTTCGTCGTGTCGACGACGATCTTGCCGGACCAGTCCGCGCGGCGCCGACCCAACTCCCGGACCTGCAAGAACGGTATGGCCAGGATGATCACGTCCGCGTCCAGGGCTGTATCGAGGGTGACCGGCGTGATCGAGGCGGACAGGTCGGTGACGTCGATCGTCTCCGGACCTCGCGTGTTGGCCAAGAGTGCCGGGACGTGGTGGTCGGAGAACCGTTGCGCCAGAACCGTGCCGATGCTGCCGGTGCCCACGATGGCGTACTGCACAGCGCCGGTCATCGCACGACCTCCGAGGTCCGAGCGGCCGCGATGAAGACCGCCAGCGCCAGGAACACGGCGTTCACCGGCCACTGCTTGTACTCCGCGCGTCGACCGTGGAACACCGCCGCGCCCACCTGCAGCAGCGCGAGGCCCACGGCTGCGGCCGGCGTCAGGATGGGCGCGATGCCGGTGAGCCACGGCAGGATCAGACCGAGAGCGCCGGCCACCTCGACGCCGCCGATGAGTTTGAGCGACGTCGCGGACAACGCCTGGGCGGCAGCAGCCATGGAGGGGTTCTTCGCCAGGCGCTCCTTCGGCGTCAGCAGTTTCGTGCCACCGGCAAAAAGATATGCCGCGGCGAGTAATCCGGACGCGATCCATACCGCGATGTTCACGTGGGCTCCTCGAAGACGTGTGTGTGCGAACAGGGGCGATGACCCGACCGGTCGCACCTGCGAATCTCGCATTCACGCGGATGAGTCATTAGTTGATGCATCAATTACCCTACGGGTGTTAATGTGAAGCGTCAACTAAATCGGCTCCATCGCACTCATTCCCGCGGTGATGCAGACCGTGACGCCTCGACAACGACCGGACGCCGTCGCCGGTGCCGCGAGGTTGCCACGGCGGAGCCGTCGCCGGTCGGCGGCTGACGTTTAACGGTTGACGGTTGAACTATCCTTCAGATGCAGGAGGTCCGGATGACAGCTGGGCGATCGGAAACCATCGGGTCGTCGCGGTGACGCGGCCCGAGCGTGAGCGTCGTCAACCCGAAACGGTGTGGCTCGACGACGATCAGCAGCGTGCGTGGCGTCAGCTCCTTTCGATGATTATGGAGCTTCCGGCGGCCCTGGAAAGCGATCTGCAGCGCACCACCGGACTGACGACGTTCGAGTACCTCGTGCTGGCGAATCTCTCGGAAGCCGACGAGAGGACGCTGCGGATGTCGGAGCTCGCCTCCAGTGCGAATTCCTCGTTGTCGCGGTTGTCGCACGTGGTCAGGCGCCTCGCAGGCAACGGGTTAGTGGTGAAGCGCGTCTGTGCCGATGACGGCAGGGTGAGCGTGGTCGAGCTCACGAAGGCGGGATTGAGGCGGGTCTCCGCCGCGGCCCCCTTGCACGTCGCGAAGGTGCGCGAACTGGTGGTGGAGCCGTTGACGAAGGCCGACCTGATCAGGCTCGGCAGAGCGGCGCAGGCCATTACCGACCGGATCGCCAAGTCGGGTTAGCCCGTCGGCTCCGCCCGTCGACCGTGATGCGTGGCGCGACGAGCACCGGCTTGACCAACGGATCGCAGCATGTCCGGATCATCCATCCAGTTGGGCACCGTGGCGATCCGTTTGGGACTGATGCGCCCCATTGCGAGCAGTCCCAAACGCCCTTCAGATGCGTTGTGAGACTATCGAACCCGGCCAAAGAAGGGCCATCCCGCCGAGGCGCTTGGCGAGCGCAGTGTGAAACAGCCAAGCGCTAACCTCATCGCTCACGTCGGCGCCCTCGCCCTCAGCGCTGCTTACCTACGCTGGCTCGAGCCGGCCAATGGCAGACACTCGCTAAGCTTGTCGAGCAGGTGCTGCGAGAATTGAGCGCGGCGACCGACGCTTTACGCTGAAGCCAACACAACCGCGCCACGTTGTGCGAGTTGCACACCGCCGCTGGGTATCTCGGCTCACTAGCGGCCGACAGGCCGAGCTCGGAGATTAGATTTCCTCAGTTCAGGGCGCGGTCGAGGTTGATCGCGGCGCTGATCAGCGCCAGATGGGTGAAGGCCTGGGGAAAGTTGCCGACCTGTTCGCCGGTGGCGCTGACCTGTTCGGCGTAGAGCCCGACGTGATTGGCGTAGGTGAACATCTTCTCCAGCGCCAGCTGGGCGTCGTCGAGCCGGCCCGCGCGGGTGAGCGCTTCGACGTACCAGAACGAACAGATCGAGAAGGTGCCCTCTTCGCCATCCAGGCCGTCAGATGCCGGGTCGTAGCGGAACACCAGGCTGTCGGTGACGAGCTCGCATTCGATGGCGCGCAGCGTGGACAAGAACTTGGGGTCGGCCGGTGACAGGAACTTCACCATCGGCATGAGCAGCACCCCGGCGTCGAGTTCGTCACCGTCTTCGGTCTGGGTGAACGATTCCCGCGCGGCGCTGTAGCAACGGGTCATGATCCGCTCGTAGATCTCGTCGCGGGTCTTCGACCAGGCGACGATGTCACCGGGCAGCCCACGCTGGCGGGCGATGCGGATGGTGCGCTCCAGGGCTACCCAGCACATCAGCCGTGACGTGGTGAAAGCACGCTTCTCACCCCGCAATTCCCACATCCCGGCGTCGTTGCGGTCCCAGTTGTCCATTACCCAATCGACGACCTCGACGACGTCGCGCCAGGCGTCGTCGCTGATGCCCGGGCCGTACTTGTTGAACAGGTACACCGAGTCGATCAGCTCGCCGTAAATGTCGAGCTGTAACTGGTTGACCGCCGCGTTGCCTACCCGCACCGGCGTGGAATCCCGATGGCCGGAAAGATGATCGAGCTCGACCTCCGTATCGGGTAGGTTGCCGTCGATGTTGTAGAGCACGCGCAGCGGTCCCAGTTCCTGGTCGCCGTCGCGTTCGTGGCCCAGCCGTTCGGACAGCCATCGGGTGAAGGACCGCGCCTCGTCGATGAATCCAAGGCGCAATAGCGCGTACAGGCTGAAGCCGGCGTCGCGCATCCATACGTACCGGTAGTCCCAATTACGGCTGCCACCAATATGTTCCGGGATGCTCGTAGTAGGTGCCGCGATGATCGCGCCGGTGAGCTCGTGGGTGAGCAGCTTGAGAGTGATGGCCGAGCGGTGCACCATCTCGCGCCACCGCCCGACATAACGCGACTGGGAAAGCCAATCGCGCCAGAACGATGTGGTGGCATCCAACAATGCGTCGGTCACATCGACCGCGTCGGCGGAAGGCTCGTCGTCACCGTCGAGCATCTCCAGCACGAACAGGGCGTTGTCGCCTCTGGTGAGTTGGATGTCGGCGCACACCACGGCGTTGTCGGGGTTGTCGTTGTCGACAGTCAGTGCGGTGGAGGCGATCAGTCCCATCCGTACCCCGTCGCCGGTGATCAGCACGCCGTCGCCGAGCGGTTTGGCGGAACACGATTGGCGCGCATAGGCAGGTCGGGCGTCTAACCGCATCTGCAGGTCGATCTTGCCGCGCACACCGCTGACCCGTCGGACCAGCCGCTGCCGGTAGTTGTCGTCGGCATTGACCATCACCGGCATGAAGTCGTGGACTTCGGCGACGCCGTTGGGGGTGAGGAAGCGAGTGATCAGCACGGCGGTGTCGGGGAAGTAGAACTGGTGGGTGCGGGTGACCCCGCCAGCGGGCGCCAGCCGCCAGCTACCGCCCCGGTCGCCGTCGAGGATCGCGCCGAACACACTCGGGGAGTCAAAGCGAGGCGTGCAGAACCAGTCGATGGTGCCGTCGGTGCCCACCAGGGCACACGTGCGCAAATCACCGATCAGGCCGTGATCCGCTATGCCCAATAGGTTTTCACTCATCGGGCAACCGCCAGCGGTCCGGGTGTGGTAGCGCCAGCGCCTCCTGCGGCCCCCATGACCCGCGCGCGTAGGGCGTGACCTTAGGCGGCGAGTCGAGCACCGGCTGACAGATTTGCCAGAGCCGGTCGACCTCGTCGGACCGGGTGAACAGCGTCTGATCGCCGCGCATCACGTCGAGCAGCAACCGCTCGTAGGCTTCCAGAGGCGTGTCCTCGATGTATTCATCAGCCAGATTCAGCTGCAGCTGCAGTGGCAGCAGATCCAAGTCTGGGCCGGGTCGCTTGGCGTTGAGGCTGATCTGGAATTCCGGCGAGTCCGACAACTCAAGGACCAGTTGGTTTGGCTGGTAGGTGGATTCGCCGAAGCGGCGCATCGGCGGCGTCCGGAAGGTGAGGGTGATGGTGCGGCGGGTCGCGCCCAGCGCCTTTCCGGTGCGCAGATAGAAGGGCACTCCCTGCCAGCGTTCCGTGTCGACGAAAGCCTCGAGCGCGACGAATGTTTCGACCGGCGAGTCGTCGGCGACGTCGTCCTCGTCGCGGTAGCCGTCATACTGGCCGAAGATCACCCGTTGAGGGTCCAGCGGACGCATGGCGGCGAACACCTTGGCCTTCTCGTTGCGCAGTGACATCGCGTCGAGGTGCACCGGCGCCGCCATCGCGATGAAGCCGAGCACTTGGCACAGGTGGGTGGAGATCATGTCGCGGAAACAGCCGGTGGACTCGTAGAAGCTGCCGCGTCCCTCGACGGTCAATGTCTCGGGCACGTCGATCTGGACCGACACGAGATGCTCGCGGTTCCATGCGGATTCCATCAAGCTGTTGGCGAACCGCAGCGCGAGGATGTTTTGCACCGCTTCCTTGCCGAGGAAGTGGTCGATGCGGTACACCTGCTCCTCGTCGAGCACTTCTTTGAGTGCCGCGTCGAGGTCGCGTGACGATGCCAGATCGGTGCCGAACGGTTTCTCGATGATCACTCGGGCGCCGGCCGTGAGATGTTCGCGCCCAAGCATGCCGATCATCGGCTGCATGGCTGTCGGCGGTACGGACAGGTAGATCACGGTGCGCGCATCGTGACCGAGGCGCTCGCGGGCCGCAGACACCACTGCGGCAAGGTCGGCTCCGTCATCGGCGCTGGATGTTTGAAACGACAAGCGGCTCAAGAACTTCTGTGTAACGTCGTCGTCGAGGTCGTCGACGAATTGGTCGAGCCCGGACCGCACTTTGTCGCGGAAGTCGTCGGAGCCGGGGGAATGACGGCCCGATCCGATGACCGCGTACTCGCCCGGCAGCCGGTCTGCCGCGGCGAGGTGGTACAGGCCGGGAAAAAGCTTGCGTTTAGCGAGGTCGCCGATGGCCCCGAACAGCACGAACACGTGCGGTACCGGTTTGGCGTGCTCGTCGGCGGTCACTCCGTCTCCCGCCGCTGAGCATTGCGGAGCGCATTCTCTATCACCTTTGGCACACCTTCAGAATCCTTAGTTGCCAACGGAGTTGGCGTAGTCTAGTTGCGGAGCCACGGCACTCCCGATGTCGCGCGTGGATCAGGTTAGCCACCTTGTCGTCAAGCTTTCCCATGATCAGTCCTTCGGGCGATCACCTGGCTGGCGAAGTCAAGCATTTGGTCAAGGCTGGGGAACAGTGCGAAGGCATCCAGGATCGCCTCATCGATGCCGGACCCGGCGAAGCGCTCGAGCGTGTCGGCAACCGAGTCGATGGACGTGCCCGGTTCGAGGTTGACCCGCATGGCCGTCTTCAGCGCGTCAGGATCGCGGCCGGCGTCCTGCGCCGCACTGCGAGCAATCGACCACAAGCGATCGAAGTCCTGCAGCCCCTCGACCCCGAGCCAGCCAGTGCCGCTGCGCCCGACCCGGCGCAGCGCGGCCTCGCTGGTACCGCCGATCCAGATCGGCGGTCCGCCCGCCTGGACCGGGCGCAGGTCGGCATGGACCGGCGGCAGCGAGAAGAACTCGCTGTCCCAGGACACCGGGGTGGTCGTCCACCACTGGTGCAGGAACGCCAGCAGGTCATCGAGCATCCGCCCGCGCCGGTGCCAGTCCGCGCCGCGGGCGATGTCGAGTTCATCCTTCATCCACCCGACTCCGACGCCAACGTCGAGGCGGCCGTCGCTGAGCACGTCGAGCGTGGTCAGCTGCCGGGCCAGGTGCGTTGGCTCGTAGTAGAACGTGTTGAGCGTGCTGGCGTTCAGCCGCACCCGGCTGGTCGCCGTCGCGGCGACCGTCCACAGCAGCACGGGGTCGAGGTTACGGGTCATTTGCGGTGGGTACGGCTGCTCTTTGCCCGGATAGGTGCTCTGCATATCAACCGGCGTGACCAGTCGATCGGAGACCCAGAGCGTGTCGTAGCCAAGGTCCTCGAGTCCGCGGCAGAACGCGCTCAGACCAGCGGCGCTGTTGATAGCGGGCCCGACCGTGGGAATGACGAAACCAAGCTTCATCGCGAGGCTCCTCTGCCCGCAGACGATCGTGGCCTGCGGTGACTTCCGACATACCAACACCTTTCAGTGACTCATCAACAATTCGCGGGTGCACAGCGCCCCGGTTCGTCCACTGCTTGGACTAGCGCGCGGGTGCGGCTCAGCCGTCGAATTCGGTGGCGCCGAGAGCGACCTCAAAGTTCTCCACCCCATGGCGGGCGAGACCCATGAGGATCAGGCCCGTTCCTTCCAGCCAGTGCGCCATGTTCAAGCCGCCGACGTCCAGCGGGCGCAGCCCGAGGCTCTCGATGAACTCCGACACGTCTGCCTTGGCCTGCGCATCGTCGCCAGCGAAGAACGCATCCACTGTCCGGTTCTTCTCCAGGACATGACCGAAGATGGTGTTGAAGGCCTTCACCACGCTGGCGCTGGCCGGGGCGGCCTTGGCAACTTCCTGCGCGATCGAGGTGTCATCGGGGATGGCGAGCCCGTCGGCCGCGTCATTGAAGGGGTTGCTGATGTCGACGATGACCTTGCCCGCCAGCGCGTCTCCGTACTGGGTGACGACCGGCACGACACTGGCGTATAGCAGGGCCACGATGACGATGTCCCCGGCCGGGACGGCGCCGAACTCGCCCGTCGTGGCGCTGCCGCCCAGAGTCTTGGCCAGGTCAGCGGCCTTGGACTGATCGCGGCCGATGACCTCGACGGTGTTGCCGCCCGCTACCGCCAGCGCGCCGATGGCGCGGGCCATGTTCCCGGTGCCGATGATGCTGATGGTGCTCATGAGATGTCCTCTCTTGACTGACGATCGAAAAGGTTGACGCCTCCACCTTAAGTCGAATTAATTGATGCGTCAACTAATCGAGGCAGCGTGGGGTGATGGAGCCGAAGTGGCGGGACCGTCGTGAAGACCGCGCCTGGCGGGCCTTCGTGCGCGCCCGTCATCGGCTCGTCGTGCACGTGAACCGGGGGCGGCAGGGATCGGGCCTGTCCGGGGCCGACTACGAGGTCCTGGCGGTGCTCGCGGGTCACAACGGGGACCGCATGCCCGCCCTACGCCCCGGGATCGAGCCGTGCGGGCGTAGGGCAGGGCCTTGGTCGTTACTCCCCGTTTGTGCGCAGTTCCCAGGGCTGCATGCCGATTGCATCCGCAAGGTTGCGCTGCAGCGCGACGCCGGCCGGCAGTGTGCGGTAAAAGATGCTCACCTCGGCGATCTTGCCGTCCGCGTCGAGCAGGACGAAGAAGATTCCGTTGACCGCGGCGTCTCCGACTTGCAGCCGGAAGTGTGCGGCGTGGTGGGTCTCGCCGCTGAGGACCTCCAGATAGGTGTCGTCGGACGACAGTCCGTTGACGGTCTTGATGGTTTCCACGGCGGTCTCGCGACCGACGACTGGGTCATCGCCGAACGGGCCGTACAGCACCACGTCCTCGGCGAGCAAACGGGTGAGGGCGTCTTTATCTACGCCGCCGTTGATGCAGGCGACGAAGGACTCCAAGGTGTCGCGGTGCGGGGCGAACGTGGTCATGGTGCCTCCTTTTAAGTGGTTGAGACTTGGTCGGTTCGCCCAGGCCGTCAGCTGGCGGGGAAGTAATGGCCGTTGTCCAAATCGGCGAACAGACTGGGCTGAGCGGGTTCCCAGCCGAGGGTCTGGCGCGTGATGAGGTTGGTTGCCGGGAAGGACCCCGTGACCAGATTCGTGTAGGGCCCGAAGTATCCCGGCAGCATCATTACGTCCTCGGGAACGCTCACGGTGGGCAGGTCCAGATGGCTGCCAATGGCCTCGGCGATCTCGCGGAACGGGAAGCCTCCATCCGCAATCGCGTGCCAATATCTGCCAGCCGGACCCTTCTCCAACGCCAAGCGGAACACGGAGGCGACATCGCGGATGTGCACGGCGCACCACAGGTTCGCGCCGTCTCCGGGGTAGCCGGCGAAGCCCTTCTCCTTCGCGAGCGCGATCAGCCCTGGAAGGAAGCCGGCACTATCGGTCGTGCTGTGCGCGATGAGGGGAAGCCGCACGATCGAAGACCGCACTCCCCGTTCGGCGAGGTCGATGACGGCGCGTTCCACGACGTTGCGAACACGCAGGGTGCCCTTGTACTCATCGCCGCTGGGAAGGGCCGGGTCCTCCTCGGTGGCCGGCCGGCCCAGGTTCCCGGCGGAGCCTATGCTGCCGGCAGCGACCAGCGGCTTTCCGGTCCCCGCCAGTGCCTCGCCGTACGCGAGCATGATCGGGAGCTCCGCGGCGGCCACGGCGTCCATCCCGCCGGATGGAAGCAGGTCTTGCCGGTGCGCGACGTGGATGACGCCGTCGGAGTCCGCGGCCGCCTCCTTGAGCCCGTCGAGATCCTCGAGGTCGCCGCGACGCACCGTCGCGCCTTGCGCGGACAGCGCCGCCGCGGCTGTGTCCGACCGGGCCAGGCCGGTGACCTCGTGCCCGGCGGCGATGAGTTCGGGGATGATGTGCGAACCGGCGTGGCCGGTCCCGCCAGTGATGAAAACGCGCATGTGATTGTCCTTTCGAGGGTGGATGGTTGGGGTTGTCTTCTCATGCCGTAGATCAACTGAGGTGATGTGGCGCGAGACGTGGTGGTGCGGGGCCGCTCAGCTGAGCATGTTGACGCCGAGGAAGAAGTCGGTGTGGTTGAGGGAGTGCGTCATCAGACCCATCTCCAGCAGGCCCGCGTTCTCCAATGCCTGCGCCATGGGCAGCGGCCCGGCGTCGAACGGGCGCAGTCCCAGGCTCTCGATGAACCCCGATACTTGGGCCTTGGCCTGCGCGTCGTCGCCGGCGATGAACACATCCAAAGGGCGACCCTCGGCTGGGCCGGCCGCCAGAACGTTGGCGAACAGGGTGTTGAACGCCTTGACGACATGCGCGCCGGCGGGGGCGGCCTTGGCGATCTCCTGTGCGCCGGAACTGCCGTCAGGGGTGACAAGGCCGGTGATATCGGGGGTGACGGGGTTGGTGATATCGATGACGATTTTGCCGTGCAGCGCGTCTCCGTACTCGCTCACCGCCTCCGCCGCACTGGCGTACGGAACAGCGAGGATGACGATGTCTCCGGCCGGGGTGGTGCCGGCCGTCGCGACCGTGGCGCCGTCGAGCGCGGCGGCCAATTCGTTGGCTTTGGCCGGGTCGCGGCCGATGAGCTCGACGGTGTTGCCGCCAGCGACCGCCCGGTCGGCCAGCGCGCTGGCCATGTTCCCCAGGCCAATGATGCTGATGCTGCTCATGAAGTATCCCGTCTTGGTTGATGGAAAAGGTTGACTACTCAACCATACGGAGAGATTGGTGATGCGTCAACCAATCGGGGTAGTGTGGAGGCCGATGGCACCGAACTGGCTCAACCCTCGTGAGGACCGCGCCTGGCGGGCCTTCGTGTATGCGAATTATCAGCTCGTCGCGCATCTAAACCGAGGCCTGCAGGAATCGGGCCTGTCCGGGGCCGACTACGCGGTCCTGGCGGTGCTCTCGGCTCTCGACGGGGACCGCATGCCCGCCCGCGATCTGTGCAACGCACTGGGCTGGGAGAAGAGCCGTCTCTCCCACCAGCTGCGACGCATGCAGAAGGACGGGCTGATCAGCCGCGAGCCCAACCCCGACGACGCCCGCAGCACGATGGTCTGCCTCCTGCCGGCCGGCCGCGCCGCCATCGAGAAGGCGGCACCCGGGCACGTGGAGGACGTCCGCCGGAACTTCGTCGATCTGCTTACCCCGGCTGAGCTCGACCTGCTCGCCACCCTCAACGAACGAATCCTGCACCACGTGGCCACACACCACGACTCCCCCGACGAAGACGAGCCCTCATAACCTTCATCAGCTGCGAGCGCTTCACCCCGCATAACAGGCCTTTCGGTAGGGATGAGACTCCGGCTGTGAGTCGGCTTATGAGACGCCTGGGTTGATGGTCTCTGAGAAGTGGTGATCAATGAAGTCAGACAGGGACATTGGTAGCCAAGCCATCTGAGTCTGCTTCGCATAACTGTGGTTCACCGACCGGCGCTGGTTCGAGGAGCTGCCGCGCGGTGGCCACTTCGCCGCGCTGGAGCAGCCGGAGTCGCTGGTCGAGCAGGTGCGCGGGTTCTTCCGCCTCGTCCGCTGACCGTCCGTCCCGTCCAAAACCGTACCGGGAAAATCGGTCAGCGAACCATGGTCAGCACATCGCGAACCATCCGCCGTGCGTACTCGTGATCGACTTCCAATGCGAATGCGACGTGGTGATAGAGCGGCGCGATGACGTGGTCGAGGATCTGCGGGACCGTCGGTGTCGGCTCTCCGCGTTCGCGGGCACGGCGCACCATCTCTGACGCCTGCTCGTGCCGCGTCTCCATGACCGGGCAACTCGCCACGATCTCGACGCGTGCCGACACCATCGCGCGCAGGTAGCGGGCCCGCCCGGGGCGGGTGATGTCAGACGCGATGATGTCCGCCCACGCCGTCAAGTCCCCCTCCAGCGATCCGGTGTCGGGTACCGATTCACCGTCGCGCGTCAGAGCGGCGACCGCGACTTCCTCGAGGAGCGCATTGACGTCGACCCAGCGTCGGTACAACGTCGTCGGGTTGACCCCGGCCCGTTCGGCGATGACGGGAAAACTGATCTTGGTAGCGCCCTCGCCGACGAGTTCGCCGACCGCCGCGTAGATCGCAGCCATCACCCGACCCGCCCGTCCTCCGGGCCGGTTCGCAGCGCCTTGATCGAACATGCCAACGATGGTACGCAAAGAAGTTTGCTTTTCCGCGGTCATGGCGTACCGTCCAGAAAGCAAAGATTATTGCTTTTTGGAGGGGAGTCCCATGCTCGGCCGCTCAGCCTCGAGGTTGGTCTCGCGCAATTTCAGCACGCCTCGTCACACCACCCAGTACCTCGAGTGCAGGCCGGCCGACGGACCCCTGATGATCTTTCTCCACGGCTGGCCAAGCATCGGTTTGCTCTGGCGCGCCCAGATGAACGCGTTCGCCGACGACGGTTGGCGTTGCATCGCACCCGATCTTCGCGGCTACGGCGGATCCTCCATCCCGGCAGACAACGACTCCTACACCATTGAGGAAGTCGTCGCAGACATGGCCGAGCTCCACGACCACCTTGGCGGCGAGCCTGCGATCTGGGGCGGCCACGACTGGGGCAGTGTCGTGGCCGGCGATGTTCGTGGCGAAGCCCGGCAAGGCGCGACATCGCTTCGCATCTTCAGCTGGACCAGACATCGCGCGCAGCGTTTCTGTCTATGAGACACCTTCTATTGCGGCGCAGCCACCGACGGCAGCCCGACCAGAATCCCTTCGACGTCGTCATCGGCACCGACCAGTAGACCCCGCCCGGGCGGCAACTGTTGTGCCCGCACCGCCCGATTGATTCGGTTTTGCGGATCGTTGTCCATATACAACTGAGCCACCTTCGCCGAGTTCTGGAACCGCACCCACGGATCCATCGGCAGCGTCGCGAAGTTCGCACTGTTGCGCGTGGTGAACACGTGCAAACCGATCTGCCGGGCCCGCTCCATCAGCTTCCACAGGGACGCGCCCACGGGTGGTTTGGGCGGATAGCTCTGTTCGGGCCGCAGATCCTGCACATCATCGATGAGCACGAAGTGCCGGGGCCCTTCCCAGGGCTTCAGCGCGCGCAGCTCCTCCTGGCTCAGACCCTTGGGTGGTAGCCGGGGCAGCAGGATCTGCTGAGCCAGGTGGGTGATCACCTCGTCGATCTCGTCCTGGTCGTAGGCATACGCACGGACGTAGCCGGGCGCGTGCAGATCCCGCAGCCCGTGCGGGGCGGTCTTGGGGTCGATCAGTGTGAGCTGGGCCTCCTCCGGACTGAACCGGCTCATCACGGCCTCCCCGATGGCCCTCAGCGTCATCGTCTTGCCGCAGCCCTGCCGGCCCAGGATCATCAGCCCCGGGCTCTCCCGCAGCGGCAATGGCACCGGGCGCAATTCGTGGCGCTCGCCGATGGCGAACGCGATCGACAGGTCGTCGCCGCGTGGGTGCGCGGCCTCGTAGTCCAGAATCGCCTTCAGCTCCACGCGTTGCGGCAGGCGCTGCAAACTGGCGTGCTTGGTCACGCCGGCGACCTCGGCGATGCGCGCGCCGACGTTGGTGATATCCACTGGCGCGCCGGTGGCCGGATCCGACAACGCCGGAACTCCGATCCGCAGCTCGTGCAGGCTGTCCGTCAAACCAAAGCCGGGGCGGTTCAACGTTCGCCGCGCCGCCTCACGCGACTCGATCCCCGAATGGCCCATCTGGCTCTCGCTGGGATCGGCCAGCCGCAACTGGATTCGCGCGGTGACGTTCTGCAGCAGGCTCTGCCGCTGCCCGTGAATCCAGCCGCCGGCACTGCACATCACGTGCACGCCATACTCGGGACCGCGGCTGCTCAACGCGATGATGCGGTCGCCCAGCAGATTGTCCCGTGCGTATAGATCGTCGTAATCGTCAAGCACCACAAAGACATCGCCGAACGGATCGTTAGGGTCGGTGCCGCCGAGTCCGTCGCTGCCCGGTCCGAACCGACGCTCACGGAACCCGTCGAGATCGATTTTCGCGCGCCGAAACGCGTCCTCCCGCGCGCTGATCAGCGCGTCCATGCTGCTCAAGATGCGCTCGATGCCCTCGCCGTCCTGCGGCGACACGATGTCGGTGACGTGCGGCAGGGACCCGATCTGGGCCAGCGTCGCCCCACCGACGCAGAAGAAGGTCACCCGCTTCGGGCTGTACATCGTTGCCGCCGAACACATCAGGGTCATCAAGGCCGTGGTCTTGCCGCGCTGTTTGGCGCCGACCACCATGATGTTGCTGCGCAGCGCGTCGATCGCATACACGGTCTGCTGTGATTCTTCGGGGATGTCCATGACGCCGATCGGGAACATCAGCCCAACGTTGCGACCGTATTCGACCTGCCAAGGCTTGCCGCGGAACCCGGCCACCAAGGCATCGACGGGCTCGGGGTCTTCCAGCGGCTCCAACCACGGTCGGCGCGGTGATCGGTGCAGCACATGCTGCAGCGACTCGCGCAGCACGTCCACGACCTTCTTCTTCTTGAAACCATCGTCGTGATAAAGGAATTCGTCTGGTTCGGCGTCAACAGCGGCGGCGGCTTCCAGTGCCGCGGCGTCGGCCGCATCCAGCGGCTGGTACTGCCCGTTATACAGCCGGGGCTTGGTCAAGGTCATGTCGACGGTGCGGTGCACCCGCTTGGACTTAGGCACCACGAACGGCGCCGACAGGTAGAAGCAGCGGAACGGCTCGAGGTCACGTGGTCCCACCTTCAGCAGCGCGAAACCGTTTTCTTTCGACGGCAGGTGATAGGCGGCGTCTGAGCCGATCACCTCGCGACTGTCGTCGCCGGACTCGGCGCGCAGCGCGATCCGAAAGGCGATGTTGGACTTGACTTTTTGCAGCGATGACAAATCCAGTCGCTGCCCGCCGAGCATGAAGAAGACGTTGGCCCCGCGGCCCTCCTGACCGATGTGGATGATCAGATTGATCCACTTCTCGTGGTTGGCGAACAACTCCAGGTACTCGTCGACGATCACCAGCAATACCGGCACCGGCGGCAGATCGCGCCCGGCGAGCCGGATCTCTTCGTAGTCATTGGCATCGCGCGCGCCGACGGACGTGAACAGTTCGTAGCGCTGCTTGATCTCGCCGTCGATGACCCTGCGCATCCGCTCGGCCAGATGCCGTTCGTCCTTGCCGAGGTTCGACAGCGCGGCGACGACGTGCGGGATGCCCAGGATGTCCTGGGCCGCCGATTCGAACTTCATGTCGACGAAGATGACGTTGAACGTCTCTGGCGAGTGCGTCAGCGCAATCCCATAGACCAGCGACAAGAAGAACTCTGATTTGCCCGAGCCGCTGGTACCGATCACGACCGAGTGAAACCCGAAACCACCGAAGTCTTTTGCGCGGATGATGACGTTCTGTAACTCACCATTCGGTTTGGCGCCTACCGGGATTTCCGACCACCGCTCGTCGCCTCGGCCGCGCCGCTCGGCCCACAGCCGGTCGACGTCGAGTTCGCGTGGGTCGCTGATTCCCAATCCCCGCAACAGCTCCGCGGCGCCGCTGGCCGAATCGGTGATCTCGCTGCGGCTGGTCGGCGACCAGCGTGCCATTGCGCGCGCATATCGGTAGGCCCGATGAACAGACAACTGGTCCGCATGGGCGAAGAACTTGCCGCGCGCACGCAACAGCGGCGCCGGGCGCCGATCGTCGTCGTCTGGATCTGAGCCGTCGCGGCCGGCCTCGAGGGCCGCCGCACCGTTTCGCTCGGCCATCTCGTGCACCTGGTCGTCGGCGAACCCCACGCCGGTGCCCACCCGAGATGCGAGGCGCAGCACCGTGATCCCGGCCTTGCCGACCTGCCCGACCACGCTCTCCCAGGCGTCGGGGCTGCCGGTGTTGTCGTCAACGATCACCAAGTGCGGTCCCAGATCCACCGCCTCGCCGCCCTGCCCGGTCTCGAGCGTCGAGCCCATCGCGGTAGGGCTGGCCGCTACCAGCGGTGTCCATGGACCGCGCTTGCCCTTCATGTGCAGCTCGGCACCGAGCGCCTCTTCGAGCTCTTCGGGTGTGGAAAACATCAGCCGCCGCCACCCGCACGCATCGAACAGTTCATCGTGCAGGTTGTGTGGCAGCCACACCATCCACGACCACACTTCGGGTTGGCGCGTCACCACCATCAACTTCACGTCACGCGGGTTGTGGAACACCGCCAGCGAGCACAACACCGAACGCATCAGTGACCGCAGCCGGTTCAGGTCCTCGCCCACGAAACTGAAGCCCGGCGCCGACCGCAGGTTCAGCACCTTGGCGATGTCGCGAATCTTGCGCTGCTCCAATATGAAATCGCGTAACGCCTGACCGGTGACCGGCTCGAGCTCCTCATCAGATGAGATGTCCGGCCAGGTCACCGACAACACCGAATCCGGCGCATGCTGGACACCCGTGCCGACCCGCACCTCCAGAAAATCCACATCCCCGCGGCTGCGTTCCCACATCCGCGGTCCCCCGATGATGGCGCCCAAACCTCGTGGATCCGAGTGCACCGCGTGCTGCCAATTGCGTTGCGCGCAAACCGCGGTCTGGATCTCGTCGCGGTTGACATCGAGGTCGCGCAGGTAGCGGCGGCGTCCCCGTTCCATCTCGCCCCAGGTGATTTTGCGCGCCCGCCCGAACCGCCCGGAGAACGCCAGCATGCTGAACGCGCCGATCCCCATCATCGGAAAAAACCCGGTGGACAGACTGCGCACGCCCGACACGTACAGCATGGCGACGGTGCCGATCAGCGCGACGATCAGCGCCGGCACTCCGATCATCACCCAAATGTTGCGCGGCTCGCGCTCCGGCAGTGCTATCGGTGGATTCGGTGCTATCCGAACAGGTTTCGGAGGATCGATCTTGACACGGTTGATGGGAAAGGCCTTTTTCGACATCTTGTCATCCCCCCACTCTCGCCGACGTCGTCACCACAGCGGCCTGGCCTTGCACCGGCACCGTGTCGCGCGCCACGAGCGCCGCCTGCCGCGAGAGGGCCGGGCCCGCGGCGAAGGTCCGCAACAACGGCCACGGTGCCTGCACGGCCGACGCCGGATCGAGCCCCAGCGCGCGTAGCGTCGCTTCGTCGGCGGCGATGCCGAACCGAACGCCGTTGTCGGACAACCAGAACAACGACTCGCGGGAATCGGCGGTGACCACACCGCTGGTCGATGCAACGAAATTGGCCGCGCCCGGTAAAACCAGCACCTGGTTGGCGACCACCGACGCCGGATCGCGGTCGTCGCGAACCAGACGAACGATCCGGTTCTCCATCGACGACAACACCGGAAGCCCCCGCCCGTTGTAGACCTGTACGCGCGCCTGCGGATCCGTCGACCCCTTCTCCCACCCCACGCACGTGGTCGGATTCGCGGCCGGATCAACGAAATTCAGCCGCCCGGTCGGGTAGTACTCCACCGCAAGGGAATTCACGTCGGGAGTGTTCACCAGCACGTCGGGAGTCACCACCCGGGGAGCCGTCGACCCGTAGGAATTCGCGCTGCGCAACAGATCTGCCACGAAACTGGTGATCTTCTGCACCCCGTCGGGCAACAGCACGTAGAACTGGCTGCCCCCGCCGGAGGTCTGTGCCTGCAACACGGCGCCCACCTGCGAACCCGGCACCCACTTCGACGGGGTGCCCGCGCCGGGTACCTGTGGCACACCCACCGGCTCCGTCGACGGCAACCCGTCGAACAGCGCCCGGGATATCTCCGCTGGCGGCGTCACGCCGGGGTCGAGCCCCAAACTCAACGTGACTGCCCTATTGGCCGGATCGATCTGTGAGCGTTTACCGCCCCAGATCACGTACGTGTTGCCCTGGAACGTGACGAGCAGCCCGGCGTCGTCCCGCAGTGGAGCCGCGCGACCACCTTCGGTGAGCTCGCCGGCGATCGAAGTCACCGTCGGCTTGTCCCCACTGCGCGGCCGCCCGGCGGTATCGCACACCGTCCATGCCGAGACCGCGCCGCGGTTCACCTGCATCGCCGCCGGCGCCCCCGGGATGCCGATCAGCGGGCCGGTCGGGTACCTGGCCACTTCCGCGGGTTTCACCCAGGTCGGCTGGCCCGGCGTCCCCGTTGCCAACCGTGCAGACGTCAAGTTCAGCGCCGGATACAGCCGACCGTCGATGCGGGCGTAGATCGCTCCGGAATCCCGGTCACCGATGATTGCCGCGTCGCCCACGACGCCGGTGGGTTTGAGCACATTCAGCAACAGCATCCATCCCCCGGCGATGGCCACCAGCACCATCGACAGCGCCAGGGCCGCGGTCTGCTTGCGGTCGTCGTGCTTCATCCGCACCGAGAATCGCGTCGTCGCCGCCCGCAGTCGCCGGTTGTAAAACAGGTGCCCCGAATTCTGGTCCCGGTTGGACAAACTCAGCGGCATGGTCAGTACCCCCTCGGTGCACGACGAGGATCTGCCTGCTGGATCCGATCAGCCAAATTCGAGGCATCGGCGGCGACCCCATAGCGGCCCCGCGCATAGTTGATGAACGCACAGGCTTGCGAAAGCAGATCGTGGATGCTGGGCGAGGTCCCCGGTTCGTGGTACACCGCGAACGTTGGCCCGGTGAACTGCCAGACGCCCCTGCTGTGGGTGCCGCCGGCCGCGTTCGAATCCCAGTTGTTTATTGCGCCGACGGTGTAGTTCGACTCGCGCCGGGCCACCAGATCCATCCCGCGCTCCCAGCGCGCACGCGCCCCAGGGTCGTGAATGCCCTTGATATCCAGTGCTTTACGGATAGCCGTTAGCACTGCCGCGCCGGCCGCCGGCGGTGGCGGGGCGCGATCGCGCGTATTGCAGCCGTCGCAACCGCAGCGCCGATAGGTGCGCGTGCGCTCGCGACCGCACGATGTGGCGATGTTGAGCCCGTAGCCGGGCCGCCATCCGGGCATTGGCCTCGCGACGGCCCGTGGGCGTATCGACAGCCGGCATCGCGTCGGCCCGCGCGGCGTCCAGCACCATCCGTGTCGCCATCCTCGCGTGCGCACGCTGAGCCCGTGCCGCCGCGATGATCCCCGCCGCGGCCCGATCGGTATCGGCCAACCGTTGCAACCCCTGCACCGAATTCCTCGTCCGCAGCGCCGCCGCGATGGGCACCCGGGTGACCGCGTGAGATAGCTGGTCGGCGTGCGCGTGCACCCGCGCCGGCCCTTCCACATCGGCGTCGGTGACCGCTCCGGCGAACAGGCTGTGGCCGCGGGACAACGCCGCCACCGCCTGGACCTTCACCGGATCAGTCACCAATGTTCGTTCCCCCAATTACCGGATATGCGCCGCTCACAGCGCACTTCGACGACATTACTGCGGTTATTTCTATCCGACTACTCACCGTTAGTGCCGTGGTAGCAGCGGTGCAGATAGCGTTCGATGGAAAACTGAATTGACCACCATACCTGTTATAGATAGGTTACCGGCAACTCAGGAGGGGATCCGTTGTTAGTCGACAAGGGAACGCTGAACGCGGGGGAGGCGTCTTCGTTCATCACGATTAAGGAGCGCGACGCCACGGCGTTGCGGGCAGCGCGGTGCACCTCCGGTACATAAGCAAGGGCTTGTTGATCTTGTTTGCTGGCGGCGACCCGTGGAAGATCAACGCGACCTTGCAAGCCGGTCAGCCAGCCCAGATCTCCGATCTTGCGCAGGCGTTTCATGACGCGGGGCGATCGACCGCGGACGCCGAAGCATCCTTTCAACAGGCGAAGGGCCGCTTCGCGAAGTCGTGGACGCACGAGAACGGTGACAATCCGATCAACGACTCGGCCGAGGTGCAGCGCGTCACCACCAGGCTCGGCGTCCAAGCGGGCCAGCTACCCAAGATCGGCGCCGATCTGGAGAACATCGCGGCTACCCTGGCCGAGGCGCAACGGTCCGGCAAGAGCGAAATCTCGAGTCTTGAGGGTCAACTGCAAAGCCTCGACGACCAGATCGGCGAGGCCGTCGAGGTGGAGAAGGACCCGCACCTGTCCGCCCATGACCGGCAACTGCTGGACGACCACATCACCGCTCTGGAGCAGCAGGCCATCGACGACACCAAATCGTCGTTGCACAAGCTCGAGCACATCCGCGACGACTATGCGGGCAACCTGCAGCGTGCCGAGGCCAACCTGCACGCCGACGGATACGACACGACGATGGTCCGGGGTGTGGACGGCCACACTCCCGAGTCGCCGACGGATGCGGAAGCCGATGTGCGCAAGACGTTGGCCGGCGATAAGGACGCGGCGACCCGAGTGGGCGCCGTGCTGGATTCGATCACCGACGATCAGCGCGAGGGCAAAGTACCGCTGACGGCCGAGCAGGCGTCGGTGTTGAGCCAGATGCAGGCTCAGCAGCACAAGATGTCGGTCAACGACCTCGGGACGGCCGAAGAGCGTCTTGGGGACCAACGGCATGTCATCGGCGACTCCTGGCAGCTGATGAGCACCCCGTCGATCTCGTTCCCCAAGACCGCGCAGGAAGTGGGCGCCAAGGAAGGATCCGACAAGCTGCAAGGCGGGTTCGAACAATTGCCGCAAAGTGTGCAGGACACTCTGACCGCTCCGGGCTTCATGTTTGCCGACCAGACCAGGACCGTCGCCAACATCGTGAAGGACGGCAACCCGGCGCTGCAGCGCAACACCCCCCTCGACCAGAACCTGCTGCACAAGGGGGCGCAGATCATGACCCAGTTCAGCTGGTCACGCAACACCTACGACGAGACGGTGGAGGCCGTGTTTTCTGCGGCGGGAAGGGACCGCGCTGCCGTCAATTTGGTCGTCAATGACCTACGTTGGTGCGACGGATCGACCGGTGTCGCCTTCCTAGACAACATCACTCACCACACCTGGTCGGACGGCGGTGACGCCGCCGGATCGTTGTTCAGCTGGACGCAGAACGCGAGCGGGCCGGAAGCCCAGATTGCCGGGCAAACCGCGCAGGCCTACGCCGCTTACCTGGGCAACAATGCGCAGGATCTGATGAATCTGTCTGGACACCACACCCTAGGCGAGCTCGACCCGAAGTTGGTGCGCGCCTTCGCCACCGGGCTTTCCCCTTACGTGTCGAACATCGCCGGCGGCAACAACGAGCTGTCGCCGTTTTTTCACACGCCCGACGTCGACGGCAACGTGTCCAACAATACGTTTCCTGTCGCGAAGGAAGTTTCTCGGTGCTGAGCACCGACAGGGACGCATCGGACACCTTCAATGGTGCTGCGATGCGGCAAATCATGCAGGACCAAAATGCATACGCGCAGGGGGTGGCCAGTCATGTGCCGGGCGCGGCGACCGCCGACGCCGCGCTGCAACATGCGGCGACATTAAAGGGATTGGTCGATTCCGGAATCAATAACGCGGTGCACGCGGCAGGGGTCAACCAAGACAACCAGGCGTCCGAGGCCTATTCGCGCAAAGAGTCGGCATACAACTCGGTGGTCAAAGGACTCGGAGCGGTGGCGAAGGTGGGCGGCAATGCGCTGCCGCCTCCGTACAACGTGCTCGGCAAGCTCGGCGGCCCGGCGGTCAACATGGCTGGAAACTCGTTGGAACAAGACATCATTGGGGCCGCACCAACTGCCACCGTTGGGCCGGAACTCCTGCCCAACATGACCGAGGGCGGCGCCTACCAACAGGTGCTCGACGGGTTTGCCGCAAATCGCGTTCCCATCAACGGCCTACCCCAGGGGTTCTTGGTGCCGGTCGATGCCGGCGATCCCACCGGCCCCCAGCGCATCGCGACATTGGAAGAAGTGAATTCCCATGGAACCCGTTACACGCCTTACACTTACACCCAAGCACTTGCAACCGCGGTGCAATCAGCTATTGGAAACGACGCGGCCGCGACGATCGAGGAGCATATGCGGTTGCAGTACGACGGTGTAATCAAGTACCCCCACCCTTGGGAAAAATAATATGAACATCGGTCGGATTGGTCAGGCCGCTTTCGCGGCGGTATTCCTCTTGGCGGGTTGTGGTTCGCCGTCGCCCGCGAACGGACCGTGGACAGGATCTATGGCTCAAGTGCGGGCGGTCTGGAGCGCTGAGCAGGGCATCGATCTGCTCACCGGGCCGGCTGTGGTGGCCCGCGCGTACCTCGAATCGTTTGTGCTCGCCAGCAAAAAGGGAGGCATTGATGATGCTTACCCCGGATTCATGCACGCGGTCGACACCAACGCGCCGACTGCCAAGGCCGCGTGGCCGTGGCCGAACACTCTGCAACCCGCGCCACACCCCGTCGTCGGCACCTACCGCTTCCACATCCTGCGTATCGACACGATTGGTCATCAGGTGAACGCCGTGGTGTGCGACTGGGACTACGGCGCGGCCTTCGACCTCGGCGGCGGCAAGTACGGGACCGGGCTCAGCCAGCCGGCGGATGGCGTCGGTGTGGAGTGGATCGCGATGACAGTGCCCGGGGAGGGTGCCCCCAAGTCGCCGCTGCCGTCCCAAAAAGGACCCTCACCAGCACCCGCCAACGATGTCTTTCAGGGCTGGCGCATTGGTGGTCACCTCGTCGTCGCGGCCGCCGACCCCAGCGTTCGAGACCCGAGTGAGTGGCCATCGCAACTAACCGACGCGCAGCAGTGTCAGGCCAACGCGCCCGACCCGGCAGACCGCCGCCAATTCCTCACTGCCGGTGTGCATTCGCGTTCGGACTACCCGACCGCGACGGCTGACCCGGGTTGGCCGGCCAGGTAACACCTCTATCTGCGTGGCAGCGGAGGCCGAATAGGGTCGTGGATGCCGATCTGAGGTGGATGATCGACGGGCCCTAGCGGATAGGAGTCCGGCGGTGTCGCGACGATCGGCGGATCAATCGGCACAAGCGTACGAAGCCAGTCGGGAACTGCAAACGCGGCGCGCAGGTCGTTGAAGCCGCCTTCAATGGAAGTGTCGCCGATCGGCCTGTGCCCAAAAGGCCCACGTCGGGTCCCCATCGTCCATCGACATACTGTGGCCACGACTGCAGCAGTGGCGGCGTATTGGCTCCGGGTCGGTCGTTGTAGATCTCAATTGCTGGGAAGTTCGTGACGGTTCCACCGACGCGTGGCCCGCCTTGCGTTGGCTCAATTGCGATGGTGCCGTTGACACTCGCTTCGACCGACTTGGCCAAGCCTTCACCTCCGGGCGAGAACGGATCGGCACTGTTGTACCTGAGCAATACCGAGCCGTCGCTTTTCTGGACCGCTGAAACAGACGGTGTTCCAGCTCTGATCCGACCTGAGTTGGCTTCGACAGACGGGCTCTGGCGGGCGACGATGATGCCATTTTCATAGTCGACATAGATCGACACCCTCGACTCCTCCGGTCTAGCGGTGGGCGAGAAGCCTCGGTTGTCGCCGAGGTTGTCACGTATCGTGAACAAAGGGTCGAATGCCGGATCCGCAACTGTGTCGCTCGGTATGAACATGTTTGTCCGCACGACTCCTTGGCCTGGAACCGGTTTGATTCTTCCGACAACGATATTCGGTGGAACGCCACCGTTCTTCGGGTCATAACTATGCGGATCGAGAGCCTCTGCCGTTTCCCAGTCGGCTGCTGAGTTCGGCGGCCGGCCGAAAACCCTTGCGAATGCTTCTATCTGGTTTCGACGCCGGTTGGCCTCCGGTTCGGCCTTCGTGGGGGTGCCGGCAGCGTCGAACGTCGCGATGCCCGCCGAGTCGTAGCTGTCGGTGCGCAGAATCAATAGGGCTTTCTGCAGATAGTCCGAGTAGCGTTCGCGTGCCGACTGTACTTGGCCC
>CAVTLW010000035.1:0-138090 GCA_963735655.1 uncultured Actinomycetota bacterium
AGGGTGGCACGTCGACGTCGTCGTCGTCACCGCCGATGTTCAACGTCGCACCATTGGTGTGAACCGGCACGCTGACGGCGTCGACAGGTTCGAACAGCGTCGAGCTGAGCTTGCCGGCCTTCGCCGACTTGATCCGGTGCGCGCCGGCCGGTCTCGCCCGCGCCCCGAGGACCGGCTTGCGCCGTCCCGGTCCGCTGGCATCGAAGCCCGCCGCGATGACGGTGACCCGCACCTCGTCGCCCAGTGAGTCGTCGATGACGGTGCCGAAAATGATGTTGGCGTCTTGATGCGCGGCGTCCTGCACCAGCGAGGCCGCCTCGTTGATCTCGAACAGACCCAGGTCGCTGCCGCCGGCGATCGACATCAGCACGCCTTGCGCGCCTTCCATCGACGCTTCCAGCAGCGGCGAGTTGATGGCGATCTCGGCGGCTTTCAGCGACCGGCCTTCGCCGCGCGCCGAGCCGATGCCCATCAGCGCGGTGCCGGCGCCGGCCATGATGCCCTTGACGTCGGCGTAGTCGACGTTGATCAGACCCGGGGGTGGTGATCAGGTCGGTGACGCCCTGCACGCCGTTGAGCAGCACTTCGTCGGCGCTGCGGAACGCGTCCATCAGCGTACTGCGGCGTCGCCCATCTGCAGCAGCCGGTCGTTGGGGATCACGATGAGGGTGTCGCAGCTCTCGCGCAGCGCGGCGATGCCGCTTTCGGCCTGGTTGCCTCGCCGCTTGCCCTCGAACGAGAACGGCCGGGTGACGACACCGACGGTCAGCGCGCCCAGCTTGCGGGCGATGCTGGCGACGACGGGCGCGCCGCCGGTGCCGGTGCCGCCGCCCTCGCCCGCGGTGACGAACACCATGTCCGCGCCGCGCAGCAGCTCTTCGATCTCGTCCTTGGCGTCTTCGGCGGCCTTTTTTCCGACTTCCGGGTCGGCGCCGGCGCCGAGCCCGCGGGTGGAGTCGCGGCCGACGTCGAGCTTGACGTCGGCGTCGCTCATCAGCAACGCCTGCGCGTCGGTGTTGATCGCGATGAACTCCACGCCCTTGAGGCCCTGTTCGATCATCCGGTTGACGGCGTTGACGCCGCCGCCACCGATACCCACAACCTTGATGACGGCCAGGTAGTTGTGCGGCGGGGTCATCATTCCGTCTTCCTCCCTGGGTGGGCTATGTTCTCCGGGCGGTGTGTCTCCTTGCAAAACGCTCAACCTCAACCATAGGCTTAGAGTTATGTCGAGTAGTTCCGCGTAACCAGAACGGTATGGGTACGCGCGCGCTAACCGTGCAGGCGCGCCGACGCGCGCGGCGGTGAATTTCGACCAATTTTTGGCCCCACACATCGACGTCGCGCGGCTAACGCGACGGCAACCGGCTTCAGAGTGCACCGAACGATCCTGTCCCGTGAGGTCTCGCTGTGCGGTGCACGGTTGCCGAAGCGGTGAAGGCGGGCGAAAGAGTAGCCCGCGACCGGTGCCCTACGGTTCCCCGCCGGAGGTGAGGTCATCAGCGGGCCAGACGTTTTGCTGCGGCCCGGAGGCAGAACCGATGACGTTGCCGGCGACCATCGTTCCACGCTTGCACGATGCCGGCCTCATCGGTTTCGACGGCGCCGAGACCGGCACCGCTCGATCGAAGCGCTTCCAAACCGACTGCCATGTAGTCTCCGCGAGGGATCGGAAACCATCTCAATGTGACGGGCGGGCCCGCCGTTGGTTAAATGGAGATGCATGTAGCGAAAATAGTTGTTGTGTAATCAGATTGGTAATGGCGGGTTGCCCGACGTCAGGGTGTGCTCAGCCGGAGTGGACGGCGCGTGCCGCGGCCTGACTGAGGCGAAGGATCCGCAAGTCACCTATCGGTGCGCCCGCCACCACGGTTGCACACCGTCGCCAGCGCCAGGTCGTGCTCGGGATCGGCCCAGCCGCCGGAGCCGCCGAATCCGAAGTGGCCGTAGGCGCGGGGTAGCTGCTTGTAAAGTATCGGCGGCCGATGGTAGCCAAGCCGCCACTGCATCTAATCACGACGACCCGGTCCCGCTGGTCGTTCTGGACGTCGGAGGCCTTGCGTACGGTTTCCGTCGAAAGGATGCGCACGCCACCCAACTGGCCGCCACCCGCGAGCATCGCGTACATGCCGCCGAGGGAGACGGCATCGAAATGCCCATTCATCGCGGGAATGGCGGCATCGAGGAGCGAGCGGTCCACCAGGACGTCCTCCATGCCGCGGGCGACGACGGCGTTGACCATCCGGTGCGGGTTCACCGGCGACCTCACGGCGCGCAGACCCCGCGACACCGGGTTGAACGCGAGGCCGACGGCGGCCCCCAACCTATTGGAAGGGGCCGACATCGGTTTCAGAGCCGCGATGCGGTGCCGATGCTCCGACGGGCAGCCGATGTACAGGCCGTCGAGGCCGAGCGGTTCCGCGATTTCCTTCTGAAGGAAGTGGTCGATCGGGGTGTCGGAGATTCGCCGCACCAACTCGCCGACGAGCCAGCCGAACGTCAGCGCGTGGTAGCCAACCGCGGTGCCGGGCTCGTATGCCGGCCTGGCCCGGGCCAACGCATCGGCCATGTGTTCCCAGTCGAAGATCCGCGATCCATGGTCGACGATCGTGCCGAACCGGTGCAGGCCGGCGAGCGGCTCAGCACCTGTCGAACGGTGATGTCACCCTTGCCGTTTTCGGCGAACTCCGGCCAGTACGTGGCGACGCGCTCGTCGTAGTCGAGCACGCCACGGTCAGCCAGCACATGGGCGCAGGTGGCGACGACGCCCTTGGTGGTGCTGAAGCACATCGCCAGCGTGTCGCGGGTCCAGGGATCCCCGTCTTGGGTCCGGACTCCACCCCACATGTCGACGACAAGCCGGCCGCGATGGTAGACAGCCACGGATGCACCGCCGTTGGTGCGGGTTATCTGTCTCCTGAAGACGTCCGCCACTTCGCGGAATTGTGCGTCGCAACGACCCGTGACCAGACCTGTCGGAGCTTCCAATTTCAGACATTCTCCCATATCCGGCCGGCGGGGCAATCACGACAACGGAGTGACTGCCGCCGGCGACAATCTCCGGATGCAGTACCGCTGCCACCGATGCCCGCGCGAACCGGCCGGGCACTTGTCGTTCATCCCGACAAACCGCGGTGGGCCACGCGATCGGGGAATGCGGTCAAGGTGACGCCAGACTGGTGGGAGACGCCAGCGGCTCGGATGGCAGGAACTCGGCGATGAAGCCGAGAATCTCGTCCACGGTGGCGAAGCCACCGAGGTGGCTCTCACCGGGACGAAGCACAAGTTCGGCCTCGGGCAGACGTGCGGCCGCCGCTTTCGCGGCGTTGAAGGACACGATGGGGTCGGCGTCGCCGTGCCACCATCGCACCGGCACTTTCACGTCGGCCAACCGGAAACCCCAGTCCCTGCCAAATAAGCGGGCGTCATCGACGAGCGCCTGAAAGCGCCCCTTGGCGGTGAGGGCGATGTCGTCCATGAACATCGCCTGGATCTCGTCGTCGGCGAAAACTCGCTGGTCGGCCTCGGGCATGGCACCGGAAAAGGCCCGGTAGGCGTAGTGCCCGAGCGGGACGATCGGCAGCAACGCCCCATTCACCAGCCCGGCCAGGGGCCGTCGCAGGAACGACAGGACTGGGGCGGCGCGGCGGGCCAGGTCGATCGGCCCGGTGGCTGTGGCGTCGGGGCCGACCGACGGCGTCACCCCGCCGACGACGGCCACGGCCGCGACTCGATGCGCAAAAGCGGGCGTTGCGGCGCAGGCCAAAGCGTACGGGCCGCCGCCGGACAGGCCGATGATGCCCAGCCGTTCTGCACCCAGGGTGTCCGCCACCTCGGCCATGTCGGCGGCCCAATCGGCCACCGCGTTATAGGCGTGCGGATCGGACAGGCCCGACCCCGGTCGCTCCATCACCACAACCCGTAGGCCGAGGTTCTCGGCGGCACGACGGCCGAGCAGCGGGAATTGACGCCGACCGCCAGGGGTGCCATGGAACCACAGCACCACCGGGCCGAACGGGTCGCCGTATTCGGCGTAGCCCAGCCGGCGCCTTCCCGTGAGGTGGAAGCGCCCTTCGGCGCGCGGCTTCTCTATGCGGGGCACACCGAAGGGGTGCCGCCAGGGGTTTTTCAAGCGCATTGGTTCTTCCAGAGGACGGTCCAGGCGGTTTTCGACCCGTCGCTCGCTTCCGGGTGGGGCGGGTGGATGAACGATACCTCCTTGCGACACGCTGCAGAACACAACGGGCAAAACACGACGGCATCGGCATCGGCCGAGAGGTCTGGAAAGAGATTGCGCGCACACCTAGAACGCTGTTGACATTCCCGAAATAATTGCACGACCGGGGTAAAGACGACTCGGAACGGCTCAACGAATCTGCCCGGCGTTCCTGCGGATGGTCTCGGCAGAACTCGACTGATCAGCGGAGGCCAGAGTGGAGCAACTAAGTGGCCTGGATGCCGCATTCGTGTACGCCGAGACCGCCGGCGCGGCGCATGTGACCTTCTTCGGGATCTACGATCCGTCGACGGCGCCGGGCGGCATCGTCACCTTCGATGATGTTGTCGCGCACATCGGCTCCCGGCTTGGCACGGATCGCGTTTTTCGCTCGGTGCTCGCACGCGTCCCGTTCGACCTGGATCACCCGTACTGGGTGCGCGACGAAAACTTTGAGCTAAGCAAACACTTACACCACCTGACTTTGCCGCGGCCCGGTGGCTGGCGGCAGCTGTGCGACCGGGTGTCGCAGCTACACGCTCAGCGGATGGATCTGCGCCGGCCTCCCTGGGAGGGCTACTTCATCGAAGGGCTCGGCAGGATCAAGGCGGTGCCGAAAGGCGCGTTCGTTGTGTGTTTCAAGGTTCATCATTCAGCGGTCGACGGGGTGACGGGGTTGTCGCTCGTCAACCGGCTTCACGACCTAACCCCCGAGACCGCGCCGCCTCCCGAAGACGATTGGACCCCTGAAGCACGTCCGTCGTCGCTGAACCTGCTCGCCCGCACCGCAGTCACGTTCGCCCGTAGGCCGGCACAACTCGCCTCGGCGGCAACAAACAGCATTCCCTTGCTGAGCCGGCTTCCCGGAGCGATGACTCGGCGGCTCCCGATCGGTCACCTGATCGAGCACGAGCCGTCCATCGATGTACCGCCCAGCCGGTTCAACGGGCATACGGACAGCAGCCGCAACTTTGACGCACGCAGCTACGAACTCGCGGCGGTCTCGGCGGCACGAACGCACGTACCGGAAGCCACCGTCAACGACGTCGTTATCGCCGGTATCGGGGGCGCGATGCGCCGGTATCTCCTGGCAACGGACGAGTTGCCCGAAAAATCGCTCGTGACGGCCATGGCGATCTCGCTGCACACCGACTCCGAACGCCGACACGGGGTGAATCAGATTTCTGTGGTCCGTGTGTCGCTCGGCACCGACATCGCCGACCCGCTCGCCCGTCTGAAGGCCGTGCAAGAGTCGAGCGCCCATTCGAAGGCCGCCAGCGCGGCGGTGGGCGAACAGGTGCTCGAGTACGCCGAGTTCGTGCCGGGCGCGCTCGTCGTCACAGCCCTCCGGGTCGGGATGGCGGCACACCTCGGGAGGCTCGCCGAGCAGTCACGGATTTCGAACACCCTGGTGTCCACCATGCGGGGCCCGGACTTCCCGGTCTACCTGATCGGCGCCCGGATGCTCGCCGGCTACGCATTGTCGCCATTCACCCAAGGATGCGGGCTGATTCACAACGTGATCAGCTACTGCGGACGCGTGGTCGTCAGCATCAACGGCTGTCCGGTCGTGCTACCGGACATCGAGCACTATGGAGATTGCATGGACGCTTCCTTCGCTGAGCTGACGTCTGCCGCCAAAACCGCGCCGTAGCGTCGGGCCCCGGGACCAACCTCGCCGGGCGCGATCCATCGGCACTCGACCCTGCCACGACGTGCACTCCGGCGTACACACGCTGGCCGAACACAGGATCAGGGTGCTCCGACGACTCCGGCTCCGGTACAGATGATGGCCAGTCCGCCTGGGCGCTGGCCTAACACCGCCCATCGCAACCCAATCAACTTGGCGCACCAGCCAACACGGAAACCGGCCATGATCGCCATTGAGCCAGATCACAGCCCCGCTACTGCACAACTCCGAACACAGCCGCCGCGAGGCCATCACGGGACAGCATTGTTCGCGGCATTCCTGGGCACGGCCGGCGCCTGACGGCTACTTCACCGTCGGCAGGTCGGGGCTGGACACGTCGTAGGTCCGCCCGGGCTGGGTCAGCAACGCCGCCAGCTTCTCGGCCTTCTCCTCGGCGCGGTCGGTGGTCCCCCAGATCACCACCCGCCCGTCGGACAGCGTGAGGGTGATCGAAGCCACCGACGGCGCGGCGATCCGGCCCACCTGGCCGGCGACCTCGGGGCGCAGCGCGGTCAACACGGTCAGCGCGGCCTTGGTCGCCGGGTCAGTCGGCCCCGGATTGTCGACGTCGATGTACGGCAGCGCCGGCGGCGGCGGACCCGTCGCGAAGTCGACACCGTCCCGGTCGAAGAGGTGCGGGCCGTCCGGAAAATCCTTCACCACGACCGGTTCTCGCTCGACGATGGTGATGCGCAGCGCCGACGGGTACTGGCGCTGCACCCGCGCGCTGGCCACCCGCCTGATGGCCGCCACCCGATCCGCGACCTGGCTGGTGTTGATCTGCAGCAGCGGCGTGCCGATGCGCACCCCGGCCGCGTCGAGGACCTCTTCGCGGGTCACCGCCCCGATCCCGGTGACGACGATGCTGCGGGCCGACATCGCCGGCGTGAAATAGAGGACCAGCGCGAGCCCGACCCCGACGATGACCAACATCACCGTGGCCAGCAGCATCTTCAAGCCCCGAATTACGCCCCGCGCAACGGGTTTGGGCTCATTGACGATGCTCCCGCTGACCCGCCGTTTGGCCTCGCGGCGGGCCTGCTCGATCGCGGTGGCGCGCGCCTGGACGGCCCGCCGCTCCTCCCGTTCCCGGCGGGCGCGCCGGCGCGGCCCCTCGAAATCGGTGTCGTCGGTAGGCGGTTGGCCGTCGGGCTCGGCAGTGATGATCGGTTCGGTGGCGGCCCCGGCGTTCTGGGATTCCTCAGAGTCCGCGGAATTCTCGGAGTCCTGGGAATCGCCGGACGGCTCGTCAGCAACCACGGGGCCGTCGTTGGGTTCGCTCACCGCAACACCCCCGGGCGGCCGGGTGCGCTGCGGTTGGC
Source organism: uncultured Actinomycetota bacterium (assembly GCA_963735655.1). Classification (GTDB taxonomy): domain Bacteria; phylum Actinomycetota; class Actinomycetes; order Mycobacteriales; family Mycobacteriaceae; genus Mycobacterium. Next base: position 7,229 of record CAVTLW010000035.1, read on the forward strand.
CCGCACCCGCAACGCGGTGACGATTTCCGGGCCCAGCAGGGTCACGTCGCCGGCGCCCATCGTGACGATGACGTCGCCCGGGCCGGCGGCCGCCGCCACCTCCTCGGCGACCGCCGAAAAGTCCGGGATGTAGCGCGCCGGCACGCTGACGTGCTCGGCGACGCTGGCCCCGCTGACACCGGCCAGCGGTTGTTCGCGGGCGCCGTAGACGTCGAGAATGAACACCTCGTCGGCGGCATCCAGCGCATGACCGAATTCGGCGGCGAAAGCCTTTGTCCGCGAATATAAATGGGGCTGGAACACCACCATCGAGCGACCGGCTCTAGGAGTCTTCGGGCCCTGCTGGAGCACCATGCGCACCGCGGCCAGCGTCGCGGCGATCTCCGTGGGGTGGTGGGCGTAGTCGTCGAACACGCGCACCGGCGAGTTCGGGGCCTTCCCGACTCCCGAGCCGACCACCGCCGACCCGACCAGTTCGAATCGGCGACGCACGCCTTCGAAACCGGCCAGCCCGTCGAGCGCCTCGTCGACCGGCGCCCCGATCTCGACCGCGGCCACTAGGGCGGCCAGCGCGTTGAGCGCCATGTGCCGTCCGGGCACCGACAACCGCATCACCCGTGGGTGCGCTTCCCCGGCCAACTGAATATGTGCGACGGCTTCGGTGCCCTGTTGCTCCCACGACAGCAGCGTCCCGGCCAGCTCCTCCGCCGCTCGGCGGCCGAAGCGCCGTACCGCAGCACCCGAATCCCCAGCTCTTCGGTGCGCTGGGCCAGCGCGGCGGCGCCCGGGTCATCGGTGCACACCACCAGCGCTCCCCCCGGGACCAGCCGCTCCACGAAGGAGTCGAACACCCCGACGTAGGCCTCGGCGCTGCCGTAGAAGTCCAGGTGATCGGACTCGATGTTGGTGACGACGGCGACGTTGGGCGTGTACTCCAGCAGCGAGCCGTCGCTCTCGTCGGCCTCGGCGATGAAACAGTCGCCGCTGCCGTGGTGAGCGTTGGTACCGGCCTCCCCAGCTCACCGCCGACCGCGAACGACGGGTCCCGCCCGCAATGTTGCAGGGCAACGATGAGCATCGACGTCGTCGTCGTCTTGCCGTGTGTGCCGGTGACCATCACCTTGGTGCGCCCGTTCATCAGCTTGGCCAGCACCACCGGTCGCAGTATCACCGGAATGCCGCGCCGGCGAGCCTCGACGAGCTCGGGGTTGGTCTTGGGAATGGCGGCGTGGGTGGTGATGACCGCGGTAGCGCCGCCGGGCAGCAGATCCAGCGAAGACGCGTCGTGGCCGATCCGGATCTCCGCACCCGGGCCCGCAGCGCGTGCACGCCGCGGGATTCCTTGGCGTCTGACCCGGATACCAGCCCCCCGCGGTCCAGCAGGATGCGTGCGATACCCGACATCCCCGCGCCGCCAATGCCGACCAGGTGCACGCGCCGCAGCTCGGGCGGCAGCTGCTCGGCGTTCATCGCCGCCTCCGCGCCGCCGCGATGTCCAGCGCGGCCTGCGCGACTTGCCGTGCCGCGTCCGGATGCCCGACCTGGGCGGCGGCCGCCGTCATCGCGGCCAGCCGCTGCGGGTCATTGAGCAGCCCGCCCACCTGCCGGGCCACCAGCTCCGGAGTCAGGTCGGCGTCGGCGACGAGCATGCCGCCGCCGGCGTTGACCACCGGCAGCGCGTTGAGCCGCTGCTCGCCGTTCCCGATCGGCAGCGGCACATAGATCGCCGGCAGGCCGACGGCCGACACTTCGGCGACCGTCATCGCCCCGGACCGGCAGATCGCCATGTCGGCGGCGGAGTACGCGAGGTCCATTCGGTCCAGATAGGGCACCGCGACATACGGCGGATCACCCTGGTCGGGGGTGCGCAGTTGGAGGGTGTTCTTGGGTCCGTGGGCGTGCAGCACGGCCACCCCCGCGGCGGCCAGGTCCGCGGCGGCCGCGGACACCGCCCGGTTCAGCGAGACCGCACCCTGCGACCCACCGAACACCAACAGCACCCGCGCATCGTCGGCGAAGCCAAAGTGCGCGCGGGCGTGCGCCCGCAGCGCGGGACGGTTCAGATCGGTGATGGTTGAGCGGACCGGCACTCCGACCACCTCGGCGCGCCGCAGCCCGGAGTCGGGCACCGCCGACAGGATCCGGTCGGCGGTGCGGGCACCGACCCGGTTGGCGATCCCGGCCCGGGCATTGGCCTCGTGGATGACCACCGGGACGCGGCGCCGCAGGCCCGGAATCCCGCGGGCGGCCAGGTAGGCCGGCAGCGCCACATAGCCGCCGAAACCGATCACGACGTCGGCATCCACCTCGTCGAGCACCGCGCGGGTCTGCCGGACGGCCCGCCATACCCGCGGCGGTAGCCGGGCCAGGTCGCCGCCGGGTTTGCGCGGCAGCGGCACGGGAGTGATGAGTTCCAGGTGATAGCCGCGTTCGGGCACCAGCCTGGTCTCGAGGCCGCGCTCGGTGCCCAGCGCGGTGATGCGGACGTGGGGGTCCAGGGCGGTCAGCGCATCGGCGACGGCCATCGCGGGCTCCACGTGACCGGCGGTGCCGCCGCCGGCAAGCACGACCGACAGCGAGGCGCCCCCGGAGGCTGAGCCGTGCAGGGAAGCCCCCAGCCCGCCGGCCGGCTCGCTGACCGTGTCGTTCACCCGTAACGCTGACCTTCCAATGCGCGAACGCGCCCAGTATGACGCTGGCCGGCGGATCGCTGGCCAGATCTATGATGCCTTTCCCGCCCGCGGGCCGTACCCCCAGATCGGGGCACCGCCCGATCAGCGACGCGGGGCAACGCCGGTCGTAACGGCTGGGCGGCCTTGCGGGCGGCCTTGCGGGGAGGCTTCCCGGCAGGTTGCCGAGACTTGGGCGCCTTGGGTGACTTGGCGGATTGCGGTTTGGCTTTCTTGCGGTCCCGGAACGCCTCCAGCCGGCTGGGCATGTACGGCTCGGGCAACGGCAGCCGCAGCAAACGGTTGACCTTGTCGTCGCGACCGGCCCGCAGCGCGGCCACCGCCTCCGGTTCGTGCCGAGCCGCGTTGGCCATGATGCCGATCATGAAAAGAGTTGTGGCCGTTGACGTTCCACCCGCAGAAATCAGCGGTAGCTGCAGGCCGGTGACCGGCAGCACCCCGATCACGTAGCCGATGTTGATGAACGCCTGACCCAGCACCCACATCGTCGTGGTCGCCGTGATCAGCCGCAGGAACGGGTCGACCGAGCGGCGCGCGATCCGCATGCCGGTATAGGCGAACAGGCCGAAGAGTCCCAGCAGCCCGAGTGCGCCGACCAGGCCGAGTTCTTCGCCGATGATCGCGAAGATGAAGTCGTTGTGGGCGTTGGGCAGATAGTTCCACTTGGCCGTGCCCTGACCGAGACCGTCGCCGAAGATGCCGCCGTGGGCCAGCGCGAACTTCGCCTGCCGGGCCTGGTAGCCGGTGTCCATCGGGTCGTTCTCGGGGTCCAGCCAGGACCGCACCCGGTCGGACCGGTAGCCCGCGGACATGGCCAGGACCGCGCCCGCGACAAAGACCGAGGCCAGCGAGCTGACGAACACGCGCAGCGGAAGCCCGGCGTACCACAACAGCGCCAGCAGGATGATGCCCAGCGACACCGTCTGCCCGAGGTCGGGCTGGGCCACGATCAGGGCCAGCGCGACGACGGCCGCCGGCACCAGCGGGATCAGCATCTCGCGCAGCGACGCCCGTTCCAGGCGCCGGGCGGCCAGCAGGTGCGCACCCCAGAGGACGAACGCGATTTTGGCCAGCTCGGAGGGCTGCATCGAGAAGCCCGCGATCACGAACCACTTCCGGGAGCCGTTGGCCAGGTTCCCGATGCCCGGGATGAGCACGAGCACCAGCAAGATGACGCTGATCGCGAAACTGGTGAAGGCGATGCGCCTGATGAACCGCACCGACATCCGCAATGACGTGTAGCAGGCCAGGAGTCCGACGACCGTCCACATGACCTGCTTGCCGAAGATCACCCACGCGGATCCGTCGTCGCCGTAGGAACGCACGCCGGAGGCCGACAGCACCATGATCAGACCGAGCGTGGTGAGCAACGAGGCGACGGCGATGATCAGGTGAAAAGAGGTCATCGGCCGGCCCAGCCAGGCGCCGAACCGGGTGCGCGGACCCCGGTCTTCGGCTCCAGAAGAAAGGCTGGCCGAGCTAACGGACGCCTTCGCGCCCGAGAGATCCTCAGGCTGGCCGGACTCCCCCGGTTCGCCCTGCTCGGCCTGCGACCTCGGCGGTCTCGTCGCTCGCCTTGTCGCGGCTCGTGCCCCGGTGCATGAACCGGGTCAGTGCGTTACCCACACCCGCCTACCGGACCGCGGCGCGCACGGCGGCCGCAAACGCGTCGCCACGCTCGCCGTAGCCAGTGAACTGGTCAAACGACGCGCCGGCCGGTGCCAGCAAAACGGCATCCCCCGGTCTGGCCAGATCGCGGGCCGCGGCCACCACCGCGGCCATCACACGAGTGCCGACGGTATCACCGCCGTTATCAACTTGTGTCACATTAGCAACAGGGATCACAGCAGTCGCATGCATCCCAACATCCTCGCCTGTCACAACGTGGACGACGGGCACATCGGGCGCGTGTCGCGATAACGCCTCGGCAACCACTGCGCGATCCTGGCCGATCAGCACCGCGCCGACCAGCCTGGGAGCCATTCGGGCGACTTCCGCGTCGATCGATGCACCCTTGAGCAGACCGCCGGCAACCCAGACCACCCGCGGGTAGGCCAGCACCGAGGCCTCGGCGGCGTGCGGGTTGGTGGCCTTGGAGTCGTCGACGTAGGTGATGCCGTCGGCGACCGCCACCACCTCCGACCGGTGCCGGCCCAGCCGGAAGGAAGAGAGCGCGGCCCCGATTGCTGCTGGGGACACGCCGACGGAGCGGGCCAGTGCCGCCGCGCCCAGTGCGTCGAGCACCCCGACCGGGCCCGGCACCGGCAGGGACGCGGCCGGCAGCAACGGCAGGTCGTCGGCGAAGGCGCGGTCGATCAGCTGGCCGTCGCGGACTCCGAGCTCCCCCGCGCCGGGTTCGCCGAGACGGAAACCGGCCCGCACCGGCGCCGGCGCGGTGTCCAGCAGCGCGGCCGCCCGGCTGTCGTCCAGCCCGACCACCGCCACCCGGCCGGTCAGCACCCGGGCTTTGGCGTCGGTGTACGCGGCCATGGTGTGATGCCAGTCCAGGTGATCTTCGGCGATGTTGAGCACCACGCCGGCCTCGGGCCGCAGCGACGGCGCCCAGAACAGCTGGAAGCTGGACAATTCGACGGCGAGGAACTCCGAGGGCTCGCCCGACTCGTCTAACACATCGAGCACCGGGTCGCCGATATTGCCACACAGCAGGCTGCGGCGGCCGTCGGCCGTCAGCATGGCGTGCAGCATCGACGTGGTGGTCGTCTTGCCGTTGGTGCCGGTCACCACCAGCCAGCGACGCGCCGGCCCGTAGTACCCCGACGCGTCCAGCCGCCAGGCCAGCTCCACGTCGCCCCAGATGGGCACGCCCGCCGCCGCGGCCGCCGCCAGCACCGGCGTCGTCGGCTGGAAACCCGGGCTGGTCACGACCAGGGCGTATTCGGTGATGTGCCGGACCGCCACGGACGGATCAACGGTCGCTATTCCGCGTTCGGCGTACGGGCGCAGCATGACCGGGTCGTCGTCACACACGGTGGGCGTCGCCCCGAATCGGGTCAGCGCCGCCTGTACCGCCTGGCCGGTCACCCGGCCACCGGCCACCAGCACCGGCGCCCCCGGCGCCAACGGGTCGAGCACGTCAGGCACCGATCGCGGCCAGATACTCACCGTAGAACAAGGCGACGCCCAGACCGCAGGTGATCGCCGTGAGCAGCCAGAAGCGGATGATCACCGTGGTTTCCGCCCAGCCGATCAGCTCGAAATGGTGGTGGAAGGGCGCCATCCGGAACACCCGGCGCCCGGTGGTTCGGAAGGCCAGGATCTGCAACACCACCGAGGTGATCTCGGCGACGAACAGTGAACCCAGCACCACCGCGAGGATCTCGGTGCGGCTGGTGACCGACAGCCCCGCGATGATGCCGCCCAGGGCCAGGGACCCGGTGTCACCCATGAAGATCTTCGCGGGCGCGGCGTTCCACCACAGAAAGCCGATGCAGGCACCCGCCGTCGCGGCCGCGATCAGCGCCAGGTCCAGCGGATCGCGCACGTTGTAGCAGCCCAGGCCCGGCGCGGTGACGCAGGCGTTGCGGTATTGCCAGAAGGCGATCAGCACGTAGGCCCCGGTGACCATCGCCATGCAGCCGGCGGCCAGCCCGTCCAGGCCGTCGGTGAAGTTGACCGCGTTGGACCAGGCGCTGACGATGACCACGCAAAACAGCACGAACACCCACGGAGCCAAGGTGACCGTGGCGATGTCTCGCACGTAGGACAGGTCCGCGCTGCCCGGTGTCAGGGTGGCGGGGTTGCGGAACTGCAGCACCAGCACGCCGAACAGCACCGCCGACGTGATCTGGCCGAGCGTCTTGGCGGTCTTGTTCAGGCCGAGGTTGCGCGACCTGCGGATCTTGATCAAGTCGTCCATGAATCCGACGCCGCCCAGCGCGGTGGCCAGACCCAGCACCAACAGACCCGACGCGGAGATGCCCTCACCGCCGAACGCCAGCCCGGCCAGGTGAGTGCCCAGGTAGCCCCCCCAGATACCGGCCAGAATCGCCACGCCGCCCATCGACGGGGTGCCGCGTTTGGTTTGGTGGCTCGGTGGGCCGTCCTCACGGATCTGGTGACCGAACCCCTGCCTGGTGAACAACCGGATCAGCGCCGGGGTCAGCAGGATCGACACGGTCAGCGAGATCGCGACGGCGATGAGGATCTGCCTCACGGGCGAACGCCTCGATCGGCGGCCAGGGTGTCGGCCAGCGCCCCCAGACCCGCCGCGTTCGACGCCTTGACCAACACCACGTCACCGGGTTGCAACTCGGCCCGCAACAACGCCAGGGCGGCATCGCCGTCGGTGACGCTGACAGCTTCAGATCCCCACGAGCCCTCCATGACCGCTCCGTGGTGCATGGCGCTCATCGACCTCCCGATTCCCACAACGACGAGTCGAGACACATCTAATCGCACCGCCAGCCGGCCCACCCGATCATGCTCGGTTATCGCATCCTCACCAAGTTCGGCCATTTCGCCTAACACCGCCCAGCTACGGCGTGGCTCGTCGGCGCGGTGGGCGATCCAGGCCAGCGCCTGCAGGCCGGCCCGCATCGAGTCGGGGTTGGCGTTGTAGGCGTCATCGATCACCGTGACGCCGTCCGCGCGGGTGGTCACCTGCATCCGGTGGGAAGACACCGGTCCCGCTCCGGCCAGCGCGGCCGCGACCTGCTCGATACCGGCGCCACATTCCAGCGCGACCGCGGCCGCACACAGCGCGTTGCCGACCTGATGATCGCCGTAGACCCCGAGCTGCACTGGGACTTCTGCGGCCTTGCCGCCCTGCACCGCGTGCAGGGTGAAGCGCGGCCTGGCCAGCTCGTCCAGCGACACCGGTCCGGCCCAGATGTCTGCCGAACTGGTACGGCTGACCCGCACCACGCGGGCAGCGGTCAGCTCGGCCATCGCCGCAACCGCCGGGTCGTCGGCATTGAGCACGACCACTCCGGATGGTGGAACAGCTTGCGGAAGTTCGGCTTTGGTCCGCGCGATGGCCTCTCGCGAGCCGAACTCACCCAGATGCGCGGTGCCGACGTTGAGCACCACCCCGATCGCCGGCGTCGCGATCGCCGCCAACTCGGCGATATTGCCGGGGTGACGGGCGGACATTTCCAGGATCAAGTAGTCGGTGCGCCGCGTCGCGCGCAGGACCGTCCAGGGATGGCCCAGCTCGTTGTTGAACGAGCCGGGCGGAGCCACCACCTCACCCAGCGGCGACAGCACGGCGGCCACCAAATCCTTGGTGGAGGTCTTGCCCGACGAGCCGGTGATCCCGATGATGGTCAGCCCGCCCGCGACGAGCTCGGCCGCCACCGCCGTGGCGAGCTTGGCCAGCGCGGCCAGCACCGCCGCGCCTGACCCGTCGGCGTCGTGCTCGAGCACCCCGGCCACGCCACCCTCGGTCGCTCGCGGCGTGGGTGCGACGACAATGGCGGGGACGCCGACCGGGCGGGCGGCCAGCACGGCCACCGCGCCCGCTGCCACCGCCGACGCCGCGTGGTCATGGCCGTCGGAGCGCGCTCCCGGCAACGCCAGGAACAATCCGCCCGCACCGACGGCGCGGGAGTCGAACTCCACGGTCCCGGTCACGCGGCGTTGCGCGGCGTCCTCCGCTGAGATGTCGACCAGTGTGCCGCCGACGATCTCGGCGATCTCGGCGACGGTCAGCTCGATCATCGCGGCGCCCCTGGGCCGCGCTCTGGGCCATCTTCTAGAGCGTCGATCGCGGCCGCCAGCTCCACCCGGTCATCGAACGGACGAACCCCGTCGGCGCCGCGCTGCCCGGTCTCGTGACCTTTGCCGGCGACCAGCACCACGTCGCCCGTGCCCGCCCAGTTCACCGCGTACCGGATCGCCTCGCTGCCGGTCACCGATCTCGAGCACCTGCGCTTTGCCGCCCGCTCTGACCGCCCCGGCCAGGATCTCGCGCCGGATTGAGGTGGGGTCCTCGCCGCGCGGGTTGTCGTCGGTGACGACCACCAGGTCGGCCAGTTCGGCGGCGACCTCACCCATCGGCGCCCGTTTGCCCGGGTCGCGTTCCCCGCCGGCACCGAACACCACCGCCAACCGGCGGTCCGGATCCGACAGCGTGGTCAGCACGGCCCGGAGCGCGCCGGGTTTGTGGGCGTAATCGACCAGAGCAAGGAAATCCTGGCCACGATCGATCTGTTCGAGTCGTCCCGGGACGCGGGTCTCGCGCAGGCCCGGCGACGCCTGCTCCGGAGAGACCCCGAGCGCATCGAGAACCGCCAGCGCGACAAGACAATTGGCGATGTTGTAGCGGCCCGGCAGCCGGATACCGACGCTGTGCTGCACGCCGGCGGCGTCGGTGACGGTGAACTCCTGGCCGCCGGCGCCCATCGGTGCCACGTCCGCGGCCAGCCAGTGCGCCGGCCGCCGGCCGAGCGTGCTGACCGTGATCGTCTCACCGGCCAGGGCGGTCATCGCCAACCCGGCGTCGTCGTCGATACATATCACCAGGTTGCGGGCGCGCAGCTCCGATTCCGGGTCGAACAACAGCGCCTTGGCCTCGAAGTAGTCCTCCATGCTGGCGTGAAAGTCGAGATGGTCGCGGGACAGGTTGGTGAAGGCGGCGACCGCGAACTGGATTCCGTCCACCCGGCCGAGCGCCAGCGCATGGCTGGACACTTCCATGACGACGGTGTCCACACCGCGTTCGGCCATAGCGGCGAGCATCGCCTGCAGTGTGGGCGCCTCCGGAGTGGTCAGCGTGCTGGGAATGTCGGCGCCGTCGATGCGGATGCCGATGGTCCCGATCAGCCCGACCACTCGCCCGGCGGCCCGTAGCCCGGCTTCGACCATATAAGTGGTGGTGGTCTTGCCCGACGTTCCAGTGATCCCGACGACCGCAACCCGCTCGGACGGACGCCCGTACACCGTGGCGGCCAGCTGACCGAGCACGCCGCGCGGCGCGGGATGCACCAGGATCGGCACCGGGCTGGGCCCGGGCGCGGCCTGCGCACGCATCTCGGCGACGCCCGCGGCGTCGGTGAGCACCGCGACGGCGCCGCGTTCGATCGCCTCGGCGGCGTACCGGGCACCGTGTGTCGAGGCGCCGGTCAGCGCGGCGAACAGGTCACCGGGCTGCACGTCCTGGGCACGCAGCGTCACGCCGGTAATGGTGATGTCCGGAAAACCCCCCGGCCGGTCGGCCAGCACCGCGCCGACTTGAGCCGCCAGCGCCGGCAGCCGCGCACCCGCTACGGCGCTGGGCCGCAGCGCACTGGGTCCCGACACCGGTCACCACCTCCGTCAGCCATGATCAGCCTGACACCCTACCTAGACATAGCCGCAATAACGCACTGAGCAGGCGAGCCGCAGCACTCGGGCGTTCGGGAAATGGGCCCGTCGATCCCGTCAATGGGGGGACGGAGGCTCCGCTCGGTATCAGGTGGCCTGCAAGATCAACGGCGGTCCCGGATCCGGCGACAGCGGCACGTTCTCACGCTGCATCAGCCAGCCCGCGATGTTGTGGAACAGCGGGGCCGCCGAGTGTCCCGGTGTGCCGTCGGCGTTGCGCTCCGGGTTGTCCATCATCAGGCCGATCACGTAGCGGGGATTGTCGACGGTGGCCATGCCCGCGAAGGTGATCCAGTAGACGTTGTCGAAGTAGCAACCGCAGCCGGGATTGATCTGCTGGGCGGTGCCCGTCTTGCCCGCCATCTGATAGCCCGGCACCCCGGCCGCCGAGCCGGTGCCCTGCTGATAACCCATCGGGTCGCGTTGCACGACCGCGCGCAGCATCCCTCGCACGGTCTGCGCGGTCTGCGCCGACACCACCCGGACACCTTCGGGACGCGGCTCCTCGGTGCGGGTGCCGTCGGGCGCAATGGTGGCCTTGATGATCCGCGGGGGTATCCGCACCCCGTCGTTGGCGATCGCTTGGTACATGCCGGCCATCTGCAGCAAGGTCATCGAAAGACCTTGGCCGATAGGCAGGTTGGAGAACGTGCTGCCCGACCACTGGTCGATGGGCGGCACCAGCCCAGCACTCTCGCCGGGCAGCCCCACATTGGTGCGCTGACCCAGCCCGAACTTGCGGACCATGTCGTAGAAGCGCTCCGGGCCGACCCGCTGCGCCAGCATCAGCGTGCCGACGTTCGACGACTTACCGAAGATGCCGGTGGTGGTGTACGGCATCACGCCGTGGTCCCAGGCGTCATGAATGGGAACGCCACCCATTTGGATCGAGCCGGGTACCTGCAGCACCTCGTCGGGGTTGGAGAGGCCGTACTCGATGACCGAGGACGCGGTGATCACCTTGTTCACCGAGCCCGGCTCGAAGGGCGAGGACACCACCAGGTTGCCCAGCTGCCGATCACCCTGGCGTCCGATGTCCTGGGACGGGTCGAAGGTGTTGTCGTTGGCCATGGCCACCACTTCGCCGGTCTTGGCGTCCAGGACCACGGCCGAGACGTTGTGGGCCCCGGACAGGTTCTTGGCCTGCTGAACCTGCTGCTGCACGTAGAACTGGATGTCGTCGTCGAGGGTGAGCTGCACGGTCGAGCCATTGACGGCCCGGTGCCGGTTGCGGTAGCTGCCCGGGATGACCACGCCGTCGGAACCGCGGTCGTAGGTGACCGCGCCGTCCGTTCCGGACAACACGGCATCCAGGGAGTCCTCCAGGCCCAGCAGCCCGTGACCGTCCCAGTCGATGCCGCCGACGATGTTGGCCGCCAGCGATCCGCCCGGATACTGGCGCAGATCCTGCCGCTCGGAGCCGACCTCGGGATACTTCGCCGAGATGGCGGTGGCGACGGCGGGGTCGACGGCCCGCGCCAGGTAGACGAACGATTCGTCGCTTTGCAGCTTCTTCAGCAGCGTCGTGGCGTCCGGCTTGTTGCTCAGCCGGCCGGAGATCTCCTTGGCGATGTCGCGCAGCCGCTGTTGCGGGTCCGGGGCGGCCGGGGCCTTCTTCTTGGCCTCCTCCAACTGCTGGCGGATCCGTTTCGGCTGAAATGTCAGCGCACGCGCTTCGATGGTGAAGGCGAGTCGGTCGTTCTTGCGGTCCACGATGCTGCCGCGGACGGCCTTCTCCACGTCGGTGACCTTGAGTTGTCCGGCGGCCTGGGCGCGCAACGCCGCGGCGTCGGACACCTGCAGCATGAACAGCTGGATCGCGGCCACCAGGATCAACGCCACGATGACCACGTTGCCGGCGCGATGCCGGAACACGAACGACGCACCGCGCGTCCCGACTTGCATAACCTGCCGGGTGCGCCGCTCTCGCGCCGAGTGCCCGGCTGGCACCGCGTCGGCGTGCACCGCCACGCGGGAACCCTTGGCCGCCTTGGCCTTCCGGAATCGCCTCGGCTCCTTGACCGCTTCGGCTTTCCCGGCTTTCTTCGGCCGCTTTGGTTGCCGGGCGTCGTGGGTCTCTTGCGACTTACGGGGACCGCGCGTCGGCCGTGCGGATTGCGACGGGCGGGCCCGCCGGGGGTCGTCGCGCCTCACCGTGCCGCCCCAGGCGCCATTGGCGCGGTTGCGGTGACGGGGCCGAACTGTTCGCCGTTGGCCGGAGCGAGTCCCGGAGCCAGCCCCGGTTGCAGCGGCACCCCTGGTTGCAGCGCAACCCCAGGTTGCGGGACCGTCCCGGTTGCAGGGCCATTCCTGGTTGCAGCGGAACTGGCACTTGTACCGGGGCCGGGAGGTGCAGGCCGCCGATCGGTGTGGGCACTTCACCCGGAACCGGCGCGGTCAGCGCGCCCCCGGGAACCGGCAGCCCCGGCGTCGGAACCAACGCGGGCAGCGGTGCGGGGACCTGCCCGGGCGCACCTGGCAGCCGCGGTGCCGCCGGCATCGGTAGGTGCTGACCACCCAGCGTCGATGCGCCGTCCGGCGCGCGCAGCAGCGCTTCCGGACCAGAGGGAGCGGGCACGGGCGGGGCACCCGGAACGGGTGTCACCCGAACCGCGATCTCGGGGGGCAGCGCCGGCGGTTTCGGTGGTGCGGGAGGGCCTTCGTCGGGCAGCTTGGCGTTCAGTGGCGGCGGCGGAACGCCGTCGGCCGGCTTCGGGTCACCCACGACGACCCAGCTACCGTCTGGGGCCTGGACCAAATGGGCGGTATCCCTCGACGGGATCATGCCCTGCTTGCGGGCCGCCTCGGCCAGCGCCGGTGCGGACTCGGCTTCGCGCACATCGCGTTCCAGCGACTCCTTCTGCTGTTGCAGCAACCGGGTGCGTTCGCGGGCGTGGCTCAGTTGGTACGAACGTTCGGCGGAGGCGGTGGACAACCACAGGGTGAGGCCCAGCCCGACACCCAGTGAGCCGATCACCAGCACCACGAACGGAACCTTGCTGATCAGCGTGCGCGGCCGCAGGTCTATCTCGGCGAGCCGGGCGGCCAGCCGCTCGGTCAACTTCGGCCGGACAACCTTGGGCGCCTTGGCTTTACGGGCTTTTGCCCGTGCCTTGGCCTGGCTGGTGTTCTTGGCCCGGGCCGTCCGCTCGACGGGCCGGGTGATCGGGCTGGTTTGCGGCCCCGATTTCGGATTCTTGGCCTCGGTTGCCGATGTCTTGCCCGGCCGCGTGCGGGTACGCCGCGACACCGTCGGCTCAGCCGTCGCGGCCCTGCGCTTGCGCGCGGCACCGTCGCGCCCGCCTGGACGCTCGCTGCTGCGCCGCTTGGGCGCCTCGCGCTTCGCCTTCATCAATCGCCCTCCCCCACTCGTTCCAGGGCCCGCAATCGCACTGGGGTGCTGCGGGGATTGCGTTCGGTCTCGGCGGCATCTGCGCGTTCAGCACCACGCGTCAACGACCGGAACCGCGGCTCGTAGCCGGGAAGTTCGACGGGCAGACCCGCTGGGCTCCGCGACGCGACGGCGTCGGCGAAGAGGCGCTTGACGATCCGGTCCTCCAGCGACTGGTAGGCCAGCACCACGATGCGGCCGGTGACGGCCAGTGCATCCAGTGCGGCGGGAAGAGCGCTGCGCAACGAGTCCAGCTCGTCGTTGACCGCGATGCGCAGGGCCTGGAAGGTGCGCTTGGCCGGATGACCCCCGGTGCGCCGGGCAGGAGCGGGAATCGCCTGGTAGAGCAGGGCCACCAGATCGGCGGTCGAGGTGAACGGGGTATGCGCGCGCTGTTTGACGATGTATTTGGCGATGCGCCCGGCGAATCGTTCCTCGCCATAGCGGCGCAGAATGTCGGCCAGCGCGGCCTCGTCGTAGGTGTTGACGATGTCGGCCGCGGTCAGCGGTGACTCCGGATTCATCCGCATGTCCAGTGGCGCGTCCTGGGCGTAGGCGAAGCCCCGCTCGGCCCGATCGAGCTGCATGGACGAGACGCCGAGGTCGAACAGCACGCCGTCGACGGATTCCACCGCAGATTCGGCGAGCGCCTCGGCGATGCCGTCATATCGCGTGTGCACCAGGGTGATCCGGTCGGCGAATGGCGCCAGCCGAGTCCGGGCGATGTCCAGGGCGCTGGGGTCGCGGTCGAGTCCGATCAGTCGCAAGCCGGGCAGCTCGGTCAGGAAGCGTTCCGCGTGCCCGCCCGCGCCAAGTGTGGCGTCGACGAGCACCGCTTCCGAGCCATCGGCGTGGTGACGCGTCAATGCCGGGGTGAGCAACTCGACGCAACGTTCCAGCAGGACGGGTACGTGGCCGAAATCGCCGGGACCGTCAGCCACCGCAACACCTCCCCGGGTCTGGGAGCACCCGCCTACTCGGCTCCGGCCGGCCCGGCGGCCCCTGCGGGCCGCCACCCCGCCCCGCGGCCCGAGGGCCGCCCTCAGCCGCGGCCCGGAGGGCCGGCACCCCTGCAGCCTGGTCCCTGTCCGAAGGCACGAACCTGGCGTTGGGGAAGTACGCCAGGGTCGGTTCGGGCAGAGGCCACGATGCACGGGCATGCGCCTCAGATGATGTCGCCGAGTGCTTCATCGCTGGCCGCGGAGAAGTTCTCTTCATGGGTCTGCTGGTAGTCCTGCCAGGCCTGCGCGTCCCAGATCTCGAGGTTGTCGATCGCCCCGATCACCACGCAGTCCTTGGAGAGGTTTGCGTAGCGGCGGTGATCGGCCGACAACGTGATCCGGCCCTGGGTGTCGGGATGCTGCTCGTCGGTGCCGGCCGCCAGGTTGCGCAGGAACGCCCTGGCGTCCGGGTTGCTGCGCGACGTCTTACTTGCCCGTCGCGCCAGCTGTTCGAACTCCGCCCGCGGGTAGACGGCGAGGCTGTGATCTTGGCTCTTGGTGACCATCAACCCCCCTGCCAGTGCGTCGCGGAATTTGGCCGGCAACGTCAACCGGCCCTTGTCGTCGAGCTTGGGCGTGTAGGTGCCAAGAAACACTTGGGACACCTCCCGACTGAAGTGGCTCCTGCTCGCCCAAACACTTCAGCCACCATACCCCACAATCCCCCACTCCGCCCCATTGGAAGGGTGTCGCGGACGTGTTTCGCAGGTCATCCGCCACCCCACGTCGAACGACGCACGTCGGGGGCCACCGAGCGACCCGATTTCGGCGTCCAGAAACCGCATTTCAAACCCGGTTCGCGGAGCATAACGGCTGGTGGGACGGCAAGTGGTGGCATAGGTGGGGCAAAGTGGGGCACAAATCGGCAACGGTGTGGCTTAGCGGCCGTGACCGAGGGGCCGACGCGGCATTGACGGCGCGCCGCGCGGGGCCGCAGCGCAGGCTCGGCGCAACAAAAACGGGGCAGCCCGCCGGCTGCCCCGCGACGTCATGCGCCTAGTCGTCGAAACGACGCCGGAAGCGATCCTCCATGCGACTGGTGAACGAACCTCCGCCGCCCTTGGCGCGACGCTGGCGCGACGCTCCAGGGGTCGGTCCAGAGCGGTCCGCCCGGCCGGGCACCCGCGGACCCGTGATAGCGAACACCACGCCGCCGAACATCACGACAAAGCCGAAAACGCTGAGGATGGGGAAGCTTCCGATCATCGTGGCCTTGAACGCCACGCCCGCAACCAGCATCCCCAGACCAACGACGAACAACGCGACGCCTTGCAGCCGCCGGCGTGCGGTCGGCGCGCGGAATCCCCCACCACGGACGCTGGACGCGAACTTGGGGTCCTCGGCATAGAGAGCGCTCTCGATCTGATCGAGCATCCGCTGCTCATGATCGGAGAGTGGCATCCGTCCCTCCTTGCCGACACACTGTCACGTAATACCGATAGCACGAGAATGCCCGTTGTGCGGGCAACTAACTCAGATGATACGAGGTCAACCTGTGCCGTACCACTAGTTCGCGGGCGATTCTATCGCGGGAGTCGTCGCGACACGCGGCAAGGCCGAACGGCAGTGCGCTACAACCCGCTTAAGACCACTCGTCAATCGGTGGCCGATCGGCCTGATACTGGTGAAGACGCACCGCATCACCTCGTGAGGGAGGACACCGCGAGTTGGCGATATTCCTCATCGATCTGCCACCGAGCGATATGCAGCGCCGTCTCAGTGACGCCCTGAGTGTCTATGTCGACGCGATGCGGTACCCCCGAGGCACCGAGAACCAGCGCGCCGCGATGTGGCTGGAGCACATCCGGCGACGCGGCTGGAAGGCGGTGGCCGCCGTAGAAGCCGAGGTGGCAGGGGCGGCAGATGCCCTCGACGGAGTTGCGGGAGGTCAGCAGCCCGCCGCTGATCAGGCACCGCCGGCCGCCGAACTCAGCAGCGCGCCGATGCTCGGCGTGGCCTACGGCTACCCTGGCGCGCCCGGTCAGTGGTGGCAGCAACAGGTGGTCCTGGGCTTGCAGCGCAGCGGCTTTCCGCCCCCGGCGATCACCCGGCTGATGGCCAGCTACTTCGAGTTGACCGAATTGCACATTCATCCCAGCGCCCAAGGCCGCGGCCTGGGCGAGGCGTTGACCCGGCGATTGCTCGCCGATCGTGAGGAGGAGCACGTCCTGCTCTCCACGCCGGAGAACAACGGCGAGGCCAACCGGGCGTGGCGGTTGTACCGGCGGCTGGGATTCACCGACGTCATTCGCGGCTATCACTTCGCCGGCGACCCGCGACCGTTCGCGATCCTGGGTCGCGCTCTTCCGCTCTAGGCTCTTCAAGCGCACACGCCGGACGGCTCACCGAAGCGGCACCCCGGATCTGGCACGATGACCTGGTGCGCGCGAGCTCTCCCCAGCCCCGAACCCGAGGATTCACCGCTCGGCGCCGCCGCGTGCTGGCCGTCCTGATGCTGCTGATGCTGGTGCCCCTGGCCACCGGATGCCTGCGGGTGCGATCGTCGCTGACTATCTCCCCCGACGACTTGGTGTCCGGGGAGATCATCGCCGCCGCCAAACCACGTACCAGCAAAGACACCGGTCCCCAGCTCGACGGCAACAACCTCCCGTTCAGCCAGAAGGTGGCGGTCTCGAACTACGACAGCGACGGCTTCGTGGGGTCGCAGGCGGTGTTCTCCGACTTGACCTTCGGCGAGCTGCCGCAGTTGGCCCACATGAACTCCGATGCCGCCGGGGTGAGCCTGTCACTGCGTCGCAACGGCAATCTGGTGATCCTGGAAGGCCGGGCGGATCTGACCTCGGTGACAGATCAAGACGCTGACGTCGAACTCACCGTCGCCTTCCCCGGAACCGTCACCTCCACCAACGGCGACCGCATCGAGCCCGAGGTAGTGCAGTGGAAGCTCAAACCCGGCGTGGTGAGCACCATGAGCGCGCAGGCTCGTTATACCGATCCCAACACCAGATCGTTCACCGGGGCGGGCATCTGGCTGGCCATTGCGTCGTTCGCGGCCGCCGCTGTGGTGGCGCTGCTGGCGTGGATCAGCCGGGACCGCTCTCCGCGGGTCAGCACATCGGGTGACCAGCCGGCGGATTAGCCGGATCAGACCGCCGATCAGTCCGGCAAAGCGGGTGACCAGTAGGCAAGCATCTCGGCGAAGGTTTCGAAGGCCGGCCCCGACACGCCGTACGTCGCCTCGAGATGGATGCTCAGCGGGAAGCCCAGTTCGGCGACGCCGTCGATCACGCGCTTGTACAGGTCGACGATGAGCTGGCGCTTCACCGCGGGTTCGCTGGCGGCCAACCTGGTGACGAACGCCTGCTCTTCGGCCACCGCGGCGTTACCCGCGTCCTGGATCAGCCAGTTGATCAGGCCGACGCGTGTCTCCACTTTCGGCACGAAGCCGAATGACAGCAGCACCTCGGGCCGATGGTCGGTGTTCTTG
Organism: uncultured Actinomycetota bacterium; assembly: GCA_963735655.1. Lineage (GTDB taxonomy): Bacteria > Actinomycetota > Actinomycetes > Mycobacteriales > Mycobacteriaceae > Mycobacterium. The sequence continues at coordinate 25,082 of CAVTLW010000035.1, forward strand.
GCGAAGTCGCTGAGGAAGCCCACGATCGCGTCCGAGTAGAGCAACTGGGTCATGCCGTAGGTGGCGCCCTGGTTGCACTTGAAGTTGAACCGGCCATGTTCGCCGTCGCGCGTGGGGATGAGGATGACACCGCGGTTGGGCACCAAGTCTCGATAGATCGACAGCGCGTCGGTGGGCGCCACGCCGGAACCCTCGCCGTCATTCATGGTTCGCGGCACGCCGACGAAAACGACGCCCTCCATCCCGGCGGCGCACAGATCGGACAGCCGCTGGTGCAAGGCCGGCTCATCGGAGAACGCGGTGACCTGTGTGCACAGGCCGGACAGCCCCGGCAACTCCGGTTTGATGATCGACCAGAACTCCAGCACGTCCAGCTTCGGCTGCATCGGGATGGGCCGGTCGTCGTCCTCGGCGATCATTCCGGGGATCATGACGTGCCTGATCCGGCCGCCAAGGCCGGAGTCGGCCGAGTACTGCACGACTTTGCGCACGTCTTCCAGCGCCCGCTCCTTGCCGCCGTCGGTGTTGGGCGGCACCAGCTCGAGCGCGATGGTGTTGAGGGTCACGCGGCTCCTCTGTGTCAGGGGACTGGCCCACCGGCCAGTCGACCCAGGTCTTCAAGCCAGCATAAGGGCGCGTTTGTGAGCCAGGCGAAGCAACGGGGTGTCATCCGACGAGCTGCAAACGGCCGGGGCGCGCGGAATACACTGTCGGGCCAGGGACGATGCTGGGTTGGAATGCCTAGTGGAGAGGGGCGCCCGCTGAGCCTAGAGGCAGTAGCACCAGCGACAACCGTCGAGTTGGCCGGCGCCATCACCGAGCAACTGCGGCGGTACCTGCACGACCGTCGCGGAGAAGCTGCCTACATCGGCGGCTCCGGCAGCGACTACGACGGGTTGATCACCGGCCTCGAAGACTTCGTGCTCAACGGGGGCAAGCGGCTGCGGCCGATCTTCGCCTACTGGGGCTGGCAATCGGTGGCCACCCGCAATCCCGATGCTGATGTGCTGCTGCTGTTTTCCGCGCTGGAGCTGTTGCACGCCTCGGCGCTGATACACGACGACGTGATCGACGGCTCCTCCACCCGCCGTGGCAAGCCGACGGTGCACGTGCACTTCGCGGCGCTGCACCGCGACCGGGCTTGGCGCGGCTCCGCGGACCAGTTCGGGATGTCGGCGGCGATTCTGCTCGGCGACGTGGCGCAGGCCTGGGCGGATGATGTCGTCTCGCGGATCTCCGAGGCCCGCCTGCCGCCGGACGCGCAGCGGCGGGTCCGGCGGGTCTGGACCGATATCCGCACCGAGGTGCTGGGCGGGCAATACCTCGACATCGTGGCCGAGGCAAGTGCCGCGGATTCGATCGAGTCGGCGATGAACGTCGCCAACTTCAAGACCGCCTGCTACACGGTGTCGCGGCCGTTGCAGTTGGGGGCCGCCGCCGCGGCCGACCGGCCCGACGTGCACGCCGTGTTCGGACAGTTCGGGACGGAACTCGGGGTGGCGTTCCAGCTCCGCGACGACGTGCTCGGCGTGTTCGGCGACCCGGCCGTGACCGGCAAACCGTCCGGCGATGATCTGAGGTCGGGCAAGCGCACCGTGTTGCTGGCCGAGGCTGTCGAGTTGGCGGACAAGTCAGATCCCTTGGCGGCCAACCTGTTACGAACCTCGATCGGTACTCCACTCACCGAGTCGCAGGTGCGCGAACTGCGCGATGTGATCGAGGGGGTGGGTGCGCTGGGCGCCGCGGAGCGCCGGATCGAGGCACTCACCCAACGCGCGCTGGCCACCCTGGCCGCCGCGCCCATCAACGCCGCGGCGAAGGCGGGGTTGTCCGAACTGGCCCGGGCGGCCACGGACCGGTCCGCCTGAACCGATGACCACTCCGAACGCAGACGCCCGCAGTGGCACCGAAAGAATCCGTTAGACAACATCTTTCACGTTTACGCGGCTTCGCCACCGCCCCGGAGGGGCGATCGGCACGGCTGGGCTTCCTCGGGGCGGTGTTGATCACCACCGGCGGGCTGGGAGCCGGCAGCACCCGACAGCACGACCCGCTGCTCGAGTCGATTCACATGTCCTGGCTGCGCTTCGGCCACGGGCTGGTGCTGTCGTCGATTGTGTTGTGGCTGGGTGTGGCCGTCATGATCATCGCCTGGCTGGGGCTGGGCCGACGGGTGCTGGCCGGCGAAACCACCGAGTTCACCATGCGGGCAACCACGCTGTTCTGGTTGGCGCCGTTGCTGCTGTCGGTGCCCGTCTTCAGCCGGGACACCTATTCGTATCTGGCCCAGGGGGCGCTGCTGCGCGACGGCCTGGATCCCTACGCGGTCGGCCCGGTGGGTAACCCGAACTCGTTGCTCGACGACGTCAGCCCCATCTGGTCGATCACCACCGCGCCCTACGGGCCGGCGTTCATTCTGGTGGCGAAGTTCGTCACGGTTCTCGTCGGCAACAACGTTGTCGCCGGAACCATGCTGCTGCGGTTGTGCATGCTGCCCGGGCTGGCGCTGCTGGTCTGGGCCACCCCCCGCCTGGCGCATCATCTGGGCGCCGACGGCCCGACCGCGCTGTGGATCTGCGTTCTCAACCCGCTGGTGCTCATCCATCTGATGGGCGGGGTGCACAACGAGATGCTGATGGTGGGTCTGATGACCGCCGGGATCGCGCTGACCATGCGACGCCGACATGTCCTGGGAATCGCTGTGCTGACGGTGGGGATCGCGGTCAAAGCCACCGCCGGGATCGCGCTGCCGTTCCTGTGCTGGGTGTGGATGCGTCATCTGCGCGAAAGCCGGGGTTACCGGTCCGTTCCGGCGTTTCTGCTGGCCGCCGCGTGCTCCCTGGTGATCTTCATGGCGGTGTTCGCGGTGCTCTCCGCGGTCGCCGGTGTCGGCTTGGGGTGGCTGACCGCGCTGGCCGGTTCGGTGAAAATCATCAACTGGCTGACCGTGCCGACCGCGGCGGCGAACCTGATCCACGCGTGGGGCAGCAACTTCTTCACGTTCGGCTTCTATCCCTTGCTGCGGGTCAACCGGCTCATCGGAATCGCGATCATCGCGGTGTCCCTTCCACTGTTGTGGTGGCGATTCCGTCGCGACGACCGTGGCGCGCTGACCGGCATCGCGTGGTCGATGTTGATCGTGGTGTTGTTCGTTCCCGCCGCGCTGCCCTGGTATTACTCCTGGCCGTTGGCGGTGGCGGCCCCCATCGCCCAGTCGCAGCGTGCGATGGCGGCCATCGCCGGCTTCTCGACCTGGGTCATGGTGATCTTCAAGCCCGACGGATCGCACGGCATGTATTCGTGGTTGCACTTCTCGGTGGCCACGGCCTGCGCGATCGTGGCCTGGCGCGCGCTGGATCGAGCGACGGATTCGCGCGGCGAAACCGAGCCGGAAGTCGCTGATACGTCCTGATAAGCCCTAATAGGCCATGGCCTGGGCGCGGCGCACAACTTCCCGCGCCTGGTGGGCATGCAGTGCGTCGACCGGGCGGGCGTTGCTGACGGCATCGCGTGAGCCGTCCCGGGTGACGGTCAGCGACGGGTCGTGGGTGAACAGCCATCGCACGATCTCGGTTTCGCGATAACCGCCGTCGTGCAGGATCGTCAGCAGACCCGGCAGGCTTTTGACCACTTGACCGGAATTGGTGAAAAACACCTGGGGAATCACCACGCCGCCGGCGCGTCGCACCGCAAGCAGGTGGCCTTCCCTGAGCTGTTGATGAACTTTGCTTACCGGCACACCCAGCAACTCGGCGACCCGGGACAGGTCGTAGGTTGGCTCGTCGGGGTCCAAAACATCGTCGCCGGCCGGAATACTGCCCACGGCGCAAGTGTAGGACTCGTCGGCGCCCACGTCAGACGTTTTCCCACCAGAATCGTGGCGGCACCTACGATGGCCCCGTGATGGGCGACCCATTGGACAGCACCTTGCTGGATGGCCGCTACCTGGTGGTGGCCAAGATCGCCAGCGGCGGTACCTCCATGGTCTACCGGGGCGTCGACGTCCGGCTGGACCGGCCGGTCGCGCTGAAGGTGATGGATTCCCGGTACGCCGGTGACCAGGAATTCCTGACCCGCTTCCAGCTCGAGGCACGCACGGTCGCCCGGCTGAAGAACCCGGGGCTGGTGGCCGTCTACGACCAGGGCCAGGACGGCAGGCATCCGTTCTTGGTGATGGAGCTCATCGAGGGCGGCACGCTGCGCGAGCTGCTGGTCGAACGCGGCCCGATGCCGCCGCATGCGGTGGCCTCGGTGCTGCGCCCAGTGCTGGGCGGGTTGGCGGCCGCGCATCGGGCCGGCCTGGTGCATCGCGACGTGAAGCCCGAGAATGTGCTGATCTCCGACGACGGCGAGGTCAAGATCGCCGATTTCGGGTTGGTCCGCGCCGTCGCGGCCGCTGGAATCACCTCCACCAGCGTCATTTTGGGTACCGCCGCGTATCTGTCTCCCGAGCAGGTCCGCGACGGCAACGCCAGTTCTCGCAGCGACGTCTACTCGCTGGGAATCCTCACCTACGAGCTGCTGACCGGGCGCACGCCGTTCACCGGCGACTCCGCGTTGTCGATCGCCTACCAGCGATTGGAAACCGACGTGCCCCGTCCCGGAGCTGTGATCGGCGGTGTGCCAAAACAATTCGACGATTTGGTGGCGTGCGCGACGGCCCGCGACCCCGCCGACCGCTACGCCGACGCGATCGAGATGGGCGCCGAGGTGGACGCGATCGCCGAGGAGCTGGGGCTGCCGCCCTTCCGAGTTCCGGCGCCGCGCAACTCCGCCCAACACCGGTCGGCGGCGCTGCACCACAGCCGAATGGCCCAGCAGGCGGCCAGTGCTGCCCAACCGCGGCCGCCGGCTCACCCCCCTGCCCGGCACCCCACCCGGCAACTGCCCCGCGAACCCGGCGACCGGGCTGAACCCGTTCGGCCCGCCCGTGTCGATCCCGACACCGAACCCGACGAGTACGAATACGAGCCGGCGTCAGGCGAATTCGCGGGTATCGCGATGAGCGAGTTCATCTGGGCTCGACAGCACGCCCGACGCATGGTGCTGATCTGGGTGGCCGTCGTGCTGGCCGTCACCGGGTTGGTCGCGACCGCGGCGTGGACGATCGGCAGCAATCTGAGTGGACTGCTGTAAGCCATGACGCTCCGCTCTGCGCGACACGTATCTTAATGTAACCTCAGGAATCTCTTATTTTTCTTAATTTCGGTGTACCGTGCTCTGGTATGAGTTCAACGACGCACCGGGAGCACGCCGTCGTACTGGGCGCGGGCATGGCGGGTTTGCTTGCGGCGCGGGTGCTTTCGGAGTTCTACGACTCGGTCACCCTGGTGGAACGCGACAGGTTGCCCGACCACCCCTGTCACCGGAAGGGCGTCCCGCAGGGTCGCCATGTGCATAACTTCCTCAGCCGCGGCCTGCAGGTGTTGGCGGAGTTGTTCCCCGGACTGCTCGAGGAGCTGGCCGCAGCCGGCGCGGTCGTCGTCGACGACGGGGATTTGTCGCATTTCTATGCGCGCTTCGGGCCCTACGAACTGAAGCGTTCGGGCAAGCTGGCCGATCCGGCGGCATTGGCGCTGTACATGGCGAGCAGGCCATTCCTGGAGTTTCACCTGCGCCGGCGCGTCAAGGACCTACCCAATGTGACGCTCCTCGACGGGCACGACGTGGTCGAACCGGTGGCCGCCGCCGATACCGTCACCGGAGTGCGAATTGCCAAGCGCTACAAGGGGTTTATCACGATGCTGACTGCCGATCTGGTGGTCGACGCCATGGGTCGGGCAGCGCGCACCCCGGCATTTTTGGAGAGCCTGGGGTACGGACGGCCCGCCGAGAACCGGGTGGCCGCCAAGCTGGGTTACTCGAGTCAACAGTTGAGCATCCCGGAGGGACACATCGCGCAGCGGCTGGCGCTCTTCAACCCCGGGGACGGCAGACCGGGAGGTCTGCTACTTGCTTGCGAGCACGACACGTGGATGCTGGCGATCGGCCAGTCGACGGACGCCGGCGAGCCGCCAACCGATTTCGCCGCGATGCTCTCACTCGCGCAGCAGTCCCTGCCCCCGGCGATCATCGAGGGGCTGCGCGGTGCACGGCCCATCGGCGAGACAGCGACCTATCGCCACACCGCGGCGGTCTGGCGACGCTATGACCAGATGCCCAGATTCCCGTCGGGCCTGCTGGTGATCGGGGACGCGTTGTGCCATCTCGACCCGACGTACGGCCAGGGCATGACCATCGCCGCACTGGAAGCCCTCACCTTGCGGGATTGCCTGCGATCGGGCAATGCTCAACTGGCGCAACGGTATTTCCACGCGGCCGCGCGGTATATCAGCTGCGACGTGGGCCGCCAATAAAGCCAGCTCGCGGGTCACTTCCCCGGCCCGCGACCGGAGTTCCACGCGGCAGCGACTCAAGGGCTGGGTAGCCAAGGCGGCATTCAACGCCTCGGCCCATGACGTCGTCCTGACCGAATGCTTCTTTCGGGTCACCCACTTCATCGATCCGCCGAGCCGGCTGCAAGATCCAGCCCTGATACCGCGCATCGTGTGGGGCAACCTACGTGCTCGCGTTTCCCCGCAAGCGAAGCCGTGCAGCGCTGGTTCCGGTCGCCCCGCAGAGTCCTCAAAGGGAGCCGCTTTCGATGCGCAGTTAGTCGCGCAGCATCTCCGCGACCAGGAAGGCCAACTCCAGCGACTGCTGGGTGTTCAGCCGAGGATCACACGCCGTCTCGTAGCGGCCGGCCAAGTCGGTGTCCGAAATGTCTTGCGCGCCACCGAGACACTCGGTGACGTTCTCGCCGGTGATCTCGACGTGGATGCCGCCGGGATGGGTGCCCAGCGCGCGGTGCACCTCGAAGAAGCCCTGCACTTCGTCGACGATGCGATCGAAATGCCGGGTTTTGTACCCGGTGGAGGACTCGTGGGTGTTGCCGTGCATCGGGTCGCACTGCCAGATCACCTGGTGACCGGCGGCCTGGACCTTCTCGATGATCGGCGGCAGCACGTCGCGCACCTTGTTGTTGCCCAGCCTGCTCACCAGCGTCAGCCGGCCCGGCTTGTTGTGCGGGTCGAGCCGCTCGACGTATTCGACGGCCAGCTCCGGGGTCATGGTCGGGCCGATCTTGACGCCGATCGGGTTGGCGATCACCTCGGCGAACGCGATGTGCGCACCGTCCAGCTGCCGGGTCCGCTCCCCCACCCACACGTAATGCGCTGACAGGTCATACAGTTTCGGCCCGTCGTCTTCTTCCTCCGACAACCGCAGCATGGCCCGCTCGTAGTCGAGGACCAACGCTTCGTGGCTGGCGTAGATCTCGGCGGTCTGCAGGTTGCGGTCGGCCACTCCACAGGCGCTCATGAACCGCAGCCCGCGGTCGATCTCGGTGGCCAGCGCCTCGTAGCGGGCGCCCGCCGGCGAGGTGCGGACGAATTCCCGGTTCCAGTCGTGCACCAGGTGCAACGACGCCAGGCCCGACGACGTCAACGCGCGCACCAGGTTCATCGCCGCGCTGGCGTTCGCGTAAGCCCGCACCAGCCGCGACGGGTCGTGCTCGCGCACCGCGGCGTCCGGGGCGAAGCCGTTGATCATGTCGCCGCGGTAGGACTTCAGGCCCAGCGCGTCGAGGTCGGCCGACCGAGGCTTGGCGTACTGGCCGGCGATGCGGGCCACCTTGACCACGGGCATGCTCGAGCCATAGGTCAACACCACCGCCATCTGCAGCAGTGTGCGGATATTGCCGCGAATGTGGGGTTCGGTGTTGTCGGTGAATGTCTCGGCGCAGTCGCCGCCCTGCAGCAAGAACGCCTCACCCTTGGCGACCTGGGCCAGTTGTTTCTGCAGCCGGACGATCTCGGAGGGCACGGTCACCGGCGGCACGCTTTCCAGCACCTTGCGCATCGCCGCGGCCTGGTCGGCGGGCCAGCTGGGCTGCTGGGCGGCCGGCTTGGCCAGCGCGGCGTCGAGCCGGGACCGCAGGTCGGAAGGCAGCGGTGGCAACGGCGGCAGCTGGTCGATCGGTATGTCGACGGTCCAGTTCATCGGTCCATCGTAACTGGGCGCTTCGACCCTTTAACGCCCCCTAATCAGGGCGAACGCTCGGCTCCGGCTCGCGTGCACCGGTGATAATCCGGAATCGGCGCAGCTGATCGCGGGCGTCAACCATGGCGTCGTGGACATCGCGTGACCGCGGCGGCAACCGTGGCGACCCGCGGTCCTCCCATAACTGCCGTAGTTCGCGGGTAAAGCGGGGTATCGCTCGCGGCAACTCGGGCATCGGACCCCACAGCTGACACAGCGCGACGTGGTCGTAGGCCGCCACCCACGCCCAAAGCTCGATCGAATCGTCGCCTTCGAGACAGGCACTGACATTGAGGAACTGCTCCAGGTCGGCGCGGATCTGGCGGCGTGACCGCCACAGCTGGGAGGCCGGCGACGGAAGCTTGGGCAGCACGTTGGCGCGCACCCACGGGCCGGCTCGCTCCGGATCGAATTCCGTGGACACGGCGTAGTACTCGCGGCCATCCTCGGCCACGACGCCGATCGAGATCAATTCGATGGTGCGGCCGTCTTCAATGAACTCGGTGTCGTAGAAGTACCGCACCTAGAAAGCCTAGGGGCAGCCCGATCCGACTTCAGACCGAGTCGGGGATCAGGATGCGGTCGGTGTCTTCCGGTGGCGGCGCGGCCCGCACCTCCTGGTCCAGCTGGGCGTCGACCGCACGCTCGTCGGGAACCCGGGGAGTTCCCGCGATCGCACACTGCAGCCACGGCTTGGCCTGCACCACCGGTCGACGCCAGCGCCGTTCCCGGTCCAGCGCCCGCCGCATCTTGTCCGGCTGCCTGGTGTACCGCCACCGGGCCCACGGGGCATGCGGACGCGACAGCCGAACCGCTCCGACGACCAGCAACACGACGACGAACATGCCCAGCAGACCGGTCCACACCTTGCCCTTGAGCAGCACCACCACCGCCAACGGCAAGGTGAACACCAACCCGGCGACCACGGTGCTTTGCAGCAGCACCCAATCGGCGCCGTGCCGGATCGGCAGGAAGAACACCAGCGGGTGCAGGCCCAGCATCAACAGTCCCGCGACGGCCACCGCGGCGAAGACGGCATCGACCGAACTGCGCCCGTCTTCTTCCCAGTACACGTCGGACAGATGCAGGATCAGCGCGTACTCGTCGAGCACCAAAGCCGCACCGACCCCGAAAAAGACTGCGGCGATGGTGAATTCGGGCTCCTGACCATCCACCGCCAGTGTCACCAAGGTCAGTCCGGAGATCATCACGAGCACCACGCCGAACGTCACGTGGTGGATGTGCAGCGCCCCGATGTGGACGTTCCGCGGCTGCCACCACCGCTGCGGCAGACCATGCTCGACGCGATGGCGGATGAAGCGCACGAACGTCCGCGTCACGAAAAACGTCAGGATGAAGGCGACCAAACAGCACAACAACGGCAGTCGGCCTTGATCGACGATGTCATGTCGCAGCCAGCGGAACACCCCAAAAACCTACGCCCGGATTGCGGCATTCGGCTGGAACGACGGGCCATGTCAACGCCTACTCGCCGCCGGTGGGGCCAGCTTCGGCTCGCTGCGCGGCCGACTCTGGCTGCGTTTTCCGTAGGCAATGATCGCCATGAAGATGATCCCGAGCACCATCAGCATCTCGCGCATCAGCCAGCCGAAACACGCCTGCACGGGCGACGCGTGGGAAAGCCAGTGATCTCCGACCTCGGGGGTGGCGAAAATGGTGAGGACGGCGCCGCCGATAACCACCAGCCGCGCCCACCAGTCACGCCGAAACCAGATGAACATCGCGGACGGGAACAGGTAGACCCAGTGGTGTTCCCAGCTGATCGGCGAAATCAGCGTGGCGGTCAACCCGATAATCAATCCGCCGGCCAGCAGTCCGCACCGATTCGCCGCCCGCCGCGCCAACAACAGGCCACCGACCGCCGCGAGCACGATGAGGACAAGCGCCAGCGGTTTGGTCCAGTCACCGATCGCCGCGAGCACCCCTTGGATCGAATTGTTGCCGGAGGTGGCGAACTTCGACCCGAGTGAGACCTTGGTCGCCAAGTGCCAAACGCCATGGGAGAAAAACGCGATCGTCAACGCCGGGCGCAGCGCGAACGCGACGACGAACGCGCCGACGCAGCCGGCCACGCTCCACCAGAACATGCGCCACTGTTTGACCACGGCAAGGTAAACGATGAACAGCCCCGGCGTCAGTTTGATGGCCGCCGCAATCCCGATCAGGATTCCCCGGGGCAGCCAACGCGCTATCGCGGTGTCGTCGCGCCGGCACAGGTCAGCGACCACCAAAAACATCAAGAGCAGATTTATCTGACCGAACTCGAAATGCGCCACGGCCACGATCGTGGTGGCCGACACCGCGCCGGCGACGAATACCGCAAGGGCGCGGTATTTGGCATCGGCGGGTGTGACCATCGCGAGCACCGCCAACAACGCCAACACCGTACCGATACTCCAGGCCCACAAGCCGACCTGCTGATTGCCCAAGTTCGTCGGCCACAGCACCAGAGCGGCGAAGGGTGTGTAGGTGAATGGCAGCCCTTCAGCGGAGAGGTGCTCACCGTAAAGGTTGCCGGCATACAGGTCCACGCCATGCCAGGCGGCCGCCGATCCGTAGCGGTAGACCACCCAGTCCACCGGATAGACATCGCGGATCCGTTCGTAGACCCAGGTGATCACGACTGCCATGAGTACGGCGGTGGTAGCCACGATCCAGGTCTTCGCCGGGAACCGCAGCGAACTCGCCATCACACGGCGATGCTACCCACGACGGCCAGCAAACTTCGCATTCCGCGCCGATCCGGAACATTGCTCGGCGGTTGAGTTTTCGCTCAGCCAACCTCCGCGAGAGGTGACTCTCGGCACAGCGAACGGCCGAATGCGACGAGGATCACGACATGCCATGCTGCCGGGGTGCCCCGCGCCAGCGGTCGCGACCGTGCTGTTCGCGCCGCCGGACTCGGGTGCTCTACCTGCTCGCTAGCCCGCGGCAGTCTCGGGGATGCGCGCGGGGGGTTCGGAACCGTCCCCATCATCATTGGTGCCGTTTTTGACGCTGGCCGCGTAAATGTCGACGTACTCCTGACCCGACAGCCCCATCAGCTCGTAGATCACCTCGTCGGTGACCGCCCGCTCGATGAAATGGTTGCCTTCCATGCCCTCGAACCGCGAGAAGTCCATCGGCTTACCGAACCGGACGGTGACCCGGCCGAATCGCAACATCTTCTTGCCCGGCGGATTGACCACGTTGGTGCCGATCATGGCGACCGGAATCACTGGAACGCCGGTGTGCAGGGCCAGACGCGCCAGCCCGGTCTTGCCCTTGTAGAGCCGTCCGTCCGGCGAGCGGGTGCCTTCGGGGTACATGCCCAGCAGCCTGCCCGCCGTCAGCAGACCCTCGGCCGCTTGCAGTGCGTCCTGTGCTGAGTCGGCGTTGGTGCGGTCGATGGGCACCTGCCCGGAGACGGTGTAGAACCAGCGGTTGATGAAGCCTTTCACCCCGGTGCCGGTGAAATACTCGGCCTTGGCCAGGAACCAGATGCGACGACGCACCACCAGCGGGAGATAGAAACTGTCCGCCACCGCGAGGTGGTTACTTGCCAGGATGGCCGAACCGGAACTCGGAATGTGCTCTAGGCCTTCGACTTTCGGCCGACCAAGCAGTGTGAACAGCGGGCCCATGAAGATGTACTTGAATAGCCAGTACCACATGGCCCTCCCTCTCAGCCCGCACGAATGGTATTGGGCACCGAATGGTGTTCTGGCCAACTGTACCGATCCAGGGTGGCTGCGACCACCTTGACGACCACGTTGGCGCAGCGGCGGTTCACTCCTCGACGGTAACCGGGATGGGCTGGTAGCGGCTCTTCCCGTTGCTACCATTCGCGCCGTTATGGGCGGCCGCTTCGGCAGCGAGGCCGCCGCCCGGCGGACCGTCCGGCGGCGGCTCCGCCGACCGATCGATGTCGTCGACAATGGCGCGAATCACGTCCAGCAGAGCGACGCTGTGGTCCGCGATGACCGTGACGAGAGGGTGCTCCTCGCCGGTCACCACGGCGGCAAGGGCACACACGGGGCACCACACCTGCTGGCACTTGCCGGTCCCGACACCCGCGCCCGACGCCATCGCCGCTGCCGCCCGCACCGCGGGATCGACCCCGTCCAGGATCGCCTGCGCAAGCCTGCGCAGCTCCGTACCAATATCGGTATGAGCCCTACTCACCTTGGCCATACCTCCGGATCTGGTCGAAAACGAATAGTAAGCTCACTGCCCCGCAGCTGCGCGTCCTGCACCGTACACCGACGCAGTACGGACGCCAACCGAACTCTGCGGCGCACGCCGCCGGCACTGATGATCAGGTCATCGTCGGAGCGACCCAGGGTCAGCGATCCCGGGTCGAGTTGCGGCAAGGTTAGCCGCAGCCGGTACACCGACTCCAGTCCAGACCCCGATTCCAGGTCGACGACGGGGCGCAGCGGACCCGGCGGCGCGGCGCCGCGACGACGGCGGGCACCGTCGAGCAGTCCGGCCAGCGCCTTCGGGCCGATCGGCTCCCCGGCCGAGTGCGCCACGAGCACCAACGCCACGTCACCGATCGCGGCGTCGAGTTCTTCCAGAACCGCACGTTGCTCACAGATGCGTTCGGCATACCAGTAGAACGCCGGGTGGTCCGGCAGGCTGCGGTATTCGTAGGTCTCGTCTTGGACCAGCACCTGGTTGACGAGCAGCTCCTCGATGCGGACTCCCATCAGCGCCAAGGAACCCAGTGTCCGGGCCGCCTCGGCCGCGACCACCCGCTCTGGGGTCAGCACCAGGTGCGCGCTGACCAGCTCACCGTCCCCGAGCAACGCGCTGAGCCCCTCGACGCTGGCGCTGACGCGCTCCAGCAATTCCACCACCGCGGCGGACCGGCTGTCCTCGGCGACGATGCCAAGCCGGCGATGTCGGGGCCACGCGCGTTCCACATATAGGCCGAAGGTCGCGGGCAGCGTCAACATCCGCAGCGCATCGGCGGTCGACGCGCAGTCGACCACGATCCGGTCCCATTGCCCCGAGGCCGCGAGTTCGCCGACGGCGTGCAGCCCGAGCACTTCCTGGACACCCGGCAGCGCCGAGAGTTCTTCGGGCGCAATGCTGCTCAACTCGGAGTCGGGAAATCGCCGATCCAGGGCGTCGACCACCTCGTGCCACCGGTCTTCGAGCAGGGCCAGGGTATCCAGGGCCAGGGCGTCGAGAAAACCGCCGCCGGCCGCCTCGTCGTCGGCGAGCACCCGCACCAGCTCGCCGTGCCCGGTCGGCGGCACCGCGATGCCCAGCACATCACCCAGCGAATGCGCCTGGTCGGTGGAGACCACCAGCACGCGCTGGCCCGCGCCGGCATCGCAAACCGCGGTGGCAGCCGCCAGAGTGGATTTGCCTACGCCACCTTTGCCAACGAAGAGACTGATCCGGGCCGGGGCGGGCACCCGGACTTCACCGGATTGACTCAGCCCTCGACTCGTTTCTTCAGATCCTTCAATGCGCCGTCGATCAACCTGCGCTCGGCCTTGCGCTTGAGCATCCCGATCATCGGGATGGCAAGATCGACCGCAAGCTCGTAAGTGACATCAGTCCCAGAACCCTTGGGCGCCAAGCGATATGTGCCTTCAAGAGACTTCAGCAGCGAGCTGGATTGCAGAGTCCAGCTCAGCGATTGGCGGTCCGCCGGCCACTCGTAGGCCATAATCAAGGTGTCTTTGAAAATGGTCGCGTCCATCAGCATTCGCGCGAGTTTCGGGTAACCCTCGTCGTCGGCCTCGAGGACCTCTACTTCTTTGTATTCCGAAATCCATTGCGGGTACGACTCAATGTCGGCAATCGCCTTCATCACCTCGTCTGGAGCCGCATCGATGTAGATCGTCTGCGTCGTCTTGTCCGCCACCTGGTTGCATCCCTTTCCCCGCCAAGCGGGTCGACCCGGTTATGTGCGGGAGTGCCCCAGTCTCCCGGCAGAGACGCTACTCCAAACCAAACGTGGGCCTGGCTAAACTACCGAAGAATCACCGACTGGCCGTGACTCTTCCAGGCTTGTTTTCACCCCGAACGCCATTTTCTTTCCGGCCACCCGGCGGCGATGCGTCATTTTGGCCAGCTTCATCCTCGCCAGCTCCCAGGCCGTGGCACCGGTGGGTTCGGCGTGCAGGAAGTAATGCAGCACCACGCCGTCGAGCGATGGTTCCAGCCAGATCTCCATCGTGCCGGTCAGCGCGCCGGTAACCGCCCAGCGGATGCCCTTCTCGGCACGGTCCTCGGTGACCTGCAGGTGCAGATCGGGCCACCACCGCCGCCACTGGGACCGATCGGCGATCGCGGCCCCGACAAGTGCGCCATCAGCGGCGATAAACGTCTCGTCGGCGATCTGGATGCTGTTCATCGCCTCAGCTTCACACAACCGGTGCAGGGCAACCACGAGAGGGCGCGCCGCAAACCGGATGGCACCCTGACCAGGCCACTGAATGCAGTGCGAATGCTCGGATAGGCTGTGCGACAGCAAGCCGACCCCCCAAACGTCATACGAGGTCAACGACAGTGCGTCAGTACAGTGTGCCTGCCCGGTTTTCCGTCGAAGAGCACGACAACGTCGCGGCCGTGGTCTACGAGCACGAGCGCGACGACCCGGACTTCGTCATCTTTCAGCGCCTGATCGACGGCGTCTGGACCGATGTCACGTGCGCGCAGGCTGCCAGCCAGATTCGTTCTGCCGCACTGGGTTTGATTTCACTCGGCGTGCAGGCCGGCGACCGGGTGTCCATCTTTTCGGCCACCTGCTACGAGTGGGCGATCCTCGACCTGGCCATCCTGTCGGTGGGTGGTGTCACGGTGCCCATCTACGAGACGTCGTCCGCCGAGCAAGTTCGTTGGGTGCTGCAGAACTCCGGAGCCGTGTTGGCGTTCGCGGAAACCGACGCGCACGCGGCGATCGTCACCGAGCTCACCGGCGAGCTGCCCGCGTTGCGCCGGGTGCTGCACATCGACGGGTCCGGGCCCAAGGCGCTCGACCAGCTGGTCGAGGCCGGTGAGTCGGTCGACCCCGCGGAGCTGACCGCCCGGCTCGAAGCGCTGCGCGCCGACGACCCGGCCACCCTGATCTACACCTCGGGCACCACCGGACGACCCAAGGGTTGCCAGCTCTCGCATTCCAACCTGCTGCACGAGATCCGGGGCACCCAGGAGTGCCTCCCGACGCTGTTGCAACCCGGTCAGCGGCTACTGGTGTTCCTGCCGCTGGCCCACGTACTGGCCCGGGCACTGACGTTGTCGGCGTTCACCAGCAAAGTGACGGTCGGATTCACCAGCGACATCAAGAATTTGCTGCCGATGCTCGCGGTGTTCAAACCGACGGTCGTGGTGTCGGTGCCGCGGGTGTTCGAGAAGGTCTACAACACCGCCGAGCAGAACGCCGCCAATGACGGCAAGGGGCCGATCTTCAAGGCCGCGGCCCAGACCGCCGTCGACTGGAGCCGGGCCTACGACGACGGCAAGCCGGGGTTGCTACTGCGCGCCAAGCATGCGGTGTTCGACCGGCTGGTCTATCAGAAGCTGCGCGCGGCGCTCGGCGGCGACTGCCACGCGGCCGTCTCCGGCGGTGCGCCGCTGGGCGCGCGGCTGGGCCACTTCTACCGCGGCGTGGGCGTGACCATTTATGAGGGCTACGGCCTGACCGAGACCAGCGCGGCCATCAGCGTCAACCAGATCGGCGGCCTGAAGATCGGGACGGTGGGAAAGCTGGTGCCCGGCAACAGCCTGAAGATCGCCGACGACAAGGAGCTGTTGGTGCGCGGCGGCGTGGTGTTCAGCGGCTACTGGCAAAACGAGCAGGCCACCTCCGAGGCGTTCGCCGACGGCTGGTTCAAGACGGGCGACCTTGGGGCGGTGGACGAGGACGGCTTCTTGAGCATCACCGGCCGCAAGAAGGAGCTCATCGTCACCGCGGGCGGCAAGAACGTCGCCCCGGCGGTGCTCGAAGACCAGCTGCGGGGCCACCCGCTGATCAGCCAGGCAATGGTCGTCGGCGACAACAAACCGTTCATCGGCGCGCTGATCACCATCGACCCCGAGGCGTTCGAGGGCTGGAAGCAACGCAACGGGAAGGCGGCTGGCGCGTCAGTGGGCGATCTGGCCACCGACCCGGACCTGATGGCCGAGGTCGAGACGGCGGTCAAGCAGGCGAACCTGCAGGTGTCTCACGCCGAGGCGATCCGCAAGTTCCGCATTCTGCCGGTCGACTTCACCGAGGACACCGGTGAACTGACGCCGACGATGAAGGTCAAACGCAACGTGGTGGCCGAGAAGTTCGCCTCCGACATCGAAGCGATTTACGACAAGGACTAGGGGCCGCGCAGCAGGTCCGCCAGCCGCGCGGCCAGCGTGTCCCAGCGCCACTGCGACGTCGACCCATTCGCGACCGGCCGCGCCCATCGCGGCGGCCCGATCGCGATCGATGAGCAACTCGGCGACCGCATCGGCAACCTTGTCGACCGAGCGCCCGTCAACGACGAGCCCAGTCTTGTTGTGCTGCACCGTTTCCGGCGCTCCACCCGACTCACCGGCGATCACTGGCACCCCGGACGCCGATGCTTCCAGGAAGACGATGCCCAAGCCTTCGACGTCCATTCCGGCGCCGCGGGTGCGGCATGGCATGGCGAATACGTCGGCCAGGGCATGGTGGGCGGGTAGTTCGTCGCCCGGTACGCCGCCGGTGAACGTCACGTGGTCGGCGACCCCGCAGTCCTGGGCCAGCTTGCGCAACGTCTCGCAGATACGGGCCGCCCCCGACGACCACCAGCGCGGCCCCGTCGACCCGGCGCCGGATCGACGGCAGCGCCCTGATCAGCATGTCCTGGCCTTTGCGCGGCACCAGCCGCGACAGGCACACCACGGTGGGCCGCTCCCCCAGCCGGTAACGCTCACGCAATTGCGCCCGGGCGGCCGGATCTGGCCGGAACCGGTCGGTGTCCACCCCGGGCGGCAGGTATTCCAACGACGCCGCCGGACCGAAGGCCGGCGCGAACCGGGACCGGGTATAGCGGCTGACGTAGGTGACGACGTCGGTCTCGTCGCCGATCCGGCGCAATACCGAACGCGCGCCGGGAAGCATGGACCAGCCCACTTCGTGGCCGTGGGTGCTGGCCAGCACCCGGGTCGCCCCGGCCTGCCGGGCCCGCTGCGCCAGCAGGGCCAGTGGCGCGGCCGCGCCGAACCACACGGTGTCGATGCCGTGCTCGGCGATCAGAGCGCGCATCCGGCCGTCGACGCCGGGACCGGGCAGCATCAGTGTGGTGGGATGCCGCACCACCCGATAGCCGGCGACGTCGGCGGACTGGTCGAAGGCGTCGGCGCCCTTCCACCGCGGCGCGTAAACGGTCACGGCGTGTGACGCGTCTGCTGAACCGGCCTGGACCAGCCGGCTGACGAAGTCACCCAGGTAAGACTGGATGCCGCCGCGCCGGGGCGGAAAGTCGTTGGTTACCAGCAAGACTCGGCTCACGGCGACAGGCTACCGGGCCAGCCATTGCTGCCAGCGCACCAGCAGGGCCGCCGAGTCGGTGCCGAGCACGTCGCGTGCGGCGGTGGACTCCTGCGCGTGTCGGGCGCCGCCAATGGCCAGGTAGAGCTCGCGCAACTTGGTCTTGCCGTAGCTGTCGGCGACGAAGCGGGCGAACCACCACGCCCGGTCATACGCCGATGAGCGTTGCGGGCCGGGCGTGTCCAGCTCGGCGTCCGACGGCAATGACTGCGGCTTCAACATGGCGGGCACGGCGGGGATGGGCGATTTCGGCCGGGCGACGAAGTCGGCTACCCCCTCGGTCAGCCATCGCGGCGCATCCGGCGCGGTGTCGACCCGCGCCGCATAGTGGAAAAGCTCGTGTGCCAACACTATTTGTAGTGCGGCCGCGGTCATGTTCGCTGCCCCCGGCGCGAACACGATCCGTTGCCCGACAGCCGCCCGGTGCACCGGATCGACGCTGTCGACCACCGTCACCGCCGCGATATCCGCCCATTGCGACGCCGTGCCACCGCCGGCGGCGGCACGAAACTGTTCATCGGAACCCGCGGCGACCACCGAGATTTCGCGTGACCAGTCGGTTCCCCAAAAGGCTTCCACTTCGTCGACCGCGGTGCCGATGTCCGCCTTGACCCGCGACAGCAGCGGGTCGGTCCCGGACCCACCCAGGCTCACCAGCCGGACGGTGCGATCGCCGACGACCAACGGCGCCGGCGCCGCGCTCAAATGGTTGTCCTGAGGCTGGCGCGCCAGCGCGACGGCCGCAATCAACTCAACGACAAGCACCCACGCCAGCAGTATCCGAGGCCACTGGCGCGCGACGCGATCGTCAGTAACGGCGAGCGTCGTAGATCGGGCCGGAGGATTCCATCGGCACCACCCGCACGGGCTGGCCGAAGGTGGACGAATGGACCATCATGCCGTCGCCGATGTAGATGCCGGCGTGCGACGCGTCGGAGTAGAAGGTCAGCACGTCACCGGGCTGCAGGTCGGACAAGGCAACCGGCTGACCGCCCTGGGCCAGCGCCTGGCTGGAGTGCGGTAGCGCAATGCCGGCCTGCTGGAACGCCCACATCACCAATCCCGAGCAGTCGAATCCGCCGGGTGCGGCACCGCCCCACGCGTAGGGCGTTCCGATCTGGGTCAGCGCTGCCTGCACCACGACGCCGCGGTCACCGCTGCCGCTGCCACCGCCGGGCGCGAAGAAGGGCAATCCGGGCATCATGCCGCTGGCAGGCGGAGCTTCGCCCGGCTGTTGCTGGGGCTGGGGCTGTGGCGCACCGGCCGGAGCCTCGCCCGGCGGCAGACCCTGGGCACCCGGCGTCACGGCGACCGCGGCGGTGGCCGGGATCTCGCCTGGATCGGCGAGCGCGGTGCGCTGCTCGGCCGTCAGCGCGTTGTACTGGGTCTTGACGACAGCGATCTGCACCTGCAGCTGGCTCTGCTTGCGCTGCAGGGTGGCCCGCACCGCCGCGGCCTGCTCGGCGGCGGCCTTGGCATCGGCAGCGGACTGGGCAGACGCCTGCTCAGCCTTGGCCGACTCTTCCCCGGCGGTCCGGAAGCTGACCATCTGCGATGCCATTTGAGCGGACAACACTCGTTGCACCGCCAGCCGCTCGATCACCAGCTGCGGCGACTCCGCCGTCAGGATCGCGTTCAGGCCGTCGGTGCGGGCGCCCATGTAGGTGGCGGCGGCCAGCTTGTTGACCGCGGACTGGTAGGTGGCCAAGCGTGCCTTCGCGGCATCGGCCGCGGCCTGGTCATCGGCGTGCTTCTTATCCGCGGCCTGTTGAGCAGCCAACTTGACGCCCAAGTCGAGTTGCGCGGTGTGCATCGCCTCGGTCGTCTGCTCGGCTTGCCGAGACAGCTCGTTGAGTTTCGCCAGCGCATCCTCGGCTGGATCTGCGACCGAATTGGAGGCCACAACACCGGATAACAAGGTGAGACTCGCTACCAGACCGATGGTGGTTCGCCTGATCAAGGGCGCAATCGATCGCGAAAAGACCAACCTCAAAATTTGCTTCCTTAAACTGCCATCGACGCGAAGTCGCCGAGCTGGGTTCAGGTCTCAAACAGGTTACGAAACGATATCGACGTTTGTCCAAAGGGGGGGATTAAGAAAATGGATAGATTTCTGTCGTTTCGTTGTGAGCCACGGCGATTCTGCTAGGGCGCACCAGGTTTTCGACACCCCGACACCCTACGCGACACCGGATCCCAGATCACGATGAATCGGCACAAGTCGCAATCGCGGCGCCAATCCGGCTTCGGCGAGCACTTCCAGGGCCGCACGCTCGTCGTAGAGCAAGGTCTCCGGCACCCCGAGTAGCACGCTGACGACACAGTCGCGGCAAGCCGGCCCGCGCACTGCACACTCGTCGCAGTCGATAACCACAGGCGCCTCTGGCCCCGGCATCGCGCCTTCGCTAACGGGTCCGCTGCTTGATGCCATCTCGGTCGGTCCTCTCGTTGATCCCGGATCAGCCACCCGAACGCTAACCGCGACCACCGACAGCCCTCCCCCGTCAAACCGAACGGCGGCCGCCCGGCGTGGGAACCGGGGGGTGTCGGTGCGGTTCCTTAACGTCACCGCCATGGGCGTGACCGGTGCGACTCAGCTGAGTTTCACCGACCTGGAGGAAGCGCGGGCGGCGCAGTGGGCTACTACCCAAGACCAGACCGAAGACCCGGCCGAAAGGTGCTCGCTGCGCGAGACCACGTTCGTCGTGGTCGACCTGGAGACCACCGGCGGACGCATGACCGGCTCGCCGGGAGCACCCGCCGACGCCATCACCGAGATCGGTGCGGTCAAGGTCCGCGGCGGCGTCGTGCTCGGCGAATTCGCCACGCTGGTAGACCCGCAACGCAGCATCCCACCCCAGATCGTGCAACTCACCGGCATCACTACGGCGATGGTGTGCGACGCCCCGACCATCGACGCCGTGCTGCCGATGTTCCTGGAATTCGCCGGGGGCGCGATATTGGTCGCCCACAACGCCGGATTCGACACCGGCTTTCTGCGGGCCGCCGCCGAGCGGTGCGACATCATGTGGCCGCGACCGAAGGTCTTGTGCACGGTGCGGTTGGCCCGGCGGGTGCTCAGCAGAGAAGAAGCGCCCAGCGTGCGCCTGGCCGCGCTGGCCCGGCTGTTCGCCGTCGCCGCCCGAGCCCACCCACCGGGCCCTGGACGACGCACGTGCCACCGTCGACGTGTTGCACGCACTCATCGAGCGGGTGGGCAACCAGGGGGTGCACACCTACGCCGATCTGCGCGCGTTTCTGCCTGACGTGACACCGGCGCAGCGTCGCAAGCGGGTGCTCGCCGACGGTCTGCCGCGCCGGCCCGGTGTCTACCTGTTCCGCGGGCCGTCGGGCGAGGTCCTCTACGTCGGAACCGCGGTCGACTTGAAGCGGCGGGTGAATCAATACTTCAACGGCACCGATCCGCGCGGCCGGATGAAGGAGATGGTCGCGCTAGCCGAGGCGGTCGACCACGTCGAGTGCGCGCACGCGCTGGAGGCCGGCGTGCGTGAGCTGCGGATGCTGGCCGCACATGCCCCGCCGTACAACCGCAGATCGAGGTTTCCGCACCGATGGTGGTGGGTGGTGCTCACCGACGAGGCGTTTCCGCGCTTGTCGGTGGTGCGTTCCCCGCGGCACGACCGTGCCGTCGGCCCGTTTCGGTCGCGCACCGACGCGGCCGACACCGCGGCCCTGCTGGCCCGATTCACCGGGGTGCGCACCTGCACCAAGCGGCTGGCGCGGTCGGCCGTGCACGGGCCGGCCTGCCCCGAGGTGGAGGTGTCACCGTGCCCGGCGGCCCGCGACGTGACGGCCGCGCAATACGCGGCGGTGGCCGAGCGCGCCGCCGACTTGATCGACGGGCGGGACAACAGCGCCCTGGCCGCGGCCGTGCACCAGGTCGCCGCGCTCGCCGAGCAGCGGCGCTACGAGAGCGCAGCGCGTCTGCGCGACCACACCGCCACGGCGGTCGAGGGGCTGTGGCGCGGCCAGCGGTTGCGCGCGCTGGCCGTGTTACCCGAGCTGATCGCCGCGGCGCCGGACGGCTCCGGCGGTTACCAGCTCGCCGTCATCCGCCACGGCCAGCTCGCCGCCGCCGGCACTGCGCGGCGTGGCATACCGCCGATGCCCGTGGTCGAGGCCATCCAGGCCGGCGCCCAGGCGGTCCTGCCGGTGCCGGCGCCGCTAGGCGGCGCACTGGTCGAGGAGACGGCGCTGATCGCCCGCTGGCTGGCCGGGCCCGGGGTGCGCATGGTGCGGGTAGCGGGACTCGATAACGACGACACGGGGTGGGCCTCACCGCTGCGGTCGGCCGGCAGCTGGGAGGCATGGGCGACGTTGGCGCGCTCGGCCCGGCTGGCCGGCGCGCAGGAGGTCGGAGGCTCAGACCTGCTGGCTGAACCGCACCCAGCGCGCCAGCAGGTGTTCGGCCGCACCGGAGTCGATGGCCGCACTGGCCCGCTGCAGCCCGTCCTCCCACGCCGGCAACCATTCAGCGCGGCTGGATAGGCCCGCATGGGCGACGATCGCCCCGGCGGCGTTGAGCACGACGGCGTCGCGGACCGGGCCCGTGGTCCCGGCCAGCACCGCGCGGGCTTCGGCCGCGTTGGCCTGCGCGTCGCCGCCTAACAGCTCGTCGAGGTTGGCGCGGGCGAACCCGAATCCGGCCGGATCGAACGTCAGCCGGTCCACCGTGCCCGCCTGCACCCGCCAGATCGTGCTCGTGGTGGTGGTGGTCAACTCGTCGAGCCCGTCGTCGCCGTGCACCACCAGCACGCTGGAGCGCCGCGCTGCGAACACCCCGGCCATCACCTCGGCCAGTTCGGCGAACGCGCAGCCGATCAGCCCGGCCCGCGGCCAAGCCGGATTAGTAAGCGGCCCAAGGAGATTGAATACCGTCGGCACGCCGATCTCGCGCCGCACCGCGGACGCGTGCCGGTAGGACGGATGGAATACCGGCGCGAAGCAAAACCCGATCCCGACCTCGGCGAGGCTGCGCGCGACCTGGTCGGGCCCGAGGTCGATGCGCACCCCGAGCGCCTCGAGCGTGTCGGCGCCGCCGGACATCGACGAGGACGCCCGGTTACCGTGCTTGACCACCGGCACGCCCGCGGCGGCGACCACGATCGCGGCCATCGTGGACAGGTTGACGGTGTTGACGCCATCACCACCGGTGCCGACGATGTCGACGGTGTCGTCCCGGATCGCGCCGCTGGGCATCTGGCGCGCGTGGCTGAGCATGACGTCGGCCAGCTCGCCGACTTCGGCGGCGGTCGGAACCTTCATCTTCATCGCCACCGCGAAGGCCGCGATCTGGGCCTGGGTCGCGTGGCCGGTGATGATCTGATCCATCGCCCAGGCGGCCTGGCCGCGCACCAGGTTCTGCCTTTCGGTCAGACGCCGCAGCACCTGCGCCCACGACTTGTCGGAAAGGTGAGCCGACCCAGCCCCACTGGCGCCCCCGCCCGAAGAAGCCTCAGATGACACAGCCACGCGCCGATGGTCCCACAGCCACGCGCCGATGGTCCCTCGCGCGCCGACCCTCACACGACCCTGGCGCGACGCGCGAAAAATGAAATTCGGGAAATTTCTGACCCGGGTAGAGTTCGACAACTACAAAGCGTCATACTTGCGGATGTGACCAGCGCTGTGGGGACCTCGGGTACTGCGATCACGTCACGGGTGCATTCGCTGAATCGCCCCAACATGGTCAGTGTCGGCACCATAGTGTGGCTTTCCAGCGAGCTGATGTTCTTTGCTGGACTGTTCGCCTTCTACTTCACCGCGCGTGCCCAGGCCGGCGGGGTCTGGCCGCCGCCGCCCACCGAGCTGAACCTCTACCAAGCCGTCCCGGTGACGCTGGTGCTGATCGCGTCGTCATTCACCTGCCAGATGGGCGTGTTCGCGGCCGAGCGCGGCGACGTGTTCGGGTTGCGCCGCTGGTACGTGATCACCTTCCTGATGGGCCTGTTCTTCGTTCTCGGCCAGGCCTACGAGTACTTCCACCTGGTGACGCACGGCACGACGATCCCGAGCAGCGCTTACGGCACCGTGTTCTATCTGGCCACCGGCTTCCACGGGCTGCACGTGACCGGCGGACTGATCGCCTTCATTTTCCTGCTGGCCCGCACCGCGATGAGCAAGTTCACTCCGGCGCAGGCCACCGCCAGCATCGTCGTCTCTTACTACTGGCACTTCGTCGACATCGTGTGGATCGCGCTGTTCACCGTGATCTATTTCATCCGTTAGCCCGGAGCCCCCGGAATACGCCCGAAAAGGAACGACAGGAGTGATCGGTTGAAGAAACTGGGGTTCACTCGATCCGTTAGGCGGCTGAGCCGGCCGAAACGAGCCCAACAAGCGCAGGGCGACCGAGCGCGCCGGCGTCTGCGCCGCCGGCTGTCCGGGGGCATGCTGCTGCTGATAGCGCTGACCGTTTCGGGGGGACTGGCGGCGGTCCTTACCCCCACCCCGCAAGTGGCCGTCGCCGACGAGTCCTCCTCGGCGTTGCTGCGGACCGGCAAACAGCTCTTCGAGACCTCCTGTGTGTCGTGCCACGGCGCCAACCTGCAGGGCGTGCCCGATCACGGACCCAGCCTGATCGGCGTCGGCGAGGCCGCCGTCTACTTCCAGGTCTCCACCGGCCGGATGCCCGCGATGCGCGGTGAAGCCCAGGCGGCGCGCAAGGACCCGATCTTCGACGAATCGCAGGTCGATGCGATCGGCGCCTACGTGCAGGCCAACGGCGGCGGCCCGACCGTGGTGCGCAACCCCGACGGCAGCCTCGCGATGCAATCGCTGCGCGGCAGCGACCTGGGCCGCGGCGGCGACTTGTTTCGCCTCAACTGCGCCTCCTGCCACAACTTCACCGGCAAGGGCGGCGCCCTGTCGTCAGGTAAATTCGCCCCCGACCTGGGACCCGCCAACGAGCAGCAGATCCTCACCGCGATGCTGACCGGCCCGCAGAACATGCCGAAGTTCTCCGACCGCCAGCTCTCCTTCGACGCGAAGAAGGACATCATCGCCTACGTGCGGACCGTCGCCGAGGAGCGTCAGCCAGGCGGCTACGGCCTCGGTGGATTCGGACCCGCGCCTGAGGGCATGGCGATGTGGATCATCGGGATGGTCGCCGCCATCGGGCTGGCACTGTGGATTGGGGCGCGCTCATGAGCGACGAAACTCGCGCTTCGCGCGAGCCCGACGAGGCCGCGCTGGCCGCGATGTCGAACCAGGAACTGCTGGAACTGGGCGGCAAGCTCGATGGTGTCGAGATCGCCTACAAGGAGCCTCGTTGGCCGATCGAGGACACCAAGGCCGAGAAGCGCGCCGAGCGCAGCGTGGCCCGGTGGCTTTTGCTGGGTGGCGCTTTCGGGCTGGCGCTGGTGCTGATCTTCCTGTTCTGGCCGTGGGAGTACAAACCGCGGGAGGACTCGGGCAACTTCCTGTACTCCATGGCCACCCCGCTATATGGCCTGACCTTCGGTATGTCCATCCTGTGCATCGCGATCGGCGCGGTGTTGTTCCAGAAAAAGTTCATCCCGGAAGAGATTTCGATCCAGGACCGCCATGACGGCGCCTCTCGCGAAGTCGATCGCAAGACGGTCGTGGCGAACCTGTCCAACGCCTACGAGAGCTCGACGATCGGGCGCCGCAAGCTGGTCGGCGCGTCGTTGGGCATGGGCCTGGGCGCCTTCGGCCTCGGCACCTTGGTGGCGTTTGCCGGCGGCCTGATCAAGAACCCGTGGAAGCCGGTCGTCCCCACCGCCGAGGGCTTGAAGGCCGTGCTGTGGACGTCCGGTTGGACCCCGCGCTACAAGGGCGAAACCATCTATCTGGCACGGGCGACCGGCACGCACGCGGGAGCACCGTTCATCAAGATGCGCCCGGAAGACCTCGACGCCGGCGGCATGGAAACCGTCTTCCCCTGGCGGGAATCCGACGGGGACGGCACCACCGTGGAATCGCACGAAAAGCTGTCGGCGATCGCGATGGGCATCCGCAACCCGGTCATGCTCATCCGCATCAAACCCAGCGACCTGGGCCGGGTGGTCAAACGCCAGGGACAAGAGAGCTTCAACTTCGGCGAGTTCTTCGCCTTCACCAAGGTCTGCTCGCACCTGGGCTGCCCGTCGTCGCTGTACGAACAGCAGTCCTACCGAATCCTGTGCCCATGTCACCAATCGCAGTTCGACGCTTTGCACTTCGCCAAACCGATCTTCGGTCCGGCGGCCCGTGCGCTGGCGCAGCTGCCGATCACCATTGACAGCAACGGGTATCTAGTCGCCAACGGTGACTTCATCGAGCCCGTCGGACCGGCATTCTGGGAGCGCACAACAACATGAGTCCAAAACTGAGTCCCCCGAAAATCGGTGATGTCCTGGCCAGCCAGGGCGAGGCCATTGATACGCGTTATCACCCCTCGGCGGCAGTCCGCCGACAGCTCAACAAGGTCTTCCCCACCCACTGGTCGTTCCTGCTCGGCGAGATTGCGCTGTACAGCTTCATCGTTCTGCTGATCACCGGCGTGTACCTGACGCTGTTCTTCGATCCGTCCATGCTTGACGTCACCTACAACGGCGTCTACCAACCTCTGCGGGGCGTCGAAATGTCGCGCGCCTACCAATCGACGCTGGACATCTCCTTCGAAGTCCGCGGCGGCCTGTTCGTCCGCCAGATCCACCACTGGGCCGCCTTGATGTTCTCCGCGTCGATCATGGTGCACCTGGCGCGCATCTTCTTCACCGGCGCGTTCCGGCGGCCCCGTGAGGCCAACTGGGTCATCGGTTCGCTGCTGCTGATCCTGTCCATGTTCGAGGGCTACTTCGGCTACTCGCTGCCCGACGACCTGCTGTCGGGTATCGGCCTGCGGGCCGCCATCTCGTCGATCACGCTGGGTATGCCGGTGATCGGAACCTGGTTGCACTGGCTGCTATTCGGCGGCGACTTCCCCGGCACCATCTTGATCCCCCGGCTCTACGCGCTGCACATTCTGCTGCTTGCCCGGGATCATGCTGGCCCTCATTGGGGCGCACCTCGCGTTGGTCTGGTTCCAGAAGCACACCCAGTTCCCGGGCCCCGGCCGCACCGAGAAGAACGTCATCGGCGTACGGGTCATGCCGGTGTTCGCCTTCAAGTCCGGCGCGTTCTTCGCCGCGATCGTCGGCGTGCTCGGCATCATGGGCGGCCTGCTGCAGATCAACCCGATCTGGAACCTGGGGCCCTACAAACCATCACAGATTTCGGCGGGCTCGCAGCCAGACTTCTACATGATGTGGACCGAGGGCCTGGCCCGTATCTGGCCGGCGTGGGAGTTCTACTTCTGGCACCACACCATTCCCGCCGTGGTCTGGGTGGCGATAATCATGGGCCTGGTCTTCGTCCTGCTGATCGTCTACCCCTTCCTGGAGAAGCGGTTTACCGGCGACTACGCGCACCACAACCTGCTGCAGCGACCGCGGGATGTCCCGGTGCGCACCGCCATTGGCGCCATGGCGATCTCGTTCTACATGGTGCTCACGCTGGCCGCGATGAACGACATCATCGCGTTGAAGTTCCATATCTCGCTGAACGCGACGACGTGGATCGGCCGTATCGGCATGGTGATACTGCCGCCGTTCATCTACTTCATCACCTATCGGTGGTGCATCGGGCTGCAGCGCAGCGACCGGGATGTGCTCGAGCACGGCGTCGAGACCGGCATCATCAAGCGGCTGCCGCACGGCGCGTACATCGAGCTGCACCAGCCGCTGGGCCCGGTCGACGACCACGGCCACCCGATCCCGCTGGAATACGCGGGCGCCGCGCTGCCAAAGCGGATGAACAAGCTGGGCTCGGCCGGAACTCCCGGTAGCGGAAGCTTCCTGTTCGCCGATCCGGCGTCAGAGGACGCCGCGCTGCGCGAAGCCGGTCACGAATCCGAACACCGGATGCTGACCGCGTTGCGCGAAGCCCAGGACGGCGCCGGCTCGACCAACGGCTCGACAAACGGCGAACACGGCTAGCACTTCCCGCTCGTCGAAATCGCAACCGGCGCGAGCACGGCCCCTTATCGGCTGCTGCGTAGCTGGCGACTCATCGCTAATGGGTGGCCAGCAAACGGCGCAGCTGCCGCACGTGGAGGAACTCGACAGCCGGCATCGCGGCGGTGACGGCACCGGCCAGGCCGTAGCTGACCCACGAGGCGGCGTCATCGCGGACCGCCATCAGGTAGGTCCCGGCCGCCACGGCGATCAGCGCGATCCCCATGGTGCCCGCAAGAGCCAGCGTCCCGCGCAACCAGACCCGGTCTACCGCCGCGCCCGACCACTCGGTGACCTCTGAGAACGCCCTGACGGGCGCCGAGCGGGCCGATCCGGCCAGGGCGCTGCGCGGACCAGAGGAGGGCTTCACGGGCGGCCTGCCACGCCCCGCCAGGGCTACCGAACGGACAACCGGCTCATGACGGTCGGTGCGGCGAGCGCGCAACAGAATCGGGATCGCACCCGCGATGATCAGCGCGGAGACGATGATGACGGCGTACAACACCCACGTGGTGTGCTGGTTGCGCGCCATCTTGTGGAAGCCGCTGCCCAGATCCACCAACGCGACGGTGGCCGCCACGCTCACGCCGATCAACAGCAGCCAGACCGCGGCGCACGCCGCGATCAGGATTCGATCGATCACATCCGGCGAAACGGTATCCGACCCACCCCGGTACGCGGAATACCTGCTGCTGACCATCAGCAGCTCGTCTGCGGTGCGTCGTTGGAATTAGCCGACAGCACCGCGCCGTCGCTCGTGGTGATCGAGCAGTTGAGCCTGCTGACTCTGAAGAGGCTGGATGCCTCGACCGAACCGACGTCGGATTGCGAGATCGGTGTGACGGTCATCGACCAAGGGATATAGACGTTGTGCTGCGTGCGTCGCCGACCCGAGGCGTCGACGTAGGTGACCGAAATGATGTCGCCCGGGGCCTTGGTGCCGGTCACCGAATAGGTGACCTGACGAGGACCGGCCGGTGTCGTGCTCGTCGGCGGCGGTGGTGCGGCCGCGCTCGTCGAACTGGTGGGCGGCGGTGGCGCCGCGGTGCTCGTCGCCGGGGGCGGCGACGGCGGAGGTGGGGGTGGCGGCGTTACCGTCACTGTCTGTGTCTCCGTCGCTGTTGGGGTCTCGGTGGTGGGCGGGGTGGCGGCGGGGGCGGTGGCGGCGGCGGTGTGGTGGTGGGTGTGATCTCGTCCTGAACAGGTGGTGTGGACGTCGAGGGGGACGTCGGTGTACCGGGATTGGCGAGTTTGTTGCTTTCGGTCCGCGTGACGAGCAGCGACACCGAAACCACCAGCGCGATCGCTGCCAGAATCGCGGCCACGCCGACCACCCATGGCCAGCGCGGAGCGGAGTCGTCATCGTCGTCGTCGTCGGGGTCGACGTAGCCGTCGTAGTCGTAGAGCCGGTCGTCGGTCGGCACGTACGGCCCGCTGATGAATTGCTCGGACTCCGGAGCCGAGTACGCCCGTGAGTGGATATCCGTGTCGCCGGTGTGATCGCTGGGCTCCAATTCGCCGCCGGCGCCGAGAAGTTCCAGCTCTCCGCCGTGCTCTTGCTCGTGCTCTTGCTCTTGCTCTTGGGGAATGCCGGAATCAGGACCGGAATCCAGGTCGTCCCCGGTCTCGCTGATGGACTCCGATTCGCCGCTGGGCACGCTGGCGGGATCGGGTTCTTCGGATTCCCGTCCCGGGGGATTCGGCCCGCTCATCTTCGCCTACCCTGTCCAACCGCACCACCATCGCGCG
The DNA here is from genome assembly GCA_963735655.1 of uncultured Actinomycetota bacterium. GTDB lineage: Bacteria > Actinomycetota > Actinomycetes > Mycobacteriales > Mycobacteriaceae > Mycobacterium. The sequence continues at coordinate 54,458 of CAVTLW010000035.1, forward strand.
AAGCTCCGCGGCCGCAACCTTGCATGCGCGTTCGGTGGATTCTCATTGTGCCTCGGCAACCCTACCCAACCGGGTGGCGCGGAGGCGTCTTGGCAAACTGGCCACTGATCAACTGATGCCCAGATTGTGACCTTTTCGGCGCCGGTCAGTGCTTCTCCGGGCCGATGTAGTACTCGAAGACCAGGCCGGCCGCCGAGGCGAGGACGAAGACCACGCCGGCGACGATCAGCCACGGCAACCACAGCGCGATGCCGACGGCCGCCACCGACGCGGACAGAGCGACCATGATCGGCCACCAGCTGTGCGGGCTGTAGAACCCCAATTCGCCTGCACCGTCACTGATCTCGGCGCCTTCATAGTCCTCGGGGCGGGTGTCCAGCCGGCGGGCCACAAACCGGAAGAAAGTCGCCGTTATCAGCGCCAGGCCACCGGTGAGCGCCAGCGCAGTGGTGCCGGCCCACTCCACACCGCCGGTGGCGAACAGTGCGGTCAGCACGCTGTACAGCACCGTGGTCAGAACGAAGAACGCGGCAATGAACTCGAACAGCCTCGCTTCGATATGCATGAGTCGTCCTAACCTACTGGCTGGGGGCCAATTCACCGCGGCGGGTGTCGAACGGATGGGTGGTCACCGCGAGCGGCGACTGGTTGATCGCCAGCAACGCCTCGGCGTTCGTCTTCCCTTCGATGCGTTGCTGCAGGTAGGCCTTGAAGTCGTTGGCAGACACCACCCGAACCTCGAAGTTCATCATCGAGTGATAGGTGCCGCACATCTCGGCGCAGTGGCCGACGAACGCCCCGGTCCTGGTGATCTCCTCGACCTGGAAGCGGTTGACGGAGTTGTTTTCTATCGGGTGGGGCATCACGTCGCGTTTGAACAGGAACTCCGGCACCCAGAAGGCATGGACCACATCGGCCGAGGCCATCTGGAATTCGATCCGCTTGCCGGCCGGCAGCACCAGGACCGGGATCTCGGTGCTGGTGCCCAGAGTCTCGACCTTGTCGAAGTTCAGGTAAGTCCGGTCCGAGGTGTTGAGCCCGCGCACCGGCCCGACCAGCTCCTCACCGTGGCTGTCCTTGCCTTCCGGCTTGGAGACCATGGCTTTCTTGCGCGCATCGTCGGCGCCCTCGTAGGTCAGGGTGCCGTCTTTGAAGTTGATCCGCTGATAGCCGAACTTCCAGTTCCACTGGAAGGAGGTGATGTCAATCACCACCTCGGGGTCCTTGGCCAGGTGCAGCATTTTCTCCTGCACCACCACGGTGAAGTAGAACAGCACCGAGATGATCAGGAACGGCGTGACGGTGAGCACCAGCTCGAGCGGCATGTTGTAGCCGAATTGGCGGGGCAGCTCGGTGTCGGTGGCCTTTTTCCGGTGGAAGGCGGCCGACCAGAAGATCAGGCCCCAGACGATCGCACCGACGACCAGCGAGGCGATCACCGCGCCGATCCAGAGCTGCCGGTTGAGGTGAGCTTCCGGGGTGATGCCCTCCGGCCAGCCCATGCCGAACACATGCTGCCAGCTGCAGCCGCTCAGGGTGACCGCCAGCAGGCCGAGCGTCCCGGCCAGCGCCAGCTTCCGAAGGCTCTTCCTCAGACCGCGGGACGAGCCGCGTCCTCCGGCGCCTCCCCCGCCCCGGGAAAGACCCTGAGACCTGCACTGCGACAAGCGTTGCGAACGACCTGCCCCGCGAGGTGTCACGTTGGCGCCTCCTGTATCGCAAGCTGGGCCGACTGGGTTTTGTGCCGCGTGCGGCGGGAACAGTCGACTAACTCGGATGTCGAATACTACGCAGCGTAGACCACGCCGTTCTGCGGGGCGACGATGCGGGCCGAAACTGTCCGTGGCGGGGACGCGAAAGACCCTCAAAACCCGCGCGGCGGGCCTGTTCGGTCGGATTACGGCATACTGGGGCGCCGTGTGTGGACTGCTGGCGTTCGTCGCGACCCCGGCTCGCGAGCCTGACGGGACCGGCGCTGCCGACGCTGCCGCCGAGGCCGACAGCGCCATTGCCCGCGCGTCGCATTTGATGCGCCACCGCGGGCCTGACGAGCCGGGTACCTGGGCCGATCCGGATGCCGACGGGTCCGCCGTGTTCGGGTTCAACCGACTGTCCATCATCGACATCGCGCATTCGCATCAGCCGCTGCGCTGGGGGCCGCCGGAAACACCCGACCGCTACGTGCTGGTGTTCAACGGCGAGATCTACAACTACCTGGAGCTGCGCGACGAGCTGCGCTCCCGGCACGGCGCCGCTTTCGCCACCGACGGCGACGGCGAGGCGATCGTCGCCGGATACCACCACTGGGGCGCCGACGTGCTGCCGCGGCTGCGCGGCATGTTCGCCTTCGCGCTCTGGGACACGATCACCCGCGAATTGTTCTGCGCCCGCGACCCGTTCGGCATCAAGCCGCTGTTCATGGCGACCGGCGCCGGCGGCACCGCGCTGGCCAGTGAGAAAAAGTGCCTGCTGGACCTGGCCGAATTGGTGGGCTTTGACATCGGCGACACCGGGATCGACCGGCGGGCCCTGCAGCACTACATCGTGCTGCAGTACGTGCCGGAACCCGAGACACTGCATCGCGGGGTGCGCCGATTGGAATCGGGGTGCTCCGCCAGGATCCGGCCCGGACAAGAGCCGCAGATCACCCGCTACTTCGTGCCACGCTTCAGCGCCGTCCCGATCACCCGTGACACCGAACAGGCCCGATATGACGAGATCACGGCGGTGCTGGAGGACTCGGTGGCCAAGCACATGCGCGCCGATGTCACCGTCGGCTCGTTTCTGTCCGGCGGAATCGACTCGACGGCCATCGCGGCGCTGGCCATCCGGCATAACCCGCGGCTGATCACCTTCACCACCGGCTTCGAACGCGAGGGCTTCTCCGAGATCGACGTCGCGGTGGCCTCGGCCGAGGCTATCGGGGCGCGCCACATCGCCAAGGTGGTCAGCGCCGACGAGTTCGTCGCCGCCCTGCCCGAGATCGTCTGGTACCTCGACGAACCTGTCGCCGACCCGGCGCTGGTGCCGCTGTTCTTCGTCGCCCGCGAGGCCCGCAAGCACGTCAAAGTGGTGCTGTCGGGCGAAGGCGCCGACGAGCTGTTCGGTGGCTACACGATCTACCGGGAACCGTTGTCGTTGAAGCCGTTCGATTACCTGCCCCGGCCGCTGCGGCGCTCGATGGGCAAGGTCTCCAAACCGCTTCCCGAGGGCATGCGCGGCAAGAGCCTGCTGCACCGCGGATCGCTGACGCTGGAAGAGCGCTACTACGGCAATGCCCGCAGCTTCTCCGACGCGCAGCTGCGCGGCGTGTTGCCCGGGTTCCGGGACGACTGGACCCACACCGACGTCACCGCGCCGGTGTACGCCGAATCGGCCGGCTGGGACCCGGTAGCGCGAATGCAGCACATCGACCTGTTCACCTGGTTACGCGGCGACATTCTGGTCAAGGCCGACAAGATGACGATGGCCAATTCGCTGGAACTGCGGGTGCCGTTCCTGGATCCCGAGGTGTTCGCGGTGGCTTCCCGGCTGCCGTTCGATGCCAAGATCACCCGCACCACGACCAAGTACGCGCTGCGGCGCGCGCTGGAGCCCATCGTGCCGTCGCACGTGCTGCACCGGGCCAAGCTCGGCTTCCCGGTACCGATCCGGCATTGGTTGCGCGCCGGCGAATTGCTCGAGTGGGCCTACGAGATGGTGGCCTCGTCGCAAGCCGGTGAGCTGGTCGATCTCGCCGCCGTGCGCCAGATGCTCGACGAGCACCGGGTCGGCACCAGCGACCACAGCCGCCGGCTGTGGACCGTGCTGATCTTCATGCTGTGGCATGCGATCTTCGTCGAGCACAGCGTGGTGCCGCAGATTAGCGAGCCGCAGTACCCGGTCGAGTTATGACCGCGAGCAGTTAGCTGAGCGCCGCGGCGATCTCGACGGCGGCGTCCTCGCCGTAAGCGCCGCCGAGCCGGGTCGTGGCCACCTCGCGGTCCCACTCCCATTCCTGGGTTCCGGTCGATTCCAGCACCAGCACGGCGACCAGCGAGCCCAGCTGCGCCGAGCGCTCCAGGCTCAGACCGGCAGTGCGCCCGGTGAGGAATCCGGCGCGGAACGCGTCGCCGACGCCGGTGGGGTCGGTCTGGCTGGTCTCGGGCACCACACCGACGTGCGTGGTGGTGCCGTCACGTTCCACGATGTCCACACCCTTGGCGCCCAGCGTGGTCACCCGCAGGCCGACCTTGCCCAGCACATCGGCTTCTGACCAGCCGGTCTTCTTGAGCAACAGCTCCCACTCGTAATCGTTGGTGAACAAGTAGGCCGCGCCTTCGATCAGCTTGTCGATGTCTTCCCCGGACAGCCGGGGCAGTTGCTGGGACGGGTCGGCGGCGAACGCCAGCCCCAGCTCGCGGCACTCCTCGGTGTGCACCACCATGGCGTCGGGGTCGTTGGCCCCGATGACGACCAGATCCGGCTTGCCCAACGACGACACCACGTCGGCGAGCTTGATGTTGCGTGCCTCCGACATGGCGCCGGGATAGAACGACGCGATCTGGGCCATGTCCTCGTCGGTGGTGCAGGTGAACCGGGCCGTGTGCGCGGTCTTGGAGATCAGCACGTTCTCGCAGTTGACCCCGTGGCGTTCCAGCCATTCGCGGTATTCGCCGAAGTCGTCGCCGGCCGCGGCGACCAGCGCGACGTCACCGCCCAGCACGCCGACGGCGAAGGCGATGTTGCCCGCCACGCCGCCACGATGAATCACCAGGTCGTCAACCAAGAAGCTGAGCGAAACCTTCTGCAGATGCTCTGCCAGCAGATGCTCGGAAAACCGGCCAGGAAAACGCATCAAATTGTCGGTCGCAATCGAACCAGTCACCGCGATCGTCACAAAATCTCCGTCCGTCGTTCTTAAGGTTGTCTAGCCTACCTACCGGATATGCGAGGCCGTCGCCTCCACGGCCCCGGGCAGCTGTTGCGCTAGCCTGCCTAGAGACCTCAGCCGGTTGCCCGAAGTCGCTGCTCGCGCGCTGCCGCTGTGATGTGATCCACAACCGTAGGAGACACCAGATGGCCGGTCCGCACCCGCCGAACCCCGTTGTCGGCGCCAACGGACCCGTTCCATATCCCCAGGAGTACCCGGGGATTCCCCAGGAGTACCCGGGGAGCAGGCCGCCCAATGAGGCGGCACTCCCGCCGCCCGGTTATCCGGGGCAGCTGCCGCCCCCGGTGTCGTACCCGCAACGACGGCCCAGGCGGCTGCTGCTCGGCGCCCTGTTGGCCATTGCGCTGGTATCAGCCCTGACAGCGGCGATTGTGTACGGGGTGCGCACCAACGGGGCCAACACCGGGGCCGCATTCTCCGAGGGATCGGCCAAAACGGCGATTCAGGGGTACCTCGACGCCCTCGAGCATCGCGATACCGAGACCATCGCGCGTAACGCAATGTGCGGCATTTACGACGGCGTGAAGGATCGCCGGTCCGACCAGGCCCTGGCCAGGCTGAACAGCGACGCGTTCCGTAAGCAGTTTTCCGAGGTCTCGGTGACCTCGGTCGACAAGATCGTGTACTGGTCGCAATACCAAGCCCAGGTGCTGTTCAGCATGCAGGTGAAGCCCGCCACCGGAGGCCCGCCCAAGGGCCAGATGCAAGGCATCGCACAGCTGCTTTTCCAGCGCGGCCAGATCCTGGTCTGCTCGTACGTGCTACGAACCACCGGGCAGGGATGAACTAGCTGGTCAGTTGAATGAATCCCCGCACGCGCACGAACCGGTGGCGTTCGGGTTGTCGATGGTGAAGCCCTGCTTCTCGATGGTGTCCACGAAGTCGATCGACGCGCCTTCCACGTAGGGAGCGCTCATCCGGTCGACGGTCAGGGTCACACCGCCGAACTCTCCGGTCAGGTCGCCGTCCAGGGTGCGGTCGTCGAAGAAGAGGTTGTAGCGCAATCCAGCACACCCGCCCGGCTGGACCGCGATCCGCAGCGCCAGGTCGTCGCGTCCCTCTTGGTCCAGCAGGGACTTCGCCTTAATGGCTGCGGCGTCGGTCAAGATGACGCCGTGGGTCTGGGTCTTGGTGCTCGACTCGTTCTCCACCGTCATTGCTTCTCCTCGATGCTTGCTTGTCGCGTCGGTCTGCCCGTTTGATCAGTTACGGACTTGAGTCCGCCAGGGGAAAGACCACTAGCTCAACGGTACCTTGCCGGACCGGTATTCCCGAGTCGATCGGCCACCTGCGACGCCAAACCCATCAGCTGATTGGCCGCGTCGGCCAGGGCGAGCCGCACCGAACCGGCATATTCGGCCATCGACAGGGCGGACATGATGCCCGCCGCGCGAATCGCGGACTTGTCCAGGCACACCTCTCCGGCGAGCACCACCACCGGAATCCCGAGCGGTCGCGCCGCGGCAGCAATCTCGCCGACGACCTTGCCGTGCAGGGACTGCTCGTCGAAACGCCCCTCACCGGTGACGATCATCTCCGCCTCGGCAATGTCGTCGTCGAAGTGAGTGTGCTCGGCGATGATTGCGGCGCCGGACTCGCAGCGGCCGCCGAGCGCCAGCAGTCCGGCCCCGATACCGCCGGCTGCGCCCGAGCCCGGCTCGGCGCTGACGTCGCGCCCGGCCGCAGCGTCCAGTTCCAGCGCCCACGCCTCGAGGCGGACCTCGAGTTTTGCGACGGTCGCGGTGTCCGCTCCCTTCTGCGGTGCGAACACCCTGGCGGCGCCCCACGGCCCCAGCAGCGGGTATTCGGAGTCCGATGCCGCGATCAGCTCGACGCCCGCGAGTCGTTGGCGGCCGGCCTCCAGGCCGCCGAGCTCGACAATCATTCCTTGACCGCCGTCGGTGCATGCGCTGCCGCCCAGCCCGACCACGATCCGGGCGGCGCCGGCCTCCAAGGCGGCCGCGATGAGCTGGCCGACTCCCCTGCTGTGGGCCGCCAGCGCGCTCTCCGGCGTCGGCGTGCCGCCGAGCTTGGCCAGACCGCAGGCCTGCGCGACCTCCAGGTACGCCGTCGACGTCACTGGATCGAACACCCACCTGGCGTCCACGGTGTTGTCCAGCGGCCCCAGGACGCGCAGCCGCCGCTGTCTGCCCAGCCTGCTGCTGAGCACCTCGACGAAACCCGGACCGCCGTCGGACTGCGGGGCGACGATGAACCGGTCGTCCGGGCGTGACCGGGTCCAGCCGGTGGCGATGGCAGCGGCGGCCTCTACCGCGGACAAGCTGCCCCCATAGCAATCCGGGGCCACCAGCACCCGCATCTCGGGCAGCAGGAGTCGGCCGGGGCCCACGCCACCGGCAGCCTCCGAGGACCCCGAACCGTTCATCACAGGCCAGCGTAGGTCGGAGCGCTGACGCGTACACAACACATGGCAAATCCGGGCGATTTCGTGGGCCTTTTCTGGGCCTTTTCTGGGCCTTTTCGGAGGCAGTGACACTCGCGAAGTAACCTGACGAATGTGAAGCTGCTGGGCCGCAAGAAGGGCCATGAAGAGGGCAACCAGGACGTTGTGGTGGAACTGGCCGCATCCGACGGGAGTGCAAGTGCGGGGATCGGTTCCGGGGCCCGGCGTTACACCGGCCCCAAGGGACGGCCCACACCCAAGCGCAGCGAGGCCACCAAGCGGCAGAAGGGTCCAGTCGCACCGGCGCCCATGACCGCCGCTGAGGCGCGGGCCCGGCGCAAGTCGCTGGCCGGCCCCAAACTCAGCCGCGAAGAACGCAGAGCCGACCGAACGGCGAGCCGGGCCCGGATGACCGAACGCCGGGCACGCATGCTGGCCGGCGACGAGGCTTATCTGCTGCCGCGCGACCAGGGCCCGGTCCGCCGTTATGTGCGCGACGTGGTCGACTCCCGCCGCGTGAGTTTCCTCGGCCTGTTCATGCCGTCGGCCCTGGCACTGCTGTTCCTCATGTTCGCCGTCCCGCAGGTGCAGTTCTATATGTCTCCGGCGATGCTGGTGCTGATGGCCCTGATGACCCTTGACGGCGTCATCCTGGGCCGCAAGGTCAGCAGGCTGGTCGACGAGAAATTCCCAGACAACACCGAAAGCCGTTGGAAATTAGGGATTTACGCTGCCGGGCGGGCTACCCAGATGCGCCGTATGCGGGCGCCCAAACCGCAAGTCGAGCGCGGCGCGAGTGTCGGCTAAGAGTCGTCCCAAAGGCGTCTGACCCCGGTGCGCACCCTGGTACTCGGCGGGATCAGGTCGGGCAAATCCCAATGGGCGGAGGAATCGATCGCCAAGTCAGTTGCACCCGGCGAGCCGGTCCACTATCTGGCGCCCGGGCCGGCCGCCCGGGCCGATCCGGACTGGGCACTGCGAATCGCCACCCACCGCGACCGTCGGCCCGCGCACTGGTCGACGGTCGAAACGGCCGACATCGCGACGCAACTACGGCAGTCGCCGGACACTCCGACGCTTGTCGACGATCTCGGCGGCTGGCTGACCGGCACGTTCGACCGGCACCAGGCCTGGGACAGACGGATCGGGGACGGCAGCGGTGAAAGACACGATTGAGGAGATGCTGTCCGCGGTTACCGCGTTCGGATCGACGCTGGTGGTGGTCAGCCCCGAGGTCGGCTTGTCGGTGGTGCCGGCGACCGCGTCCGGGCGCCGGTTCGCCGACGAGCTGGGCAGCCTCAACCAGCGCATGGCGACGCTGTGCGACGAGGTGGTGCTGGTGGTGGCCGGGCTGGCGGTACCGATCAAGCCGTGTCGAACATGACGGGGTTCACCCAGGTCTCGCCGCCGGACGCGGCGGCCGAAGCAGCCGCCCGCGCCCGCCAGGACACCCTGGCCAAACCACTCGGTGCGTTGGGGCGCCTCGAGGACCTGTCCGTGTGGATCGCGGCGTGCCAGGGGCAGTGCCCGCCGCGGCAGTTCGAGCGCGCCCGGGTGGTGGTGTTCGCCGGCGACCACGGCGTCGCCAAGTCCGGGGTGTCGGCCTACCCGCCGGAGGTGACCGCCCAGATGGTCGCCGCGATCGACAGCGGCGGGGCGGCGATCAACGCGCTGGCCACCCTGGCCGGCGCGACGGTGCGGGTCGCCGACCTGGCGGTGGATGCCGATGCTTTGTCGGAGCGCATCGGCGCCCACAAGGTGCGACGCGGCAGCGGCGATATCACCGTCGGGGACGCGCTGACAGACGAGGAGACCGCAGCCGCGATCGAGGCCGGCAAGCGGATCGCCGACGAGGAGGTCGACGCCGGCGCCGACCTGCTCATCGCGGGCGACATGGGAATCGGAAACACCACCGCGGCAGCGGTTTTGGTGGCCGCGATGACGGACGCCGAGCCGGTCGCGGTGGTCGGCTTCGGCACCGGCATCGACGACGCCGGGTGGTCGCGCAAGACGGCCGCGGTGCGCGATGCGCTGTTTCGGGTGCGGCCGTTGTTGCCCGACGCGATCGCGCTGCTGCGCGGGTGCGCCGGCGCGGACCTGGCGGCGATGGCCGGCTTCTGCGCGCAGGCCGCAACCCGCCGTACCCCGCTGCTGCTCGACGGCATGGCGGTGACGGCAGCGGCGCTGGTCGCCGAGCGCATGGCCCCCGGCGCCCGGCTGTGGTGGCAGGCCGGTCACCGGTCCACCGAACCGGGTCATGCGCTGGCCCTGGCCGCCCTGCGGCTGGACCCGATTCTGGACCTGCGGATGCGACTGGGTGAGGGAACGGGCGCGACGACGGCGCTGCCCGTGCTGCGGGCCGCGGTGGCCACGCTGGCGTCGATGGCCACGTTCACCGAGGCCGGTGTCTCCGCCCGCTCCGACGGCACTCCGCCGCCGTGATCCGTTCGCTGGCAACGGCTTTCGCATTTGGGACGGTCCTGCCTGTGCCGGGCTCGTTGGCCGGCCCGATCAGCCGGGGCGCGATGACCGCGCTGCCGGTGGTCGGCGCCGCGCTGGGCGGCTTGGCCGCGGCCGTGACCTGGGCCGGCACCCGGGCGTTCGGCCCCGCCAGCCCGCTGTCGGGCCTGCTCGCGGTGACGGTGTTGCTGGTGGCGACGCGCGGCCTGCACATCGACGGCGTTGCCGATACGGCCGACGGGCTGGGCTGCTACGGACCGCCGCAGCGGGCCCTGGCCGTGATGCGCGACGGGTCGACGGGACCGTTCGGGGTGGCGGCCGTGGTGCTGGCGATCCTGCTGCAGGGGCTGGCCTTCTCGGCGCTGAGCACGATCGGCATCGTCGTGGCGGTGTGCGCCGGCCGGGTCGCCGCGGTGCTGGCCTGCCGCCGGTCGCTACCGGCCGCCGACGGGAGCACTTTGGGCACCCTGGTCGCCGGTACCCAGCCCGCGCCGGTGGTGGCGGCCTGGCTGGCAGTGCTGGTCGCCGCCTCGGTGCTGGCGGGCCCGCGGCTGTGGCAGGGGCCGGTCGCGGTGCTGCTGGCGGTGTGCTGCGGTGCGGCCCTGGTGGCGCACTGCGTGCGCCGGTTCGGCGGCATCACCGGCGACGTGCTGGGCGCCGCGGTCGAACTGACGACGACGGTCAGCGCCGTGACACTCGCGGGCTTGGTCCGGTTCTAGGGCCGTCGGGCGCTCGCGCGAACGGCCTTAACCCAGCCGGGCCATCCAGCCGTGGGTGTCGGCGAAGGTGCCTCGCTGAATGCCGGTCAGCGTGTCGCGCAACGCCATCGTCACCTCACCGGGTTGGCCGTCGGCGATGGTGAACTCGCTGTCGCCGTACTTCACCAGCGAGACGGGCGTGATGACGGCCGCGGTGCCGCAGGCGAAGACCTCGGTGATCTCCCCGGCGGCGGCCTTCTTCTGCCACTCGTCCATATCGATCTTGCGTTCTTCGACGCTGAATCCGGCGTCAATTGCCAACTGCAGCAACGAATCCCGGGTGATGCCCGGCAACAGCGAGCCGGACAGTTCCGGAGTGACCAGCCGCGCCGATCCCGCCGCTGCCCAGTACGAAGAAGAGATTCATCCCGCCCATCTCCTCGACGTAGCGCCGTTCGACGCCGTCCAGCCAGACCACCTGGTCGCAGCCATTTTCGGCGGCTTCGGCCTGAGCCAGCAGCGACGCCGCGTAGTTGCCACCGAACTTGGCCGCACCGGTGCCGCCGGGGCTCGCGCGCACGTACTCCGTGGACACCCAGACGCTGACCGGGCTGATGCCGCCCCTGAAGTAGGCGCCGGCCGGCGAGGCGATCAGCAGGTACCGGTACTGCTTGGCCGGGCGCACCCCGAGCCCCGGCTCGGTGGCGATGATGAACGGCCGCAGGTACAGCGCCTCTTCGCCGCCCACCTGAGGCACCCAGGCGTCGTCGACGGCAATGAGCTGACGCAGGGATTCCAGGAAGAGCTCGTCGGGCAGCTCCGGGATGGCCAGCCGACGGGCCGACGAGCGCAGCCTTGCGGCGTTGGCGTCGGCCCGAAACGAGACGATCGACCCGTCCGCCCAGCGGTAGGCCTTGAGGCCTTCGAACACCTCTTGCGCGTAGTGCAGCACGATCGCCGAGGGATCCAGCTCGATCGGGCCGTAGGCGATGACCCGCGCGTTGTGCCAGCCCTGCCCCTCGTCGTAGTCGATCGACACCATGTGGTCGGTGTGGTATTTGCCGAAGCCCGGCTCGGCCAGGATCGCGGCACGTTCGGCGTCGGTCGCGGGATTGGCCGCGCGCGCCACCGTGAATTCGAGTGAGCCGCTGGTCATGGGGCCGATTGTATATCCGCGTGCGAACGGGTTTTTGCCGCGCGAAGAGCCGACACTTAACGCGTTTTCAGCTCGACGAAGGGTGGACGCACCACTTCGCACTCGACACGACGCCCGCGGACGTCGACGGTGATTTGCTGGCCGTCCGCCACGGCGGCGTCGGTGTCGATCAGCGCCAGCCCGATGCCGGCCTGCAGCGTCGGAGAGAATGTTCCCGACGTGGTGACCCCGACCGGGTTGTCGCCGTTGAGCACCGTCAGCCCGGGCCGCAGGACTCCCCGACCGACCATGCGCAGCCCGCGCAGCAGCCGTCGCGGGCCCGCTTCCTTCTCGGCGAGCAGCGCGTCGCGGCCGAAGAAGGCGTCCTTTTTCCACCCGATCGCCCAGCCGCAGCGGGCCTGCAGCGGCGAGATGTCCAGCGAGAGCTCGTGTCCGTGCAGCGGATAGCCCATCTCGGTGCGCAGAGTGTCGCGGGCGCCCAGGCCGGCCGGCTCGCCGCCGGCGTCGGAAACCGCCGCCACCAGCGCGTCGAATACCACGCCGGCGGACTCCCAGACCGGTAGCAGTTCGTAGCCGTGCTCGCCGGTGTACCCGGTGCGGCAGACGCGCACCGGCACGCCCGAGTAGGTCGCGTCGGCATAACCCATGTAATCCATGCCGGTGGGCAGCCCCAGCGCGTCGAGCACCTCGGTCGAGCGTGGCCCCTGCACCGCCAGCACGGCGTAGGAGCGGTGCAGGTTGGTGATCGTCAGATCGGCCGGGGCATCGCCGGTCAGGGCGGCCTGTAGCGCGTCGACCACGGCGGCGGTGTTGGCGGCGTTGGGCACCAGAAAGATCTCGTCGTCGTCGACGTAGTAGGCGATCAGGTCGTCGATGACACCGCCGGATTCGGTGCAGCACAACGTGTATTGCGCCTTCCCCGGCCCGATGCGGCCCAGGTCGTTGGTGAGCGCGGAGTTGACGAACTGAGCGGCACCCGGCCCGCGGACCAGCGCCTTACCGAGGTGGCTGACGTCGAACAGGCCGACGGCGTTGCGGGTGGCGTTGTGCTCGCTGACGGTGCCGGCATACGACACCGGCATCAGCCAGCCGCCGAACTCGGCGAAGCTTGCGCCCAACTCGCGATGGCGGTCTTCCAGCGGTCCCTTGAGTAGGTCTGGCGCGTCGGTCACGACGTCCCACCCTAGTGGCACACTTTGGTGGGTGTCCGATTCGTTCGACTTCGATGAGCTGGAGGCCGCAGGAATCGCGAATCCGCGCGAGCGGGCTGATCTGATCAAGTACCTGGACGACCTCGGCTTCACGGTCGACGAGATGGTGGAGGCCGAACTCCGCGGCCGGCTGTTCGGCCTCGCCGGTGATGTCCTGTCGTGGTCGGGGCGCCCGGTCTACACGTTGCAGACCGCGGCTGAGCACCTCGGGATAGCAGCCGAGGACGTCGCGCGCGCCTGGGCTTTGCTCGGCCTGACGGTCGCCGGTCCCGACATACCTGCGCTGAGCCAAGCCGACGTCGACGCCCTGGCGACCTGGCTGGCGATCAAGACGGTGGTGGGCGAGGACGGCGCGTTCGGCCTGTTGCGGGTGCTGGGCGCCGCGATGGCCCGGCTGGCTGAAGCCGAGTCGACGATGATCCGCGCCGGGACACCGGACATCCAGATGACCCACACGCACGACGAGCTCGCGACGGCGCAGGCGTACCGTGCGGTTGCGGAGTTCGTCCCCCGGCTCGGGGCCCTGATCGACATCGTTCACCGCCATCATCTGACCAGCGCCCGAACACACTTCGAGGGTGTCCTTCGCGACACGTCGTCGGCCGTGGTGTGCGGTGTCGGGTTTGCGGATCTGTCCGGCTTCACCGCCTTGACTCAGGCGCTCACGCCTGCGCAGTTGTCGATGTTGCTCAATGAGTTCGCCGGCACCGTCTCCGACGTGGTGCATGCCGACGGTGGCCGGGTGGTGAAGTTCATCGGCGACGAGGTGATGTGGGTCAGTTCGGTGCCAGAGCTGCTGGCACGGGCCGCGATTGATCTGGTCGAGCACCCCAAGGCGCGCGAGGAAGGACTGCAGGTCCGCGCCGGTCTTGCGTGGGGCACCGTCGTGGCCATCAACGGGGACTACTTCGGCAACCCGGTCAACCTGGCTGCCCGGCTGGTGGCGGCAGCGGCGCCGGAACAGATCCTGGCCACCTCCGAGCTGCGTGACAAGTTGCCCGATTGGCCGGCGGCCGCCCAAGGCCCTTTGACGCTCAAAGGTTTTGACGCCCCGGTGACCGCTTTCGATCTGCACAACAGGACGCTAACGAGCTAAGCCCCAGCTCCGGTGACTAGGGTAAGGCCCCGTGACCACCAAACCGGGTTACCAATCCCCTTCCGTCAACGTCGCCACATCGCTACCCAAACGCGGCGCGGGTTCTTCGGTATTGCTCGTGCCGGTCGTCTCGAGCGGTGACGGTGATGGCTCCGAAGACCGGCCAGCTGCCGTCGTCGCAGCGCCCGAACCCTTCCTGCCCGCCGAGGCGGTAGCCGAAATCGAGGCGGCCCTGCGGGCACTGGATGCCTCGGGCGGCAGCGAACAGGTGAACCGGCTGGTGGTGCCGTCGCTGCCGGTGGCCAGTGTGCTGACGATCGGCCTGGGTAAATCGCGGGACGAGTGGCCAACCGACACGATTCGTCGCGCGGCCGGTGTCGCGGCACGCTCGCTGGGCAGCGCCGAGGCGGTGATCACCACGCTGGGCGAGCTTCCCGGCGAAGGCGTCTGCGCGGCCGCGGTCGAAGGGCTGATCCTGGGCAGCTACCGGTTCACCGATTTCCGCAGTAGCAAGACCGCGCCGAAAGACACCGGGCTGCAGAAGATCACTGTGCTGTCCACCGCGAAAGATGCCAAGAAGCAGAGCGCCCACGGCGCGGCCGTCGCCACCGCCGTCGCCACCGCGCGCGATCTGGTCAACACTCCCCCGAGCCACCTTTTTCCGGCCGAATTCGCAAAGCGCGCAAAGGCTTTGGGCGAAGCCGCCGGCCTGGAAGTGGAAGTGCTCGACGACAAGGCGCTGCAGAAGGCCGGCTACGGCGGGGTGATCGGCGTCGGCCAGGGCTCGTCGCGGCCGCCACGGTTGGTGCGGCTGATCCACCAGGGGTCGCAGCTGGCCAAGCACCCGAAGAAGGCCAAGAAAGTGGCTCTGGTCGGTAAGGGCATCACCTTCGACACCGGCGGGATCTCGATCAAGCCGGCGGCGTCGATGCACCACATGACCTCGGACATGGGCGGGGCGGCCGCCGTCATCGCGACCGTGACGCTGGCCGCCCAGCTGGAGCTGCCGATCGACGTGATTGCCACGGTGCCGATGGCCGAGAACATGCCGTCGGGGACTGCGCAGCGGCCTGGCGACGTGTTGACCCAGTACGGCGGAATCACCGTAGAGGTGCAGAACACCGATGCCGAGGGCCGGCTCATCCTGGCCGACGCCATCGTGCGGGCGTGCGAGGACAAGCCGGACTACCTGATCGAGACGTCCACGCTGACCGGTGCGCAGACGGTGGCGCTGGGCGCCCGCATTCCCGGCGTGATGGGCAGCGACGAGTTCCGCGACCGGGTCGCGGCGATCTCGCAGCAGGTGGGCGAGAACGGCTGGCCGATGCCGCTGCCCGACGAACTCAAGGAAGACCTGAAGTCAACGGTGGCCGACCTGGCCAACATCAGTGGGCAGCGGTTCGCCGGCATGCTGGTGGCCGGGGTGTTCCTGCGTGAGTTCGTCGCCGACGGCGTGGCCTGGGCGCACATCGACGTGGCCGGCCCGGCGTACAACACCGGCGGCCCGTGGGGCGCCACCCCCAAGGGGGCAACCGGGGTGCCGGCGCGCACCATGTTCGCGGTGCTCGAAGACATCGCCGAGAAGGGCTAGAAGGCCCGGCCATGGCACTGGCCGCCCGCTTAGCCGGCGACCGGCAGTACCTGCCCACGTTTAAATAGCCGACGCCGCGGCTAACCGCCTTCCCAGGTGCAATTCGACGGGAGGCAAATTATGACTGCTCGACGGTTGATCATCGCGCTGGGCGCCGTGTTGCTGCTGGCCGGGATGATCGGTCTCCTGGTGCCGGTGACGGTGTCGAATAGCAACGGCGGAACGGTCAGCTGCGGCAACGGGATTGCCACC
Source organism: uncultured Actinomycetota bacterium (assembly GCA_963735655.1). Lineage (GTDB taxonomy): Bacteria > Actinomycetota > Actinomycetes > Mycobacteriales > Mycobacteriaceae > Mycobacterium. The sequence continues at coordinate 70,259 of CAVTLW010000035.1, forward strand.
GATCTATCTGGTGCGAGAAACGCCAACAACGAGAACGGTGCCAACATCCCGATCCTCAACCAGCTGATCCCACACACCGACTTTGTGGCTCAATGCCAGTCATCGGTGTCCGGCCGGCGCACGTGGGCCATACCGCTGGCCGTCATCGGGATCGTCGGGATTGCGGGGGCGCTCGTCCTGCGACCGCGTCAGGGAGCGCTGAGCGCTACTGGCGCACCGCCGGCCGCTTGAACCACTTGACCTTTTGGCGCCACGCGTGCGCGGAGGTCAACGCGAAACCGACGCCGCACATGCACGCGAACAACCACACCAGGTAGGCGGCTATCGGTCCTTGCAGCGGGGGGACCAGCGCGGTAATGCCCCGCACGACGGTGGCCATGATGCCGCTGGCCGACGAGAACAGATAGACGTTGGCGATGCGCCTCGATCGTGGGTCTTTGCGCAGCACCAGCAGCGCGCGTGAGCCGAACGAGAGCAGGTAAGCAAGGGTTGCGCAGAGCAGCAACCAGTACACGACTCAGCCAGAAGTCGGTGCGGAGCGCAAAGAAATCGCGCGCATAGATCTTGCTGCCGGCGCTGACCGAGAAGGTGGCCAGCAGCAACGGAATGCACAGCGTCGCCGGCCGCTCTACGTACTGCTTGAAGGACGCCTGAAAGGCGTTGTCGTCGCCGAGCCGGCCCAGCGCGTTGTAGATGATCGCCGAGGCCGCAACGACGTAGCAGTCGTGCCCGATGTAGTTCTGCAGATTCCACACGCCGGTGATGTTGTGCAGGGCAACCCCGAGGGTCTCGGAAGCCAGCGGCGACATCAGCGCAACGGCGCATCCTTGGAGCGCGATGTTGAGGGTGGCGGCTACCTCCCACCGGCAATGCCAGGTAACCCGCCGGATCCAAAGGCTCCACCCTATGGACGCGAGGGTGATGATGATCAGAGCGGTCAGAGCCACGGCTGTACCCCTTTACAGTGGCGGCGCGTCGGGCCGCGGGCTCAATTCGGCGAGTTTGTGTAGCCGTGTCTCGGTTCTGACGTCCACGTCGGTCGACGCGCCGGGCGGGTAGGACTGTCCCCGAATTTGTTCGGCCAGCGCGGTGACCTCCTCTGGGTCGATGAACCTGTACCGGGTCAGCAGCTCGGCGCGGTTGATGCCGAGATTCGCAGCCGCAACACGCAGGTTGTCGGCGGTGATCAGGGTTCCCTTGTCCAACTGGTCGTAGTACGTGGACCGGCGCAGCCCCATCGCGGTCCAGATTTCTTCTCTGCTGAGGGAACGCCCTGTCAGGTAGGAGAGGACCGTGGCGAGGTCTTTACCAGTATCGTCCGGGTACACGTGGGTACAATATGCAATTTCCACGACATCCACAGCCGAATGCTTCGATTCACTAAGTTCCGGGCTTGAATTCACAGCGAGGACTATTCTCCTCGCGTCAAATAAAGACATCAACGCTGAGCACGCTCAGCCCGCGCATGGCATCGTCGTCGGATTCGGCCCGATTCGATGACGCGCAATAGCTTCTAGGTGATTGCGTTCCGGTTGCGAATCCCCCCGGCTTCGGGTTATCTCCGACAACGTCTCGGCCACGTCGTCGGGAAACCGACGATGCCCACGCCCGGCCGAGCGATCCGTGATCCGGCCCAGGACGAACAACTCGCCGTCCCAGAAGAAGCCCAAGTCCCCCGTTCTCAGCCAAGGCCCTTCGGGGATTCCGTGCGACGCGGCGACCAGCCGTGCACCGAATGTGCGCTCGGTCTCGTGCTGTTTGTTCCAATAGCCCATCGCCAACTGGTCCGCAACGTGGCCGCCGTACACCCAGATCTCACCGGTCGCACCGGCCGGGTACTCGATTCTGTTGTCGGGGTGAACAATTCGCACGATCAGGGATCGTGGGACACCGTAGCTGACCAGCGCGGTACCGCGCCGGTTTCGCGGCGCCCGGTGCGGGAGGCCGGCGGCCAACCGCACGGAATCGAAGCGCACGACTCGTGGTGGACGAGCCACCGGACGGGTCGCCACGTACGTCGTTGCCTCAGCGAGTCCGTACGAGGGTCTGATCACCGTGTCGCGGAGCTCGCAGCGCGCAAACCGATTCGTGAAGCTTTGCAGGGTTGCCGGGTGGATCCGTTCACCGCTGTCGAAGATGCCCAGCACGTTTCGGAGATCGAGGCCGGCCAAGGCGGCGTCAGATGTTCGTCGTGCTGCCAACTCGTAACCGAAGTTCGGCGCGGCCGACCACACGTGGCGGTGGCTGGCCATCAGCCGCATCCAGCGCGCGGGCCGCTGCAGAAACGCCGCCGGGCTGGTCAGCACAGCACGGAATCCACCGACAATCGGCGCGCAAATGCCCATGATCAAACCCATGTCGTGGTCGAAGGGTAGCCACGAGACCACGGTGGTGTCCGGCGAAGGAAGCTTGCCGCCCTCGTGGCAGAACTCGCACACCACGTGTTGGGAATTGGCCACCAGGATTGCGTGCGAGACAGTAACTCCCGCGACTCCGGCCGGCTGATCTGTTGGCCCGGACGGGTATTGCAAATACGCGGTGCCCTGCCAACTCGTGCGTCCGGGCCCGGGGTTTATCCGCCAGTCCAGGTCCAGCCAATCGACGTAGACAACCAACGGGACGGATTCGCCGTGCTGCGAATTCACATACTTCTTGACACTGCTGACGACAGCGGAGGTCGTGAGGATCACAGCGGGCGCCGCATCGCGCAGCACCGCGGCAACGCGCTCGTCACCGGACCCGTCCTGCGGAACCGAAAGCGGAACCGCGATCAGTCCGGCCTGCAGCGCACCGAGGAACGCGGCGATGTAGTCCAGCCCGTGTGGTGCCAGTATCACGGCCCGGTCACCGATCGATCCGCGGACCCTGAGCGCCTGCGCGACGCCCAGCGCCCTCCGATAAACCTGGGACCACGTCAGACTTTCTGGAACTCCGTCCCAATCCTGCTCGTAGTCAACGAATGTGAACGCCACGTCGTCGGGCCGCAGCCGGGCGCGCTCGCGCAGGATGGTCGGAATCGACGCGGTGACGGGTCCGGCGTGGCCAGTCCTGCAGGTCATGACCGACCGTCGAACCCGATGACGGGCGACCGAGCGGCAAGCCGGTCGGTGGCCGACAAGAGATGAACAATCGCCAACACCACTGCCGCCACCTTATTGTTCGGTCGAGACCAATCGAAATACACACGTGTACAACACGGCCCCTGCGCTCAAACGGGGTGAATGAATGGTACGTCTAATTCAAGATCACAGTCGGAATTCGAGGATATTCCACGGCGACGATCAGGTTCAGATGTCCAATTAATTGGACTTTATGACCGGAAAATCAGTCAACCGTTTTTCCGCATTCCAGGCGCATAATCCAATTGGCCGGATGCCGGCAGTCCGCTTAGATCACCCGCATCCGCGCGGTACTGCGTAGTGCTTGCGGCAGCACCCGGGAGATGCCGTACAGCGCATAGGCTTCCGGCGCCACCGGCCGGATCGGCTTGTTCTTCTTGACCGACGACACGATCGCGCCGGCCACCTTCTCCGGACCGTAGTGACGCAGCCCGAACAACTTGTCGATCTGCCCCCGCCGGTCCGACACGTGCTCGTCCTGCTTGCCCACCGGCGCGTCGAAGCGGGTGGCCGCGATGATGTTCGTGTTGATCACGCCGGGACAGATCGTGGTCAGTCCGACGCCGGCGGCGTCGAGTTCGGCCCGCAGGCAGTCGGAGAACATATAGGTCGCCGCCTTGGAGGTGCAGTAGGCGCTCAGCGACTGCAACGGCGCGTACGCGGCCATCGACGACACGTTGACGATGTGCCCCCCGGTGCCGCGCTCGACGAGGCGCCGGCCAAAGGCACGGCAGCCGTTGACCACGCCGCCCAGGTTGATGTCCAGCACGCGGTCGAACTGCTCGGCCGGGGTGTCCAGGAATCGCCCCGCCTGCCCGATGCCGGCGTTGTTGACCACGATGTCGGGGACGCCGTGTTCGGCGCTGACCCGCTCGGCAAACGCCTCGACCGCGTCGCCGTCGGATACGTCGAGCACATACGCGTGTGCGACGCCGCCGCGGGCGGTGATCTCGGCGGCGGTTTCTTTGACGGTGGCCTCGTCGATGTCACTGACGACGACCTCGGCGCCCTCGCGGGCGAAGGCAAACGCGGTCTCGCGGCCGATTCCGCTGCCCGCTCCGGTGACCGCGACCAGGGTGTCGCCGAAGGACTCCCGGGGCCGGCCCACCTGGGCACGCAGCAACGCGCGGCTCAGCGGCTTGCCTTCGGCCAGGTCGGCGAAGTCGTGCACCGCGGCCGCCATCACCTGCGGGTGCGACATCGGCGAGAAATGACCGGCTTTGATGTCGCGCCGCCACAGCCGCGGCACCCAGCGCGCGGTCTCGTCGTAGCCGTAAGGCCGCACGAACTTGTCGTTGGTGTTGACGATCAGCTGCACCGGCGCGTCGACGACGGGGACGCGGCCGAGTCTGGAAAACGAGCGAAAGTAGTTGGCGGGATACGTCTTCACCGACTGGGCGGCATCGGAGGCCAGGTTCTCGGAGTGGTGAATCAGCTCGTCGGGAATGTTATCGACCGCGTTGCGCCGCAGCGCCGGGATCGACAGCGTCAGCCGCAGGAACAGCGGCGCCAGCACCGGGATCGAGAACAGCAGCATGTAGGTGAATCGCAGTGACTGACTGACCGAGCGTGCGAACCGCCGCGGACGCCACGGCCGGCGCAGGCCGCTGAAGATGTAGTCGACCAATTGGTGTTGACTCGGGCCGGACACCGATGTGAAGGAAGCCACCCGGTCCCTGGCGCCCGGCCGCGTCAGGTACTCCCAGATGCCCACCGAACCCCAGTCGTGGGCCAGCACGTGCACCGGTTGGCCGGGGCTCAATTCGCTTGTCACCGCGGCGAAGTCGTCGGCGAAGCGGTCCATGGTGTACGCCGAGACTCGCTTGGGCGCCGCCGACAGACCGACACCGCGATTGTCGTACCGGATGATCCGAAACCGCTCCGCCAGCAGCGGGACCACACCGTCCCACAGCACGTGCGAGTCGGGAAAGCCGTGTACCAGCACGACCGTCGGGCCCTGCGGGTTGCCTTCTTGGTAAACCGCGATACGGACGCCGTCCCCGCTGTCGACGAACTGCTGGGTCATCTGTTGTGATGCCGGCATCGGACCTCCTGTGAATCGCCCCACCGTAGCAACCTCGTCCCGCCCTGGATGCGTGCCGACGAAGGCGCAGTGACAGGATAGTTTCGACATCTAGTCGGGTCCCCTACGCTGTGCACGACCGTGTGATAAGCCAGAGGTCGACTTGTGCCGACCGACGACCGATCGAGGAGTCAACAGAGATGGCCTTCTCAGTCCAGATGCCGGCACTCGGCGAGAGCGTCACCGAGGGAACGGTCACCCGCTGGCTCAAGCAAGAAGGCGACACGGTCGAAATCGACGAGCCCCTCGTGGAGGTGTCGACCGACAAGGTCGACACCGAAATCCCCTCACCGGCCGCCGGTGTGCTGACCAAGATCATCGCCCAGGAAGACGACACGGTTGAGGTCGGCGGCGAGCTGGGCATCATCGGCGATGCTTCCCAAGGCGGCGGCGAAACACCCGCCGCGCCACCAGCCCAAGCGGAACCGGCGGCTCAGCCAGAACCCGAACCCGAACCCGAGCCCGAACCGGCGGCCCAACCCGAACCCGAACCAACTCCGGCCCCAGCGGCTTCCGGAGGCAGCTCGGGCGGGGCCGCGACCCCGGTACTGATGCCCGAGCTCGGCGAGTCGGTGACCGAGGGCACGGTGACGCGCTGGCTCAAGAAGGTCGGGGATTCGGTTCAGGTCGACGATCCACTGGTGGAGGTGTCCACCGACAAGGTGGACACCGAGATTCCGTCGCCGGTGGCCGGGGTGCTGGTCAGCATCACCGCCGAGGAGGACGCCACCGTCCCGGTGGGCGGCGAGTTGGCGCGCATCGGCGTCGCCGGTGAGGCCGGCGCTGCACCGGCGCCGAAGCCGGAGCCCACCCCCGAACCCAAGCCGGAGCCCAAACCCGAACCCAAGCCCGAACCCGAGGCAAAACCCGCCCCTGCACCCGAGCCCGAACCAACGCCTGCTCCGAAAGCCGAGCCGGCGCCTGCTGCCGCGTCGGACGACCAGGGCTCGCCGTACGTGACCCCGTTGGTGCGAAAGCTGGCCACCGAGAACAACATCGACCTCGCCCAGGTGACCGGCACCGGCGTGGGCGGTCGCATCCGCAAGCAAGACGTGCTGGCCGCGGCCGAGCAGAAGAAGGCACCCGCCGCCGCCCAGTCAGCCCCGCCCGCTCCGGCGGCGGCCCCCGCAGCCCCGGCCGCCAAGGCCGCGTCGACCCCGGCACCCGCGCTGGCGCACCTGCGCGGCACCACGCAGAAGGCCAGCCGGATCCGCCAGATCACCGCCAAGAAGACCCGCGAATCGCTGCAGCTGACGGCACAGCTCACCCAGACCCACGAGATCGACATGACCAGGATCGTGGCGCTGCGGGCCAAGGCCAAGGCGGCATTCGCCGAGCGCGAGGGCGTGAACCTGACGTACCTGCCGTTCATCGCACGCGCCGTGATCGACGCACTCAAGATTCATCCGAACGTCAACGCCAGCTACAACGAGGACACCAAGGAGATCACCTACTACGACGCCGAGCACCTCGGGTTCGCCGTCGACACCGATCAGGGCCTGCTCTCCCCCGTCGTCCACAACGCCGGCGACCTGTCGCTGGCCGGGCTGGCCCGGGCGGTCTCAGATATCGCCGCCCGGGCGCGGTCGGGCAACCTGAAACCCGACGAACTGTCCGGCGGCACCTTCACCATCACCAACATCGGCAGCCAGGGGGCGTTGTTCGACACCCCGATCCTGGTTCCGCCCCAAGCCGCGATGTTGGGCACCGGTGCCATCGTCAAGCGACCGCGGGTGGTCGTCGACGACAGCGGCAACGAGTCGATCGGGGTCCGCTCGATCTCATATTTCCCGCTGACCTACGACCACCGGCTGATCGACGGCGCCGACGCCGGACGTTTCCTCACCACCATCAGGCACCGGCTCGAGGAAGCTGCGTTCGAGGCCGATCTAGGACTCTGAAGCCGTGGCTCAGGCCGGTCCAAAGACGGTTGTCGCGATAGCGGGTTCGTCTGGCCTGATTGGTTCGGCTTTGACCGCCGCACTACGCGCTGCGGACCATACGGTGCTGCGCATCGTGCGCCGGACACCGGCCAGTTCCGAGGAACTGCACTGGAATCCCGAAAGCGGTGAGTTCGATCCCGACGCACTCACCGAGGTCGACACCGTGGTCAACCTGTGCGGGGTCAACATCGGCCAACGCCGGTGGTCGGGGGCGTTCAAACAGAGTCTGCGCGACAGCCGCATCAATCCGACCGAAGTGCTGGCCAACGCGGTCGCCGACGCCGGGGTCGAAACCCTGATCAACGCCAGCGCGGTGGGCTACTACGGAAACACCAAAGATCGCGTTGTCGACGAAAACGATTCACCGGGAAGGGGTTTCCTGGCACAGCTGTGCGTGGATTGGGAAGTGGCCACGCTGCCGGCTCAATTCGCCGGCACCCGTGTGGTGCTGGCCCGCACCGGGCTGGTGATGTCGCCCGCGCGGGGCGCACTGCGCCGGATGCGACCGCTGTTCGCAGCGGGCCTGGGCGCCCGGCTGGGCAGCGGCCGCCAGTACATGTCGTGGATCAGCCTCGAGGACGAGGTGCGGGCCCTGCTGTTCGCCATCATGCACCCCGACCTGTCCGGCCCGGTGAACCTGACCGGCCCCGCTCCGGTCACCAACGCCGAGTTCACCACCGCATTCGGCCGCGCCGTCAACCGCCCCACCGCGCTGACGCTGCCCGGTTTCGCGGTCCGGGCCGCGTTCGGAGAGTTCGCCGACGAGGGGCTGCTGACCGGTCAGCGCGTCATTCCCACGGCACTGGAGCGTGCCGGTTTTCAGTTCCACCACAACACCATTGGTGAGGCACTGGGCTACGCCACCGCACGGCGCGAGCGCGATTAGACCCGATTGGCGGCTGGGGGTAGCCTCGCGACCGTGACGCGTTCCATCCGGTCGTCTATCCGATCTCAGTCGACCGCGATCGATGTCCGCCAGCTCGGGATGCTCGACTACCAAACCGCCTGGCAACTACAGCGCGACCTGGCCGACGCCCGGGTCGCCGGCGGCCCCGACACGCTGCTGCTGCTGGAGCACTCGCCGGTCTACACCGCCGGGCGGCGCACCGAGCCGCACGAGCGGCCGGTCGACGGCACTCCCGTCGTCAGCACCGATCGCGGCGGCAAGATCACCTGGCACGGTCCGGGCCAATTGGTCGGCTATCCGATCATCGGGCTTGGAGAGCCCCTCGATGTCGTCAATTACGTTCGGCGCCTTGAGGAATCGCTGATCAAGGTGTGCGGCGATCTCGGACTGAACGCGGGCCGGGTCGACGGTCGCTCCGGGGTGTGGTTACCGGCCGGCCCCGGACGGCCCGAACGTAAGGTCGCCGCCATCGGCGTGCGGGTCGCCCGCGGGACGACGCTGCACGGGTTCGCGCTGAACTGCGACTGCGACCTGAAGGCGTTCACCAGCATCGTTCCGTGCGGAATCGCCGACGCCGGCGTCACGTCATTGACTGCCGAACTGGGTCGCACGGTTGCTGTCGGCGAGGTCCGCGCGGCCGTTGCCGACGCCGTCTGCGCAGCGCTGGACGGCGTTCTGCCGGTCAGTGACCATCCGGCCACCCGCGTAGCATCGACGACGTGACTGTCACTCCGGACCGGCGCCGGCCGCCGGTTGCTGCGCCTGGAAGTGCGCAACGCCCAGACGCCGATCGAGCGCAAGCCGCCCTGGATCAGGACGCGTGCGCGGATGGGCCCGGAATACACCCAGCTCAAGGGCCTGGTCAAACGGGAGGGGCTGCACACGGTCTGCGAAGAGGCCGGCTGCCCCAACATCTTCGAATGCTGGGAGGACCGCGAGGCGACCTTCTTGATCGGCGGCGACCAATGCACCCGCCGGTGCGACTTCTGTCAGATCGACACCGGAAAACCGGCCGCTCTGGACCGCGACGAGCCCCGCCGGGTCGCCGAGAGCGTACGGACCATGGGCCTGCGGTATGCCACCGTCACCGGCGTCGCCCGCGACGACCTGCCCGACGGCGGGGCCTGGCTGTACGCCCAGACGGTGCGCGCGATCAAGGAGCTCAACCCGCAGACCGGTGTCGAGCTGCTCGTCCCCGACTTCAACGGCGCGCCCACCCGGCTCGCCGAGGTCTTCGAATCGCGCCCGGAAGTGTTGGCGCACAACGTCGAAACCGTTCCCCGCATCTTCAAACGGATCCGGCCCGCGTTCACCTACCAGCGCAGTCTGGACGTGATCACCGCGGCGCGCGACTTCGGTCTGGTCACCAAGAGCAACCTCATTCTGGGACTCGGCGAAACCCCCGACGAAGTGCGCGTCGCGCTGGCCGATCTGCATGCCGCCGGCTGTCAGATCGTCACCATCACTCAATATCTGCGCCCGTCGCCGCGCCACCACCCGGTCGAGCGCTGGGTCAGGCCCGAGGAGTTCGCGGACTTCGCGCAATTCGCCGAGGGGCTCGGCTTCTCCGGGGTGCTGGCCGGACCGCTGGTGCGATCCTCCTATCGCGCCGGCCGGCTCTACGGGCAAGCCCGGGCCTCCGCGGCGTCGCGCTAGACGCCGCATACGTATCCTTGGTGACTATGGCTAAAACCCGAAATGCCGCGGAGAACAAGGCCGCGAGGGCCGAGGCAAAGGCTGCCCGCAAGGCGGCGTCTCGCGAGCGTCGCGGTCAGTTGTGGCAGGCGTTCAACATCCAGCGCAAGCAGGACAAGCGCCTACTGCCGTACATGATCGGTGCGTTTGTGCTGATCGTCGGCATCGCGGTGACGGTCGGGGTGTGGGCCGGCGGGTTCACCATGTTCACGATGATCCCGCTCGGTGTGGTGCTGGGCGCCCTAGTGGCGTTCATCATCTTCGGCCGCCGCGCCCAGCGCAGCATCTACCGGCAGGCCGAAGGCCAAACCGGTGCCGCGGCGTGGGTGCTGGACAACATGCGTGGCAAGTGGCGGGTGAGCCCGGGTGTGGCCGCCACCGGCCACTTCGACGCGGTGCACCGGGTGATCGGCCGGCCCGGCGTCATCTTCGTCGCCGAAGGATCTGCGGCCCGGGTCAAACCGCTGCTGGCCCAGGAGAAGAAACGCACCGCGCGGCTGATCGGCGACATACCGATCTACGACATCGTCGTCGGCAATGGCGACGGCGAGGTTTCGCTGGCCAAGCTGGAGCGCCATCTGACCAAGCTTCCGGCCAATATCACCGTCAAGCAGATGGACACGCTCGAGTCGCGATTGGCCGCGCTGGGTTCGCGGGCGGGCGCTGGCGTATTGCCAAAGGGGCCGCTGCCCACCAATGCAAAGATGCGCGGCGTTCAGCGCACCGTGCGCCGTAAGTAGCGCACGGGCTCCGCGCTGCGACGATGCGCGCCGCGTCGCGGCACGAGGAGGAGCGGCGCAATCAGGTCAACGCCGCAGCACCGCCGTGCCGGTCAGCCGGTCCTGCAACCCGCGTCCGTCCGAATCGATGAACAACGGCGGGACCACCAGGAAGATCAGCACGCCACGCGCCAGCGCCCGCCCGATTCCCACCGGCACCCGGCCGTTCACCGCAGCCACCTCGAGCCCCAGCACCAACTGGCCCGGGGTGAAGCCGAAAAGACGCACCGCCGCCGCGCCGAGCACCAGCCAGATGACCAATTGCGTCGTCGCCAGTAACGACTCGGAGATGGCGCCGAACCTCAGGGGCAGCAGCGCCAGGCCGGCGGCGATCAGCCAGTCGATCAGCAGCGCCAGTAGTCGACGCCCCGTCGACGCCAGCGAGCCAGACCCGCTTGCCGGCAGGCCAAGCGTTTCACCGGGATAACTGGGTGGTGATTCCGGCGTCATCGGCTCGGTCCTGTGTACCAACGGGACGGCCTGCACAGCCCTAGTAGCGGAGCAGATACGATCTTGCCGACCATGACCTCACGATAGGGTCCGGGCAACTCCGGAGTCTCTTGCGGTGCCAGGGTCGCGTAACGCGTGCGCAACACGGGGTTGACTCACGGGCAACATGGCGTCCATAGCGTCGGCCGCGACTCTCAAGTAAAAGGAGCAATCTGTGACCGATAAGACGCCCGACGACATCTTCAAACTCGCCAAGGACGAGAACGTCGAATTTGTCGATGTGCGGTTCTGTGACCTGCCAGGTGTCATGCAGCACTTCACGATTCCGATTTCGTTCTTCGACCAGAGCGTGTTCGACGATGGCTTGGCTTTTGACGGCTCATCGATTCGCGGGTTCCAGTCGATCCACGAGTCCGACATGCTGCTGCTCCCCGACCCGGACACCGCGCAGATCGACCTGTTCACCCAAGCCAAGACGCTGAACCTGAACTTCTTCGTGCACGACCCGTTCACCCTCGAGCCGTACTCGCGCGACCCGCGCAACGTTGCCCGCAAGGCGGAGAACTACCTGAAGAGCACCGGCATTGCCGACACCGCCTACTTCGGCGCCGAGGCCGAGTTCTACATCTTCGACTCGGTGTCCTTCGACTCGCGCACCAATGGCTCGTTCTACGAGGTGGACGCGATCTCCGGCTGGTGGAACACCGGCTCGCCCAACGAGCTCGACGGCAGCCCCAATCTCGGGTACAAGGTCCGCCCCAAGGGTGGCTACTTCCCGGTGGCCCCCGTGGACCACTACGTCGACCTGCGCAGCAAGATGCTGCAGAACCTGATCACGGCCGGCTTCAGCCTGGAGAAGGGCCACCACGAGGTGGGCACCGGCGGCCAGGCCGAGATCAACTACAAGTTCAACACGCTGCTGCACGCGGCCGACGACATGCTGTTGTACAAGTACATCGTCAAGAACACCGCGTGGGCCGCGGGCAAGACGGTGACGTTCATGCCCAAGCCGCTGTTCGGTGACAACGGCTCCGGCATGCACACCCACCAGTCGCTGTGGAAAGACGGCAGCCCGCTGATGTACGACGAAACCGGCTACGCCGGCCTGTCGGACACTGCCCGCCACTACATCGGCGGCCTGCTGCACCACGCGCCTTCATTGCTGGCCTTTACCAACCCGACGGTGAACTCCTACAAGCGCCTGGTTCCCGGCTACGAGGCCCCGATCAACCTGGTCTACAGCCAGCGGAATCGGAGTGCGTGCGTCCGTATTCCCATCACGGGCAGCAATCCCAAGGCCAAGCGGCTGGAGTTCCGTTGCCCCGACTCCTCGGGCAACCCGTACCTGGCGTTCGCGGCCATGCTGATGGCCGGCCTGGACGGCATCAAGAACAAGATCGAGCCGCAGGCACCGGTCGACAAGGACCTGTACGAATTGCCGCCGGAAGAGGCCGCCAACATCCCGCAGGCCCCGACTCAGCTGTCCGCGGTGATCGACCGTCTCGAGGAAGACCACGAATACCTCACGGAGGGCGGCGTTTTCACGCCCGACCTGATCGAGACGTGGATCAGCTTCAAACGCGAGAACGAGATTCTGCCGGTCCAGATTCGGCCGCACCCGTACGAGTTCGCGTTGTACTACGACGTATAGCCCAGCAAACCGGATTCACCTGCGGGAACGGCTCTGATGAGGTCGGCGCGTCCGCAGTCCGTCCGCAGTTTTTCTCGACGAGTCCAGCCGCGCCGCGATCACCTTGCGCACAGCGGAGCGGCTGGACTCGTCCGCTTCCGGGGTGACACACACTGCCAAGTACCGTCCCTGCATGCCGCAGCATTACAACATCGATCCCAATACGAAGCGCGGCCGGATGTATCCAGAGAAAAGGAATCCCAACATGAAGACGAGAGTATTCGGCGCTGTAACGGCAGCCTTGGCCGCCGGTGTTATGTGGACCGCACCATCGGCCTCGGCTGATACCCCCTATTGCGACACGCTTCCCCCCAAGGATGCTCATGACTGCAACTGCGGAGCCAACTTCGAACCAGGTAGCCAGGAATTTCATGATTGCTTGTATGGAAATGCGGCCCCGACACCCAAACCCTGAACCCGCCGCAGAACAACGCTAGCCCGGCGGCGTCCATCGCGCCGCCTTCGCCAACGCCCACGTGATGATGCGGGTGGGGTCATGGCGTTCTAATGGGACTGGTGAATTGCCGAGTTACGCCTGGGATAGGTACCGCGTGATCAAAGTGACCGGGGACGTCGACCCGGGCCGTGCTCGCGCCGAGAGCTTAACGAGCCGCCCGGTCCTAGCCGTCGAGCGCAAGGTCTTTGCGGAAACGTTGCATGCCATCGATCTTGTCGTCCAGGGAGGCATCCGGGCCGGAGTAGAACATCCACGGCATGGTGATGATGCCGGTGATGCCCCCGTCGGCGGCGCGCCGATAGTCAGCGATCGTGAAGGCGTCGGTCAGCGGTGTCAGAATGGTGAAATCCTGCATAGATAAACCCTTTTCGGCCCGTAGCTCGCGCAACCGCTGCACCGCCTCGAGAGCGCGATCGGTCTTGATCAGGTCACCGATCCAGCCGTCGTGGCGGGCCGCCCGGCGAAGTGCGATGTCACTGAGCCCGCCGACGTACACCGGTATGGGTGGCGGAGTCGGCTGCATTTCCAGCCGCGGTGTCTGGTAGAACTCCCCGTCGAATTCCGTCCAGCCCGGTTCCCAGAGCGCCCGCATCAGGTCGACGATTTCGTCGGTACGTTTACCGCGCGCCGCGAACTGCTCGCCCATCAAAGCGAATTCCTCTTTGCACCAGCCGACGCCGATGCCCAGTTCGATCCGTCCCGACGCCAAAACCGCTGCGGTGCCAATGGCTTTCGCTGCAGAGTAAGGATTGCGCATCGCGGGGATGTAGACCGTGGTGACGAAGCGCAGCCGGGTGGTGACCTGCGCCAGCGCGCCGGCCAGGACCCAGGGGTCGGGCCAGTCGGTGAACGGCTGCCAACGGCGCTGGCCGTCTTTGGTGTAGGGGTATGGGGTGTCCAGCGTCTCGAGGTTGACGACATGGTCGGGAATCCCGAGGCCGTCGTAGCCGAGTTCGTCGGCAGCCTTGGCGATCTCGATGATCTCGGTGGTATTGAGGAATGCGCTGCTGACGTAGAACTTCATTGCCCCTCCCGTGCCCATGTCGGCTCGATGAAGATGCCTTCAGATTCGACGGTGATCCCCGCGGCATCCGAAATAGTGCCGCGCGCAAAGACTTTGCGGCCCTCGACACGGTCTATCCAGGCTTCGCAACGAAGTGGCCCCAGCGGAGTGCCGCGCAAGTACTTCACGATGATGGTGCCGGTGAACCGCGCTCTGGACAGTCCCTCGCTGGCCGCCTCGCCGAGCATATGGTCGAGCACCAGGGCACTGACGCCGCCGTGCACCAGCGTGGGCGGGCCCTCGTAGGCCGAACCCAGGACGAACTCGGCCCAGCAACGGCCGCCGCCGTCGTGGTTGACGACGATCGGCGGGGCGATCGGGTTGCACACGCCGACGGCGGCGTTGCCCAACGGCAACGGCCGATCGCCGACGCGGTAGCTCACCGCAACCGGCCGGGTCCGTTGCCGCAACGCCTCGGTGACCGCTTCGATCGCAGCTCGCGCCTGCGCGACGACATCATCGTCGACCTCGGTGCGGATGCTGGCGTCGATGAGTTCCCGGACGGCCTCGGCCAGCGGCGCGTACAGGCCCGTCACCCGATCAGCCTCCGCCGCACTCAACACTTCGAATGTGGCGCCCAGTGCGCGCGGCTCTAGACTCAACTCCCGAACACCTTGTGCACGACAGCTTTTGCCCGCCGCGTCACCCGTAGATAGTTATCCAGGAACTCGCCGCCGTCGTCGTTGGGCCAGCCCGCGGCAACCGCGACCGCATTGAGCTGGCGGCCGGGTCCGGGTAGCTGGTCGGTGGGCTTGCCGCGGACCAGTACCAGCGCGTTGCGGGCCCGGGTGGCGGTCAGCCAGGCCTGGCGCAGCAGCTCGACCTCGTCGGCCGGGACCAGGCCGGCCGCGGCGATCGCGTCCAGGGATTCCAGTGTCGAGGTGTTGTGCAAGGCCGGGATCTCATGCGCGTGCCGCAGCTGCATCAGCTGGACGGTCCATTCGATGTCGGCCAGTCCGCCGCGGCCCAGCTTGGTGTGCGTGTTGCGGTCGGCGCCGCGAGGCAACCGCTCGGATTCGATGCGGGCCTTGATGCGGCGAATCTCTTGCACCGCTTCGGCTGACACGCCGCCGGGTGGATACCGGGTCTTGTCGGCCATCAGCAGGAACCGCTGACCCAACTCCGCGTCGCCGGCCACCGAGTGCGCACGCAGCAGCGCCTGGATCTCCCACGGCAGCGCCCACTGCGCGTAGTAGGCCTGATAGGAGGCCAGCGTGCGGAGCATTGGGCCGTTTCGGCCCTCGGGCCGCAGGTTCGCGTCGATTTCCAGCGGCGGGTCGACGCTGGGTGTGCCCAACAGAGCCCGAATCTGCTCGGCGATCGTCGTCGACCATTTCATGGCGTGCGCATCGTCCACGCCGCTGGCCGGCTCGCAGACGAACATGACGTCGGCGTCGGACCCGTAGCCCAGCTCGGCGCCGCCCAGCCGGCCCATTCCGATGACCGCGATGGCCGCCGGTGCGCGGCCGTCTTCGGGCAGGTTGGCCCGGATCATCGCTTCCAGTGCGGACTGCAAGACCGCCACCCACACCGACGTCAGCGCCCGGCACACCTCGGTGACCTCGAGCAATCCGAGCAGGTCCGCGGAACCGATGCGGGCCAGCTCCCGGCGGCGCAGCGTGCGGGCACCGGCAATGGCCCGCACCGGATCGGGGTGGCGGCCGGCCGAGGCGACCAGCGCCCGTGCCACCCCGGCGGGCTCGGTCTCGAGCAGTTTCGGACCGGCCGGCGTGTCGCCGTAATCCTCGATGATCCTGGGCGCACGCATCAACAGGTCCGGCACGTAGGCCGAAGTCCCCAGCACATGCATGAGCCGCCTGGCCACCGCGGGTTTGTCCCGCAGTGTGGCCAGGTACCAGGTCTCACCGGCCAACGCCTCGCTGAGCCGCCGGTACCGCAACAGCCCGCCGTCCGGGTCGGGCGCATAGGACATCCAGTCCAGTAGCCGCGGCAGCAACACCGACTGCACCCGCCCGCGCCGGCCGCTCTGGTTGACCAGCGCGGACATGTGCTGCAGCGCGGTTTGCGGGCCGTCGTAGCCCAGCGCGGCCAGCTGCCGCGCCGCGGCCTCCGGCGTCAAGCCGATCTCGAGCCCGGCCGGGCCGATGGATTCCAGCAACGGCTGATAGAAGAGTTTGGCGTGCAGCCGCGACACCCGCACGTTCTGATGCCTGAGCTCCTCGCGCAGCACACCCGCCGCGTCGTGCTTGCCGTCGGGCCGGATGTGGGCCGCCCGCGCGAGCCAGCGCACCGCCTCTTCGTCGTCGACTTCGGGCAGCAGGTGGGTGCGTTTGAGCCGTTGCAGCTGCAGTCGATGTTCGAGCAGTCGCAGGAACTCATACGACGCGGTCAAGTTGGCCGAATCTTCCCGCCCGATATACCCGCCCGCACTCAACGCGGCCAGCGCATCCACCGTGGACGCGACATGCAGCGATTCGTCGCCGCGCCCATGGACCAGCTGCAGCAGTTGCACTGCGAATTCCACGTCCCGCAGTCCGCCGCTGCCGAGTTTGATCTCGCGGGCGCGCACATCGGCGGGCACCAACTGCTCCACCCGGCGCCGCATCGCCTGCACCTCGGTCACGAAGTCCTCACGCTGGCAGGCGGTCCAGACCATCGGCATCAACGCGGCCACGTACCGCCGGCCCAGCTCCATGTCACCGGCCGCCGGACGGGCTTTCAGCAATGCCTGGAACTCCCAGGTCTTGGCCCAGCGCTGGTAGTAGGCGATGTGCGACTCGAGCGTGCGAACCAGTTCGCCGCTGCGGCCCTCCGGGCGCAGCGCCGCATCGACCTCGAAGAACGTCGACGAGGCGAACCGCATCATCTCGCCGGCGACGCGGGTGCTGACGGGGTCGGCTTGCTCGCCGACGAAGATGATGTCGACGTCGCTGACGTAGTTCAGTTCGCGCGCACCGCATTTGCCCATCGCGATGACGGCCAGCCGCGGCGGCGTGCGATCACCGCACACCGTCGCCTCAGCCACCCGCAGCGCCGCCGCCAGTGCCGCGTCCGCGGTGTCCGACAGCTGGGCGGCCACCAGCGAGAACGGCAGCACCGGTTCGTCCTCGACGGTCGGAGCCAGGTCCAGTGCCGCCAGCACCAGCAGGTGGTCGCGGTACAGGACGCGCAGCCGGTTGCCGACCGAGCCCGGCGTGCCCGACGATTCCTCGACGCACTCGCTGAACGCCCGGTGCAGCTGATCGCGAGTGGGCAGTATCACCTTGCCCCGCAGCAGCTTCCAGGACTGCGGATTTGCGACCAGGTGATCGCCCAACGCCAGCGAGGAGCCCAGCACGGCCAACAATCGTCCGCGCAGACTGCGCTCGTTGAGCAGGGCCGCGTTGAGCTCGTCCCATCCGGTGTTTGGATTCTCGGAGAGCCGAACCAGGGCCCGCAGCGCGGCGTCGGGGTCCGGAGCGCGCGACAACGACCACAGCAGGTCGACATGCGCCTGATCGTCGTGGTCGGTCCAGCCCAATTGCGCCAAGTTGTTGGCCGCAGGCGGATCCAGCAAGCCGAGCCGGCCGACGCCGGGCAGCTTGGGACGGTCCGTCGCGGGTTTGGTCACGCCCACGACGGTAGCGCACGACGCCCCCAGAGAGCTCCGCGCATGAGCGCGCTCCGGGGAGCTACAGCGACAGGTAAGTCTTGAGCTCGTAGGGCGTGACGTGACTGCGGTAGTTGGCCCACTCGGTGCGCTTGTTGCGAAGGAAGAAGTCAAAGACGTGCTCCCCCAACGCCTCCGCGACGAGCTCAGAGCTCTCCATGGCGCGCAGCGCATTGTCCAGGCTGGACGGGAGGTCGCGGTATCCCATCGCGCGGCGTTCCTCGGGCGTCAGGTCCCACACGTTGTCCTCGGCTTGCGGGCCCAACACGTAACCCTTCTCGACACCGCGCAGTCCGGCGGCCAGCAGCACCGCGAACGCCAGGTAGGGGTTGCACGCCGAGTCGGGGCTGCGTACCTCGACCCGCCGCGACGACGTCTTGTGCGGCGTGTACATCGGCACCCGCACCAACGCGGATCGGTTGGCCGCCCCCCACGAGGCGGCGGTGGGCGCCTCTCCGCCGTGCACGAGTCGCTTGTAGGAGTTGACCCATTGGTTGGTGACGGCGCTGATCTCCGATGCGTGCTCGAGGATTCCGGCGATGAAGGACTTCCCCACCTCCGAGAGCTGCAGCGGATCGTCGGCGCTGTGAAAGGCATTGACGTCGCCTTCGAACAGGCTCATGTGGGTGTGCATCGCCGAGCCGGGGTGCTCCGCGAACGGCTTGGGCATGAACGACGCCCGCGCGCCCTCCTCGAGGGCGACTTCCTTGATCACGTAGCGGAAGGTCATCACGTTGTCGGCCATCGACAGCGCGTCGGCGAAGCGCAGGTCGATCTCCTGCTGGCCCGGGCCGCCTTCGTGGTGGCTGAACTCCACCGAGATGCCCATGAACTCCAGGGCTTCGATCGCGTGGCGGCGGAAGTTCAGGGCGGAATCGTGCACGGCTTGGTCGAAGTAACCGGCGTTGTCGACCGGAATCGGTGGCGTCCCGTCGTCGGGACCGGACTTCAGCAGGAAGAACTCGATTTCGGGATGCACGTAGCAGGAGAACCCGAGCTCGTTGGCCTTCTGCAGCTGGCGTCGCAGCACGTGGCGCGGGTCCGCCCACGACGGCGACCCGTCCGGCATGGTGATGTCGCAGAACATCCGCGCCGAGTGGTGATGGCCGGAAGCAGTGGCCCACGGCAGCACCTGGAAGGTGGACGGATCCGGGTGGGCCACGGTGTCGGATTCCGAAACCCGCGCGAACCCCTCGATCGAGGATCCGTCGAAGCCGATGCCTTCCTCGAAAGCACCCTCGAGTTCGGCGGGGGCTATCGCGACCGACTTGAGGAAACCGAGCACATCTGTGAACCAGAGCCGGACGAAACGGATATCCCGTTCCTCCAGCGTGCGGAGAACGAATTCCTTCTGTCGATCCATAACCCGCACAGTAGGCAAATGTTGTTAATTCCGTGTTACGGCAGTGATGAGTGCCGCGCACACGGCGTTAAAAAACCGGCAGGTCAGAGAAGCGCGCGCTACGGACCTGAGGCGACGGGTAACGGTGTGCCCGAGCCACTCAGGACTGACAGCGCAATGCCGCTGG
Organism: uncultured Actinomycetota bacterium; assembly: GCA_963735655.1. GTDB lineage: Bacteria > Actinomycetota > Actinomycetes > Mycobacteriales > Mycobacteriaceae > Mycobacterium. The sequence goes on from CAVTLW010000035.1 coordinate 89,584, forward strand.
CGGTGGCGTGCCGTTGATCAGGTAGCCGGCCACCGCGCTGTCCACACACTCGTTGCCGTCGAACACCACGGTGTGCTGGGTTCCGTCGTAGGTGATCAGCGGCGCGTCCAGCTGGCGGGCCAGATCAACGCCGGCCTGGTACGGGGTGGCCGGGTCGTGCGTCGTGGAGACGACGACGACCTTGCCCGCCGGAGCCGGCGACGCGGGATGCGGCGTCGACGTCGCCGGCACTGGCCACAACGCGCACAGATCGCGAGGAGCGTGCCCGGTGAACTGCCCATAGCTCATGAACGGCGCGACCTGGCGGATCTGTTGGTCGGCCGACACCCAGGCCGCGGCATCCGTCGGCGCCGGCGCGTCGACACAACGGATCGCGTTGAACGCATCCTGGTCGTTGCTGTAGTGCCCATGCCGGTCGCGGTCGTCGTAGTCGTCGGCGAGCAACAACAGGTCGCCGGCGTCGGTGCCGCGCTGCAACCCCAGCAGACCGCTGGTCAGGTACTTCCATTTGCTCGGCGTGTAGAGCGCGTCGACGGTGCCGGTGGTCGCGTCGGCGTAGCTCAGGCCACGCGGGTCCGACGTCTTGCCCGGTTTTTGGACCAGTGGGTCGACCAGCGCGTGGTAGCGGTTGTTCCACTGCGCCGGGTCGGTGCCCAGCGGGCAGGCCGCCGACTTGGCGCAGTCGGCGGCGTAGTCGGTGAAAGCGGTCTGGAATCCCGCCATCTGGTTGACGTTCTCGTCGATGGGGTTGACGGTCGGGTCGATGGCGCCGTCCAGCACCATGGCGCGCACGTGAGCGCTGAAGTGCTCGATGTAGGCGGTACCCAACTCGGTGCCGTAGCTGTACCCGAGATAGTTGATCTGGTCGTCGCCGAGGGCTTGGCGGACCATGTCCATGTCCCGCGCTGCCGACGCGGTGCCGACGTTCGCCAGGAATCCCATCCCCATCCGGTCGACACAGCTCTTCGCCAGCTGGCGGTAAACCTGCTCGATGTGCGCGACGCCGTTCGGGCTGTAGTCCACCATCGGGTCGCGGCGGTAGGCGTCGAATTCGGCGTCGGTGCGGCACCGCAACGCCGGGGTCGAGTGGCCGACCCCTCTGGGGTCGAAGCCCACCAGATCGAAATGGCGCCCGATGTCGCTGTCCTTGAGCTCGCCTGCCATCGAGGCGGCCATGTCGACCGCAGAGGCCCCGGGGCCGCCCGGGTTCACCAGCAGCGAACCGATCCGCTGGCCGCTTGCCGGAATTTTGAGCACCGCCAACTTGGCTTGTGCCCCACCGGGTTTGTCGTAGTCGACCGGAACAGACACGGTTGTGCAGCGTGCGGTTGGGATGTCGCTGAGGTCATCGACGAAGTCTTTGCAGCTGCCCCAGTTCTGCTGCGGTGCCGCGGCCGGCGCCCCTGGGCTCGTGGTCGTCCCCGAGTCGGGTTCCGGAGTCGCCGCAGCCGTCGGCTGGCCATCAAACACCAGACCACCGAGCACCAGCCCCAACGAAAGCAACGCCGAGCTCACGGGTCTCAAGCGACGCATGGCCGTCATCGTTTCACCCGTGCATAAGCGAAGTGGCGCGAAACGGTCACGCCTTGATCTCGTATTTGTCGTGCTGCGCGTGTTGGAGAGCCTTGAAGAGCCGAAGCCCTTAACACTTTGCGCCGCTGGGCGGAGTGGCGCCGCCGATGAGATACGCCGTCACATAGTCGTCGACGCAACTGTCGCCCTGGAAGACCACCGTGTGCTGAGTTCCGTCGAAAGTCAGCAGCGAGCCTTTGAGCTGGTTGGCCAAATCCACCCCGGCCTTGTACGGCGTCGCCGGGTCATGCGTGGTCGACACCACGACCGTCGGCACCAGGCCGGGTGCCGTCACGGCGTGCGGCTTGGTGGTCGGTGGCACCGGCCAGAACGCACAGGTACCCAGCGGCGCGTCGCCGGTGAACTTCCCGTAACTCATGAACGGCGCGATCTCGCGCGACCGGCGGTCCTCGTCGATGACCTTGGCCCGATCCGTAATCGCCGGCTGGTCAACACAATTGATCGCCACTCGGGCATCGGTCGCATTCGAGTAATGGCCGTGCGAGTCGCGTCGCATGTACATGTCCGCCAGCGCCAGCATGGTGTCGCCGCGATGGTTGGCCAGCTCACTCAGGCCATCGGTCAGGTGGTGCCACAGGCTCGGCGAATACAGCGCCATGATGGTCCCCACGATGGCGTCGCTGTAGCTCAGCCCACGCTTGTCTGAGGTGGGCGCGGGCCTGCCGACCATCAGATTGTTCGGGTCGACCAGCGGATCCACCAGGCTGTGGTACACGGCGACCGCTTTGGTCGGGTCCGTGCCCAGCGGGCAATCGGAGTGCTTGGCGCAATCGGTGGCGTAGTCGTTGAACGCGTCCTGAAATCCCTTGGCCTGACGCAGATCGGCCTCGATGGGATCGGCATTGGGGTCGACGGCGCCATCCAGGATCATCGCCCGCACGTTCTGCGGGAAGGCCTCGGCGTAGGCCGATCCGATCCGGGTGCCATAGGAGTAGCCGAGGTATGTCAACTTGTCATCGCCCAGGGCGGCGCGGATGGCATCCAGATCCCTGGCGACATTGACCGTTCCGACGTTCTCCAGGAAGTCCTTGCCCATCTTGTTGACACAGCGGCCGACGAAGTCTTTGGTCTCGTCTTCGATGTGCGCCACGCCCGCGGGGGTGTAATCGACACCCGGCTCGGTCCGCAACCGGTCGTTGTCGGCGTCGGAGTTGCACCAGATCGCGGGCCGCGACGATCCCACCCCGCGGGGGTCGAAGCCAACCAGGTCGAAGCGTTCGTGGATCCGCTTGGGCAACGTCTGAAAGACGCCCAACGCGGCTTCGATGCCGGATTCGCCGGGCCCACCGGGGTTGATCACCAGCGAACCGATCTTGTCGCCCGTCGCGGGGAAGCGAATCATCGCCAGCGTCGCGACGTCACCATCGAGATCGTTGTAGTCGACCGGCACGGCGAGCTTTCCGCACAATGCGCCGCCGGGGATCTTCACCCCCGAGTTGGAGCTCCGACACGGTGACCACTTGACCGGCTCGCCCAGTCTCGGCCCGGCCAGCACGGCATGTCCGCCGACAACGCGGACGCACCCCGCGAGCGACACCGCGACGGCGGCGAACACGGTCCAGATCAGCAGCGTGCGCGCGATCCTGCCGCGGCGAATCAGGGGCATGGAACCATATGCTGCCAGACAAGACCGCAAGTGCTGGTCAGCGGCCGTGAGCGGGTAATCACCGACTCGCCGCGAGCAGTTCTTCCATGACGACGGCGAACTCGTCTGCCATCTCCCACAGGTCGGGCAGCAGGTCCGGGCACGAGATGAGCCCCACGTCGAGCTTGCCGTTCAGCGACATCACGGTGATGTTGAGACCCGAGCCGTGAAAGATCGGCCCCAGCGGATACATCGCCTTGACCTCACAGCCGAGCAGGTACAGCGGCACCTGCGGACCCGGCACATTGGAAACCACCAGGTTGTGCACGGGCAGGCTCTCGGTCAACCGGCTCATGGCGTACACCCGCATCGCGGCACCGAACACGGCGGGCGCGGCGAACTGCGTCCAATCCTGCAACAGCGTGGCGCCGATAGACGAACTGTGTTGCTTGGCAACCGCATTCGCCGCCGCGATGGACTTCAGCCGCTCCGCGGGGTCGGCGATGTGAGTTTCCAGGCTGGCAAACATGCCCGACACCTGGTTACGGCCGGGACGGTCGGACTTGCCGTGCACCGATACCGGCACCGTCGCCAGCAGCGACGACTCGGGCAGCGCGTTGCGGTCGGCCAGGTATTGCCGGAGCACGCCGGACACCAGCGCCATCACCACGTCGTTGACCTTGACGCCGAACCGATTCTTGACGGTCTTGATGTCCTCGAGATCGAGCTGGGAGTAGGCGATGTTGCGCCGGCCGCTGATGCTGTTGTTGAACACCGTGCGCGGTGCGGTGAACGGACGCGCCATGGTCAGCCCGTCGCGGGCCCGCAGCAGGGTGCCGACCACCGTCGACACCGTGTCGGGCACCAGGTTGGCCAGTTGCAGGGGCCGGGCGGCGAACCGCAGCAGACCGCCCGCGGCGATCTGCCAGCCGCTGGCGCCGCCGACGCCGTCCACCGGATCCGGTGCGGGCGCATCGGCTTCGGTAGCGCACAGCTGCGACATCAGGGCGGCACCGGTCACCCCGTCGACGCCGGCATGGTGCACCTTGGTCATCAACCCGATGCGGCCGTCATGGTGGCAATCGGTGCCCGCCACCCCTTCGATGACCCACATCTCCCACAGTGGCCGGCGGCGGTCCAACGGCAATGACGCGATGTGGCCGCAGATCTCCGAGAATTCGGCGCGTCCGCCCGGCGCAGGCAGCCCGATGCGATGGAAATGGCGGTCCACCTCGAAGTTCTCGTCGTCGACCCAGACCGGGTGGTCGAGGTTCAGCGGGCTGTTGGCGAGCTTTTCGCGGAACTCCGGCATCGCCTTGATCCGCAGCGACAACGCCTCGCGCAGCCGGTCGAAGGTGTAGCCGCCGGGCATGGTCGAGGTGTCCAACTCCATCAGCGAGCAGACGTGCATCGGCTGCGACGAGGTTTCCAGGTAGAGAAAACTGGCGTCGAGTCCGCTGAGCCGTTGCATGCGCACGATGGTATGTGTCACACCGCCCGACGGGTGCATCCGCGGACCTGAGATGGCAGACTATTGAGGTCAGACGAACCCGGGGACCCTTCAGGGCCACGAGGATCGACCCGACCATCACTAGGGACAATGATGTCTGAGCAGAATATTTATGGTGCCACTCATACGAATCCCGCTGGCGCGCAGCCGGCCGGCGGCAGCGCGCCCAGAACCAAGATCCGCACTCACCACCTGCAGAAATGGAAGGCCGAAGGCCACAAGTGGGCCATGCTGACGGCCTATGACTATTCGACCGCCCGGATCTTTGACGAGGCCGGCATCCCGGTCCTGCTGGTCGGCGATTCGGCCGCCAATGTGGTGTACGGCTACGACACCACGGTGCCGGTCTCGATCGACGAGTTGATCCCGCTGGTCCGTGGCGTGGTGCGGGGCGCTCCGCACGCGCTCGTCGTCGCCGACCTGCCGTTCGGCAGCTACGAGGCGGGCCCCACCGCCGCGCTGGCCTCCGCCACCCGGTTCATGAAGGAAGCCGGCGCGCACGCCGTCAAACTCGAGGGCGGTGAACGGGTCGCCGAGCAGATCGCCTGCCTTTCCGCCGCGGGCATCCCGGTGATGGCCCACATCGGCTTCACCCCGCAAAGCGTCAACAGCCTGGGCGGGTTCAAAGTGCAGGGGCGCGGTGACGCCGCCGAACAGACCGTCCACGACGCGATCGCCGTCGCCGAAGCCGGGGCGTTCTCCGTCGTCATGGAGATGGTCCCGGCCGAACTGGCCACCCAGATCACCGGCAAGCTCACCATTCCCACCGTCGGGATCGGGGCCGGTCCCAATTGCGACGCCCAGGTGCTGGTCTGGCAGGACATGGCCGGGATGAGCGGCGGGAAGACCGCACGCTTTGTCAAGCGCTTCGCCGATGTCGGCGCGGAATTGCGCCGCGGCGCAATGCAATACGCGGAAGAAGTGGCCGGCGGGGTGTTCCCCGCCGAGGAGCACAGCTTCTGATCATTGCCTTGTCATTACGAAGCCGGTAACCCCGGTGTGGCACGCTATGGGGGCCTAATCCACGAGCATCGACGATCGTCGTCATGCGTCACCGGAGACCGAATGCCTGCAAAAGCGTCCAACAAAGCGGAGCGCCATCTGGAGGTTGAACGCAAGTTCGACGTCGTCGAGTCGACCGTCTCGCCGTCGTTCGAGGGCATCGCCGCGGTGGCTCGCGTGGAGAAGTCGCCAACCCAGGAGCTGGACGCGGTGTACTTCGACACCCCCGCGCAGGACTTGGCGCGCCACCGGGTCACCCTGCGCCGGCGCGCGGGGGGCCAGGACGCGGGTTGGCACCTGAAATTGCCGGCCGGACCCGACGCCCGCACCGAAATCCACGCGCCGCTGGGAGGGTCCGGGAGCGCATCCGACGACACCGTGCCAAGCGAGCTGCTGGATGTGGTCTTGGCGATCGTCCGCGATCGCCCGCTGCAGCCGGTCGCGCGGATCGCCACTCGACGCGAAACCCAGGTTCTGTACGGCGCCGACGGCGCTGCGCTGGCGGAGTTCTGCAACGACCAGGTCACCGCGTGGTCGGCCGCGGCTTCCGGCACCGGCGACCCGGGCGATGCCGGCCCGGCCGCACAGCAGTGGCGTGAGTGGGAATTGGAGCTCATCGAAAATAGGACCGAAAATGAAGCGGCTTCGAACGGGAGCGTCGATCGCGAGCTGCTCAACCGGCTGAGCAACCGACTGCTCGACGCCGGTGCGGCACCCGCCGGTCACGGCTCCAAACTGGCGCGAGTGCTGGGATCAACCTCACCAGAGCCCAGCGAAACGCAACCACCGGCGGACCCGGTGCACCGCGCGGTGGCCGAGCAAGTCGAAGAGTTGCTGCTGTGGGATCGCGCGGTACGCGTCGACGCCGACGATGCGGTGCATCAGATGCGGGTGACCACGCGCAAGATCCGCAGCCTGCTCAGCGACTCCCACGAGTCCTTCGGGTTGGAAGACGGCGCGTGGGTCATCGACGAACTGCGAGAGCTTGCCGGTGTGCTGGGCGTGGCACGCGACGCCGAGGTGCTCGGCGAGCGCTACCAGCGATCGTTGGACGAACTACCGAAGGAGCTGGTGCGCGGACCCGTCCGGGAGCGTCTCGTCGAGGGCGCCCGACGCCGCTACCAGTCCGGGCTGCGGAGATCGTTGACGGCAATGCGAACGCAGCGGTACTTCCGGCTGCTCGACGCCCTCGAAGCACTGGTCGCCGAATCCCCCACGACCACCGCGGGCGGCCAGCCGGAATCGGTGACGATCGACGCCGCCTATAAACGGGTCCGCAAGGCCGCAAAGAACGCCGCCCAGGTAGGCGAAGATGACCAGGCGGGCGAGGAAGAAAAAGACGAGGCGCTGCACAAGATCCGCAAGCGCGCCAAGCGACTGCGCTATACCGCGGCCGCCACCGGCGCGGACAAAGTGTCGCAGAAGGCGAAAGACATCCAGTCGCTGCTCGGCGATCATCAGGACAGTGTGGTGAGCCGCGAACACTTGGTTCATCAGGTCCAGGCCGCGCACGGCGCCGGCGAGGACACCTTCACCTACGGTCTGCTGTTCCAGCAGGAGTCCGACCTGGCCGACCGCTGCCGCGCACAGCTCGACTCCGCGCTGCGCACACTCAACAAGGCGGTGCGCAAAGCGCGCTAGCGCCGACCTTGAGTGGGCGTGGGAGGCGCAAATTCGCGCCTCACTCACGCCACCCAGACCGGTGGAGGCGGGCGAGTTGGCCTGTAAGCCGGATTCTGTTCCCCACCGCCGCGGCTGAACCAGCGACGGCACGGCGACGGCCATCCATCTGGACACACCGTTGCCGGGTGCCTCGAGCGGCCTACCCGCAGGCTCGGGCGAGCAACCCTCAAACGCCTGCGCGGCCGCACCTCCCGGTGCAGCCTTCTTGGCCTTGCTTCGGGTGGGGTTTGCCAAGCCACCCCGGTCACCCGGGATGCTGGTGCGCTCTTACCGCACCGTTTCACCCTTACCACCACGAGGATGGCGGTCTGTTCTCTGTGGCACTTTCCCGCGAGTCGCCTCGGATTGCTGTTAGCAATCACCCTGCTCTGTGAAGTCCGGACTTTCCTCGATTCGACGCCGGGTCTCTCGAACCAGCGCGAACCGCGGCCGCCCAGCCAACTCGTCCGCGACGAACACGGTACCCGCTGCCTCATGCCGGGGCCAGTACGCCTCTATCGTGGACAGATGACCCGGTGGGAGAGGCGCGTCGCCTCCGGTGATTGGGATGCGATCACCGCCGGGGTCAACGAGTACGGCGGGGCGGTGTTGCCGCAGCTGGTCACCCCCGCCGAGGCAAAGCGGCTGCGCCGGCTCTACGCCGACGACGGCTTGTTCCGCTCGACCATCGACATGGCGCCAAAACGGTACGGCGCCGGGCAGTATCGCTACTTCCATGCGCCCTATCCCGAACCGATCGAACCGCTCAAACAGGCGCTCTATCCCCGGCTGCTGCCGATAGCCCGCGAGTGGTGGGGCAAGCTGGGCCGGGACACGCCCTGGCCGGACAGCCTCGATGATTGGCTGGCCGCCTGCCACGCCGCCGGGCAGCGTCGATCCACCGCGCTGATGCTCAGGTACGGCACCGACGACTGGAACGCCCTGCACCAGGATCTCTACGGCGAGTTGGTGTTTCCGCTTCAGGTGGTGATCAACTTGAGCGATCCGGACACCGACTACACCGGCGGCGAGTTCCTGCTGGTCGAACAGCGGCCCCGGGCCCAATCCCGCGGCACTGCAACACAATTGCCGCAGGGGCATGGTTACGTGTTCACCACCCGGGATCGGCCGGTGCAATCGAGGCGGGGTTGGTCTGCGGCACCGGTGCGCCACGGCGTTTCGACGGTCCGGTCCGGCGCACGTTATGCCCTGGGACTGATTTTCCACGACGCGGCGTGACGATTACCGTGTCGGCGTGAACACTCCCCCGGGTCGGCTGAAGGTGGTCCTCGCCGGCGGCAGCGGCTCGCTGGGCCGGCGAATCGCCGCCGACCTCGGCGCGCGTGGCCACGACGTCGTCGTCCTCACCCGTCGCGTCGACCCGCGGCTGCCGGTGCGCCAGGTGCCGTGGGACGGCCGCACCGTCGGCGACTGGGCCGACGAATTGGACCAGGCCAACACCGCCGTGATCAACCTCGCCGGCAAGCTGGTGGATTGCCGGCCCACAGCCCGCAATATCGCCGCGCTCACCGACAGCAGGGTGCAACCCACCCGGGCGCTCGTCGATGCCAGCCGGCAACTGAAGAACCCAGTGGCGCACTGGATTCAGTCCAGCACGACCGCGATCTGGTCGGACGCGGGCGAGACCCACTGCGACGAGACAACGGCGGTGCCCAGCGGTCTGCCGCAGATGACGGGTGTCGCCACGCGCTGGGAACAAGCGTTTGCCGGAGCCAACACCGACCACGGCGTCATCCTGCGCACCTCGATAGTCCTCGACCAGGACTCACCGGCGCTGGCCCGGCTGGTGTGGCTGACCAAGATCGGCGGGGGCGGGCCAGTGGGGACGGGTCGCCAATGGTTCTCCTGGATCCACCTGTCCGATTGGCTGGCGATTGTCCGCGCCGCTCTGGGCTTGACGCCGGGGCTGACAATCCCGGCCGGCGTGCTCGTTGCGGCGGCAGAGCATCCGGTGCGCAACCGCGACCTGATGGCGATCCTTCGCCGGCGGCTGCACCGTCCGCCGGCCCCACCCACGCCCGCCGCGCTGGTGAAGCTCGGCGCGGTGGTGCTGCGCAGCGATCCCGCGCTTGGGCTGACCGGGCGACATGCGACGTCGCGGGTATTGCAGGAGTGCGGCTTTGAGTTCGGCTTCCCGACCCTGGATGCGGCGCTTGCCGATTTATTAATCTGAGACCCCGCGGTTACGGTGCGAGCCTGACGATGCCCGGCGGCATGTCTGCCCAGTCGGCACGCACCAGCTGGCCCGTTGGCGACTATCCGGCTTGACGTCCGTGGTTAGCCGGAAACTGCCTGTTACCCGAAAGGGCTTGCAGCAGAAGCTTTTGATAATTCAGTGGTCGAAGCAGACGACGCTGCGTGCCCCGTGCCCCGCGGTCATGTCGGCGAACGCCGCCTCGACGTCGTCGATCCCGATCCGCCGCGTCACCAGCGCCTCGAGGTCGAGGCGACCGCCCTGGGCCAGCGCGGCGAGCATGGGGATGTCGCGGGCCGGGTCGCTGGCGCCGTACACGCTGCCCTGAATGGTCTTGCCGTCGGTCATCAGCGACAGCGCGGGAAACGTCACCTCCGCGGCGATGCCGGCAGCCCCCACCAGGGTGACCTTGCCGCCACGGCGAGTGGCGTCGTAGGCCGCGCGGATGGTGGCGGGTTGACCGACCACCTCGATTCCGTGATCGACCCCGCCGCCGGTCAGGTCACGCACGGCGGCGACGAGGTCCACCTCGGCGGCGTCGATGGTGTCGGTCGCACCGTTGGCCACCGCGGCGGGAAGCTGGCTCGCCACTCGATCGGCGGCGATGATCCGCGCCGCACCGGCCAGCCGGGCGCCCTGGATCGCGGCCAAACCCACGCCACCGCAACCGATGACCAGCACGGTCTGGCCCGGGCGCACGGCCGCGGTGTGCATCACCGCGCCTACCCCGGTGGTGACGCCGCAGCCCAGCAGCGCGGCCTGGTCGAGCGGCAGCGACTCGTCGACCGGCACGACCGCCGCGGCCGGCAGCAGGGTCTCTTCGGCCAGCGATCCGACTCCCATTCCCGGCCAGACCGGGCCGGTGCCCTCGGCGTATGGACCGCCGTAAGCGTGGTCGTAGGCGTGCAGGCACAGCTGGGCCTCGCCGCGCAGGCAATGCGGGCAGGAGCGGCACGACACCAGCCACGTCAGCACGACGTGCTGGCCCGGGGCCACGTTGGTGACGTCGTCGCCGACTTCGGTGACGATCCCGGCGCCTTCGTGACCGAGGGTGCACGGCAGCAGCGTCGGTATGGACCCGTTGCGCAACGACAGGTCGCTGTGGCATACACCGCTCGCGGCCAGCCGGACTCGGACCTCACGGCGGCCCAGCGGCCGCAATGCCACGTCCTCGACTGCAGTGGGTTGCCCGACCTCGCGGAGCACGACCGCTTTCATGAGACTTACGATGGCGGGACATCCGCACCTGGTCAAGGAGATGGTGATGACGGGATCAACGACGATCGCGCAAGAAAGCCAAACTGCTGGCAACGAGCCGCTTTTGACGATCGGCGGTGAACCGCAGCCAGGCGCCGCCGGGACCTATACCGTGCACAATCCGGCCCGCCCGGCCGAGGTTGTCGGTCACGCGCCGGTCGCCGACCGCGCCCAGCTGGACGCCGCGGTGGCGGCGGCCCGGCGGGCGGCGCCGGGGTGGCGAGCGCTCAGCGTTGCCGAGCGGGTGGCCGCTTTCGCGGCCGCGGCGGCCACGGCGGCCGAACAGCTGGCCGCACGCGACGGCGCGCGGCTGTACACCCGTGAGCACGGCAAGGTGCTTTCCGAAGCGAATTTCGAGATCAGCACCGGACCGGGCCTGGCCGGGCTCCTCGGGTCCATGGCCGAGACGGCGCTCGCACCCGAGCAGATCGATCCGCACTCCAAATACCCACGGGCTGCATCGGGAGCCGTTCGGCGTGGCCGCGCTGGTGCTTCCGTTCAACTGGCCGCTGGCGCTGACGATGACCAAGCTGGCCTCGGCGCTGGCAGCGGGCAACACCACCGTCGTCAAGGTGCCCCCGAGCTGTCCCCTGGCGGCGCTGCAACTGGCCGGGGCGGTGGCGGCGGCACTGCCGCCGGGGGTGGTGAATGTGCTGTCGGGCCCCGGCAGCGAACTGGCCCAGGCGCTGGTCACCCACCCGGGCATCGACCTCATCTCGCTGACCGGCGGCGTCGCCACCGGGCGCGCCGTGATGGCCGCGGCCGCGCCCCGGCTCACCCCGCTGTTGCTCGAGCTCGGCGGCAACGACGCCGCCATCATCGCCTCGGACGTCGAAGTGAGCGACGAGCTGGTGGAACGGCTGGTGACCGCGACCTACACCACCGGCGGCCAGGTCTGCATGGCGATCAAGCGCCTGTATGCGCCCCGGCAACGGGTGGGTGAGCTGGCCGAGGCGCTACTCGCGCGCTGCGCGCGGGAGGTAGTGGGCGACGGTCTCGCCGAGGAGACCACCCTGGGCCCGCTGCACACCGCGGCCGGGCGCGACCGGGTGGCCAGACTGGTCGGTGACGCCGAAGCGCACGGCGCGACGGTCCGGACCGCCGGACGCATCCGCGAGGCCGACGCCGATGCGGGCGGCTATTTCAGGCTGCCGACGGTCGTCACGGACTTGGCGCCGGACTCGGCGTTGGCCACCGAGGAACAATTCGGCCCGGTGCTGCCGATCTTCGGCTATGACAGCATCGATGACGCCGTAACCTCGGCGAACGCAACTGATTTCGGCCTGACCGCGTCGATCTGGACCGGCGACGACGCGCTCGCCGACCGGATCACGGCGCAGCTCGTCGCCGGTACCGTCAGCGTCAACTGTCACGGCCTGGCCGCCCAAGACCCACGGCTGCCGTTCGGCGGCTGTGGCCAGTCCGGCATCGGCCGCGAACTCGGCGTCGACGGGATCCGGGCATTCACGCAGGCACGAACCTTCGTCCGGCACCCGGTGCCGCACTGATTTACGCGCGCCAGGCCTGTTGGGCCACCCGAAAGAAATTGCCGCCGAGGACGGCGTGGATGTCGGCGTCATTCCACCCACGCCCCGCGAGATGTTCGCCGAGCGTCAGCAGCGTCTCGGGCGGCATCCACTGGATCGGCCCCCACCGGGTGTAGCTGTCGTCGAACAGCTGCGGATTGCGGCTGAGTTCGGCAATGAAATCGGGGTAGTCGAAGGAAAAGTCGCTACTGATGCCGACATGTTCGATGCCGACCAGGTCGACCGCATACTCCAGGTGCCGGGTCATGGCGTCCAGCGTGGGGGTGTTGGGGCCGAGAAAGATTCCGACGCCGGTGATCCCGACGACCCCGCCGGTGGCCGCGCACGCCTTGGCCTGCTCGTCGGTGATGTTGCGCGGATGCTCCCACACCCCGCGCATGCATGAGTGGCTGTAGACAACGGGACCCGTTGAGACTTCACACATCTCGAGTCCGGTGCGGGCGCTGCAATGCGATCCGTCCGGAACGATGCCGACCTGGTTCAGCTCGGCGACGATCGACCGCCCCCACGCGGTCAGGCCCCCGTCGACGGTGTCCAGGCAGCCGCTGCCGGCGCGGTTGGCGTGGTTGTAGGTGGGCAGCAGCGTGCGCACGCCGAGCTCGGCCAGTGCGGGCAGGTTGTTGAGATCCCCGTCCAGAGGATTGGAGTCTTCGAGGTCGAACACCACGGCGATGCGACCGGCACGGGTAATCGTGGCCACGTCGTCGGCACTGGCCGCCAACTCCAAGTCTGGATGCGCGTCGACCGCGGCGCGGTAGTGCCTGAGCAGCGCCGTCGTCTCGTGGCAGCTCTGCGGAGAATATCCGGCGTTGACCGAGACCAACGCGCCGCCGCGACGCCGATAGCGGGCCAGCGGGTCGACGCCGGTGTCGATCTGCAGCGGCAGACAGGTGTGCTGGTCCCACAGCAGTGACTGTCATGTGATTCATTCTGCGGCGCTAGGGACGTCCGCGGGATTCCAATCCGAACGGCAGGCCGCGTCGGTGTACCCAGGCGTGGTGTTGCTTGCCCAGCGCGGTTACCGGTTCGGCGACGCCATCCATGTCGTCGATGATCGCTCGCGCCGGCAGGGTCGCGTGCAACGTGGCGAACAGGTTGTACATGCCGATGTACACCCGTGGGAAGAAGGCGGTCTCTTCGGGCAGCAACATCTGCCGGGCGGGGTGATCGGCGGCGCGGAGGTCGATGAAGCCGCGGATCGCGCGGATCGGGTCGTCGCGGGTATAGGTGAACGGCTGGGGTGCGAGCATCTCGTGCAGGGTTTCCGCCCACCAGTCGTAGGCCTGATCGACAGTCATTGCGGAGTCGCTCGCCAGGAAGCCGGATTCGACCATCAGATCGCGCAATTCGTTCTTGCGTCCGTCGATGGTTGCGCGCGCCATCCCGACGAGCCCGTGGCGCTGCCGTTCGGACAGGATCTTGACACAGCCGAAATCGACGAACCCGACTCGCCCGTCCGGGCCGAAGCGATAGTTGCCGGGATGGGGATCGCAATGAAATAGCGTTGCCGTGTCGTATAGATCCCGCCAGAAAACGCGAGATCACCTCTGCCCACGTGTTCTTCAGGGCCTGCTCGGCCCCCTGCGCGGCCGTCCAGTCCAGCCCGTCGAGATACGTCATGGTCAGTACCCGGTCACCGGACGCTTCAGCGACGACGTCGGGGATCAGGATGAAGGAATGGCCGCGGTAAAGCTCGCTGAATGCGGTGATATTGGCGGCTTCGTGACGGTAGTCGATTTCCTCGGCGATGCGCGCAACCATCTCCCGTGTCGCGGTTCGTAGATCGGGCATCGCCGCACCGGACGCCGACGACATGAACCGGATGAATTTCGTCACCATTTCCTGGTTGGCCAGATCGGCGCGAATCGCTTCTGCCGCACCGGGATACTGGATCTTGACCGCGACTTCGCGGCCGTCGTGCAGGACCGCGCGATGCACCTGTCCGATCGATGCGGCCGCCATCGGTTCGTCGCTGAACCAGGCGAACATCGCGTCGGTCGATTTGCCGAGGTCCGCGTGCAGTGTCTGTTTGGCCAGGTCAGGGTCCATCGGCGGCGCGTCGGCTTGCAGCCTTGCCAGCGCTGCGTGATACGGCATGAACCCGCTGCCAACCACATTCGTGTCGAACATGGAGAGAATCTGCCCGATCTTCATCAGCACGCCCTTGGAGTGACCCAGCAGCTCCGAGTAGCGTTCGGCGCTCCGCTCATGGAAGCGCGCCACGGCGCCGGTGTCACCCGTCTTCGCACGCAGGCCCGCCACGATTCGGTCGCCTGCGGCGCGCGCGGCGAAGCCCGCCAAGGGGATGGTCCGGCGGATTCTCCCCCGCGGTATTCCGTCACCCGTGACCGGCGCAGCAGGCGTTGACGACGAGGGAACCGTTCCACCGCTTGCCTTTTCGTCTGCCGTTGCGGTCGATGAAGTCAACGCTTCGGCCATCGCGATATGACCCTCGAAGCGCAGCGATGTCGCCAACTGGCGGTACCGCTGTGCCAGCTCGCGGTAGCGAATCTGCTCGCCGCGGGCCCGCGCCACCAATGCCCGCAAGCGCAACAACCAGACCTCGCGGTACAAGGGCGCTTCACCGGGGCCTATCGCCAGCCGTCGGACCACGCGGTCGGCTTCGGCGATATCGCCCTTTTCGCCGCGGGCCAGCAGCGTGTCCACCAGCACACCGGCGGTCGCGCTCAGATAGCCCCACTGGCCGGTGTCGAACAAGGTGTCCACGGCGTTTCGCATCAGCGGGAGGGCACCGTCGCGGTCTCCGGCCGCGGCCATCTCGCGTGCTATCCATGCTTCGACGATCGGAAGCTCGCTCGCGTAAAACCGCTTGGCAAGGATCATTTCGCGCACCTGCGCGAGCACTGCGGCCCCCCGCTCGCGTTCTGCCGCCGAGTCCCGGTACAGCAGAGCGAAACCCATGCTCAACCGGGCCAGGCCCAGCGCGATGTCGTCGCTGGATCGCTCGGCGACCCGCAACGCCGCGTCGATGTTGGCCAGGGCCTGGTCGTCGGCCGGCAACACTCCCGCCGCGATCGCGGAGTATGTCACGCTGACCACGAGGCCGTGCACCATCGGATCGGTTCCGGGCGCCATGACGATCGCCGTTTCGAGGTCGTCCCGCCACCCTGGGTTTCCCTGAGCCCAACGGGCCGAGCCGCGCACCGAGAACGCTGCTGCCGCCATGGGTTCGAGTAACGGGTTGCCCTCGGACAAGTCGATGGAGTCCTGGGCCCATCGCAGTGCGTCGGCGATCGGACCGGTCTCCATCTTGATCACCAGCGCGACGGAGGCCAGCAAAACGGTGAGTGTCGGATCGCCGATCGACTCGGCCAGGGTCATGTATTCGGAAGCCAATTGCGAGGCCTCGCGCACGCGACCGTGCAGTACGTGCACCGGCAGCATGCCCGCCATACCGAACGCAAGCGACGACTTGTCATCGGCGGCTTCACACAACTGCTGAAGTTCGGCGAACCGGACCTCGGTGGTGGTCGCTTGCACACGGATACCGTTGACACACAACATTACTCGTGGAGCAATGCGCAGCGATGTGCGGTGTGTGTCATGTATCGGCAATGCGTCGGCGCATTCACGCGCCCGCTCCCAGCTCTGACACGCGCCGGCCAGATCCCGATGCGCAAGCCACGTGGCGGCACGCATGTGCCACCCATACGCTCCAGGGACGTCACCCGCGGCCTGCACGTGCTCGGCTATCAGCGCCGCGTTCTCGTCGACCGAAGTGGGGTCACGCGCCTGGATCACGCGGGCCAGGCGCCGGTGCAGCTCGGCGCGATCCGATTTCAGCTGCGATTCGTAGGCCACGGCGCGAACCAGGGGGTGATGGAACACATACTCGGCCCTTGGGCCGCCGCCCGCTTCGCCGATCAGCTCCGACTTGACGAGCTGATCGAGCGCCGGCTCCACGTCCAGCGCGGTGAGCAGGTCGGTGTCGAAACGCGATCCGATCACGGCCGCAGCGCTGATGCTTCTCTTGGCCGTCGGCTCCAGACGGTCAATGCGGGCGGCGATAGCCGCCTGCAGGGTGGCAGGCACGGTGACCTCGGCGACATCGTCGAGACAGACATAGGCGCCGCGGCCGCCGATGAGCACACCGCGCTCGGCCAGGTCGCGGACGATCTCTTCGGCGAAAAATGGGTTGCCCGAGGCCCGGTCGGCGACGGTCGTGGTCAGGTCACCAACCGATGGATCCGCGCCCAGCAACTCGGCAGTCATCGCCGCGGTTTCGGAATCGCTCAGCGGCGCAAGGGCAATCGTCTGCGCGCCGGATGCCCGGGTCAGCCCACCCGGGTAGTCCGGACGGTACGTGATGAGCACCATCGTGGGAGTCTGCGGTATCACCGCGAGGAAGTCGGCCAGCATCGATTCGCTGACCTCGTCGATCCACTGGACGTCTTCGATGACGAAGACCGCCGGTGTGGCACGAGCCGAGCGAGGCGCCGTTCACCAAGGCCGTCAGCCGCCTGCGGCGCGCGTCCGGGTCGATCTGCGGCAGCGCGATGCCAGGGTCGGCGATGCCGAGCAGGTCGTCGAGCAGGAGTAGATCCTCGGAGTCGGCGCCCGGGAAGCGACCACGTACCTGAGCCCGTGCGGCAGCGTCCGCAAGCCCATCCAGCCCGGCGGCCGCGCGCAGCAAGCCCGAAACGACATGCAGTGGGATCTCACTGGCAGAGGGACTCGCAGAACGTCCAGAACACGTCGACACCGCGCGCAGCCGCGATCGCTGCGGCTTCGCGCACCACCCGGCTCTTGCCGATGCCCGCGCCCCCGACCACTCCGACGACACCCCCGTGCCCACCGATTGAGCGGTCGAGCAGTTCGGTGAGGGCACTGATTTGCCGTTCGCGGCCCACCAACGTGGCTTGCACGCGACCGAGGGAGCCGCGCTGTGGGTCCATCGCCACCAGACGGCGGGCGGGCACCGGTGCGGGGGCACCCTTGATGCTCACCATCTCGATCTCACTGAACACCGCGGCGTCCGCGACCAGCCGGGCGGTGGACTCGCTGACCATGACACCGCCGGGCGGGGCGACGGACTCCATCCGCTGCGCCATACCGACTTGCTCACCGATGGCGGTGTAGCGAAACGGTCCTGAACCGACCCCGCCGGCGATCACCTGACCGGAGTTGAGTCCCACGCGCAACTGCAGATCCACACCGTCGCGGTCTTTGACCTCAGCGGCCAGTCGGACGGTCTCATCGTGAATGCCCTGCGCGGCACGACAGGCACGAACGGCGTGGTCTTCCAACGCCACTGGTGCGCCGAACACTGCCATGATGCCGTCGCCGGTGAACTTGTCCACCGTGCCGCCATACCGTTGCACCACCGCCGTAGCGCGATTGACGAGTTCAGCCATGATCTCGCGCAGCCGCTCCGCCCCGACGGCAGCGGCGATGTCCATCGAATGGACCACGTCAGCGAACAGAACCGTGACCTGCTTGTACTCCGCTCGGGTAGCCGCGTCGTCGACCGGCGCGCCGCAATTATGGCAAAATCGCGCATTCTTCAGCGGCTCGGTGCCACACCCGAGGCACGCCGCTCTGGTCGTCATCCGACCCTCCGCTTATCCCCGCCAACATGTGTTCAAAGAATAAGCCGTCGGTACTCCAGTTGGCTTCACAGCGGGTGATGCCGGCACGACGCTTTGACAGCATGTGCAATGGGTCCTGGAAAGGATAAGCCGTCGATCATCCAGTCGGCTGCACAGGACGGCAGCGCTAATCTTTGGCCCGGCCGTCGTCATGGCATCGCATCGGCCCAATCGATGTGCCCTTCGAAGCCAAGCGTTTTCGCCGTGTCGCGGTAGCGGTCCCTGAACTGCACGTAAGCCGCGGCATCGTCGTGGGCCCTCGCCAGTAGGGCTCGTAGTCGCAACAGCGTGATGTCGGGCCCCACCCAGCCCTCCGCGGGCAGGCGTGCCAGGCGGTCGGTCGCGGCCTCGGCTTCGGCTATGTCACCATCGGCCGCGCGAGAAAGCAGCGTCTCCACCAGAACACCCGTCGCAGCAATGCCCCAGGCCTGCAGCCGTCCCTCATGGACGAGATGGTCGACGGCGGCACGCATGAGCGGTATCGCCTCGTCGCGATCTCCGCGCCGATCCCTCTCACGCGCCAAGTACACCTCGATGATCGGCAAATCGGCCAGGAAGTATTGCCGGCGGACGAACAAATCGCTGACCTCGGCCAGGAGCTTTTGTCCGCGGTCACGATCGGCATCCGTTTGACGGTGCACCAGCACAAAGCCGAGCGTCAACCGGGTGATGGCCAGCGCTAAGTCATCACCGGATCGTTCGGCAATCCGTAGGGCGTCCCCGATCTGGCGCATCGCGGACTCGTCGGGCCTCAGCACGCCGTTGGGTATTCCCGGGAAGTAGACGTAGGTGACAACTGCGGCGTAGGACATGGGGTCGGTGCTGCTGGCCATCGCCAGGCCTTGGCGGAGGTCGTCACGCCATCCGGGGCGACCCAGGCCCCAACGGGCAAGAGCCCGCGTCGTAAAGGCGATCGCCAACGGTGACCCGATGATCAAGTTGCCCTTCGACGGATCACCGTCGGCCAGGTCGATGACCCGCTGTGACCACCGCAGCACGTCGAAATTCTCGGCGTTCGTAACCTTGGCGCGGATGGCCGCGGCGGATAACGCCACCGTAAGGGTCGGGTCGCCGATCGACTCGATCAGGGCCATGGCTTCCGATGCCAGCCGCGACGCGTCGCGCAACCGGCCGTGATACACGTGGTCCATCGTCAGCCCCGCCATCGCGATGGCCAGTGACGCCTTGTCTCCCCCGCCGGTGCACAACTCCCGCAATTCCTCGAAGCGGTCACCGGCCACGTTCAGATGGACTCGGAAGGCGGTCGCGCACAACATGGTGCGGGCGGCGATGCGCATCGCTGTCCGGTTGGGGTCATCGTCGGGTAAGGCGTCGGCGATCGTTCGGGCGCGCTCCCAACTCAGTCGCGCCGCGGCGATGTCGCGGTTCCTCGCCCACGCCCCGGCGCGCATGTGCCAGCTGTAGGCGGTAGACACATCCCCAGCGGCCTCAAGATGTTCGGCGATCAACGCCGCGTTCTGGTCGGCCGATTCCGATTCGCGGGCTTCGATCGCGGCGGCCAGCCGTCGATGTACCCGCGCGCGATCGGATTTCAGTTGTGATTCGTAGGCCACGGTGCGGATCAGCGGGTGCCGAAACGCATATTCGGCGCGCGGGCTGAACCGCACCTGGTCGATGAGCTCGGCGTTGACCAGCTCGTCGACCGACGGATCGATTCCCAGGCCGATCAGCAGATCGGCGCTGAAGCGAGACCCGATGACCGACGCCGCGCTGAGCGTGTGCTTGGCCGGTGGGTTGAGTCGGTCGATGCGGGCGGCGATGGTCGCCTGCAAGGTGGCAGGCACCCGCACCTCACTGACATCTGCGGTCGATACGAATGCGCCGGTCTGTCCCTGCAACACGCCGCGCTCGGCGAGTTCGCGCACGATCTCTTCCGCGAAGAACGGATTCCCAGCGGCCCGAGCGGCGATCGTCTGGCCCAGCGCACCATTCGAGGGGTCCGGGCCGAGCAGCTCCGAGATCAGTGCCGCTGTTTCTGAATCACTCAGCGGCGCAAGGGCGATGGTCTGAGCACCGGGCATCCGTGCCAGCGCCCCGTCGTACTCCGGTCGATAGGTGGCCAGCACCAGCGAGGGCGTCTGCGGGATCACGGTCAGGAAATCGGCAATCATCGACTCGCTGGCTTCGTCGATCCAATGGGCGTCCTCAACGACGTAGACCGCGCGCGTTTCCCGTCCCACGAAAGCGGCATTCAGCAGCGCCGTCAACCGTCGCCGACGGGCATCGGGATCGATCGCCGGTAACGGAGCATTCGGGTCGGCGATGCCCAGTAGGTCATCGAGCAGCAGCAAGTCCTCGGGGTCTGCGTCGGAAACGTGGTCGCGCACTCGATCGCGAGCGGTCTGCCCGTCAAAACCCTCGACGCCGGTAGCCGCGCGCAGCAGCCGTGCGACGGCATGGAAGGGGACCTCACTGGTGTGTGACTCGCAGAAGGTGGTGAACACCTCCGCGCCACGACGACTTGCGATCGCAGCCACCTCGCGCACCAGACGGCTCTTACCGATGCCAGGTGGACCCACCACGCCGACCACCGCGCCGTGGCAATCGACGGCACGGTCCAACAAGCCTTCAACGGCGGCCATCTCCCAGCGCCGACCGACCAGATTCGACTCAGCGCGCCTGACAGCGCGATGCGCGTCGCCCATGCCCAACAGCCGCCGGGCGCGCACCGGCGCATCGGCACCCTTGATCTGAACCAGCTCAAACTCGCCCAGGTCCGCGCCGCCATCAACGAGTTGCGCTGTCGATGCGCTGAGCATCACACCACCCGCAGGGGCGACCGACTCCATCCGCTGGGCCATCCCGACTTGCACACCGACGGCGGTGTAACCGAAAGGCCCCGAACCGATTTCACCGGCGATCACCTGACCGGAGTTAAGTCCCACCCGCAGCTGTAGGTCAACGCGGTCGCGGTTTTCGACCTCAGCGGCCAACCGGGTGGTCTCCTCTTGGATACCCAGTGCCGCCAGGCAGGCACGAAGAGCGTGATCTTCCAACGCCACCGGCGCGCCGAACACTGCCATGATCCCGTCGCCGGTGAACTTGTCCACCGTGCCGCTGTACCGCTCTACAACTGCGGCACAGCGGTCAGCGAGGTCGGCCATGACTTCCCGCAGCCGCTCTGTGCCCAACGCCGCCGCGATGTCCATCGAATGGACAACATCGGCAAACAGAACCGTGACCTGCTTGTACTCTGCCCGGGTATGGCTGTCTTTGACCGGTGAGCCACAGCCGTGACAAAACCGCGCGTTCTCTAGAGGCTCAGTGCCACACTTCCGGCACGCTGCTATGGCCGTCATCCGACCCTCCGCTTATCCCCGCCGAGCATGTGCAATGGGTTCTGGAAAGGATAAGCCGTCGGCATCTCTGTCACCGAGCGCGACCTGATCCCATGAGCCACAGGAGCGCACCGCGACCGACCCAACGCAACCGACCGCATCGCGAGTTGGATTGCACGGCAAGGTGTTACGGTCGCCCGACGGGAATCACGGGTACAGTAGTTCGATGGCCGTCGCCCCGACCAATGAGCGGATGATCGCCGGCGTCGCCGCCGCGTCGGTGTCGCTCGGGATAGCCCAGCTGGTGGGCATCGGTTTCAATGCGCGGGCCGACGCGCGTTCGGCGATCGGCTCGGTGGTGGTCGACCTGACACCGGGACCAATCAAAGAGTGGGCGATTCAGACCCTGGGCTCGCTGGACAAACTCTTCTTGTCCGTGGTCGTGCTCGTGGTGATCGCCACGATCGCTGCGATCGCCGGGAGCCTCGAGACGCAGCGCCGCCCGCTCGGCAGTGCCGTGATCGCGCGCAGCGGGCGTCCTCGGATGCATCGCAGTGCTGTCCCGGCAGGGTGCGAACGCGCTCGACACGATCCCCACCGTCGCCGGGACCATTTGCGGCGTGGCAGTGATGCGATTGCTCGCCCGTCGATTCTGGCCGGACCCGGAAGACCCGGAAGACCACGACGAGCCGGATGCGCGCAGGCGCGGCTTGGTCATGTTCGGATTGCTCGGATTCGGCGTAGTGAGCGGCGTGGCGGGTGCGGTCATCACCCGGTTGGCGCATTCGGTGGCCGCCGACCGCAAAACGTTTACCCTCCCCCGACCACGATCACCGGCACCATCGATCCCTGCCGACGTGCAACCCAAAGGTGTTGCGCTACCGAGCTTTGTCACCGCCAACGCCGACTTTTACCGGGTGGACACCGCACTCAGCATTCCCCAGCTCAGCCACGGCGATTGGCGGCTGCGCATCCACGGCATGGTAGATCACGAAGTCACCTACAGCTTCGACGACCTTGCCAAATTCGACGTCGTCGAGACGGTGACGACGTTGACCTGCGTGTCGAATCCCGTTGGCGGAAACTTGATCTCGACGGGCGTCTGGACGGGCTATCGGGTGGCTGATCTGCTGTCGGCGGCCGGTGTGCACGCGGATGCCGATATGGTGCTCTCGACCTCGATCGACGGCTTCACCGCCGGCACGCCCGTGCAGGCACTCACCGATGGCCGCGATGCGCTCCTCGCGGTCGGTCTCAACGGTCAGCCGCTGCCGATCGAGCATGGCTACCCGGCCCGGCTGGTGGTACCCGGGCTCTACGGGTATGTGTCGGCCACCAAGTGGGTGGTCGAGCTCGAGCTGACCCGCTTCGACCGAGCGCAGGCCTACTGGACGCGGCAGGGCTGGGCAGCGCGTGCACCCATCAAGACCGAGTCGCGGATCGACGTGCCCAGACGTGGTCAGAAGGTGCCGATTGGGTCGGTGGTGTTCGGTGGTGTCGCGTGGGCGCAGAATCGGGGCGTGCGGGCCGTGGAGATCCGCATCGGGGATGGCGGGTGGCAGCCCGCTGAACTGGGCGCCAGCTATTCCAACCAGACGTGGCGCTTGTGGAGCTTTCCCTGGGAGGCGAAAAGCCTTGGGAAGACAGACCATCTCCGTGCGCGCCACCGACAACACCGGGGCTACCCAGACCGAAGCTCAGGCCAGTCCCGTTCCCGACGGCGCCACCGGCTGGCACACGGTGAACTTCACCGTCACCGAAGCCTGAGGCCTTATTTCAGCGCTATTTGGATGAGAGTTTTCGCCAGCTGAACACCGCGACCACGATGCCGATCAGAGCGGTGATCGGGCCGATGATGGACCAGGTCGTGGTGTTGCTCATCGGGCTGCCACCAAGCACTCCGAATCCCTGGAGCGCCCAGATCAGGCCGAACAGCGCGAGAATCAAACCGAACGCAAATGTGACGACCAAACCCCTATTCATATAGCGATGTTACGACCGCTCAGGCCATGGCTTATTAACCCGCCGAGGGTGACGGTGCGGTCACGTTGGGCGCCGAACGTGACCGCAGCGTCACGTCCGAGGTACTCGCGATGTTACGACCGCTCAGGAGGCGGGTTCGGGCGTGCGCGTCGCCACGAAGAAACCGCGCAGCGCGTCGGCCATTCGTGCGCGTATCGGTGCACCCGAGATGACCATGTCGACCATCGCCAACGACTGGTGGGTGTGGCCGCGGGCGCAGACGTACTCCGTCGGGACGCCTGCCGCTCCGAGCGCGGCGGCATAGGCCTCGCCGTCGTCGCGCACGGGATCGAACTCCGCCGTCACCACCAGCGCAGGCGGTAGCCCGGACAGATCGACGGCACGTAACGGCGCGAAGCGGGGGTCGCTGCGGTCTGCCGCGTCGATGTAGTGGTCATAGAACCACTGGATCAGCGGCGTCGTGAGACCGTAGCCGTCCGCATTCTCGGCGAAGGATGGGCGTGTCGTGTCGCCGGCCGCGCACGGCATCAACAACACCTGCCCGACGATGTTGGGTCCGCCCAGGTCCCGCGCCAGCTGGCATACCACCGCCGCGAGCCCGCCGCCCGCGCTCCATCCGCACACCGCCAGCTGCCCCGGCCTGCCGCCAAGCGCCTGGGCGTTGTCGGCGACCCACCGCACCGCGGCCATGGCGTCATCGACTGCCGCGGGGAATCGGTGCTCGGGCGCGTGGCGGTAGTCCGCCGAGACGACGACCGCGTCGCTGCGCACGCAAAGGTCCCGGCACAGCGGATCATCCGAGATGGCGTCGCCCAGAACGTAACCGCCGCCATGGAAGTACACGACGATCGGGTGCGGGCCTGGGGTCGGCGGCCGGTACAGCCGGTACGCCAGGTCGCCGGTGGCACCGGGCAGGACACCGTCGACGATCTCGCCGACGTCTGGTCCCGGCATTCGAGTCAGTGACATCTGCAGGTAGAAGGCGCGGGCGTCGTCCACGCTCATCGATTCAATCGGCGGCAGGTTCAGCGCTGCCACCTCGTTGAGGATCATCTCGACGTCCGGTTGCAACCGGCGCACCACTCCGTCGTTGCACTGCGAGCCGTTGGGACCAGACAGCCGGAAGCCCAGATAATCGCGGTCGACCACCTCGTCGAGGCTGAGGTGGTAGAAGTCGACGCCCGCGCAGTAGGGCAGGAAAACCCGCGCCTTGCCCGGCACATTGGCGCCCATGTACCACGAGTTCGCGGTTCCGTAGAGGGTGATGTCGGCGCAGTCGTTGACGTGTTGCGTCCACCCGGCCTCGGCCGTGTCGGTGGGCTCGATGACGTCGAAGCCGCTTGTACTCAGGTGGCCGAGGCAGTCGAGCACCCAGTCCGCGTGCGTTTCGATCGACACGGCCATGTTCGACAGCACCGAGGGACTCCCCGGACCGGTGATGAGGAACAAATTCGGAAAGCCGGCGGTGGTCAAGCCGAGGTAGGTCTGCGGGCCGTTCGCCCATTTGTCCTTCAGCGCCAAGTCGTTACGGCCCCTGATGTCGACGGCCGTGATCGCACCCGTCACGGCGTCGAAGCCGGTGGCGAAGACGATCGCGTCGAAGGCGAACGACTCGTCGGCGGTGTCGATGCCGGTTTCGGTCACTTCTCGGATCGGATGCTTTCGGACGTTGACCAGGCGCACGTTCGGCAGGTTGTACGTGGCGTAGTAGTTCGTATCGAGGCAGGGCCTTTTCGTCCCGATGGGGTGATCGGTGGGGCACAGATCGGCCGCCGTCTCGGGATCGTCGACGATAGAGCGGATCTTGTTCCGGAAGAACTCGGCGAACTCGTGATTGGCCGCGGGATTGCTCAGCACGTCGGCGAACACGGTGAACGTGTCGAACAGTAGGCCACCCTCCCATGCGCGCTCATACGATTCTTGACGTTGCGCCTCCGAGACGCTGAATGTCGGGATGATGCTGCGCTCCCCCGGAATCCCGCCCCACGACACCCTCGCCGCCGCGCGGTATTCCGCCTCATTCGCCAGTTGCGCCAGCTTCTCGGCCGACAACGGACCATTGCGCGCCGGGATCGAGAAATTCGGAGTGCGCTGAAACACCACCAGCTCTCGCGCTTCGGCGGCGATGACCGGAATCGATTGAACGCCAGAGGAACCCGTGCCGATCACCCCCACCCGCTTACCCGTGAAATCAACCGGCTCGCGCGGCCAGCGGCTGGTGAAGTACACCTCACCGGCGAACGCCTCGAGCCCCTCGACCTCGACTGGCTTGGGCATGGACAGGCAGCCCGTGGCCATCACGACGAAACGGGCGGTGACCTCGTCCCCGCCGTCGGTGCGTACCCGCCAGAGCGACGCATCGTCGTCCCAGCGCGCGTGCTGGACGCGCGTGGAGAAGGTGATGTGGCGCCGCAGGTCGTGCTTGTCGGCGACATGGTTCAGATAGCGCAGGATCTCCGGTTGGGTGGCGTACTTCTCCGACCAGTGCCAGTCCCGCTGCCAGTCGGGATCGAAGCTGAACATGTAGTCGACGCTGGGCACATCGACCCGCGCACCCGGATAGCGGTTCCAGAACCAAGTGCCGCCGAGGTCGTCCCCCGCTTCGAATACGCGCAATCGGTATCCGGCGCGGCTCAGGCGGTAGGCGAGGTAAAGGCCGGCGATACCTGCGCCTACTACGACGACATCGACGTCCGGCGTCGGCCGGTCTGTCCTGGCTGCATCGGTCATCAGACAGATCATCACGCCGCGACCGACCGGTTGTCATGAGTACCGCGGTACTTATTTCTCCCTCATGGCAACGCCTCGGCCCACTTGATGTGGCCCTCGAAGCCCAGCGACGTCGCCATCGCGCGGTAGCGGTCCCGGTAGTCGCGGTAGGCGGCCTCGTCCCCGCGGGCGCGGGCCAGCAGCGCCCGCAGTCGCAGCAGCGAGATCTCGTGCAGTACGAAGCCGGGATCGGTTGGCACCGCCGCCAGGCGAGCTACCGCGCTCTCGGCCTCGTCGAGATCGCCCGCACCGCTGCGTTGCAGCAGTGCGTCCACCAGGACACTGGTGGCCAGCGCGGCCCAGAATGACCCGCCGGAGTTGAGCTAGGTCGTCGACGACAGCGCGGGCCAATTCGATGGCGCCTCGCGATATCGCCGGTCCGCGCCTTTTCCCGTGCGATGTGGACGTCGACTAACGGCAGATTGGTCAAGGAGAACCGGTCGTTCGCGGCCGGCTCTCGCGCTTTGACGAGCAACTCGAAACCACGTTCGCGCGCGGGGCCGTCCTGATATGCCAGGGCGATGCCATGAACTGTTCGGGCCAGGTCAAGGGCAAGATCATCGCCTGATTGCTCTGCTATTGACAGTATCTCCGCGGTGTCGCGCAGGGCTGTCGCACCGGGCGCCAGCACCCCGTACGGGATCGCGTAGACGTACGTGAACCACATGACGCCGGCAAGCGTCCCCGGGTCAGTCAACAGCGCACGCGCAGTCGTGATGGCCTGGTCGAAGTCATCTTTCCAGCCGGCAATGCCCAGGCACCATCGGGCGAGACCGCGCATGGCGGTTGCGACCGTCAAGGGAGATTCCGTGATCAGTCTGCCTCTGGCGGGATCACCCTCGGCAAGATCGATGAGGAGCTGGGCGAACCGAAGCACGTCGGCCATTTCGCCGGTTTCGTGTTTGGCAATCATGGCGGAAAAGGGCAGCGCGACCGTCAACGTTGGGTCGTCGATCGCCTCCAGCAGTCCGACAAGTTCGTCGGCGAGTTGCGACGCCTCACGGCGGTGGGCTTTCATCAGCTGCCACGTCAAAAGGCCCGACATTCCAATGGCGAGCGATTGCCGATCACCTGCGGCAGTACACAACTCACGCAGCTCCTCGAAGCCGGTGTCGGCGCCACTGCCGCCCACCCGATATGCCGTCGCACACAACAGCGTGCGGGGCGCGATGCGCATGGTTAAACGATCACGGTCGTCGTGGGGACAGCCGATCAGCGACCTGTCGGGCCCGCCGCCAACTCGTCCGCGCGGCACCCATGTCGCGAAAGGCGGACCACGTTCCCGCGCGCATATGCCAGTCGAAGGCCGCCTGTAAATCCCCGGCCGCCTCCAGGTGCTCGGCGGTCAGCGCCGCGTTTTCGTCCGCCGATCCACGCGCTTCGATCGCTGCCGCGAGCCATCGATGTAATTGCGCGCGAACGGATTTGAGTTGCGACTCGTAGGCGACCGTGCGGATCAGCGGGTGGCGAAACGCATATTCGGCACCCGGGGCGAACCTCACCTGAGCGACAAGTTCCGCCTCGATCAGCGGTGCCACGTCCACGTCGGGGATCAGTGCGGCCAGCAGCTCGGTGTCGAATCGTGCCCCGATCACCGCCGCGGCATTGAGCGTGCGTTTCGCCGACGCCCCAAGGCGGTCGATGCGGGCGCCGATGGTGGCCTGCAGCGTCGCCGGTACATCGACATCCGCGACGTCGCCCGATCGTTGGTAGGCACCCGGCTCGCCTCGCAGCACACCACGTTCCGCCAGGTCGCGCACGATTTCCTCGACGAAGAACGGGTTCCCGGCCGCCCGGTCGGCGATTTGCGCCGGGAGTTCGCCCGCCAACGAACCAGCGCCGAGTAGCTCGGCCGTCAACGCGAGGGTGTGCGCATCGGTCAAGGGCCGCAACGCAATTGTCTGACCACCGGGGATACGGCTAAGCGCGCCTTGGTATTCCGGACGGTAGGTGATCAATACCAACGACGGGATTTGTGGCACCACAGCCAGGAACTCGGCCAGCAATGACTCGCTGATTTCGTCGATCCAGTGCGCATCCTCGATGACGTACACCGCCGCCTCGCGGCGGTCGAGTGCTCCGGCATTGACCAGCGCGGTCAATCGCCGGCGCCGTGCGTCGGGGGCGATATCCGGCTGCGGCACGGCTGAATCACGAATTCCCAGCAGGTCGTCCAGTAGCAGCAGGTCTTCGGGGTCGGCCCCGGGGAACCGTTCACGTACGTGGGTGCGCGCGCTGTCGGCGGCCAGTTCGTCGATTCCTATTGCCGCGCGCAGCATCCTGGCGACCACGTGGAACGGGATGTCGCTGGCATGCGACTCGCAGTACGTGCTGTACACCGGCACGCGGAGACCGCCCGTCAGCTCGGCGGTCTCACGGACCAATCGGCTCTTGCCGATACCCGGCGGCCCCACGATGTTGACGATGCAGCCCGAGCCGGCGATCGCCTCGTCGAGGATGCCGCTGACGGTGGTGAGTTCCCAGCTACGCCCGACCAGTTTCGACTCGGTGCGGCGACGCGGCCGGTGCTCACCGATGTCCAGCAAGCGCCGCGCGGTCAGTGTGATCCCGCCTTTGACCTGCACCCGTTCAGGCTCACTGAGGACAGACGGCGTTGCCCACCAGCTTGGCCGTCGAATCGCTCAGCACCCCGTCCGGCGCCACCGACTCCATCCGCTGGGCCAGCCCGACCTGCTCACCGATGGCGGTGTATCCCAGTGGCCCCGAACCGATCTCGCCGGCGATTACCTGGCCGGAATTGAGGCCCACCCGCAGCCGCAGGTCCACGTCGTCACGGTCACGTACGTCGATGGCGAGCCGCTGCGCGGCTTCTTGGAGGCCCAGGGCCGCCAGACAGGCACGAAAGGCATGGTCCTCCAACGCGACCGGCGCACCGAACACGGCCATGATGCCGTCGCCGGTGAACTTGTCCACCGTGCCGCCGTAACGCTGCACCACCGTCACCGCGCGATCGACCAGATCGGCCATGATCTCGCGCAGCCGCTCGGCGCCCACCGCCGCGGCGATTTCCATCGAATGAACGACGTCCGCGAACAACACCGTCACCTGCTTGTATTCCGCGGATTGAGCGGCGCCGGCCACCGGCGTGCCGCACTCGCTACAGAACTTGGCCGCCGCGCCCAACGGGGTGGCGCACGACGCGCAGCAGAGACCCGTCGCCAGTGCCGCGTCGTTGTCCACCTCAGTATCGTGCCACTGCCACAACAGGCATTGACACCCGCCGAAAACCGACGATAGTCAAAAACCATGGCGCTGCTGCCGGACCCTGATCCCCGGCAGCGACAGCATGTCATCATCTCGGTCGACGACCACGTCATCGAACCGCCCGACATGTTCGACGGTCGGCTGCCCAGCGCGCTGGCCGATCGCGCGCCGAAGATCGTCGAGACCGATGACGGCCGCCAGGTGTGGCGGTATGAGGGCCGCGAGTACCCGAACATCGGACTCAACGCCGTGATCGGGCGGCCGCACGAGGAATGGAGCATGGACGCCGCCCGGTTCGACGAAATGCGGCGTGGCTGTTGGGATGTCGACGCGCGGATCGCCGACATGGACCTGGCCGGCATCTGGGCGTCGCTGAACTTCCCGTCACTGATCGCCGGGTTCGCGGGCACGGTGTTCTGGAAGAGCGACGACAAGGAGCTGGGGCTGGCCGCGCTGCGGGCCTGGAACGACTGGCATCTCGAGGCGTGGGCCGGCAGCTACCCGGAGCGCATCATCCCGCTGCAGTTGCCGTGGCTGGCCGACCCGCAGCTCGCTGCCGAGGAGATACGCCGCAACGCCGCGCGTGGCTTCAAGGCCGTGAGCTTCCCCGAACTCCCCGCTCAATGCGGAATCCCGAGCCTGCACAGCGGGGTGTGGGACCCGTTCTTCGCCGCCTGCGAGGAAACCGACACCGTGGTGTGCCTACACACCGGTTCCGCGCAGTGGGCCCCAATTCCCGCCCCGGATACACCTTTTGAGACCATCACCACGCTGTTCCCGGTGAATGGCCTGGTCGCCTGCGCGGACATGCTGTGGTCGGGCATCCCGATCCGTTTCCCGGGGCTGAACATCGAGCTGGCCGAGGGCGGCCTGGGCTGGGCGGCCATGCTCGGTGACCGGGCCGACTTCGTGCTGGCCCACTCCGCGTGCGGGCGCGAGGGCGGGTCGTGGAAGGGCGACCTGTTGCCCAGCCAGGTACTGCGGCGCAACTTCTGGTTCTGCTCGATCGACGACCCGTCGGCGTTCGGCGCGCTGGACGCGATCGGGCCGGAACGCATCCTCGTCGAGAGCGACTACCCGCACGCCGACTCGACCTGGCCCGATACCCAACAGGTGGTGGCGCGCAACGTCGCCGGCCTGTCGCCGCAGGACGCCGCCCGGATCACCCATCGCAACGCAGCCGAGCTGTTCCGCCACCCATTGCCGAAGAAAGGGTGGCTAGCCAGCGCCTAGGAGGGCCAATGCTCGACCTGTTGATCCGCGATGCCCAGATCGTCGACGGCACCGGTACGCCGGCGCACCGTGGCAACGTCGGCATGCGTAACGGCCGCATTGTCGCCGTCGGACCAAAAGGCCAAGTCGATGATTCGGCATCGAAAACCGTTGACGCCCAAGGACAGACGCTGGCGCCCGGCTTCGTCGATCTGCACACCCACTACGACGCGCAGCTGTTCTGGGACCCGACCGCGAGCCCGTCGGTGCAGCACGGCGTCACCACCGTCTTCGGCGGCAACTGCGGCTTCACGCTGGCACCCGCGGCATCCGACCAGCAGGACTACCTCACCCGGATGCTGGCGCGGGTCGAGGGCATGCCGCTGGACGCGCTGCGGGCCGGCCTGGACTGGGGATGGTCATCGTTCGGCGACTGGCTGGGCCGCCTGGACGGCCGCATCGCGGTCAATGCCGGTTTCCTGGTTGGCCACTCGGCCCTGCGGCTGGCCGCGATGGGCGGCGACGCCGTCGGCGGCGAGGCCACCCGGGCGCAGATCGCGCGGATGGTCACCCTGCTGCACGAGCGCACTCAATGACGGCGCGCTGGGGCTGTCGACGTCGCAGTCCCCCACCCACAACGACGGCGCCGGCCAGCCGGTGCCATCGCGCAGCGCGTCACGCACCGAACTGGTGGCCTTGGCAGGCGGGCTGCGCGATCATCGCCGGCACCACGCTCGAGGCCATCATCGCCGGCTGTCTGTCGGGCTTCACCGACGACGACATCGCGCTGCTCACCGACATGTCCGTCGCCGCGGATCGGCCGCTGAACTGGAATCTGCTGGGTGTGTCGGCGGCCAATCCCGATGGGCATCAACGGCAGCTACGCGCGTCGGGAATCTCCGCAGAACGCGGCGGCCGGGTGGTGGCGCTCACGTTGCCGCAGGGCATGAAGATCCGGCTGTCGTTCCTGTCGGGTTTCGTGCTCGACGGGCTGCCCGGCTGGCGCGACACCATGCATCTGCCGGTGCGCGAACGGCTGACGGCGCTGTCCGACCCACAGGTGCGGCGCCGGCTCGCCGAAGGCGCCGCGTCGAAGGAGGCCGGCATGCTTCGCGGTCTCGCGCAATGGGACCGGCTGGTCATCGTCGAGACGTTCGCGGCTGAGAACGCCGACGCGACCGGCCGCAGCGTCGGTGAGGTGGCCGCAGCGCGGGGCGGCGAACCATTTGACACGCTGCTGGACGTCGTGGTGGCCGACGAGCTGCGCACCGGGCTCACCCCGCCGTTGACCGGCGACGACGCGGCGGACTGGCGGTTGCGCGCGCAGGTGTGGCGCCACCCCGGTGCGGTGATCGGTGGCTCGGACGCCGGCGCGCACCTGGACATGATGTGCGGCGCCATCTACACGACGGCGCTGCTCGGTCGCGGCGTCCGCGAACACCAGGTGGTGTCGCTCGAGGAGGCTGTCCGATTGGTGACCGAGGTGCCGGCCCGGTTCTACGGGTTGACCGACCGCGGCCGGATCGCACCCGGCTGGCACGCCGACCTGGTGCTGTTCGACCCGGCGACCATCGACCACGGCCCCGAGCGCACCCGCTACGACCTGCCCTCGGGCGCGCCCCGATTGGTCGCCGACGCGTTCGGTATCAGTTCGGTGCTGGTCGGTGGTGTCGAGGTCTGTCGCGACGGCGCCGCCACCGGGGCCATGCCCGGTACCGTGCTGCGGTCGGGCCGTGACACCGAGACGGTGTCGGCCGGCGCGCGCCGATGAACGATACGGCGCCGACCCGCGAGCGTGCGTGTTTGTGCGGTGACACGCCGCGCACGCTGGCATTCTGCGCACGCTCGCGGCTCGTCTACAAATAGCCCGTCTGGTTCACCAGCCGCACGGATGACTGTCCGTCGGAATAGAACTCGGCGATGCTCAACGACGCGAGGTCAAGGTGCAACTTGTACAGAATCCCGGGCCCGGCATCCAGCGCGAGCCGCAGCAACATCTTGATCGGCGTCACATGCGAGACCACCAACACGGTCTCGCCTTCGTATCCGGCCATGATCCGGCCGCGTGCCCGGAGTACGCGCAACAGGACGTCGTCGAAGCTTTCCCCGCTCGGCGGCGCGACGGACGTGTCCTTCAGCCAGCGGCGATGCAGCTCGGGATCGCGTTCGGCGGCCTCGGCGAACGTCAACCCCTCCCAGGCGCCGAAGTCGGTCTCGATGACGTCGTCATCGACGGTCACGTCTACGCCCAACGCCCGGGCGGCCGTGGTCGCGGTGTCGTAGGCCCGCTGCAGCGGCGAGGAGATCACGGCAGCGATCCCACCTCGCTTCGCGATGTACCGCGCCGCCAAACCGGCCTGCCGCCAACCGACTTCGTTCAGCACCGGGTTGCCGCGCCCGGAGTAGCGGCGCTGCACCGACAACTGAGTCTGCCCGTGCCGCAGCATCAGCAGCCGGGTGGGCGTTCCGCGGGCCCCGGTCCAGCCGGGCGCCGGTGGGGGTTGGGTCGCAACGCTTCTGACCGGCTCGGCGACCTGTACCTGGGTCCGCTCCGAAGTCCTCTCGGAGGTCCTGTCGAGGGGTCTTTCGATGGGCCGATTGGTGCGGGCCGCCGCGTCCATCGCCTCGTTGGCCAATCGGTCGGCGTACGCATTGCGTGACCGCGGCACCCAGGCGTAGCTGATCCGGCGAAACTGTGACGCCAGCGACTGAGCCTGGGCGAACAGGTCCACCAGGTCGGGGTGTTTGACTTTCCACCGCCCGGCCATTTGCTCGACCACCAGCTTGGAATCCATGAAAACCGCGGCTTCGGTCGCGCCCATTTTCACGGCGTCGTCCAAACCCGCTATCAGGGCCCGGTATTCGGCCACGTTG
The DNA here is from genome assembly GCA_963735655.1 of uncultured Actinomycetota bacterium. GTDB lineage: Bacteria > Actinomycetota > Actinomycetes > Mycobacteriales > Mycobacteriaceae > Mycobacterium. The sequence goes on from CAVTLW010000035.1 coordinate 122,926, forward strand.
TTCGTCGCTCGGCCGATCGCTTGTTTGCTTTCCGCCAGGACAGTCGAGCGGTCCGCAGTCCATACCACCGCGCCGTAACCCGCGGGTCCGGGGTTGCCCCGCGACCCGCCGTCGGCCTCGATGACAACTTTCACTGATCGAAACCCTTGACCCGCAACAGGATAGCGTCACACTCCGGGCAGCGCAGCACTTCGTCCTCGGCGGCCGCAGTAATATGGGCCAGATCGCCGCGGCCGATCTCGACACGGCAGGCACCACACCGATGTCCCTGCAATGGTCCGGCGCCCGGCCCGCCCTTGGCCCGCTGTCGTTCATAGAGCGCCGAAAGGTCGGGGTTCAATGTCACCGCAAGCGCATCGCGTCGCGCTGAATGTTCTTCGCGGGCTCGGCCGATCTCGGCAAGCGCAGCGTCGAGGTCCTGCTGGGCGGTGGCCAACTCGGCCTGCAACCCCTCGATCGCCTTCAGCTCTACCGCCTGCCGGGCCTGCACTTCCTCGCGCTGCTCCATCACCTCGAGCAGGGAATCCTCCAGGCTGGCCTGGCGCCGTTGCAACGTCTCCAGCTCGTGCTGCAGATCCGACAATTGCTTTGCGTCCGTCGCTCCCGAACTGAGCAGGGCCCGGTCCCGGTCTTCGCGCTGACGCACCGCATCGATCTCGGACTCGAACCGCGAAACCTGGGCGTCCAAGTCCTCCAAGGTGATTCGCACGGCGGCCAGCCGGTCATTGGCAGCATTGTGCTCGAGCTGCACCCGCTCGTGGGCTTCCCGCTGCGGCAGGTGGGCGGTCCGGTGCGCTATCCGAGACAGATCGGCGTCCAGCTTCGACACCTCGAGTAGCGAACGCTGCTGTGCTACTTCGGCTTTCATGACCGATCTCCCCCAGTCTCTACGTTCCACGGGTCGGTGCGGATGGTGCACACCCGCACCGGCAGCGCCTCGCCGAATCGGGACCGCAGCACGTCGGCGGCCTGGTGGCACCAGGGGAATTCGCTCGCCCAATGTGCGACGTCGATCAAAGCCACTTGCGAGGCCCGGCAATGTTCGTCGGCGGGGTGGTGCCGCAGATCGGCCGTGACATAGGCCTGCACACCCGCGGCGGCCGCGTTGCCCAGCAACGAGTCGCCGGCGCCACCGCAGACCGCGACCCGCGACAACAGCGCGTCGGGATCCCCCGCGGCGCGCACTCCCCAGGACGTCTGCGGCAATGTCGCACCGACGCGGGCAACGAAGTCGCGCAACGGTTCCGGTTGCGGCAGCGTCCCGATCCGGCCCAACCCGGCATCGCCAGGCGGGGCCACCAGCGCGAAGATGTCGAACGCGGGCTCTTCGTACGGGTGGGCGGCGCGCATCGCCGACAACACGGCGGAACGTGCTCGCGCGGGTGCCACGACCTCGAACCGGTCTTCGGCCACCCGCTCGACGGTGCCGACGCTGCCTATGGCGGGCGACGCCCCGTCGTGCGGCAGGAACTGCCCGGTGCCGACGACGCTCCAGCTGCAGTGCGAATAGTCGCCGATATGTCCGGCGCCGGCCGCAAACACGGCCGCCTGCACCGCCTCTGAGTGTTGGCCCGGCACGTAGATGACCCATTTGTCCAGTCCGCCCGCGGGAGACGCCGGCTCGAGCACGGCTTCGACGGTCAGACCCAGGGCGTGCGCGAGCGCGTCAGACACACCCGGCGATGCCGAGTCGGCATTGGTGTGCGCGGTGAACAGCGACCGCCCGGTGCGGATCAAGCGGTGGATCAGCGCGCCTTTGGGTGTGCTGGCCGCGACCGTATCCACCCCGCGCAACAGCAACGGGTGATGGGCCAGCAGCAGGCCGGCCTCGGGAACCTCGTCGACCACCGCCGGCGTCGCGTCGACCGCGATGGTCACCGAGTCCAGCATGTCCGCCGGGTCACCACACACCAGGCCGACCGAGTCCCACGACTGGGCAAGCTGTGGCGGGTAGGCCTGGTCGAGCACGTCGATGACATCGCGCAGCCGCACACTCATGGCAGGACCTCGGCGATGGCCTCGACCAGCTGCGCCCACTCCGGGCGCACCGCCGCCCGCAGGTATTGCTCGTCGAGCCCGACGAACGTGTCGCAACGTCGCACCGCAATTCCTTTGTTATGCAGGCTATTTCGTATGCGTTCGGCGCGCGGCGTGCGGAACAACACGAACGGGGCGCGGCCGTCGACGACCTCGATACCTGTGTCGACACCCAGCGAGCGCAGGCCGGCCACCATCTCGGCGCGCAAGCCCGCCAACCGCATCGCGCCGACCGCCGCGTCGCCCACCGCACGGGGCGCGCAACAGGCCGCGATCGCCGTCAGTTGCAGCGTGCCCACCGGCCAGTGCGCACGCTGAGCGGTCAGCCGGGCCAGCACCTCTGGCGAACCGAGGGCGTAGCCCACCCGCAATCCGGCCAGCGACCACGTCTTGGTCAGGCTGCGCAGCACCAGCACGTCGGGCAGCACGTCACCGGCCAGCGACTCCGGCTCGCCCGGAACATAATCCGCGAACGCCTCGTCGACCACCAGGATCCGCCCGGGCCGGCGCAACGCGAGCAGCTGTTCGCGGGTGTGCAGCACCGAGGTGGGGTTGGTCGGATTGCCCACCACGACAAGGTCGGCGTCCTCGGGCACCATTCCGGCTTGCAAGACACCGTCCAGGCTGAACGGCGGCTGCAGCACGACGTGGTGGATCGGCACTCCGGCGGCGGTCAGCACGGCGGCCGGCTCGGTGAACGCCGGCGCGATGATCGCTGCCCGCGCCGGACGCAGGTTGCTCAGCAGCGCGAAGCCTTCAGCGGCCCCGGCCAGCGGCACCACCTCGTCGCGGGTTCGGCAGTGGCGGTCGGCGGCGGCGTCTTGCGCGCGGCGTAGGTCCTCGACGCTCGGGTAGCGGGCCAGGTGCGGCAGTCGCGCGGCGAGCCGCTGCAGTAGCCAGTCCGGCGGTTGCCTATCCCGGACATTCACGGCGAAATCCAGCATGCCGGGCGTGGCGGCCTGATCACCGTGATAGCGCGCGGCTTCGACGCGAATCGACACGCTTTGATCCAGACTCGCCATTAGTTAAACATTAGTGGCCCGCGTGAAGGCCCCGAGCACCTCTCTGGCAACACAGTCACGCAGGCGCGCACCCATCAACGACAATGGTCGTGTGACAGGCACCGTCTCGGACCGCAACGATGGCCCGACTCCGTCTCACGACGAGGCGCATTCTGCCTCCCCGTCGGCTCCTGAGCTGGTGATCTTCGATCTCGACGGCACCCTGACCGACTCCGCGGAAGGGATCGTTGCCAGTTTCCTGCACGCGCTCAGCCACGTCGGCGCCCCAGTGCCGGAGGGCGACCTGGCCACCCAGATCGTCGGCCCACCGATGGACCAGACCTTCCAAGCGATGGAGCTGGGCGAGAACACTGCCGCGGCGATCGCGGCCTTCCGGGCCGAGTACGCGGCCCGGGGCTGGGCGATCAACAGTCTGTTCGACGGGATCGTCCCGCTGCTGTCCGATCTGCGCGCCGCCGGTGTCCGGCTCGCGGTGGCCACCTCCAAGCTGGAACCGACAGCACAGCGCATCCTGGCGCATTTCGGGCTGGACGAACATTTCGAAGTCGTCGCGGGTGCCACCCCCGACGGCTCGCGCCACACCAAGTTCGACGTGCTGGCACACGCACTGGATCAGCTGCACCCGCTGCCCGAGCGGGTGCTGATGGTCGGCGACCGCAGCCACGACGTCGAAGGCGCGGCCGCCCACGGCATCGACACCGTGGTGGTCGGCTGGGGCTACGGCCGGGACGACTTTGCCGGCGGCGGCTCGCCGACGGCAACGCATGTCGAGACGGTTGCCGAGTTGCGGAGGGCGCTGGGTGTCTGAACCGTTGCATGTGACATTCGTCTGTACCGGCAACATCTGCCGTTCGCCGATGGCGGAGAAGATGTTCGCCGACCAGCTCCGGCGCCGCGGCCTGGGCGACGCGGTGCGGGTGACGAGCGCGGGTACCGGCGACTGGCACGTGGGCCAGGGCGCCGACGTGCGCGCCGCCCGGGTATTGCATGCGCACGGCTACCCCACCGAGCACCGCGCCGCGCAAGTGGGTGCCGATCATATGGCGGCCGATCTGGTGGTGGCCCTGGGTCGCAACCATGTTCGGCTGTTGCGCCAGCTGGGGGTCGACGACGGCCGGATCCGGATGCTGCGATCCTTCGACCCGCGATCAGGCGCCCACGTCCCCGACGTCGAGGATCCCTATTCCGGCAGCCACCACGACTTCGAGGAAGCGTTCACCGTCATCGAGGCCGCCTTACCCGGCTTACACGACTGGGTCGACCAGCGGCTCGCCCAGAACGGGCACGGTTGATGCGCCGCCTGGCTTTTCTGCTGCGGCCCGGCTGGATAGCGCTGGCCTTGGCGGTGATCGCCTTCGCCTATTTGTGTTTCACGGTGCTCGCCCCGTGGCAGCTGGGAAAGAACACCAAGACGTCGCGGGAGAACCAGCAGATCGAGTACTCCCTCAACACGGCGCCAGTGCCGCTGAAAACCCTGCTACCGCAGCAGGATTCGTCGGCGCCGGATGCGCAGTGGCGCAGGGTGACGGCAACCGGACGCTACCTGCCGGATATCCAGGTGCTGGCGCGGTTGCGGGTCGTCGAGGGCGACCAGGCCTTCGAGGTGCTGGCGCCGTTCGTCGTCGACGGCGGACCGACCGTCCTGGTCGACCGTGGGTACGTGCGGCCGGAGCAGGGCTCGCATGTGCCACCGATCCCCCGTCCGCCGGATCAGACCGTGACCATCACGGCGCGACTGCGCGACTCCGAGCCGACCGCCCTGGGTAAGGATCCCGTTCACCAGAGACGGCTGTCCAGCAGGTGTATTCGATCAGCACCGAACAGGTCGCCGGCTTGACCAGGGTTCCGCTGGCCGGGTCGTATCTGCAATTGGTCGAGGGCCAACCGGGTGGGCTCGGCGTAATCGGCATCCCGCACCTGGACGCGGGGCCGTTTCTGTCCTACGGCATTCAGTGGATCTCGTTCGGCATCATCGCCCCGATCTTGTTGGGCTATTTCGTCTACGCCGAAATCCGGGCCCGCCGCCGTGAAAAGCAAGCGGCGCCGGCACCCGAGGCCCCGGTGACCGTCGAGGACAAGCTTTCCGACCGCTACGGGCGGCGCCGGTAGAGCGACGCGACAACTTCATGTCGAGCCCACAGGCCTTCTGGTCACATGAGCCACATCTGTCTCTCGAGGGGCTTATGCATCTTGTGCCTCGCTCCCAGCGACAGCGATTTTGTCGCTGATTTGTCGCGCGTAGCCGGGCAGAGAGAGCCATCCTTCCGGCCAGGGGCCAAAGTGGCGGATGTGACGACGTCCCGCTCCGTTGACCGGACCGAAGTCAGCCACACCACCAAAGCCGCCCCCGCCTGAACCGCCCGCGACAGCACCACCGCGCGACGCAGGTCGGCCACCGTCGGCGGCGCGCCGTCGCCCAGGCTGGGCCGGATCTGTAGCTCATGGCGATACTGCGTGGGCCCGCCCAACCGCACGCCCAGCGCTCCGGCGAAGGCCGCCTCCACCACGCCTGCGTTCGGGCTGGGATGCCGGGCCGCGTCGGCCCGCCACGCCCGCACCGCGCCCGACGGCGATCCGCCGACCACCGGTGCACACACGACGACCAGCCCCGCGGTCACCCGCGCCGCCACGAAGTTGGCCAGGTCATCCAATCGGGCTGCCGCCCAACCGAATCGGAGATAACGTGGCGAACGGTGACCGATCATCGCGTCCAGCGTGTTCACCGCGCGGTAGCCCAACACCCCGGGCACCCCGCCGGCGGCCGCCCACAGCAGCGGCGCCACCTGGGCGTCAGAGGTGTTCTCCGCGATCGATTCCAGCGCCGCACGCGTCAGGCCCGCGCCGTCCAGCCGCGCCGGATCGCGCCCGCAGAGCGACGGCAGCAGCCGCCGTGCCGCATCGACGTCACCGCACTCCAGCAACTCCGACATCTGCAGCCCGGTGCGCGCCAGCGAGGTGCCGCCCAGCGATATCCAGGTGGCGGTCGCCGTGGTCGCGATCGACCACAACCTGCCGCGACGGCGCTGCACAAACACGCCCAGCGCACCCACCGCACCCACCAGCAGGCCCACGTGTGCCGCGCCGGCGAGCCTGCTGTCGCGGTAGGTGAACTCTTCCAACTTCGCCGCCGCCTGGCCGAACCCGGCGACCGGATGCCCGCGCTTCGGGTCGCCCAGGGCGAGGTCGGCAAGGTAGCCACCCAGCACGCCAACCCGTGTCGTCGCAAACACCCCAGCAGCGTCGCATACGTGGTCTACTCGATTTCATGAGGCGACACCCGCCCCGAAAGGCGACGAGGCGGCCCGCGACCCGGGTCGCCGACCTGTTGAACCCGTCGGCGTTGCTGTTGCCGGCGGCGAACGTGATCATGCAATTGTCCTTGCCCGGTGTCGGGTATGGCGTGCTGGAAAGCCCGGTGGACAGCGGGAATGTCTACAAACATCCGTTCAAGCGGGCCCGCACCACCGGCACCTACCTGGCGGTGGCGACGATCGGGACCGAATCCGACCGCGCTCTGATCCGCGACGCGGTGCACGTCGCGCACCGGCAGGTTCGGTCGACGGCCTCGAGCCCGGTGTCCTACAACGCGTTCGATCCCAAGTTGCAGCTGTGGGTGGCTGCATGCCTGTACCAGTACTACATCGACCAGCACGAGTTCCTGTACGGCCTGCTGGATGACGAAACCGCCGACGCCGTCTATCGCGACGGCAAGCGGTTGGGCACCACGCTGCAGGTGCCGGAACGCATGTGGCCACCGGACCGGGTTGCGTTCGACGAGTACTGGAAGCGCACCCTCGACGAGCTGCAGATCGACCCGCCGGTCCGTGAGCATCTGCATGGCGTCGCCACGATGGCATTCCTGCCGTGGCCGTTGCGAGCTCTGGGGGGGCCGTTGAACCTGTTCGCGACGACGGGGTTCCTGGCGCCGGAGTTCCGGGCGATGATGCAGCTGGAGTGGACGGAAGCCCAGCAGCGGCGGTTCGAGTGGTTACTGTCCGCGTTGCGGCTGGCCGACCGGCTGATCCCGCAGCGGACGTGGATCTTCCTCTACCGGGTCTACTTGTGGGACATGCGGTTTCGCGCACGCCGCGGCTGGCGGATCGTCTAGGGAAACGGCGACTCCCACCACCGACCGTGAATTCCGCGACGCCCCAACGGCGCGTCGCGTCGTCAGATTCACACTCGGCGGGCCGGCGGGCGGACGGGTAGAGCGGGCTGCCGGGTCGGCGGGCGGGCGAGCGGCCGGCGAGCGGCCGGGCGGGTGAGCCGGCCCCAACGTCGCCGAGCGTGAAATCGCCGACGCTTCACCGGCGTGTCGCGTCGGCAGATTCACACTCGGCGGGCCGGCGGGCGGCGGCGCCTCCCGCCCTAACGCACCTTTAACGCACCCCAGCGAAGAACGCCCGCACGTCCTCCACGAACAGCTCCGGTTGTTCGAAGGCGGCGAAATGCCCGCCGCGCGGCATCGTGGTCCAGTGGGTGATGTTGTAGTTCGGCTCGCACCAGCTGCGCGGCGCCTTCAACAGCTCCTTGGGAAAAGCGGCGACGCCGGTGGGCAATTCGACACGATTCCCACCGCGCCACACCTGGAAGCTCTCCCAGTACAAGCGGGCCGAGGAGGCCGCGGTTTCGGTCACCCAGTAGACCATCACGTTGTCGAGCAGCTCGTCGCGGCTGAGCGCGTTCTCGGGGTGCCCATCGCAATCCGACCAGGCCCAGAACTTCTCGACGATCCACGCCAGTTGTCCCGCAGGCGAATCGACCAGCCCGTAGCCCACCGTTTGGGGTCGGGTGGACTGCTGCTTGGAATAGCCGGTGCCCCACTTCCGGTGGTAGGCCAGCGCGGTCATGGCCGCCTTCTCCTCCTCGGTTGGGTTGGCCAGTGCTTCTGCCGTGGGCGCGCCGACCGGCATGTTCAGGTGGATGGCCGCGCAGTGCCCGCCATTGCGGCCGATCTGCGTGGTGACCGCGGCACCCCAGTCACCGCCCTGGGCGCCGTAGCGGTCGTAGCCCAGGTTCAGCATCAGCGTCTCCCAGGCCGCGGCGATCTTCTCCACACCCCAGCCGGTGCGGGTGGGCTTGCCGGAGAAGCCGTACCCGGGAAGCGACGGGCATACGACATGGAAAGCGTCTTCGGCGCGTCCCGACGTCGGATTCGTCAGCGGCTCGATCACCTTGTGGAACTCCACAATTGAGCCTGGCCAGCCATGCGTGATCAGCAGCGGGAAGGCGTCCTCGTGCGGGGACCGCTGGTGGATGAAATGAATGTCCAGCCCATCGATTTCGGTGATGAACTGGTCGAAGCGGTTCAGCGCGGCCTCACGGGACCGCCAGTCGTATTCGTTGGCCCAGTAGTCGGCCAGCTCGCGGGTGTAGGCCAACGGCATGCCCTGGCTCCAGTCGTCCACGCATTCGGCTTCCGGCCAGCGGGTGCGCGCCAAACGCGATCGCAGATCATCGAGTACATCGTCGGGGACGTCAATGCGAAACGGCTTCACCCGTTCATGGAAGCATCCGCGGCGTCCGGACGCGTACGTAGGTATGCCCAGGGCGCGACTATAGGCGCTATCGCCGATGCTAGGTGCCGTACGCCACCGCAAGCTGGCTAGCATGAGCGAGACAAGCTGGATCGACCCAGACATGGATGCGGTCATGAGCGAGCTTCCGACCGGAACCGTCACGTTGCTGCTGGCCGACGTCGAGGGTTCGACCCGGCTGTGGGAAACCCAACCCGACACGATGAAGGCCGCGATCGCGCGCCTCGACCAGACCCTGTCCGACGCCGTCGCGACCCACCACGGCGTGCGACCCGTCGAGCAGGGCGAGGGCGACAGCTTCGTCATCGCGTTCGCCCGCGCCGCCGACGCGGTGGCCTGTGCCCTCGACCTGCAGCGGGCACCGTTGGCGCCGATCAAGTTGCGCATCGGCCTGCACACCGGCGACATCCAGCTGCGCGACGAAGGCAATTACATCGGCCCCACCATCAACCGGACCGCGCGGCTGCGCGACCTTGCCCACGGCGGTCAGACCGTGCTCTCCGGCGCGACGGAACCCCTTGTCGTCGACCAACTCCCGGACGACGTCACGCTGACCGACCTGGGCACCCACCCGCTGCGCGATCTGCCCCGCCCCGAACGCGTCGTGCAGCTCTGCCACCCCGATCTGCACAACGAGTTCCCGCCGCTGCGCACCGCCAATGCCGTTGCCGCCGAGCATCTTCCGACGCAATTGACGAGTTTCATCGGGCGCCAATCGGAGATGAACAGCATCCGCGAGGCGTTGGCGCGAAGACCGGCTGGTCACGCTGACCGGAGCGGGCGGCGCCGGCAAGACACGACTGGCGGTAGAGATCGCGACCGAGATAGCCGGCGAATTCGCCGGCGGCGTCTGGTACGTCGACCTGGCGCCTATCACCGATCCCGACGTCGTACCGGTGACCGTGGCGCGCGCGCTGAGCCTCCCTGACCAACCCGGCCAACCGACGACGGACGTGCTGCTGCGGTTCATTCGTGATCGACAGATGCTGCTGCTGCTGGACAACTGCGAGCACTTGCTCGATGTGAGCGCCGAGCTGATCACCACCCTGCTGGCCGGGTGCCCGGCGCTGACGCTGCTGACAACCAGCCGCGAGCCGATCGGGGTGTCCGGTGAGGTGAGCTGGCGCGTGCCGTCGCTGTCACTGGCCGACGAAGCGATCGAACTCTTCGCCGACCGCGCCCGCCGCACCAAGCCCGACTTCCGCGTCACCGCCGCCAACGCCGAGACCGTGACCGAGATCTGCCGCAGGCTCGACGGGCTGCCACTGGCCATCGAGCTCGCCGCCGCCCGAGTCCGCGCGCTGTCGCCCACCGAAATCCTGGACAGCCTGCGCGACACGTTCCGGTTGCTGACCGGCGGGGCGCGTACCGCGGTGCGCCGTCAACAGACCCTGCGCGCATCCGTGGACTGGTCACACGAACTGCTCAGCGACCCTGAGCAGATCCTGTTCCGCAGGCTGGCGGTGTTTTACGGCGGATTCGACCTCGAGGCCGCCCAAGTCCTGGCAGGTGAAGCCGGTGACGTCGAGCGCTACCAGGTGCTCGACCAGCTCACCTTGCTGGTCGACAAGTCATTGCTGGTGGCCGAGGAAACCCGGCAAGGCACCCGCTACCGGCTACTGGAAACAGTGCGGCAGTACGCGCAGGAAAAACTCCACGAGTCCCGCGAAGGCAATCGACATCCGGACCCGTCATCGCGACCACTACACCGCGATGGCCAGTCTGCTCGACGCGCCGGCGGCCACCGAGCACCAACAGCGCATCGACCAGGCGGCCGTCGAAATCGACAATCTACGTGCCGCTTTCGCGTGGAGCCGGGAGAATTCGGACACCGACCTGGCGCTGACGCTGGCGTCGGCGCTGCTACCACTGTGGTTGTCACGCGGGCTCATGCAGGAGGGGCTTAACTGGCTTGGTGCAGCGCTTGCCGACGCGCGACGAGTCTGCGGCGCGGGTACGAGCGTCGGTGGCACGAGTCGTAGTGGAGTCGTTCCGGGGCTTGACCGTCGATCTCGACGACGCGGAGCGGACTCTGGCAACGGCCCGCGACCTTGGCGAACCCTCGTTCGTGGCGCGGGCGCTGACCGCCTGCGGTTGCCGCGCCGGCGGCGAAGACCCCGACTTGTCCGTCACGTACTTCACCGAGGCGGCCGACCTGGCTCGAGACATCGACGATTCATGGTGGTTGGGGCAGACGCTCGCGTTGGAAGCGATGTACGCAGTGCTGTTCGGCGAACCCGTCGCGGGGCAGGTCGCCGCCGACGGAGCCCTTCGCATCGCCGACCGTATCGGCGACAAGTTCGTATCTCGCCAGTGCCGCTACGTCCTGGGCTGGGTGCAGATCCTGCGCGGCGACCTCACCAATGCGCTCGTCCAGCTTCGTGAGGTCGACGACGAATCCACCGCGGCCCGCGACGCGATGTTTTCCATGCACGCGCGGGCAATCCAAGCCCAAGCGCTGGCGTACCAGGGTCAGGCCGAGGCCGCTCGGGCCGCTGTCGACGTAGCCTTCCAACGCGTGTCCGATCTCTTTGACACCTACACCGGGATCGTCCACGCGGCGTCCGCGGCCGCGCACCTGGCCGGCGGCGACGCGGCCGCGGCGTGGCAAGCGTTTGAGGTGGCGCGCGAGCTCACCACGATGGACCCCCAGCTGGCCCCGATGTACGTCTGGGCGGCATTGGCGCCGTTGGCATGCGGCGATCTCGCCGCGGCGCGTCGTTGGGCCGACGAGGTCGTGTCGGCGACGAGGGGCTGGAGTCTGGCGGCGGCCTCGACGGCGCGCAGCATACGTGAAGATCGCGCAAGGCGAACTCGACGCCGCGGAACGCGATGCATACGATGCGCTCGACTCGGCGGCCCGCCTCAAGGGTGACGTCCTGATTCCCGTTCGTCCTCGACTGCCTCGCCGCTACTGCAGCCGAGGCCGAGAACCATGTGCTAGCGGCGCGGCTGCGCGGCGCGGCGGACGCAGCCCGTAGACGTATGGGCATGGCGCGCTATAAGGTTCTCGACGCCGACGCTGACGCCCGTGTCGCCGCGCTACGAGAAGCCTTGGGTGACAACGAGTTCGATGCCGCGTGGGCCGAGGGCGCGGCACTGTCGCTGGAGGATGCGATCGGCTACGCGCAGCGCGGCCGTGGCGAACGAAGGCGTGCCAGCAGCGGCTGGGCATCCCTGACCCGCGCGGAACTCGACGTCGTGAGACTCGTCAGCGAAGGCCTGGGCAACAAGGAGATCGCCGCGCGCCTGTTCGTCTCACACCGGACAGTGCATGCCCATCTCACGCACGTCTACACCAAACTCGGGCTCAGCTCGCGGGTGCAGCTCGCCCAGGAAGCAACGCGTCGCGGCTGATTTCGCCCGGGCGCGAGCGTAACGCCACGGCGAAAATCCGAGCCGAAAATCGCCGTGGCGCTACGCTCGGCGAACCGGTGGCGGGCGATGTTCAAGAGGAGATCGCCGCAACGATGACTGTAGACACTCTGGCACCAGAAGCGCCGTCCACCAACTCCGACACTCCCGAAGTCTTGGTTCCTTTTCCCGAGAGCACGTCGCCTGGGCGTACGCCGGCGCCCGACGCGGCATCCGTTGGGCCGCAACGATGACTGTCGACACTCTGGCACCAGAAGCGCCGTCCACGAACTCCGACACTCCCGAAGTCTTGGTTCCTTTTCCCGAGAGCACGTACGCCTGGGACTACGCCGGCGCCCGACGCGGCATCCTTTGAAGCTTCTGCCGACGAGAAGCCTCGGAAAGCCCCGGCCAAGAAGGCAGCCGGCAAGAAGACCAAGACTCTCGAGCTGACCCTCACTGTCACCGGTACCGCCGACGGCGAGTGGCGCGCGGAGCTCAAGCAGGGCACCACCTACCTGGCCCGCAACGTCGCGGTCGCGGCCGCCGCCGTCTCCCGGGCAGCCAAGGAACTGCATGAGGACCTCTCCACCCCGATCGACGAGGTCATCGAAGAGGCGCGCTCCCAGCAGGCTGCCAGGGTCGCCGCCCTCGAATTCGAACTCAAAGCAGCCCGCAAGGCCCTGGCCGACCTGGACTGAACTCCCTGAACCAACCCGGTCGCCGCGCCTGGAACGCCTGCGCGACCTGACGGCTATCACTGGGCCATGAGCGGGCCAAGTGCAGGAGCGACGATCGTGCAGGGTGAGGCACTGCCCGAGCTCAGACGCTGTCAGATCCCGGCACGCGCGCCGCCGCCGAGCCAACGTGGTTCATCCGCCGGATGATCGCGTACTTGTGGACCTCCGTGGGCCCGTCGTAGAGCCGGAATCCGCGGATGTCCCGGAAGATCATCTCGATCGGCGTTTCGTCGGTGACGCCGATTCCACCCAGGACCTGTATGCAACGGTCGACAACCTTGAAGAGCTCCTCGGACACGAAGGCCTTGCTTATCGAACTCTCGTGCCGTCCTTTCCGCCCTTGGTCCAGAACCCAGGCCGTGTACCAGATCGCCAAGCGGCACTGGGTGAGCGCAATCTCGTTGTCCGCCAGCATGAATCCGACGCCCTGGTGGTCGATAATCGGGGCGCCGAACGCCCTTCGGGTCTTCGCATGCTCCAAGGCGATGTGCTGAGCACGTGAGGCGGCACCCAACCAGCGCATGGCGTGCGTGAGACGTGCTGGGGCCAAGCGCATCTGCGCGTAACGCATTGCCTCGCCGACTTCGCCTAGCACGTTCGCCACGGGCACCCGCAGATCGTCGAAGACGACCACGCCGTGTCCTTCGACATAGTTCCGGTCCATCGAGTTCATCACCCGCTCGATGACGATGCCGTCGTCATCGCCCTTGGCGAGGAACAACGTGGGTGCGCTGAGGTTTCCGTCGTCGACCACGTTGGCCATGACGATCCAGGTGCCCGCACCGTTGGCGCCCGTGATGAGCCACTTTCGGCCGTTAATGACATAGGAGTCGCCGTCGCGTCGCGCCTCGGTGAGCAGTTGCGACGGATCCGAACCTGCCCCGCCGGGCTCGGTCATCGCGAACACTGATCGGACGTGGCCGTCGAGAACGGGTTTCAGGAAGACGTCGGCCTGCTCGTCGGTCGTCAGCTTGTCGAGGAGGAACATGTTCCCCTCGTCTGGCGCAGCGCAATTCATCGCGACGGGCCCAAGCGTGGACCATCCGGACGCCTCGTAGATCACCGACTGCTCGATATGCGAAATGCCCTTGCCGCCGAATCGCGTGGACGCCTGCGGGGTCAGCAGGCCTTCCTTCCGGGCCAACGCGACTAGCTCCTGCCGCAACTCGTCGGTGGGGCCGTGCTGGGTGAGTCGCGGGTCGCGCTCGTAGGGGATGATCGCGTCGATGACGAATTGGCGGACCCGTTCGCCGAGTTTCGTCAGTTCCTCGGGTATGGAGAAGTCGATCACGGAGCCGTCCTCTTCCTATGGGTAGTAGGTGGAGTGTCAAATGTGTTCTGTCGAAAGAGAATCGGCGGTCACCGCCAAGACCGACGTCGCAATGCGGTTGAATGCAGCGTACTGCGGACCGACGAGCGCCCCACGTTGATGCAGCACGAACATCTGCTGCCATGCGATCGCGAGCCGGAGTCGGCCCAGCGCCAGGTAGAACCCCACCGGCACCGCTTCGCGTCCTGCCGCGGCGAAGTACTTCGCCGCGAGCGCTTTTCGGTCCGGGAAGCCCGGCTGCAGTGACGGAGCCAATCGGAGGTCGCGAATGACGTCCGCGTCGTCGGCTTGCGCCCAGTAGGACAGCGTGACGCCGAGATCGAAGAGTGGATCTCCCAGCGTCGACATGTCCCAATCGATCACGGCGGCGGCCGCGCCCGTTGCATCGAAGATCACGTTGTCAAACTTGAAATCATTGTGCAGCACAGTTGGTTTGATTGACGGTTCGGGTGCAGCGGAGCCCAGCCAGGACACGATGTGCTCGACCGTCGCCGGCGGGGATCCGTCGAATGCCTTGTGCGCCCGCCGGTTCCAACCGGCAATCTGTCGTGCGATGAATCCCTCGGGCCGCCCGAGCTCGCCGAGCTCAGGATGGGTGTCGAGGTCGATCGAGTGCAGTTCGGCGAGCGCGGCCACGAAATCGTCGGCAAGCCGAGCATTGGGAATGCTGGCAAGTTGCTCGGGAATCGTGTCCGACACGACTGTGCCCGGCCGGTATTCGATCAGCTGAAATGGGCTCCCGAGTACCGAGGCATCCTCGCAGAAGGCCACCGCCTGCGGCGCACGGCGGTAGTGCACGTGCAGTCGACTCAGTACCCGAAATTCGCGCGCCATGTCGCTGGCACCCTCGGCGAGCTGTCCGCCCGGTGGCCGGCGAAGGACCACGGGTCGGCCATCGACCGAGATCAGGTAGTTCAGATTAGCCAGGCCGTTCGCGAACTGGCGGGGCTCGCCTGCGTCGAGCACCATCCCGCGACCGCGTAGCCAGGCGCCAAGCGCTTCCCAGTTCTGCGGTAAGGAGTCAGCGCGAAAGCTCTGTTCTCCCAGTGTGGTCATCGGTCTCCTTCAAGACAGATCGCGTCATACGGACACTACGGCCGACGCCGATGGCCTGACCCATGCCCGGAGGCATCCGTTGATCAGTC
>CAVTLW010000036.1:0-179319 GCA_963735655.1 uncultured Actinomycetota bacterium
ACTGGCGGCGCGGGGGTGATCTCCCTTCCGCTGATGGTGAGTGGCGCCTGACGGGTACCCGCTGGCCAATGCCGGCAGCCGGTGCCGGGCAGTTCGCCCAACCGCGAATGCAATCGCGACTACGAGCCGGATGCGGAGCGAGTTTGCGACACTTCGCCGTGAGGTTCCTCCCCGGCAGGGCCGAACTTCGACCCCGACTTCTCCAGGCGGCGTTCGAACAGTCGCTGCAGCGGTGTGGCGACGAACGTGGTGATGATCGTCATGAGCGCCAGGATGGTGTAGAGCTTCCCCGAGATGAGTCCCGCCTCGAATCCGATGTTGAGCAAGATGAGTTCCATCAGGCCGCGAGCGTTGGCGAGTGCTCCCATCGAACCGGCCTCATACCAACTCATGCCCTGCGAACGCGCCGCCAGTCCGATGGCACCGAACTTCGCGGCGAAGGACACGACGAGCACGATGCCCGCCATCAGCAGAGTGGACGGGTCCAGATATCAGGGTGAGCTGAGTGTTCAGCCCCGAATAGATGAAGAACGCGGGCAGCAGCAGGTAGGCGACCAGCGGTTCGAACCGCTCGCGGATCGCCTCGAGCAGCGCACCGCGTGGCATGACGGCGCCAGCCACGAAAGCGCCGAACACCGAATAGATTCCGACCACATCGGTGAACCAGCTCGCGGTCAGCACGACGAGGAGAACGACGCTCGTGTGCGCGATCGGCAGGCCGCCCGTGCGTTCGACGTCGGCGCGGGGCGGCGTCCACGTCTCCAGTCTCGCCGAGCAGCGGACGGCCGACGTAGACCATGAACAGCAGGTAGGCCAGCCCGCCGCCGATGGCCAGGAACGCCCCGAACAGACTTCCCTTGGCCGTCGCCACCACCGTCGCCAAGCAGCACCCAGGAGCACGCGTCGTCAACGGCGGCGCAGGACAGCGCCATCGTCCCCAACCGGGTATTGAGCAGTCCGGAGTCGTAGACGATCCACGCCAACATCGGGAAACGCGGTGATGGCCACGGCGGCCGCGACGAACAGACCGCCCTGCCAGTGCACGACCTTGTCCGTGAAGTATCCGCCGAGGCCGACCATCCACCATCCGACGAGGCCGCCGAGGACCAGCGGGACACCGATGCCGGCGGCCGAGGTGACACCCGCCTGCCTGACGTGCGCGCCGAGGATGTCCAGCTTGAACGACGCCCCCACCAGGAACATGTAGAGCACGAGTCCGAGTTGGCCGACGACGTAGATGGCCGTGAGGTTCGGGTGGGTGAACGTCTCGGCACCGATGGTCAGCTTCGTGGGGAACAGCCATCGCTGCGCAGCGGGCCATATCCACCCCAATACCGAAGGGCCGAGCAGGAATCCAGCCACCATGATGGCGACCACCTGCACCTGGGCGAGTCGGCGGAACAACGGCCACAGCAGGCGATAGGTCAGCAGGATGACGGCGATCTGGAGGAAGAAGTGGCAGGTGATCGAGAGCAGGGGGGGCATCGAGCGTCAACTCCTGTCCGACCATCGGAACACGGCTGAGGCACGCGATCAGTCCGCCGATACTCCACGCGGCCAGCACCAGGAATATCCGCCAGTGCTCCCAGCTGCCGGCCGGTTCGAAGGCGACCATCTGCGGCGGCAGCAGCACCGACCGGAATCCCTGAGCCATCCACTTGACGGGAAAGATCGATCCAACGATCAACATCCACGTCGGCAGCACCATGAGCGGCACATAGGTGCCCGACACGAACTGCAGGCCGACCGCCGGACCGTTGGTGATGACGGCGGCAGAAACGGCGTTGCTGGCGAGGTTGCTGACGAAGATGCCCAGCAGCGAACAGCTGACGATGCCCAGGATGAACACCCACGTCAGCGTGAACCATCCGAAGACGTCGGTAGGTAGATGGAGTCGAAAGACCAGTACGCCCACCAACAGCAGGATGACGGCCTCGGCGAGACTCACGATGGCGACCAGCATGATCTTGCCGATGAAGTACGACGACGCGGTCGCCGGCGTCCCACGCAGTCGCCGCAGCGCGCCCGTTTCGCGGTCGGCTGCGATGCCGATGCCCGAGGTTGATGAACGACGTCGAGAGGATCCCGTAGGCAAGCATGCTCGCTGCGATCACGGCACCGGTGCTGGTCTCGGTATCCGGGCAGTTTCGCCGAGAAGATGGAACCCAGCAGAAGGCAGATCACCGCGGGCATCGAGAAGGTCAGCAGCCAATTGTTCGGGGCGCCGGTAGAACATCTTCAGCTCGGGGACGACTCGTGACAAGCCGATACGCACTGGAGACGGGAGCGTTGATCCCGGCTCGTCAGCGCGGTGTCCGGCGCTGGCGAGCGTTCTCCGCGGGTTCGATTG
Organism: uncultured Actinomycetota bacterium; assembly: GCA_963735655.1. Taxonomy (GTDB): domain Bacteria; phylum Actinomycetota; class Actinomycetes; order Mycobacteriales; family Mycobacteriaceae; genus Mycobacterium. The sequence goes on from CAVTLW010000036.1 coordinate 2,351, forward strand.
CCATCACTGCCAACCCGATCAACTGCAGATAGGCGTCTTCGAGAGTGGGTCGGGTGACGGTGAGGTGCAGCCAGTTCCGCGCCGTCCGTCGACCGCTGCCTGATCAGCTCGGTCGGATGGTCGGTCTCCTCCACGTGCGGATCTCGCCTCCCTCCATCCACCGGACAGTCGCGGCCGAGTTCACGTGTGCGGTCAGACTGTGCCGGCGAATCGACCGCCGACCACCCGGCCGCCGGCGATGACCGCGACGCGGTCTGCCAGCGCGGCGGCCTCCTCCAGGTAGTGGGTGGTGAGCACAATGGTGGTGCCGTCGCCGGCCAGCACCCTGATGAGATCCCAGAACTGGCGTCTCGCTTCGGGATCGAAACCCGGTGGTCGGTTCGTCCAGGAAGAGCAGTTCGGGCTTGGCGATGATGCCGAGCGCGACGTCGAGCCGACGTCGCTGTCCACCGGAGAGCGTCCTGACCCTGCGAATCGGAACTCGAGGCGAGCCCGACGAGTTCGAGTAGCTCCTCGGGGACTCGAGCCTCGCCGTAGCACTTCGCGAACATGCGCACGGTCTCCAGATACCGTGAGCATCCCGAAGTCGCTGGTTTCCTGCAGCACGATGCCGATCCTGGCGCGCCAACTCCGCCCCGCCGTCCCGGGATCTTCGCCCAGGACGCGCACCTGCCCGGCATCGCGCTTCCGATGACCTTCGAGGATCTCGATGGTCGTCGACTTGCCTGCCCCGTTGGGACCGAGGATCGCGAAGATCTCGCCGTAGCCGACGTCGAGATCCAGATCCCGCACCGCGTGCAATCGCCCGTAGGCCTTCGACAAGCCCGATGCACTGCGGACGGCGGACGTCACGAGCATGTCGTCTCGCGCCTCGGACTCACGAGTGCGCCTCTGGATGTCCGCTGGCGGCCTCCAGTTCAGCGAGTAGCTCTCGCAGGTCGGCGTCCGACAGCTCGTCCATCAACCGGTCCACGTCGTCGTCGACGTCGGCGGGCTGCGGTGGCGCATGGACTCTTCGGTCACCGCGGGCGCCTCGCCATGGATCGAGTGGAGCTCGGCGAGCACCCGATCGGCCAGCGAGTTGACGCTGACGCCCCGGAGGATCTCGAGGACCGGAAGGTCGATCGAGAACGCCGTGTTGATCCTGACCCGGAAGTCCATCGCCATCATGGAATCCAGGCCGATGTCCTCCAGCATGTCGTCGGGCTCGAAATCGTCTACGGCGCAGTCGAAGACAGCGGCGACGAGGTGGTCGCACGTGATCTGCGATGACGGCCGGCCGGTCGGCCTCGGGCGTGACTCGCGAGAAGCTCGAGTACCGAGCGATCGGAATCCGCTTCGGCAGCATGATGTCTCGGCACGTTCCGAGATCCGACGAACATCAGCGGCAGCCGTCCGCCGAGTCCGGCCTGGCGGGCGCGATTCCAGTCGGCACTGATCGCGACGACGTTCGGTGTCCTCTGGTTGATGAGCCGATCGAGGATCCGTGCACCCACGGCGGGTGTGATCAGCTCGATGCCCCGCTGCGCGTAGATCTTCTCCAGCTTGAGCTCTTCGACCATTCCCACCGACCACGGCCCCCACCCGATGGTGAGCGCCGGGAGGCCCTGCGCCCGGCGGTAGTGCGCGAAGGCGTCGAGGAAGGCGTTGGCGGCCGCGTAGTTCGCCCTGGCCAGGCGAGGCGATGGTCGACCCGCGGATCCGAACATGACGAAGAACTCGAGGTCGTGATCCTTGAAGGCGTCGTGCAGCACACGGGTGCCGGTGATCTTGGGCGCCATCACCGTCGGCGAAGTCGGCTTCACTCATGTTCACGAGCAGCTGGTCGTCGACCGATCCCGCGGCGTGGACGATTCCGCGGACCGGCCTGCCGCCATCTCGGACGTGGTTCGCTCAGCCAGGCCGTGACCTGGTCGCGTGTCGGCGACATCGACACTGGCGGTGGTGATCTGGACACCGAGGCGTTCGATCGCTGCGGATGGTGTCGACGGTCGCGAAGTGGGGGTCGTCGTCGGCTCAGCTGCCGACCAACGGCTCTCTGGCGGGATGTCGCTTCGGCCAGCAGCGTGATGTGCCGTGCTCCGCGTTCGGCCAGGTAGGTCGCCACGACGCGGCCGAGCGCTCCCGCTCCACCGGTGACGACGTAGGTCGCGTCGGGAGTGAGCTTGGTGGGGAACGGCTTGCGTCAGGCCGTCGCACGGCGCGCAGACGCGGGACGATACGTCGTGCGCCCGCGGATCGCGATCTGATCCTCGGGACCGCCGTCGAGGAGGTGCTCGCAGATGCGCGCGGCGGTCTCCGACGCGGTTCGTCGGCGTCGTCGATGTCGATGAGACCGCCCCAGTGTTCGGACGAATTCTTGGTGGCCGACGACTCGACCGAGCCCCCAGATGGCGGCCTGGTCGACGGCGCGCAGCCGCGGTTCCGGGTGCCGGTTGCGCGTTGGCGGTGATCAGATAAAGCCGCGACGCTGACGGTGTCGTGCTCGGCGAGGGCTTTGACGAGACGCAGGACGGTGAAGACGCCAGATGATGTTCGATTCTCACTCGACGTGGCGGCGTGACGACGTCGGAGCGACCATGTCGAGCGGCCAGCAGTTGACGATGCCGGCGAGGTCGCCTTCCTGCCGAGGTGTGCGAACAGCTGGTCCATCTGCTCAGGGCATCGGGGGTTCATCACGTAACCGCCGTCGATCTCGGCGAGCCCGGCGACGGTTGGTGTTCGACCGTCCGTACGCGGTGGCCGCGGCGGCGCAGTTCTTCGGCGAGGGTTGCGCCGACGCCGGAGTCGTCGACGAGGACGAGCCAGGACGAATCTGCCTGCGGCTGCGCTCTCACCGCTGACCACTCGCGCGTCGTCGGTCCATCGCGCACCACTGAATTTCGAACAGGCCCTTGTCGATGCGCTCGGGCGACATGCGTGAGGACGCGCTCAGCGACTGCACCGTAGAAGCCGTCGAAGACGGCCAGCGGCTTCCCGTCGGTCGCCGTGATCGTGATGTCGCTTTCGACTCCTCCCTGGTCGCCGACACGACGCGAGACGCGAACCGTCATGTGGTCTTCGGGCGCACCGTAGATCGCGCAGTGGCGAATCCGGGTCGGCAGGTAGGCGTCCTCGCTCTCCTCTTGTCCGAGAAATGGTGCGCCGAACAGCGTTTGGAAGGCGCCGTCGATGAGCGCCGGGATGGAATCGGTAATTGATCGAGTTCGTCGGCGATCGCCGGCGGAACGGTGATCTCGGCGACCGCCCAGTCCTCACCGGCGGTCACGCTCTGGACGGATCGGAATGCGTCGCCGTAGTCGAATCCGATCGACTGCGGTGCGGGCGTAGAAGTCGTCGCCACCCATCGAGGTGACCGGCTCTGCGCCGTCCGGCGGGTCGAGGGGGCGCGGCGCGGCGGAAGGGTGTTGAGTTCTGCGGTCGCGGTGATCGTCCATTTGGAATCGCCCGTCGGCCGTGGCCGTGAACGCGGCGAACTCCAGCGTGCCGTCGTGCCTCGTTGAGGGTCGTCCGCAGGATGGGGTCGCAGGTGTCGTCGAGGATGACGGCGCGCTGCAGCACCAGGTTGTCGACGCTGTGGTTCGACCCGTAGGTCGCATTGGCTGCTGCCAGGGCCATTTCGATGTATACGGCGCCCGGTACGACGACGCTTCCCTGCACCCGATGATCGGCGAGGAACGGCGTTGAGGACGGTGCTCAGCTCGGCTTCCCAGGTGGGATGAACGGCGCTGACCGATTGCCCCAGAAGTGGATGCACCGGATCGTAGAACAGGGACTCTGCCGCTTCCTGGGTCTCGTTCCAGTAGCGCTTGGTCTGCCACGGGTAGGAAGGAAGCTTGAGAAGTCGACGCGCCTTGCCGCGGGTGCACGCATCCCACGCGACCGTCATGGCCGTGACAGTGCAGTGCGCCAACGCAATTCAGTGAGCGTGCGGCCGTCGTCGTGGTCCCGCCGCTGGGTCGCCATGACCGAGACTCGCTGTTTGCCACGCGGTTTCGAAGATCGACGCCGCCAGGACGGGATGCGGGCCCAACTCGACGAAGTGGGTGTATCCGTCATCCAGCATGCGGCGTATCGCCGGTTCGAAAAGAACGGTGGCGCGGGTGTTCTGCCACCAGTACGCGGCGCCGGCCGGCATATCCGTCCAACCGTTCGCCGGTGACCGTCGAATACAGCGGCAGCGTCGCCGCTTTCGACGACAGACCCTCGAACGCGCGTGACGAGGTCGTCCTTGACCGCGTCCATGTAGTGGGTGTGATAGGGCACCTTCACGGAGAGATACCGGTTGAAGATCTGCGGCCTCGTCCAGCTGCCGGCGATATCGTCGAGGACGTCGCTGTCACCGGCGACGGTCACTGCCGACGGGCTGTTGATCGCGGCCACCGATGCTCGCTGCCCGAACTCATCGCGCGCCTTCCCGTCGATCGTCTGCATCAGCGATTCGGCGTCGAGGCCGACCGCGAGCATCCGGCCCAGTCCACTGGTGCGCTGCTGCAGTCGGCTTCGGTGGTAGATCACCTCGAATCGCCTGCTCGAAGGTCAGGAGTCCGGCCAGATGGTGGGCGGCCACTTCGCCGGCGCTGTGGCCGATCACGGCATCCGGGATGATCCCGAATGTCGCGAACTGCTCGGCCAGCGCGACCTGAATGGCGAAGTTGGCCGGTTGCGCGAACTGCCGTTTCGGCCATCCGCGAACGGGTCTCATCGCGTCCGAAGCTCGTCGACAAGAGACCAGTTCGTGTAGCGGGACAGCTCGCGATCGCTGCGCAGGATGCTGTCGGTGAACGCGGGGAACACATCGAGCAAGTCCCCGGCACATCTTCCACCACTGCGGGCCCATGCCGGTACACACGAATGCCAGCTTCGGCGCGGTGGGCGCGGTGCGGCTCGTGGCGATCTGCCCGCCGTCGGCGAGGGCTTGAAGTTGTTCTCGCGCATCGGCGATGCTGTCGGCGATCACGGTGTGGCGATGGTTCAGAGTGAGCGTCGGCGCCGACCGAGCGTGTAACCCAGATCCGAGCAGCGTGACGTCAGGGTGAGCGGCCAGATGCCCGGCCAGCTGACCGGCCGTCGCAACCAGCGCTTCCTCGCTGCGCGCCGAGATCGGCAGGACGGTCGGTGGGCAGCTGCGGCAGAGCGGTCTCGGCCGTGGGGGCGCCGACCGGGGCAGGCGGCTCGGCGAGCACCACGTGGGCGTTGGTGCCGCCGAATCCAAACGAGTTCACCCCGACCACGCGCCGCGTCGCAGTCGGGGAACGGCCGACCCGTTGCGGGAACGTCGATCTTCAAGTCGGCGAGCGGACACGTGTCGGGTCGGGTTCTGCAGATGCAGGTTGGCCGGGATGTAGCCGTGCTTGAGCCACCAACGCCGCCTTGATCAGTCCGGCGACGCCGGCGCCGGCCTCGAGGTGGCCGATGTTGGTCTTGATCGACCCGATCAGCGAGCGGGTTGGTCGGCGGCCGATCCAGCGTCAGTGCGCTGGCGAGCGCCCGCATCTCGATGGGGTCGCCGACGGGGCGTTCCGGTGCCGTGCGCTTCCACGTAACCGACGTCGGTGGGCTGCACACCCGGCTCGTCGCAAGCGCCGTCCTGATGGCTGCTTCTTGGGCTTCCTCGCGAGGCACGGTGATGCCGTCGGTGTGGCCGTCCTGGGACACCGCTGTGCCGAGGATCTGCGCGTAGATCTCGTCGCCGTCGCGCAGCGCCTGCGGCCAGCGGTTTGATGACGACGATCGCGCCGCCTTCGCCCGCGCGCGTAGCCGTCCGCGGAGTCGTCGAAGGCCTTGGACCGTCCTTCGGGACTGAGGAATCCGCTCTTGGATTCCGCGATGGCGGTGTTGGGGCCGATCATGATGTTGACGCCGCCGGCGAGCGGCGAGGTTGCACTCGCCGTTCCAGATGCTCTGCGCCGCAAGGTGTACCGCGACGAGCGAGCTCGAGCACGCCGTATCGATCGGTCATGCTGGGTCCGCGTAAGTCGAAGGCGTGCGAGATCCGGTTCGCCAGCATCGTCATCATCATCCCGGTGGCGGAATGGGACTTGAATCGGTAACGACTGGTGCGGCCTTGATTCTGCAGCAGTTGGTAGTCGAGGGTGAAGCCGCCGACGAAGACCCCGACGTCGGTGCCCGCCAATCTGTCGGCGGGTATTCCCCCGTCCTCCAGGGCTTCCCACGTGGCCTGCAGCAGGAGGCGCTGCTGCGGATCGAGCGAGTGCGCCTCGCGAGGCGAGATGCCGAAGAACTGAGGATCGAATTGATCGATCTCGCTGAGGAATCCACCTCGCCGGGTGACGATCTTGCCGACCTTCGATCGGGTTCGGATCGTGGTATCGCGCTGCGTTCCAGCGTGTTTCGGGAACGACGCAAGTGGCGTCGGTTTCGCTACACAGCAAGCTCCACAGAGCTGTCCGGGGGAGTCGGCGCCGCCCGGAAGGCGACAGCCGATCCCGACGATGGCCAGGGGCTTGTTGGTCCTTGTTCGGCTAGGGCGTTCACTTATCGACGCTAACCACAGTGTTCATCAATGCCCGGGTGGCCTGCTCGACTGAATTCGAGTCAGCGAGCGGTCGGACAGATCCAGTCCCGCTGATCGGGTCGCTCGTCTGCTCCTGGCGGTAGGTCGATCGCAGTTCTCGCAGAAGCGAATCTCGTTGCCACGCCTGCACCTGCCGCATGACGTCGTCGTCTCCGAACATCCGACGACTTCTCCGCCAGTATGGTTTCGACCAGCTGACCTGCCAGCTGACGCAGCAGCCGCACGTTTGCATCGAATTGTGCGGCGAAGTCCGGCGCTGTTCTCCATCATCGCGGTGTGCAGCGTCACCATGAAGTTCAGCGGTGAGTACAGGTCGACGAATGGCGACCGAGGACGGGCCGCTCTCGATCGCAGGCCCACTCCCGGAAGAATCGTTGCACGCGATTGCTCAGCGCGATGAGGCCTTCGAGGTGGGGGACGACGCCGGGGTCGTCGGCGACGCTCACGAATCGGCCGTTCGTGTAGAGCAGGCCGACGAAGCCCCAGTAGAACGCGATGTCCCAGATGACCTTCGCCGACATCACGGTCGGCGTGCCCATCAGCGTGTACTGGTCCTGGTAGATGTTGAGCCACATCTCGGTGAGCGACCGGAAGAGCGAGTCGCTGATCTGCGCGCGTGCGACGACGTCCTCGCCGTCGAGTTCGCGGATGATCATGTCGGTGATCAGGCCGTTGCCGATCGCGACCAGATCCAGTCCCGATGAGTACAGCGGATCCAGGAAGACTCCGGCGTCGCCGGTGAGGCACCATCGGCTCGCGCGCCGTCGAAGACCTTCGTCGCGCCGTGGCTGTACTTCTTCATGACCCGGAAGTCCTTGATCAGGTCGGTCGTGCTCGTGCCAGCGACCGCCGCGCACTGCGGCTCGTGTTCACGCAAGCCACGCTCGTGGCCTTGGCCAGCGTGTTGAACTCGTCGAACGCGTGGAACGCGGGATCGGCCACGATGCCGACGCTGGTGGCACCGGATGCGAGTCGGATGAGCCAGACCCAGTAGCCCTCGCCCATCAGGTGATTGGTGGACATCGCCCGGTCACCCTCGACGAGGCGCGCCTGCCAGGTCGGGTCGTCGCTCCATCGGCCGACGTCGATCTCGGTTGCGACGCGAAACCAGACGGCGTTGCAGTGGTGTTCGTTGGCCCGCTTGAGGTCCAACTGGCGGGGCAGCATCCGGTTGCGGCCCGACGCGTCGACCACCCAGCGTGCCGTGGTCTGTGTGACGGCGTCGCCGTTCTGCACCGAGATCGTGTGCGGACGGCCCTCCGAGCCGAATTCGACCGATCGCACTCGGCCAGAGGCGATATTCGACACCGTCCGACAGGCAGCGTCGGTTGCAGCTCGTTCTCCAACCTGCCGCGGTCGATCTGGTAGGTGACCTGCGGCACGAACGAGGAGCTTCCGAGTTCCATCCGTTGGGCGATGTCGGTGTTTCCGTCGTGCGAGAAGAACATTCGCAGGCCCATCTTGCGGAGCTGCGAGGTGTTCAGGTGGTCGGCCAACCCGAGGCGGTCCCGCAGGTAGTGCGCGGAGACCTCGACGGTCGACTCGCCGACCGTGTGGGTGATCTCGGGTACCGGGTGGGCGTTCGGCTCGATCATCAGAATCCGCGTGGTCGGACGCGCACGCCGAATCTCCAGCGCCAACGTGAGCGCCGCCACGCCACCGCCGACGATGCTCACGTCGTGGTCCGCGGCGGGGTCGTCGGCGTGCGCAAGCCGCGACCTGATGCGTTCGCGCGAGGGCCTCTCGAGCCTCCTGACTCATCTGCGACACCTGCGCTCGCGCGTCCACTGCGTCACCTTTCCTTGAGTCGTGTCGACCGTCTAGCGGTAGTTCGAACGTCACACACGCAAACCTGAGGCAAGCGCTTGTCGCTACCGGCGATTGAGAAACCAGATGTGGGTCGACAGTGCGGTGGCGAACGCGCACCAAGCTGGGTAGGCCGCCAGCGGCAGGGCGCGGGGGCCTCGCGCGGCGACGGCGCGGCGAGTCAGGTCGGCGCTGCTGGCCGCGAGCACCCACGCGACGATGCAAGCCAGACCGAGTCGACGTCGGCCGAAGAACACCCACGACCAAGCCGCGTTGAGGATCAGGTTCACGGCGAGCGCGCCGGTGAAGTTGCGCGTCTGGGCGCGGTCCGTACCGGCTCGCAGGTCGTTGAGGGTGTCGGCGCTGACCACAGCGATGTCGGCATACAGCAGCGGCCACACCACCGGAAACGCTTGCCGCGGCGGTTGATATGACGGCTTACGGAGGCCGGCGTACCACCTCGAGTCCACGCTGCGGCTGGTCGCCGCCCCACCCGTCAGCGCGGTCGCGGTGACCGCTGCGACGGTCGCGATCAGGTTGGTGGTGCGCATTGATCGATTTCGGGTGAAAACAGGGGGCATCGGCTTCCTTCGGCTTCTCGGCAGGCGTCGTGGGTAGCGAGCTTTGTTGGCATTCGGAGCCGCGGCGACGGCGGATGGGCGAATGGCGCGAAAATTTTCGGCACCGTCAGCCGAAGACTGTCGACCGGTGGTCAGCCGCCGGGCGGCCGAGTCAACATCGGAAGCGGTCGGTCAACTAAACGCCTTCCAGGCCGAGTAGCACCTCACAGTGAATCGATAATCAGCGCCAGTCTGCGGCTAAGGGCGAAGCGCCAAAATAGGCCATGCCAACAACCGTTCAAGGGCTTCGGATCACTTCAGCCGACGCCCGGCGCCGAAAAATCCGCATGATGCAAGCAATCCTCGGCGGGGCCGCGACCATCGCGACGCTCGCGCTATTTCACGCTGCACAGCCGACCGCCCCGCCGTCGCCAGGCACGGCCGGCCACGTCGTCTTCGCCGCAGAGCCAACGGATCCAGGCTGGAATTCCGATCCGGGTTGGGATTTTCAGTCCTCTTAAGCTCAGGCGCAGGTAGCGGCGACGCGGCCGTCGGTCGGCTACGGCATCCCGTCATTCCCGGATGCACCGAGCAGGCCGCCGGCGCCGCCGATGCCGGGTTTGCCCGCCGTGTTCCCATGCCCGGCGTTGCCGCCGTTCCCGCCGTTGCCGAACAGCGTCGCGTTGCCGCCGTTGCCGGCGCTACCGCCGCTCTGCGTAACGGAGCCGCCGCCGAAGCCACCGTTGCCGCCGTTGCCGTAGATCATCGCAGCCGCGCCGCCCTGACCGCCGTTGCCACCGGTGCCTTCGTTGCCGAGGCCGCCGGAGCCGCCCTGTCCGCCGTTGCCGACGAGCAGGCCGGCGCTCCCCCCGGCCCCGCCGGTTCCGGCGGTAGCGATGTCGCTGAACCCGCCGGAGCCGCCCGCCCCGCCATTACCGAACAACATGCCACCGTTGCCGCCGGCCCCGCCGGCCCCGCCGGGTCCGACGCCGGCGGTGGGGGATTCACCTGATCCGCCGGCCCCACCGGCCCCGCCGTCGCCCCACAGGCCGGCGTTGCCGCCCGCCCCGCCCGTTCCGCCGGCAGAGTTGGCGCCGATTCCGCCGGAGCCGCCCGCCCCGCCGCTACCGAACAGCAAGCCGGCCTTGCCGCCGGAACCACCGACCCCGCCGACGTTGCTGTCACCGGACCCACCTGCCCCGCCGGCACCGCCGTTACCGAAAAGCGTGCCACCGTTGCCACCGGCCCCACCGGCCCCGCCGACCTGGGTGAAGCCGTCACCGCCGATTCCGCCCGCACCGCCGGCGCCGAATAGCCCACCGGCGTTGCCACCGGCCCCACCGGCCCCGCCGGTGGCGTTGAGGCTGGCCCCGCCGGTACCGCCGAGACCGCCCTGGCCGAACAATCCCCCGCCGACTCCACCCTGCCCGCCCGCACCGCCGGTGCTTATGCCGAACCCGCCCGCACCGCCGGCGCCGCCGTTACCAATCAGCCCGGCGGCCCCGCCGTTGCCGCCGTGCTGGCCGGCTCCGGTCCCCGAGCTCGCCCCCGAGCCGCCCGCCCCGCCGTTGCCGATCAGCCATCCACCGGGCGCACCGTTTCCCCCCGGAGCCCCGGTGACCCCCTGTGTCCCGTTGGCGCCGTTGCCGATCAGCGGGCGCCCGGTGACCGACAGGAGATGCGAATTGATCGCGTCAAGGAGCGGCTGCAGCGGCGAGGCGTTGGCTGCCTCGGCCCCGGCATAAGCGCCGGCACCCGCGCCCAGCGCCGGCACGAACTCGTCATGAAACGCTGCCACCTGCGCACTGAGTGCCTGATAGGCCTGCCCGTGGGCACCGAACACCGCCGCGATCTGCGCCGACACTTCGTCAGCGCCCGCGGCCAGCACACTGGAGGTCGGACCCAGCGCCGCGGAGTTGGGGAAGTTGATCGTCGAACCGAGATTGGCCAGATCTGTTGCTGCGGCCGCCACGTATCTCCGGTGCTGCGATCACGAAAGACATTCGGGCGCGAGCGTGCTCACAATGGCGGTGGCGGAGGGATTTGAACCCTCGGACGGTTTTAGCCGTCACACGCTTTCGAGGCGTGCTCCTTAGGCCGCTCGGACACGCCACCGCCGAGCAGCCTACCCAACCGGGCGCCGGTCAGCCCAATCGCTGGCGCGCGAAGAACGCCTCGAGCGGCACGGCGCACTCCTGCGCGAGCACTCCCCCGCGTACCTCGGGGCGGTGATTGAGCCGACGGTCGCGCACCACGTCCCACAGCGACCCGACGGCGCCCGTCTTGGGCTCCCAGGCGCCGAACACCAGCCGCGCGACGCGGGCCAGCACCAGGGCACCCGCGCACATGGTGCACGGTTCGACGGTGACCGCCAGCGTGGCCCCCTCCAGCCGCCAACCGTCGCCGAGCACGCCGGCCGCCGCCCGCATCGCCAAGATCTCGGCGTGTGCGGTCGGATCACCAAGGGCCTCACGGGCATTCACCGCACGGGCCAGCTCGGTTCCGTCGGCGCCGATGACCACCGCACCAATGGGCACATCGCGAGGCCCGGCCGTCGCGGCGGCCGCCAGTGCAGTGCGAATCAGATCTTCGTCAGCCTGCGCCCGGCGTCGCTTCGTCAGCGATCACCGACCGAGGCGGTCGATCACCGCCGACAATTGGTCGGCGAAGCCCATCTCGCGGGCGATGCGGCCCAGTTGCTCGTCGGCGTACAGGTCGGTCTCATCGAGGATGACCCCCAGCACGGCTTCGGGCAGCCCGATGTCGGAGAGCAACCCGAGGTCGCCCTCCTCGAACGGATCGGCATCCTCGAGATCTTCCGGGTCGATCTCGGCGTCCAAGTTGTCCAGGACTTCGGCGGCTATGTCGTAGTCAAGCGCCGCGGTGGCGTCCGACAGCAGCAACCGGGTACCTGACGGCGCCGGGCGCACGATGACGAAGAACTCGTCGTCGATGTCGAGAAGTCCGAACACGGCCCCCGCGCTGCGCAGCTCACGCAGTTCGGTTTCGGCGGCCGACAGGCTCGTCAGCGACTTGCGGGCCAGCGCCGAACAGCGCCATTGGCCCTCTTCGCGCACCACCGCAACACCGAAGCCGTCCGGGTTGTCCGCGGACGGGCCCTGCGACGCGGAGGCCCGTTGTGCTCCCATGGCCGCCAACGGTAGTCCCTGACCAGGCCCCTTGGCCAGATGAACGTAGAGTGGCGAGCCGACCTCGAAGTCCCACCGCCTGCCGGACTGTGCCAACCTTGGACTGTGACTGGGACTGCGACCGGGCGGCGGGTGTGCGTGCTGGGGCTGGGACTTATCGGCGGCTCCATCATGCGGGCCACCGCGGGGGCGGGACGCGAGGTCTTCGGCTACAACCGGTCAGTGGAGGGCGCCCAGGGGGCGCGGTCGGGCGGCTTTGACGCCACCACCGAGCTCACCGAGGCGCTGACCCGCGCCGCGCAGACCGACGCGCTGATCGTGCTGGCCGTGCCGATGCCGGCACTGCCGAGCATGCTCGCCCACATCCGGGAACTGGCCCCCGACTGCCCGCTGACCGATGTCACCAGCGTCAAGACCGCGGTGCTGCGCGAGGTCACCGCGGCGGGGCTGCTGGACCGCTTCGTCGGGGGGCACCCGATGACCGGCACCGCCCACTCCGGGTGGCTCTCCGGCCACGGTGGGCTGTTCAACAGGGCCCCCTGGGTGGTGAGCGTGGACGATCATGTCGACCCCGCGGTGTGGTCGATGGTGATGACGCTGGCGCTGGACTGCGGGGCGATGGTGGTGCCCGCCAAATCCGACGAGCACGATGCCGCAGCGGCCGCCATCTCGCACCTGCCGCACCTGCTGGCCGAGGCGCTGGCGGTCACCGCCGCCGAGATCCCGCTGGCCTTCGCGCTGGCCGCCGGATCATTCCGCGACGCCACCCGGGTGTCGGGCACCGCACCCGAATTGGTGCGGGCGATGTGTGAAGGCAACTCCGACCAACTGCTGCCGGTGACCGACCGGGTGATCGAGCTGCTGGCTCGCGCCCGCGACTCGCTGGCAAGGCACGGCTCGGTGGCCGAGCTCGTCGAAGCGGGTCACGCAGCGCGTATCCGCTATGACAGCTTCCCGCGCTCCGACATCGTCGCCGTCGTGATCGGCGCGGAGAACTGGCGCCAGCAACTGGCCGCCGCCGGCCGGGCCGGCGGGGTGATCAGATCCGCTCTGCCAACCCTGGATACTCCACGATGAAGCCGTCGGAGTCGACGGCGACGCTCGTGTCGGCGACCGGCGACCGCAGTTTGATCCCGGCCAGGCCGCCGTTGCTGCCGTAGCTCACGGTAGCCGCGGTCACCGACATCTCCGGCACGTTCACATAGACCATCGGCAACGTGATCGACTCCGCGTGCTCGTGCAACCCCAGGCGGCGGATCGGAAGCGCATTGAAGAACGGGCTGAACACCACGTCCACGTCGAGGGCGCCGTTGTAGCTTGCGCGCCGCTGCCCCTGGTGGTCGGTGATCAACCACATGTTCTCCTCGTCGCGGGCAATGGCGAGCTGGCGTTCCCGCTCGGCCAGCGTGACCGTCAGCCCGAACCGCTTGGTGGCTCCGCGATCGTCGGTCTGCACTTCGTAGAAGGCGCCGAACGCGGGGTTGTTCTCGGTAGCCGCGGCCACGATACGGCCGTTCGCCTTGATTCGCTTGCCGGACAACTGGACTCGCACGGATTCCATGCGGGAGATGTCCGGTGCGCGCCAGGTCAACATGGCCGGCCACGCGCGCGGCGTCGGGTCAGCGGGGGCTTCGTTCACACGTCTACCGTAAAGCGTCTTCCTAAGCGGCCGCAGCGGTGTTGCTAAGAGTTCGCCTGCGTAACCGGCCGGTGCCGGGCACCGAGGCCCACACCGCCAGCGCCAGCAGCCCATCGAGGATCAACGCCAACGCCGCCACCATCAGCGCACCGACCAGGGCGATGTGAAACTCGCGTTCCTTGATGCCGTCGATCAGATAGGTGCCCAGCCCGCCGAGACTGGCGTATGCGGCCACTGTGGCGGTGGCGACCACCTGCAGGGTCGCGCTGCGCAGCCCGCCGAGGATCAGCGGCAGCGCATTCGGTACCTCCACCCGTAGCAGCACCCGGAGCTCGGTCATGCCCATCGCGCGGGCGGCGTCGATCACCAGTGGGTCGACGCTGGCGATTCCGGCGTAGGTGCCGGCCAGCAGCGACGGAATACCGAGCAGCATCAGGGCGACCATCGGCGGCCCCATGCCCAAGCCGAATAGCAGCACACCCAGCAGCAGCACGCCCAGCGTCGGCAGCGCACGCAGCCCGTTGACCGCGCCCACCACCAGCAGCGTGCCGCGGCCGGTGTGCCCGATGAGCAGGCCGATCGGCACGGCGATCAGCGCCGAGGCCAGCACCGCCACTGCGGTGTATTCCAGATGCTCCATGGTGCGTGCCGTCAGCCCGACGGGACCGGACCAATTGCTCGCGGTGCAGAGGTAGGACAGCGCCTGTTCGATGAAGGTCATCGCGCACCGCCTGCGATCGGTGCGGGAACCTGGCGGCGCCGGCGTCCGGTGCGCGCCGTGCGCGTCGCACGCGTCGCACGCGTCCAAGGCGTGGCCAGCCGGCCGGCCATGTTGATCAGCGTGTCCATGACGATTCCCAGCAGGAACATCGCGATGATGCCGGCGACGATCTGGGCGCTCTTGTTGGTTTGGAAGCCCGCTGTGAACCACGTGCCGAGGCCGCCGATGCCGATCACCGAACCCACCGACACCATGGCGATATTGGTCACTACGACCACCCGCAGTCCGGCAACCAACACCGGGATACACAGCGGCAGTTCAACTTTGCACACCTGGGCCAGTCGCGAGTAGCCAACCGCGGTGGCCGCGTCACGTACCTGCGCCGGCACCGCGTCCAATGCTTCGAGCACAGCACGTACCAGCAGCGCCGTGGTGTATGCGGTCAGCGCGACAATCACGTTGGCCTCATCGAGGATCCGGGTTTTGATGATCAGCGGCAAGACCACGAACAGCGCCAGCGACGGGACCGTGAACACCACGCTGGCGGTTGCCGTCGTCAACCGCCGCAGCGTCGGTTGCCGCTGCACCACTACACCCCATGGCACCGCGATCGCCAGCCCGATCAGCACCGGGACCAACGCGAGTCGCAGATGGACCACCGTCAGCGCCCAGGCGGTGCCGAGGTGGGTCAACAGGTAATGCACCGCTCAGCCCCGCCGCCGGGCTTCCACCGCGGCCAGCACATCGCCGGCCAGTACCCCGCCTACGACTTTGCCTGCGCCGTCGACGGCGACACCCATCGCCGACGGTGCGGACAGCGCCGCATCCAGTGCCTGGCTGAGGTTGCCGTGCGGGCGGAACACCGAGCCGACGACGGTCATGCTCGCCGACAGCGACGCGCCAGCACGATGGCGGCGTAGCCCTTCGGCGTCGATCCAGCCCGCCGGCGTGTCGTCGTCATTGACAACCAGCGCCCAGCCGTCCGAAAGTTGTCTTTCGGCAAGGTCATTGGCAGAGACGCGCTCGATGTTGTGGACGGGTAGCCCGGCCCCGTCGATGAGTTGCAGCCACCGGTATCCGCGGCCCAGCCCGATGAATTTGGACACGAACTCGTTGGCCGGATTCGCAAGCAGCTCTGCGGGTTTGCCGTACTGCTGTAGCGCACCGCCGGGCGCGAACACCGCGACGCGGTCACCGAGCTTGAATGCCTCGTCGATGTCGTGCGTGACGAAAACGATGGTCTTGCGCAATTCGCTTTGCAGACGCAGCATTTCGTTCTGCAGATCGTGACGGACCACGGGATCGACGGCCGAGAACGGCTCGTCCATCAATAGGATCGGCGGATCGGCGGCCAGCGCTCGCGCCACGCCGACGCGCTGCTGTTCACCGCCGGAGAGCTGTGCCGGGTAGCGGGTGCCGACCCTGGGGTCCAGCCCGACGCGTTCGAGCACCTCGCCCGCGGCTTTGCGGGCGGCCCGACGGGACTGACCCTTGAGCACCGGCACCGTCGCGACGTTGTCGATGACCCGTTGATGGGGCATCAAACCCGCGCTCTGGATGACGTAGCCGATCCCGAGGCGTAGCTTGACCGCGTTGACGCCCGCCACGTCCGTGCCGTTCACGGTGATGGTGCCTTTTGTCGGCTCCACCATGCGGTTGATCATCCGCAACGCCGTGGTCTTGCCACAGCCGGAGGGACCGACGAACACCGTCAGCACGCCGTCGGGGACCTCCAGGTTCAATTGGTCCACGGCGGTGGTGCCGTCGGCGAACACCTTGCTGACATGGTCGTAGCGGATCATCCTGGTCCTACGGCCGAATGGGGTGGTCGAAACCGTTGTCGCGCAACCATTTCCGAGCCGCCTGGTCGGTGTCCATGCCGGAGTTACCCGCCACTGCGGCATTGAGTTCGGCCAGACCGGCGGTGGTCAGCTTGGCGGACACGGCATCGAGCACATCTTTGAGACGATCCGACTTCTTCTGAGAGTTCACCAGCGGCACGATGTTGCCGGCCAGGAAGTTGTGCTCTGGATCCTCGAGCACCACCAGGTGGTTCTGCGGGATAGCCGGAGACGTGCTGAAGACGTTGGCGGCGGTAACCGTTCCATTCACCAGTGCCCGCACGGTGACCGCACCGCCACCGTCGTTGATGGTCATGAAATTGCCCGGCCTGATGTCGAGCCCGTACTTCTGGCGCAGCCCGGGCAGCCCGGCCGGCCGGTTCTGGAAGGCCGACGGCGCCGCGAACTTCACCTCCGCGGAATGGGCGGCCAGGTCGGCGATCGTTTTCAGTTTCCACGCGGTGGCGGTCGCGTCGGTGACGGTGACGGTGTCGGTGTCGGAAGCCGGCGACGGCGTCAGAATCGACAAATCGCCGGGCAGTCGCTTGTACAGCTCCAGTTCCACCGCGTCCAGCATGGTGGCCGTGGAATCGGGCGCAAAGTAGAGCAGCAGGTTGCCGATGTACTCCGGAACCAGGTCGACGGAATGGTCCTTCAATGCCGGGATGTACGTCTCGCGGCTGCCGACCCCCATCCGGCGTCCAGTGTCAAAACCGTTGGCCTGCAACGCCTGTGCGTAAATCTCGGCGACGATCTCAGATTCCGGGAAGTCACCCGATCCGACCACGATGGATTTCACATTGCCCGTCGCCGAGCCCAGCGGATCAGAACTGCCGCAGGCGCCGACCAGGCAGACGGTCGTCAGCCACGCTGCCGCGGCGACCATCGTGCGACGTGTGCGCCGCAGCATCCTCATGCAGCCGACAGTATCGTCACGAACCGCGCGGCGCCGCTGCGAGTACGTGCGCCACGAGGTTTACCTGCGTGGTTTCGTGCACTCTGTGCCGGATGGGACGAAGATGGCACTATGACCGGCAATCCTTCTGGCGCGCCTGCTCCCCCACCACCGCCGCCCCCGCCCTCGCCCCGCACGAAACCGAAAGACCCGACGGCCAAGTTCACCCGCGCCGGCGCGTTGTGGTCGGCGTTGATCGCCGGCTTCCTGATCCTGATCCTGTTGCTGATCTTCATCGCACAGAACACCGCGGACACACCGTTCACCTTCTTCGGCTGGCACTGGAGCCTGCCGCTGGGTGTGGCCATTCTGCTGGCCGCGGTCGGCGGTGGCCTGCTGACCGTCGCCGTCGGCACTGCGCGGATCGTTCAGTTGCGCCGTGTGACCAAAAAGCACGTCGCGACGCTCGACGCGGGACCGCTGCCTTAAGCGCAGGGCCGAAGCCTAGGTGATAGCCGGCCCGACGCCGGAGTACAGAACGCCTGAGAGCGCGCTGCCGATGTTCAAGATGCCCGAGTTGAAGGCCGCCGTCGCCTCTCCCAGGTCGCTCGAGTTATAGAAGCCTGAGATCGTGTTGCCGAGGTTCAGCAGGCCCGATTCGAGCTGCCCGAAGTTCCTGATGCCCGAGACGCCGAGGTCGCCGGCAATGTTGTAGAAGCCCGAACTGGCACCGCCGGTGTTGAAGAAGCCCGAGCCGCCGCCTTGGCCCGCATTGAAGAAGCCCGAAGTCGGGTCGGCGGTGGCGTTGAAGTAGCCCGGGGCCAACCCGAAGTTGAATATCGGTATGTGGATCGGGCCGATGGTGCCATTCAGCGTCAGCGGACCGACCAGAGCGATGTCCGGGACGTTGATCGGACCGATAAAGCCGGCAAGCGTCAGCGGACCGGCCAGGGTGATATCCGGGACCTTTATCGGGCCGATCAGGCCATTCAGCGTTATCGGACCGACCAGGGTGATATCCGGGACGCTGATCGGACCGATCAGGCCATTCAGCGACAACGGTCCAGCAATGGTGATGATCGGCGTGTCGATCGGACCGACAGTGCCGCCCAATCCCAATGGGAACGCGGTGATATTGATCCGCGGAGTGTCGATCGGGCCTATCAGGCCACTCAGGTTCAACGGACCGGTGATGTTGATCGGCGGAGTTTGGATCGGGCCGACGGTGCCGCCGAGGTCCAACGGGATCGAAAGAATATTGATCTGCGGGGTGTCGATGGGACCAATGGTTCGGTTGATGCCCAGGTCGAACGGGAGCAGATGGATCGTCGGCGTGGTGATCGGGCCGATGGTGCCGGTAATCCCCAGCGGAATCGGCGGAATGGTGATCGGCGGAGTGATGATCGGGCCGACCGTGCCGCCAAGACCCAACGGGAACGACGGAATGTCGATTTCGGGGGCAAGGTGGGTGCCGACGCCAACGGCGGCAAGGCGGGCAACGGCGGAAACGGTGGCACGCCCGGCAACGGCGGCAACGGCGCCAACGGCGTTGTCCTCGGCGCTAACGTCGGCGCCGGCGGGGGCGGAGGCAACGGTGGCAACCCCGGCGCCGGCGGCGCGGCCGGCACGGCATCGCCACTGGCGGCGCGGGCGGAGCCGGCGGCACCGGCGGCACCGGCGCAACCGGCGGCACGGGCGGCGCAGGCGGTGCCGGCGGTAAGGGCGGGACCATTTCGGGTAACGGCGGTGCCGCCGGTTCCGGCGGTCTCGGTGGCGCCGGCGGCACAGGTGCGACGGGAGGCACCGGTGGTAACGGTGGCGGCGGCGGTATGGGTACCGGCGCCGACGTCAACGTCGACGGTCTGGGCGGCGCCGCCGGCGCGGCCGGCGTCGCACAGGGTGTCGGCAATGACGGTTCGAAGGGCGTGGGCGGTACGGGCGGGGCGGGCGGCTCTGGCGGAACCGGCGGGTCCGGCGGAGCCGGCAACGGCGGATCCCCGAACGGCGGCAAGGGCAGCCTAGGCGGCACCGGCCAGGTGGGCCAGAACGGCTGACGCGCAGCGCCAGGGCTTGCCGGGCTACATACGTGGCCCGGCGAGCTCCGCCAAGCCGCGAGCGATCAACGGCGCGACGACTTCGGGTTCGATGTCAACGCTGTCGTCTTTTCCGGCCGCTTGCAGCGACATCCGGCGACGGAAATCGATGCCCGCGGCGATGATGGCGAGCTTGAAGTAGGCCAGCGCCATGTAGAACTCCCAATGCCCAAGGGGCTGACCGGAAACCAGCGAGTACCGGTCCGCGAGTTCGTCGGCGGTCGGCAGCAGCGGCGACGTCCAGGCGGCTTGGGTATCGATGATCAGATCCAGCGCGGGGTCGCGGTACACGCACATGAGAGCCGCGTCACTGATCGGGTCTCCCAGGGTCGAGAGCTCCCAGTCCACGACGGCGCGAACTCGGGTCGGGTCGTCGGCGTCCAGAATCGTGTTGTCGATCCGGTAGTCGCCGTGCACGATCGCAGTCCGGCTCTGCTTGCGGAATCGATTCCTGCAGAACCGAATACAGCCGGGTAACGTCGGCGTCGCGGTGATCGTCGGGTAGCCGCACCAGCTCCCACTGCGAACCCCACCGGCGCACTTGGCGTTCCAGGTAGCCGCTGGGTTTGCCGAAATCGCCTAAGCCGACGGCGTTCGGGTCGACGCTGTGCAGATCGACGAGGACCCGGATCAGGGCGTTGACGCAGCCATCGATCACGGAGCGGCTCAGCGACTCGAGTTGAGCCCGCCGCCGGACCACTTGTCCGGCAACGAATTCCACAATCTGGAACGGCGCACCCAGCACCGCGATGTCGTCGCACAGGGCGATCGCGCGCGCCACCGGAACCGGGGTGTCCTGCAGGGCGGCGACCACCTTGTACTCGCGGCCCATGTCGTGCGCCGACGGCGTCAGGCCGTGCAGCGGCGGACGGCGCAGCAGCCAGCTGGTCTTCTCGTCGTAAAGCCGGAACGTCAGATTGGAACGGCCACCAGAGATGAACTGGGCCCGTAACTCGCCGTCGCGTCCGATGCCGAGCGAACGCAGATAGCTATCCAGCGCGGCCAGGTCCAGGCCTTCGAGTTGATCAGCCGAGGTCACCGGAAATGTCTACCACCCGCGGCCTCACCACCGCTGATTGCGGGGCAACAGATCCCAGACATGTTCTGTCCCGTTGACCGACGCAACCGTGGCCTCCCCGGTCCGGGAGAACAACAGCCGGGTCACCGACGCGTAGTCGACCGGAAAGGACAACACCCGCGACGTACCGAGGATCTCGTGCAGCACCACGTTGATCACCCCGCCGTGGCTGAATGCCGCAACGGTGTCGTCCGGACCGGCGGCCGCCACGACGTCGTCGACCGCCGCCCGAACGCGGGCGCGAAACGCATCCTCGTCGACCGCGCTGGGCAGATGCCCCTGCGCCATCCGCGCCCACTCCTCGGGGAATTCCTCCCGAATCTGTTCGACGGGGATGTAAGCGGGAAGGTCACGGTCGTACTCGGCCAGCCGGTCGTCGATGTCGACAGCCAGCCCGTGCGCCGCCGCGACCGGCTCGGCGGTCTGGATGGCGCGGCGCTGCGGACTGCTCACCACCCGGGAGATGGGAAACCGGATAAGCGCTTCGGGCAGCCGCGCGATCTGCGCCAGTCCGGTTTCGGACAGGTCCGGGTCGGACCCCTCGCCGTGATCACTGCGCAGCGGCAAGGCATGCCGGACCAGAAGCAGTTGCATGCCCGCAAGCTTTTCATGTGGGTATCGACCCTTCCGTCGCCGGCGAGAGAACGCTATTCTCTGCACAGAGAGTGGGGTGTGCGGTGACGGTGGATGCAGGGATCCTTGGTCGTTGGCTCGACACGAATGATGCTCCGGGCCACGGCGAGGAACCGGTGCTCGAACAGCTGACCGGCGGGTCGCAGAACACTTTGTACCTGGTGGCGCGGGGCGGCCAGAAGATGGTGCTGCGAATGCCCGGGGCTCGTGCCGACGACGCCCGCATCGACGGCCTGTTGCGGGAGATCCGGCTGGTGCGGGCGTTGTCCGGCACCGACGTGCCCCATGCCGCGCTGATCGCGGCCGACGAGACCGGCACGGTGCTGGGCATGCCGTTCTACGTGATGCAGGCCATCGACGGGTGGAGCCCGATGGACGGTGGCTGGCAAGCGCCGTTCGACACCGACTTGGATGCCCGGCGCGGGCTGGCGTTCCAACTCGTCGAAGGAGCCGCCAAGCTGGGCCGGGTGGACTGGCGCGGCCAAGGCCTGGACGGCTTCGGCCGCCCGGATGGATTTCACGAGCGCCAGGTCGATCGGTGGCTGGCGTTTTTGAACGCCTACAAGGTGCGCGAGCTTCCCGGTCTGGACGAGGCCTCGGACTGGTTGCGGCGCAACCGGCCTGCGCATTACACCGCGGGCATCATGCACGGCGACTACCAATTCGCCAACGTGATGTTTGCGCACGGGCAGCCGGCCCGATTGGCCGCGATCGTGGACTGGGAGATGACCACGGTCGGCGACCCGCTGCTGGACCTGGCCTGGTGCCTGTTGGGTTATGACGGCGAAAATCCCCGCGAGGGCGGCTTCTATCTGGATATGCACGGCATGCCGACGCGCGGTGAACTGCTCGAGCACTACGAGAAAGTCAGCGGACTCTCGACCGAGAACATCGACTACTACCTGGTGTTGGCCAACTGGAAACTGGGCATCGTGCTGGAGAAGACGTACGCAGCCGCGGTGCGCACCGGCAAGGTGGACCCGAAAATCAAGGAGACCTTCGGGGCGATGATCCCCGAGCTGATCGCGACCGCCGCCGAGCTCGCTCGCTCGCTGCCTTCGAAGGCCAGCTGAAATGGGTTATGCCGACCGACTTTTCGATCTCACCGGCCAGGTGGTCCTGATCACCGGCGGCAGCCGCGGACTGGGCCGCGAAATGGCGTTCGCCATCGCGCACTGTGGCGCCGACGTGGTGATCGCCAGCCGCAACATGGAGAACTGCGAGGCCACCGCCAAGGAGATCGAGGCCGAGACAGGTCGTTCTGCGATGCCGTACCAGGTGCACGTGGGCCGCTGGGATCAGCTCGATGGATTGGTCGACGCGGCGTACGAACGGTTCGGCAAGGTCACCACGCTGATCAACAACGCGGGCATGTCACCGCTGTACGACAAGCTGACCAACGTCACCGAGAAATTGTTCGACACGGTGGTCAATCTGAATCTCAAGGGCCCGTTCCGGTTATCGGCGTTGGTCGGCGAGCGAATGGTGGCCGACGGCCGCGGCTCCATCATCAACGTGAGCTCCACCGGGTCGCTGCGCCCGAATCGCGGCATCATCCCCTATGCCGCGGCCAAGGCCGGGCTCAATGCCATGACGGAGGGCTTGGCCCAGGCGTTCGGCCCGACCGTGCGGGTCAACACCCTGATGGCCGGGCCGTTTCTGACCGATGTCAGCAAGGCCTGGGGTCTCGAGAACGACCAGATCAACAGATTCAGCCAACTCTCGCTGCAACGCGCCGGGAATCCACCCGAAATCGTTGGTGCGGCACTGTTTTTAGCTTCTGACGCATCCAGTTTCACCACCGGCTCGATCGTGCGGGCCGACGGCGGCATCCCCTGACGGGGCTCTAACAGCTAGGAGTATTCGATGGCGTGGGACTTCTCCACCGAACCGGAGTTCGAGAAGAAACTTGAATGGGTCCGCGACTTCGTCCGCGAGGAAGTGGAACCGCTGGAGGTGCTGTTCCCGGGTTGCGAGTTCCTGCCGCTGAACGACGAGCGTCGCCGCATCGTCGATCCGCTCAAACAGCAGGTCCGCGACAACGGCTTGTGGGCGCCGCATTTGGGCCCGGAATTGGGCGGGCAGGGCTTCGGCGCGGTCAAGCTCACGCTGATCAACGAGATCCTGGGCCGCAGCCCGTGGGCGCCGATAGTGTTCGGAACACAGGCGCCCGACACCGGAAACGCGGAGATCCTGGCCCGCTTCGGCACCCAGGACCAGAAGGACCGCTATCTGGCCGGTCTACTGTCCGGGGAGATCTTCTCCTGCTTCTCGATGACGGAGCCGCAGGGCGGCGCCGACCCGCGGGTCTTCACCACCCGAGCCGTGCGTGACGGCGACGACTGGGTGATCACCGGGCGAAAGTACTTCTCCTCCAATGCTTCTGTTGCCTCGTTCTTCATCGTCGTCGCGATCACCGATCCCGACGTGCCCGTTCACACGGGTGCCTCGACGTTCTTGGTCCCGGCCGGTACCGAGGGGCTGACCCTGGCGGCCAACCACCACCTGGTCGGCGCGGATCCGCACGAACCCGGACATTCCCTGGTGCACTACGACGGGGTGCGGGTGTCGTCGGATGCTCTGCTCGGTGAACCCGGTCAGGGCTTCTTGATCCTGCAGACCCGGCTGGCCGGCGGTCGGCTGCACCACGCGATGCGCTCGATCGGGATGGCCCAGCGTGCCGTCGATATGATGTCGCGGCGCGCGAAAAGCCGTTTCACACAAGGTAGTTTGCTGGCAGACAAACAGCTGGTGCAGGAGTTCGTCGCCGACTCCTACACCGAGTTGATCCCGTTCCGGCTGACCGTGCTGCACGCCGCATGGCTGATCGACAACGGCGACGAACGGGCCGCCCGCGCCGAGATCGGCGCCTGCAAGATCCTGGCCTCGCAGGTGCTGAAATCGATTGCGCTGCGCGCGATTCAGGTGCACGGCGCGCTCGGGCTCACCGACCAGCTACCGCTGGTCAACGTGCTCCTGGGCGGCATCGCGCTGGGTCTGGCCGACGGGCCGACCGAGGCGCACAAGGTCAACCTGGCCCGGATGCTGCTCAAGGGCTATGCGGCCGAAGACGGCGACTGGCCCAGCGAGATGCTGGACGTCCGTCGCGAGGCTGCGCGCGCCAAGTACGGTGAACGTGTTCCGGCGCTTGCCGATTCGCCGTGAATACCAGGGTCACGGCGGCGGTTGAGCGCGCGCTCGACGACCGCCAGCGGGAGGCCACCGAGGAGGTCGAACGGATCCTGGCCGCCGCGGTGCGCGTGATGGAGCGGACCGCCCCCGAGGCGCCGCGCGTCAGCGACATCGTCGCCGAGGCGGGCTCCTCGAACAAGGCTTTCTACCGGTATTTCGCGGGCAAGGACGATCTGATCCTGGCGGTCATGGAACGCGGCGTGGGCATGGTCGTCTCCTACCTGCAGCACCAGATGGCCAAGGAATCCGAGCCGCAGGACCAGGTCGCGCGCTGGATCGAAGGCACGCTGGCACAGGTCGCCGACCCGCACCTGATCAGCTTGAGCCGGGCAGCGGCCGGTCAGATGTCAGCCGCGGCGAATTGGCGCGCGGCAGAACGGGAGATGATGCGACCGCTGCGAGATCTGTTGATGGAGCCGATCGCCGGGCTGGGCAGCACCGACGTCGATCGCGACGTCGAGGCGGTATTCGGCAGCACCACAGCCACCATGCGCCGGTATGTGGGTTCAGCCGAGCGACCCGACGCTGCCGACATCGAGCACCTGGTGCGGTTTTGTCTGCACGGGTTGGGGGTCCGCTGATGCGCGCCATCGTCTGCCAGGCCTACGGGACACCGGAGGACCTGGTGCTTATCGATGTTCCCGATCCGGTGCCGGCTCCCGGCCAGCTGCTGGTGCGCGTGCACGCCGCTGCGGTCAACTTCCCCGACGTGCTGTTCATCGCCGGCAAATACCAGATCAAGATCCCGCCGCCGTTCATACCGGGCAACGAGATCGCCGGCGAAGTGCTGGCCATGGGAGAAGGGGTCGAGGGCGTGGCATTTCGCCCGGGCCAGCGGGTATCCGGAACCACCTTCGGCGCGTTCGCCGAGCAGGCGTTGCTCGACGCGAGCACGGCGACGCTCATCCCCGATGACGCCGACTTCGCGTCGGCGTCGGCGTTCGGCGTCACCTACCGCACCGCGTATCACGCCTTGCGCACGGTAGCCCAAGTGGCAGAAGGGGACTGGGTCGTGGTGCTGGGCGCGGCGGGCGGCGTGGGATTGGCCGCCGTCGATCTCGCGGTGGCGATGAAGGCCCGGGTGCTGGCGGCGGCGTCCAGCCCGGAGAAGCTGGAGCTGTGCCGCGAACGCGGCGCCGAGGCCACCGTCGACTACGACCGCGAGGACCTCAAGACCCGCATCCGCGAACTCACCGGCGACAGTGCCCGGGTGGTCCTCGACCCGGTCGGCGGACCCTATGCGGAGCAGGCGCTGCGCGGTCTCGCCCGCGGAGGAACATTCATTACGCTGGGCTACGCCGCCGGCAAAATTCCGGCGATCCCACTCAATCTCGTTCTGCTCAAGAACATCTGCATCCGCGGCATGGAGATCCGCACCGTTTTCGACGACTATCCCGGCGACGCCGAACGCGATATAGCGGAGCTGACGCAGATGTTCGCCGACGGCAAGGTCCGGCCCTACATCGGCGCGCGGTTCCCGTTGGCCGAAACCGCTGCGGCGCTGCGGTATGTAGCCGAGCGAAAGGTACTGGGCAAGGTCGTCATCGACGTGCCCTAGCCCCGCGAGCAGACGCAAAAGCCCCCAAAATGACGGCGGGTCGGGGGCTTTTGCGTCTGCTCGGCGTACCCGATCAAGGCGTCACGATGTTGAAGTTCGGGTCCGGTTCATCGAGTACGCCCAGCAGTGACTGCAGTGCCGTGGCGTCACCGGATAATTCGAGCCCGGGCGAATCGAAGTCGCCCGCTGCGGCGAGCAACAGCCGAAACTTCTTGTCCAGCTTGACCGTCGCCGTCGCCGTCGCCGCATCGGCGGCAACTTTGCGATGCACCAGCACCCCATTGCGCAGCGCGAGCCGGTAATTGGCATCGAGATCGGCGAAAGTGATATCGATGGCGATATCGAGGTCCCAGCTGCGCGGGCCGTTGACCCGGATGGCGATGCTGTCGAAGATCTGCTCCGGTGTCAGTTGCGCCAGCAAGGTCGGCGAGGTGGCTGAGGTCGCGGTGCCCACGTTGCCCACCCGCAATTCCGTGGCCCCGGTCATGAAGAAATTGCGCCACGTCGCATTCTCGGCACCATAGCCCAACTGCTCCAACGTGTCGGCGTAGAGTTCACGGGCGCCGGCGTGGTCGCTGTCGGTGAACATCGCATGGTCGAGTAGCGTTGCCGCCCAGCGGAAGTCACCGGCATCGAAAGCTGTCTTGGCGAGTTCGACAACCCGGTCCAGCCCGCCCATGGCCTCGACATAACGTGGCCCGAGGGCCTCCGGTGGATGCGGCCACAGCCGGCCGGGGTTGCCATCGAACCATCCCATGTAGCGCTGGTAAACCGCCCGCACGTTGTGGCTGACCGAGCCGTAGTAGCCGCGGGCATGCCAGGCCTGGTCCAGTGCGGGTGGCATCTGGAACATTTCGGCGATTTCGACACCGGTGTACCCCTGGTTGAGCAATCGGAGCGTCTGGTCATGCAGGTAGGCGTACAAATCCCGTTGCAGCGACAGGTATTCGACGATCTCTTCGCGCCCCCAGGTGGGCCAGTGGTGCGACGCGAACACCACATCAGCGCGGTCGGCGAAGGTGTCGATCGCCTCGGTGAGGTAGCCCGCCCAGGCATTGGGGATCACGCACCAGCGCGCCGCGCAGGGTCAGCAGGTTGTGCAGGTTGTGGGTGGCGTTCTCGGCCATGCACAACGCGCGGAATCGTGGGAAATAGAAGTGCATCTCGGCGGGAGCCTCGGTGCCCGGCGCCATCTGGAATTCGATTTCCACGCCGTCGATGGTGTGGGTCTCACCGGTTGTCGTGATGTCGATGGTCGGGACGATGACGGCTACCTCGCCGGTCGACGTGTTCTGCCCGAGCCCGCAGCCCACCTGTTCCTGTGGCCCGCGATCCAGCTTGCTGCCGTACATGAACGTCGCGCGCCGCGTCATCGCCGTTCCCGCGTAGACGTTCTCCTGCACCGCGTGTTCGGTGAAGCCTTGCGGTGCCAGCACCGCGACCTTGCCGGCGTCGACGTCGGCCTGTGAGGTGACGCCCAGCACGCCGCCGAAATGATCCACATGGCTGTGGGTGTAGATCACCGCGACCACCGGGCGATCGCCGCCGCGGTGGGTGCGATAAAACGACAGCGCCGCGGCGGCAACCTCGGTCGATATCAAGGGATCGATGACGATGACGCCAGTGTCGCCTTCGATGAAGCTGATGTTGGAGATGTCGAACCCGCGAACCTGATAGATCCCCGGGACCACTTCGTACAGGCCCTGTTTGGCGGCCAGGGTCGATTGCCGCCACAGGCTGGGATGCACCGATGTGGGGGCGGGGCCGTCGAGGAACGAGTACACATCGTTGTCCCACACCACGCGGCCGTCGGCCGCTTTGACAACGCACGGGGACAAGGCAGCAATGAATCCACGATCGGCATTGTCGAAATCCGTTGTGTCATGGAACGGTAGCGACTGCGCGCCGTGCGCCGACTCGATGACCGCGGTAGGAGGTTTGTGATCCACGGCAATACAGTGCCATCAATGCGTCTCCCCCGATAGATCCGCCAGGTAGCGACCGGTTAACGAAATTGAAATAAATTCCTCCCGGCACCTAGACCTTGGGTCCGGTTAGCCCGCATACTGCGCAGACGGCCCTCAAATGCAAGAGGACCGCTTCGACAGGCAAAGGAGCACAGGTGAAGCGTGGACTAACGGTCACGGTGGCCGCGGCAGCGATTCTGGCTGCCGGTCTTGCCGGCTGTTCGAGCAACAAGCCGAGTTCGGGTAGCGGGTCTTCGAGTTCATCAAGCAGTTCGGCCTCAACGGGCGGCGGCTCGGGCACCAAGGTCATGATCGACGGCAAAGACCAACAGGTAAGCGGTTCGGTCGTGTGCACCACGGCCGGCGGCAACGTCAACATCGCGATCGGTGGTGCAGCCACCGGCATCGCCGCAGTGCTCACCGACGGCAACCCGCCCGAGGTCAAGTCGGTCGGTCTCGGCAACGTCAACGGCGTGACGCTGGCGTACACGTCGGGCACCGGTCAGGGCAACGCCTCGGCGACCAAGAACGGCAGCAGTTACAAGATCACCGGGACCGCCATCGGCATGGACATGGCCAACCCGACGGCGCCGGTGAACAAGCCGTTCGAAATCGACGTCACTTGTTCCTAGGCTTTTTGGAAGCCTCTTCTTAGGAGTTGTTTGCGGGCGGTTGCCACCCGTTGAGTGGCAACCGCACCGCGAATTCGGTGCGGCCGGGCTCGCTGTTGACCGTGATCGTTCCGTGGTGCGCCTTGACTACCGCGGAGACGATCGCCAGACCCAGCCCGGTGCTGCCACCTTTCCGCGAGCGTGAGGTATCGCCGCGGGCGAACCGTTCGAATACCTCCGACTGCAGTGCCGCGGGGATACCGGGGCCGTCGTCGATCACCTGCAGCAGGCTGTGCGCCGACTCGGTCGTCAACCGCGTCGTCACCACGGTGCCGGCAGCGGTATGGATGCGGGCATTGGCCAGCAGGTTGCTCAACACCTGATGCAACCGGGCCGCGTCACCGGGGACGACGACCGGTTCCTCGGGCAGGTCGAGCTCCCATTGATGATCCGGTCCGGCCACGTGCGCGTCGCTCACGGCGTCCACCGCGAGTCGCGACAGGTCCACCGGTTCGTTCTCCAACGGCCGGCCGGAATCCAGCCGGGCCAGCAGTAGCAAGTCTTCGACAAGGCGCGTTATCCGCTCCGTCTCGGATGCCACCCGGCTCATCGCGTGCGCAACCGCTTCGCGGTCGTCGCCCATGCGCTGAGTGAGTTCGGTGTAGCCGCGGATCGCGGCGAGGGGCGTGCGCAGTTCGTGACTGGCGTCGGCAACGAACTGGCGAACCCGGGTCTCACTGGCTTGCCGTGTCGACAATGCGGCAGAGATGTGGTCCAGCATCCGGTTCAGTGCGGATCCGAGTTGGCCCACCTCGGTCTCGGGATTGGCGTCGGACTCGGGCACCCGCACGGGCAGCGCGACTTCACCATGGTCCAAGGGCAGCTCGACGACTCTGGTCGCGGTCTGCGCGACCCGCCGCAACGGTGCCAGCGCCCGCCTGATGATCACGACGCCGGCGGTGGTCGCGGCCGCCAGCGCGACCAAGGTGACGATCCCGAAGATGACGAGCATCCGGAACATGGTGGCGTCGACGCCTGCCATCGACAGGCCGGTGACGATGACGTCGCCGCCGTTGCGGCTGGGGGCGGCGACGAGGCGATACCGGCCGAGGCCGTCGAGGTTCAGGGTCACCGGCTTGCGGCTGCCCGCGATCGCAGCCAGCTGCTTCTGCGCCGTCGCCGACAACGCGGTCCGGGCGCCACTGCTGGTCAAGTAGCCTGCGTCGACCGTGGTGCCGTCGGTGACCACCGCCGCGACCATGCCGGCGGGCTGGCCCGGAGCGTCGAGAAATCGCGGACCGGGACCGGGCCTCGGGTAGTAACGCGGCTCGTCCCGGCGTGGCCGGTCCGGGTACATGATCGCCGAGCGATAGGAGGTCCCGCTGAGTTGCCCGTCGAGTTGTGCCACCAGATGATGACGCAGTGCCAGTTCGGTCACCAGGGTGATGCCGACGCAAACGATCGCCAGCACCACGACCTGCCCGACCAACAGGCGCTGGCGAAGTGACCAGTCTCGGCGTGACTTAGCGAGCCGGCTTGAGGACATAACCCGCGCCGCGCAGCGTGTGGATCATGGGCTCGCGACCGCTGTCGATCTTCTTTCGCAGGTATGAGATGTATAGCTCGACGATGTTGGACCGGCCGCCGAAGTCGTAACTCCACACCCGGTCCAGGATCTGGGCCTTGCTCAGCACCCGCTTGGAGTTGCGCATCATGAACCGCAACAGTTCGAATTCGGTGGACGTCAGCGAGATCGCCTCGCCGGCCCGGGTCACCTCGTGACTGTCTTCGTCCAGCACCAGGTCGCCCACCACGAGCTGCGCCCCGCTGTCGATCGTCGTCACCCCGGTGCGCCGCAGTAATGCGCGCAACCGCAGCACTACCTCTTCGATGCTGAACGGCTTGGTGACGTAGTCGTCGCCGCCCGCGGTCAAACCGGCGATGCGATCCTCCACCGCGTCCTTCGCCGTCAGCAGCAGCACCGGCAGGCTCGGATTCTCTTCGCGCAATTTGTGCAACACATCGAGACCGCTCATATCTGGCAGCATCACGTCGAGCACGACCACGTCGGGCCGCTCGGTGCGAGCCGCCGCGATCGCCGTCGATCCATCGCCTGCGGTCGTGATATTCCAGCCTTCGTATCGCAAAGCCATCGACACCATCTCGGCGAGAACGGCTTCGTCGTCGACAACCAGCACGGTCACGGGTTGGCCATCAGCGCGACACATGACGACGCGCTCAACCGGGGTTCGGGTTTGCGTCACAGTTTCCAGTATCCGCCTCTGACTTGGCTGGCGCTATGGGATTCCTATGCTTCAACTGTGAAAGCCCCGCGCGACCGGTAGTCGGTCACGCGGGGCTTTCAGTCAGCTGACGGTTAGTACCAGTACCGGCGGCCGGCGACCGGGCGACCCGCAGTGCCCATGAAATGGAACACCAAGCCGACAACCAACAAGATGATGCCGAGCACCATCAGTATGTGGGAGAAGAAGTATCCGAGGATGGCGAGGACGAGCCCGAGCGCAATCATGTTTTTTCCTTTACTTTGAGGGGACGAGGTCAATCGATTTCATTGACTGGGTTGCGGCAAATGCGGAGTGTGGCAATCCTTGACTTGCGGATTGACACCCATGTAGTTCAGCGGTCCGGCAATCACTGTCACAGCAATGGTTCCCGCTGACGCACAACTCGTTCCTGGCCTTGGAAGTAGTTCCGCTGCCACGTAGCGATGACCCCAATGACCAACCACACCAAAACAATCGCACCGATAATTCCGCGACCACGCATGGTGACCTCCGTTGTGTCCGAGAAAGATTCTCGTAGCTCTAGCGATACCCATTGCACGCGTGTCTAAACCTGACGGAGATCCGAAGAAAGTCGCTACGGAATGACGGCCAGCGAGCCACGCATCGGCTCGCCGTTTCGACGCCCGCGACAACCACGCGTCCTGAACGAGCTCGGTCAATTCCGTCGCGCTGATTTCCGCTA
Source organism: uncultured Actinomycetota bacterium (assembly GCA_963735655.1). Classification (GTDB taxonomy): domain Bacteria; phylum Actinomycetota; class Actinomycetes; order Mycobacteriales; family Mycobacteriaceae; genus Mycobacterium. The sequence goes on from CAVTLW010000036.1 coordinate 33,620, forward strand.
ATCGGCTGGCGCGCACCAAGACCGAAGGGTGGCCATCGAAATGGCCGGTGCTGAAGAACGGCGAGTCAGGATCCTGGATCAGCGCCAGCTTGTCGCTCTCCGACTCCACCCACAGCATGATCACGTCGGCGTAGCGTTCGCCGGTGTCGGGGTCGGTCGCGTCGGGCTGGGGCGTACGAAAGAAAACGAACGATTTGCCGCCCACCTGATAGATGGCGTTCCCCTTCGGACCCTCCAACCGGGTAACGTGCGGCATCGACGCGGCAGTCTGATGCACATCGCCAACCCGGGCCGGTCGATCGGGCATGGCGACGACAATACCCGGGTAACATGTCGATAGGCATTGCGGTAAAGGGGGATTGCGTGCCGTGAGCGATACTTTGTTCGCTGATGTCTCCGAGTATCAAGTGCCGGTGAATGACTCATATCTCTACCAAGTGCTCTCGATCCGGGTGTGCGACGGCACCTATCAAGACCACAATTTCGCGGCCAACTACGCGTGGATGCGCGCCGCGCTGGACGAGGGCCGGATGGCCTTCGGCATCGTCTACACCTACGTCCGCCCGAATTGGTCGGCCAATGCCGGCACGGTGCGCTCGATGATCGACGCGGCGGGCGGCTTAGACCCACGCGTCGCGCTGATGCTCGATGTCGAGTCGGGCGGCAACCCGCCGGGCGACGGGTCGAGCTGGATCAATCAGGTGTACTGGAACCTGGCGGACTATGCCGGCAGCCCCGCGCGAATCATCGGTTACGCCAACGCTTATGACTTCTCCAACATGTGGCGGGTACGCCCGGACGGCCTGCGCGTCATCGCTGCGGGTTACGGGTCGAACCCGAACCTGCCGGGGCAAGTCGCACACCAGTACACCGACGGGGGCGGCTACAGCCCCAATCTGCCGCAGGGTTGTCCGCCGTTCGGCCGGTGTGACATGAACTCTGCCGACGGACTGACCCCGCAACAGTTTGCCGCGGCTTGCGGCATCGCGACGAGTGGAGGATTGCTGATGGCGCTCACCGACGACGAACAAGCCGAGTTGCTGGCCAAGGTGCGCGACATCTGGGACCAACTGCGCGGGCCCAACGGCGCGGGGTGGCCGCAGCTCGGGCAGAACAGCGCGGGCCACAACCTCACGCTCGTCGATGCGATCGCCGCGATCAAGACCGACGTGGAACGCACCGGCTAGCTCATTCGAGAGACCTCAGCTCGTTGCTCGCCGCTGCGCGGACACGAAAAGTGTTGGCGGCATGACCTCTTGGAGATCCTCGGGGACGGTGCGACCGTAGCGGGCCAGCAGATCGGCGAACGTCGTCGCCGAGGCATCCCAGCCGTGTTCACTCAGCCAGTCCGCGACGACCGTGCGCTCCTCGGGGTACCAGAGGTCGTCGTAGTCGGTGATCTCGCCGTCGACCAGCTTGGCGGCCGCCGCCCGCATGCGCTGCATGTCCTCACGCTGGCGTCGCACCAGGTCGGGATCGGTGAAACCTGCGCCGGGAACGTTGGAGGCCAGCCAACTGCCCGGTGCGCTGAGCGCGTGCATGCGCTCGAACAACAGATCCTGGGCCGGCGCCGGCAGGTAACGCACCAATCCCTCGGCGGACCAGGCGACCGGCGCCGACGCGTCAAACCCGGCCTCCTGCAGGGCCTTCGGCCAATCCTGGCGTAGGTCGATCGGGACATTCACCAACCGTGCCGTCGGGTGCGCACCATGCTCGCGCAGCGTATTGGTCTTGAATTCCAGCACCTTTGGCTGATCCAGCTCGTAGACGACCGTGCCGTCGGGCCAGGGCAACCGCCATGCGCGCGCGTCCAGACCCGGCCGCCAGGATCACCACCTGGCGCACGCCGGAGTCGGCGGCGCCCAGAAAGAACTCATCGAAGAACGCGGTCCGGGTGGCCATGAAGTCGATCATCAGCCGCATCCGGGCCCGGATGTCGGGCTCGAGGTCCACCGCTTTGGCGAGTAGCTCGGGGTCCGCGTAGATGCTCCACATCCCGTCGCCCGCCGCGTTCAGGAAAACTCGCGCGAACGGGTCGTTGATGAGCGGGTTTTCGCTCTCCGTCTCCGCGGCCCGAGCCGCGGCGACGCCAAGTGCGGTGGCTCCGACGCTTTGGGTGATTTCCCAGGAATCGTTGTCAGTACGCGGCATCTTCGGTCCTTCCCAACCAGATAATCAGTTTTGCAAACTATTCTTCCAGCGGCCTGCGGCCGCTGCCGCTCGTCAAGCGTCACCTACGCTTTTCCTAAGCCTTTTCCAAGAAGGTCTACAGGTTGAGAAGGAGCGCCATGACGCGCACACCCCAAGAAGTATTCGCCCACCACGGCCAGGCCCTCGTCGCGGGCGACCTCGACGAGATCGTCGCCGACTATGCCGACGATTCCGTGGTGATCACCTCGGCCGGCGTCGAGCGCGGTAAGGACGGCGTCCGGAAGGTCTTCGTCAAGTTGCTCGACGACCTGCCCCATGCGGCGTGGGACCTGAAGACCCAGATTCTGGACGGCGACCTGCTGTTTCTCGAGTGGACCGCCGACTCGGCGGTCAACCGGGTCGATGACGGCGTCGACACGTTCGTGTTCCGGGACGGCATGATCTGGGCGCAGACCGTCCGCTACACCGCGGCGCCCAAAGGCTGACGTCGGTGCCCAGCGAACAAGAAGTCGTGGACCTCAAAGCCGTCGCGGAGTGGATGTCCGAGCAGGGGCTGGGCGAAGGTCCGGTGGAGGACGTCTCCGGCGTCACCGGTGGCACGCAGAACGTCATGCTGCGGTTCACCAGAGCCGGCCGCCCTTACGTGCTGCGCCGCGGACCGCGGCACCTGCGCCCCCGCAGCAACAATGTGATCCTGCGGGAAACCAGGGTGCTCGCGGCGCTGGCCGGCTCGGATGTGCCGCACCCACACCTGATCGCCACCTGCGACGACACCAGCGTGCTCGGTGATGCCGTCTTCTACCTGATGGAGCCGGTCGACGGATTCAACGCCGGCGAGAGACTGCCGCCCCTGCATGCGAACGACCCCGGCGTGCGGCACGGGATGGGGCTGTCGATGGCCGACGCGCTGGCCAGGCTCGGCGCCGTCGACCACGTCGCCGTCGGTCTCGCCGATTTCGGCAAACCGGAAGGTTTCCTGGAACGCCAGGTGCCGCGCTGGCTTTCGGAGCTGGAGTCTTACAACGAATACGACGGATATCCGGGACCGCAGATCCCCGGGATCGAGGAGGTCTCGGGCTGGCTGGAACGTCACCGACCGACGACCTGGACGCCGGGCATCATGCACGGCGACTACCACGCCGCCAACGTGATGTTCTCCCCTACCGGCCCGGACGTGGTCGCGATCGTCGACTGGGAGATGTGCACGATCGGCGACCCGCTGCTGGACCTGGGCTGGCTGCTGTCGACCTGGCAGCAGTCGGACGGATCGGCGGTGTTCGGCCACGCCATCGGCGGGGCGGGTGGATTGGCCAGCACCGACGAGCTGTTGCAGCGTTATGCCGCCAACACCCGGCGCGACCTGTCGCACATCACCTGGTACACCGTGCTGGCCTGCTTCAAGCTCGGCATCGTGATCGAGGGCACGCTGGCCCGGGCCTGCGCGGGCAAGGCCGAGAAGGAGGTCGGCGACCAGCTCCACGCGGCCACCGTGCACCTGTTCGAGCGGGCGCTGAACTTTATCGACAGCCAGCCCTGAGCGCGGCCTACAGCGGCAGGGCGTTGGTGGCCTCGGCGCCGGCATAGGCACCGCCGGCCGCCGCCATGGTCTGCACGAACTGGGAGTGCAACGCCGCCGCCTGGGCGCTCATCGACTGGTACCGCTGGGCGTGCGCTCCGAACAATGCCGCGACGGCCGCTGACACCTCGTCGGCGCCGGCGGCCACTACGCCCGTCGTGGGGGCCGCCGCGGCACTACTTGCCGCCTTGAGCGATGCGCCGATACCGGCAAGATCCGTCGCCGCCGCCGCGAGCAGGTCTGGCTGTGTGGACAAAAACGGCATGGGGGTACCTCAGATCTTTGGCGGCGTTGGGGGTAGGAACACATGGTATTCGGCAGGAGTCAATAATGCTATGCGTTATGAGGTAGAGATTTGATCGTTATGAAATAGTTATAAGCTGCATGGGCCGTGTAAATGATTTTGACACATACGAATCCAGCCAATGTCGAATACTTTGACAAACCGAAATTTGCTCGACCCCGTACCCGGTGGCCACGGCGGCGACCTCGCATCGTTAGCCTCAGATGCGTGAGCGTGGGAGATTCGGTCAGGCAGTCACTAGATCACTGGGCCAGGCAGGACTGGAACGGAGCGATGAAGCACGGCTGCGACGCCGTCGCGGGAACCGGAAAGAAGCGGTATCCGCAGGTCGGGATCGCAGGCCGGTTCAGGCGCACGGTGCGGGACTCGGTCGACATCTTCCATGTGATGGCGGCACCGGGCATCGACTTCGAGACGACACGCTTCCCCGTCCCGGCGAAGTCGGATCTGCCCGACAAACGCCCCGACATCGCCGACGTGTTGTACGGCATTCACCGCTCCACCCACGGCCACGACGACGAGCTGCCCAAAGGATTCGAACTGACCCGGCACGGGTCCCGCGACGCGAAAATATCCATATGGCGCGACGGAAGGATCCAGCTTCCCGCGGCGTCGGTGCTCGGATTATTGGCAATCTCGGTATTTTCGCCGGAAAACAAGGGCGAAGTCGTGCCCATCAATTACAAGCTGAGCTGGTATCAGCACGACTTTCAGATCAGCGCCTGGTGGGGCTGGCAAGACCACTTTCGCGACATCGTCAGCAGCGCCAAGTTCTCCGAAATGAAGCTCGACTTCGACGACCGATGGGACGACTGGACGCCTCTGTGACGAGCTGGTGACGAGCCCCGCCGCGGTGCAATGATTGAGCCGCGGCAATCCAAAAAGGGGACGCAATGACTGCCTTCAAGATCACGTTGCCACGCCGGATAGCCGCCGTCGTCGCCGGCCTCGGCGTCGCAATGACGGCCGGCGGGCTGCTCGCCGCGGCGCCGCCGGCCAGCGCCGGCTGCCAGTACGGAGGAGGACCCGGCCTTTTCAGCAAGTGCGATGGACCGGTTCAGCCCGACGGCACCTGGCAACGTTGCGTGGCAACTGCCCAATGGATGCCCAGGGGCGCCAGTTCCTTCCTGGCGCCGGTCAGACAATGCGATCTGATAGGCCCCGACCAGCCCTTCGCTGACCCACCGACACACATCGACGACTGAGCGAGTAGTAAGCGCACCCGAAGAGATCCGAACTCCCAACCTTCTGATCTCTCGGCAGCTACGGCCCGTCCTGGTGACTAGCGAGATTCAACGCCGCGACGAATTCCTGCGCCGACTGCACCATCAGCAGAAGCCGCCGTGGCCACCATGACCGCCGTCGAATCCGCAGTGGCCGCTGTGGCCACTGTGGCCCCCATGGCCACCGTCGAATCCGCCGAAAAGACCGCCCCCGTACGCGGCGGCGCCGTAGTAGATCGATCCGTCCGCCGAATAAGCACCGGCGCGGGCTTTCGCTCCTGCCAGCGACAGCACCAAGAAGACACCGATGGGGCCGAAGAGGGACAAGGGCACTACCCACACCCAGGCATTGACTTTCTTCTCGACCGCGATGGCGATGGTGAGAAGGCCGAATCCCAGCCAGACAAGCCCGACGATCGTCTCAGCCGACATGTCCAAACCTCCCGTTGCGTTCGGTGGCCGCGATGGCTACCGGGTACATGAGAAGAGGATCGACCGCAGCGCTGGTCGCTTTCTCAAGGGATTCTTGGAGCCCGTTGTCGTCAGCAGATGCGATAGCGACAAAAGCAGCGCGCCCGAAGAGATCGCCAACTTCTAATGCATTGGGCTTCAACAAGATTAGGAAATTTGCTGGTCACCCCTGCCTCCCGGCCGGTCATGGCCTCCAGGATGATTTGCTTTTCGATCATTCGCGGCGGGTGTTTCTGTTCGGCGTGCTGCAGGGCAGGCGCCGCGGACTGCATCCGGATCTAGAACTGCTCTATGCCGGGGCCATGTTTCACGATATCGGGCTCACCGAGACCTACCGCACTTCCATGTTGCGTTTTGAGGTCGACGGGGCCAACGCGGCGCGCGACTTTCTGCTCGATCACGGTGTCGGCGAAGCTGACGCCCGGAAGGTCTGGCGAATTCCTCGATCCGGAAATCGCTTTGGTCACCGCCGGTGTGGAGACCGACGTGCTGGGTATCGACCGTGACGCGCTGTCCCCAGAGGAGCTTGAGGCCGTCACCGCCGCCCACCCACGACCAGATTTCAAGCGCCGGATACTGCGAGCGTTCAACGACGGCAACAAACACCGCCCGCACAGCACTTTCGGAAACGTCAACGCTGACGTACTCGAGTATTTCGACCCATCGTTCGTCCGCGACGATTTCGTCGATATCATCCGCAACAACTGCTGGCCCGAGTGAAATGCACTCCGACAGTATCTATTTGAGGGCGCCGAAACTGAAATGTCCGGCGGCTAACAACCCGGGGCCGCGGCCGCCCAGCGCATCCAGTGTCCGAATCTGTGGATTACTTGTCGCTCTTCCTGCTGCCGCGATGCCCCACGATCAACGAAATTGGAATCAGTCGAACCAGGCCCGACATACGCCCCTACCCACGACCAAGGAAATGAACATGGCATTCGAAGAAAACACCAAACCGCTGACCACCGCGGCGGGAGCGCCCGTCACGGACAATCAGAACAGCATGAGTGCCGGTCCACGCGGCCCACTGCTCCTGCAAGATCTGTGGCTTATCGAGAAGCTCGCCCACTTCGCCCGCGAAGTCATCCCCGAGCGGCGCATGCACGCCAAGGGTTCCGGCGCCTTCGGCACGTTGCGCGTGACGCATGACATCTCCCGGTACACGAAGGCTGAAATCTTCAGCCAGATCGGCAACAGCTGTGAGATGTTCGCCCGGTTCTCCACGGTGGCCGGCGAGCGCGGCGCCGCCGACGCCGAGCGCGACATCCGCGGCTTCGCGCTGCGCTTCTACACCACCGAAGGCAACTGGGACGTGGTCGGCAACAACACGCCGGTGTTCTTTCACCGCGACCCGCTGAAGTTCCCCGACCTCAACCGCGCGGTCAAGCGCGATCCGCGCACCAATCTACGTGACCCCGAGAACAACTGGGGCTTTTGGACCAACCTGCCCGAATCACTGCACCAGGTCACCATCACGATGAGCGACCGCGGCATCCCCAAGTCCTTCCGGCACATGCACGGCTACGGCTCACACGCCTACAGCCTGATCAACGCCGCCGGCGAACGCCGCTGGGTCAAGTTCCACTTCCGCACCCAGCAGGGCATCGAGAATCTCACCGACGCCGAAGCCACGGAACTGATCGGCCGCGACCGCGAGTCCCACGGCCGCGACCTCTACGAGGCCATCGAACGCGGCGACTACCCGAAATGGGGCGTGTACATCCAGCTGATGCCCGAAGCCGACGCCCAGAGCTACCGCTTCCACCCCTTCGACCTGACCAAGGTGTGGAGCCAGAAGGACTACCCGTTGATCGAGGTCGGAGAGTTCGAGCTCAACCGCAACCCGGACAACTACTTCGCCGACGTCGAGCAGGCCGCGTTCACTCCGTCCAACCTCGTCCCCGGGATCTCGTTCAGCCCGGACAAGATGCTGCAGGGCCGGCTGTTCTCCTACGGAGACGCAGCCCGCTACCGGGTGGGCGTCAACCACCACCAGATCCCGGTCAACTACCCCCGTGCCGCGACACTGGTCAACACCTACCACCGCGACGGGGCCATGCGCGTCGACGGCAACCAGGGCGGAGTCGCGGGTGTCGAGCCCAACAACTTCGGCCGGTGGGCTGAACAGCCCGCCTACGCCGACCCCGCCCAGTCGATCGGGTCCACCGCGGATCACTTCGACTTTCGCGAAGACGACGACAACTACTTCGAACAACCCGGTGACCTGTTCCGACTCATGACCGGCGACGAGCAGCAGAGGCTCTTCGACAACACCGCACGCGCCATCAAGGGCGCCCGGCACCAGACCGTCGAAAAGCACATAGAGAACTGCACCCAGGCCGACCCCGCCTACGGCGAAGGCGTGCGCAAGGCCTGCGAGGCCCTCGGCGCGCTGTAACAGCCAACCGCGCCCGACTCACCGGAACCCTTGCCGCCCGGCACCTTTGGGGCGGCAAGGTCCAGCGCTCGCCCGACCTTGACCAGTTTGGAGTTGATATGACATACAACGTGATTGACGACCCGAAAGCCCCCCTCGATACCGAGGTCCTGGACCTGGCATCACGAATATTCGATATGGCTCGTAGCGGCGACGCCGCAATGTTGGCCGCCTACCTCGACGCGGGCGTACCCGTGAACCTCACCAACACCAACGGGGACACCCTGGCGATGCTAGCCGCCTATTACGGACACGAGTCCGCTGTCACGGCGCTGATCGCGCGCGGAGCCGACGTTGATCGACACAACAATCGAGGGCAGACCCCGTTGGCAGGCGCCGTCTTCAAGAACGACACAACGATGATCGAACTGCTGCTGTCCGCCGATGCCGATCCGCTGGCAGGCTCGCCGTCCGCACTTGAGACCGCGCGGTTCTTTGAGAGGGAGGAACTCGCGCGGCAACTGTTGCAACACATCCAGTGGCGGCGCAGCGTGAACGTCTAGCCGCAACGCGCACACGTGGCATCGGGCAGACCATTTCGCGCAGTGCGGGGAGTCTAGTGCAGTCTCGCCGGGCGCACGAAATGCGCTTAGGGCAACACGACATTCATCTGAGGAGGATGCAGCATAACGGACAAGCCCAACGTGGTTCTCGTGCACGGCGCATTTGCTGACGGTTCGCACTTGCGGCCCATCATCCCAGGGCTGTTTGCAGCGGGGCATCAAGTGATGGCGGCGCAGAACCCGCTCACGTCGCTGGCTGACGACATCGCAAACACCCGGAAGCTGGCCGAATGGATGGGGGTCCGACCCTGCTGGTAGGCCACTCCTACGGCGGAGCCGTGATCACCGGCGCAGGCCGAGCGACCAACGTGGTGGGACTGGTCTACATCGCCGCGTTCGCCCTGGCGCAGGGCGAAAGCGTGAATAGCATTAATCTCGCCAGCAGCGACCCCGCGCCCGGCTGGGCGAGCGTCAGCCCGCCTTCGACGACGACTTGCTGTGGCACCGCCAGGACACGTTCCACGACGCCTTCTGCCAAGACCTCGACGACACCGAGTCGCTGGTGATGGCAACAACCCAAAGGCCGCTCGCACGTCGCTGCTTGGACGATGTCACCGGGGAGCCAGCGTGGAAGACCCAGCCGAGCTGGTATCAGGTCTCCGCCCAAGACCGAATGATCCCGCCGCAGACCCAGCGGTGGATGGCTAAGGGCTGAAGATCTGTTGCAGGAATCGATCGAACCCCGAAAATGTCGGAGGCACGACGGCGAGTTTGATGCAGGCGTGATGCCCGGGCTGCAGAACCTCGCCGACCAGTCGAAACGCTTCGTGGTCGGACTCGACATCGAGTCCTACGCCGAAGACACCTAGGACCGAGCGTGGTTTGCTATCTGCGCATCGTTATCTCCAACGGAACCGCCAGAGCGTCGTCAGCCCAGCGCTGCGCGTCATACGGTCTAGAATGGTTGTATGACAATGGTTAGCTTTCGCGTCGACGACGAGGACGCGGCCGCGATCGAGCAGTGGGCGCGACGGCTGCACATCGACCGGTCTGAGCTTCTTCGCGAGGCACTACGACGCCACCTGGCCGAGCTCACGGCAGACCAAGACGTGCAAGCGTACGCCGAGCAGCCCGTGACGGATGAGGAGAAGGCCCTCGCCGAGATCGCCGATTGGGGGCCTGCCGAGGACTGGGCTGACTGGGCCGATGCGGCGCGGTGAACTGTGGTTCGCCGCGACACCCGGCGGCGACCGGCCCGTGCTCATCCTCACGAGAGATCCGGTTGCTGACCGGATCGGCGCGGTCGTCGTAGCCGCATTGACCCGCACCCGTAGGGGACTGGTGTCCGAGCTGGGACTGACCGCCGCCGACGACCGCCTGCCAAGCGATTGCGTCGTCAATTTCGACAACATTCATACGTTGCCGCGCGCCGCGTTCCGACGCCGGATCACTCGTTTGTCTCCGGCAAGGGTCCACCAGGCCTGTCGGACACTTCGAGCAGCCACCGGCTGCTGAAACCTCTATCCAAGACAAGACCTCCGATGAACCTCGTTTCTCTGCAAGCGAGATAGCAAGTGACGGTGAAGCGTTGGTCGGAATGCGTAGCCGTGAAACCGGGGGCGTTGTAGCCGACATCGCGGGCGGGCACCCGGTGCAACGTGCCGGGTTAGTAGGTTTTGCGGGCGGCGCGTTGAGCGACGCGGCGCTGCTGGCGGCTCAACGGCACCTGGTCGTGCTGGCCGGCCTGGTGCAGTGGGTGGGCGGCACCGGCCAGAGCGGACTCCAACTCCGCAACACGTGCACGCAGACTCCACAGCTTCTCGGCGTCTCGACGCAACCGGGCCAACTCGCGGTCGCGCTGCTCGGCACGTTCGACATCGCATCGCAGATGCTCACGGAGCCGCTCGACGTCGTCGCGGGCCCGCAAGTTGTGCAATTCGTGACAACTCAGCCGGCGCCTGACAACTGGGAAAACTATTTACGCTGCTAGAGAGCGCGCCCGAAGAGATTCGAACTCCCAACCTTCTGATCCGTAGTCAGATGCTCTATCCGTTGAGCTACGGGCGCTTGTGTTTAGTTGTATCTCTCGAAAAAACCACTCCGCGGAGGCGAGAGGATTTGAACCTCCGGTTCCCTTTGAGGGGAACAACTCATTAGCAGTGAGCCCCATTCGGCCGCTCTGGCACGCCTCCAATGAACTTCCTGAGGGTACCCGACCTCAATCGGGAGTCCCCGAACCGCCGGAGGCATAGCGTACACAGCCGCAACATATGCTGTCGAAGTGACCGCCCGCCTGCGCCCCGCGCTGGCCGGACTTCCAGTTTATGTACCTGGCAAGACGGTGCCAGGCGCCATCAAACTGGCCAGCAACGAGACGGTGTTCGGCCCGCTGCCCAGCGTCCACGCCGCAATCGAAGCCGCCACAGCCCTGCTCAACCGCTACCCCGACAACGGCTGCGTGGCGCTCAAGGCGGCGCTGGCCGGCCATGTCGGAGCGGGTTTCGCTCCCGAGAACATTGCCGTCGGTTGCGGTTCGGTCAGCCTGTGCCAGCAGCTCGTGCAGATCACCGCCTCGGTCGGCGATGAGGTGATCTTCGGGTGGCGCAGCTTCGAGCTCTATCCGCCGCAGGCTCAGGTTGCCGGCGCAGCCCCCATCCAGGTGCCGCTGACCGACCACACTTTCGACCTCTACGCGATGCTCGCCGCCATCACCGAACGCACCCGGCTGATCTTCGTCTGCAACCCCAACAATCCGACATCCACGGTCGTCGAGCCGGACGCGCTGACCCGCTTCGTCGAGGCCGTCCCGCCGCACATTGTGGTCGCGATCGACGAGGCTTACGTCGAGTACATCCGCGACGGCATGGCGCCCGACAGCCTCGGGCTGGTGCAAGCCCACAGCAACGTCGTTGTGCTGCGCACGTTTTCCAAGGCGTACGGGCTCGCCGGCGCACGCGTGGGCTACGCGATCGGCCAACCCGACCTGATCACGGCACTGGACAAGGTCTACGTGCCGTTCACCGTCTCGAGCATCGCTCAGGCCGCCGCCATCGCCTCACTAGACGCCGCCGACGAGCTGCTGGCCCGCACCGACGCCGTCGTCGCCGAGCGCAGCCGGGTCAGCGCCGAGCTGCGTGCGGCCGGGTTCACGTTGCCGCCGTCGCAGGCCAACTTCGTCTGGCTGCCGTTGGCCTCGCGCACCCGGGATTTCGTGGAGCGGGCCGCGGACGCGCGCATCGTGGTTCGGCCCTACGGCACCGACGGCGTCCGGGTCACCATCGGGGCGCCCGAAGAGAACGACGCCTTTCTACGGTTTGCCCGCAATTGGATCTGAGGAGTACGCAATGAGCCAGCCTCGCGCCAGATTCGCCGACTTCAAGCAGCGCAGCGAGGCCATTCCCGACACCGAGCTCGACCAGTTCTGGGCTACGCTCGCGCCGGCGACCATCGACGGCATGATCGGCGAGTGGAAGGGCGGCGAGTTCCTCACCGCCCACAAGATGAACGGCCAGCTCGAGAAGCTCGGCTGGTTCGGCAAGACCTTCAAGTCGCAGAGCGATGTACAGCCGTTGGTCTGTCTGGACGCCGACGGGAACAAGTTCTCCAACGTGGCGATGGGCAAGGGCGAGGCCAGCCCCTGGCTGGAAGACTTCCGCGGCGAGGTCACCGCCACGATGGTCTATGACGGCCAGCCCGTGCACGACCACTTCAAGCGGATCGACGACGACGCGGTGATGGGCATCATGAACGGCAAGGGCGTTCTCGACTTCCAAAATGGGGTCGGACGCTATTACTACTTTTTCCTCGAGCGGGCGTAGCGCCTCAGCTTCGACAAGGGCCGAACGTGACGCTGGCGTCACATTCGGCGGCCAACGTGACGCCAGCGTCACGTTCGACGGCGTCGCGCGTGGCTACCGGGCCGGGTTGCGGCCGGTGAACGCGACCAGGCGGTCCAGCGCGCGGGCGTCATCGGAGACGTCGACGGGATCGTCGAAGCCGGCGGCACCGCGTTGCTCGGGCTTGATGATCGGGCGCGCCAAATCCAGCACGTACTCGGCCAGTGAATCGGGCACCTCGACGTCACGGCCCACGGCGACAGCGTAATCCCAGGCGTGAACCAGGAATTCGATCGAAAGCACGGCAGCGGCAACCTGGGCGGGCATCTCGCCGGTGCCCAGCTGCACGCTGCCGTCCAGGCCGTGCCGGTGCCAGGCGTCCAGCGCCGGGCGGGCCCGGATGATGATCCGCCGCTCCACGGAGTCGTTCTCGTTGGGGTCGCCGGGCGGAAACTCGGCGCCGACGATGCCCCCGAGGGCCGTGATGGAGTTCAGCAGGTGGGTGGTCAGCGCGGCCACGTCGTACTCCACACACGGCGTCTGGCGGGAGATGTCCCGTCCTGAGATGGTGTGCACCACTTCCTGCAGGATCGCCAGGGTCAATTCGGCGCTGCGCAGCTCGTCGGTGGGCGGGGAGTCCGGTCCGGGTCGCAAATCAGAGGGCATATTCGCCACGCTACGGTCTGCGCATGGGCGAAACATACGAATCCGTCACCGTCGAAACCAAGGACCAGGTCGCGCAGGTGACCCTGATCGGGCCGGGCAAGGGCAACGCGATGGGACCCGCGTTCTGGTCGGAGATGCCGCAGGTGTTCGCGGAGTTGGACGCCGACCGCGAGGTGCGGGCCATCGTTATCACCGGATCGGGCAAGAACTTCAGCTACGGCCTGGACATCCCCGCGATGGGCGGCATGTTCGCCCCGTTGATGGCCGAGGGCGCACTGGCCCGCCCCCGCACCGACTTCCACATCGAGCTACTGCGCATGCAGAAGGCGATCAACGCTGTCGCCGACTGCCGCACCCCGACGATCGCGTCGGTGCACGGCTGGTGCATCGGCGGCGCCCTCGACCTGATCTCGGCGGTCGACATCCGCTACGCCAGCGCGGATGCCAAATTCTCGGTGCGCGAAGTCCGACTGGCCATCGTCGCCGACATGGGCAGCCTGGCCCGGCTGCCGCTGATCCTGAGCGACGGCCACATGCGTGAACTCGCGCTGACGGGCAAGGACATCGACGCGGCCCGCGCGGAGAAGATCGGGTTGGTCAACGACGTCTACGAGGACGCTGATGCCACGTTGGCCGCCGCCCACGCGACCGCCGCCGAGATCGCCGCCAATCCCCCGCTCGCCGTCTACGGCGTCAAGGACGTCCTGGATCAGCAACGCACGTCCGCCGTGTCCGAGAACCTGCGCTACGTCGCCGCCTGGAACGCGGCCTTCCTGCCGTCCAAGGACCTGGCCGAGGGCATCGCGGCGACGTTCGCCAAGCGGCCGCCGCAGTTCACCGGCGAATAGCGCTGTAGCGCAAGGCGACTGCGAGGAAGCCGGTCGATATCGCCAGGCCGGCGAATTCCAGCCACCCAACGCTGCTGCCGGCGCGATGATGGGTGTCGACGAGATGGCTGAGCGCGTGTAGCGCCCAGTGCGCGGTGGCGAAGGACAGCGCTGGCACCCGCCACGCCGGCCAGCGCAGCGCCGCCAGCAGCAGCAGGCCGAGCGGGAACTCGAAGGATGCGTTGTCGAAGATGTAGTGGTCGTTGCGGACGCCGAATGCGCCCAGGGTGTCGAAGAAATACCCGGGCGCCACGATCATGAACAGCCCGAGACCGACCGAGTAGAAGCCGAACACGACCAGGATCACGTCGACGTAGCGGGAACGTGCGTTCATAGGGACACGTTAGGCGCCACGTACCCTCGCGGGGGTGACTCCTACCCCGGACGGCAAGATCCGCGTCCCGGCCGACCTGGACGCCGTCACGGCGATCGGCGAAGAAGATCACTCCGAGATCGACGGAGCCGCCGTCGAGCGCATCTGGCAGGCCACCCGGCATTGGTACAAAGCGGGCATGCACCCGGCAATCCAGTTGTGTATCAGGCAGAACGGTCGGGTGGTGCTCAACCGCGCGATCGGGCACGGCTGGGGAAACGCTCCGACCGATGAGCCCGACGCCGAAAAGGTCCTCGTCACCACCGACACTCCGTTCTGCGCCTATTCGGCCGCAAAAGCCATCAGCGCGACGGTGATTCACATGCTCGTCGAGCGTGGATACTTCTCCCTCGACGACCGGGTCTGCGAGTACCTGCCCGGCTACACCAGTCATGGCAAGCACCGCACCACGATCCGCCACGTGATGACCCACAGCGCGGGCGTCCCGATCCCCACCGGTCCGCGGCCCGACGTCAAGCGCGCCGACGACCACGAGTACGCGCAACAACAGCTAGCCGAGTTGCGGCCGATCTACCGGCCGGGGCTGGTGCACGTCTACCACGCCCTGACCTGGGGGCCGCTGGTGCGCGAGATCGTCTACGCGACGACGGGTAAGGACATTCGGGAGATCCTCGCCACCGAGATCCTCGACCCGCTCGGATTCCGGTGGACCAACTACGGGGTCGCCAGGCACGACCTGCCGCTGGTCGCGCCCAGTCACCCCACCGGACGGCCGCTGCCGCCGGTGATCGCCGCGATCTTCCGCAAGGCCATCGGCGGAACGGTGCACGAGGTCATCCCCTACACGAACAAGCCCCTCTACCTGACCACCGTGATCCCGTCGTCGAACACCGTCTCGACGGCCAACGAGCTGTCCCGCTTCATGGAAATCCTGCGCCGTGAGGGGGAACTCGACGGCGTGCGAATCATGCGGCCGGAGACGCTGCGCGGCGCGGTCAGGGAATGCCGGCGGCTGCGCCCGGACCTCGCTACCGGCCTGGTCCCGCTTCGCTGGGGCACCGGATTCATGCTGGGTTCGACCAAATACGGGCCGTTCGGGCGCAACGCGCCGGCGGCCTTCGGTCATCTGGGCCTGGTCAATATCGCCGCCTGGGCGGACCCCGACCGCGGACTGGCGGCGGGCTTGATCAGCAGCGGCAAGCCCGGCAGGGACCCCGAAGCCAGCCGCTACGCCACCCTGCTGGACACCATCACCGCCGAAATACCGTCGAATCAGCGCCGCTGAAAACACTTAAGAGATTGGTACGTTTGTACCGCTATCTTCCGGTGAACCCTGGCTGGGTGGATTCCGTCCGCTTCCGTCGGTTGCTGTACGCGCCCGGACCGTTCGCGTCAGTCTACTTCGGGCATTCACACAGGTGGCACGGAATGCGCGAGCAACTTGAGCGGCAGGGCGCTGACGCACTGGTGACCGCGGATATCGAAAAGGCGGTGCTGCAACCGCGTCGGCCGGTCGCGCGCGGCGGGCGCACCGTGGTCGCCAGCGCGAGTGGCGTGGTGTGCGACGAGCCCCTGCTGCGGCCCGTCAGCACGCCGGTGGTCCGTGTCTCCGAACTCCCCTACCTCGTCCCCCTCGTCGAGCTCGGTTTCGAGCAGTCGAAGTACTTGCTGGCGATCGTCGACAACGCCGGAGCAGACATCACCGCCCATGCCACCGGCACTCGACGCTGGGAAATCATCGATGACTTCGAAGCGTTTGACGCCGTTTTCATCGTCGGCGAGGGCCGGTGCCGTCCAGATTTGCTTGCGGCTCTGCCGGATCGAGTCGGCGAGCGCGGGATACCGCTGCAGGTAGGCACGGTAGACCTCGGACCCGGCGTCGAAGAAATCCACCGGGCCATCGATGCCACTCTCCTGCGACGGCAGCTACGCGTGATCGACCACGCCGCAGCGCGCTTCAACGCGGAAGTAGGCCGGCAATCCGGGAGGGCGGCCGAGGGGCTCGACGCCGTCTGTTCGGCGCTGCGGCAAGGGGCGGTGGACACCCCTCATCGTCGGCGAAATCGGCGATGCCACCATCGTCGCCGACGAATGCATGACCACACTGGCCCACAACGCCGAGGTGCTGTCCGAGCAAGGCGCCGAGCCCGCCAGGACGCTGCGCGCCGACGAGGCGCTGCCGTTGTTCGCGATATCAGCCGGCGCGGCACTGGTCCGCACGGACCAGCGGAAACTCGCTCCGGTTGACGGAGTCGCCGCGGTGCTTCGCTACGCACCCGGCGGTGCACTGACATAGCCCGCGAGCGTGCGGAGGATGCCAGCACTAGCGGCGTGTCGCCGTACTACGCACGGCGGCCACGGGCGCGCGGCAGTGGCGCAGAGCGGTGGCGGAGGGATTTCAACCCCCATCTGCGCCTGCGGAAACACCCACCGGCCCACCGAAGATTCTCGACCTCCCCGACACCGTCTGGATCAACCGCCCAGCCCAAGACACCACCCAGGAGACCGACACGACAGCCGCCTAAACACCCACTGGACTCATCCACCTTGAAAAATTCCGATGCGACCTCGAGTGCACCTACCACGTCGCACCGGACCACATTGGACGTCTGCGTGCGGCACTTGGCGCAATCGACGACGACGACCTCGTCGAACTGTTAGCTCAGCGCTACCAAGACGGGACTTATATACGGGACTATTGTAGGGAGGAGCTGATGAAGAAGGCACTGATGGGCGCGTCGGGGGCAGCGGTCATAGCACTGCTATCCTTCTGCATTCCATCAGCACAAGCACACGCCGACGATCCCTGTGTCAGCATCACCGATCCCGATGCCCACCAGGCTTGCATCGACGAATCGCAGCGCGATGACCCCATGCACAGATACCAAATGGGCGATTGCCAGGGAAGCCCCGATTACGGAGCGGAGGGCCAATTTTGTCGGAACTCGGGTCCGAAAGTCTGCGCCCCCGGCGAGTCGGCAACTCTCCGAGCCTTGACGGGGTAGGCGTGGACTTCTCGGCTCCTCCCGAGATCACATCAGCGCTGATTCATTCAGGGCCGGGGACCGGATCATTGCTCACCGCTGCCAACGTCTGGCGCCAGCTGGCGGTCGACCTGGGCAGACCGCCGCTGACTACGCCTCCACCGTGGCGCGCATTTCCTGGCAGGGACCATCAGCGAAGGCGATGATCCTGTCTAGCGTTCCCTATGTCGCCTGGCTACACGCTGCCGCAGTCCAGGCCGCTCAGATGTCGATGGCGGCTACCACCATGGCCGGCTGGTCGTTGCCACCAGGACAGCTGTGGTGCATCCCAGCGTGGTCACCGCCGACCGCACGATGCTGGCTAATCTGATCGCGACAAACTTCTTCGGCATCAACTCCGCCATCGCCGCCACCGAGGCCCCATCCATGCAGATGTGGGCGGGTAACACCGTCGCCATGCTCGGCTATCATGCCGCCACCTGCTCCTGGGCGGACCATGTCGTTCCGCCGTTTACGCCTGCTTTCGCCACAACCCAGTTGGCATGGCCGCGCGGGCGGTAGCCACTGCGTCAGCCTTTTTATTCGTACATCTTCCCGTTCCTGGATTCGATTTTCTCCAATCCCACCATCGCGTTATTGGTTCTCCAGGCGGACAGCGTCATCCAGAGCGGGTTCCCGTTTAACCTCACCAGTACATTCCTCGGAGGTCATGATTTCGTCCCCGGCCAGTACCCAGACGTCCTGGCCGCCACCCCCGCAACCTCGCTCTCGCGTACAACGTCACCGGCCCCGAGGCCGTGGGAGGGGCTCCCAAATAGGCTGCCGTTGCACCCGCCGCTGAGACCAGTGCAGTGGAGACTTCTGTCACGGCTTCTCTGGGCAGGGGAATGTACGTCAGCAACCTTGTGGTCCCGCCTTCGGCGGTCACCTCCCCGATCCAACTGGCTGCCGCAGAGGCACCGTTGGTGGCAACAACAGCCGAGGGGGCTCCACTGATTGCAATGTTCGTCCCGCCGATGCCACCGGGAGCACGTAAGGCCCAGCGGGATAATCCGGCAGAGAAAGGCTATGGACCGCCGATCCCCGGCACCATCATGCGGCGACCTCCGTCAGGCGGATGAGACGAAGGCCCACCATGCCGGGTTTGTCATCGGCGCAAGCATAAGTGCGTATTGCCCAGGTCAGGCACCGCCCCGCTCGGTCGACGTCCGCACCGCCGTAAGCCGACCGCGACGACTCTGCGGCCGCACCGAATGCAGCTTGTCGAGCACCGTGGTCAGCACCTTCGCAGCGGCTGGCTGGCTCGAAAGCGCCCTCGGGCCATCCAGGACTCGCGTCATAGCCAGTGCACCTTGAGCGAGTCCAGGGCGCGCTTCGGCCAGCCCCGCGATCTCTTCCCCGAAACCCGACGCGACAGGGCCGGTTCGAAGGTCTGGGGTGTTACAGGCGCCGACAGAGGCACTATCACAGGGCGCTCACGATATTTCTGCTGGTAGGCGGCATTACGGCCGTGTAATCCTCGCACCGACAACCATCCTTATAGCAGTGCCGCGTCCCATGCTCCGTGGTCATCCAATCTCCAAAGCTGTTGTTTTTCAATGCAATTCGCATATATGGCATATGCGAAAGCCTTGTAAAACTGTGACTTTCAATTCTCTTGGCGACAAATCCCGGCGGCTGCTAGGTGCCATTTGGACCCGGGTAGGGATTGCTGCACCCAGGCCCCTGACCAGGCCTTATGTCGACGGTGGTGCCTGGGGTGGCTTTGACCGCGCCGGGATCGAGATCAACTCGCTTGTTGCACACGCACGCGTTCGCTCGCGTGTTCGATGGGTTTGGGGCAGGATGGTCGCCATGGTCGCCATCCGTGCCGAGCGGGAATTGCGGTGCGGCGCGGGTGATGGCTGGTCGGCGCGCCCTGGCACTGGTCACGGATCGGGTGCATGCTCTGCTCACCGTCTTGGCCGTGCCATGTTTGACCGGGCGTGAATCCGCTTGCACCAAACCGTGATTTACCAGCGCCCGCGCCGTTCATCCTTCTCCCCGTTACAGAGTTGTCGACTCGCCGGGGGGCGCAGAGCTTTCGGACCCAGAAGTTACCCACAAAGTTGGCCCACCTGTCCGTGATTGGGGCTCGCCTCGCACTGGGCTATTTCGCGTCTGTAGAAATCGCGCCGCGAATCGTCGAGGCAAGCCTGGTGGGCAGCGGGATCGGTGATGCTGACACCAGGGATTGTCGGCGTGTGCTTGTGCTGGTGGCATACAGAGGGGTGCCAGTGCTATGACCGCTGCCGCCGAAGCGCCCATTAGTGCCTTCTTCATCAGCTCCCCCTTTCCTCACCGCCCAATGGCCGCGTTAGCCTGAAGTACCGGATCTGAATGAATGTGGTGCGCGCCGTGAAATAGATGCCAACACCGATGAGCAAATAGATGAGAACGTGGATTTCAGGACATTGCTAAGCGGATCGACCAACTGCTCCTGAAGGAAGTCCAAGTTTGCTTCCTCTCCGGAAACAAGGGCTGCTGTTAGTCACAAATCGTAAAGGCGAAATGTTGACGACAGGTTTCGTTAACGGACGCCCAGTAGCGGGAGTGTAAAAACTCGATCACAGACACTGTTCCAGCAGACCGTCAATCCTCGGTTGACACTGCGGCGTTGCCGGCCCAGGCACTTTGTGATGAAGGATCATACGAGTCAGGGGGTGGCCACCCGGATCACAAGGGCAAAGCGCTCGTCCTCCCGCGCATTAATCCACTGAGCGTTGATGGCCAGGAACGTCCGGCAGGCTGTCCACGCGAGTCGGTTGTTGCCGTCCACCAGCGCGTGATTTCGCGCCGGCGAATGCAGCAGTGCGGCCGCCCTAGGGTGCAGATTTGGGGTAGGCGTCCTGCCTAAACACCGAGGCGCGAGGGCCGCGCCAGAGCCGATTCAAGCAAGCCGTAGTCCCTGATCGCGACGTCCCTTCCAATGGCCTCTCGAGCAATTTCCAGCAAATCTTCGAGATCCAGGTAGTCAGTCATGGGTCCTTAAGGCGGCCCAAAACGCTGGCTTCCTCGCGGACCACGCGCTGCAACGCCGCGGCGGCCTTGCCCTTGTGCGCCCGCCGGGCGATGTACTCGTCGATGGCGGATAGCGCAACAGCCTGCATCGACCGGCCCTCGGCGGCGGCCTGCCGGCGCAGGGCTTCTGCCTGCTGCTCGCTGGGCGCAGAGTCATTCCCACGACCTGGATGACACCTGATTGATACCTCTGTGCGGCGTGGAGGCATTCACTCATCTACTCCTGGCCGTCGGATCCTGACGTTGAAGTGCCGCCCACGGCCGCACATTTGGAATACGACCACTCCACCAGCCAGAGGGCTTGAGATGTGGAATGACCAACGATTATGAGTCCTGAGCCAGCCGTGCCCACATTTTGCCCACGATTGCCCACAGAATTGCGTGCCTGAGTGTGAATGACTGAGATGTGATTCAGCAGGTAGAGCCGTTTAAGGGTTCTTGAACTGGCGGTGGCGGAGGGATTTGAACCCCCGGACGGTTTTGGCCGTCTCTCGCTTTCAAGGCGAGTGCATTAGGCCGCTCTGCCACGCCACCGCCGATAAGGGTATCGGGTATAGCGTTTCGGGCATGCATGCCATCGTCGCCGAATCCGCCGAACAACTGGTATGGCAGGAAGTGCCGGATGTCTCGGCCGGGCCGGGCGAGGTTCTGATCGAGGTCGCCGCCGCGGGAGTCAACCGCGCCGACGTGCTGCAGGCCGCCGGGAAGTATCCGCCCCCGCCGGGGGCCAGCCAGATCATCGGCATGGAGGTGTCCGGCGTGATCGCGGCGGTGGGCTCCGGGGTCACCAAATGGTCTGTCGGACAACAGGTTTGCGCATTGCTGGCCGGCGGTGGATACGCCGAATACGTCGCGGTTCCGGCCGGTCAGGTGATGCCCATTCCGGGGAGTGTCGACCTTATCGACGCCGCCGGGAAACCCGAAGTGGCCTGCACGGTGTGGTCGAACCTGGTGCTCACCGCTCACCTGAGCGAAGGCCAGCTGGTGCTGTTGCAGGGCGGGGCCAGCGGCATCGGCAGCCACGCGATCCAGGTCGCGCGAGCGTTGGGCGCCCGGGTGGCGGTCACCGCCGGATCGGCCGAAAAGCTGGACCTGTGCCGCGAGCTCGGCGCCCAGATCACCATCAACTATCGCGACGAAGACTTCGTCGCGCGAATGCGCGAAGAGACCGACGGCGCGGGCGCCGACGTGATCCTGGACATCATGGGTGCGGCCTATCTGGACCGCAATATCGACGCGCTGGCCGCCGACGGTCAGCTGATCATCATCGGCATGCAGGGCGGGGTGACGGCCGAGCTCAACATCGCCAAGCTGATGGCCAAGCGGGCGCGGGTGATCGGCACCACGTTGCGGGCCCGACCGGTGAGCGGGCCGAACAGCAAGAGCGCCATCGTCGAAGCGGTGACGGCCTCGGTCTGGCCGATGATCGCCGACGGGCGGATCCGCGGGGTGATCGGCGCGCGCATGCCCATCCAACAAGCCGGTGCGGCCCATCAACTGTTGGTGTCGGGCAAGGTCTCCGGGAAGATCCTCCTGACGGTCTAGCCCAATCGCCGCCTGGATCAAGTCCTCCAGTCCAGCGATGACGCCGCTACGTTGTTTTGCGTACCTTGGTCGCGATCTGATGCGCGACACTGACGGCGACGGCGTCCGACGTCGGGCTGGCGTTGCAGGCCTGGACGTCGACGGCGACGTCGTTGGCCACGGTCAGCGCGCGCTGACAGTTGATCCCGCTGTTTGCCGCGTTGGTTAGCGTGGCGCTCAGGGTGCCGTTGGTATTGGCGACCGGCCCCACATTCTCCACCGTGTCGGGCATACCGGACCCGGGCGCGGCGACGGTGAACTGTCGGTTCGAGCAGGCCTGCCAGCGTTGCGCGGAGGCGGTGAAGAACGCGGCCGCATCCTGCGCGGAGGGAAGCAACACCACAAACTGACCGACATCATGCACCGGTGGGCCGCTGACCGGCCACTTGAGCTCTTGGCCGCGCACGCCGGTCCACCCACTATCGGCATATACCGCGCTTGACGCCGCCGCAGCCAAAGGTACGCACGCGCGGTCTGACACCGAGGCGGAACCGTTTCCGGGCAGCGTGGTAACGGTGCTTGTCACTGTCATTCCTGATGCGCCAAACGCGGCGCTGATTTGGTCGGGCGTGAGCAGCAGCCCCTCCAGCGCGCTCTCCGCGAGGGGAGCGACCGTCGTTCCCGACGGCGGTGTGGATTTCGCGGTAGAGGCTGGGGAGGCGCCCGGCTCTGATCGTGTCAGCAAGGTGAAGACAACGGTGCCAGCGACCAAAATCACGACTGCCACCACGATTCCGGCGATCAAGGTCCCCCGCCGTCGGGGCCCTGCTGTCGTCGCGACCGGCGGACGGGGCGACCAGTCAGCCGGTTGGGGTTGACGAAGGGGCGCCCAGCCGGGCGGGGGTGGTTGCTGGGTTGCGGCGAGGGTGGGGTGGGCGACCGGTTGCCACTCAACGCGTGGCGTGGGCGCGGCCGCGGGTCGGGTCAGGTCGCCGACGGCGACGGTGGGCAGGGGGCCCGACGACGAGGCGATCAGCGCGCGTTGGGCGGCGGTGGCCAGCTCGTGCGCGCTTTGGTACCGCTGGTCGGGGTTCTTGGCCATGCCGCGGGCGATGACCTCGTCGAATCCGACCAAGTCCGGTCGCCTCGCGCTGAGCCGGGGCGGATCCATCGTCAGATGCCCGGCGAGTTGTTGCTCCACGCCGCCCGGGTAAGGGGAGTAGCCGGTCAGGCATTCATGCAACACACACGCCAACGCATAGACATCAGAGCGGGCGTCGGCAATTCCAGCCGTGAAGCGTTCCGGCGCCATGTAGGCCCACGTGCCGCCCACGGGCATGTCCGTGCTGGTCAACTTGGTGGCCTTGGCGTCGTGGGCGATGCCGAAGTCGATCAGATAGACAAAGTCGCGCCCGGTCACCAGCGCGTTGGAGGGTTTGATATCGCGGTGCACCAGCCCGGCGGCGTGCGCGGAATCCAGGGCGGCGGCCAACTGCTCAATGACGTGCACGGCCCGCGTGGGGCTCATCGGCCCGTCGCGCTGCAACAGTTCATGCGCGTCGTTGCCCTCGATGATCGGCATCACGAGGTACAGCCGACCGTCGATCTCACCGGACTCGTGGATAGGGATGACGTGCGGTTCGGTCAACCGGGCCGCGATGCGGGCCTCGCGGCGGAACCGCTGCGCGTACCCTGGTTCCCTGGCCAGCTCGGGCGGTAACACCTTGATCGCCACGTCGCGATCCATCATGGTGTCGTGGGCCCTGTACACCTTGCCCATGCCGCCTTCGCCGATCAACGACAGCAGCCGATACCGCCCGAACTCGATCTCGTCCAACGGCAGGCCTTCCTCACCTAATCCGAAGACTGTCAGACAACATCGTAGTAAATAGTCCCATTGCCGCCGTACTGCAAGTAGATCGGCATTAACTGGAAGGGTATGTTTCCGGTGTTCACGACTCCCCCTGGTATGACTCTCATCTGCTGGGCCGTGCCAGCGTCCCAGGTATAAAGGTACGTGCCGGAGGCGGTATAGAAGTCCAACTGTGTTCCTGATGGCAAGTAGCCGTTTACGGAGCCGGTGCCTAGCGAAGATGGAATGGTCCCCCACAGACCACCCGAATCGACGAACGAGCCACTAAGAGCGTGTGGCGTTCCACCATTGACCGACACTTGCAGCGTCGTATTTGGCGCCCCACTGGACGTGGCAAAGAAATTGAAGGGGTTAGCGCCTAACTGCAACGCGTTGTACTGCTCCGCGACGAGGACACCCTGCTTAAGCGTGCCCGGTAACCCCAGCACAGGGCTGCTCGAGGGGCCCCCGGCATTCACCCCAATACCCATAATGGCATCCCAGCTCGACTGCGGTAGCGCGTTGGTAACGTTGTTGATTGTCTGCGTTGCGGAGGTAATGACCCCAACCGTGACCGGTGTAGTGGTGATGATTCCGTTGCCAAAATTCACAGTTGTCGAATACAAGTTGTAATTGTAGGTGGTGTTAAACAACGGGTCACCGTAAGTGGTGTGATTCGATCCAATGGACGGGCCGAGGGACGTGAAATTGACGTCCTGGGGTGGCACGAGGAGGCCCACGGATCCGGTGTCGATACCGACTAGCGAAGTCGGCCCGCCGCCGATGGAAATGTTTACAAACGGCCTGTTGATTTGCCCGTCCACCGTTACCGTTATTGATACAGCGGGTATACCACCATTCCCACCAGTGGCCCCGTTGACGCCGATCAAGGGAGCCACACCACCGGCGCCGCCATGACCACCCGCAACACCGCCGGGACCACCCGAAACCCCGCCGGTCCCGCCGATCCCGCCGTTGCCATACAGCAACCCGCCACGGCCGCCGACGCCGCCGGTGCCCCCGAGTTCCCCGCCCAGGCCGCCGGCGCCGCCGTTGCCGATAAACAGAGCGCTGCCGCCGGGACCGCCGGTAGCGAAGGGCCCGCCGATACCGCCGAATCCACCGTTGCCATACAGCAACCCGCCGGTTCCCCCGGCTCCACCGGGCGCGGCAAGGCCGCCCACCCCGCCGGTGCCACCCGCGCCGAGCAATCCGGACGGACCGCCGGCGCCGCCGGGCACTCCGGCGGCGATGCTGTCGCCACCCTTGCCGCCGCTGCCGATCAAGAGCCCACCGCCGCCACCGGGCGTCCCCACCCCTTGCGCCGTCGTGGTGCCGTCGGTGCCGTTGCCGATCAGCGGCCGCCCCACCAGCACGTTGGTGGGCAGGTTGATGAGGAAGAGCCCGTCATTTATGACCTCTTCCTCAAGGAGCTGCAGCAGGGACTCGTTGGCCGCCTCGGCGGCCGCGTACCCGCCCGCACCCTCGCTCAGCGCCAGCACAAACTGGCTGTGAAACAGCGCCGCCTGCGCGCTCAGCGCGTGATATTCCTGGGCGTAGCCGGAAAACAGCAACGCGACCGCTGCCGACACCTCATCCCCCGCGGCGGCTACCACTCCGGTGGTCGAGCCTGCGGCCGCACTATTGGCCTCACTGAGCCACGAACCAATCCGCGCGATATCGGTGGCCGCCCCCGTCACCGCATCCGGCGCCGCGATCACGAACGACATCTGCCACCTCCAGGCAGTCCATGCAATCGGGCTCTCGCCGACGCCCGAGGGCGGCGATGAGCGAATCGTAGTACTGGGCGATCACCAACGGAATGACCAAGATCCAAGCATTGGTGAACGGAGTTTGGTGAGGCTGATGGTGGCGACCCGTCGACGGACTTCTTGGAATCTTCGTGTCGGCCTCTTTGAAGACCATTTGAGCCGCCGTGGGAGATCTTCTTCAACTGATTCTCTTTTCATCCATGAGTTAGCAGGAACTGACGTTGCTGCGTCTGCCCAACCACGAGGGTGATATCAGGCTGCCCGACCGGAGCTGAATCGAAATTTGCTGTCCACCAACTGAATCGGCCCGACACTGCGATGATGGCCTGATGTTTCCCCTCCTCTGAAGGCACATCTTGGAAGTCTCTTGGACGGTTCTTGGAAGATTCTTGGACTGCCGGGAGTGGTGTCGTAAGACCAGGCGACGGAACCAATCGCACCGAATACGCTTGCGCTGAACATGATTCGTTACCCATTCGATGGGCAGCACAAATTACACGGAGATTGCGAGCGGACTAACCCAATGACGCCAGCGCGCGGACCAACTGGTCGACTTCGGCCGTCGTGGTGTAGTGCGCCAGCCCGACGGTCACGGCGCCGCCAACGTCGTTGACGCCCAGCACGTCGAGCACCCGGGACGTGGCGTTGGAGATCGCCAGAATGCCGTTGTCGGTCAAGCGCTGCACCACCCGATCGGCCGGGATGTCCTGCAGAGCGAAGCTGACGACGGGTATCCGCGCCTCGGGACGGCCGATCAGCATCACCAGCGGCAGCGACCGCAGCGAGGCCATCAGGTAGTCGAAGATCCGGTTCAGGTAGGAACCGGCGGACTGCATCGACACCGACAGTCGCTCGCGTCGACTGCCGCGAGCGGACTCGTCGAGCGCCGCCAGGTACTCGATGCTGGCGACCACGCCGGCCAGCATGCCGAACTGGTGCACGCCCACCTCCAGCCGCGCCGGGCCGGTGGCGTGCGGGTCGGTCGAGACCGAGCCGAAGGAGTTCATCAGCGCGGGATCGCGGAAGACCATCGCCCCGATCGGCGGGCCGCCCCACGCATGCGCGTTCACCGCCACGACGTCGACCTCGGATTCCCGGATATCCAGCAACCGATACGGAGCGGCGGCAGAGTGGTCGACGACCACCAGGCCGCCTACGTCGTGCACCAGCTTGGTCATCGCCCGCAGATCGGTGACCGCGCCCAGCGTCCCGGACGCGGAGGTGACCGCGACCAGCCGGGTCGACTTGCTGATCAGCGACTCCCACTGCCACGTCGGCAACTCGCCGGTCTCGATGTCGACTTCGGCCCACTTCACCTTGGCGCCGTAGCGGTGTGCCGCCCGCAGCCACGGGGCGATGTTGGCTTCGTCGTCGAGACGGCTGACGATCACCTCGTATCCCAGCCCCGCCCGTGACGACGATGCCTCGGCCAGCGATGACAGCAGCACGGCCCGGTCGGCGCCCAGCACGACCCCGGCCGGGTCAGCGTTGACCAGATCTGCGACGGCCGCGCGGGCCGCTTCCAGCACCGCACCGCTACGTCGCGCCGACGGGTGTGCGCCCACCGTGCTGGCGCTGGACCGGCGGAACGCCGTTGACACCGTGGTGGCGACAGAATCCGGAATCAGCATCCCGATCGGCGCATCGAAATGCACCCATCCGTCACCGAGCGACGGATGCAGTCCGCGCACTCGGGCGACGTCATAGGCCATGCCAGCCACCTTAGAGCTATTGCAATTTCCGTGAAATTGGTGACGGGAGTGGGCGCCCCGGACGTTCCCAGACGTTCGAGCCGTTCCAGCTTTCCGAGCCAGGTCACCCGGCCAGCCATACTAGTCGAGTGAGCTTGTGGTTCGGAACGCTGATCGCCTTGATCTTGCTGATCGCGCCCGGGGCAATCGTCGCACGTATCGCTCAGCTAAGTTGGCCGGTCGCCATCGCGGTCGGGCCGCCGCTGACCTACGGCGTGGTGGCATTGGCGATCATTCCCTACGGCGCGGTCGGCATCCCCTGGAATGCGTGGACGGCGCTGGCCACGCTGGTCGCGGTCTGCGTGGTGGTGACGGGTCTACAGCTACTGCTCGCGCGCTATCGCGACACCGCGGCCGAAGCGCGCACGGTCAGTGGCTGGCCCGCGATCACGGTCGCGGCCGGGGTGCTGCTGGGTGTCCTGCTCATCGGCTGGGCGGCATACCGGGGCATCGCGCACTGGCAATCCGTTCCCAGCACCTGGGACGCGGTCTGGCACGGCAACACCGTGCGCTTCATCCTCGACACCGGTCAGGCGTCGTCCACCCATATGGGTGAGCTTCGCAACGTCGAGACACACGCCCCGCTGTACTACCCGTCGGTGTTCCACAGCCTGGTCGCGGTGTTCTGCCAACTGACCGGCGCGGCGCCCACCACCGGCTACACGCTGAGTTCACTGGCGGCGGCGATCTGGCTGTTTCCGGTCAGCGCGGCCGTCCTCAGCTGGCGAATGCTGCGCAGCCACACCAGCGAATGGCGTACCGCCGGGGTCGCGGCCACCGCGGCGGCGTTGTCGGCCTCGTTCACCGCGGTGCCCTACGTCGAGTTCGACACCGCCGCGATGCCCAACCTGGCGGCCTATGGGACCGCGGCGCCGACGATGCTGTTGATCACCTCGACGTTGCAGCACCGCGACCGTATCCCGGTGGCCGTGCTGGCGCTGTTCGGCGTCTTCTCGGTGCACATCACCGGAGGAGTCGTCGCGGGTTTGATGGTGGCGGCCTGGTGGGCCCTCGAGGTGGTGTGGCATCCCGTGCGCGGCCGACTCGCCGATCTATCGGTGCTGGCCGGCGTCACCGTGATTGCCGGTTTGTTCCTGTTGCCGCAGTTCATCAGCGTCACTCAGCAGGAAGACATCATTGCCGGGCACGCCTTCCCCACCTACCTCAGTACGAAGCGGGGAATCTTCGACGCCGTCTTTCAGCACTCGCGCCATCTCAACGACTTCCCGGTCCAGTACTGGCTGATCGTGCTGGCCGCGCTGGGGGGGTTCATCCTGCTGGTCACGAAGATCTGGTGGCCGCTGGCGGTCTGGCTGCTGCTGATCGTGATGAACGTCGACGCGGGAACGCCGCTCGGCGGCCCGATCGGGGCGCTGGCCGGGGTATTCGGCGAGTTCTTCTACAAGGACCCGCGCCGGATCGCGGCGGCCACCACCCTGCTGCTGACGCCGATGGCGGGGGTGGGATTGTTCGCCGGGGTCCTCATGGTGGTCGCCGTGGCGAGATGGCTCGCCCACCGTTTCAGACCCGTGCCCGCACGCGTCTGGGCTCCGACCACAGCGGCACTGTTGGTGATAGCAACCCTGGCGAGTGCGTGGCACTACTTTCCGCGGCACCGCTTCCTGTTCGGCGACAAGTACGACTCGGTGATCATCGACCAGAAGGACTTGGACGCCATGGCGTACCTGGCGACTCTGCCCGGTGCGCGCGACACCGTGATCGGCAACGGCAACACCGACGGCACCTCATGGATGTACGCGGTGGCCGGCCTGCACCCGCTATGGACCCACTACGACTACCCGGTACAGGCGGGCCCGGGTTATCACCGCTTCATGTTCTGGGCCTACGCCCGCAATGGCACCGACGACCCGCGGGTTGTCGAGTCCGTCAAGGTCCTCAATATCCGCTACATCCTGACCAGCACACCGATCGTGCGGGGGTTTGTCATTCCGGACGGGCTAGCCTCGCTGGAGAAATCGAAGTCGTGGGCGAAGATCTACGACAACGGCGAGGCCCGTATCTACGAATGGCGCGGAGACCTCGGCGACAATGCCCCGGAACCCGCAGGGACCCACCCCTAGCGGCTGCACAGAAGACAAGAGGATGGTGAGCAGGACTTGAGCAACGACGACGATGACGACGTCGAGGTCATCGGCGGTATCGATCCGCGGCTGATCGAGATCGCCGACCCAGTAGGTGACGAAGACCCCGACGAGCGGTCGCTGACCGACCTGGTCGAGCAGCCCGCCAAGGTCATGCGGATCGGCACCATGATCAAACAGCTGCTCGAGGAGGTCCGCGCCGCGCCGCTCGACGAGGCCAGCCGCAGCCGGCTGCGCGAGATCCACGCCAAGAGCATCCGGGAGCTGGAGGACGGTCTGGCGCCGGAACTGCGCGAGGAACTGGACCGGCTCACCCTGCCGTTCACCGAGGGCACAGTTCCGTCGGACGGCGAGCTGCGCATCGCCCAGGCGCAGCTGGTCGGTTGGCTGGAAGGGCTCTTCCACGGCATCCAGACCGCGCTGTTCGCTCAGCAGATGTCGGCCCGTGCGCAGCTCGAGCAGATGCGCCAAGGCGCGCTACCGCCGGGAACGGGCAAGGGCCACGGGGGGGCGCACGCCACCGGACAGTACCTGTAAGCAGTGTCGATGAGTCCGCACATCGAGACACGCGATGCGTGGGTGGAATTTCCCATCTTCGACGCCAAATCACGCTCGCTGAAGAAGGCCGTCCTGGGCAAAGCGGGCGGCACGATCGGGCGCAACAACTCCAACGTCGTCGTCATCGAGGCA
The DNA here is from genome assembly GCA_963735655.1 of uncultured Actinomycetota bacterium. GTDB lineage: Bacteria > Actinomycetota > Actinomycetes > Mycobacteriales > Mycobacteriaceae > Mycobacterium. The sequence continues at coordinate 63,743 of CAVTLW010000036.1, forward strand.
CTGCGCGACATCACCATGGAGCTGAATCTCGGTGACCGGGTCGGGCTGGTCGGACACAACGGTGCCGGCAAATCGACTCTGCTGCGGCTACTTTCGGGCATCTACGAGCCCACCCGCGGGTGGGCAAGGGTCACCGGCCGGGTAGCGCCGGTCTTCGACCTGGGGGTCGGTATGGACCCCGAGATCTCCGGCTACGAGAACATCATCATCCGCGGACTGTTCCTGGGGCAGACCCGCAAGCAGATGCTGGCCAAGGTGGACGAGATCGCCGAGTTCACCGAGCTCGGCGAGTACCTGTCGATGCCGCTGCGCACCTACTCCACCGGCATGCGGGTCCGGCTGGCGATGGGTGTGGTCACCAGCATCGACCCCGAGATCCTGCTGCTCGACGAAGGCATCGGCGCCGTGGACGCCGACTTCCTGAAGAAGGCCCAGACGCGGCTGCAGAAATTGGTCGAGCGGTCCGGAATCCTGGTTTTCGCCAGCCATTCCAACGAGTTCCTGGCCCGCTTGTGCAAGACCGCGATGTGGATCGACCACGGCGTCATCAAACTCAGCGGCGGCATCGAAGACGTGGTGCGCGCCTACGAGGGCGAGGACGCCGCCCGGCACGTGCACGAAGTGCTGGAGGAGACAGCGGCGGGATGAGTGGCAGGAAAAATGAGTGACTCGGTCTTCGCCGTCGTGGTCACCCACCGGCGCCCCGACGAGCTGGCCAAGTCGCTGGATGTGCTGAGCACCCAGACCCGGCTACCCGATCACCTGATCGTGGTGGACAACGGTGCTTCCGATGGGGGCTCCGACGACAGCCGGGTGCGCGATCTGGTTGCCGGACAACCGATCCCCACCACCTACCTGGGTTCGCGCCGAAACCTCGGCGGCGCGGGCGGTTTCGCGCTGGGCATATTGCACGCGCTGGCGCAGGGTGCCGACTGGGTGTGGCTGGCCGACGACGACGGGCGGCCGCAGGACACCGGAGTGCTGGCAACCCTGCTGGCCTGCGCCGAGAAATACGGACTGGCCGAGGTTTCCCCGATGGTGTGCGACCTCGACGACCCGGAGCGGCTGGCGTTCCCGCTGCGGCGCGGTGTGGTGTGGCGAAGGCGCACAAGCGAATTGCGCACCGAAGCCGGCCAGGACCTGCTGCGCGGCATCGCGTCGCTGTTCAACGGCGCGCTGTTCCGGGCGTCCACCCTGGAAGCGGTCGGCGTGCCGGACCTGCGGCTGTTCATCCGCGGCGACGAGGTCGAATTGCACCGCCGGCTGGTCCGGTCCGGCTTGCCGTTCGGAACGTGTCTGGACGCCGTCTATCTGCATCCCTGCGGATCCGATGAGTTCAAGCCGATCCTGGGCGGACGGATGCACACGCAGTATCCCGACGACCCGGCCAAGCGGTTCTTCACCTACCGCAATCGCGGCTACGTGTTGTCGCAACCGGGTCTACGCAAGCTGCTGCCGCAGGAATGGGTCCGGTTCGGCTGGTTCTTCCTGGTGTCGCGCCGCGACCCCAAAGGCCTGGCGGAGTGGATTCGGTTGCGCCGCTTGGGCCGTCAGGAGCGGTTCGGTAAACCTGGAGGTTCCCGATGACGTTTCTCGACGCGGCGGCACAGTCGCGGACATTCGCCCGGGCCCAGGGCGATCTGGTCGACGGCTTCCGGCGCCGCGAGCTGTGGCTGCATTTGGGCTGGCAGGACATCAAGCAGCGCTATCGCCGCTCAGTGCTCGGGCCGTTCTGGATCACCATCGCGACCGGAACCACCGCGGTCGCGATGGGTGGCTTGTACTCCAAGCTGTTTCACCTCGACCTGTCGGTGCATCTGCCGTACGTCACGCTCGGCCTGATCATCTGGAACCTGATCAACGCCGCCATCCTGGAGGGCGCCGACGTCTTCGTCGCCAACGAGGGATTGATCAAGCAGCTGCCGACGCCGTTGAGCGTGCACGTCTACCGGCTGGTGTGGCGGCAGATGATCCTGTTCGCGCACAACATCGTCATCTATCTCGTCGTTGCGATCATCTTCCCCAAGCCGTGGTCGTGGGCCGATCTGTCGGTGTTCCCGGCGCTGGCGCTGATCGTGCTCAATTGCATCTGGGTGTCATTGTGTTTCGGCATCCTGGCGACTCGCTACCGCGACATCGGGCCGCTGCTGTTTTCCGTGGTGCAGTTGCTGTTCTTCATGACGCCGATCATCTGGAACGATGACACGCTGCGACAGCAGGGGGCGGGACGGTGGTCCAGCATCGTCGAACTCAACCCGCTGCTGCATTACCTCGACATCGTGCGCGCGCCATTGCTGGGCGCCCATCAGGAGTTGCGGCACTGGGCGGTCGTGCTGGTGCTGACGATCGTCGGGTGGCTGATGGCCGCGTTCGCGATGCGGCAATACCGCGCCCGGGTGCCCTACTGGGTCTAAAGCGGGTCAGCTGGTCTGTTCGGTGACGATCATCTGGTCGCCGCTGGTGGCCCACGACTTGGCGAAGACGTCGAGGGGGACGGTCTCGTCGCGGCCGTTGGGGTTGCCGCTGTCGTTGAGGTGCACCTTGCCCGACGCGGTGTCGACCCCGGTGACGACGACGGCGTGGTCGGCCGTCGGGTTGCCGTTCTGGTCGCGGGTTTGCACCGCGATGCCCCAGAGCAGTTCCGCATTCACCCCGGCGATCACCTTGTGGCCGCCGGCCAGGTAGCGCTCCAGCGCCGCCATGCCGGTTTCGGCGGCGGCGTCGTCGTCCTCGGTGCTGGCGAAGGTGGCCGTGATGCGGTACTGGGCCAACAGCGTCGGAAGGTCGGCCGGGTCGGTTCCATACCCGGTGCTGTTCGGGTCGCCGGTGTCTTTGGGCAGCGTGTACATCGGCCCGCGGTGCGTCCGGCTGGGCAGCTGTTGGGCCACCGCGACGATCTCGCGCTCGGAGACCTCGCGCTTGGTCAGCTGGCCGATCACGTCGGCCGCCGCCATCAGCCCGCAGTCGTCGAGGGACTGCATGCGCCAGTAGGGCGCCGCGGCGGCCGGGTTCCCGTACATGCCGGGTCGCGGCGGCCGCGGCGGTGCCGGTGTGCAAGCTCAGTCGCCAATCCCACCGCCACGCCGAGTACCAGGACGGCGCCGACCGCGGCGAGGGCGATCTTGCGGGCGATGGTGGTCATGAGCCAAGGTTCGGACGCCGCCCTCTTGGGAACCTCTGCGAATCCTTGAAGCCGGCGTTACGGGGCCAGTCGGTAGAACACCCTGGCGTTGTCCCACAGCACCTTGCGAGCACCCGCATCCCCGATCACCTCGGCGATCAGGTCGACATCGCTGTCGGTGAAGCGCTGCCGCGCACGGGTGGACGGCAGGTCGGTGCCGAACATCAGCGCATCGGGGTTGGCGGAGTAGATCTTCTGCACGGTCTCCCGCACGTCCAGACTGACCCGGCCGAAACCGGTCGCCTTGACGCGAATCCCGTTGTCTACCAACGTCAGCAAGATGGGCGTGCCTTCGGCCGACATGCCCAGGTGGTCGATGCTGACCGCGGGCAGCGCGATGAGCTGGTCGGCCAACTCGTCGAGATCCTTGGCGTCCACGTACAGCTCGGTGTGCCAACCGGCGACGTCATGGACGCGCCGGGCGAACGAGCTCAGCTGGTCGATCTTCTCCGAACCCCCGCGGTACAGATTGAACCGGACGGCGCGGATTCCTGCCGCATCCAGGTCGAGGATCTCGGCGTCCGAGGTGGTCGCCGGCAGTTGGGTGACTCCGACGAAGCCGGGCCCCAACTCCGCCAATGACTTTCGCAGGTATCCCTGGTCGAATCCCTGGAACGACCCGGAGACCACGGCGCCCCCTGCTATGCCCAGTTCGCTGGTGCGCGCCAGGTAGTCGGCGACGGTGAACGTCGGCGGAAAGTAGCCGTCGTTACCGATCAGCGGGAAGCTGGGGTCGATGACGTGGAAGTGCGCGTCAAACATGGGCGAGTTCCGGTGCGATGTCTGCATGCTGAATCTCCTTCTCTGTTGTGAGTATCTTGCTGGCCACGATGGCAGCAACAACCATGACCAGCAGCCGAACAACCTGCATGGTCACGACGATCGGTCCGGCACCTGAGTCGTTCGCCGCCGCCAGCACCGCGTAGATGCCGCCGGGCGTCGTCGCCAGATACGCCTGGGAAACGGACAGTCCCGTCCACGCCGACACCGCGAATGCCATTGCAGCGCAGCCGCCGATGGCCAGACCGATGAACAGCGCAGGTCAAGGGCAACAGTCGGACGAACAGACGAATAGCGCTGCGGGTGAAGGAACCACCCGCCTGCCAGCCGATCACGATGTAGGCAACAGCGCGCACCTCGGGCAGCACCCCCAGGACGTAGTGCCCCTGGGTGACGGTGAGGATAACCAGCGCCACGAACATCGGCATGAGCAGGAACGGCGAGGGCGATCTCCATTTCAGCCCGAAGTAACCGGCGCAGTAGATGACGCCGAACGCGACCAGCGTGGTCAGCAGCGAGGCGTTGCTTGCCGCGCGTGCGACGACCGCGGGTGAACCCGCCGGTGAGTTGCAGGACGAGCGGAAGGGACAACGTGACCACGATCAGCCGAAGGTACTGCGACAACGCCACGTAACGATGGTCGACATCCAATTCCGGTGCCATGGTGGATATTCCGCTCGCACCACCGGCGAGGGTCGACAGTAGCGCGGTCGCCGGTGATATCGTCTTGACGACTCGGGTCAGGACGAAACCGCAGGCCAGGCAGAGCAACAGGGTGAGACCGGAGCACGCCAACGACACGCCCAGGTAGTGCGCGAGTTTCACGGTGGTCACGCCGGCCAGTGGCGCCGCGGCGAGCACGCCGATGCAGCCTTGCGCGGGCGGAGCAACGACCTTGGCGGAGCGATTTCGCGGCCGGTGCAATCGCCATGGAGCCGGCGCTCACCAATGCGGCGATCAGCCAGCCCGACGGGACGTGGATCGCCGGAGAACAGCGGCCCAACGTCGCCGTGAGCAACAGGCAGCAGCCCCAGGAGACCTTGTTGCGATGGGTTGTCCATGACCTACGCCGTCCTGTCCGGCCAGCTCGGCAAATACGAAGCCGTCGAACAGCTTTCGTGCGGTGCTGCGTACCGCAGCGGTGAGCTCTGGGCCGTTGCCGGCGACCTCGATGCCGATGGTGCCCGCCGGGTGTTCGATCGCCAGCGGGCCGCCGGCGTAGGGGTGGCCGAGCAACCGTGCGACGACGGTACCGGGGACGGTCGCCGCCGTCGCGAGGCAAATCGCGCCGGAAACCGCGTGGGTGGGGTGGCAGGTGGCCGGAACGAAGTAACGGGACTGCAGGTCGCCCAGCTGCGACTTCGTCACCAGCATCACCTTGGGCAGGACCGAGCCCGACACGTCGCCCAGCCCCATCGCGAGACCCGCACGCAGCCGGACGGATTCGATGTCGGCCAGCAGTCTGGCGTCGTTGTTGAGGACGTGCGGTGGTTCGTCGCCGGCGATCCCGAACGCCTGCGCGTCGACGATGATCGCGCACACGCCGGCGTCGATGGCCGTGACCTCGATTCCGCCGATGTCGTCGATCGGATTGCCGGTCGGGAACAAGGTTCCGGTCCGGCCGCCGCAGAAGCCGCTGAACACCACGTCGATCGGTGCGGCGGTCCCGGGCACCCCGCTGACTTCCCAATCACCGTCGTAGCGGACGCGTCCACCCGGGGTGAGCACCGAAACCACCACGGTGGCACCGGTGTTGACCAGATGAACCCGGATCAGGGTTTGGCCTTCGGGGCCTTCTGGGCCTTTCGAGGCCGCGACCAGTCCGCGCTCGATGGCGAACGGCCCGACGCCGGTGAGGATGTTGCCGCAGGTCGGCGTCCAGTCCACCCGCATCGTGGCGACGTCGACCTGTGCGAAGAGGTAGTCGATGTCGCAGTCGGGGTGGGTCGAGGGGCCGACGATCGCGACCTTGCTGGTCGTCGAGCTGCCGCCGCCCATGCCGTCGATCTGACGCTGGTCCGGTGACCCCATGATGGCGGGCAACAGCACGTCCGGGTCGATTCCGGTGTCGTCCAGGTCGGACTTGAGCAGGTAGACACCCTTGGAGGTGCCGCCCCGCATCATCATCGCTCGCAGCTCGATCATTTCGCGAATTCCTTTCTGGAGTCCTTGAGCTGAGTGGGGAGAACGGCTGCAGCGCCAGGCGGCCCAGGCGCAGATCCGTCGGAGTAGTCCAGCCCGATCCGCCATTGCGGCGGTGCGGGTACGGGTGTTGTAGGTCCCGAACATCCGGTCGAACCACGGGAAGATGAAGCCGAAATTGGTGTCGGTGTCCTCGATCTGGTCGTGGTGGTGCGGAACATGCAGAGCCGGGGTGAAAATCAGCAGCCGCAGCCACTTCTCGACATTCCAGGGGATGACGACGTTGGAGTGGTGCAGCAGCGCCATCAGGAAGGACACCGTCGCCGAGACGTCAGGTAGCCGGCCGGGACGCCCAATGCGGTGGCGACCGCAGACCAGCACCAACTGATGCATCATCGCCTCGAGGGTGTGCACCCGCGCGCCGGTGGTGAAGTCGAAATCCTGATCCAGGTGATGGATTTGGTGGAAGCGCCACAGGAAGAGGTTGCGATGGCTGATCCGGTGGAACCAGTATCCGGCGAAGTCGAAAATGACGAGCGCGAGGGGGATTCCGATGTAGGCAGGTAGCAAGCCGACCAACTTGGCGGGATGAGAAGCGGAAGGCCCGGAAAGCCACTGCACGACAAGCAGACTCAGCGGCGGGATGGTCACGTGGTTGACCACCGTGAAGGCCAGGTTGCGCGCCCGGCGGCGTTGGCCCGCCACGACGCGCGGCCATTCGGCGGCGACCAATTCGGCGAGGCCGAGAAGGGCCAGCCAGGCCACCTGTAGGGCGATCATCTGGGAGTTGCTCTTTTCTCTGGGCCGTCGGCTACCGAGGGTGGCAGCGCCGCATGAGAAAAGGATCTGAGTCAGGCCTTGGCGGTTCCTTCACAATCTCTTGGAGGACCCCGGAACAGAGGGTGCTCCAAGAATCCGCCAAGAATCCTTTGAGGATTCGCCAAGGTGTCTTGAAGACGCTACGGCCATGGCAGAAGACCAGAAGCACCGAATCAACGGCTCAGCGCAGCACGTCGGAGATGCCTAGAGAAGGCTTGCAAATGTTGTGGACGACGAGTGGCACGACCATCGGCGTCGGGATGCATGTCGCCACCATGCACCGGCCTGACGCGCCGATCGGGCGGGCGGCAAAGTTCCATGTTCGCAAGCTGTTTGACGACCTGCCGTGCTGCCATCGCTCGTGGGCCAATCAGGGACGAGGCTTCTTCCTGCACGGCTACGAGCGGTCCTTCGAAGTCGAATTCGCCTGCACGGACGTCGAGCCCGGCACCGGGTTCGTGGTGGACTTCCGAACCATCAAAGATGTCCGGGCGGCACTGCGACGCCAGTTCGACCACACCACGCTGATCGCCGAGGACGACCCGCACCGCGACGCGTTCGAACTGCTGGCCGACCGCGGCGTCATCGATCTGCGGATCATGGACAACACCAGCATGGAGAGCTCGGCGGCCTGGGCGTTCGACACCGCCGAGAGCATCGTGACAGAGGCGACCGCCGGGCGGGTGTGGGTGTCGCGGGTCGAGGCGCGCGAAAGCCGCAATCACACGGTCACCCTCACGACCGGCGACTGACAGGGCCGCCCCGAAGGAGGAGTATGCCGATCGTGAGCAACGCCTCGCTGATCGGCTGCGTTGGGAAGTTGATCGTGCCAACCCGGGGGCCCCACGGCGCGGGCGAGGTTCTGCTGACCGTGCGCGGATCCAAGGAGACGTTCCTGGCACGTTCCGACGAACCATTACCGAAGGGCACCAAGGTGCTGGTGGTCGAGGTTCGCAGTCCAAGGACGGTGGTCGTCGAGCCCTGGACCGATCTGGATTTGAAAACCGAACTTCCCTGATGAACAAAAGCGACAAACCCAAGGAGTCCGAACATGCTCGGTTATAAAGTGCCCGCTCCCGACGAAGCGATGCTGATCTCCGGTGGCCGGTCGAAAGGCGATGCCCCGTTCCGCGTTGTCACCGGTCATGGCGCCTTCGTCCTGCCCGTTTTTCCGCAAGGCCCGATTCCTGACGCTGGCCATGTGTGAGGCCGAGGTCGCCGAAAAGTGCGTCACCCAGCAGGGCATCACGCTGAACGTCCGGTCGGTGATCGCCTTCAAGGTCGGCAACGACAACGAGAGCATCATCAGCGCGGCGCAGCGATTCCTGTCAGACCAGGACCAGATGGCTGTGCTCACCGGCCGGATCTTCGCCGGCCACCTGCGCTCGATCATCGGGTCGATGACCGTCGAGCAGATCATCCGGGAACGCCAGAAGCTGGCCACCGAGGTGCTCGACGGCTCCAAGGAGGAGATGGCCCGGATCGGTTTGACCGTCGATGCCCTGCAGATCCAGTCCATCGACGACGACGGATTCGGCTACATCACCGCGATGTCGGCACCGCATAACGCGGCCATCCAGCAGCAGGCACAGATCGCTCAGGCGCAGGCCAACCAGAAGTCCGCGGAAGCCGAGCAGGAGTCGCAACGCCAGCAGGCCGAGTTCGCCCGGCAGACCGCGGTCGTCAAGGCGCAGTACAAGGCCGAGGTCGACAAGGCGCAGGCCCAGGCCGCCCAGTCCGGCCCGCTGGCGGAGGCGCAGGCGCAGCGCGAGGTGCTGGCAATGCGCACCGAACTGGCCCAGCGCGCCGCTGAGCTGCGCCAGCAGGAATTGGTCGCCGAGGTGGTCAAGCCCGCGGAGGCCGAAGCCGAGCGCGTCCGGATCCTGGCGCTCGCCGACGCCGAGAAGATGAAGATCCAGGCCGAAGCCGCCGCGTCGCACAACCGGGTGGCGTTGGACCGGATGCTGATCGACCAGCTGCCCGACATCGTGGAGCGGGCGGCGAAAGGGCTTGCCGGCGCCAACCTCACCGTGCTCAATGGCGCCGAAGGCCTCACCCAGGTGGCCAGCGGGCTGGTCGCCCAGGGCAAAGCGATCTTCGACGCGTTGCGGGGCGACGTCTTGGATTACGACGACGAGGATGGCGCGCCAGAACTGCCGCCAAGCCCGAAAGGCGGTGCCTGACAACCTTGCTCACATGTTCGATGGACGGGAAAAAGCGGATAGAATCGCGGGCCCATTGGGTATTCCCCTGAATAACTGTTTGTAAATGCTTTCCGGATATCTGTGGCGGCCACCCATTGGTGGTGGTAGAACTAGCGCCACGAAATCCAGATGCGCGGCAGACGAGTATTCGGGCAATTGGCAGTCCCCCTCGCGAAAGGTCGTCCAAAGTGAGCGAGAAAGTCGAATCGACAGGGCCGGCGGATGCAGCGCAAAATCCCCTCGCCGCGGAGTTGGACCGTTTGCGCCAACGGCGCGATCGCCTGGAGGTCGAGGTCAAAAACGACCGCGGCATGATCGGCGATCACGGCGACGCGGCCGAGGCCATCCAGCGCGCCGAGGAACTGGTCGTGCTCGGTGAGCGGATCAACGAACTCGACCGGCGGTTGCGGGCCGGGCCGTCGCACTCCAACGGTTCGGAATCACTGCCTGGCGGTACCGAGGTCACCCTGCGGTTCGCCGACGGCGAAGTCGTCACGATGCACGTGATCTCTATCGTCGAAGAAACCCCGGTGGGCCGCGAAGCCGAGACGTTGACCGTGCGCAGCCCGCTGGGGCAGGCCCTGGCCGGACATCAACCGGGCGACACGGTGACCTACTCCACCCCGCAGGGGGAAAGCCAGGTCGAGTTGATTGCGGTGAAGTTGCCCAGCTGATCGGCGCGCCGTGTTCAGGCTGACCGGCCCGGATAGACTTCCCCCGATGTTGCCTCCCGAGCCGGATGCCGCGCCATTGCCGCTGGCGACCCAAGCAATGCGCTTCGTGGTCACCGGCGGTCTGTCAGCGATCGTCGACTTCGGCCTGTACGTGACCCTCTACAAAGTGGTTGGCCTGCAGGTTGACCTGTCGAAGGCCATCAGCTTCATCGTCGGCACCATCACCGCCTACCTGATCAACCGGCGCTGGACGTTTCAGGCGGCGCCGAGCACCGCCCGGTTCGTCGCGGTCATGGGCCTGTACGCGATCACGTTCGCGGTGCAGGTCGGACTCAACCATCTGAGCCTGGCGCTGTTGCACTACCGCGGGTGGGCGGTGCCCGTCGCGTTTGTGATCGCACAGGGGACCGCGACGGTGATCAACTTCATCGTGCAGCGGACCGTCATCTTCCGGGTCCGCTGAGCCAGCGGCCTGAGCGCACGCGAGCCCACACTGAGCGTCCCGCATCGTCGACGCAGGAAGCGGTACCCTCTTTGACGATGTTGAGCACCGGATTTTCCACTACCCCCACCCGGCTGACCGGGTGGGGCCGCACCGCGCCGTCGGTGGCGGAGGTGCTGTCCACCCCCGATCCGGAGGTGATCGCCAAGGCGGTGGCCCGGGTGGCGGACATCGGCGGCCGGGCGATCCACCTGAACAACCGAGGCGTTATCGCCCGCGGGATGGGACGCTCCTACGGGGACAATGCGCAAAACGGCGGCGGCCTGGTGATCGACATGACCGCGCTGAACACCATCCACTCGATCAGCGCCGACACCAGGCTGGCCGACGTCGACGCTGGGGTGAACCTCGACCAGCTGATGAAGGCGGCGCTGCCGTTCGGGCTGTGGGTGCCGGTGCTCCCGGGAACGCGGCAGGTCACCATCGGCGGCGCGATCGCATGCGACATCCACGGCAAGAACCATCACAGCGCGGGCAGCTTCGGCAACCACGTGCGCAGCATGGACCTGCTGACGGCCAACGGCGAGATTCGGTACCTGACGCCGGACGGCGAAGATTCGGAGTTGTTCTGGGCCACCGTCGGGGGCAACGGGCTGACCGGCATCGTGCTGCGCGCCACCATCGAGATGACGCCTACGGAGACGGCCTATTTCATCGCCGACGGCGACATCACCAGTACCCTCGACGAGACGATCGCCCTGCACAGTGACGGCAGCGAGGCGAACTACACCTACTCCAGCGCTTGGTTCGACGCCATCAGCGCCCCACCGAAACTGGGCCGCGCCGCGGTGTCGCGCGGGTCGCTGGCCTGCGTCGACCAGCTACCCGAGAAGCTGGCAGCGCAACCCGCTGAAATTCGATGCGCCACAACTGCTTACGTTTCCCGACGTGTTCCCGAATGGATTGGCCAACAAGGTCACGCTGAGCCGATCGGGGAGCTCTGGTACCGGCAAATGCGGCACATTACCGCGGAAAGGTCCAGAACCTGACGCAGTTCTACCACCCGCTGGACCTGTTCGGGGAATGGAACCGCGGCGTACGGCTCCGCCGGCTTCGCCAGTACCAGTTCGTCGTGCCCACCATCGCCGTCGAGGAGTTCAAGGGCATCATCGGTGACATCCAGCCAGCGGGTCACTACTCCGCGCTCAACGTGTTCAAGCTGTTCGGTCCGGCCAATCAGGCGCCGCTGAGCTTCCCGATTCCGGGCTGGAACGTCTGTCTGGACTTCCCGATGAAGCCGGGACTCAACGAGTTCCTGAACGAACTCGACCGGCGGGTACTGGAATTCGGCGGACGCGCTCTACACCGCCAAAGACTCCCGCACCACCGCCGAAACCTTTCACGCCATGTATCCGCGCATCGACGAGTGGATCGCCGTGCGCCGCAAGGTCGACCCCACCGGGGTCTTCGCCTCCGACATGGCCCGACGTTTGGAGCTGCTGTAGATGGTGCGCAATGGTTCTTGATGCCGTTGGAAACCCGCAGACCGTGCTGCTGCTCGGCGGCACCTCCGAGATCGGGCTGGCCATCTGCGAGCGCTACCTGCGCAACGCCTCGGCGCGGATCCTGTTGGCCGCCATGCCCGAAGACCCGGGCCGCGACGCCGCGGTGGCACAGATGAAGGCCGCGGGCGCGAGGTCGGTGGAGCTGATCGACTTCGAGGCCACCGAACCCGACAGCCACCCGAAGATGATCGAGCATGCCTGGGGCGGTGGCGATGTGGATGTGGCTATCGTCGCGTTCGGTCTGCTCGGTGACGCCGAAGAGCTCTGGCAAAACCAGCGCAAGGCCGTGCAGATCGCCGAAATCAATTACACCGCAGCGGTTTCCGTCGGCGTGCTGCTCGGCGAGAAGATGCGCGCCCAGGGCTTCGGCCAGATCATCGCCATGAGCACGGTAGCCGGCGAGCGGGTACGCCGGTCCAACTTCGTCTACGGCTCCACCAAGGCCGGCCTGGACGGATTCTACCTCGGACTGTCAGAAGCGTTGCGCGAGTTCGGTGTTCGCGTCCTGGTGATCCGGCCCGGGCAGGTCCGCACCCGGATGAGCGCGCACGTCAAGGAAGCGCCCCTGACCGTCGACAAGGAGTACGTCGCCGAGCTCGCGGTGACCGCATCCGCAAAAGGTAAGGAATTGGTTTGGGCGCCAGCAGCATTCCGTTACGTGATGATGGTGTTGCGACACATCCCGCGGAGCATCTTCCGCCGACTGCCAATCTGACCGTGCGCAATGCGCTGGCCACCCTCGGCCAGATGGTCCTGGCGGCCCTGATCGCCACCACGATCGCGGTCATAGCGCTGATCGCCATCTCGCGCGTGCAGTGGCCGGCGTTCCCGTCGTCCAACCAGCTGCACGCGCTGACCACGGTCGGTCAGGTCGGTTGCCTGGCCGGGCTGATCGGGGCCGGCTGGTTGTGGCGGCCTGATCAAAAACGACGCCGGCTGCTCGCCCGGCTGGGCGGGCTGGTGTTCGTGTCCGCGTTCACCGTCGTGACGCTGGGCATGCCGCTGGGCGCCACCAAGCTCTATCTGTTCGGCATCTCCGTAGACCAGCAGTTCCGCACCGAGTACCTGACCCGGCTCGCCGACAGCCCCGCCCTGCGCGACATGACCTACACCGGGCTGCCGCCGTTCTACCCACCGGGCTGGTTCTGGATCGGCGGGCGCGCGGCGGCGCTGACCGGAACACCCGCCTGGGAGCTCTACAAGCCGTGGGCGATCACCTCGATCACCATCGCCGTCGCGCTCGCGCTGGTGCTGTGGTGGCGGCTGATCCGGTTCGAGTACGCGCTGATCGTCACCACCGCGACGGCCGCGGTGACGCTTGCCTACAGCTCGCCGGAGCCGTACGCGGCGATGATCACGGTGCTGCTGCCGCCCGTGCTGGTGCTGGCCTGGTCGGGTCTGCGCGCCGGCGCCCGCGAACGTGCGGCTGGCCACACCCGAGGTGACGCCACAGCACGCAGGACGCCGAGCGCGACGCCCGCACGCTCGGCAGGCGAGCGGGCTGGGCGGCCCTGATCGGCACCGGCATCTTCCTCGGACTCGCGGCCACCTGGTACACGCTGCTGCTTCGGTCTACAGCGCATTCACGATGGTGCTGATGGGGCTGGCTGCTGGCCTTGTCGCGCTGGCGAACCGCCGGCACCAAAGCCGCGCTGGACCCGCTGCTACGGCTGGTCGTCATCGGCGTGATCGCGGTCAGCATCGGGTCGACCACCTGGTTGCCGTTCCTGTTGCGAGCGGCCCACGACCCGATCAGCAACACCGGCAGCGCCCAGCACTATCTCCCCGCAGACGGCGCCGAGCTGACCTTCCCGATGCTGCAGTTCTCCCTGCTGGGCTCGCTCTGCATGCTGGGCACCCTGTGGCTGGTCGCGCGAGCGCGCTCCTCGGTGCGCGCCGGCGCCCTGGCCGTCGGCGTGCTGGCCGTCTACCTGTGGTCGTTGCTGTCGATGCTGACCACGCTGGCGCGCACCACGTTGCTGTCCTTCCGGCTGCAGCCGACGCTGACGGTGCTGCTGGCGGCCGCCGGGGTTTTCGGCTTCGTCGAAGTCGCCCTCGCCATTCGCGACCAGGCCGCGCCTCGGCGCGCGATCCCGGTGGCCGCCGCGATCGGGCTGGCCGGGGCGATCGGGTTCAGCCAGGACATCCCCGACGTGCTGCGGCCGGACCTGACCATCGCCTATACCGACACCGACGGCCACGGCCAGCGCGGCGACCGGCGACCGGCCAGTTCGGAGAAGTACTACTCCGCGATCGATGCCGCCATCCAGCGGGTGACCGGCAAGCCCCGCGACCAGACCGTCGTGCTCACCGCGGACTACAGCTTCCTGTCGTACTACCCCTACTGGGGCTTTCAGGGGCTGACCTCGCATTACGCCAACCCGCTGGCACAGTTCGACAAGCGTGCCGCAGCGATCGAGAGCTGGGCCAAGCTCAAGACGGCCGACGAATTCGTCCAGGCGCTGGACAAACTGCCCTGGCCGCCGCCTACCGTCTTCCTCATGCGCCGCGGTGCGGGAAACACCTATACCTTGCGGCTGGCCGAGGACGTCTATCCCAACCAGCCCAATGTCCGCCGCTACACCGTGGACCTGAAGGCCGCCCTGTTCGCCGATCCTCGTTTCGCCGTCGACACCATCGGCCCCTTCGTGCTGGCCGTTCGCACGCCGGTCACGAGCGGCTGATGGCTACCGAAACCTCGCCCGAGGCGGCCCGACTACTACCATCTACGTCCGTGAGCGACGCGGGAGCAAACCACCGAATCGCTCGCGCCGTCGCCGTCATCGCCGGTCTGCTCGGCGCTGCGCTGGCCATCGTCACTCCGGTGTTGCCGGTCGACCAGACCACCGCCCAACTGAACTGGCCGCAGAACGGGACCTTCAACAGCGTCGAGGCGCCGCTGATCGGCTATGTGGCCACCGAACTGAACATCACGATCCCCTGCCAAGCCGCCGCCGGCCTGGCCGGCGCGCAGAACACGCTGCTGTCCACGGTGCCCAAGCAGGCCCCGACGGCCATCGACCGTGGGCTGCTCATCCAGCGCGCCAAGGACGACCTGGTGCTGATCGTGCGCAACGTCCCGGTGGTCGCCGCACCGTTGAGCGAGGTGCTCAGCCCGGCATGCCAGCGCTTGACCTTCACCGCACACGCCGACCGGGTCACCGCCGAATTCGTCGGGCTCAAACAGGGCGCCCACAGCGAGCACCCCGGCGAGCCGCTGCGCGGCGAGAAGAGCGGCTACGACTTCCGCCCGCAGATCGTCGGCGTGTTCACCGACCTCTCCGGTCCGGCGCCGCCGGGCCTGAGCTTCTCGGCGACCGTCGACACCCGCTACAGCAGCCACCCCACGCCGCTGAAGATGGCCGCGATGATCCTCGGGGTGCTGCTCACCGCCGCGGCGCTGATCGCGCTGCACGTGCTCGACACCGCCGACGGCACCCGGCACCGGCGCTTCCTACCACCGCGCTGGTGGTCGGTCGGCGGGCTGGACGCCCTGGTCATCACCGTGTTGGTGTGGTGGCATTTCGTCGGGGCCAACACGGCCGACGACGGTTACATCCTCACGATGGCCCGAGTGTCCGAGCACGCCGGCTACATGGCGAACTACTACCGCTGGTTGGGTACCCCCGAGGCACCGTTCGGCTGGTATTACGACCTGCTGGCGATGTGGGCGCACGTCAGCACCACCAGCGTCTGGATGCGCCTGCCGACCCTGGTGATCGCGCTGACGTGCTGGTGGGTGATCAGCCGCGAAGTGATCCCGCGGCTGGGTCACGCCGTCAAGAGCAACCGCGCCGCGGCGTGGACGGCGGCCGGCATGTTCCTGGCGGTGTGGCTGCCGCTCGACAACGGGCTGCGGCCCGAGCCGATCATCGCCCTGGGCATCCTGCTCACCTGGTGTTCGGTGGAGCGGGCGGTGGCCACCAACCGGCTGCTGCCGGTGGCGATCGCCTGCATCATCGGCGCGCTCACCCTGTTCTCCGGGCCGACCGGGATCGCGTCCATCGGCGCGGTGCTGGTGGCGATCGGGCCGCTGCGGACCATCATGCACCGCCGCTCCAAGCAGTTCGGTGCGCTGCCACTGCTGGCGCCCATCCTGGCCGCGGCCACCGTCACCATCATCCTGATCTTCCGTGACCAAACCCTGGCCGGCGAGCTGCAGGGAACTGCGCTCAAGCGCGCCCTTGGGCCCAGCCTGAGCTGGTTCGACGAACACATCCGCTACGAGCGGTTGTTCATGGCCAGCCCGGACGGTTCGGTGGCGCGGCGGTTCGCCGTGCTGGCGTTGCTGCTCGCGCTTGCGGTATCGGTGGCGATGTCGTTGCGCAAGGGCCGAATTCCCGGCACGGCCGCCGGGCCGAGCCGCCGCATCGTCGGGATCACGATCATCTCGTTCTTCGCGATGATGTTCACGCCGACCAAATGGACACATCACTTCGGGGTGTTCGCCGGTCTGGCCGGATCGCTGGGCGCGCTGGCCGCCGTCGCGGTCACGAGCGCGGCAATGCACTCCCGCCGCAACCGCACCATGTTCGCCGCAGTGGTGCTGTTCTTGATGGCGATGTCCTTCGCCAGCGTGAACGGCTTCTGGTATGTGTCCAATTTCGGTGTGCCGTGGTTCAATTCGTTCCCGCAATGGCATTACGGCTTCTCCACCATGCTGCTGGGACTGACGGTGCTGGTGTTGCTGCTGGCGACGTGGTTCCATTTCGTCGCCACCGATGACGGGCCACCCAAGACTCGCCGCGGGACTCAAGTCGCCGGAATCGTCCAGTCCCCGTTGGCCATTGCCACATGGGCGCTGGTGATCTTCGAGGTGGTGTCGCTGACACTGGCGATGACCGGACAGTACCCGGCGTGGTCGGTGGGGCGGTCGAATCTGCAGGCGCTGGCCGGCAAGACCTGCGGGCTGGCAGATGACGTGCTGGTGGAAGAGGATCCCAACGCCGGCATGCTGCCTCCGATCAATGCGCCGGTGGCCGACGCCCTGGGTGCCGGGTTGTCAGAAGCCTTCACGCCCAACGGAATTCCCGCCGACGTCTCCGCTGACCCGGTACTGGAACGCCCGGGCGACCGCACCTTCCTCGGCGACGACGGTTTGGTCACCGGCAGCGAACCCGGCACCGAAGGCGGCACCACCGCCGGCCCGGGCATCAACGGCTCGCGCGCCCGGCTGCCCTACAACTTGGACGCGGCCCGCACGCCGGTGCTGGGCAGCTGGCGTTCCGGCATCCAGGTTCCCGCCCTGCTGCGGTCGGCCTGGTACCGGCTGCCACCGCGCGGATCAGCGCGGCAAGTGGCCGCTGCTGGTGGTGTCCGCCGCCGGCCGGTTCGACCCCCGCGAAGTCCAGGTGCAGTGGGCCACCGACGAAGAAGCGGCCAGCGGAAAGCTCCGGCGGCTCGATGGGCCTCGCCGACGTCGGCGCGGTGCCTGCGTGGCGCAACCTGCGGACACCGCTGTCGGCAATCCCGAGTAACGCCACCCAGATTCGCCTGGTCGCCGACGACAACGACCTGGCACCGCAGCACTGGATCGCGCTGACACCGCCACGGCTTCCGCAGCTGCGCACGCTGCAGGACGTGGTGGGCTCCAAGGATCCGGTGTTCCTGGACTGGCTTGTGGGCCTTGCATTTCCGTGCCAGCGACCGTTCGGCCATCAGAACGGCGTCGACGAAACACCCAAATGGCGCATCCTGCCGGACCGGTTCGGCGCCGAGGCCAACTCACCGGTGATGGACAACCACGGCGGCGGACCCGCTCGGTGTCACCGAGCTACTGCTGCGCGCGACCACGGTGGCCAGCTACCTGAAGGACGACTGGTCGCGGGACTGGGGCGCATTGCAGCGGTTGAACCCCTATTACCCAGATGCCACGCCCGCACAGCTGAAGCTCGGTACCGTGACGCGCGGCGGTCTGTGGAACCCGGCGCCGTTGCGCCGCCAGGACTAGCCGTGATTGCGCCACCACTGGAACAGATCATCGACGGTCCCGTCACCGAAGGTGTCAGCGAGGAGCAGGGTGTCTTCGTTTGTCCACATCACGTTGGGCTTGCCGTCAAAGGTGGCGCACGCGATCATGCCGACGGTCACCGAAGGACTCGAGTCATGATGCCAACTGGCCGGTGACGGCGCGCTGTCGGGACACGTCATCAGCTGTGTAGGAGCGAATGTCGCGGTCAAACGCGCTTCTTCAGTGCACTGATATCGCCGAATAATCCGTAGGTCGCATGAGACGGACCCCCCTGGAGAGTATTTTGCTGGCAGCTGACCGTCGCCAGCGCCGCTGAAAATGGGCCGTTCGCGCCTGGAGTGGTCGACGTGCATGTGCTGCTGGAGTAACCCGATGACACCCGGCTCAGTAGATTGCTTAAGTTAAGATCGACCGGGCTGGTTGACGTGGTGGTCGAGGTGGTGCTCTCGATAGTCGTGGTTGTACTGCTGGATTGTGAAGTGGTGGTTGGGGTTTGGTACGCGCTTGACGATGCGTGGTCGTTCTTACTGGTGAGGTTCACCATGGCCATAACCAACGCGACGAGAAGGAAAGCGGCCGCTACGCCGGCCCAAGACTTTGGCCTGGGATGCAGGTGGCTGGCTCGCCGGTGCAATCCCGGACGGTGGCCCGATACTGGTGGCACCGATGCTGGTGGCACTGATGCTGGTGGTGGTGGCGCTGAGGGGCGGACTGGCGGCGCGGAAATGTGCGGTGGGTCTGGAGCGCACGACGGGTATGGGTGGCGCATCCAGCGGCACACTGACCGGTGGTGCGACCTTTTTCTGGTGTTGCGCTTGTTCGATGGCGTGACCTAAGACGTAAGTCCAGGCTTCGGGGAGCGGACGCCTTTCTGCCTCGTTGCCGAGCGTGTCGGTGATGATCTGACGCAACAGGTTTGGTGTCGTCGCCGGCAGGTGTTGCGGATTTGTGGTGTCGTGGTCACCGACGAGCAGCCGCAGCGCCAGCAGACCTAGTTTGTACGTGTCCGAGTAGACGGTGGCCAGCTCTTCGCCTGGGGGCAGGTTCCATCCCGGTGTTTCCACCTGAGGCAAGGCCGAGACACCGTTGATGCGCGTCGCATCGCAGTCGATGAAGTACACCGCCTCGTGGGGCTTCAGGCTGAACAACAGGTTCTTCGGGGAGATATCGCCGACGCAGACCCCGTGCTTGTGTAAGAAGGCCAACCCGGAGGCGGCCTCACGCAGCAGCGAATAGCGTTGGGCATCTTCGATATCGATGCCGCGAGCCGCCAGCACTGTCTCGTGGTTGAGGAGGTGCTGAAACTCCGCGGTGGACCGTGACACGCCCTTGACCGTTGTCAGCGCGACAAAGAATTCCTCAGGGATGGCTGGCATCACGAATCCTGTTGGTGTGCCGGCATCTTCGACGATGGCACACGGCCACGCGGCCAGTGAGATCAGTCGTTCGGCCTGCGCGTAGGACAGCGAATCCTCCACCAGAGCGGGCATGGCGCCCAGTGCGTTGAAATCGATTTCGGTCAGCGTCTGGGCCTTGTACTCCTTGTAGACCATCGACGCGGCGAACTTGGTCTTGACGTTGGGAGCGCCATAGACCACCCCCTGCCCACCTTGACCGATCTTGGTCAGCACACCCAGCTTGTCGCGCTGAATCACCTGCGCTGTCATAGCAGACCTTCCCTGTCATGGGTCATGCCAAGCCCGGCTACCACGGCGGCGTGGATGCCTAGAGTCGTCATCTTCTTTCTCTCCGGGAAAGATGTCCAGACCGTTTTGAACCAAACGCGTTGCGGATTGTCGTCTCCCCACGCTCGGCAGTACCGGCATAGCGACCGCTGCTTCAGGCCCCCCGGGGACACGGGCTAGAGTTCGACTTTCCGTTATTCCTCTTGCTGTCGGCGACATTCGCGCTGCTACCGGTCCCTCGCACCTCGCACCACAGGCTGGGGCGCGCGACTTGCAGAATTCTTGAAGGTATTGAGCTGCCGGTACGGTGAGCAACGACGTTCGCTGGTGAGCCGACACCCATGGCGCTGCGGGCACCCCGCTATCTGACACCATACGACGTACTTCACTCGATACCGCTGATACGAAGCTCGGTCGGATTCCGTTGTCACGAAAGTTAAGTCGGGCGTTTGATCGCGGAATCCAGCATTTTCAACCTACGGTTGGTCAGATTGGCAACCGGGTCGAGCACCCGGACCGTGGTGCCGTTCGACCGGCCCCGAGGGTTATTTCCTGCTTTCTGGTGTGGCGGCAGATGCTGCCGGCAACGTCTACGTCACCCACGGTCTCCTAACAACCTTGCAAAATCCTTGAAGATGCTCCTGGGGCGGTTGGTGTTGCCCGATGGGTACGGTGGCTTGTCAGGCTTGCGTATGCGGGCGTCCGGTCAGTGCTGGGCCTATCATGTGTTGGACCATGGCCGCCGAGGAGGCTGATGTGGACGGCACGCCATTTGGGCGCTATCGGCTGGTTGAATTGTTGGGCCGGGGCGGCATGGGAGTGGTGTGGCGGGCTTACGACACATTCACCGATCGGGTTGTCGCGATCAAAGTCTTGCCCGCGCATCTGTCTGACGACGAGGAGTTTCAGCAGCGATTCCGCCGAGAAGCCCATGCGGCCGCGCGATTGAACAACCCGCACATCATTCCCATCCACAATTATGGCGAAATTGACGGATCCCTCTACGTCGACATGCGGCTGATCGAAGGCCGCGACCTGCACGCCGTACTCGGTGACGGGCCAATGGCGACGACGCGGGCGGTGCGAATCATCGAACAAGTCGCCAAGGCGCTGAATGCCGCACATCGGATCGGGCTCGTGCATCGCGATGTCAAGCCATCGAACATTCTCGTCGACGAAGACGACTTCGCGTACCTGATCGACTTCGGGATCGCGCGTGAGACCGGCCAGAAAAAACTGACCAGGACCGGTTACCCGATTGGCACCTGGGCCTACATGTCACCCGAGCGCTTGAGGGATGGCCCGGTAGACGCTCGCGCCGACATCTATGCGCTGGCGTGTGTGCTGTATGAATGCCTGACCGGTAGGCAGCCGTTTCCAGGCGACACCTTTGAAAGCCAAGCGCTCGCGCACCTCACGGATCCGCCGCCGCAGCCCTCGATCACTCAGCCCAATGTGCCGCCAAAGGTCGACGAGGTGATCGCGACCGGCATGGCCAAATACCCGGATCAGCGCTACGACACGACACTGGCGCTGGCCGACGCCGCCCGCGACGCGATTACCGTCCCCATTCCCGGACCGGAATCGGCTCCTACGCGAATTCGCGCCTACCCGACGCCAAGCCCTACCCCGGCGCCGGCGGCTAATCAATACCGGCAACCGCCTAGCTGGAACCCACAGGGTGCTACCTGGCACCATGATGAAGCCTCTGCCCGCCCAGCGGCAGATTTTGAGCCCAACGCGCTGCCCTCCGGGCCGATCTCGAAACCACAATCCGGACGCCGAACTGGGCTAATCGCGGCAATCGTCACGACTGTTGTGGCCGTAGTAGGCGGCGTCATCTTCTTCGCGAGCTACCTCGTTCTGCACAGTCAGCACGCATCAGGAACCTCGACCCCACAATCCGCGAATCCGACCTACGCGAATCCGACCTCCGGAACGACTCAGCTCCCGCCGCTTCCGCCAAACGCATTGAATGGGCTGCTGCTCAGCGTCGACAACATCAGCAGCGCAATGGATTCCACCGCTATGAGTCCCGCTGGCACGATGACCACGATGCCTGATTTCAGTAGTCGGGTGCCGGACCGGCCGTGCCTAGCCCTGGCCTACGCGGTGCAAGCCGAGGTCTATGCCGGCAGCGGCTCGAGCGCCATGCGCGCAGAGGTGGACGAAAAACCTCAGCAGAACGCCGTCACTCAGGCCGTCGTATTATTTGCCTCCCCGCAAGACGCCGATTCTTTCTTCACCGCCTCCATCAAAAGCTGGATGGCCTGCTCCGCACGTCAATTCACCATTTCCATGAACGGTAATTCGCAGGTGCACACCGTTGGGCCCGTGGCCACCACAAACGGCACTCTGAGCGCCACCGTCACGCCGGCAGGCGCCCTTGGGTTCTGCGAGCGGGCGCTGACCGTGGCCAGCAACGTCGCAATAGACGTCGCCACCTGTGCCGGTCCACCCGGCGCCGCTGTCAACATCGCCCATCAGATCGCCGCCAAGGTCTCCAAAGCGCAGTAACCGCGGACAACAACTTCGCGGCGACTTTTGTCGGCGAAGGTCAATTAGGTGATCTATCCGAATTCCTCTGATGCTGAAGGACACTGGGGGCCGTCCCCCAGCTACCTAGTCCCGCAGCGTGCGGCCCTGCGCGTCGGGAACCTTCCCCATGAGAATCATGATTCCGTCAATTATCGGCCAAAAGGCGCCGAATCCGCAGGTGCAGACGGTCACCGCGATTTGGATCAGGGCGAGGTTCGTGTAGCCAAGGTAGAAGCGACCGGCCGCAAAAGTAGACACGAAGATTTGTAGCAACCCGGCCACGAGCTTGCTCTTATCCGATACCGGCCGCCCGAAGGCGTCAACGCCTTGCGCGGCACGGCCATACGTCGCGACGCCCGCCGTGGCGGCGGGGCCGTCCGCTTTCCATTGCTGGCCATCCCAATACATTTCACTGGGCCCCCCGCTCGGATCCGGGTACCAGCCTGGCGCCGGTTGTGAACTTGTCATGTCGCTTTCCTGTCTATCGAAGGCTCCCGGGCTCCTCGGCCCGGCGTATCACGGCGACCGCCCGGTGGGTGGTCCTCGAAAGGCTGATGCAGATGCCTTGAAAGATTCTTGAGATGCGACGGGATGATCGACGTCCGGAGCAACGCTCGGCGTGGGTTCGCTCGCCGAGATCAAAAAATCTCCAGAGAAGCTCTGTGCCGCAACGGCTTGGCCTACTGCACACGCAAGCGCGACTCTAAGAAGTCCTCCAAGTGCGTCCAATGAACCGAGGCGTCCCGAGGAGATTGACTTGGGTCTCGAACGTAGTTGCCGGCTAGGACGGCGTTCACCAGGTCGCCAAGCGGTTGGCCGCTCTGCAGGTAGTCTTCAACGATCGTGTTCTTGATGTACTCGCCGAAGTCGCTGAGCAATTCGACAGCAAGCTCCAGTTTCAGGCGGTCCACCCGGCGTGGACCGGCAGCGATGTCCCTCGCGAGGCCTTTGAGCACGTAGACATTCTCATCGGCGACTTCATCCACGGGCAGAGTTCCGTCGATTGCCGCGATCGTAATATCGTCATAGGTGCACAACGAGGACATGTCGTTGGAGGGGTTACCGGCCAGATAACGGCGGAGCGCTTGCCCCGAACGAAAGACGTTGATCCTTCCGGCGTTTCCAAGAAATATCGGCGCGCCGTCGAGATAGCATCGCAGCGTCCAGCAGTCGTGATTAGACGTGATGATCCGGATCGGATCGATTCCGACGTTGAGCCAAAAGTCCCCGGCGCCCAACTGAGCACCTGGATCAGGTGGAGTGTGGGTGGGGGGAGCGACGGCTATCAGCTCATCGCGCCGGAAACTGTAACTGCCTGGAAAGCCTGGAAATTCGAGCAGAATGAGATCAGCGTCGTCTCCGCCGCAGATTTCGATGATTCTCCCGATCTGTCCGTGGTACTGATCACCGGCCGCTACTACCTTGGCCCATGTTCCTTTCTTGGGCGAGAAAGCCTGGCCCGGAACAGAAGACGGCGCCGCATTCCTCTTCGGGGGCTGAGGTGTCGATGGTGCTGGTCCTGATGGGACGGGAGGTGCGGAATGCCCTGGGGGTCGGGAGCGCACTACGGGTGTGGGTGGTAGAGCCGGGGCGGTGCCGACCAGCGGTGCGGTTATTGCCTGGTGTCGGGCTTGTTCGATCGCGTTTCCCAAGATGTAGGTCCACGCCTCGGGCAGTGGGCGATGATGTGGCTGGCTCGTCAGTGTGTCGGTGATGATTTGGCGCAGCAGGGCCGGCGTGGTTGGGGGGAGGTGTTGGGGGTTGGTCGTGTGTTGGTCGCCGGTCAATAGGCGCAGCGCCAGCATGCCCAGTTTGTACGTGTCGGTGTAGATGGTGGCCAGTTCCTCGCCGGAAGGTGCGTTCCATCCGGGTGTTTCGACTTGGGGTAGCGCCGAGACGGTGTTGACGCGCATGGCGTCGCAGTCGATGAAGTAGACGGCTTCGTGCGGTTCCAGGGCGAAGAGCAGGTTCTTCGGGGAGATGTCCCCGACGCAGACACCGTGTTTGTGCAAAAAGACCAGCGCGGAGGCGGTCTCGCGCAGCAACGACAAACGTTGGGAGTCATCGAGGTTGATGCCGCGGGCGGCCAGCACCGAGGGATGGTTGAGCAGGTGCTGGAATTCGGCGGTGGTTGTCGAGACCCCTTTGACCGTGCTGAGCGCGATGAAGAAGGCATCGGGGATAGTGGGCATCACGAATCCTGTTGGTGCGCCTCCGTCCTCGACGATTGCGCACGGCCAGGCGGCAATCGAGATCAACCGTTCGGCCTGAGCGTAGGTCAGTGATTCCTCGACCAGTGCGGGCATGGCAGCGAGCGCGTTGAAATCGATACCCGTGCGGGCCTGGGTCTTGTATTCCTTGTAAACCATTGAGGCTGCGAACGTGGTCTTGACTTTTGGCGCCCGAGAAACCACCCCCTGGCCGCCCTGACCGATCTTGCTCAGCGTGCCCAGCTGGTCACGTTGGATGACTTGTCGGGTCGTCGCAGGCCTCTGCCGCTGCTGGGCGGGCGCGGCTAAAGACGGTTCGGGACCCGTTTCGTGCGTGCGAGCGCTGTCTT
The DNA here is from genome assembly GCA_963735655.1 of uncultured Actinomycetota bacterium. GTDB lineage: Bacteria > Actinomycetota > Actinomycetes > Mycobacteriales > Mycobacteriaceae > Mycobacterium. The sequence continues at coordinate 88,304 of CAVTLW010000036.1, forward strand.
CACCAATGGGCGCGGCACCTCGAGTTTCAAACTCTGGTTGCGGAGGTGGTTTGATGGCCGACCGCTTTGACCGGCAGTGCTCCGTCCACGCTTGGCCATTCCAAAAGCGTTCATGGTCACCGCCGTCTGGATCGAAGTACCAGCCGGGCTCCGGTCCCGCAGCAGTCACTTCTCTCCCATCTGACTACCAGCCGAGCCAACCCTATTACCCCAGCGCCCGTGTACCCGCGCGTTCGTCACACGTCGCTACGCACGGCCCTTACAGGTAGGTCAATAGTCATGTCTGGCCACCAAGTTGGCAATTGCGTAGCACGGCACTTCGACAATCTTTCAAGAAGCGCGCTGCAACCTACCGAGGTTCGCTCTGTTCTCGCTCTGTCATTCTGAAATGAGGCCACAATGAGTGCTGTCGTGCGTTTCGTCGCGGGCTATGCCAGCGGCGAATCTGGCCCCGCCCACAACTATTTGGTCGAAGCGGGCAACGGAACCAACGGCCCTGATGCTGCGGCCGATTCCGCGTGCGGTGTGACCTTCCCCGCCGCGCACATACTTAACCCGTCGCTTGTCGAGACGGGCTGGGAGGCGGGCTGCCACGCCGCCCTCAAGGACCACCCGGTGATGGGTGGTCGGAGCCCGAGTCGGCACCTTTGATCGACGCTGGGAACGATGCGAGACCCGGCCGCAGAGTTGGCGGCCGGGCCGCGCCGTTATCGCCGCCTGTGCTGACCAAAACGCAGGCACCAGAATACTTTTGACTCTGCGCCGGCCATGCGTCCTACTCGCAGTTTGCGTGGTGGGCGCAGAGTCAACGCAAACCGCACCAGTCAGCACGGCCGCTACCCGGTAAAGGCCTTGCCCAGCTTCAGCACCCGGTTGTTGCCGCTGTCGACGACATAGACATTGCCGTTGCCGTCAACTGCGACACCCTGCGGGTTGTTCAGGCCGGCGAAGGGCAGGATGGATTGGGTCGTGGTCTGAGCGTTGCGGTCCGTCGTCAATTTCACCACCCGGTTATTGCCAGTGTCGGTGACGTACACGGCGCTTGGCTCGTACGCCGCTACACCGCGCGGGTTGTTGAGGCCTTGGAACGCCAGCACGGTCTGCGACTGGTTGCGGTCGTCAGCAAGATTCAGCACCCGGTTGTTACCGGTGTCGGCGACATAGACACTGGGGAACCCCATGTTGATGATCGCGATTCCGTCCGGGTTGCTGAGGCCGGTGAATGCCACCACGTCCGAGGCGTTCGCCCCCGACGTCCACTTCACCACCCGACCATTGCCGCTGTCGACCACGTAGTACGTGTTGCCGATGACAGTCACACCGTGGGGGGACTGCAGGCCACTGAACGGACCCACCCACTCGGTGGTCGACGTGGCTTGCCAGGGTGGCTTGGGGGCGGAACTCTGGGCCTGTTCGAACAGCAATCGGTTGTTGCTGGCGTCGGTGACCGATACCTGGCCGCGGGATACCGACGTCACGCTTTGCGGGCCGCTGAGGTCAGTGAACGGCAGCACGACCTGGGTTTGGGAGTTCGGCGGCAGTTTCACCACCCGGTTGTTGCCACTGTCGGCGACATAGATCGACCCATCACTGTCCACCGCCACACCGGCTGGGTGATCCAGGCCGGTGAACGGTAGCACCACTGCTGACCCCACCGGCGCGGAGGACGAGGGCGTCGTCGACGTGGCCCCCGGCGTCGTGGATCCACTCGCCGCGGTCGGTCCAGGGGGCGCCGCGGCCGTTCCGGTGCTCGGCGGGGCTGTTCCGCCGGTCGGCTTCGCCATCGTGCTGACGGTGGGATTGTTGGTGCCGTTGGTCCCGCTGCTGCTACCCGTCAAAACGAACTTGTAGACCGCCCCCGCGCCCGCGGCTAACAGCACGATGACCGCCAGGATCACCAGCGGAGTCCGGGATCGTCGCCGTGCGCGACTCGGCTGTTCGGGTTCCGGCGGCGGAGGCAACGAGGACGGCGGCGGGGGCAGGGCCGAGGGCGTGGGCGTACTCGGCTGTGTGGGCGGGGCCACGGATCGCGTGACCGGCCGTCGCTGACGGTGCGGCGTCCAATCCTGACCGTCCCAGTAGCGCTGGGCGGTCGGATCCTGTGGGTCTTCGTACCAGCCCGGTGGCTGAGGTGTCGTCACAGGCAGATCCTCCTGTTTCGCTGAACTGGGCGAATGCAGAAATGATGTGCCGGTCATTGTTGTCCTCCAGCGCATCGGTCGGCAAGTGCCGGTCGATAACCCGCTGCCTGACAAGACATTCGATGACCGCCCAACCAGCAGTCGGGCAAACAGCCCATCCGCTGCATCCTCACGGCATCGCACGGGAAATGAATCGATGGTGGTCAGGCCGGTGATTCGGTAGCATTCCCCCGGGGTGGGCGGTGGAGGTCGCCTGTGGTCGATGTGTGGTTCGTGGGTAATTGGTTGCTGCCGTTGATCCACGGTATGAACAAGCTCTACTCCAACGGCGTCAGGCTTCTGCCATGACACGGCAAATGATCCAACGCGACAAGCTAGGTGAGCTGAGCAAGATCGGCCAGGGCGGCCAAGGGGTGGTGTACCGCGCACCCAACGCCAAGACCAAGTTCGCAGACTCCATGGTCTATAAGGAATACAAGGCCGCAACCCGTGCCGAAATCGATTTCACCACGCTGGCGGCCATGCCCGCGCTGGTCGAGGAATCACTGACCTACAAAGAGGCCGAACGACTGGTCTCGATTGCCGCCTGGCCTTGCGCGATCATCGAAGACTCAGGCACACCAACCGGATTCGTGATGCCAGCCATCCCGGATGAGTTTCTCGTCTCACTGACCACCGCCAAGGGGGTCTCATCCAGCACCGCCGAATTCCAGCATTTGCTGAATCATCCGTCGGTACTCGTTGCCCGCGGCATCACCCTTGATGACGCACAGCGCTGTGAGTTGTTGCGCGACCGCTTCCGCGCTGGCATTCCTGCACAAACACGGCGTCTGCGTGGGCGACATCTCGCCGAAGAACCTGCTCTTCTCCCTGGAACCACACGAAGCCGTCTACTTCATCGACTGCGACGCCATGCGTATCAACGCCGTCTCGGCACTACCTCAGGTGGAAACTCCCGGATGGAACGCACCCGCCGGCGAGGAACTGGCCAACCATCTACACCGACACGTGCAAGCTGGGCCTGACTGGCGCTTCGGTTGTTGACCGGCGACCAAGACACCACCAACGTCCAACACCTTCCCTCGACCACACCTGATTTGCTGCGCCAGATCATCACCGACGACGCGACCAGTGCGCCACAACAACCGCCATTGCCCGAGGCCTGGACCTATGTCTTGGGCCACGCCATCGAGCACGCCCAGTACCGAAAAGAGACGCGGCACCGGTTACCGCCCCCACTTGCTCCACCGCCGACACCCACCGTGGCGCTCCCCACCCACTCCGCGTTCCGCACCCCAGCGCGTCGAGAACCTGGACCGCCATCAGCACCAGCGCCTGCCCGTTCGCCATCGGCAAACCAAACAACATCGTCGAAGCTCCCGGCGTCGGCTGGGTTCGGCTTGCCGCACTGGTTCTCGCCGTGGTGATTGTCGGCGGGATGGCCCTCGCTACGAGCAATAACAACGGGTCATCAAACGCATCGCAGTCGTCGTCTACTACCGGGGCCTCGGCCATCGCCTACCCCGAGCCGACATCCACGGAGGCGCCGCCGCTCGATCCCCAACAGCAGCTGCAGGCCTTCCTCGATGAAGACCGCTCCGCCGACGCCCAAATCACCGACCGTTGGGTCCCTCAACTCAGTTTCCGAGCATGGGGCGCCAGATGGACCTCCGACCCCGAAACGGTGTGCGTATGGCATCCCAGATCTTGAGCGAGCATATGCGACTCCGTAACCAGTACGGCGCCAGCTTTGGTTCGGCGACTGGACGGTATACACCATCCGGACTATTGGGTCACCATCGCGCCGGTCACGTTCGGCAACGCACGCGGTGCGCTGGGATGGTGCGACAGCCCAATTGGATGCCGATCATTGCAGTGCCCAAGTGATCAGCGCGACGCAAGGCCGATCGGGGCTCACGCGGGTAGAACAATGCTGGGAGATCAAGAACGAAAGGCACGACGACAGCACCGATTTCGCCCCGCCAACCCGCGTTGAGCCACGCCGTCGAGGCCCCGTGCGCAATCGTCGCCGCAGCTTTTCTCGCCATGGCGGTCGTTGCCGGCGGCGTCTTTGCCGGCTTCCGGCTGTTCCGCCACCGGCATCCGCGCCTTCGGCGTCGGCGGCACGCCCGACCGGATCCTCAATCACCGCCCCGGCTCCGCTCGGCCGCGCCGGTGCCGCCGGGTTGCCCGGACGTGACAGCAGCGCTGGGGTCGATGTCGAAACGCGACAAGCTCGCGCAACTTTTGATGGTCGGGGTGACCGGCGCAGCCGACGCCCGCGCGGTGTAGCCGACCTGCGCGTCGGGGATCTTGATCACAAGCTGGACCGACCGGTCGATGTTGACCGACGGGTCATTGACCGAGATCGCCGGAGCGGCGGGTTCGCTGCATCTAGCGGGTCAGCGTCGACGAGGAGGGCGGCCGATACAGCGACTTAAATCCCTTATCGGATCGGCACAGTCAGCCCGGGTGCTGGGCCAGACCCTGTCGCCCGAGCAGGTCTACCAGGCGGCATTGGACCGCGGCCGCAAGATGCGCAAGCTCGGCATCACCGTCGATTTCGCACCGGTCGTCGACGTCACCGACGCACCTGACGACACGGTGATCGGCGACCGGTCTTTTTCCGACGATCCGGCCATGGTCACGACCTTGGCAGGCGCCTACGCTCGCGGGCTGCGTGACGCGGGCATACTGCCGGTGCTCAAACACTTTCCCGGACACGGTCGTGCGTCCGGGGATTCACACAAGAACGGCGTCATCACCCCGTCGCTGGACGAGCTGAAAAAGTTCGACCTCGTGCCTTACCAAACGCTGACGGCCCAGCTTCCGGTGGGCGTGATGATCGGCCATATGGAGGTGCCAGGCTTGACGGACACCGATCCCGCCAGTCTGAGTCCATCCGCTGTCGCGTTGCTGCGCAACGGAAACGGCTATGGGGGGCAGCCGTTCAATGGTCCGGTGTTCACCGACGACCTGGGGAGCATGAAGGCGATCACCGACCGCTACATGGTTTCCGACGCCGTGCTGAAAGCGCTGCAGGCCGGTGCAGACACCGCGCTGTGGATCACGACCACCGAGGTTCCGGCGGTGCTCAACAGGCTCGAACAGGCGCTGGCCTCAGGCGAGTTGACTTTGCCCAAGATCGAGGCGTCGGTGCGCCGGATGGCGTTGGCGAAGGCCCTTGGTTCGGGCTGCGGGCGTTGACCTAGTCCCGCAGCGTGCGCCCCTGCGCGTCGGGAACCTTCCCCATGAGAATCATGATTCCGTCAACTATCGGCCAGAAGGCACCTATTCCGCAGGTGCAAATGGTCACCGCGATTTGGATCAGGGCGATGTTCGTGTAGCCAAGGTAGAAGCGGCCGACGGCGAAAGTAGCCACGAAAATCTGTAGTAATCCAGCCACCAGCTTGCTCTTGTCGGACAACGGGCGCCCGTATGCGTCAACACCTTGCGCCGCACCACCATACGGCGCGATGCCCGACGCGGCGGCGGGGCTTGGCGCTTGCCATTGTGCGCCATCCCAATACATTTGACTGGGCCCCCCGTTCGGGTCCGGGACCACCCTGGCGCCGGTTGTGGACTCGTCATGTTGGCAGTTCCCTTCTCTGTCGAGGATTTCCAGGCTCCTCGACTCGGCCCTAGCCTTGCGCGTCGCACAGTTTCCAAGTGCCATTTTCCTTTGTGAATGTATCGGTTTCCGTTTGCGGGTTAGCCGGCGACTTGGACCACCTGGTGGTCACTTGGGCCGTAGCCCGGCTCCGGTGACATGAATATTGGCGACCGATGTCGAAGCGGTTCCGTTCTCGTCGAGTTGGCTGCGCAACGTTTCACTGGTAAACGCGGCAACGAACGCCCCTGCGCCGGCAGGAGCTTTCACTCCCCCGCCGCACATGAGTGACGCGATCGCGGAGCCGTCGGCGTTGTTGAAGTCGGTGGTGAAGGTTGCGACGAGCGCCTTGATCTGGTCCTCATCCGAACTACCTGCGAACAAAAACTTGTAACCAAAAAATGCCGCGACGACCAAACCCACGAGCACAACGATGGCTGCCGTGATCACAATCGGGTTCTTGGATCGTCGCGCCGCCTCGCCACTGGCGCTGGCCACTGGGCTTGTGGAGCAGGTGTTGCCGGCGGTGGCCACTGGGCTTGCCCGGCTGGAGGTGGGGGCGGCGGTGGAGGCGCAGACGGCACTTGCGGGGGCAGTGGCGGCGCGGGACTGACCGGCGCAGATGCCGGCGGCGAAGCCGGCTTGCGCTGACGGTGCGGTGTCCAATTTTGACCGTCCCAGTAACGCTGTGCGCCCGGGTCGCCGTCATCGTCGTACCAGCCGGGCTGGGGGGGTGTCGTCATGCTGTCTCCGCGGGGGGTTGCACTGCCATCGATACTTCGGTCACGACAAGCGTTAATGCGGACATCTTGCAAGTTTCTTGACGCAGATCCTATCGCCAACAAAATGCGCTCGGCGATAGCGAAATCTACGGCTCGTCGGAGGTCTTATGCCCGCGTCATCATCCACTCCCGAATGGCTGGGCTGCCGACGAGAACCCGGTTCAGGTCTCTTGAGATGCCTTATCCCGCAGATAGTTTCACCACCCGGTTACCTCCGGTGTCAGCGACGTAGACGTTGCCGGAAGCATCCACGGCCACACCACTGGGGCCACTCAGGCCCGCAGACGGCACCACAGTCGGACTGCTCGAGCCCGCAGCCAGTTTCAGCACGCGGTTATTGCCACTGTCGGCGACGTAGACGGCGCCGGCGGAGTCCATCGCCACACCGTCCGGTTTGTTCAGGCCGGTGAACGGCGGGTTCTGGATTGCGCCCCCGGCCAGCTTCAGCACGCGATTGTTGCCACTGTCGGCGACATACACGGCACCCGCGCCATCCACCGCCACGCCGCTGGGGTCGCTCAGGCTGGTGAAGGGCAACTCGATCGTGGCGCTCGAGCCCGCCGGAAGTTTCAGGACCGAGTTCCCAGCGGCGATGTAGAGGTTGCCGGCGCTGTCCACCGCCAGACCATGGGGACCGTTGAGGCTGACCGGCAACTCCACGGTGCTGCTGGCGCCCGCCGGCAGTTTCAAGACCTCGTTGTTGCTTATGACGTAGACGGTGCGGGCAGCGTCCACGGCCACACCGGTCGGATTACTCAGGCCGGTGAACGATAGAACGGTCGGGCCGCTCGCGCCCGCCGCCAGTTCCAGCACCCGGCTGTTGCCGGCGTCGGCGACGTAGACATTCCCGGCACGGTCTACCGCGACACCGCCCGGGCGGTTGAGCCCGCTGAAAGGCAGCGCCCCACCGGCCGCCGCCGGTGCGGTTGACGCGGTTTGTCCGGACGGAGCGGGTTGTCCCGGTGGAGCGGTTTGTCCAGGGCTCAATATAGCTGGTGCCGTTGCGATTTGGGGTGCAGCGGCTTGTGGCCTTAACAGGTAGCCCGTGATGCCCGCGACGGTCAGGAACACAACGGTCCCGACGATGAGCGGCACCGTCAACTTGCGACGCTCGCCACCTCCTGGCGCTGTAGCGGCGCGCTAGCCCAGACGGCCGGCTTCTCGGCGCGCGGGGCGGGTGGCGCGGGAGGCACGAACGCCACCGGGGCCGGTGGGGGTTGAGTCGCCGGATCGAGTCGGAGGGTACGCAGCCGCCGCCTGATCGCCACGCACGCCGGTTCCTGGTTCAGTAATCCCTGGGCCGCTCACCGGGGTGGTGGTGAGCGCACGGCGAGCGGCGATAGCTAAGTCGAGGGCGCTTTGGTAACGCTGGCGGGGATCTTTGGCCATGCCGCGGGCAATCACCGCGTCGAGACCGACCGGGATGGCGGCGTTGCGCCTGCTGGGTTGCGGCGGGTCGACAGTACGGTGACCGCCAAATTGTTGTTCGAGGCTGTCCCCAGGAAACGGCGTGGCACCGGTGAGGCACTCGTACAGCACACACGCCAAGGCATAGATGTCGACCCTGGCGTCGGCTGGGGCGGCGGAAGATCGCTCCGGGGCCATATAGGCCCAGCTGCCCGTGATCATGTTGGTGGCGGTCAGCTTCGGGGCCGCGGAGTGCTGAGCGAGGCCAAAGTCGATGAGGTAGACGAAGCCTCGTTCGTTCACCAGCGCGTTGGACGGTTTGACGTCACGGTGCACCAACCCGATGGCATGCGCGGCGTGCAGCCCATCGGCCAGCTGCTCGATCACATCGACAGCCCGCGCCGGATTCATGGGTCCATCCCGCTGCAACAAAGCGTGGATATCGATGCCGTCGATGATCGGCATCACCAGATACAGCCGACCGTCGATTTCTCCTGTGTCGTGAACCGGGATGATGTGCGGCGCGGACAACTGCGCGACGCTGTTGGCCTCCCGGCGAAACCGCTCGCGATAGCCGGGTTCGTCGCCCAGCGTTGTGGACAAGATCTTGACGGCAACCTCACGGCCGATCAGGGTGTCATAGGCCTTATAGACCGTGCCCATGCCGCCTTGGCCGATCACCGAAAGCAGGCGGTATTTACCAAACGTCATCTCCTCCAACGCCCGACCTCCCTCAGCCCACCCAATCAGCGACAGCGCCTGTCGCGCTGGATGAGTTGCCCTGTCATTGCAGACCTTCCACGCCGCTGGGTAAGCCGGGCACCCGCCGCGTCGCCGTCGCCTGGCCCGGTGCCAGCCTTCTGGGCCATACCGCGACCAAAGTCCGGTCGTCATCGAAGGTTTCGCGGCTGAAGTCGACAGCATGGGCGAACTCGATAAGCGAAGGCGGCGTCGGTTGCGTCAACACTTCCCGGAACAGATTGCCCACTCCGCCTTGTCCAGTTCCAAGGGGGTCACCGATTCCGTCGGTGGCGATCAACAACACCTCGTCGTCGGCGAAGTCGACCACCACCGGCACGACTTCCGTTGGCACACGGGGTAATCCCGCGACTGCCGATGACGCAATCCCGGAGGCTGCCTCCGTCTTGCCGCCGAGAATCTCGATGAATTGGCCCGAAGACAGCAGCCACGCGGCCGAATCACCCACACCCACCAAATAGGCGCGCAGTACTCCGTCTCCGATGGACTCGACGACGGCGCACACCAGGGTTGTCGCGAGTTGCTCCTCGGCGCGGATCGGGTCAGGTCGGATAGTCCGAGAAGGCTCTGCGCGCGTTCATTGAGCGCCCACGCAGTGCTCTTCAACAGCGTCGACCAATCGGTCCAGCCGATGTCCTCCTCGAGGTGGGCGTGCAGCCATTCAGCTGCGTACTTGGTCGCGGTGCTCGCGCCGATATGCGATTGCGGTGACCCCGAAACACCGTCGGCGACAAGGGCTATCACACGTCCATCGGGCAGATGATGCAGCGCTAAATCGTCTTGCCGCGGTGCGCCGTTGTAGCGGTGCAGATGCCCACGTTGCGATACACCGCGCACGGTCACGGCGTCGTGGACCACCCATCGATCACCACGTCGGGGCGAAATGGCAACGACCGGTAGGCCGTGCCGATCGTTGCCGGTTCGACTGGTGGTGAGGTGCGCCAACGACGATTTGCGGCACGACGGTGGACCGGCCACTTCGGCAACATTCGCCGGGTTACGGCGCCTCGATGCTGAAAGTCCAGCGGCGCGGTGGGTTCCTCGCCGCGGGGATCCTCGTCCCTACGTCTCCGCTTCATATGGGCAGTGGGTGGGTCGGCCTAGACCACGTCCACGGCCAACGTAAAGCCTTCCGGCTTTTCAAATTGCAGCTCAGCGGAACCCGATGCGAGGGCCTGCCCAGAACTGATCACCGACTGCGTCAAGGAGGTCAAAAACTCCGAGATCGCCGCACCGGTGTCGACACCGCGGGCCGCGACAAATGCAAAGTATTGCTTGCGTCGCCAACTCGGCCACGATCGACGCGTCGGCATCCCCGATGCCGAAAGCGAGAATGTTCGGCGCTGCGGGCTGCGCGAGCAAATTGGATCTGGCCAAACGCCAATCCTCGTGTCCGTTGGGCAACCCGTCGGTCAAGAAAAACACCGCCGGCCGGTGCACCGTGTACCCCTGGGCCTTCAGACTCGGAATGTCGACGCTGATCCGGTAAGCCAGCTGGTCGAACGCCGCCTCATACGAAGTCAAGCTCTGCGCGGTCAGCACCGGCATCCCTTGCAAGAAACGCAAATCGGCAGGTTCGAGGTAGGTGAACGCGGTGTCGGAAAAGCCAATCACCGACAACCGCACCTTGGCCGCGGCAAACGACTCCCGTTGCAACGAGTCGTGCAGCGAGGCCAGACCCTCGTTGAGTTCATGGATATTGCGACCCATCGAACCCGACTCATCAGCAACGAAGTAGACCAGAAGAATTGACCCCTTAGGCTCCACCACAGGACACCCACTTTCACCGAATTATTAACCCGACCACTACGACCGCCTGACCCGGCGGTCAAAGTGTACTGCCGCATTCGCACATCGGCATCTATTCCTTTGCTGAAGAACTCACAACCCGGCAACGGCCATCCGCCGGCCGAATCAGAACGGTTTGACGCTGTAATCGCTGCTGATCATCATGCCGTGGCCCGTCGCGTCATCGGTGAACGTCACGCCTTCGCTGGTGGGAACTACCGTCCAGCCTTGAAGGCGGTACGTCTGTCCGTTCACGACGGTGGTATCCGGCTGCCCCGGCGGAGCTGAGCCGAGATTTGCCGTCCGCCAACTGAACTGACCCGATGCGGTAATGACGGCCTGATCCTGGTGCAGTACCAACGGGTCTCCGGGCCACCCGGGATAGGGCGCGGGGTTCATCGGGGCTTGCGGAAAGCCTGTGGTCTGACACACCACATTGGGGCCCATCCCAGGAACGCCTGGAACGCCTGAATCATCATCCGAGCCGACTTCACAGCGCATGCGCGGCGACGAGACCTGCACGTTCACGAAGTGGCCCTGGGTGGGATCCGCACTTGCCAGCGGCGCGAAAGTAACCGCCGTGCAAGCGCTTACGCAAATAGCCGACGCAATTCGCAACATGACACCGCTGACCCGCCGCATGGTCTCGGATGCCGTCGAGGCAGCCCTGCAGGTAGTCGTTGGAATCAAGTGAAGAATTGGCCAGCTGCGCCCTCGCGAAACTGCCCTGGCAGGCGAACTGCGCACCCAAGCCGATGGCCGCCGTGTGCGCGACGCCGCTACTGCCACTCGTGTAGCCCGCTTGGTAGGACGGACTCTTGTCGCTGCCGCCGACGAGGTAGCTGAGCGTCGTGATCGAAACCGACACGGCGGCAACCACTACGAGCAGAGCCGCCGCGGCGAACATCACGCGGCGCTGGCGGGTCAATCCCGACCAGAATCCTCGTGCTCTGACCAATACGGGCTCGTATTTGCCGCTGGGATCCGGGTCCGGGTACCGGCCGGCCTCGCGTTGTGAACTCGTCATGTTGATACCTCCGCGTGAGCGATACCGGCCAACTCGGCCGGACATCACCAGAGGCTGACGCTGACACCTTGCAAAATTCTTGAAAGGCGGCCGTCAGGCCTGCGTCTGGCGGCCGAGGACGGGATAGACGATCTCCATGCCGACGCGGCCCTTGATCTCGACGCTTTCGCCTTCTCCCCAGACGAATTTGGCCAAAGCCGAGTGATGCACGCCGCTGGTCGCCAGCACGGCCGATCGCCCTTGCCTGCCGGCCAACCCGGCCAACCGGAACGCCACGTTGGTCGAGTCCCCGATGACCGCGTCGGCCGATCTGGTCATGGCGGCCACCGCTGCCATCCCCACCACCACACCCCAGCCCATGCGGATCGGATTGCCATCCGGGGCGCGCAGCGGCAATTCGGGCCCGAGCTCGTCGACGACCCGGTTCGAGGCGAGCGCGAAGTCGATCGCCAGCTCGGCGGCATCAGCGAAACTGCCCAGCTCCCAAACGGCGAACAGCGCGTCGCCGGCGTAGTGGCTGAGGGTGCCGTGGTGCGCACGCAGTACGGCACCCAGCCGATGCCATAGCGTGTGCAGGCTGCGCGCCATGACTCCCTCGTCGGTCACCTGCGAGATGGTCGAGAAATTGACGATGTCACCTACGACCATCACCATAGCGATCTGGCTGATTCGGGCCGGCGTGGGCGGCGCCGGAAGTCTGGCGACCGACGTGAACCGCTGTGAGCGGAAGGTCAGCGCCAAATCGCCGATCCTGATGACATCGCCGGGCCTGATCGGCAGCGGCATCGCTCGTTCTAGGCGCACACCGTTGAGTAATGTGCCGTTGCTGCTGGTGTCGATGACGAAGGCGTGATCGGCGACGGCGTCTAACCGGATCTCGAGGTGGGTGCGCGAGATCTCGGGATCCGGGATCACCAGCCGGCGTTTCTCGCTGATCCCGGCGCATTCGCGTCCGACGAACAGCTGATCAAAAATCGGAACCTGGCGTTCAGGGCCGACGTCTGCGACGACGAGGTAGCCCAGCGGCTCCTCGGGATTCCCGGGCGCCGGGCTCACAAAGGCTCCCATCGTCGCCCCCGCCGCTAGCCGTCGCCGCGATCGCTCGGCTGGTTGCCTGGAACAGCACGGCCATCCCGCGCACGGCCGCGACGTTGCAGCGGATTGGCGATTGGGGCCGGGGCTGAGATCACAGCTGTCCTTGGTTGCCTTGCTTCTGATGACGGTGCTGACACTACATCCTGCTCAAGCCCGTTGGAATGCGCGCCGCTAATGTGTTGTGCCTTAGAGGAATTCGGTCGCCACTGAAAAGAGTTGACTCTGCGCGTACCACGTAGAACTGCGAGAAGCGCGCTGGGTCAGCGCAGAGTCAACACAAGAATTCGTATGGGAGCGGCCTGGTCAGACCTGTCCTGCCGGCTTTGATCGTTGCATCCAGATCCGAAGTACTCCCACCGCGACGGCTGCGACTGCTGCGAAGTACAGGAACATCCCAAAGTCTATGGAGACATCGACATACTGGGATCCCTCCCCGCCCTTGCCCTTTTCTGCGACGCCCCCGAAATAGTTGATGAGGCCCAACAGGAAGCCGCAAATGAGGAGGCCGGTCACAGCGCTGAGCCCGATGAGGAATCCGGCGCTTTTCTGGGATTCCGAGAGAATGAACCACGCCAATGCCATGGCGCCGGCAATCATCAGCAATGCGAGAAGCTTCAAAATGCCGCCGAAAGGGGTGTAGTCCTGGTGGCCTAGGTCGCCGAACCCGAGGGGGTTTTTGACGTTGACCGTGATCCACGGCAAGAACACTGCGACAGCGGCGAGGAACAATCCCCCGTAGATGAGCCCAGCCGTGAGCAGGTGTCTCGAGACGACGTCCTTGACCGCCGCAAGATCAGGCATCGTGAGACCGCCACCGGCCCCTGAACCGGGTGACGGCGGGGGCCCATACGAGCCCGGCGGCGGCGGGAACTGCTGCGACGGGGGCGCATACGAACCCGGCGGCGGCGGGAGCTGCTGCGACGGGGGCGCGTACGAACCCGGCGGCGGGAGCTGCTGCGACGGCGGCGCATACGAACCCGGCGGCGGCGGGAGCTCCTGCGACGGGGGCGCGTACGAACCCGGCGGCGGGAGCTGCTGCAACGGCGGCGCATACGAACCCGGCGGCGGGAGCTGCTGCGACGGGGGCGCATACGAACCCGGCGGCGGCGGGAGCTGCTGTGGTGGTTCATACGAACTCGGTGGGGGCGCATACGAACTCGGTGGCGGCTCATACGAACTCGGCGGCGGTGGCAGCGCGGGCGCAGGAGCGGGCTGGGTCGGTACATCAGCGGGCCGCGGCGGCGGCGGGGGTGGCAGATTTGGAACAGCTACCTGTTGGGTCGGCGCCGCGGTCGGCGGGGGCGGGGGTGGCGGCGGGGGTGGCAGCTTTGGAATAGCTGCCTGGAGGGTCGGCGCCGCAGAGGGCGGGGACTGTTGCGGGGCGTACGAAACGGCCTTCCGTTGACGGTGCGGCGTCCAGTCCTGGCCGTCCCAATAACGCTGGGCGTTCGGGTCTTGTGGGTCGTCGTACCAGCCGGGCTGGTTGGGCGTCGTCATGGGTAGATCCTCCCATTCGGCTGAGCTGCCCCCGTGCAGGTCACAATAGCGCGGGCCTGCAACATTGGCGTCGCTAATTGGTTGTGGCCGTGTCGCATAACGCCGGCCTTAGGGACAGTGTGGCGACGTTCATGCACGGCATCAATTCGCTCATCCTCGGACATAGACCGAGAATCCCTGCCCATAGCGGCCGCCGCCAGCTTTGATCTCCTGCTCAACTGAATCGAGCGGCTGCGCCTGAGCTTCTTGAGTCTGGTCAACGGTGCTCGATGCGATCCCGACCAGGATGGGGCCCTGCGAGTACAAAGGGCCGCCCGAGTCACCGGGGAGTTGCTCGACGTCGGAGGTGAGCAGATCCAGATCCGGGCGCCCCGAGCCTACGGACACCTTGGTGATCCTGCCATTGGTCCCGGTGGTTCGCTGCCCGTAAAGACGCACACAGTCGCCGATCTTCGCGGCTCCGACGCCCGTGAAAAATGCCTCGATCGCAAACGTCTTGTACGTGTAGATCACCGTGAAGCCGCGTGAACCCGTCAATTTGCCATTACTGTCTTCGGTGTCCGGCTGCCAGGCGACGACTTCACCAATTTGGTCACCAAACTTGTTGTAGACCTTTTCGTGTAGCCCGTGCGCGCAATGCCCGGCGGTGATGGCGAGCTGATCCCCCACCGAGTCCGTGGCGAAGAAGCCCAGCGAGCAATCGTGGGAATTGATGGTCAGTTTCATCCCGACGGTCAACAGTCCAGAGGCGTGTGCGGCTGCGGGAGCGACGATTGCCACACTGGCTGCGGCAGTCAGCGTGGTGAGTAATTTCTTGATCATCGTGGTCGCCGGCTTCGGTTCGGCATTCCGCCACGGTGCGGCCGAGACTTGCAAGATTCTTGAAGCCGCGAGATCGCTTGCGGAGCAGGGGATGCCGTGTCCGGGGTATCGCTTACCGGCCAGCGGCGTCAGAATGTCTTCTCGGGAACCCTGACTGGCGCCAAACACGCGGAGGTTTGCAGCGCGATGGACGAAACTCGGGCCAAGTTCGGCCTGCTGGGGCCGATGCTGGTGACCGTCGCCGATCGGCCCGTGGCATTGGGCACGCCGAAACAGCGCGCGGTGTTCGCGATGCTGCTGATCAACCGCAACCGGTCGGTCGGCACGGAGTCATTGATCGACGCCACCTGGGATGAATCGCCGGTGCCGGCGGCGCGGACCAGCATCCACTCCTATGTGTCTCACCTTCGTCGAAGACTGGGAGACGCCGGCGTGGACCCCAAGGTGCTGGAAAGCGCACCACCGGGGTATCGACTCAACGTCGCCGACGGCGAGTGCGATCTGGACCGCTTCATCGCTGGCAAGGCCGCCGGAATGCGCGCTGCCGCCGCGAGCCGGTTCGAGGAGGCAAGCGGTCACCTGTCCGCCGCGCTGGCCGAGTGGCGCGGCCCGGTACTCGATGACCTAAGCAATTTCCCGTTCGTGGCGGAGTTCGCCACCGCGCTGGCAGAGGACCGCATGGTGGCCCTCGTCGCCTACGCGGAAGCCGAAATCGCCTGCGGGCGCGCCAACGCCATCATCGGTGAGCTCGAAGCGCTCGCTGCCAAGAATCCCTATCATGAGCCGCTCTGGGCGCAGCTGATCACCGCGTATTACGTTGCCGAACGCCAGTCGGATGCCCTGGCGGCGTATCGCCGACTGAAAGCGAAGCTGGCCGAGGATCTCGGTATCGACCCGGGTCCTACGGTCAGCGCCCTGCACGGGCAGATCCTGCGCCAGGAGCGTCTGGACCCCAAGCACTCCGCCAGAACCACCGCGGCCCGCGCAATGGCCTTCCTGCGCAGCGGTTCCGTCCGCAGCACAGTGGTCGCCAGCTTGCGCGACGCCGCCGGACGGCACTACCCGCTGCAAGCGGCGATCACTCGAATAGGACGCCTTCCGGAAAACCACATCGTGCTGAGCGACGAAGATGTCAGCCGGAACCATGCCGTAATCTTTGATACCGGAAGCAGTTTCGTGATCACCGATTCGGAATCCGCCAATGGCGTGCTCGTCCAGCACCGCCGCATCCGTCCCAGCGCCACACTCGCCGACGGCGACCACATCGACATCTGCGGGCACGTGTTCGTCTTCGAATTGCTCGGCGAGTCCTAACCTCAGCTTGGGTTGATCTCGAACGTGAAGTCGTGGCCGCAGATACAGATCCGGTCGCCGTCGTCGAGTGTGGCACTCCCCCGGATGGGCCAGCCCTGCACCTCGACGCCGTTGGTAGACCGCAAATCGGTGATCACGAAACCCGTTCCGGTGTCGATGATTACGGCGTGGTGACGGCTGACGTCGGTGTCGTCGATAACGATGTCGTTGTCGGTCAAGCGCCCGATCCGGGTGGTGACGCCGTTCAGCCGATACTGTCGTCCGGCCTTGTCACGCAACCGCGCAACCATGGACCGCACAACCGGGGTCTCCTCCTGGACCTCCTGCCCCTCCTTGAAGGCGCTGCGCTTATGCGTGGCCAAATTGGCCCGCTGAACGCTCAGCGGCTCCTGACGCAAAATCCGCTGATGCAGCGAACTGATGGTGGGGCCGGGGTCGATGCCGAGTCCCTCAGCCAGACCGATCTTCAATCGGCGAAAGGCGCCGAGGGCGTCGGATTGGCGTTCGGTGACGTAATAGGCGGTGATCAGCTGCGCCCAGAGCGGTTCGCGGAAGGGGTGTTCGGCGGTGAGCGCCTCGAGCTCGCCGATGACGGCGTCTGCGCGCCCGCATGCGATCTCGGCTTCGGCGCGCGCCGAGTGCGCCAACACCTTCTCTTCCATGAGCTTGGTGGCGTACGCATCGACGAACGCGTATTCGCGTAGATCGTCGAGCACGGGCCCACGCCATTCGGCCAGTGCGGCGGACAGGTGGCTGCTGGCTTCCTCGTATGACCCCGCCGCGGCGGCCCTGAGCCCGGCGGCCTTTTCGGTGCTGAAGCGCCCGACGTCACAGTCGGCGTCGGCGACGCTGAGCTGATATCCCGGCGGCGCGCTCGCGAGCATCTGGTACGGCTCGGCCCCGGCGGTGCGCAGCAGCCGGCGCAGGTTGGACACGTGCGACTGGATGCTCGTGCGGGCGGCCGGCACCGGGCTGTCGTCCCACACGGCATCGACCAGCGAGTCCACCGAAACCGGGCGGTTGCGGTTGATCACCAGCATGGCCATCACCGCTCGCTGTTTCGCGGGGCCCAAAGGCACCAGAGTGCCGTTGGACAGCATCTGCAACGGTCCGAGAACACCGAACCCGAGAGCCGTGCTCGACATCGCAATTCCTCAGTTGAACGCTTTGTCAGGCAGCGTAGCGCCGACCCTGCGCTCAGGTCGCCGACACTGCCCACAGATCGCGCGCGAGCCGCAACTTGCCGCCCTGGCCGCAGACTGGGCGTCCGCGCCTGGCCCGCTACTTCGCGGCCCCGCATCCGCCCTGCATCCTCCAGGGTCATCACGCCGTCGCATACGATCGACCATCGTGCCCCCAGACGGTAATGAACAACCGCAGCGCATCGCGCGGTTGGTAGCCGTCGTCTCGGGAATCGCCGGTCTGCTGCTGTGCGCTGCTGTTCCGTTGCTTTCGGTCAAGCAGACCACCGCGACCATCCTGTGGCCGCAGGGCACCACCGACGGCCACATCACCCAGATCACCGCACCGCTGGTCTCCGGGGCGCCACGGGCGCTCGACATCTCCATCCCGTGCCAGGCGATGGCCACCCTGCCCGCCGACGGCGGCCTGGTGCTGTCGACGCTGCCGGCCGACGGTTTCGAGACCGGAAAGCACGGGCTGTTCGTCCGGGCCAGTAAGGACACGATCGTTGTCGCGTTCCGGGACACGGTGGCCGCGGCGGCGCCCCGCTCGGCGGTGGCCTCCGGCGCCTGCCAGGTACTGCACATCTGGGCCGACGTCGCCGGCGCGCGCGCAGATTTCGTCGGCATCCCCGGCGCGCTCGGCACCCTGCCCGCCGAGAAGAAACCCCAGGTCGGCGGCATCTTCACCGACCTGAAAGTGCCGCCGCAGCCGGGTCTTTCGGCACGCATCGACGTCGACACCCGCTTCATCACGACGCCCACCGCCACCAAGACGATCGCGATGACCCTGGGCACGCTGGCGGTGCTGGTCGCCATCCTTGCGCTCGCCACGCTGGACCGCCTTAACCGGCTCAGCCGGGGCAGCGACACGCTGGTCAACTGGCGGTCGCCGATCGCCTGGCTGTCGCGCTACCGGCCGCGGGTGCACCGGGTTTCCTGCTTGCGGGTGGGTATCGCCACCTGGCTGGCCGACGCGGGGGTGATCGGCACGCTGCTGGTCTGGCATGTCATCGGCGCCACTTCGTCGGACGACGGCTACAACCTCACCATCGCCCGGGTCGCGCCGAAGGCCGGTTACATCGCCAACTACTACCGCTATTTCGGCACGACCGACGCGCCGTTCGACTGGTATCTGGGGGTGCTGTCCAAACTCGCGTCGGTGAGCACCGCCGGCGTGTGGATGCGGCTACCGGCGACGCTGGCCGGAATCTTGTGCTGGCTGATCATCAGCCACTGTGTGCTGCGACGGCTGGGGCCCGGGCGGGGCGGCCTGGCCGAGAACCGGGTGACGGTGTTCACCGCGGGTGCGATGTTCCTGGCCGCCTGGCTGCCGTTCAACAACGGACTGCGGCCCGAACCCCTGATCGCGCTGGGCGTGATGGCGACCTGGATGCTGGTGGAACGCTCGATCGCGCAACGGCGTCTGGCGCCCGCCGCCGTCGCCATCATCGTCGCGTCGCTCACAGCGACCCTGGCACCCCAGGGCCTGATCGCCCTGGGTCCGCTGCTCACCGGCGCCCGTGTCATCGTCTCGACGATCCGCCGGCGCCGCGCGACGGACGGCCTGCTGGCCCCGATCGCGGTGCTGGCTGCGTCGTTGTCGCTGATCGCCGTGGTGGTGTTCCGCAGCCAGACGCTGGCCACCGTCGCCGAATCGGCACGCATCAAATATACGGTCGGGCCCACGATCGCCTGGTACCAGGAGTGGCTGCGCTACTACTTCCTCACGGTGGAGTCGAACGCCGACGGGTCGATGTCCCGGCGATTCGCGGTACTGGTGATGCTGCTCTGCCTGTTCGGAATGCTGGTGGTGCTGCTGCGCCGCGGCCGGGTGCCGGGACTGGCCACCGGCCCGGCCTGGCGGTTGATCGGCACCGCCGCGATCGGCCTGCTGCTGGTGATACCCACGCCGACGAAATGGGCGATCCAGTTCGGCGCGTTCGCCGGACTGGCCGGCGCGCTGGCCGCGGTCACCGCGTTCACGTTTGTCCGGATCGGCCTGCACAGCCGCCGCAACCTGACGCTGTACGTGACGGCGCTGCTGTTCATGCTGGCGTGGGCGACCTCGGGTATCAACGGCTGGTTCTACGTCGGCAACTACGGGGTGCCGTGGTTCGACATTCAGCCCGTCATCGCCAGCCACCCGGTGACGTCGATGTTCCTGACGTTGTCGATCCTGACCGGACTGCTGGCCGCCTGGTACCACTTCCGGATGGACTACGCCGGGCACACCGAGGTCAAGAACAACCGGCGTAACCGCGTGCTGGCCTCCACGCCGCTGCTGGTGGTCGCGGTCATCATGGTGCTCGGCGAAGTCGGCTCGATGGCCAAGGGCGCGGCGTTCCGCTACCCCCTCTACACCACCGCCAAGGCCAACCTGGCCGCCATCACTTCGGGGCTGTCGCCCACCAGCTGCGCCATGGCCGACGACGTGCTGGCCGAACCCGACCCCAACGCCGGTATGCTGCAACCGGTTCCGGGACAGACGTTCGGGCCCGACGGCCCGCTCGGCGGCATCAACCCGGTCGGTTTCAAACCCGAGGGCGTCGGCGACGACCTCAAATCCGACCCGGTGGTGTCCAAGCCCGGAGTGGTCAACTCTGACGCCTCGCCCAACAAACCCAACGCCGCCATCACCGACTCGGCGGGCACCGCCGGCGGCAAAGGCCCGGTCGGCGTGAACGGCTCGCACGCGGCGCTGCCGTTCGGCCTGGACCCCGCGCGGACACCGGTGATGGGCAGCTACGGCGAAAACACCCTGGCCGCGACGGCCACCTCGGCGTGGTACCAGCTGCCGCCGCGTACTCCGGACCGCCCGGTTGTGACAATCGCCGCCGCCGGAGCCATCTGGACCTACAAGGAGGACGGCGACTTCGTCTACGGACAGTCGCTGCGGCTGCAGTGGGGCGTCTCCCACCCGGACGGCACCACCGAGCCACTGGGTCTGATGTTTCCGATCGACCTCGGGCCGCAACCCGCGTGGCGCAACCTGCGCTTCCCGCTGACCTGGGCTCCGCCGCAGGCCAACGTGGCGCGCATCGTCGCCTACGACCCGAACCTGAGCTCCGAGCAGTGGTTCGCGTTCACGCCGCCGCGGGTCCCGGTGCTGGAAACCCTGCAGCAGCTTATCGGCTCGCAGACCCCGGTGTTGATGGACATCGCGACGGCGGCGAACTTCCCCTGCCAGCGGCCGTTCGCCGAACACCTCGGCATCGCCGAACTTCCGCAGTACCGCATCCTGCCCGACCACAAGCAGACGGCGGTGTCGTCGAACCTGTGGGAGGCCGGCTCGACCGGCGGACCGTTCCTGTTCACCCAGGCGCTGCTGCGGACCGCGACGATCTCGACCTACCTGCGCGGCGACTGGTACCGCGACTGGGGATCCGTCGAGCAGTATTACCGCCTGGTGCCGGCCGATCAGGCACCCGAAGCCGTCGTCGAACAGGGTGTGACCACAGTGCACGGCTGGAGCCGGCAAGGACCGATTAGGGCGCTCCCGTGACCGTCACCAAAGAGAAGGACCCAGTCGCCTCTGCTCCTCGAGCCGGCGACGACGTGCGCTTGACCCGCTGGGTGGCGACGATCGCCGGCCTGATCGGCTTCGTGTTGTCGGTCGCGACGCCGCTGCTGCCCGTCGTGCAGACCACCGCGATGCTGAACTGGCCGCAGAACGGTCAGCTCAACAGCGTTACGGCGCCGTTGATTTCGCTGACCCCGGTGGACGTGACGGCGACCGTACCGTGCAGCATCGTGCGCGACATCCCGGCCTCGGGCGGGATCGTGCTGGGCACCTCGCCCAAGCAGGGCAAGGACGCCAACCTCAACGCGCTGTTCGTGGTCGTCAACAAAGACCGGGTCGACGTCACCGACCGCAACGTGGTGATCGTCAGCGTGCCGCGCGACCAGGTGCTCTCGCCGCAATGCCAGCGCATCGAGATCACCTCGACCCTCGCCGGCACCTACGCCACCTTCGTCGGGCTGAACGACGCCGCGGGCAAGCCGATACGCAGCGGCTTCCCCGACCCGAACCTGCGCCCGCAGATCGTCGGGGTGTTCACCGACCTGACCGGCCCGGCGCCGCCCGGGCTGCGGCTCTCCGCGACCATCGACACCCGGTTCTCCACCACACCGACCACCCTCAAACTGCTGGCGATGGTGGGCGCGATCGTGGCCACCGTCATCGCGCTGCTCGCGCTGTGGCGCCTCGACCAGCTCGACGGGCACCGGATGCGCCGCTGGATTCCGGCTAATTGGCGCACCTTCACCCTGGCCGACGCCGTGGTGATATTCGGCTTCCTGCTCTGGCACGTCATCGGCGCGAACTCCTCCGACGACGGCTACATCCTGGGCATGGCCAGAGTCGCCGACCACGCCGGATACATGTCCAACTACTTCCGCTGGTTCGGCAGCCCGGAGGACCCGTTCGGCTGGTACTACAACCTGCTGGCCCTGATGACCCATGTCAGCGACGCCAGCCTGTGGATGCGGTTGCCGGACTTGGTCGCCGGCGTGGGGTGCTGGCTGCTGCTGTCGCGTGAGGTGCTGCCCCGGCTGGGGCCGGCGGTGGCCTCCAGCAAGGCCGCCAACTGGGCCGCGGGCATGGTGCTGCTGACCGCGTGGATGCCGTTCGACAACGGCCTGCGCCCCGAGCCGATCATCGCGCTCGGCTCGCTGGTCACCTACGTGCTGATCGAGCGGTCCATGCGGTACAGCCGGCTGACACCGGCGGCACTGGCCGTCGTCACCGCGGCCTTCACCCTGGGCGTTCAGCCCACCGGCCTGATCGCGGTGGCCGCGCTGGTCGCCGGCGGCCGCCCGATCCTGCGCATCCTGGTACGCCGTCATCGCCTGGTCGGCACCTTGCCGCTGGTGGCCCCGATGCTGGCCGCCGGCTCGGTCATCCTGACCGTGGTCTTCGCCGACCAGACGCTGTCAACGGTGATGGAAGCCACCAGGATCCGCACCGCGATCGGGCCCAGCCAGGCCTGGTACACCGAGAACCTGCGTTACTACTACCTCATCCTGCCCACCGTCGACGGGTCGCTGTCGCGCCGCTTCGGGTTCCTGATCACCGCGCTGTGCTTGTTCACTGCGGTGTTCATCATGTTGCGGCGCAAGCGAATTCCCGGGGTGGCCCGTGGGCCGGCGTGGCGGCTGATGGGCGTCATCTTCGGCACCATGTTCTTTTTGATGTTCACCCCGACCAAGTGGGTGCACCACTTCGGGCTGTTCGCCGCGGTGGGCGCGGCCATGGCGGCGCTGACCACGGTGCTGGTTTCGCCGCCGGTGCTGCGCTGGTCGCGCAACCGGATGGCCTTCCTGGCGGCGGTGTTCTTCATGCTGGCGCTGTGCTTCGCCACCACCAACGGCTGGTGGTATGTCTCCAGCTACGGGGTGCCGTTCAACAGCGTCATGCCGAAAATCGGCGGAATCACGGTCAGCACAATCTTTTTCGCTCTGTTCGCAATCGCCGCGCTGTATGCGGCCTGGTTACATTTCGCTCCGCGCGGCAGCGGTTCGGGCCGGCTGACGCGGGCCCTGACGACCGCCCCGGTGGCTCTTGCGGCCGGGTTCATGGCGCTGGTGTTCGTGGCGTCGATGGTTGCCGGGATCGTGCGTCAGTACCCCACCTACTCCAACGGCTGGGACAACCTGCGAGAGTTCGCCGGCGGCTGCGGCCTGGCCGACGACGTGCTCGTCGAGCCGGACACCAACGCCGGCTTCATGACACCGACGCCCGGCGATTACGGCCCGCTGGGACCGCTCGGCGGCGTCGACCCGGTCGGCTTCAGCCCCAACGGGGTGCCGGACCACACCGTCGCAGAAGCGATCGTGATGAAGCCCAACCAACCCGGCACCGACTACGACTGGGATGCGCCGACGAAACTGACGACACCGGGCATCAACGGGTCGAGCGTGCCGCTGCCCTACGGCCTGGACCCCGCCCGCGTTCCGCTCGCCGGCACCTACACCGCGGGTGCGCAGCAGCAGAGCCGACTCACGTCGGCGTGGTACTGGCTGCCCAAGCCGGACGACGGGCATCCGCTGGTGGTGATCACCGCCGCGGGCAAGATCGCCGGCCACAGCGTGCTGCACGGGTACACCGCGGGGCAGACCGTGGTGCTGGAGTACGGCAAGCCCGGCCCCGGCGGCGACATCGTGCCGGCCGGCCGGCTGGTGCCCGACGACCTGTACGGGGAGCAGCCCAAGGCCTGGCGCAACCTGCGTTACGCCCGGGACCAGATTCCCGCCGACGCCGCGGCGGTCCGGGTGGTGGCCGACGACCTGTCCCTGACGCCGGAGGACTGGATCGCGCTGACCCCGCCCCGGGTGCCGGACCTGCGCTCGCTGCAGGAGTACGTCGGCTCGACCCAGCCGGTGCTGCTGGACTGGGCGGTGGGCCTGGCGTTCCCGTGCCAGCAGCCGATGCTGCACGTCAACGGCGTCACCGAGATTCCGAAGATTCCGCATCACGCCGGACTACACGGCCAAGAAGCTGGACACCGACACCTGGCAGGACGGCGTCAACGGCGGCCTGCTGGGCATCACCGACCTGCTGCTGCGGGCCCACGTGATGGCCACCTACCTGTCGCGCGACTGGGCCCGTGATTGGGGCTCATTGCGCAAGTTCGACACCCTGGTCGATGCGCCCGCCGGCCCAGCTGGACTTGAGCACCGCAACCCGCAGCGGGTGGTGGTCGCCCGGGCCGATCAGGATCAAGCCGTAGCGCCGAAGCACTGCGGGTCAGCTCGCGGGCAGCTTCAGCACTCGGTTGTGGTCCGAATCGGTGACGTAGAGGTTGCCGGCGCGGTCCACCGCAACCCCTCGGGGAGGTTGAGGCCGGTGAACGGCAGCACGGTCTGGGTCGTGGACCCCGGCCGCCAGCTTCAGCACCCGGCTGTCGTTGTCGCCCCAGTCGGCGACGTAGAGGTTGCCGGCGCCATCCACCGCCACCCCGGTCGGGTCGCGAGGCCGGTGAACGGCAGTACGGTCTGGGTCGTGGCCCCGGCCGCCAACTTCAGCACCCGGTTGTTGCTCGAGTCGGTGACGTAGAGGTCGCCGGCGCCATCCACCGCCACCCCGTCGGGCTGCCCAGGCCGGTGAACGGCAGCACGGTCTGGGTGGTGGACCCAGCCGCCAGCCTCAGCACCCGGCCGTTGTTGAGCCGTCGGTGATGTAGAGGTTGCCGGCGCCATCTACCGCCACCCCCGAGGGGCTGTCGAAGGCCGGTGAACGGCAGCACGATCTGGACGGTGGACCCGACCGCCAACTTCAGCACCCGGCTGTTGAGGCGGCCGTCAGTGACGTACAGGTCGCCGGCGCCATCCACCGCGACCCCCCCAGGGAAGCCAAAGCCAGTGAACGGCAGCACGATCTGGGCTGCGGACCCGGCGGCCAGCTTCAGCACCCGCTTGTTGTTCGGGTCGGTGACGTACAGGTCGCCGGCGCCGTCGACCGCCACCCCCATGGGGTCGTCGAGGCCGGTGAACGGCACCACGACCTGGGGCGACGGCTGTGGTGCCGCCGACCTGGGGCGACGCTGGCGGTTGCCCGACGACGACGCCGATGACGACGGCAACCACTGCTGCGATCACCGCGAGCACGCCAACGCCGGCGGCGATCCGGGCGCGCCGGCTCATCCGCGCAAGCAGCGGCCGCCGAGCCTGCGGAACGTCCCGGCCCGGGGCCGGCGGGGTCGCGATCAGGGTCGAGTCAAGCAGCGCACCGGGGATCTGCCGCGCCGGTGGGGTATCGGGATAGTCCAGAACAGTGTCTGCGTGCTGCGGGGTTCGCCGGTCCTCCAGCATGGTCGGGACAGTGCGGTCCTCCACCACGGTCGGGGCATCGCGGGCAACCGGCGCCCGCGTTGGGACGGTAGGTGCCTCCTGGGCCGCGGCGGCCAACTCGGTGACGCTCTGATAGCGCCGCTCGGGTTCTTTGGCCATGCCCTTGGCGATCACCGCATCGAAGGCCACCGGCACCTCAGGTCGCACGACCGACGGTCGCGGCGGCGGAACCGTCAAATGCGCGGCCACCTGACTCTCCAACGAGTCACCCGGGAACGGACGGCTACCAGTCAGGCACTCATAGAGCACACACGCCAACGCATAGATGTCGGCGCGGGCATCGGCCTCCCGCGCCCCCAGACGTTCCGGGGCCATGTAGTGCCAGCTGCCGATCATGGTCCCGGTGCCGGTCAGACCGGTCTGATCGGCGCCACGGGCGATGCCGAAGTCGATCAGATATGCGAAATCATCCTCATCCAGCAAGATGTTGGACGGCTTGACGTCGCGATGCACCAGAGCCAATCTTGTGCGCGGTGCGCAACGCCGTGGCCACCTGCCCGACGATGCGCACCGCCCGCTCCGGCGCCAACGGCCCAGCCGGCTAGCACCTCCGCCAGATCCCGGCCCTCGACCAGCCGCATATCGACATACAGCCGACCCTCGATCTCGCCGTAGTTGTGAATCGGAATGATGTGCGGATTGTTCAGCTGCGCCGCCGCCTCGGCTTCCCGCCGGAACCGCGCCACGAACGTCTGATCGGCGGCCAACTGCGGCGGCAAAAGCTTGATTGCCACAATCCGGTTGGTCGCCGTGTCATAGGCGCGCCACACCTCACCCATACCGCCACGGCCCAGCAGATCCTGTAACCGGTAACGCCCGAAGGAGTCGCCCTCCACCGGTTCACCATAAGCAGCCAGGCCACGATTTGACAGATAGATCCGCGACAACCGACGGTGCGCAGTGCGTCAGCTCGACTCACCGCGCGGCGCAGTCGTCGCCGAGCTCGGTCGGGACGGCCTTCCAGTGCCAGCAGCCGATGCTGCACCTCAGCGGCGTCACCGAGATCCCGAAGTTCGGCTTCACACCGGACTATTCGGCCAAGAAGCTGGACACCGACACCTGGTAGGACTCCACCAACGGCGGCTTGCTGGGCATCACCGGCTGCTAGAGCCGAAGCTGCTCGACCGGTTGGCCGGTGATCTGCGCTATGAGCTCAAAGTCCTTGTCCACGCACAAGACTGTCAAATTGGATACTTCGGCGGTAGCGGCCACAAGAAGGTCGGGGATGGATAGGGCGCGATGCTGGCCACGATCGGCCAGCAGGAGCTGGACCTCGACTGCGCGATCTTCCGTCGCCGGGGTCAGGTATTCGACCGGCATAAGGGCAAGGGGCGGTGAGACCGACTCGCTGCGTGCTTGGATGGCGGTCCGAAAGGAGTAGCCGATTTCAAGTCGCGTAACGGTGCTGATCCGAACCACGCCGCGGTCTATACGTTCCACCCAGACCCGCGCGTCGGGAGATTCGGGTAAGCGGGTGTAAGCCGACTTGTCGATAAGCCACGTGGTTATCGCCACGCCGCCTCCATCACCTGCGGATCATCGAGGTCCTTAGCGGCCTCCGCGGCCCGACGCAGGTCTTCGATGGTGAGGTGGCCGCCGGTTGCGGTGCTTGACCGCTCAGATTCGAATCTGCGACGCAGATACTCGTTGCGCGAAAGTCCATGGGCAGCTGCATCGGCATCGATGCGGGCGATAGCAGCTTCTGATAAGCCTCGAATAAGTACGTCTGGCATCGCAACCTCCTGATATCACTGCTATCAGGATATCGCGTTTGGCACCGCCGGCTTTCGACCATCGGACGCGATTGAAGGGATCGTTGGGCACCAACCACATATCGGCAATCTCGACAGGTGGGAATCGCCGGTGGGGTCGCAATGGGCGAATCGCTCGGACAGATCCGGATCAGATCGTAGATCGCGGTTGGGTCTCGCCAATACCGGCAATACCTCATATCGTTTGCTGGGGATCAACGGCTAAAGGCGGAGGTACCGATGCGCACGCTGACAAAGTTGGGCACGTTCGCGGTAGTGGTCACGTTGGTGACCTCCGCCGGGATGGCATTGGCCGTTGACACCGCCGCCGCCTCACCGAGCGGCAGCGGCGCCACCACCGTTGCTTTGCGCGGGGCGCCCAAGAACTGCGATTTCAGCCCGGTCGGCACGTCGCCGGTGGTGCCTGTGGTCAGCCAGGGCATCGGCTCGGCCCTGATCCACACCGCCGGGTCGAGCGTCGTCGCCGACATCCAACTGGTGCTCACCAACGAACCCGGTATGCACTTCGACGTCGGCCTGATTCAGGTACCCCGGCCGGCTTCGGCGACCTGCGGCCCGGGCGCCCCGGGCACCGCATACACCGGCCTTGACATCAACGATGCCGGGGTGGGAACGGTGACCATTCAAGACACCATCAAGCAAGGCACGACGGGCGTCTGGGTACGCATCGCGCGGCCGAACCCGCATTCCCAGGATGCGGCTGAGTGCTACACCTCTGAGTTCGTGGCACCGGTATAGGCGGCTAACGGACGGAGGACCAGGCCCCAGCAATCGAGCTACTCGCTGCGGTGATGGGACAGTTCGGACTGCACGGCACCGAACCGTTTTTGTGCTCGTTCGTCGGCCTCGCGTTGTTCGTCCGTAGTGACAATCAGCGCATCCGAGCCCGGAAACACCGTCGCCACGTGGTCATCGGCAAGCCAGTGCACCACATACGGCGGTGCGCCATCGGCCCCGTGCACCTCGGTGATCAGGCCGCGTTTATCCGCTAACTCCGTCGTTGTGCCTTTGATCACGAGCCAGTCACCTACGTTGGCTTTCATCGTCGACTCCCTTGTTGTTGGCTGCTGGGCCGATCATGCCTCTCGGCCGGCTCGATGGGCGAGAGGCATAGGTCACCGGCAGGGCCTGACGAACTGACGAATTCCCCAGACCAAACGGGACTTCGGTCCCTATTAATGCCCTTCATCCGAATGTTCCGATGAGATCGGCCATTTTCAGACGGAGGTATGGCAATGAACGACGCACAACAGTCGCAAGCCCGGACGCGCATGTTCGCCCGGGTGCTCGGCCCTTTCCTGGTGATCGCCGACGTGACGGCGGTGGCGCGCGCCTCGGACATGCAGACACTGCTTTCGCAGTTCGAGGCGAATTCCCTGTGGACCTGGGTGGCCGGCGCCTTTGCCTTGATCTTCGGCCTGGTCATCGTCGCCGCTCACCAATACTGGCGAGGCGCGCCCGCGATCGTTGTGTCGACTCTGGGCTGGCTGGTCGTGCTGCGCGGGCTCCTCCTTCTGGCGTTTCCCAAGGCTTTCGTTTCGATAGCCAGCAGCATGGTCGGCGCGCAAGCGTGGTGGGTGGCGCTGTGCATCGCGTTTGCGTTGATCGGGCTGTATCTGACTTACGTTGGTTGGGCCCCGACGCCCGCCCGGCCGACACAACAGGCGACACCGGCCAAACCCGACCTTTCGCGTGCGGCGTGAGCGAGCCATGATGTCGACAGCACTGCGGCAGCGCACGATCCAGGCCGAATTCAGCGCTAACAAGAGCGCCCACCGCCAGGCACCTGGCGAGCACA
Source organism: uncultured Actinomycetota bacterium (assembly GCA_963735655.1). Lineage (GTDB taxonomy): Bacteria > Actinomycetota > Actinomycetes > Mycobacteriales > Mycobacteriaceae > Mycobacterium. Next base: position 117,148 of record CAVTLW010000036.1, read on the forward strand.
CCATGGAAAACACCGCCGCGTGGCGCGCCGATGTCGGCGGGACGTCGGCAAGCGTCGCCGAGGCAGTATCAGCCGAGGACGTCGGCGCGTTGCGGCCTGGCGTGGGAATGCTGGTCGTGACGCGGGGTCCCAACAACGGAGCACAGTTCCGATTGGATACGCCGGTCAAGTGCGCCGGCCGGCATCCCGCGAGCGATATCTACCTCGACGACATCACCGTCAGCCGCAGGCACGCCGAATTCCGAAGGGAGAACGGCGAATTCCGCATCGTCGACAGTGGCAGCCTCAACAGCACCTATCTCAACGGTGAAGCGGTGGACTCCCACGTGCTGGCCGACGGGGACCAGATCCAGATCGGCAAGTTCCGGCTGATGTTCGTCACCGGACCGACCGGATTGACCGCCCGATGAGACGCGATGACGGTGCGACCGTGCACCAGTCCGAAACCGGCACCCCGATTGAGGTTCGCGATCAGATCCTGACCAGGGCCGCAATCTTGCGTTGTCTCGACCCTGAGGCTGCGTCCGCGTTGATCAAGCAGCTGCATCCATCCGAATTCAAGGCCGGGCAGACGATTTTCGCCGAGGGTGATCCCGGTGACCGGGTCTACATCATCACTTCGGGCAAGGTGAAAATCAGCCTCAAGGCCAGCCGTGGCCGCGAGAATCTGCTGGCGATCCTGGGGCCGACCGACATCTTCGGTGAGCTGGCGGTACTTGACCCAGGTCCGCGAAACTGCACTGCAACCGCAATCACTGACGTTGGGACGGTGTCGTTGGACCGTGCCACGCTGCGAGCGTGGATGGCGCGGCGGCCGGTGCTCGCCGAGCAGCTGCTGAACATTGTGGCCCGGCGGCTGCGACAAACCAGCGACGAACTGGTCGAGTTGACCTCCACCGATGTGGCCGGCCGCGTCGCTCGCCAGTTGCTGTTGCTCGCGGACCGATTCGGCACGCGCGAGGGCGACGCGGTGCGTGTCGTGCACGGGCTCAGGCAGAGCGAGATAGCTCAACTTGTGGGCGCTGACCGCGCATCGGTCAACAAGGTGCTGCACGGTTTCGCGAACCGCGGCTGGATCCTCGTGAAAAACAAGAGCGTCTTGATCATTGACCCCGGCGCGCTGGCCCGACGAGTCACGGGCGGCGCCGGATCGGGAAACTACGCGAGTGCGCGCCGCCGCGCGTTGAGCGCGACTGCATGAGTCTGGTGCGCTGACCCGCCCTGGCGAAGTCCGGCTGCTTCACGCGGTGCGGCAGGAGTGGCGTTTGGCCGCCACGCGGTTGGACCGCGGCTCACTCTCGTCGAGCCGGCCCTGCGTCGATTGTGAACTGGGCGACGCTGATTCGGCGTGTCGCGTCGCCGTATTCACGGTCGGCGAGCGGTCGCTAGAGATATGCACGGCAAAGGCGGTAACGGCGGCACCCCCGGCGGCCCTGGCTCCGACGGCAGCGACGGCCATCCCGGCACGACCTTGTGAACCCGCAGAGCACGCCTGCGGACTATTGGCGAGTAGACGCTACGAACTGGACCGGGATCAGAGCCGAATCTGTAATACGGTCGCGGCATGAGTGATTACGACTCAGAGGCCGTCGACCGACTGCCCTTCTCGACTCCGGAAAAGTCCCAGCGCTATCAAACGGAGAACTATCAAGGCGCCGTGGGGCTCAACTGGTACCGCACCGATCCCACGTTGCAGCTCACCATGGCCTACTACCTGGAGCCCGACGCACTGGCCCTCGCGGAACGCCACCTGACCCGGATCGGTGAGCTGATGGGCGGCCCGGTTGCCCGGTGGGCCGACGAGACCGACCGCAACCCGCCGCGGCTGGAGCGCTACGACCGGTGGGGACACGACGTCAGCCGGGTCGTCATGCCGTCGTCGTTCATCGAATCCAAGCGCGCGGTCTTAGACGCCCAGCGGGAGTTGCGCGCCGATGCGAAGGCGGCGAAGGTGAGCTCGTCGCTGACGTTGTTCGCGTCCAACTACCTGCTCAACCAGGCCGATATCGGAATGGGCTGCGCGCTGGGTACCGGCGGCGGCATGGTCCAGTCGCTGGTGGCGGCCTATGCGCCGGCCGACGTGCGCGAGCACGTGCTGGCCAAATTCGCCTCCGGCGAGTGGGCCGGCGAGACGGCGCAGCTGCTGACCGAACGGACCGGCGGCTCCGACCTCGCGGCGCTGGAGACGACCGCAACCCGCCGGGGAGACTCCTGGCTGCTGAACGGTTTCAAGTGGTTTGCGTCCAACTGCGCAGGCGAGGCGTTCGTCGTCATGGCCAAACCCGAGGGCGCCCCCGACTCGAGTCGAGGCATCGCCAATTTCCTGGTGCTGCGCACCCGCCGCGACGGTTCCCGCAACGGGGTACGGGTGCGCCGGCTCAAAGACAAACTCGGCACCCGGTCGGTGGCCTCCGGCGAGATCGAGTTCGTCGACGCCGAAGCGTTTCTGCTGTCCGGTGAACCAGGCGGCGAGGCCGGCCCGTCCGACGGCAAGGGACTGGGCCGCATGATGGAGCTGACCAACGCGGCGCGGCTCGGTATCGCGCAGTTCGCGCTCGGCAACGCGCGCCGGGCCCTGGTCGAGTCGTTGTGCTACGCCCGGCAGCGCCGGGCGTTCGGCGGCGCGCTGATCGACAAGCCGCTGATGCGCCGCAAGCTGGCCGAGTTGATCGTCGACGTCGAAGCCGCGCAGGCAATGGTCTTCGACGGCACCGGCGCGGCCAACCACCGCCAGCCGCGCAGCTTGCGGCAGCGGATCGCGGTGCCGGTGACCAAGCTCAAGGTCTGCCGGCTCGGCATCACCGCGGCATCGGACGCGATCGAAATCCACGGCGGCAACGGCTATATCGAGACCTGGCCGGTGGCCCGGCTGCTGCGCGACGCTCAGGTCAACACCATCTGGGAGGGTCCCGACAACATCCTCTGCCTGGACGTGCGGCGCGGTATCGAGCAGACCCAGGCGCACGAGACGCTGCTGGCGCGGCTGCACGATGCGGTGTCGGTATCCGACGACGACGAGACCACGCGGCTGGTCGCCGACCGCATCGAGGACCTCGACGCCGCGATCACCGCGTGGACCAAGCTCGACCGCGATGTCGCCGAGGCGCGGCTGTTCCCGCTCGCGGTGTTCATGGGCGACGTGTACGCCGCCGCGTTGCTCACCGAGCAGGCCGCGTGGGAGCGGGACACTCGCGGCAACGAGCGAAAGGCACTCGTCGCGCGGCTGTATGCGCAGCGCTATCTCGCCGACCGCGGGCCGCTGCGCGGTATCGACGCCGAAAGCGACGACGCCCTCGAGCATTTCGACGAGCTGGTCGAAGGTGCGCTGAGCCTGTGAGGTCCCTTGCGGTTGTGCTGATGACATTCATTGCGCTGGTGTGCGTCGCGCCTGCGGCCGAGGCGGACCCCGTGGTCGAGCAGGATGTGGTTGCCCAGCTGTGGGATGCACAGCCCCCCGCGCCGGTAGGCGTCGCCTTCGGCCGCCACGCGGCGATTTATCAGCTGGACCGCAACGACCCGAATTTCGCACCCTGGCTGGCGATCCTGCAACGAAGCCTGCACGACGGGACACCCGTTCGATTCGCGTACGACGTGATCGGGCCGCGGCTCACGCTGATCGAGCCGGCCCAGTAGCCGCCCCGATAACCAGTCCGCCGGTTGGGAATTGGCTCATGCCATTTCGGTGATCTGCTCGTCTGCAGCCGTTACCATCCCGGGTAGCGATGGCCGGGAAAGGCAGCGATGTCGTATGTGATCACCACGCCGGACCTACTTGCGGCGGCGCCGCCGGCGGGACCGGCGGTCAAGCGATCATCGGGAACGCCGATTCGACGGGGACCGCGACCGGCGGCAAAGGCGGCGCGGGCGGCAGCGCCAAGGCCGGCATCGGCGGGGACGGCGGCGCGGGCGGTGGGGCGCAGAACTTCGGCACCGGAACCGCTGTCGGTGGGGCTGGTGCGGATGGCACCAACGGGTGTGCCGGTGGGGCCGGCGGAGTGGCGGACATCCAGAATGCCAACTCGACGGCGACCGCCACCGGCGGGAACGGCGGAACCGGCGGCGCGGCGCGGTGGGCGGTAACGGCGGAGACGGCGGGAAGGCCCAGACACTCGGACTCGGAGACGTCGCCCCCGGCACCGGCGGAGACGGCGGCACCGGTTCGGCAACCGGCGGGAACGGCGGCACCGGTGGTACCGCGGAATCCTCAACGTCGACTCGACGAAAGACTCCGTCGGTGGTGCCGCCGGCACGGGTGGCACGGCACCTCCGGCACCGGCGGAACTGGTGGTAGGGGCGGGATTGCACTGCACGTCGGAATCGGAAACGCGATCGGCTCCCAAGGCGGTCTCGGCGGTGACGGCGCCGAGAGCGGCGGCGCGGGCGGTGCGGGCGGCGCGGCACAGCACCAGGGAAGCGGAACCGCCTTCGGCGGCGCAGGCGGGCTCGGCGGTGACGGCACCGTCAGCGGCGGGGCCGGCGGCTCGGGCGGTATTGCTCTCAAACCTCGGAACCGGTGACGCCATCGGCGGCAACGGCGGGACCGGAGGCGCAGCCACCGGAACCGGAACCGGCGGAAACGGTGGGAACGGCGGTGGCGCGGCGAACGTGGTGCTCACCGCCCCCTGCTGTGGCACCTGTACGAGACAAACCCGAAATGGAAACGCCTATTGGGCACCCCTCTCCAATCCGAACTAGCGCGCCTCAGCGGCGTACATCAACCGAGCATCAGCCAATTCTTCTCCGCCAAAGTCGATCTCAGCGACGAGCCACTCGATCGGCTTCTGTCGTACATGGGTTATCGGCTCGAAGTAGTTTCGTCGCTGCGGTCAGGGGCGGCCAAGCACCCGACGCAGTCGCTTTGGCTGCGATCGCTGCCACTGCGAGAGGGTTGATCACGTCAGGTGCGTCGACAGCCAGTTAGAACACGCCATTCGAGGCATTACCGACACCGCACCCTGCCCTGGCGGACTCACCACGTGAGCCGCCATCCGACGAAGACGACGGAATCGTTGACGTTGAAATGCGCGACAACGAGCGAAGCGAGCCGCTCAGCGATCACGGCGTAACACGTCCCGCAAGGTTTCGCCAACGTTCAAAGGCTCCGAAGAGCCTCGTGCGGATCGACGAGCGCGGCATTATGGCCTCATGGCCCTGCCGCAACGTTCTGACCTGGTGGCAGACACCACCCGAGAGCGGCGATCGCTGTTGCCGGCGCTGCGATGGGTCGCCGTTGCCGGTGCAGTGGTCGGTGCCGTGCTGTATTCCAACTGGCTGCTAGAGATCGTCTTCACCCGCATGTTGCCCGATCCGGACTTATATATCAGTGAACTCGCCGCTGCGGATCAACCGCACGGCGAGTGGTTTCGGGGTTGCGATCTGGCCGCGGCGGTCGTCCTGGTCGTCGCGGCCGCCGCTGCCCTTGTCGGCGTTCGGGGCGGCCGGTGGAGCCAGGTGTGGATGGTGGTCACTCGGTGTCTTCGCCGTGGCCACAGGCATTGGACAGCACCGTGTGGACGCTAGTCTGCGCGCCGAGTTCGGATGCCGCGTGCGCAGCCCGCGAGGCTTCAGGCGCGGTGCCAATAGGGCACCAGCTGCACTTGCTCAGCAGCGGGATCGTTTTGGCCGCCGCGATCGTGTCGTTGTTCGCTTTCGTCGTGGCCGATCTCCGTGAGCGCGCCCCGGCGCCGGTGCGTCGTGTTGGGCTGTTTATGTTGGCAGCGTTGATTGGGACTGCGGTATTGACCGGTGTCGCGATCGTCATCGACAGCGCTGACGTCGCCGGCGTTATAGGGATCGCGCAGCGGGCCGAACTGACCGCGTTCGCCGGCTGGCTAATCTATGTTGCCCTGCGCACCGCTCGTACACGAATCGGAACCAGCCCATGATCGACCGCGTCGATGTCGAGGTCGGCGGATATCGGGTGCAGATCCTCATCGACGGGAACACTGGTCCGGTCGTGGTGTTGTGCAGCGGCCTTGGGGGCCGCGCGCTGCTTTGGAGTGACACGGTCGCGAACCTTGCGAGATGATCACACTGTCGTGCGATTCGATCGGCCCGGCACACCGGTGACGCGCACACCGGCCCTGGATTGTCATCGCACGGTCCGAGGCGAGGCCGCTCGTATCGCAGCCGTACTTGATGCAGTGCGGCGGCCGGATCAGGCAGTGGTGGTGGGGCATTCGGTCGGCGGCTTCTATGCCGAAGGATTTGCGCGCCTGTACCCTCAGCGAACCCGCGCGTTGCTGCTCCTCGATTCCAGCATTGCCTCCGATAACCCGCGGCGGCTCGCGCTGCCGCTGCGGGCCAAGCTCGCCGCCGCCGATGCCGCCGCAACGCTGCTGAACAAGCTGCACCTGCAGACACCACTGGGCCGCGCGGGCCTTGCGCTAGTGCTGCGGCGACGGCCTGGCGGACTTGACGCACAGGTGGGGTCTGAGATACGCAGCGCCGCAGCCGAACCCGGAATTACGGTCGCGCTGCTCGCTGAATATGTCGTCTACCACGAGCTCGCGGCCGAGCTGTGCACACTGCGGGCCATTTGCCCGCTGCCGCCGGTGCGGTGCATGGTGGTCACAGCCCACACGGGTTGGCGCACCCGTCGCTGGCGCACCCATCAGATCCGGCTGGCCAGAGACCCTCGGTGCAGAACACATCACTGTCGCTCCCGCGGGGCATCTCGTCATGATCGAACAGCCGCTTCGCACCGCCGACCTCATCCGCACGATCGGACGCGTGGGCGCGCAGTCTCACGACGCCGCAGTCGAAGACACGGGGGACTAAGTGTTCCGTGATGTTGGCCAAGCCCGACGGCGCGGCAAGCTCACAGCTCGAAGCCGGGCCCGTCTTCCCGTCTCGTCTGACTCTGCACTCTGCGCAGCAGGTCGGTATTCTGCTCGGCTTACTGATAGAGGCGTTGCGCCCAGCTTAGTTCGCGCGCAGTAAGCTCCAGCGTCGGCCGTACGTCCACAGTGTCGGCCAGCAGGGCCGTGAGACGTTTGTAGCGATCGCCGACGGCGTGTCCGTGGAACCGGGCGGCGATGAACTCCGCCCGCCGAGTGTAGAGCCGTTCGGCCCCCAGGTCGTAACCCGCGTTGCGACAAAGTAGGTGGAAGAACACCGTTTCGGTGCGGGTGTTGCCTTCGCGGAAGGGGTGAATAGAGTCGATGGCCGCGGGTGCGGCCCTCCGGTGGTCACCGCGCTGGCGACCCGCTTGGTCAGCCCGCGCTCCTGCTTGGCCGTGCCACCCACCGCCATCACATCCTCCGGACCGACACCACATGCGCCATGACCGGCACACACCCAGAATGCGTCCGGCAGCCCCCACCGCGGTGGACTCCGGCCGAATTCCGTCTGGTGGCGTGGTGTTTCTTGTGGCCCTCGGTGTTCTAGCCGGCACCCTCGCGAGAGCCGCTGGCAGGCGATCAGATCTGACCACCCGACTGGTCGCGGGTGTGTTCCCACAGCAGCGCGCAAGCTACGAGCACACCGGCCCAGGCGGCTCCTAGGATCCAGCCCGCGATCACGTCGCTGAGATAGTGGACCCCCAGGTAGATCCGGGTGAATCCGACACCGCCGATGATCACGGGTACTGCGGTCCATACGGCCACGCGGGTGTTCCAGGATCGGACGATCCAGTGGCTGATCATCCAGCCCGCCACCAGCGCCACGGCGGTGATGCCGGTGGCGTGCCCAGACGGAAACGAGTACCCGTCGGCGGTGATGGCCGCATAGGGCATCGCGGGGCGGTGCCTGCCGACCAGGAGCTTCACTACCGCGACGGCAACACCGAGCCCGCTGACGGCCAACACGCCGAGTAGGACCGGCAATCGCGAGCGGGTTCGCCAGGCCGTACCTGCGCACACGACTGCTGTCGCGACAATCACTCCCGCGGGGCTGCCCAACTGGGTCAGCGCGCGCATCGCCACCGTCAGTGCCGGCTCGCGGTGGGCCGCCAGCCACCCCGACAGTGGCCGGTCGACGAGCGTGATCCCGTCCCCCTCCATCACGCTGTCGAGAAGTTCGGTGAATGCGACCGCGAGCCCGCACAGCGCGATCAGTCCCCCGACCAGGGTGAGCAGCGCGGCCTCACCAACACCAAATCGGCGCTCGGGAAAGCACGGCGGTAAGCGTTCGCCGATATGGACGCGAGCCCAACACACCACGGCCCGCCGCGCCGAACTGACGACCCTCCGCACGCGATGCTCGTTGTAGGCCAGCCACAGCGCGGTCACGGTCACCGCTACGACCGTCGCTACTAGGGCCGTGCTTACCGGTCCCACCGATTAATCCTGTGAGCGATCGACCCGATGCAACGGTGCGGGGGCCGGTCGTGGCCGATCAAGCGCACACCACATTCGATCCGGCCGGAGCAAACCCCCGGACCGAGCCCGCTGCCGCGGACGTGTGCCGGTCGCGGATTCGGTCACGGCCCTACGGATCGTGTCGGCCTGGCGCACGGTCGTTTTCGACGGTGTCGGGTCGCTCGGGGTCGGCGAGGGTGAAGTAGTTCTCTTCTTCTTGCAGGAAGTGCAGGCGCAGCAATGCGTAAAGCCCGTAGAGGCAAGCGCGCAGGTCGTCGATCTGGTCGGGCTGGACGTCGCCGGCGCTGTGAGCCAATGCCAGGTGGTTGCCGATCCGATCGGTCAGCCGTTGGATCTCGGCGTGGGTTCTGCTCATCGTGGCCGTGGCTTCAGCACTACCCAACGGCGTCGCCAATGCCGGATACAGCTCGGTCTGTTCGGCGTCCTCGTGCGGCAACAACCGCTCGGTGAGGAAGCTCTGGGCACGGTCCAATGCGTCCATTGCAGGTTTGCCGGTCCCGGTGGCAAGTTGGTCGGCGGCACCACGCAGCAGCGTCAGCGCGTCGCGCAGCTCGTCGTGTTCGCCGGCGAAGCGCCGCAACATCTCTTCGGTGTCCGGCGGCAGCTCGACCTCGACGGCCGGGTTGCCGCGAAGCGCGCGCAGGGCGTTGAGGATCACCGCGACGTCGATGCCTTCCTGCAGCAACGCCCCCGCCGCGGGCGGCAGCCAGCCGAGGGCGGCAACACCCATCGCCAGCAGCGACAACGCCATACCGACCACCGCGCTTTGCACCGCGATGCGCCTCGACCAGCGCGCGACATCCATCGCGTCGGCAAGCCGGTCCAACCGGTCGGTCGTCAACACGATGTCGGCGGCCTCCGAGGAAGCGGTGGCACCGCGGGCACCCATCGCGACACCGACGGTGGCCGCGGCCAGCGCAGGGGCGTCGTTGACGCCGTCGCCGACCATCACCGTCACGGCGCGTTCCCGTTCGGCCCGCACGGCGGCGACCTTGTCCGCCGGGCTCTGGTCGGCGTACACCTCGTCCAAGCCGAGCACCGTGGCCACTTCCCGCGCCGGCTCCGGGCGGTCCCCGGTGAGCATGACCAATCGGTTGAAACCGGCCGCGCGCAGCCGCCGCACAGTTCGGGGAGCAGTGCGGCGCAACGGGTCTCGTAACAGCACCGCGCCGATCACCTCATCGTCGGCGTTGACCCAGGCGATCGCGGCGGTATCCAGGCTCGCCCGGTTGACCGCCGCGCGGGCCCACCCCGCGTCGCACGCTGCGCCGTCGAGTTTGCCCACCGCAACCCTGCGGCCGTCCACCGTGGCGGTCACGCCCCGGCCAGGCTGCTCGACCACATCGGCGGGCAACGACAACGACAGCTTTCGAGCAAGGGCCTCGGTGACGATCGCCTCGGCCAGCACGTGCGGGGACATCTGGTCCACCGACGCGGCCAGTCGCAGGATCTCGGTGCTGTCGCAGCCGGGTGCGGCCAGGACGTCGACGACGACCGGGCGACCGGCCGTGAGGGTGCCGGTCTTATCCATCACCAACGTCGTCGCATGCCCGAGGTTCTCCAACGCGCCGCCGCTGCGGATCACCACACCCTGCCGAGAGGCCCGCGACAAACCGGAGACGATCGCCACCGGCGCCGCGAGCAGCAGCGGACACGGCGTCGCCACTACCAGCACCGCCACCGCCCGCACCGCCGACCCACTGGCCAACCAGGCCGCGCCGGCCACCACGAGCGCCACCGGCACAAACCACGCCGCGTAGCGGTCGGCCAACCGAACAATCGGCGCGCTTTCGGCGCCCGCCTGCTGCGCCAACCGCACGATCCCGGCGTAGGTGCTCTGCTCGGCGGTGGCCGTCGCACGGAGCTCGAACGCGGTGGCGGCGTTGACCACACCGCTGCGCACCGGCTCACCGACCGCCCGTTCGACCTGCAGCGGTTCACCGGTGAGCACCGACTCATCGAGCACCGCCACCGTGCCCTCGATCCGCCCATCCACCGGCACCACCTCGCCGGGACCCACCACCAGCAGATCCCCGACCGCGACCTCGCCCAACGGGACCACCGTCACCGCATCACCGACCCGGCGCCGCGCGAAACGAGGCGCGCGCTCCAGCAGCGCCCGCAAATCATGCGAGGCACGCCGCTGCGCCGCCGCATCCAGGGCCCGCCCGGTGGACAGCATCACCGCGATCAACGCACCGGCCACATACTCACCCACCAACAGCGTGCCCACCAACGACAACACCGCGAGCAGATCCACCCCCGCCCGGCCCCGGCGCAACGACACGACCACCCACACCACGGCGGGCACCACCGCGGCCAGCGTGCCCACGACCCAACAGTTGTCGGCCACCGCACGCCACCCGATAAGCCACGCGATCCCGCCCAGCACCAGCGCCGCCACCGTGACCACCACCAAGGCCGGCTCGACCAGCGACCGCAACCGCGGCCACCACGGCCGGGCCGTCGACTCCGAACCGGTCACCGCACGCTCCTTTCGTCGACGCCACACCGACGGCGGTGTGCCGCGCATTGTCGATGGTCGCTTAATTCTTCTGCGCTGGTTCGCACCGTTGCCCTCACGCCCGCTTCCCTAGTGTTGGCTGTCGCTGCCATCCCGCCAGGTGCTCAGCCAGGATCTTGTCTTCCAACGTCCGCAACGCCGGCCAGTCCACAGCGGGCATCGCCTCTGCACCCACGTCACACCACGCATACATGGCCACCAGCTGCACACCCCGTCGTGACGCTTCCTCGAACGCGATCCCCGTTGCCGACTCCGGTGCCGTCGGGCCGTCAGTTCCGACCAGCACCGGCGCCTGCCCACGTTGCGGAATCGCCCGGATATTCGTCATGGATGACCGCGACCGGGCACTGGGCCTCACGGACCAACCCGAAACTGACCGATCCCAGGACTCTGCGGTGAAACGCCCCGCGGCCCCGGCACCCCACCACGACCATCTGTGCCTGCGTGGACAAATCGACCAGCGTCGGGACGGTCGCCGACCCGATCACCTCACCGTTGACGTGCAGCGCACCGCTGTGCCCGGTGCTCTCCTGGGCGATCGTGATCGCATCGGCGATGATCGTCGTCGCGTGCTCGTCCTGCCATTGACCCAAGTGAACAGGGACCGGCGTCGCCGACCATCCCAGCACCGGTGCGGTGAACACGTGCACGCCCGTGAGTGCAACCTCGCACATCGCGGCGTCGCGCGCGGCCCACCAGACCGCCGCCTTCGAGAACGGCGATCCGTCCACGCCGACAACGATTCCCGGACGTGAGACGACAGCCAGCATTTCACGTCCTCCCGAGAATTCATCGCCTGGCGGGCCAGCACAGGTACTCCGCCCATGACGTTAGGAGTCCGGCGGTGCATTGTCAGGAGCCATTGGTCACCGACCAACTCGCTACAGGGCCCCATCGCGACCACCGCCACGACATCTGAAACTGTCCCGGCGTTGGAGCCCGCATCCACCGAAATCTGGCGGCCCCTTCACACCTGCGGTCGACAGGTCCTCGAAGAGGGCCGCGAGCGCTCGCGAACCGTGCCGGCCTCGGTGGCCTGGTGGCCGTCACCGGCTGCCGCCTATGCCGCCTACGACCGGTCCTCACCTAAGAGGGGACTTTGTCCTCTAGGGTCCGGTAGGAAGCGGTGATGCAGTCGACTGATGCTGATGCCAGGCGCGGGCAAAGTCAGAGTCAGACGGGAGAAATGTTATCCGGCCTGGCATTTCGACGTTTACACCGGGCCGGTGTTCGACCGGATGACAGGTGAACAGACGGAGTTTGTCTGCCGCGCACGCGAAGCATCACCGGAGCCTGTGCAGACAGTATCGACGGTCCGTGTTGGTCGCCGTTGTGGATAGCCAGGAAAATGGGTGCATGCGCTGTGTCGTGCGCGGATCGTTCATCGTTGTCGCGCTCGGGATCGAACATCTGGCCACCCTTTATGGGACGGCCGCTGAGCGCGTCGTCACCCGCCTGCTGTTGGCAATCCTCGCGGTCAGTGGGCTCGGCTGCCTGACGTTCTATGGGATCGGCTGGGTTTGGTATTCCTCAGCGGATCCAACTGGTCGTGATCGCCGCCGGGACTTTCGGTGCCGCGGTCCGCGCACTACACATGCATCACCCCTTCAGCAGGTTCCTCGACGCACGAAAGTAGGAGTGTCCCTTGTCTTTCCTCGACGCAGTCAATCCCCATTCCGAACGCCACACCGCGGGCCGGGCGGGGTGGCTGCGCGCCGCTGTTCTCGGCGCCAACGACGGACTGGTCTCGACTGCGAGTTTGATGGTCGGTGTCGCGGCCAGCAGCGCGGCCATCGGCACCGTCCTGACCGCCGGTTTGGCCGGACTCGCGGCAGGATCGATGGCAATGGCGGCAGGCGAATACGTCTCGGTCAGTTCGCAGGTTGATGTGGAGAACGCCGACCGCGCCATGGAAACGCGCGAACTAGCCGAGAATCCGCAAGCCGAACTGAACGAGTTGGTCGAGATCTACAAATCCCGAGGAGTGCCCAGCGAACTGGCCGAACAAGTAGCGGCGGCCTTGCATGACTCCGATTCATTGGAGGCCCACCTACGCGACGAACTTGGTCACGCCGAGACCACCACCGCGCGCCCATTGCAGGCCTCCGCCGCCTCAGCAGTCAGCTTCCTGGTTGGCGGTCTGATTCCGTTCCTCGGGCTGCTCGGCCCAACCGCGACCACCCGCATCTGGCTCATGGTGGCAGTCACCTTCGCTGGGCTGGCGCTTGCCGGCGTCCTTGGCGCCAGGGCCGCCGGCACCACCGCGACTCGCCCGGCCCTGCGTGTCCTGATCGGCGGCGGGTTGGCAATGGCGATCACCGCCGCCGTCGGCCAACTCGCGCACGTATCGGGCATCTAAACACCGTCTACCCACCATCAGGAGGGTGTTGACGCCAAACGCTGACGCACTTTCAAAATCACAGTGGCCCTGCATAATCCGGTGATCCCACGCTTGAGCCGGCGACGTCGGACGACGCGGTGGTGGCTACGGATCGGGCGAAAACCTCTGACTAGTGGTGTGTCCCGCAATTAATCGATGATTATTGGGTATGATTCACACTATGAGGCGACCCGTTCCAGCTCTGCTGGTGTCTGCAAGGCAGCGTGAGGTTCTCGAGTCTGTGGCGCGATCGTCAGTCTGCGCCGCATCGCGAGGTGGTCCGGGCGCGGGCGTTGTTGATGGCGGCCGACGGTTTGGCGAACACGGCTATCGCGCAGGCGTTGTCGGTGTCGCCGGCGTCGGTCAGCGGGTGGCGTGCCCGGTTCGTCGAGGAGGGTCTGGTCAAGTTCGCGCAGGTCCGCGAGGGCCGGGGTCGGAAGAAGACGATCCCGCAGGACACGATCGACGAGATCGTGGATCTGACACTGAATTACCGTCCGCAGGGCCAAACCCATTGGAGCTGCCGGACCATGGCCGCGGCTACCGGGGTGTCGAAATCGACTGTGCAGCAGGTGTGGTCGGCGCGGGGCCTCAAACCGCACCGGGTCGACACGTTCAAGCTGTCCAACGACCCGAAGTTCGAGGACAAACTGGTCGATGTCGTCGGGCTTTATCTGAATCCGCCGGAGAAGGCGATCGTCTTGTGCGCCGATGAGAAGTCGTCGGTGCAGGCGCTCGACCGCACCCAGGCATCGCTGCCGATGGTCAAGGGGCGGGGCGAGACGATGACCCACGACTACAAGCGCCACGGCACTACCACACTGTTCGCCGCGCTGAACGTGCTGACCGGGATGATCATCAGCCAGTGCATGCCTCGGCACCGGCATCAGGAATGGTTGAAATTCCTGAAGACCATCGACCGGCAGGTGCCCAAGGATCTGCAGATCCACCTGATCCTGGACAACTACGCCACCCACAAGCACGAAGAAGTCCGCACGTGGCTCGACCAACACCCCCGGTTCCACCTTCACTTCACCCCGACATCGTCGTCGTGGCTCAACCTCGTCGAACGTTGGTTCCGGGAACTGACCGACAAAGCGTTGCGGCGCGGCGTCTTCCACTCCGTGCCCGACCTTGTCGCCTCTATCCAGGAATACATCGACGCCCACAACGACGACCCCAGACCCTACGTCTGGACAGCAACCGCCGAGTCCATCCTCGCCAAAGTCGCGCGCGGTCGGATCATCCTAGAAAAAGTCAGCTAAAAGCAGGACACACCACTAGATCGGGATCAACCCGTGCTTGCGGCCGACCCGCCACCACAGCTGCTTGTCCCGCAGCAGGTGCATTGACTTACGCAGCAGCAGCCGGGTGTCGTGCGGGTCGATGACCGCGTCGATGAACCCGCGCTCGGCGGCAGTCCACGGGATCGCCACGTTCAGGTTGTAACCCTCGATGAAGTCCTTCTTGATCTGCTGTGCCTCGGGCGCCGTCGGGTCAGGGAACCGCTTCATCAGCAGCTGCGCCGCGCCGTCGGCGCCGATCACCGCGATCCGCGCGGTCGGCCAGGCGAAGTTGAAGTCGGCGGTCAGCTGCCGCGAGCCCATGACCGCGTACGCGCCGCCGTAGGACTTACGGATCGTGATCGTCACCTTCGGCACGTCGGCCTCGACCACCGCGTAAAGGAATCGCCCGCCACGCTTGATGATGCCGTTCTTCTCCTGCTCCACGCCCGGCAAGAAGCCCGGCGTATCGACCACGAAGACCAGCGGGATGCTGAACGCGTCGCAGAAGCGGATGAACCGCGCCGCCTTGTCCGAGGCTTCGTTGTCGATGGCCCCGGCCAGGTGCATGGGCTGGTTGGCGATGACGCCGACCGGATGCCCGTCGACCCGGGCGTAGCCGGTGATGATCGCCGGTCCCGCCTGCTCGGCGACATCGAGAAAGTCGCCGTCGTCGAAGATCCGCAGCAGGATCTCGTGCATGTCGTAGCCCATGTTGTCGGAGTCCGGCACGATCGCGTCGAGCTCCAGGTCGTGCGGCGTGATTTCGGGCTCCAGCCCCGGGTTCACGGTCGGCGGTTTGTCGAAGCAGTTGGACGGCAGGAACGACAGGAAGTCCCGTACGTACTTGAACGCGGCCTCCTCGGACTCGACAACCTGCTGCAGGTTGCCGTACCGGGCCTGGGCGTCGGCCCCACCCAACTCGTCCAGAGTGACCTCTTCGCCGGTGACTTCCTGGATGACATCGGGCCCGGTGACGAAGAAATAACCTTGGTCGCGCACCGCGACGAGGAGATCGTCCTGGATCGGCGAATAAACCGCTCCCCCAGCACATTTGCCGAAAATCAGGGAGATCTGCGGCACCAGACCGGACAACGCCTCGTGCCGGCGGCCGAGTTCGGCGTACCACGCCAGCGAGGTCACTGCGTCCTGGATGCGGGCGCCGCCGGAGTCCTGGATGCCGACGATCGGGCACCCGACCATCGCGCACCACTCCATCAGCCGGGCCACCTTGCGGCCGAACATCTCGCCGACGGTGCCTTGGAACACGGTCTGGTCGTGGGAGAACACCCCGACCGGGCGACCGTCGATCATGGCGTGGCCGGTGATGCACCCGTCGCCGTAGAGGGCGTTGGGGTCGTTCGGGGTTTTGGCCAGGGCACCGATCTCGAAGAACGTGCCCGGATCGACCAGCGCGTGCACGCGGGCGCGGGCACTCGGGATGCCCTTCTTGTCGCGCTTGGCGGCGGCCTTCTCGCCGCCGGGCTCCTTGGCCTGCTCCAAACGTTCACGCAACTCGGCCAATTTCTCGGCCGTGGTGTGCGGAGTCGCCTCGGTGCCCGTCACTACTGCCTACCTCACTTGTCCGGCTGCCGGTCAGCCCTCAGTGCTATCTAGGTCGTCGAGCGCGCGGCTCATGTGTTCGCCCACCTTGGCAATGATCGGCTCGTCGATGGCCTGGATGTGTTCGCCACCGATCTGCACGACCTCGAGGTCGGAGACATACTCGCCCCACCCGCCGTCCGGCTTGCGAACGGCGTACCGCGGCTCGAACATGATCGCGTCGTCATGGTAGCGATCGGCCATGTAGAGGGTGACATGCCCGTCGTAAGGCTGGATCTCGACGGTGTCGATCGCCCGGTTGTCCAGATACGACGTGCGCTGGTGCTCGATGATCCCGGCCGGGATCTGCACGCCGCTCTGGCTGACGGCTTCCAGGACGAAGCGGATCTGGCCCTCGTCGTCGAGCTCCTCGAGCTGCTCGTACGGGATCGCCGGAATAGTGACGTTGAACGTCTTCTCGGCGAACTTCGCGTACCGGTCCCAGCGCTTGCGGATCTCCTCCTTGGTCTGCGGGATCTCCTCGCCGGCGCGCACCGCGTCGATCAGCCCGACCCAGCGGACGTCCTTGCCCAGCTTCTTCAGCCCGATCGCGCACGCGTAGGCCAGCACGCCGCCCAGCGACCAGCCGGCCAGGATGTAGGGCCCGTCGCCCTGCATCTCGATCAGCTTCGGAATGTATTGCGCCGCACGCTCTTCGATGGTGCCTTCGACTCGCTCCAAGCCGTACATCGGGGTGTCCGCGGGCAGCCGGTTGAGCAGCGGCTCGTACACAACGGTCGAGCCGCCGGCCGGATGGAACACGAACACCGGCACCTTCGAGCTGCCCTCCGGCCGGGCCCGCAGGGTGCGGACGAACCCGTCGATCACCCCGGCCTCCAGGTAGCCGCGCACCTTCTCGGCCAGCTCCTCGATGGTCGACGACGTACGCACGTCCTCGACGGTGATCGGCCCCTCGGCGCGCTCGGAGAGCCGCTGCGACATCTTGGCCGCGGCGTCGTCGTCCAGCTTGGGCAGCGTGTTGAAGATGCTGCCCGGAGACTTCCCGGTGACGACCGCCCAGGTGGCGAAGGTGACCCGCTCGGCGGCGTCACGCGGCGGCACGTCGGCGTTGAGCGCCTTGGCCACCGCGTCGGAGTCGAGCACATCCGTCTTCCCGGCCAGGTTGGCCGCCACGTTCGGCTGGCCGTTACCGGATGGGCCGGACGGGTCGCTCGGCGGCGGCGGAATCGGGGTTTCCGACGCGGGCTGTGCAGCCGGCTCGGGCTCCGCCGCCGACTCGGGCGCTGTGGCCGGCGCCGCTGATGCCTCGGCCTTGTTGCCATAGAGCAACTCCGCCTGCGCCCGGGCGATCTCCTCGGCCGTCTGCATCTTTTGGACCTCGTGCAGCTCCTCGACCTCGTCGCGATGCTCGATCGCGTACTCGATGAGCTTCTCCACGTTGTAGAGGTTCGCGTCGCGCACCGCCGTCAACTGGATCGGCGGCAGGTCGAAGTCGTACTCGACGCGGTTCTTGATCCGCACCGCCATCAGCGAGTCCAGACCCAGCTCGATCAGCGGCACCTCCCACGGCAGGTCCTCGGGTTCGTAGCCCATGGCCGAGCCGACGATGGTGCCCAGTCGCTGCCCGATGGTCTCCCCGGAATCCGGTGACCATTTGGTGAAGCCGGTCGGCATGTAGCGGGTGGTCAGGCTGTCCGCGAGAGTGTCGGTGTCGAGGTCTTCGCCCGCTTCGATCGCCGCCGCCCGTGGGTCCTGGGCCGGCGCCTCGACGGCAGGACCCGAAGAGACAGGAGCCGCGATCGCCGTGCCCGCACCGACTGCGGTGGGCAGCCCCAATTGCGAACCGTCCCGGGTGATCAGCGCGTCGTAGACCAGCGTGAAGGATTCGTCGATGCGAGCGTGCACCTGAACCGATGCCCCGCCGGGGTGCCGCGTCATCGTCGTCACCAACCGGGCACCCAGGCCGGGCACCGCCCGCTGCTCCGAAGCCGCGAGCTGGGCATCCGGCAGCACTTCGGCCGTGGCGGCCCGCACCAGCGCGGCGAGATCGGTCTGGTCGCGCGGCGCGTACTCCCACACGTGGCGGCCGTCCGGCAGCGCGACATGGGCCCCCGGCATCAGCACCGAGCCGTCGCCGGCGAAGTGCGCGTCCAGCCAGTGCACCTTGCGCTTGAACCGGGTGGGCGGAATGTTCGCGTAATCCTCGGGCCCGTTGGCCGCAGTGAACAACGTGCGCGGGTCCAGGTCGTGGCCGTACACAAACAGCTGCGCCATGGTCGAGACCATCGACTCGACCTCGTCCTGCTTGCGGGCCAGCGTCGGGATCAGCTGGGCGTCGTGCAGCCCGGCCGACGCCGTGGTCAGGCCCACCTGCATCAACGCCACCGGGTTGGGGGCGAGCTCCAGGAACGTGGTGTGCCCGCTGTCGACGGCGTTGCGGATGCCGTGCGTGAAGTAGACGCTGTGGCGCAGGCCCTTCTTCCAGTACTCCACATCGTGGATCGGCTCGGCGCCGGGCTTGATGTAGTTGCCCTCGTGCACGGTCGAGTAGATCCCCGCCGTCGGGCTCATCGGCTTGATGCCCTGCAACTCGGCAGTGAGCTCGCCCAGCAGCGGGTCCATCTGCTGGGTGTGGCTGGCGCCCTTGGTCTGGAACTTGCGGGCGAACTTGCCCTCGGCCTCGGCGCGGGCGATGATCGCGTCCACCTGCTCGGGCGGACCACCGATGACGGTCTGGGTGGGCGCTGCGTAGACGCAGACCTCCAGATCCGGGAAGTCGGAGAACACCGTCTTGATCTCGTCGGCGGAGTACTCCACCAGCGCCATCAACCGGATGTACTCGCCGAACAGCATCGCCTCGCCCTCGCCCATCAGATGCGAGCGCGAGCAGATGGTGCGAGTGGCGTCGCGCAGCGACAGGCCACCGGCGAAATAGGCCGACGCGGCTTCGCCCAATGACTGGCCGACGACCGCGGCCGGCTTGGCGCCGTGATGCTTGAGCAGCTCACCGAGCGCGATCTGGATCGCGAAGATGGTGACCTGGGTGGTCTCGATGCCGTAGTCCTGCGAGTCGTCCAGGATCAGCTCGAGCACCGAGTAGCCCAGCTCATCCTGGACCAGCGCGTCGACCTTCTCGATCCACTCGGCGAAGACCGCGTCGCGCAGGTACAGGCTCTTGCCCATCTTGCGGTGCTGAGCGCCGAACCCGGCCAGCACCCACACCGGCCCGTTGGTCACCGGCCCGTCGACACTGAACACATTCGGCGCCTGCTTGCCCGCGGCGACCGCGCGCAGGCCCTTGATGGCTTCGTCGTGGTCGTGGGCCAGCACCACCGCGCGGGAGCGGCCGTGGTTGCGCCGCGACAGCGATCGGCCGATCGACTCCAGCGACGACTCCCGGCCTTCGGGGGTGTCCATCCAGTCCGCCAGCTCCTCGGCGGCGGCCTTCTTACGCGAGGTCAGGAACGCCGACACCGCCAGCGGAATCAGCGGGGTGCGAATACCGTTTGTAACCTCTTCTGCCGCAAGCTCTTCCAGCGCTGTTTGCTTGAGCGCGAGCGCCTCTTCGGTCACGCCGGGCAGCTCGGGCTCCGGCTCTTCGGCCCCGAGTCCGTCGGATGGGTCGCCGATGATGTTGCCGAACTCGTCGAAGCGCAGCGCGTGGCCTTGGCCTTCGGCCAGGCCGCCACCGGCGGACACCACAGCCGCCTGCGGCGCCGTTTCCAGTTCGGGTTCCCGTTCGATCACGTCGCGCGGCAGGACCTCACGCACCACCAGGTGCGCGTTGGCGCCGCCGAAGCCGAAGCTCGACACCCCGGCCAGCGCGTAGCCGCCGTAGCGCGGCCAGTCGGTCGCGGTGTCGATCACCTTCAGGTGCATGGCGTCGAAGTCGATGTACGGGCTGGGTCCGGCGAAGTTGATCGACGGCGGCAGCTTGTCGTGCTGCAGGGCCAGCACCACCTTGGCCATGCTGGCCGCACCGGCCGCCGACTCCATGTGTCCGACATTGGTTTTCACCGCACCCAGCAGCGCCGGCCGATCGGCGGGACGCCCCCTGCCGACCACCCGACCGAGTGCCTCGGCCTCGATCGGGTCGCCGAGGATGGTGCCGGTGCCGTGCGCCTCGACGTAGTCGACGTTGCGCGGGTCGATGCCGGCATCCTTGTAGGCCCGGCGCAGCACGTCGGCCTGTGCGTCCTGGCTGGGGGCGATCAGGCCGTTGGACCGGCCGTCGTGGTTGACCGCGCTGCCGGCGATCACGGCCAGAATCTGGTCGCCGTCGCGGCGGGCGTCGTCGACCCGCTTGAGCACCAGCATCGCGCCGCCCTCGGAGCGGGTGTAGCCGTCGGCGTCCGACGAGAACGACTTGATCCGGCCGTCGGGCGCCAGCACCGCGCCGATCTCGTCGAACCCGAGCGTCACCATCGGGGTGATCAGCGCGTTGACCCCGCCGGCCACGACCGCGTCGGCCTCGCCGTTGCGCAGCGCCTGAATACCCTGGTGGATCGCCACCAACGAACTCGAGCACGCGGTGTCGACGGTCACCGAGGGGCCGTGGAAGTCGTAGAAGTAGGACACCCGGTTCGCGATGATCGAGCTGGCGGTCCCGGTGATCGCATACGGGTGCGCGACCGACGGGTCCGAGACGGCCAGGAAGCTGTAGTCATTGGTGGAGCTGCCGACGAACACGCCGACGGACTCGCCGCGCAGGCTCGACGCCGGGATGCGGGCGTGCTCGAGCGCCTCCCAGGTCAGCTCCAGCGCCAACCGCTGCTGCGGGTCGATGTTGTCGGCCTCGGTCTTGGCCACCGCGAAGAACTCCGAGTCGAAGCCCTTGATGTCCTTCAGATAGCCGCCGCGGGTGCGTGCTTGCGCGACGCGCGCGGCCAGTCGCGGCTCCTCGAGGAACTCCGACCAGCGGCCCTCGGGCAGGTCGGTGATGGCGTCGCGGCCTTCCAGCAGCGCCTGCCAGGTCTCTTCGGGGGTGTTCATGTCGCCGGGCAGGCGGGTGGACAAGCCCACGACCGCGATGTCGACGCGCTCGGCCGGGCCCTTGCGCGACCAATCGAACGCGTCGGAGTCGTCGTCGGGCCGTTCGGGCTCGCCCTCGATGATCCGCGTCGCCAGCGACTCGATGGTGGGGTGCTGGAAGGCGACCGCGACCGACAGGGTGACGCCGGTGAGGTCTTCGATGTCGGCGGCCATTGCCACGGCATCCCGCGACGCCAAGCCGAGCTCCACCATCGGCACCGAATCGTCGATCGAGTCCGGCGACTTGCCGACCGCCTTGCCCACCCAGTTGCGCAGCCACTCGCGCATTTCCGGGACCGTCATCTCGGTCTTGTTGGCGGGCGGGTTGCCCGCGCTCTGCTGGTCGCCCGTGTCCTGGGGCTCCTCTATGTCAGTCATGGTTCCTGTGCTCAGTCCGATTCGGTGGCGAATACCGTCGGCGAACCAATGCCGCTGCGCAGGCTGCCGTCGAGGTAGGCCGCGCGGCATGCGCGGCGTCCGATCTTGCCGCTGGAGGTACGCGGAATCGTGCCCGCGGTCGCCAGCAGCACGTCGCGCACGGTTACCCCGTGCCCGACGGCGATGGCCGCCCGGATGTCATCGGCGATCGGCTGGTAGTCGAGCTTGTGGGCACCGGCGGCGCGCTCCCCGACGATCACCAGCTGCTCGGAGGTGTCCTGGGCATCGAATTTCAGGCCGGCATGCGCGTCGTCGAACACCTCTTGCGGCAGTTGGTTGGCCGGGACGGAGAAGGCGGCCACGTAGCCGACCCGCAACGCCTTGGTGGCTTCCTGCGCGGTGAACTCGAGGTCCTGCGGGTAGTGGTTGCGGCCGTCGACGATGACGAGGTCCTTGATCCGGCCCGCGATATAGAGGTGGTCGTCGTGATAGGTGCCGTAGTCACCGGTGCGCACCCACAGGCCGTCGTCGGCCGCGCCCTCGGCGCGCGAGTTGGCGACCCGCGACTTGAGGATGTTTTTGAAGGTCACCGAGGTCTCTTCCTCTTTACCCCAGTAACCGATACCCAGGTTGTTGCCGTGCAGCCAGATCTCACCGATCTGGCCGTCCGGCAGCTCGCTGGCCGTCTCGGCGTCGACGATGACCGCCCATTCGTCGACGGCGACCTTGCCGGCGGAGACCTGGGCCACCGCGTTCGGCGCGTCGGCCGGCACCTCGACGAAGCGCTGGTTGTTCAGCGCGTCCCGGTCGACGTGGATGATCCTCGGCTTCTCGCGCATCGGGGTGGTCGCGACGAACAGCGTTGCCTCGGCCAGACCGTACGCCGGCTTGACGGCGGTCTCCTTGAGGCCATAGGGCGCGAACGCGTCGAAGAACTTGCGCATCGACGCCGGGCTCACCGGTTCGCTGCCGTTGAGGATGCCCTTGACGTTGCTCAGGTCCAGTGGCGGTTCATCGTCGCGGGGCAGGCCGCGCGCCGCGGCGTGCTCGAAGGCGAAGTTCGGTGCGGCGGAGAAGACGCCGCCGGTCTCGCCGGGCTTGCGGGCGAGTTCGCGGATCCAGCGGCCGGGCCGGCGCACGAACGCGGCCGGCGTCATGAAGGTGAAGCTGTGCCCCAGCACCGAGGACAGCAGCGCCGTGATCAGGCCCATGTCGTGGAAGAACGGCAGCCACATGCAGCCGCGGTCACCTTCGCTGCCCTCGAGCGCGTTGAGCACCTGCACCACGTTGGTGGGCAGGTTCAGGTGGGTGATCTGCACGCCGGTCGGAGTCCGGGTGGAGCCGGAGGTGTACTGCAGGTAGGCGGTGGTGGTCTCGTCGGCCAGCGGTTCCTGCCAGGTGGAGGAGACCTCGGTGGGCACCGCGTCGACGGCGATGACCCGGGGCCGTTCCTTGGCCGAGCGGGCCCGGATGAACTTGCGAACGCCTTCGGCAGAGTCGGTGGTGGTCAGGATCGTGGACGGGGCGCAGTCGTCGAGCACCGCGTGCAGGCGGCCGACGTGACCCGGCTCCGCGGGGTCGAACAGCGGCACCGCGATCCGGCCCGAATACAGCGCGCCGAAGAAGGAAACGAGGTAGTCCAGGTTCTGCGGGCACAGGATGGCGATGCGATCGCCGGGCTGGGTGACCTGCTGCAGGCGCGCTCCGATGGCGCGGTTGCGGGCGCTGAATTCCGACCACAGAATGTCGCGTTCGATGCCGTCGCGCTCGGTGGAGAAGTCCAGGAACCGGTAGGCCAGGTTGTCGCCGCGAACCTTCGCCCACTTTTCAACGTGGCGGACCAGGTTGGTGTTGTGCGGGAACTTGATCTTCCCGTTCACCACGAAGGGGTTGTGGTAGGCCATGCCGCCTCTCCTGTCACTTCACATCTAGGTCGAGTCGGCTTCGCCGACTCGTACATCTGCGCACGGCCTCGAACGAGGCCCACGTCGTGCGGGCACCAGTCGTTGCCGGTTTCGACCCGATCGGGTCAACCACATGCTCTTAATTTTCTCTTAATGTTAAGGGGAGGCGCGCGGCAGACCAAATCACAAGGTACCGCCGATCGGGTAAACAACCCGCATACGAGGGGTAGTGTCCTTCGCCCAGCTAACCATCCGGCCGATTCGGCTACCCATGCTTGGGGTGCGGTGCGTTATCGATGAGCCCGTGGGCCCAGTTCAACGTCCATGCCGTCGCCGGCGCACCGTCGAGGTTCCAGAAATCGGGCGTTCCGTACATCGCGTGGATCGGCTGGCCGCCCCCGCCGGTCAGGGTGCTGATCGTGTTGGACAGGTTGGCCGGGCTGAACGCCTCTTTGGGCGCCGCGCAGATCAGGTCGCCGGGAGCGCAGATCTCGTTGGTCTTGTTGTTCAGCACGTCGAACCCGCCAGGTCGCGGGCCGGTCATGGTCAAGCCCATGCCCGCCAGGACGGGCACCTCGTGCAGGGTGATCTCGACACCCACGCCCTGCGGGTCGGGCCCGATCTCGTTGCCCACCTCGGGCTCGCGACGGCCGTCGGCGATCAGGGTGACGCCGAGAACCAGATCGTCGTCGACGGGCCCGCGTCCGTTGCCGATATCGCTGGCGACGTCGCCGGCGATCACCGCGCCCTGCGAGAAGCCGATCAGCACGTAGCTGGTCAACGGGCACTTGGTGTTGATGTCGGTCAGCGCCGCCACCATCGCTCTAGTGCCCTCTGCGCGGCTGTCGTTGTAGTTCATCTGACCGTCGGCGCTCATCGGGTTATGGAACTGCGCCGTGTAGGGAACGGTGTACGTCTGCACCCGGGCGGCGGGGAACTGCTGGACGATCGGCCCAGTCACGTTGAGCAGCAACGCCCTTGGGTTGAACGTCGGGGTGATCGGGTTGTCCTGCGGCGACGATTCCCAGGTACCCGGAACGGCGATCACTTGAACATCGGGGCAGGACGCGTCTTGGGACGCGGGTCGCGGCTTGTGCGGATGGGTTGTGGTCGAACCCGGAGGCAGCACCCCGGGAGGCACGGCGCTGGGCGGGACGTTCGAGCCGCGGAGCATGGTGACGACGGCGAAAACCACCAGCAACACCACGACCGCCATGGCCAGGGCCGCGGTCCAGGCCAGGACCCGGTGGCGGTTACGCGCGCCCTTCTTGGCGTTCTTGGCCATGTTCTCCTGCTAACAGAGTCGGTCGGTGGTCACAGCGCGAATGCGGTGGACGGTGGGTGTCGCGTACCGCCCAGGCTCACGCGCGCCGCGTGGTCACGCGGCACCCGCTCTCTGCTGCATTCCCTATACGGTACCGGCTCTGGGCACCACCCCGATTGCGCCGCGATGCGGCTCTGGCGGACGGCCGGCTAGCGGATCGCACCGGCGAGGTCGCCGGACAGGGCGCCCAGCGCACCCGCCCACGAGCCCCAACCGTTGTCGCCGCCGCCCGGGAAGTCGAAGTGGCCGTTGTGGCCGCCGTTGGTGCGGTACTGCTGGTAGAACATGCGGCTGTTGCCCATCGCCTCGCCGGCCTGGCCGATCATGGCGGCGGGGTCACTGGCATTCGTGGTGGTCGGACTCCAGACCCACACCCGGGTGTTGTTCTGCGCCAGCAACGCGGCGTGCACGTACGGGTCGTGCCACTTCCACCGGCCCAACTGTGGGGCTCCCCACATTCCGTTGCCGTCCACACCGCCGAATTGCTGCAGGCCGGCCAGGATCGACCCGTTCGTGGTGGTGTCCGACGGGTACAGGAAGCCGGACAGCGAGCCGGCGAAGCCGAAGCGGTCGGGGTGGAAGGCGGCCAGAGCCATCGCTGCGTAGCCACCCTGCGAGGCGCCCACGGCGCCGTGACCACCCGGCGCCAGGCCCTTGTTGGCGGCCAGCCAATCGGGCAGCTCGCTGGACAGGAAGGTGTCCCACTGCTTGCTGCCGTCCTGCTCCCAGTTGGTGTACATGCTGTACGCGCCACCGGCGGGCGCCGCCACCGAGATTCCCTTACCGGCCAGGGTGCTCATCGCGTTACCCGCGGTGACCCAGTTGCTGACATCCGGACCGGCGTCGAAGGCGTCCAGCAGGTATACCGCGTGCGGCCCCCCGGCCAGGAAGGCCACCGGGATGTCACGCCCCATCGCGGCCGACGGCACCATCAGGGTCTCCATGCCCGCAGCCCTGGACTTGGCCGCGGACCCCGTCATCACCGTGACGCCGCCCAACGCGATTGACAGCACGGCAACGCCGATCATCCGCAGCAGCACCGACAAGACCCTCACTGTCCACCTCCATCGTCAATCGCCGCGCGCACGCAGCGATCCAGCTCCCAGGAAAAACCCCTGCAGATTCCGGCCCGCAAGGTAGCTAACCACACCGCGCGCGATGGGATAAAGGCCTAACGGCGGCGACCCCGAGAGGTCGCCGCCGTTAGGTGGGTTGGTTGGCTCAGCTTTGGCTGAGACCTGCGCGCGCTCAGGTGCCCGAAGTGGTACCCGTACCGGCGGCAGGACCGGTGTTGGGCGTCGCGCCCAGCGTCGACTGCAGGTCACCCTTCATGGCGCTGAGCTGCTGGCCCCAGTACTCCCAGCTGTGGGTTCCGTTGGCGTCGAAGTTGAACACGGCGTTGTGACCGCCGGCAGCGTTGTACGCGTCCTGGAACTTCATGTTGCTGGTCCGGACGAAGCCCTCCAGGAACTTGGCGGGCAGGTTGTCGCCACCGAGTTCGGACGGCTTGCCGTTACCGCAGTAGATCCAGATCCGGGTGTTGTTGGCGACGAGCTTGCCCACCTGCAGCGACGGGTCGTTGCGCTGCCACGCCGGGTCGTCCTTCGGACCCCACATGTCGGACGTCTTGTAACCGCCGGCGTCACCCATCGACAGACCGATCAGCGAGGGCCCCATCGCCTGGGACGGGTCGAGCAGGGCCGACAGCGAGCCGGCGTAGATGAACTGGTCCGGGTGGTAGGCCGCCAGGATCAGCGCCGACGAGCCGGCCATCGACAGACCGACAGCGGCGCTACCGGTCGACTTGACCTGCTTGTTGCTGGCCAGGTAGGCGGGCAGCTCGGTGGTCAGGAAGGTCTCCCACTTGTAGGTGGTGCAGCCGGCCTTACCGCAGGCCGGGTTGTACCAGTCGCTGTAGAAGCTGGACTGCCCACCGACCGGCATGACCACCGACAGGCCCGACTGGTAGTACCACTCGAACGCGGGGGTGTTGATGTCCCAGCCGTTGTAGTCGTCCTGCGCGCGCATGCCGTCCAGCAGATAGACCGCGGGCGAGTTGGCCCCACCGCTCTGGAACTGGACCTTGATGCTGCGTCCCATCGACGCTGAGGGCACCTGCAGGTACTCCACCGGCAGGCCCGGCCGCGAGAACGCTCCCGCGGTCGCCGAGCCGCCAGTGACATCAACGCCGCCGACCAGACCCAACAGCAGGGCCGCGGATGCGGCTCCCAGCACGAGTCGGCGCGGCATACCCGTCACGGCGCCACGAAACCTGTCAACAAGCTTCATCCTTAGCTTCCTCATCCCATTGTTGTTAGGCGCATCCATAGTTGTTGGGCGCATCCTGAACCAGGCCGAACTGCATGCCCGAGGCGCTGCAGTGCCCGTGTAGTCAACCACAACTTCGCGGGCGCGCTCTCCTCGAGTCAGCGGCCGAAGCCGCGATTTGGCGGTCATTCGCGGCGATTTTCACGCAAGACCGGCCCGTCGGAAACGATGTTTCCGCATGTGCCGGGCGTGCCCCGCCCGCTGATGAGCGGTGAATTGTGATGTTGCTGTCAATGCCGCGTCGCCCGGCGAGCCGAACACTTTGAGAATTCGGCCGAATTTTTCCCAAAGTGATGTCGCCCGGGTCTCCATGGGTCCGCCGCGGCCGTCCGTCGCTCAGTCGCGAGGACCGACCGACGTGTTCTCGCCTGGGGGCACCGCCATTCCGCACCTGATGAGGTCGAAAAGCGGAACGCGGTCGATCCGGTACTTGGTGAATCCGTACGAATGCAGCACGTTGGAGACGAACCGGCGCAGGTTCATCGGTCCGCGCACCGAGTTCAGCATTGCCGCGGTCCGGGGGCATTGCAGCGCCGCCTCGGCTTCGGCGACCCACTGCTGGTCAAGGAAGGCGGGAATGCCCGGATACCACTTCACCCAGGGGCCGTCGGCCACCACCCAGTCCGGGAAGAGGCTTTTGTCATGTCCGATGCGGCCGTGCTTCACCCGCTCGGTGTGCTGTGCGATCGGATTCGCCAGGCCGATCTGGTCGATCACCTTGACATCGAGTCCGACGTTCATGCCCACCATGCCGAGATTCGTGAAAAGTACTGCGTGCTGACCTATTACATAGGGTGTGGTGCCGGCCGGCGACGGCGGAGGCGGCAGGATCATGGGCACCAGGTTCCACTGGGTGTAGTTGCCAGACGGCAGCAGCAACGCCCCCTCCGGGGTGTTGTTGATCGCGGTCAGGATGGCGGCCATCCTCGGGTAGCCCAAGTAGTCGGCGGCCGTCAGCGGATGCGCGTGCCCGGTGGCCTGGGAGTAGAACCGGCGTTCGTCGACGATCCCCGAGTAGGTGACGTGGGTGGCGTCGTCGCCCCGGCCCGGCGAATTCGCCGCCCACAGCGACCAGCCCGCGACCCCCAGCCACAACACGCTGGCAGCGCCGGCCAGCCAATAGCCGGTCTCCCGCGCATAGTCCTTGCCGTCGGGCACCGCCACGGGGATCACCGCCACTGGGGCCAGCAAACAAAACAGCGGCAGCAACAACACCCGGCCGTGCATGAAGTCGCCGCCTTGGCGGATCCAGTACAGCGCCTGTAGCAGACCGCTGACCAGCATGAAGACCACCACGGCGGGCGGGCTCTGCACGGCCCGGGCCACCCGCCCGTAGTCGGTCGCCACCACCGGACGCAGGAACGACGGCCGGCGGCGCGCGAACATCAACAGCAAACCCAGCGGCACCAACAGCAGGACCGGCAACCAGAGCGCATAGGGCTGGTTGAAGTTCGACAGGTAGGTGATGCCCTGTGACCATTTGTCACCGGCGGCATCTTTGGCCAGGGCGGTCCCGGGCACCAGCAGCGCGTAGTAACCCATCCGGAAGATCTGGTAGGCAACCGGCAGGAAGCCTCCGGCCACCACGATCAGCGCGCGACGCCGCCAGTTGCGGGCCGCGATCAGCATCATGATCAGTGCGCCCCCACCGATCAGCGCCAGCTCGGGCCGGACCAGGACGCTGAATCCCGCCACGAACGCCAGCGCGCCGATGAATACCCCGCTGTCCGCACGGGCCCGCAACGGCTGCGCCCAGCAGACCAGCATCCACCACAGCAGCCCCAGATAGGTCAGTGCCAGGCCGTTCTCCAGGCCCGAGGTGGCGAAGTCCCGGGCCGGTGGCACCGCGATGTACACCAATGCCCCGGCCGGCAGCATGATCGCGCGGCGGCCGCGCAGGCTGGGTGCGTACAACCGGCCAGTTCCCAGCATCAGCAGCGCCATACCCAGCACGGACAGCGTCAGGGCCAGCGCCAGCGCCACGTACTCGATGCGCATCGGCCCGCCCACCCAGCTGCCCAGGTACATGAGATAGGTCCACGCCGTGGAGGTGTTCGCCTCCACCCGCTCGCCGGCGTTGAACACCGGCCCGTTGCCGGCCAACAGGTTTCGCACCGTGCGCAGCACGATCAGCCCGTCATCAGAGATCCATCGCCGCTGCCAAGCCCCCCAGGCGAACAGCGCGGCGACCATCGCGACACTGGTCCACAGGCTGACCCGGACCACGATGTCGTAGGGGAACTTTTGCCGATTCCGGGGCCGGCCGACTCGCCGCACGGCCGGCACCCGAGGCCGCATCGCCCCGACCCGCAGAGCCCTCAGCCTGGCGCTAGCCGAAGGCAACGGCGGCACCCACGGTCGCTATCCAGGCCAGCGCCAGCAGCTGCAACACCCGGTCACTCAGTGCGATGTCTTCGGGCTCGCCGGCCAGCCCGCCGTCGACGTCGACCGCGTACCGCAGGATCGCGATGGTGAACGGGACCATCGACACGGCGAACCAGGACCCCGAGTGGTGGTCGCGCTCGAACGCCCACAGCCCGTAACACACCACCACCGCGGTGGCCGAAAGCGTCCAGACGAACCGCAGGTAGGTGCTGGTGTAGCTTTCCAGCGACTTGCGGATCGCGGCGCCGGTACGTTCGGCCAACTGCAGTTCGGCGTATCGCTTGCCGGCCACCATGAACAGCGACCCGAACGCGACGAACAGCAAGAACCATTGGGACAGCGGGATTTTGGTAGCCGCGCCACCGGCTATGGCCCGAATCAAATACGCCGACGACACGATGCAGATATCCATCACCGCTTGGTGTTTGAGGCCGAAGCAGTACCCCAGCTGCATGCCGAGGTAGACCGCCATCACCAGCGCCAGGTCTGGAGTGGCCAGCCAGGAGATGGCCAGTGAGGCCACGCCCAGCACCACCGCCAGGGTGTATGCCAGCCACTCGGGCACCACGCCGGCCGCGATCGGCCGGAACCGCTTGCTGGGGTGCTCGCGGTCGGCCTCGACGTCACGCACGTCGTTGACCAGGTAGATCGACGAGGCCGCCAAGCAGAACACCACGAACGCCACGGACGCCTGCGTGAGCACCTTGGTGTAGTCGTAGCGGATCGGACCGCCCAACGCGGCCAGCGGCGCGGCCAGCACCAGTACGTTCTTCACCCACTGCCGCGGGCGGATGGCCTTGATCACTCCGGTGACCAGATTCCCCGGCCGTCCGGTCACCACGTCTTCACTCATTCGGCCGCACCTCTATCCCGACATCCACGTCCATCAAGACGTCCATCAAGCCAGAGTGCAATTCGCGCGACGGCGGCGCCGAGCGCCACGCCGAAGGCCACGTCGCTGGGATAGTGCACCCCCAGCACTATTCGCGACAGCGCCATCGGCGGCACCAGCACCGCGGGCGCGGCCATTTCCGGCAGACCAGCGGCTCTGCCCAGCAAAATGGCGGCGGCCGTGGTCGAGGTGGCATGCGCCGACGGGAAGCTCAGCTGACTGGGTGTGCCGACATTCACCGCGACGGCCGGGTGATGCGGCCGCTTGCGCCGCACCACCCGTTTGATCAGCACCGCGGCGGCGTGGGCGGCGAACGAGCCGGCCCCGGCCACCAACCAGTCCCGGCGCCGGCTCGGCACCAGAAGTGCACCGAGCAGTGACACGGCCACCCAGCCGATGCTGTGCTCGCCGAAGTAGGACAGCCCGCGCGCCGTCGTCAGCACCCCCGGGCGGTCGGTCAGCGTCGACTGCACGGCCACCAGCGCGACCACTTCGCCAGTGGGCGCCTCAAAAAGAGGAGCTTCAGGCATGTTTCGGCTCATGCGCCGCCGGGCCCGCCGCCGGCAGTAGCGCCGTCTCCCACTTCTGCTTGCTCGACAGCACGGGCAACGCGCCGCGGTACACACTGCGCATCTCGTCGAAGCGGCGGGCCAACTGACGCTGCCGCCGCAGCGATCCGAACAGCAGCGCGAACATCTTGGACCGATCCCGTTGCCGGTAGACGACGCCGCCCCCGTCGGCCGTCGTGACGGTGACGCCGTCGACCGCGCACAACCGGAACCAGCGAGCGTCCTGGGTCGGCACGTTGTATTCCGGGCGCACGTGGTGCGCCGGGTCGGCCGCCTTGAGGTTGTGCAGGATGCCGCGGGCCAGCCGGTAGCCGATCGTCACCGGGTTCACCGGCGGCTTCATCTCCTTGCTTTGGTACAGCGGCGCCGGCAGCTCGCTGGCCGCCGGCAGCACCACCGCGTCCGGATACTCCTTGCGCATGCGGTGCACTTCGGGCAGCGCCGATTCCAGGATCGAGAAGATGTGCTCCGGGCCGGCGAGGAAGTCGTCGATGGCCCTGTTCTGGATTGCTACCGTCGAATACTCAAGGCAGGCAAGGTGTTTCAGCGTTGCCTTGAGGTGGCTGCGGACCAGGCCGGAGACGTCGCCGTCCCAGTGCATGGCCGCGACCACCAGCCGGTTGCGCAGGTGGAAGTAGGCCTGCCAGTCGATGGCGTCGTCCTTGTCGCTCCAGGCCATGTGCCAGATCGCCGCACCGGGCAGGGTGACGGTCGGGTAGCCGTGCTCGGCGGCACGCAAGCCGTAGTCGGCGTCGTCCCACTTGATGAACAGCGGCAGCGGCTGGCCCAGCTCCTCGGCGACCTGGCGCGGGATCATGCAGGTCCACCAGCCGTTGTAGTCGACGTCGATGCGCCGGTGCAGCAGCTTGCTCTTGTCTTCTTTGTCGCTCAACGGATATTCGGCGAAGTCGTGGTCGTATTCGGCGTGCGGCGCGTTGGTCCACATGAAGTTCGACCGGTTCACGACTTCGCCCATGATGTGCAGGTGCGACGGCTCCTGCAGGTTGAGCATCTGACCGCCCACCAGCATCGGGGTCTTCGCGAACCGGTGCATGGCCAGCACCCGCAGGATCGAGTCCGGCTCGATGCGGATGTCGTCGTCCATGAACAGGATCTGCTGGCAGTCGGTGTTTTTCAGCGCCTCGTACATGACCCGGCTGTACCCGCCGGAACCACCCAGGTTGGGCTGGTCGTGGATGGAAAGCCGATCACCCAGCCGGGCGGCGGCGGCCGGAAAGTCCGGATGGTCGCGCACCTTGCGCACGCCCTGGTCGGGCACGATGACCGCGCCGACCACCTCGTCCACCAACGGGTCCTTGGTGAGTTCGGCCAGCGCGTTGGCGCAGTCCGCCGGGCGGTTGAACGTCGGGATGCCGACCGCGATGTTGGCCCTGACCGGAGCCGGCTCGGTCGCGTACCAGCCGCCGCTGCGCAGCTCGACGGCGGTGTCGGTGGTGATGTCGAACCAGATCCAGCCGCCGTCCTCGAACGGCCCCAGACCCACCTCGACCTCGACGATCTGGGGTTTCTGGGGGTCGTCTGCGCCCGCGAACTGGCGGCCCTCGACGAAGATGCGCGCGCCGGTGGCCTTGGTCCGGTACAAGTCCAGGCGCCCGGATCCGGTCACCTCGACACGCAATACCACCGATTTACAGATCGACCAGCGGCGCCAGTAGCTGGCCGGGAACGCATTGAAATACGTGGCGAACGACACTTCGGACTCTTTGCCGATCTGCAGCGAGGTGCGACTCGTCGCGTGCGCGCGGCGGGCGTTGGTGATCGACTCCTCCAGATACAGCTTGCGCACGTCGAGGGGTTCACCCGGACGCGGCAGGATGATCCGGGACAGCAGGCTGACCGCGAGCTCACTCATCAGCGCGCACCTTCTCCCACGGGGTCGTCGGCCAGCGGCCCAAGAGGCGAGCCGTCGCTCAGGTGCGGCGCGAGGACGTTCTCGTACATGCTCAAAGCGCTGGCAATGGCCATATGCATATCCAGATATTGATAGGTGCCCAAGCGCCCGCCGAAGAGAACCTTCGATGACGCGGTCTCGGACTTCGCCCTGGCCCGATAGGCGGCCAACAGGGCGCGGTCGGCTTCGGTATTGATCGGATAGTAGGGCTCGTCGTCGTCTTCGGCGAACCGGGAGTACTCCCGCATGATGACCGTCTTGTCGGTCGGGTACTCCCGCTCGGTGTGGAAGTGGCGGAACTCGTGGATGCGGGTGTAGGGCACGTCGAGATCGTTGTAGTTCATCACCGCGGTGCCCTGGAAGTCCCCGATGGGTAGCACCTCCACCTCGAAGTCCAGGGTGCGCCAGCCCAGCCGGCCTTCCGCGTAGTCGAAATAGCGGTCCAGCGGGCCGGTATAGACAACAGGAGCCGACGGGTCCGCTTGGCGCAGTTCGTCGCGCACGTCGAACCAGTCGGTGTTGAGCCTGACCTCGATGCGGTCGTCGTCTGCCATCTTCTGCAGCCACGCGGTGTAGCCGTCGACGGGCAGACCCTCGTAGGTGTCGCTGAAGTACCGGTTGTCGAAGGTGTAGCGCACCGGGAGCCGATTGATGACGGCAGCCGGTAACTCGACGGGGTCGGTCTGCCACTGTTTGGCGGTGTAGCCCTTGACGAACGCTTCATAGAGCGGGCGGCCGATCAGCGAGATGGCCTTCTCTTCCAGGTTCTGCGCGTCCGCGGTCTGGAATTCGGCGGCCTGCTCCGCGATCAGCTGGCGGGCCTGGTCTGGAGTGAAGTACTTGCCGAAGAACTGCGACACCAGACCCAGGCCCATCGGGAACTGGTAGGCCTGCCCGTTGTGCATCGCGAACACCCGATGCCGGTAGCCCGTGAAATCGGTGAACTGCCGCACGTAGTCCCACACCTTCTTATTGGAGGTGTGGAACAGGTGGGCTCCGTACTTGTGGACTTCGATCCCGGTCTGCGGCTCGGCCTCGGAATAGGCGTTGCCACCGATGTGCGGGCGCCGGTCGAGGACAAGGACACGCTTGCCGAGCTGAGTAGCCACGCGTTCGGCAATCGTCAGACCGAAGAATCCGGAGCCGACAACGAAGAGGTCAAAACGAGCGGTCATCGGTTGCCTAGGGTATCGGACCTTGCCACCAAAACCCGATTTGGCGGCTCGTGGGCCACCTGGGGTTCACTCAGGTTTCGACCAGTTGGGCTTCATCGACACCCTCCGTCGGCCGGAAGCGGTGCCCAAGGTCGCACCTTTGGTAGCAATTGCCTCACGATTCGATATAAGCACTCTAGTCACACCAACCTCACTCGTACCATCAACCGTGTGGGTTTCCTGCGATGCAGTACCGGCAGGGCAACCCGACACCACACCTAGTCCCGTTTATGCGGTCCAGTTTTGAGGAGACTTCCGTGCCGAACCGACGCCGACGCAAGCTCTCGACAGCCATGAGCGCAGTCGCCGCCCTGGCAGTCGCGAGTCCTTGTGCATATTTTCTTGTTTACGATGCGACCACAGCCGCGGCACCGCCAACCCAGCATCACGAGTTCAAGCGGGCGGCCAGCGTGGCGGACCTGCCCGGCGAGCTGATCGGCGCGTTGACGCAGGGTTTGTCGACCTTCGGGGTCAACCTGCCGCCGATCCCCGCCCTGACCGGCGCCACCGGCGGCGGTACCGGGGGCGGCCTGGGCACTCCGGGTCTGGGCACCACCGGGTTGACCAGTCCCGGCCTGGGCACCACTCCGGGTCTGGCAAGTCCCGGCCTGGGCACGACTCCGGGTGCGGCAAGTCCGGGTCTTCCGGGTCTCTTGTCGCCGACGACGCCCGGCTCACTCGCCGCGCCCGGCACCGCCTTGACACCGACGGGTGGTACGGCGGTGAACCCCGCGTTGACCAGTCCGACCGGATTGGCGCCGGGTGCCGCGAGCCTGAGCCCCTCGGCCCTGAGCCCGACCGGCGCCAGCCCCAGCGAGGTGCCGATCGGCCTGGACCCCGGCGCTGACGGCACCTATCCGATCCTGGGCGACACGTCCGGGCTCGGCGGCGGCGGTATCCCGGGGGGCGCTGCGTCCGGCATCGGCAACGGTGGCGGTAGCGGCGGCGGCGGCGGCCTGGTCAACGACCTGATGCAGGCGGCGAATCAGTTGGGCGCTTCGCAGGCCATCGACCTGCTCAAGGGCCTGATCATGCCGGCGATCATGCAGCAAGTCCAGGGTGGCGCCGCGGGAGCGCTGCCGGGCGCCGCGGGCGCACTGCCGGGGGCCGCGGGCGCACTGCCTGCCGCTGCGGGCGCACTGCCAGGCGCCGCGGCGCACTCCAGGCGGCGGCGCACTCCCGGGCGCGGCGGCCGCGTTGCCGGGTGCCGCGGCCGCTCTACCGGGTGCCGCGGCCGCTCTACCGGGTGCCGCCGGTGCCCTGCCGGGCGCCGCAGCGGGTGCACTGCCCGCAGCCGCAGGTGCGGCGGCGACCGCACCGGCTGCACTGACCCCGCTCATTCCGCCGGTCTAAAACCTTCGAGATCCTGTCACCTGACGACACCGCAGAGTCGCGCTGGAACCACCCCGGTCCGGCAAGCAATCCTCTGCGGTGTCGTCGACGGGTGCCTGGCGAGAGTTTTCGCTGGTTTCGACTGGCATTAGCCGTGTCGCCTCATATGAAACATTAGACACACACGTAACATCGGCTGATGCAGTCCCGCAGCCGAGCGCCGACGATGCTGCTCACCGCCGTGGCGGCGACCGTCGTCATCGTCGCGTGGCTGACGAACCGGCCCGGGCCGCCCAGCGCCCCAGTGGCACAGCCGCCGCCCGACACCCAACTGTCCGAGCAGCCGCTGGTCGGTCTCGGCGGCGGCGTCACCGTCCGCGAACTCACCCAAGACACCCCGTTCTCGTTGGTGGCGATGACCGGCGACGTGGCCGGCACCTCCGCCCGGGTCCGGGCCAAGCGGCCGGACGGCTCGTGGGGGCCCTGGTATCAGACCGAGTACGAAACGGCGGCGCCCGATTCGGCCGACCCGACCGCGCCCGCTGAAGCGCCGCGCGGCACCGACCCGGTGTTCGTCGGCAACACCACGACCGTGCAGATCGTGGTCACCCGCCCGATGAATGCGCCGGTGACCCGGGGTCCGGGCGGGCCCGCGCCGAGCGGCGAAGGTTTGGGATACCGGCCCGCGACCACGGAACAGCCGTTCGGGCAGAACATCTCCGCGATCCTTATCTCGCCGCCGCAGGCGCCGGCCGGAAAGCAATGGACGCCGCCGGCCGGAGTCGCCATGCCCGGCCAGGCGCCGGCCATCATCAGCCGCGCGGACTGGGGCGCCGATGAGTCGCTGCGGTGCGGAAAGCCTCAGTACGGCAATGGGATTCGCGCCGGGGTAGTTCACCACACCGCCGGCAGCAATGACTACTCGCCGCTCGAGTCCGCCGGGATAGTCAAGGCGATTTACACCTACCACAGCAAGACGCTGGGCTGGTGCGACATCGCGTACAACGCTCTCGTCGACAAATACGGCCAGGTGTTCGAAGGCGCCGCGGGCGGCCTCACCAAACCGGTCGAAGGGTTCCACACCGGCGGATTCAACCGCGAGACCTGGGGTGTGGCCATGATCGGCAACTTCGACGACGTGCCCCCCACGCCCATCCAGATCCGCACCGTCGGCCGGCTGCTGGGTTGGCGGCTGGGCATGGACGACGTCGACCCCAAGGGCACGGTCGGGCTGGTGTCGGCGGGTAGCCACTACACCACCTTTGCGGCCGGAACCACCGCGACATTGCCCACCATCTTCACCCATCGCGACGTCGGAAACACCGACTGCCCGGGTAACGCCGCCTACGCGCTGATGGACGAGATCCGGGACATCGCATTCGCATTTCAACGATCCGCCCGAGGAATTGATCAAGGCGCTGCAAGGCGGCGTCATCTATGAGCACTGGCAGGCGATCGGCGGCATGAACAGCGTGCTGGGCGCTCCGACCTCACCCGAGCAAGAAGGCGCGGGAGGCTCGCATTACGCCACTTTCGCCAAGGGCGCGATGTACTGGTCACCCGAGACCGGCGCCCAACCGGTCACCGGCGCGATCTACGACGCATGGGCCTCGCTGAGCTACGAACGTGGTGCCCTCGGGTTACCGACCAGCGCGGAGATCCAAGAGCCGCTGCAGATCACGCAGAACTTCCAGCACGGAACGCTGAACTTCGCGCGGCTCAACGGGACCGTCACCGAGGTCATCGACGGCATCACGGTGCCGCTGTCGACACAAGCCCCGAGCGGCCCCACGGTGGAGCCCGAACACTTCTCACTCCCCACCCATCCGGACAACTAGCAACCGATTACGCTGCGACGTGTGCCCGACACGCCGTATCTGAGGATCGATCTGGCCAGGGTGCGCAAGAACTTGCAGACATTGCGAACCGCGCTGCCCGACACGCGGATCCGCTACGCGGTCAAGGCGAATCCGGCCGAGCCGATCCTGCGTCTACTCGCGACCGAGGGAGCCGAGTTCGACGTCGCCTCGACCGGCGAGATCGACGCGTGCGGTTCCGCCGATATCGATGGACGTCTCTTGACGTTCGGGAACACCGTCAAGAAGCCGGCATGGGTGGCGCAGGCGTTTGCCCGCGGGGTGCGGCGGTTCGCGTTTGACACCGTGGGCGGGTTGACGACGATTGCCGAAAACGCGCCCGGCGCGCGCGTGGAATGTCGTATCGCTCCGGTGTTTCCGTCGTCGGTGACACCGTTCGGCCACAAATTCGGCTGTGCGCCCACCGAGGCCGCCGGGCTGCTGAGTCATGCCCGCCGGCTCGGGCTGCGGCCCGAGGGCTTGTGCTTCCACGTCGGGTCGCAGCAGCTCGACCCCGGCGCATGGGAGGTTGGAATACGCTGTGCAGCACCGATCTTTGACGAGTTGGGCGACCTCACCACACTCAACATCGGCGGCGGCTTCCCGATCGCGTACGCGACCGCCGCGCCGGAACTCGAGGTCGTCGCCGACGCCATCATGTCCGCGGTCGCAACCCATTTCGGCACGGCGGCACCGCAACTCGTGGTGGAGCCGGGACGGGTGATCGTCGGTTCGGCCGGCACAATCCGGTGCGAGGTGGTGACGGTGCGCACCGGTACCGATGGCCGGCGCTGGGTGTACCTCGATCTCGGCCGCTACGGCGGTCTCGCCGAAACAGAGAACGAGTACATCCGCTACCGGCTGCACACCGACCGCGACGGCGACCCGGTTGACGACGCCGTGCTCGCCGGGCCGACGTGCGACGGCGACGACGTGCTCTACCAACGGTATCCGCTCCCGGTCACGCTGCGCCCCGGCGATCGTATCGAAATCGACGACGCCGGTGCGTACATCGCCAGCTATGCGTCTGGGTTCAATGGATTTCCCTTGCTGCCAACCTCTTTCGAGGCAATGGACGACGCCCTGCCGCGCAGGCAGATCGTCGAGCCGTTGGCACCCGGACTCACCCGTAACTGGAGCCTCACCGAGGTCATCTGCGACGTGCGCACCCAGTTTCAGGATCTGGTGATCGCGCGCACGCAACAGGGCATCTCGTTGTTCAGCGACGACGAACGTCAAAGCACCGAGTTCAGCCAACTGGTGTATCACGAGGCACTGCTGGTGCCGGCTTTGCTGCTGGCCGACACGATCGAGCGGGTGCTTGTCATCGGCTCCGGTGAGGGTGTGGTGAGCCAGCTTGCCGTATCCGCTGGGGCAACGCATGTCGATCACGTCGACATCGACCGCGAAGCGGTCCGGCTGTGCGCCGAGCATCTGCCCTACGGGTACACGGTGGACGAATTGCTCAGGGCAGAAAGGGGACTCGGCCCGGTCACGATGCACTACTGCGACGGCTGGGACTTCGTGCAGCGATCCAGCGAGTCGTATGACTCGCCATACGACGTGGTCGTCATCGACCTTCCCGACGAACGAACCGAGCCCACACAGCACAACCGGCTCTACGACGCCGGCTTCCTGGAACGGTGCCGCAACATCGGTCGGGTCGTCGTCGCCCAGGCCGGATGTCCTACGCTGTGGCGCAACGAGTCCCTGCACTTGTCGTGGCAGCGCTTTCACGAGACTTTCGCCACCGTCATTTATTTCGGCAGCGACGAGCACGAGTGGGCCTTTCTCTCGGGACTGGGCGAGCCGTGCGAAGATCCGGTCGCGGCGATGTCGGCCCGATTGCCGGCGCTGGCCTATCGTCCCCGCACCATCGACGCCGACTCACTGATCGCGTCCACGATTGCGCCCAAGGCGTTGCGCGCCCGTCGTTGAGGGTCCGTGTGACATTCGCCCATTCGCAGCTGTGAATTCTGCACATATTTTGGCTCCGAACGCCCGTTTACCAACGAAGCTGCCTCTCGTCTCAGTATTCTCAATTTGCCTAGCGGGATTGAGTCGAGGGAGACCGCCGTGTCGTTCGTGGTCACAGCACCAGAGATGGTGACGGCCGCGGCCGAGAACTTGGCAGGCATCGGCTCGACGCTGGGCGAGGCGACCGCGGCGGCGGCGGCGCCCACCACGGGGATCGCCACCGCGGCCGCTGACGAGATCTCGGTCGCGATCTCCCAGCTGTTCGGCACGTACGGCCGCGAGTTTCAAGCGATCAGCGCCCAAGCGTCGGCGTTCCACAGCGAGTTCGTCAGCCTGTTGAACAGAGGTGCCGCCGCATATCTCGGCGCCGAACTCGCCAACGCCCAGGCGCTGCCTCGAGCAGCGGCCGCCGCCTCGGTCAGTCCGTATCAGCTACTTATCGAAAACACGAACACCAACCTAGAAAGCCTGTTGAACAACTGGCTGGCCAATCCGACCCCGTTCGCGCGCCAGATCTTCGAGAACCAGCGGATCTACTCCCAGGAGATAGCCGCGGCTTTCAACAATTTCGTCCAGTACTTCCCGCAGAACTTAGCGAATCTGCCGGCGGCCATCCAGACCGGCGTCCAAGGCCTGGTGACATTCCCCTTTGCGTCCTACACAGAACAATTCATCACCACGCAGATCGCCTTCACCCGATCGTTCATCTCGCACCTGAACAACGCGGCAACCGGCATCTTGGCCGGGCTGCCGACGTTTTATACGGGGCTTGAAGTCGCCTTCCAAACCGCGCTGGCGGGCAACTACTTCGGAGCGGTCCAGCAAG
The DNA here is from genome assembly GCA_963735655.1 of uncultured Actinomycetota bacterium. GTDB lineage: Bacteria > Actinomycetota > Actinomycetes > Mycobacteriales > Mycobacteriaceae > Mycobacterium. The sequence continues at coordinate 157,147 of CAVTLW010000036.1, forward strand.
TGGGGACGGCCCTCGGCAATCTGTTGATCACCGGATTCGACGTCAGCAACTACACGGTCAATTTGGATGTTGATCTCCCGTCGATCAACGTCACTGCCATGGCATTCCCGGTGCCGCTCGGCCCGCTACCGGAATTCTTCGATGCCATCGGAGTTCTCGGACAAGATTCGCAATTTCTCACCAACCTGACGTCCCCGCTCATCCCAAAACAGATGCTGCAGAATTTGACGAACGTGTTCAACGCGCTCTCCGAACCCGAGCATCGAGGCGCTCGCCACGTTACAAGTCAACATCACAAACCCCCTCGCCCCCACCGCCGTCGGAACACTCAGCGGCTTCTTCGGGTTGCCGGTGGTGCTCAGCTACGCGGCAATCGGGGCGCCGATCACCACGCTGGACGGGTTGGCAACCACCTTGACGGCGGGTCAGCAAGCCTTGCTGAACGGCAATTACCTGGGCGCCCTGGGTGTCGTCATCGACTCCCCGGCCGTCATCACGAACAGCTTCCTCAACGGCCAAGTCATTCAAGACGTGCCGATACCCGTCGCAACCGGTATCGGACCACCTTTCGCACCACCGTTGCCCACCATGGTGACGGTCACCCTGCACTTGCCCTTCGACGGGATTCTGGTTCCGCCCCACTACGCCACGGCGACGGTGAGCGCGAACAACACCATCCCCATCCCTGGTATCCCGTTCGAGGCAACCATCTTCGGCACGCCGTTCATGGGACTGACGCCGCTGTTGATCAACTACCTGCCCCAACAGCTGGCGATAGCGATCACGCCCCAGGGCTGATAGCCGCGCGCACGATCGAGCTTGCTGCTCAATCGGAGTTATCCACAGTTGGGAGTTTGTCCACAAGTTGAGATTCCGGCGGTGTCGGTGGCGGCGGGGCTTCACTAAGATTCGAAAGTATGTTCGACACAACCGCAGACGCTGCCCTGGTGTCTGTCATCGACACCTCGGCGCGTGCGGAGTCCGCGGCAGCCGCGCGCCGGCTGACCGCGATCGCCGAGCTGGTCACCCGCCACGCCGACGGATCTACCCGCCGCGCCCACTGGTCGTGCGACAACTGGGACGCGATGGCCGCCGAAGTCGCCGCCGCACAGAACATCAGTCATTCCCTGGCGTCGAGCCAGATGTATCTGGCGATGACGCTGCGCAATCGGCTGCCGGCGGTGGGCGCGTTGCTGGCCGAGGGCGCCATCAGCCTGCGGCTGGCCGGCTCGATCGCGTGGCACACCGACCTGGTCGACGACCCGCAAGCACTGCGCGTCATCGACGCCATCCTGGCCAACGACGCCCGCCGGTACGGGCCGCTCTCACAGGCCAAAACCGCCCAGGCCATCGACGCCATTGTCGACCGCTATGACCCCGCAGCACTGCGACGCAGCCGCGCCGGCGCCCGCGGCCGCGACGTCGTCATCACCCAGGACGAAAACGCAGCGGCACCGCCACATTGTGGGGCTCACTGCTGGCCACCGACGGCGCCGTCCTGGACCGCCGACTCACCGCGATGGCTCGCGAAGTCTGCGACGACGACCCGCGCACCATGGCCCAGCGTCGCGCCGATGCATTGGGCAAGCCTGGCCGCCGGCGGCCAACGTCTCGCCTGCACGTGCGACAACGCCGACTGCCCGGCGCGCATCGCCGCCGATCCGCGCGCGTCCGCCGTGGTCATCCACGTCGTCGCCGACTCCATCGCGTTAAGCGCCCAACCGGACCGGCACACCTCCGGTGAGCGCGACCGACGACCCATCACGCCGGACATGACGCTGGACGAGGCGCTGGCCCCCGACCCGGAACCACCGGCCATCTGGCTGCCCGCCGGCCAGATTGTGGGCGGTGGCGCCGTGCCCGCCCCGCAACTGGCCCGATTCGCCGCCGCGGGCGCCACCATCTGCCGGGTCGCATCGTTTACCGACGCCCTCCCCGAGACCGGATACCGCCCGTCGACTCAGCTGGCCCGCTTCATCCGGTGCCGGGATCTGACCTGCCGATTCCCCGGCTGCGACCACCCCGCCGAATTCTGCGATATTGACCACACGATCCCCTACCCATTTGGGTCCACCCACCCGTCCAACCTCAAATGCCTGTGTAAAAAGCACCATTTGCTGAAAACTTTCTGGTGCGGGCCCACCGGCTGGCGCGACCGCCAGCACCCCGACGGCACTATCACCTGGACCTCCCCCAGTGGACACACCTACACGACCCGACCAGGTAGTCGGCTGCTCTTCCCCACCCTGTGCCTGCCCACCGGCGAATTGCCCACCGCCCCAACGGCACAACAACAATCAGACGACCAGCGTGGCGTCATGATGCCCACCCGAAAGCGCACCCGCCAACAGGACCGCGCCTACCGCATCAACGCCGAACGCGCACTCAACGCCGACCACGTCGCCGAACGCAATCAACCGCCGCCCTTTTAGGGACCTCAGAGAATCGCGACGGCCACCACGATGCCGAGTGCGAACTGCGCCGAGGCCACCATCAGCACGTCGTAGCTGAACTCGTTGGCCTCGAACAACGCGTCCATGTCGATGCCGATCGCCATGGTCGCGATCCGCATCATCACCACCTGCGCGATGATTCCCACCAACCCGAAGACCGCCGACCCGACCAAGCCTTCCAACAGCTTTCCCGACGACGCGTAGATCGCCAGCACCACGATCAGCGCCATGCTCACCATGCCGGCGGCAGACACGATGATCGCGTTGGGTTTTCCGGCGTCGACCATCTTGCGCAGCGGTCCCGGTGTGGTGAGGTCGATGGCATAGAAGCCGATCAGCATCAGGATGAGGCCGACCACCGCATACAGGACGATGGCTCCGGCACCGCGACCGAGCACCGCCATATATCCGGCATCCCAGTAACCCGAATTCAGTGCCGCGATGGTTGTCATCGATCAACTCCGTTCTTTTAGCGGAAGTTCATTTCTGGGGTATTCGGTGTGGGACGAAGGCTGCGCCGTCGTCGGTGATCAGTCCACCGGTCTCTCGGATGCCGAGCCCGGCCGACGAATCGCCGACGATCCATGCGCCCAATGCCGGCCGCATGTCGTCGAATTCGGGCAGCGGGTCCAGCAGTTGGTAGACGAAGCCCTCTTCGCCGTAGACGCCGCCGGTGGAGGTCTCCAAGCCGGCGCCGACGACGGTGACGTTCGCCCCCTCGCGGCCTAGCTTGGGTTTGCGGACGTACTCGGTGAGCTCGTGCGGGTCATCGACGTAGGCGGGCAACAGGTTCGGGTGGCCCGGGTACATCTCCCACAGCACCGCCAGAATCGCCTTGTTCGACAGCAGCGTTTTCCACAGCGGTTCGATCCACGCGGTCTGCGGCAGGCTCGACACCACCTGCTTGCCAAAGTCGTCCTCTAGCACCCACTCCCAGGGGTGCAGCTTGAAGATCGCATGAATCGGGTTTTCTTCGAGATCGACAAACCGCTCCAGGGCGGAGTCCCAGCCGACGTCTTCGAGCATCAGGCCGACGGTCTGGAAACCCGCCTCCGCCGCGGTCTCTTGCATATAGGTCGTCGTGATCTGGTCCTCACCGGTCGTCTCCCCACCGGACCAGGTCAAGTGCAACTCGCTGCTGGGCAACAGATCCCGAACCTGCTTCCAGCGGTCGACGAGCTGTTCGTGCAGTGAGTTCCACTGGTCATCCTCGGGGAACTTGTCCTTGAGCCAATACCATTGCAGGATCGCGGCTTCCAGCAATGTCGTCGGGGTATCCGCGTTGTATTCGAGCAGCACCGCAGGCCGCCGCCCGTCGTAGCGTAGGTCGAAGCGCCCGTAGACGTGCGGGTCGGAACGCCGCCACGATTCGGCGATCGGCTGCCAACTCCATTCGGGCAGGCCGAAATCCGCGTACCGCTCCATCAGGACCACCTGCTCGACGGCGTTCAGGCACATCGAGTGCAGCAGCTCGACATCGGCTTCGAGCGCCAGGATCTCGTCCATCTCGAATTCGTAGTACACCGATTCGTCCCAGTACGGCCGGTCCCGTCCGGTCGCGTCACGCGCCGGCGTTCCGTACACCAGTCCCTGCGATTCGACGATCTGCCGCCACTTCGGCCGGGGCTGTGTCCTGGCGCGCTTCACGAGCCGCCGCCGCCCTTGCTGCCCCCACCCAACCTGCCACCGAGGCCGCCGCGCTGAATGGTGGTGCCCGACTTCGTGGTGACAGTCGCCCCCTTGGGCAAGGTCGTCGATCCGCCGATCGGCGGCGAACCCACCGACCCCGAGCTGCCGTAGTAGTACCGGTACTGGTGTCCGCCGAAAAAGAAAAAGCCGTTGAGGCCCGGCGTGTGGCCGGTGCAGTAGCTGTCCGGGACGATGACCGGCTGACCGTTGGGGTCCTCCTGGACGCACTGGGCGGTGACGCTGGGCGCCGACAGCGCCCAATACCCCAGACCCGCAACCACACCGACCACTCCGACGGCCGCAGCGGAGCCCATCAGGATGCGCTTCTGCCGGCGCCGCTTGGCTTCCGCCTCTTGCCGCGCCTTTTCGAGCTCCTCCTGCTTTTTGGCGAACTTTTTCCGCGCGCGCAGCTCGGCGGGCGTTGGCGGGCGCGGCTTCGTCGTCTCCGGGTCCTGGTACTCGATGCTGCCGCCCGACGGAAAGTGGTCGCTTTCGTCTTCGTACTCGGCTTGGTCCTCGGGTTGCGCAGCCGGCTTGGCCTCATGGCTTGCTGGGCCCTCGGTCTCGCCGCCCTTCGGCGGATCCTGTTCGGATTCCACTACCGCCCCTCCGGTTCGCGCACATCAGCGTCACGAGGGAATTCGGGCCAGAACACGGGCACGCGGGCAGTCTGCCACATTTGCTGCGGGTGCGGCAGGGACTTGCCGGGGCGCGGCCCGGTCACGACCACCAGCGCTCCAGCACCTGCGCGACGCCGTCGTCGGCGTTGGTGGCGGTGACCTCGTTGGCGGCCGCCTTGGCGTCCGGATGCGCATTGCCCATCGCGACGCCAAGGCCGGCCCACAGCAGCATCGGCACGTCATTGGGCATGTCGCCGAAGGCCACGATGTCCGCGTCGGCGATCCCCAGCGGCTCGGCGACCTCGGCGACGCCGGTGGCCTTGCTGATGCCCCGCGGCACGATCTCCACCAGCCCGTTGTTGGTGGAGTAGGTGAGATCGCCCTCGCTGCCGACGTGCTTGGCCAGTTCGGCGGCCATGTCGGCACTGGCGGCGCCGGATTTACGGATCAGCAGCTTGATGGCCGGCGCGCTGAGCAGGTCTTGGAACGACACCTCGGTGTTGTCCGGGTTCAGCCACGCGTGTTCATAGCCCGGTGAGCTGACGAATTGGGGGGTCGCCGTGTCGTGCGCGCGCTCGCCGATGCGCTCGACGGCCAGCCCGGCGCCGGGAATGACGCGCGTCGCGATCTCGGCCAACTGCGCCAGCGCGTCGATGGGCAGGGTGCGCGCCGCCAGTACCCGGTCGGTCGCCGGGTCGTAGATGACGGCGCCGTTGCCGCACACCGCCATTGGTGCGAAACCCAGCCCCTCGACAACCGGCCGGATCCAGCGCGGCGGGCGCCCGGTGGCCAAGACGAAGTGCGCACCGCCGGCAACCGCCGCACGCACCGCGTCACGGGTACGCGGGGTGACCTTTTCGTCCTCGTCGAACAACGTGCCGTCGACGTCGCAGGCAATCAGCGCCGGCTTGGCAACGGGGGGCCGGCTCCCTCACGCTGGGGTCACTTCGTGCGCTCCGCTTTGCGCCTACCGCGTTCGCGTGATTCGCCGGCATGCGGCTGGCGTTCCTGGCCCGCTCCTGCATTCGGCCACCCGGCCTCGACCTGGGCCGCCTCGGCCAAAGTCGGCGCGCCACCGCCCAACCGGCGCGGCACCCAGTACGCCCCTGGCGGGTGCGGATACTCCTCTTGCACCTGGTGCAGCAAGTCGGTCATCGCCTGCGTAGCGCGGCGTTGAGGTGCTCGGCGTCACCGTGCGGCGCCAGCGGTCGGCCGGCGGCCACGGTGACCGGAATTTTGTTGCGGAACAACTTCTTTGGATGGTCTTTGGACCAAATCCGATGTGCGCCCCAGACGATCAGCGGGACTATCGGCACCCGAGCCTGCAGCGCGATCCGCGCTGTCCCTGTCTTGAACTCCCGGAGTTCGAAGCTGCGGCTGATGGTGGCCTCGGGGTGCATCCCGATGAGTTCGCCCTCGCGCAGGCGCTGCACCGCCTCCGCCAAGGCGTCCTGCCCGCGGGTACGGTCCACCGGAATGAGTCTGGCGTGCTTGATGACGTAGTTGACCGCGTCGGTCCGCGGGATGTCTCCGTTGTGGTGCAGCGGTGGACCGATCTTCACCGTGACCGGCACCTTGTGGCGGCCGAGGCGTCGTGGGTGGTCCTTGGTCCAGACCCGGTGCGCGCCCCACACGATCAGCGGGATGATCGGGACCTCGGCTTCGACCGCCATCCGGGCGGCGCCGGTCTTGAACTCCTTGAGTTCGAAGCTGCGGCTGATCGTCGCCTCCGGGAAGACCCCAACTACCTCCCCTTCGCGCAGCCGCTGCACGGCCACCGAGTAGGCGCCGGCGCCGGCGCCCCGGTTCACCGGAATGGTCCCGGTGCGCTTGATCAGCAAGTCAACCAACTTCACCTGCTGCGCCTCGGCCTTGATCATGAACCTCAGCCGGCGCCGCCGCCGATACATCGCCAATTGGGCCGGAGCCCAGTCGACATAGCTGGTGTGGTTGATGGCGACCACCGCGCCGCCGCGCCGCGGCACATGCTCCTCGCCGATGTAGGTGATCTTGGTTCCCGTCGCCAGCAGGAAGAGCTGTACCAGGATCTCAAGGGTGCGGTAGTTGGGCTCTGCCATCCGTCACTGCTCCGGTGTCCCGGTCGGATCGTTTCGTTGAGCGCGTCGGGCGGCCTTCTCGGCGGCCTCTTCGGCGTCCATTTGGGAAGCCTCTGCCAGCGACGGGGCACTGCCGCCCAGCCGACGCGGCACCCAGAACTCACCGGCCGGATGCGGTCCGTACTGTTCGTGCGCTCGTTCCAGTAGGTGCTGCATCCGCGAGTGCAACAGGCCATTCAATTCGTCGATGGCCAGCGTCGGTTCGATCGGTTCGCCGACCACGATCGTGATCGGAACCTTCGGGCGGAAGAGCTTCTTGGGGTGGCCCTTGGTCCAGATCCGTTGCGCCCCCCAGACGATGTGCGGAACGATCGGCACCCCGGCCTCTACCGCCATCCGCGCGGCCCCCGATTTGAATTCCTTGATCTCGAAGCTGCGGCTGATCGTCGCTTCGGGATAGACACCGACCAGTTCACCGTCCTTCAAATTCCGGACGGCGGCCTCGTACGACGCGGCCCCGCTCTGCCGGTCCACCGGGATGTGGCGCAGGCTGCGCATGATCGGCCCGGTGAGCTTGTTGTCGAACACCTCCTGCTTGGCCATGAACCGGACTTTGCGCCCTTGTCCCTGTTGGTAGTAGGGCAATCCCGCGAGCATGAAGTCCATGTAGCCGGTGTGATTGATGGCGAGGACGGCGCCGCCGCTGGTAGGCAGGTTCTCTACCCCGGTGACCGTGATCTTCAGGCCCTGTATACGAAATATCAACCGGACAATCTGAATGACAGTTCCATATACCGGTTCCACAGCAAATCAGCCTAGTGCTCCCGGCTGTCACGGGCTTAAGTAGATGAAAAGAGGCGCCAGTGTCCTTCCCGTCGCCGCAGCCGCCGGTGCCCGCACTAGTCGGCCGGCTTGCCGCCGGCCGGCCCGTGCGCGCGGTGTGGGTCAACGACTTGGGCGGCGTCACCTTCCGGGTGGAATCCGGCACCCCTGAGTTCATCAAGGTCGGCAAGCCGGGCACCGATTTCGCCGACGAAGCACGCCGGCTGCGTTGGGCGGCGCGGTATGTCGCGGTGCCGCGTGTTCTGGATGTCGGCCAGGACAGCGAGTGGGCGTGGCTGCGCACCGCCGGGCTACCCGGAGTGTCCGCCGTGCACCCGCGCTGGCAGGCGGCACCGGACGTCGCGGTGCGAGCGATCGCCATCGGATTGCGCACCGTGCATGACAGCCTGCCGGTGCGCTCCTGCCCGTTCGACTGGTCGGCGGCCAGCCGGCTGGCCACGCTGGATCGGGCAGGCGGGCCGGCTGGGCGAGCCGCCGCCGCTCGAGCAGGCTGGTGGTCTGACAGGTGGGCAGGGATGTCGGTGCCAGGCGCAGGTCGCGACGAAGGCGCCGTCCGGACGTCGCGGTGCGAGCGATCGCCATCGGAATGCGCACCGTGCATGACAGCCTGCCGGTGCGCTGCTGCCGGTTCGACTGGTCGGCGGCCAGCCGGCTGGCCACGCTGGATCCGGGCGGGCGGGCCGGCCTGGGCGAGCCGCCGCCGGTCGATCGGCTGGTGGTCTGTCATGGCGACGCATGCGCCCCCAACACGCTGATCGGCGACGACGGCAGCTGTTGCGGACATGTCGATTTCGGCGATCTCGGGGTGGCCGACCGGTGGGCCGACCTTGCCGTGGCGACGCTGTCGCTGGGCTGGAACTACCCGGGCCGAGACTGGGACGCGGAGTTCCTCGCCGCCTACGGCGTGCAGCCAGACCCGCTGCGTATCGACTACTACCGGCGGTTGTGGCAGGCGTCATAAGAGACCCCCGATGGGCCTTCGGGCTAAGCTCTGGGGAATCCCCAGCGACTCCGGAAGGTATCTGTGCAGGTCACGAGCGTCGGCCACGCTGGCTTTCTGATAGAGACCCATGCGGGCAGCATTTTGTGCGATCCCTGGGTCAATCCGGCGTACTTCGGATCCTGGTTCCCGTTCCCGGACAACAGCACGCTGGATTGGGACGCTCTGGGCGACTGCGACTATCTGTACGTCTCGCACCTGCACAAGGACCACTTCGACGCGAAGCTCCTGAGCGCGCACGTCAACAAAGACGTGACGGTGCTGCTGCCCGACTATCCGGTGCCAGATCTACGGAATGTACTGCAGGAGTTAGGGTTTCATCGTTTCTTTGAGACCACGGACTCGGTCAAACACCGCCTGACCGGGCCCAAAGGCGATCTCGACGTGATGATCGTCGCCCTGCGCGCCCCCGCTGACGGCCCGATCGGCGACTCGGCGCTGGTGGTTTCCGACGGGGCGACAACGGCTTTCAACATGAATGACTCCCGTCCGGTGGATCTGGACGTGCTGGCCGCCGAGTTCGGCCACATCGACGTCCACCTCCTGCAGTACTCCGGGGCGATCTGGTACCCGATGGTCTACGACATGCCCGCGCGTGCCAAGGAGGCGTTCGGTACCCAGAAGCGGCAGCGGCAGATGGACCGTGCCCGCCAGTACATCGCCCAGGTGGGCGCGACCTGGGTGGTGCCGTCGGCCGGGCCGCCGTGCTTCCTGGACCCCGAGTTGCGACACCTCAACGACGATCGCGGCGAACCGGCCAACATCTTCCCGGACCAGATGGTGTTCCTGGATCAGATGCGCGCCCACGGCCACGAGCGCGGTCTGCTGATGATTCCCGGCTCGGTCGCCGATTTCACCGGCACGACCCTGAATTCGCTGCGCCATCCGCTGCCCGACGAGCAGGTGGAGGCCATCTTCACCACCGGCAAAGCGGCGTACATCGCTGACTACGCCGAGCGGATGGCGCCCGTGCGGCAAGCGGAGAAGGCGAGCTGGGCCCCCGCAACCGGGGAGCCGCTGCTGGAGCCGTTGCGGGCGCTGTTCGAACCCATCATGCTGCAAAGCGACGAGATCTGTGACGGCATCGGCTACCCGGTCGAACTCGTGATCGGGCCCGAAACCGTGGTTCTCGACTTTCCGAAACGAACTGTGCGCGAACGAATTTCCGACGAGAAGGTGCGCTACGGGTTCGCCATCGAACCGGAATTGGTGCGCACGGTGCTGCGTGATGAGGAACCGGACTGGGTCAACACCATCTTCTTGTCCACCCGGTTCAAGGCGTGGCGGGTCGGCGGCTACAACGAATACCTGTACACGTTCTTCAAATGCCTGACCGACGAACGGATCGCCTACGCCGACGGCTGGTTCGCCGAGACTCACGACGACTCCGCGTCGATCACGCTGGACGGCTGGGAGATTCAGCGCCGTTGTCCCCACCTCAAAGCGGACCTGTCGAAATTCGGTGTGGTGGAGGGCACCACGTTGACCTGTAACCTGCATGGTTGGCAATGGCGGCTGGACACCGGCCGCTGCCTCACCTCACGTGGACATCAACTTCGGAGTGCGCGGGCATGATGCGGTTTTACGATGACGGCAACGTCCAGCTGGACGGCAAGGCGCTGACGTTGCGCCGCTACCACTTTCCTTCGGGCACAGCGAAAGTCATCGGCCTGGACGCGATCCGTGGGTACAAATCCGAGGCACTGGGCCTGCTCACGCACCGATTCCGGATCTGGGGCAGCTCGGATCTGCGCCGTTGGTTGCCGATGGACGTGAACCGGCCGTTCAGGTCGACGTTGATCACCCTGGACATACCCGACACCCGGTGGAGTCCCGCGTTCACGCCGGCACGCCCGGATGAGTTCACCGCGCTGCTGGACGAGTTGCTGAGTCAGCGCGACTGACCACTGCGCCTCTTGGTGTCGAGTCTGCATTCAGGCCATCGAAACTGCGCTCAGCGCCTCGAATTCGCCGGTTCAGTAGCCCTGAGCAGACTGGCGCGCCTCGATAGGCCTCAGCGGTCGGCTAAGGCGGCAAGACCGGCGTTGTAGCCGGGGATGAAGGTGATACCCGGCCCACCATGGCAGCCCGTGCTACCCAGATACAGTCCTTCGATCGGGATAGGCTGGCCGACAAAGCCTTTCGGGCCGGGCCGGTTGGGACCCACCTGATTGGCGTGGAACAGCCCGTGGCAGTAGTCACCACCGGGAGCACCGAACATCACCCCCATGTGCTTGGGCGTGAACGTGGTGTGCCGGGTGATGCTGCGTTCGAAATTCGGCGCCAGGCGGGTGATCTTGTCGATCACGCGTTGACCCATTTCGACCTTCGCCTGCCCGTAGTCGACACCACCCTCGATCGGGAACCACAACGCGAACGCCGATGCGGCGTGCTTACCCTCGGGCGCCAGGTCCGGATCGTTTTGCGACGGGATCTGCAGAACCACCGTCGGGTCCGAAGGCACGATCCCGCGACGGCAATCCTCCCACTGCTGCTGGACCTCTTCCGGCGTGCAGAACAGGCCGATCGACGCCTGCATGCTCGGCTCGTTGAGCGACTCGTATGGCGCGGTGAAGACGGGAGCCTCGTCGAGCGAAAAGTGCATCTGCAGGTAACTGCCGCGATGGTCGATGCGCGCAAAGCGTTCCCGGATATCGGCGGGCAGCGCCGTGGGATCGATCAGCTCGTTGATCGTCATGTCGGGCGCGATGCCGGAGACGACGATCGGGGCGTTGAAGACCTCGCCGGCCTCGGTGCGCACTCCCGACACCCGGCCCTCGGTCACCAAGATCTCGCTCGCCCGGGTACGCAACCGAACTTCACCGCCGTGGCTTTCCAGCAGTTGCTTCAGGTGTGCGGTGAGCGCGCCGATTCCGCCGCGCAGCTTCTTCATCTGCATGGTGTCCCCACTGGGAACGCCCAATCCGAACGCGAGCGCCGCCGCGCTCCCCGGCGTCGCCGGGCCGCGGTAGAGCGTGTTGACGGCCAGCACGGTCATCGAGCCGCGCAGCGCGCCGTGTTTCTCGCGGTCCGGCAGGTAGCGGTCCAACACATCGGTGACCGAGCCGAACAGCATGTCGTCGATCGCGGAGCGTTCGAATTCATTGGTGGCACAGGCATACATCTCGTCGAACGTCTTGGGCAGCGTGCCGACCTCGAACCGTCCCAGCGCCCGCGTCGGCGCCTGTGCCCACGCCATCAACCCCACCATCCCGTTGACGGCATCGGCCCCGTGCACCTCGTTGAGGTGGGTGAAGAGCTTTATCGGGTCGCTGTACTGAACCATCGGATCATCACCGACTCCACGGACGGCCACCGACATGACGTCCAGGTCGATCGTCGGCAAGGTGTCCAGGCCGAGGTCGCGGACCACCTCAGGCGCAGTCGGGAACTGCACCGAACCGGCGATCTCGAACTGGTACCCGTCGAAAAGCTCCACCGTGGACGCCATGCCGCCGGCGTAGAGCTTGGCATCCAGGCACACGGTGCGCAGTCCCGCCTTCTGCAGCATCACCGCCGCGGTCAGCCCGTTGTGTCCGGCACCGATAACTATCGCGTCATATCTAGTTGCAGCAGACGTGCTCATGTGACCTCCAGAAAGCGAGGCTGGCACGGGCGGAAAGTTTTGTCAATTATGACGAAACTGGATTGGATACCCCGGCAGCGCCTATCCCGGGTGTATGCCGGCCCGCAGCGACTCGAGCCCCAGATGGCACACCCGCGCCAGCTCACCGAGCGAGCGGTCGTCGCTCAGCATCCAGACCTCCATGGCGCTGAACACCGCGGCCGCAATGCACCGACCGGTCACCGTCAGCCTGAGCGGGCATCGGGTGTCTGGTCGCCCGCGCAGCTACGTCGTCGCAGTTGTGCGGTCACCGCGTCGGCGAAGTCGATTTCGACCTCCCGCATATGACGGATGATCCGGCTCGCGTCGAGTTCGTCTCCCCTCAGCGCGGCGATTTTCGTCATCGCATCAACGTCATACGGAAATGCGAAGACGGCCGACTGCACGGAATCGATGATCGATTCCTCGATCGGTCTGGCGTCCAGTGCCGCGCGAAACCAGGTCAGTCCGGTGTAGTCGGCAAACAACAGATCGTGCTTGGACCGGAAGTGGCGATAGAAGGTGCGCAGCGAAACACCGGCGTCGGCCGCGATCTGCTCGGCCGAGGTGTCCTCGACACCCTGGGCCAGGAATCGCACCACCGCGGCTTGGCGCAGCGCCTCACGCGTGCGCTCGCTGCGCACTGTCTGAGCGGGCCGGACCATGGCAGTAACGTCGAGACCAGCCGGCAAGTTGTGACAATATTGACAAAACTTCGGGCCGAGGGCGAGACTGCGCCAATGGTCTCAATCGTCGGACATTTTCTCCTGGGGCTCGGCTGCATCGCCTGGATCATCGCGTCCAACCCGAAGGTCTACGCGAAACCAGCCAACGGGCCGTGGTTATCGCCGCTGGAATGCGTGTACTACGCGGCCGGCATCGCGTCGATCGCGCTCGGCTATTGGTTCAACATCCACTTCGTGCTCGACGCGCACGGGCAGGGGAACCTGATTCTCGGGACCGGCCAGCTATCCGAACTTCATCAAGGGCCAGTTCGCCACCCCGGCATGCGGCTCGGGAAACCAGGACTACATGATCGCCAATGTCATTCTGATGCCGGTGTTTACCATCATCGACGGCTATCGGCGTGGTCTGCGACGGCCCTGGCTGTTCTTTGCGGCCAGCTTCTTCACCAGCTTTGCGTTCCCGTTCGCCTTCTACTTCGCCACCATGGAACGACAGCGCCGGCACCAGCAGGCCCGCGAGAGCGTCGACGCTTAAGGGATTGTCTCGGCCCAGCGTTGCGCCCACTGGTCCAGCGGACTGAGCGCCTTGCCGAGCGAAAGCCCCATCTCGCTCAGTTCGTAGCACTGGTCCTCCCGCTGCAAGACCAGGCCGGCGTCGGTCATTTCACCGAGCCGGTCGTACAGAACGCTGGGCGACATGCCGTCGCAGCGCTCTCGCAATGACCTGGCACCCAGTGGGCCGTCGCGAAGCTCCCACAGCATCCGCAATGACCAACGCCGCCCGAGCAGATCGAGTGCGGCCATCAGCGGTCGCCCGGTCGTCGACCCGCGCACCGGGTCACCGGGCCGAACCGGTTGACGTTTCGATTTCCGTAACGTAGCTTTTTCTGACATGATTACGGAAATCGTAACGCCTCGCATCGGCGCCCTCGAACCACCCCATGACCCGGCGGTGACCGCCCAGCTGCAGAAGATGATGCCGCCGAACGTGCCGCCGATCGCACTGTTTCGCACGGTGGTACGAAACCTGCCGATGGCCCAGGCCATGACGTCGTGGGGCAGCTACGAGCTGAGCCGCTCGCTGTCGCTGTCGCTTCGCGACCGCGAGATCGTCATCGATCGGACCTGCGTTCGCTGTGGCTGCGAGTACGAATGGGGCGTGCACGTCGCCTTTTTCGCCGAGAAGGCGCGCCTCGATCGCGACCAGATCCGGTCGCTGACTCACGGCAACGCCGACGATCCGTGCTGGACCATGCAGCGCGATCGCCTGTTGATTCGCGCCGTCGACGCGTTGTGCGACCAGCGCGACATCGACGACGACCTGTGGCACGCGCTCGACAAGGAATTCGACGATCGAGAGTTACTCGACCTGACCATGCTGTGCGGGTGGTATCACGCGATCAGTTTCACCGCACGCGCCGCTCGCGTCCCGCTTGAACCAGGCAGCCCGACATTCGCGTCGGTCTAGACGGGCCTAGACCGCAACGGGTTTGGTCGCGCGCCAGCGTTGCCGGCTGCTGTTGGCGTCGATGAAGACGTCGGTGAACCCGGCCTTGCGCAGCCGCTCCCGCAGATCCTCCGGCGGGATCGGGTTGTAGGTGTCGGCGACGTGCTTGAGCCGAAACGACAGCGACGGCACCCCGTCACTGCCGGCGAATACGCAACCCGGTTGCAGCAGTCTGAAAGCTTCGCCGAACAACTGGTCTTGTAGCAGCGCGCTGGGCACATGGTGCAGCATCGTGAAGCACACCACGGAGGTGAATTGCCCGTCGGGCAGCCCGGTCTTGGTGCCGTCGCCATGGATGATGCACGCGCGATCGCCGTAGCGGCGGTTCAGGCGTTCGGCCATCGAGCGGTCCACCTCGACGGCGGTGAGCGAGTCGCCGCGTCGAGCAAGTGCGCGCGTCGTGGCGCCGTAGCCAGGGCCGATTTCCAGCGTCCGCGGGCCCAGTTCGACCTGGTCCAACGCCCACGGCAATAGCTGATCGGCCACCATTTTCGCCCAGTTCGACGAACTGCAACGGACTCGGTGCAGAAGATTCATTGCCATACCGCCGACGCTATCTGGGCACCGCGTCAGCGGACTTCCGATATTCTGCTGTGATATGTCGGAAATCAGCCAACTATCGCTGGTGGCATCGCCAGTGACATCGTCGCTGTCACTCCCTGCGGGCGCGCGGATCGACCGCCACCTGCACGACGCGCACCAGATCGTGTACCCGTCCTCGGGTGCGGTCTCGGTGACGACGCCTGCGGGCACCTGGATCACGCCGGCCAACCGGGCGATCTGGATACCGGCAGGGTGTTGGCACGAGCACCGGTTCCACGGCCACACGCAGTTCCACGGTGTCGCGCTGGACCCGGACCGCTATCGCGCGGGACCCGTGGCGCCGACGGTTCTCGCGGTCAGTCCGCTGATGCGGGAGCTCATCATCGCTTGCTCGCAAACCGACGCGGCCCACACCGAAGAACACCACCGGATGCTGGCCGTGCTGCACGACCAGCTACAAGCCACGAGTATCCGGGAGCCGTTCTGGATTCCGACACCGGTCGACAGCCGGTTACGGCAAGCCTGCGCGCTGATCGCCGACAACCTGACCGAGCCGCTGAGCCTGCAGCAGATCGGCGACCGACTCGGCGTCGGCCAGCGCACACTCAGCCGCCTGTTCAGCGACGAGTTGGGCATGACCTTCCCGCAGTGGCGCACCCAGGTCCGCCTGCAGCACGCGCTGATGCTGCTGGCCGAGGAGAACGACGTCACGTCGGTGGCACTGAAATGCGGCTGGGCCACACCCAGCGCCTTCATCGACACCTACCGGCGCGCCTTCGGCCACACTCCCGGGGCTCGCCGTCCTTGACGCCGATGGTGGCTAAGGGTCGGCAAAATCACAGCGCGCCATGGCGTGTTGTGTACATTTGCGCGTGCTCGCGGTAGGCGGCAACCAGAAGGGCCGAGAAGAAGGGCATGTTGGATGCAGCTCGATGAGGGGGAAATCTTCGCGGGATACACGATCCTGCGTTTGTTGGGCGCCGGCGGCATGGGTGAGGTTTACCTGGTGCAACACCCGCGGTTGCCGCGGCGTGAAGCACTCAAGGTGTTGCCAGCGGAGCTGACGAGCGACCGCGAGTACCGCGAGCGGTTCGATCGGGAAGCCGCAATGGGTGCGACCCTCTGGCACCCGAATATCGTGGCACTGCACGATCGCGGCGAGTTCGACGGTCAACTGTGGATATCCATGGATTACGTGGAAGGCACAGATGCCGCGCGCCGCCTGCAGGGCTGCGTCAACGGCTTGGCGCCCGACGAAGTCGTACGGATTGTCACCGGGGTCGCTGACGCACTGGACTACGCGCACGACCACCAGATGCTGCACCGGGACGTCAAGCCCGCCAATATCTTGATCGCTCAAACGAATACCGGATCGCGTGCGCTCCTGGCCGACTTCGGCATCGCCCGCCGCATGGACGACCCCGGCACCCTGACCTCCACCAACATGACGGTAGGGACCGTTCTCTACGCGGCGCCGGAGCAACTGTTGGGTGATCCGCTCGACGGCCGGGCCGACCAATACGCGCTGGCAGCCACGGCTTTTCATTTGTTGACCGGCTCACCACTGTTTCAGCATTCCAACCCCAACGTCGTGATCAGCAGTCACCTGACCAAGCCGCCGCCGTCCATCGAGGATCGCTTACCGGAGCTGTCTGTGCTCGGACCGGTGTTCGCCAAGGCACTCGCCAAATCTCCCGACGAGCGCTTCGACAGCTGCCTTGACTTCGCCCGCGCACTCGAACGCGAGCTCGAGGCCCTGGCAAAGGAGGTCGGTGCAGGAGAGCGGACGATGTCGTCGCTGGCGGCGGCCAAGCTGCGAAGACCCGAGACCCGGAAAGTGCGGTGGCCCTTCGTCGTGGCCGCGATCCTCTCCGTGCTGATCATCGCCGCTACGGCCGTCGTGATCACTGGCATCTTGCATGACCGGCGTCCCTCCCCGGCCGCTCCATCGGGACCCGTCCCGTCAATCGCAGCGACCGTGCCCGCAGACATCAGGGCGACAGGCCATCTGGTGATCGGCGTAGCTCTGCCCTACACACCAAACGAATTCAAGAATTCGACCGGGCAGATCGTCGGCTTCGATGTCGACCTCATGAATGCGGTAGCAAAGACCCTCAGCCTGGTCCCCGACTACCGCGAGCTGCCGTTCGAAAGCATCATTCCCGCGCTGACGGAACACCAACTCAACCTCGGTGCGTCGTCGGTGAGTGACACCAAGGCTCGCGAGTCCTTGGTCGACTTCGTCACCTACTTCGATAAGGGCACACTGTGGGCGCAGCGGCCCGGGCCGCCGATCGATCCCAACGCCGCGTGCGGCCGCAGAGTCTCGACGCTGGCGGGTTCCGTGCACGACACCTTCGAGATACCGGCCAAGAGCGATGTTTGTGTGGCCGCGGGCCTGCCGCCGATCGACAAGATGCTCTTTGACCGCGAAGACGACGTCACCGCCGCATTGGTCGCCGGCGAAAGTCGATGCCATGTCGGCAGATTCGCCGACCACGGGGTTTGCGATCAAGCTGAGCTCGGGTGCACTCGTCGCCGCGGGTGAGGTGTTCGACATCGAACCGTACGGCTGGCCGGTGCCCAAGGGCTCTGGACTGGCGGAGTCGCTTCGGCAGGCGCTGGTGCATGTGATCGAAACCGGCGAATACCGGACCATTGCCACTCAGTGGGGATTGGAAAAGGGCATGATCGACACGCCGAAAATCAACGGCGCGATTCGTTGATCAGCCGGCCGGTTCGAGCACCTCGGTGCCGACGAACGGCACCAACGCGTCGGGGACTCGCACGCTGCCGTCGGGCCGCTGATGGTTCTCCAGGATCGCCACCAGCCACCGGGTGGTGCCCAGCGTCCCGTTGAGCGTCGCCGCGGTCTGCGGCTTGCCGTTGGCATCGCGGAAGCGGGTGGCCAACCGGCGGGCCTGGAACGTGGTGCAGTTCGACGTCGACGTCAGCTCCCGGTAGGCGCCCTGCGTGGGAACCCAGGCCTCGCAGTCGAATTTGCGGGCGGCCGACGACCCGAGGTCGCCCGCGGCCACGTCGATCACCCGATACGGCACCTCGATGAGCGCCAGCATCTCGCGCTGCCAGCCCAGCAGCCGTTGGTGTTCGGCCTCGGCCTCCTCGGGGCGGCAGTAGACGAAGCCTTCGACCTTGTCGAACTGGTGCACCCGGATGATGCCGCGGGTGTCCTTGCCGTAGCTGCCGGCCTCGCGGCGGAAACACGACGACCAGCCCGCGTACCGCAGCGGCCCACCGGACAGGTCGAGGATCTCGTCGGAGTGATAGCCGGCCAGCGGCACCTCGGAGGTGCCCACCAGATACAGGTCATCGCCCTCCAACCGGTACACCTCATCGGCGTGGGCGCCCAGAAATCCGGTGCCGGCCATCACCTCGGGGCGCACCAGCACCGGCGGGATCATCGGGATGAAGCCGTTCTCCACGGCAAGCCGCAGCGCCAGCTGCAGCAGGCCCAGTTGGAGCAGCGCGCCGCGACCGGTCAGGAAGTAGAACCGCGAGCCGGACACCTTGGCGCCGCGCTGCATGTCGATGAGACCGAGCGATTCGCCGAGCTCCAAGTGGTCCTTGGGGTCCGCCAGCGCGGCGGGTTCGCCGACGACGTCGAGCACCGCGTAGTCGTCCTCGCCGCCGGCAGGCACCCCGTCCAGGATGACGTTCGAGATCGCCATGTGCGCCGCGGTGAACGCGGTCCCGGCTTCGGTCTGGGCCGCTTCGGCGGCTTTGACCTGCTCGGCGAGCTCCTTGGCGCGGGCCAGCAGTGCCGGGCGTTCTTCGGGGGAGGCGGCACCCACGCTCTTGCTGGCGGCCTTCTGCTCGGCACGCAGCGTGTCGGCAGACGAAATCGCGGCCCGGCGGGCGGCGTCGGCGCTCAGCAAGGCGTCCACCAGCGCCGGATCCTCGCCACGGTTGAGTTGCGAACGGCGTACGACGTCAGGTTCTTCCCGGAGCTGCTTCAGGTCGATCACGGGCGCAAGACTACTTTTTGCGCGGCGATCAGGGGGCAGGGCCACCCGTCCGGGTCTCACATCTGCAACATTTGTCACCCTGGGCGTTTCGGCCCTGTCAGAATGGAGCCGATGTTGGACGCGCCAGAGCAGGAACTTCCCGCCGAGCCGGGCGAGCCGGGCCAGTCGGCCGTGCCCGCCGAGCCCACTGAACCCGCCGGGCCCGCGCCCGCCGACGAGCATGCCGGCTCGCGGTTGCCGCTTGCCTTGCAGGCGTCCTCGACTCGACGAGGGCTGCTGCTCTTCGCGCTCGGCGGTCTGCTGATCGCCGGGCTGGTCATCGCGATTCCCGCGGTCGGCACCGGCCCGGGGCGGCTGGCCGGCTATATCGGCAGCAACCCGATCCCGAGCACCGGCAGCAAGAACAGCCCCGCGTTCACCCGCGCCGGCAGCGGCGACTGCCTGATGTGGCCGGAAGGCACGCCGGAGTCCGCGACCGTCGTCAGCTGCGCGGCGGACCACCGGTTCGAAGTCGCCGAGTCGATCGATATGCGGACCTTCCCCGGCTCGGAGTACGGGCCCAACGCCGCGCCGCCGTCACCCGCCCGGATCCAGCAGATCAGCCAGGAGCAATGCGAGGCCGCCGTGCACCGCTACCTGGGACCCAAGTTCGATCCCAACAGCAAATACAGCATCAGCATGCTGTGGTCAGGTGACCGCGCATGGCGCCAGGGCGGCGAGCGGCGCATGCTGTGCGGCCTGCAGTTGCCCGGCCCGAACAATCAACAGGCCGTCTTCAAGGGCAAGGTCGCCGACGTCGACCAGTCCAAGGTCTGGCCGACCGGCACCTGCCTGGGCATTGACCTGACGAGCAACCAACCGATCGATGCTCCGGTCGACTGTGCCGCGCCGCACGCGATGGAGGTCACCGGCACGGTCAACCTGGGCGAGAAGTTCCCCAACGCCCTGCCGGCCGAACCCGACCAGGACTCCTACATCAAGGACGCCTGCACCAAGATGACGGACGCCTACCTGGCGCCCGTGAAATTGCGCACCACCACCCTGACGCTGATCTACAGCACGCTGTCGGCGCCCAGTTGGTCGGCGGGTGGCCGCGAGGTCGCCTGCAGCATCGGCGCGACGCTGGGCAATGGCGGCTGGGCCACCTTGCTCAACAGCGCCAAGGGGCAGCTGCTGATCAACGGCCAGCCGCCGGTGCCGCCGCCCGACATTCCCGAGGAGCGGCTCACCCTGCCGTCGATACCCGTTCAGGTGCCGACGCAGGTACCCGCACCGGCCGAGCCCGCGCCGACCATGCCACCGGGCAATCAGCATCTTCCCCAGCAGCCACAGCCGCAGCAGCCGGTGGTGACGCCGTCCCGGGCACCCTCGTCGCCGGCCAGCCAGGCGCCGTCCACGGCCACCCAGCCACCCGGGCAGTACCAGCCGCCTGTGGAAGGCGGAGCGCCGCCGCAGGAAGCCCCCCCACCCGGCGAGCCGGCACCCGCGGGTTAGCCGGTGGCCGTGCGGATGGACCCGCGGCGGTTCGATGAGCTGGTCTCCGACGCGCTCGACCTGATCCCACCCGAGCTGGCGGCCGCCATGGACAACGTCGTGGTGCTGGTCTCCGACCGCCACGAAGAGGACGACGAGCTGCTCGGACTGTACGAGGGGGTGGCGCTGACCGAACGCGACTCCGATTACTCCGGAGCGCTGCCGGACACCATCACGATCTACCGCGACGCGCTGCTGGACGTCTGCGAATCCGACGAGGAGCTCGTCGAGCAGGTGGCCATCACGGTGATCCATGAAATCGCCCACCACTTCGGGATCGACGACGATCGCTTGGACGAACTGGGCTGGGCGTAGCCTGGCGGCGCGGCAGCCCGGATTTGTTCGGCCCGGGTGCTATGAACGGCATATGAGCGCAGCCTGCCGCGACTGCCGAGCCGGCCTAGAACACTGCCACGGCACCGTCATTCGTCACGCCTTGAGCCGGCCCGACTGCACCGAACCGGACTGCGACGGCCCCGAGTTGTTGCCGCATTCTTTCGTCGTCGACTGCGACGCCGTCGGCTGCGCATGCGCCGAATCGGCTGTGGTCAGATCAGCCCATCGGATCGGTGCTTGATCGCACCGCATCGATGACCGGGCCGGCTTCCGGCTCGGGGTAGAACGGCGGTGTGTGGGTTCCCCAGCGCACGCAACTCCAGCGTCCGTCGGTGACCGGGGTCAACACCACCGACTCGGTGTTATCCAGGTGCTTGTCCAGCACGAAGCTGCCCCCCACGCCGGCCAGCACCGCGGAGGCCAACCGGATCGCCGCACCATGGCTGACGACGATGATGTCGCCGGTCCAGTCGTCGTCGTCGAGGAAGCGCATCCGCAGGTCGGTGAGCACCGGTAAGTAGCGGTCGAGCACGTCGTTGCCGGTCTCGCCGCCGGGGAGCGGCACTTCCAGCTCGCCGTGGTGCCAGCGCTCGTAGATGGCATTGAACACCGCGACCGCTTCGTCGTCGTTGCGGTTTTCCAGCTCGCCGACCTGCACCTCGTGAATGCCGACGAACTCATGCGTCGGTAAACCGAGCGCGGCGCCGATCACGTCGGCCGTCTCCAATGCCCTGGTGGCCACCGAATGCGCCAGCATTGCCGGGCGCTCGGAAGCCAGCGCAAATGCCCTGGCCTGGTCCCGGCCCAGGGGCGTCAGGGCCGCCCCCGGCGGTCGGGTGTCCAACCTGCGCTCGACGTTGCCAACGGACTGACCGTGCCGCACCAGCACCAGCCGACCACTCATCGTCCGGCTCCCCCCGGCTCAGGTTTGCCGGCCCGCACCCGAGCCAGCCAGTTCGATGCCTCGTCCACCGGAGGCGGCTCTGCACCGGCAGCCTGGCCGGTCGGCCAGGAGCCGAGGTATCGCACATCGGCGCAGCGACGATGCAGCGCCTTGAGTGCCTCGGCGACGGCGCCGTCGTCGATGTGGCCGACGCAGTCGATGAAGAACAGGTAAGTGCCCAGTTCGGTGCGGGTCGGCCGAGATTCGATCCGGGTGAGGTCGATGCCACGGATGCCGAATTCGGCCAGCGCGGCCAGTAGCGCCCCAGGAGTGTTGTCGATCCGCAGCACGACCGAGGTTCGATCGGCTCCGGTGCGTGGCGGCGGCGGCCCCGGCAGGCCGGTCAGGACGAAGCGGGTGCGCGCGCTGGGTT
>CAVTLW010000037.1:0-107801 GCA_963735655.1 uncultured Actinomycetota bacterium
ACCGGGCGTTTCCCTGTCGCTGTGGCCGCCGTAACTCTATTTAAATTTGTACTGGTGGCAGGGTGTGGTGCCGACGACAGATTTGTAAAACAAATCCGTCGACATTGGAATCGTGGTTGCGATTGTGTGTGTATGTAAGTTTTCGGCCGGTTAGTGCCAGTTCCCTGCACCCATTACTGAGCTTCCAGGTCTGACCTATCGATCCCGTGGTCTGCGGGGGGCCTTATCCCTCTAAAAGGGTGAGAAACCTGGTCTTGGAGAAGGTTTCCCGCTTAGATGCTTTCAGCGGTTATCCTGTCCGAACGTGGCTATCCAGCGGTGCCCCTGGTGGGACAACTGGTATACCAGAGGTTCGTCCGTCCCGGTCCTCTCGTACTAGGGACAGGTTTCCTCAAGTTTCTGACGCGCGCGGCGGATAGAGACCGAACTGTCTCACGACGTTCTAAACCCAGCTCGCGTGCCGCTTTAATGGGCGAACAGCCCAACCCTTGGGACCTGCTCCAGCCCCAGGATGCGACGAGCCGACATCGAGGTGCCAAACCATCCCGTCGATATGGACTCTTGGGGAAGATCAGCCTGTTATCCCCGGGGTACCTTTTATCCGTTGAGCGACACCCCTTCCACTCAGAGGTGCCGGATCACTAATCCCGACTTTCGTCCCTGCTTGACTTGTAGGTCTCGCAGTCAAGCTCCCTTGTGCATTTACACTCAACACCTGATTGCCGTCCAGGTTGAGGGAACCTTTGGGCGCCTCCGTTACATTTTAGGAGGCAACCGCCCCAGTTAAACTACCCGCCAGGCACTGTCCGTGAACCCGATAAGGGTTCGACGTTAGGTGTCCAATACGATCAGAGTGGTATTTCAACAACGACTCCACTTCAACTAGCGTCAAAGCTTCAAAGTCTCCCACCTATCCTACACAAACCGTACCGAACACCAATACCAAGTTGTAGTGAAGGTCCCGGGGTCTTTTCGTCCTGCCGCGCGTAACGAGCATCTTTACTCGTAGTGCAATTTCGCCGAGTCTATGGTTGAGACAGTTGGGAAGTCGTTACGCCATTCGTGCAGGTCGGAACTTACCCGACAAGGAATTTCGCTACCTTAGGATGGTTATAGTTACCACCGCCGTTTACTGGGGCTTAAATTCTCCGCTTCACCCTTACGAGTTAACGGGTCCTCTTAACCTTCCAGCACCGGGCAGGCGTCAGTCCGTATACATCGTCTTGCGACTTCGCACGGACCTGTGTTTTTAGTAAACAGTCGCTACCCACTGGTCTCTGCGACCGGTTCCCGCTCCCAGCGCAAGGCTGTTCACGGTATGCCGGTCCCCCTTCTCCCGAAGTTACGGGGGTATTTTGCCGAGTTCCTTAACCATAGTTATCTCGTACGCCTTGGTATTCTCTACCTGACCACCTGTGTCGGTTTGGGGTACGGGCCGTATGTGTGCTCGCTAGAGGCTTTTCTTGGCAGCTGAGGATCACCGAATTCGCCTCAATCGGCTATGCATCACCTCTCAGGATTAATGAGCGACGGATTTGCCTATCGCTCTCCCTACGGGCTTGCCCCAGTATTACCACTGACTGGTACGGCTGCCTTCCTGCGTCACCCCTTCGCTTGACTACTACCAACCGGGGTCCCACGCAGCCGATCACCGTCGCACCCCGAAGGGATTGATCAGCGACCATTTGGGTGGTTAGCACAATTGATTCATCACGGGCGCCCACATGCGGGTACGGGAATATCAACCCGTTGTCCATCGACTACGCCTGTCGGCCTCGCCTTAGGTCCCGACTCACCCTGGGCGGACTGGCCTGGCCCAGGAACCCTTGGTCTTTCGGCGGGCAAGGTTCTCACTTGCCTTATCGCTACTCATGCCTGCATTCTCACTCCCCCACCCTCCACCACCGGTTACCCAATGGCTTCGCTGAATGAGGGACGCTCCCCTACCCATACCCACCGTACGGTGGATATGCCGCGGCTTCGGCGGTGTGCTTGAGCCCCGCTACATTATCGGCGCACAATCACTTGACCAGTGAGCTATTACGCACTCTTTCAAGGGTGGCTGCTTCTAAGCCAACCTCCTGGTTGTCTTTGCGACTGCACATCCTTTCCCACTTAGCACACGCTTAGGGGCCTTAGCCGGCGATCTGGGCTGTTTCCCTTTCGACGCACGGAGCTTATCCCCCGCCGTCTCACTGCCACGCTATACACCACGGCATTTGGAGTTTGGCTGACGTCAGTAACCTAGTAGGGCCCATCGGCCATCCAGTAGCTCTACCTCCGCGGTGAACCACGCAACGCTGCACCTAAATGCATTTCGGGGAGAACCAGCTATCACGGAGTTTGATTGGCCTTTCACCCCTACCCACAGCTCATCCCCTCAGTCTTCAACCTAAGTGGGTTCGGGCCTCCACGCGGTCTTACCCGCGCTTCACCCTGGCCATGGGTAGATCACTCCGCTTCGGGTCCAGAACATGCCACTACACCCCTTACGGGGATACGCCCTATTCAGACTCGCTTTCGCTGCGGCTACCCCACACGGGTTAACCTCGCGACATGTCCCTGACTCGCAGGCTCATTCTTCAAAAGGCACGCCATCACCCCACGAGGAGGCTCTGACGGCTTGTAGGCGCACGGTTTCAGGTACTCTTTCACTCCCCTCCCGGGGTACTTTTCACCATTCCCTCACGGTACTAATCCGCTATCGGTCATCGAGAAGTATTTAGGCTTACCGGGTGGTCCCGGCAGATTCACAGCAGATTTCACGGGCCCGCTGCTACTCGGGAAATTGATACTAGGCAGGTGCCGGATTTTCGCGTACCGGGCTCTCACCGTCTGCGGCAGACCATCCCAGGCCACTTCCGCTAACCACGACACTTTCTGACTGCCTCTCAACCAGGTAGAGCTGAGACGTATCACTCCCACAACCCCGCACACACAACCCCTACCCGGTTATCCATGCATGCGGTTTAGCCATCCTCCGCGTTCGCTCGCCACTACTTGCGGAATCACAATTGTTTTCTTCTCCTACGGGTACTGAGATGTTTCACTTCCCCGCGTTCCCTCCCGTACCCTATATATTCAGATACGGGTAACACGACATGACTCG
Organism: uncultured Actinomycetota bacterium; assembly: GCA_963735655.1. Lineage (GTDB taxonomy): Bacteria > Actinomycetota > Actinomycetes > Mycobacteriales > Mycobacteriaceae > Mycobacterium. Next base: position 3,110 of record CAVTLW010000037.1, read on the forward strand.
TGTTGGGTTTCCCCATTCGGACATCCTCGGATCCACGCTCGGTTGGCAGCTCCCCGAGGCATATCGCAGCCTCCCACGTCCTTCATCGGCTCTCGATGCCAAGGCATCCACCATGCGCCCTTTATCACTTACAAAACACTACAAAAACCAAAGTTTTTTAAAATTGCACAAAAGAACACGCTACCCAAAGGGCAACGCATCCAATTGATGCTCGCAACCACTATCCAATTCTCAAACACCACACCCCACCACCAAGATGGGGGGACAACTCCCTGTACAAGCTGGGTGTTGCCTCAGGACCCAATAGTGTGTCTGGCTTATTTCTTGATGTTGTCGTGCACCAGGCCCTCGCCCACTACAGACGAGAACCCCTCACGGCTCACACTCCACCAATTGGAGTGTTTTTCGTGGTGCTCCTTAGAAAGGAGGTGATCCAGCCGCACCTTCCGGTACGGCTACCTTGTTACGACTTCGTCCCAATCGCCGATCCCACCTTCGACAGCTCCCTCCCAAAGGGTTAGGCCACTGGCTTCGGGTGTTACCGACTTTCATGACGTGACGGGCGGTGTGTACAAGGCCCGGGAACGTATTCACCGCAGCGTTGCTGATCTGCGATTACTAGCGACTCCGACTTCACGGGGTCGAGTTGCAGACCCCGATCCGAACTGAGACCGGCTTTAAAAGGATTCGCTAAGCCTCGCGGCATCGCAGCCCTTTGTACCGGCCATTGTAGCATGTGTGAAGCCCTGGACATAAGGGGCATGATGACTTGACGTCATCCCCACCTTCCTCCGAGTTGACCCCGGCAGTCTCTCACGAGTCCCCGCCATTACGCGCTGGCAACATGAGACAAGGGTTGCGCTCGTTGCGGGACTTAACCCAACATCTCACGACACGAGCTGACGACAGCCATGCACCACCTGCACACAGGCCACAAGGGAAACGACATCTCTGCCGTCGTCCTGTGCATGTCAAACCCAGGTAAGGTTCTTCGCGTTGCATCGAATTAATCCACATGCTCCGCCGCTTGTGCGGGCCCCCGTCAATTTCTTTGAGTTTTAGCCTTGCGGCCGTACTCCCCAGGCGGGGTACTTAATGCGTTAGCTACGGCACGGATCCCAAGGAAGGAAACCCACACCTAGTACCCACCGTTTACGGCGTGGACTACCAGGGTATCTAATCCTGTTCGCTCCCCACGCTTTCGCTCCTCAGCGTCAGTTACTGCCCAGAGACCCGCCTTCGCCACCGGTGTTCCTCCTGATATCTGCGCATTCCACCGCTACACCAGGAATTCCAGTCTCCCCTGCAGTACTCCAGTCTGCCCGTATCGCCCGCACGCCGAGAGTTAAGCCCTCGGTTTTCACGAACAACGCGACAAACCACCTACGAGCTCTTTACGCCCAGTAATTCCGGACAACGCTCGCACCCTACGTATTACCGCGGCTGCTGGCACGTAGTTGGCCGGTGCTTCTTCTGCAGGTACCGTCACTTGCGCTTCGTCCCTGCTGAAAGAGGTTTACAACCCGAAGGCCGTCATCCCCCACGCGGCGTCGCTGCATCAGGCTTGCGCCCATTGTGCAATATTCCCCACTGCTGCCTCCCGTAGGAGTCTGGGCCGTATCTCAGTCCCAGTGTGGCCGGACACCCTCTCAGGCCGGCTACCCGTCGTCGCCTTGGTAGGCCATCACCCCACCAACAAGCTGATAGGCCGCGGGCCCATCCCACACCGCAAAAGCTTTCCACCAGGGGACATGCGTCCCGAGGTCATATCCGGTATTAGACCCAGTTTCCCAAGCTTATCCCGAAGTGCAGGGCAGATTACCCACGTGTTACTCACCCGTTCGCCACTCGAGTACCTCCGAAGAGGCCTTTCCGTTCGACTTGCATGTGTTAAGCACGCCGCCAGCGTTCGTCCTGAGCCAGAATCAAACTCTCCAAACAAAAACCCCTCGATAACGAGGTGAATTCACAATCAGAGAAAATCTGATCTAACAAAAAGACACCAAAAACTGGCATCTGAAAATGCGACTACACCGACACACGGGGAGTGCTAGGTGTAGTCAAAAAAACAACAACAAAAATAAAATTCACCAAACACACTATTGAGTTCTCAAACAACACACTTGCTTTTTTTACCCGCTTCGGGGCAACCCTACCAGCTTAATATAAATCCGGCAGGGGAGTCAAGCCCCGGTTTTCGGTCATCCCTAAGTCCGCGGCTGACCGCGCCTGCCAGGCGGTACTTAGGAGCATACCCTCTCGATCTCCGCTCCCAAAAACGCCAGGTTCTCCACGAACAACGGGTAGCCCCGATCGATGTGGAAGACGTCGTGGACCTCGGTATCGCCGTCGGCGACCAGCCCTGCCAACACCAACCCGGCGCCGGCCCGGATGTCGGAACACCACACCGGAGCGCTCGACAATTGCGGCAGTCCGCGCACCACGGCATGGTGCCCATCGGTGCGGGCGTCGGCGCCGAGGCGGATCATCTCTTCGACGAACCGGAACCGGGCCTCGAACACGTTCTCAGTGATCATCGACGTGCCATCGGCGATCGACGCCAACGCGATCGCCATCGGCTGCAGATCGGTCGGAAACCCGGGAAACGGCAGCGTAGCGACGTTGACGGCCTTCGGGCGCTCATACTGAGCCACCCGGAAACTGTTGTCCGTCTGGGTGACGGTGGCCCCCGCGTCGTGCAGCTTGTGCAGGACAACCTGCAGGTGGGCCGGGTCGACGCCGGTCACCGTTATATCTCCACGGGTGATGGCGGCGGCGATCCCCCAGGTCGCGCCGACGATGCGGTCGCCGATGACGCGGTGCTCGGTCGGATACATCTGCGGCACGCCGGTGATGGTCATGGTCGGCGAGCCCGCACCTTCGACCTTGGCGCCCATCTGGTTGAGCATCGTGCACAGGTCGACGACATCGGGTTCGCGCGCCGCGTTGTGGATCGTGGTGACACCCTCGGCCAAGACGGCGGCCATCAGGATGTTCTCGGTAGCCCCCACCGACGGGAATTCCAGCTGAATCTCTGCGCCGCGCAACGTATCTGCGTGCGCCACCACGCACCCGTGTTCGATACTGCAGTGCGCACCCAGCTGCCGCAGGCCCGCCTGGTGCATATCCAGCGGGCGTGAGCCGATCGCATCGCCGCCCGGCAGTGCGACCCGCGCCCGCTTGCAGCGGCCGACCAGCGGACCCAGCACACACACCGAGGCGCGGAACTGCCGCACCGCGGCGAAGTCGGCGTCGTATTTCGGCTCGTCGGGCGAGGTGATGCGGGCGACGTCGCCGTCGAGTTCGACGGTGGCACCCAGGCCACGCAGCACCTCCGCCATCAGCGGCACGTCGAGGATGTCGGGACAGTTGGTGATCGTGCTGGTGCCTTCGGCCAGCAATGTCGCCGCCATCAGCTTGAGTACGCTGTTTTTGGCTCCTCCAACAGCGACTTCGCCGGACAACCGGCTACCGCCGGTCACCACGAAACGCTCAGCCACCCGCGTGAGTCTAGTGAAGCGGTTTCGGCTTGTCAGTCAACCGGCCAGTCAGCCGAGTACGGTTTTCTCATGGCAGTGCACCTGACCCGCATCTATACGCGCACCGGCGACGACGGAACCACCGGATTGAGCGATTTCTCGCGGGTCTCGAAGAACGACGCCCGTCTGACGGCGTATGCGGACTGCGACGAGGCCAACTCCGCGATCGGAGTCGCCATCGCGCTGGGTCAACCCGACAGCAACCTTGCGGGCGTGCTGCGACAGATCCAAAACGACTTGTTCGACGCCGGCGCGGATCTGTCGACTCCAGTGGTGGAGAATCCTGCAGCATCCTCCGCTGCGAGTCCCCCAGGCCTATATCGATCGCCTCGAGGGATGGTGCGACAAATACAACGAGCCGTTGCCGGCGCTGAATTCCTTTGTGCTACCCGGTGGTTCGCCCTTGTCCGCGCTGCTGCACGTCGCCCGCACTGTGGTACGCCGGGCTGAACGCTCGGCTTGGGCCGCCGTCGAAGCGCACCCGGAGGGCGTCAGCGTGCTGCCGGCGAAGTATCTGAACAGGCTGTCGGATCTGCTGTTCATTTTGTCGCGGGTCGCCAATCCCGGCGGCGATGTGCTGTGGCAGCCGGGTGGCGGCGCCACCACTGCGGGTTGACCGAAAGCGCAAGTGTTGCAATGAAACACAATCGGTCGATTCCTCCAGCGACAGTTATCCCCGTGCTGGTGTACCCCGATGTGCGTGCGGCCGTCGACTGGCTCACTTCGGCTTTCGGTTTTGCCGAGCGGGTTCGAGTCGGCGAAAGTCACCGCGCGCAGATGAGCATCGGCGCCGACGGGGCGATGATCGTCGCCGACGTCAGCGGCACCCAGCAGCCACCAGCGGCCAACGCGGTGACACACGTCATCAAAGTGCGCGTCGAAGACGTCGACGCGCAGTTCGAACGCGCCCGGTCCTTCGGAGCCACGGTGGTGGAACCTCTCGTTGACCACGAGTACGGCGAGCGCGAATGCACGTTGGAGGACCTCGGGGGCCATCGCTGGCAGTTCAGCGAAACCCTGCGCGACGTCAGCCCGGAAGAGTTCGGGTGCCAGACCGTCGAGCCCTGGTAGCCGTTCGGGCGCCGACGTTTTCAGACGCAGAGCGTCATACGCTGCGGCGACGGGAGCGAGGCGAAGGGCGGGACTCCAACCAGGACAGGAACGCGGTCAACGCACCCTGATCCAGTGCGATCTCGTATCCGTGCCGGCGGTCTTGGTTGGTGTCGCGCAGTTCCAGTACGACGATTTCGTTGGTCATGATGTCGAATTCGTCGCCGCGCGGCGCACGCCGGGCGACGATCTCGAGGCCGCGCCTGCTGAGCCGGCGATCCGGCCATAGCCGAAGGCTGGACAGCCGGTAGAACGCGGCTTCGCCGCCGCGGTAACGGATCACGCCGTGACGCCAGCCATGACCGCCGACTGCGGGGATATCTCGCATGATGCCCGCTGTTCCGCCCTGGCGCAGTTTCCACAGCCGATAACTCAGGGCGAGGACGGCGACGCCCAACAGGACGACGAGCGCGGCCATGGCGTACATGGGCGCGCTCATCAGCCGTTAGTCGAGCGCGCCGACGGCGCGCAATCTCGCGCGGCCGCGCGCGGCAACCTTCGGATCGTCGGACTCGGAGTCCTCTTTGGCGGCGTGTTCGTCGATGTCCGACTCGAACTCGGCCGACTCGGCCAAGATGATGACGCCCTCCTCGGTCACCGACATGAAGCCACCATCCACGGCGATCCGCAGATCGTCTTCACCTTCCCGCTCGACGCGCACCATGGCGTCATCGACAAGTTGCGCTACCAACGGAATATGGCGTGGCAGGATGCCGATCTCGCCTGCGGTGGTGCGGGTGAAAACGAACGTTCCCTCCCCCGACCAGATCTTGCGGTCGACGGCGACGATCTCGACGTTCAATTCAGCCATGCCACACCACCTTTCGCTACCCTTTTGGCCCTGCCGCAGTTCTACAGCTTGACGTCGAAGGTCTCGGCCTTCTTGGCCAAGTCGTCGAGGCCACCGATCAGGAAGAAGGCCTGCTCGGGCACGTGGTCGAACTCGCCCTTGGACAGCTTGTCGAACGCCTCGATGGTCTCCTTCACGGGCACCGTCGAGCCCGGCTGCCCGGTGAACTGCTCGGCCGCCATCATGTTCTGCGACAGGAACCGCTCGATGCGCCGGGCGCGGTTGACCAACTGCTTGTCCTCCTCGGACAGTTCGTCGATACCGAGGATCGCGATGATGTCCTGAAGGTCCTTGTACCGCTGCAAGATTCGAATGACTTCCTGCGCCACGCGGTAGTGGTCGTCGCCCACGACACTGGGGTCCAGGATGGTCGAGCTCGATGCCAGCGGGTCCACGGCGGGGAAGATGCCCTTGGAGAACACCGACCGGGACAGCTCGGTGGTGGCGTCCAGGTGGGCGAACGTCGTCGCCGGGGCCGGGTCGGTGTAGTCGTCGGCCGGCACATAGACGGCTTGCATCGACGTGATCGACCGTCCCCGGGTGGAGGTGATGCGCTCCTGCAGCTCGCCCATCTCGTCGGCCAGCGTGGGCTGATAGCCCACCGCCGACGGCATCCGGCCGAGCAGTGTCGACACCTCCGAACCCGCCTGGGTGAACCGGAAGATGTTGTCGATGAACAGCAGCACGTCCTGGCCCGCTTCGTCGCGGAACCACTCCGCCATCGTCAGCGCGGACAGCGCCACCCGCATACGGGTGCCGGGCGGCTCATCCATCTGACCGAATACCAGCGCGGTGTCCTTGAGCACGTCGGCTTCCTTGAGCTCGACCCACAGGTCGTTGCCCTCACGGGTACGCTCTCCCACACCGGCGAAAACCGAAGTGCCACCGAAGTTTCGGGCGATACGGTTGATCATCTCCTGGATCAGCACCGTCTTGCCCACCCCGGCACCACCGAACAGTGCGATCTTGCCGCCACGCACGTACGGAGTCAGCAGGTCGACGACCTTGAGGCCGGTCTCGAGCATCTCGGTGCGGGGCTCGAGGTCCTCGAACGCCGGCGGCTTGCGGTGAATCGACCAGTGCTCGAAGTCTTCCCCGTAGCCGGGCTTGTCCAGGCAGTAGCCCAGCGCGTTGAAGACGTGGCCCTTGACGGCCTCGCCGACCGGCACGGAGATCGCCTTGCCGGTGTCGGTGACCTCGACGCCGCGCACCAGGCCGTCGGTGGGCTGCATCGAGATCGGTGCGCACCAGGCTGTCGCCGAGGTGCTGTGCGACCTCCAACGTCAGGGTCTTCGCCATCGCCTCGTAGGTGATCTCGGCGTGCAGCGCGTTGAACAGCTCCGGGACGGAACCGCGCGGGAACTCGACGTCGACCACCGGCCCGGTGATCCGAACCACCCGGCCATTGGTGTCGGAGTTCTTTGACGTGTCAGTCTTTTCGTCTGTAGCAGTCATACTCTTCTTCGCTTCCTCGTGGGGCCTACTTAGCAGCGTCGGCGAGCGCGTTTGCGCCACCGACGATTTCGCTAATCTCCTGGGTGATCTGGGCCTGCCGCTCCCGGTTCGCCATCAGCGTCAGGGCTTTGATGAGGTCGTCGGCGTTGTCGGTGGCCGACTTCATGGCCCGCTGCCGCGACGCCAGCTCCGATGCCGCGGATTCGAGCAAGGCCGCGTAAACGCGGGTGGTCAGGTATCTCGGTAACAGCGCTTCGAAAAGCGTTGTCGCATCGGGCTCGAACGAATACAAGGTGTGCAGACCCTGATCTTCCTCGACGTATTCCACCACTATCGGGGCGATGCGGTGGGCCACGGCCGTCTGGCCCATCATCGACTTGAACTCCGTGTAGACGATGTGCAGTTCATCGACGCCCTGTTCCTCGTCGGACTGCAGGTCCTCGTCGCCGGCGCCCTTCATGAACGCATCGACCAGCGTCGAAGCGATCTCTTCCGCGGTCTCGACCTTGGGCTGCTCCGAGAAGCCCGTCCAAGCCTCGGTGATGTCCCAGTTCCGGAACTTGTAGTAGTTCTGGGCTTTACGGCCCACCGTGTACAGAATCGGCTGCTTACCTTCCTCCCTCAGCAGGGAGAACAGCTCCTCGGAGCGACGGAAGACGCTGGAGTTGTACGCGCCGCACAAGCCACGGTCGGAAGACACCACCAGGACACCAGCCCGCTTGGGGTCGGGTCGCTCGACGAGCAACGGATGGTCCAGAGCGGCTCCTGAGGACAGCGTGGTGAGCATCGCGGTGATCTGGAATGCGTAGGGCCGGGCGGATTGCAGCCTGGCCTGTGCCTTGCCGATGCGCGATGTCGCGATCAGCTCTTGGGCCTTGGTGATCTTCTTGATCGACCCCGCCGAGCGGATCCGACCGCGTAGTTCGCGAAGTGTCGCCGCCATCGGTGACTACTTCTTGTCCTTCTTGGCGTCCTTGGACTCCTTTTTGTCCTTGGGTTTTTCCTTCTTGACCCGAACTGATTCCTTGCCCTCCGCGTCTGGGTCCATGGCCTCGACTTTTTCGTCGGGTACCACCGATCCACCATCGGTGGCGGCGAAGCCCTTCTTGAAGTGATTGATGATCTCGACCAGCTTCTCTTCGTTTTCCTCGGTGAGCTTCTGGCTCGAGCGAATCTCTTCGAGGAACTTCTCTTCGGAAGCCCGCATGTGGTCCAGGAGTTCGGCTTCGAAGCGCTTCACGTCCTCGACCGGCACCGAGTCCAGGTGACCGGCTGTGCCCAGGAAGATCGAAACCACTTGCTCCTCAACGGGCATCGGCCGGAATTGTGGTTGCTTGAGCAACTCGACCAGCCGCTCACCGCGCTCCAGCTGCGCCTTCGAAGTGGCGTCCAGGTCAGACGCAAAGGCGGCGAAGGCTTCCAGCTCGCGGTACTGCGACAGGTCCAGGCGCAGCGAGCCGGCCACCTCTTTCATGGCCTTGATCTGTGCCGCGCCGCCGACCCGGGACACCGATACACCCACGTTGATGGCCGGGCGGACGCCCTGGTTGAACAGGTCGGTTTCCAGGAAGCACTGCCCGTCGGTGATCGAGATGACGTTGGTCGGGATGTAGGCCGAGATGTCGTTGGCCTTGGTCTCGATGATCGGCAGACCGGTCAGCGACCCACCGCCGAGCTCGTCGGACAGCTTGCCGCAGCGCTCCAGCAGTCGCGAGTGCAGGTAGAACACGTCCCCGGGATAAGCTTCGCGACCCGGCGGACGGCGCAACAGCAGTGAGATCGCCCGGTAGGCCTCGGCCTGCTTGGTCAGGTCGTCGAAGACGATCAGCACGTGCTTGCCTTCGTACATCCAGTGCTGCGCGATCGCCGAACCCGTGTACGGCGCAAGCCATTTGAAGCCGGCAGAATCGGACGCCGGTGCCGCGACGATGGTGGTGTAGTCCATCGCGCCACCTTCATCCAGCGCGCGCCGGACGGAAGCGATCGTGGTGCCCTTCTGCCCGATCGCCACGTACACACAGCGCACCTGCTTGCGTTCGTCGCCGCTCTCCCAGTTCTGCCGCTGGTTGAGGATGGTGTCGACGCAGACGGCGGTCTTGCCGGTCTTGCGGTCGCCGATGATGAGCTGACGCTGGCCGCGGCCGATCGGGGTCATCGCGTCGATGGCCTTGATGCCGGTCTGCAACGGCTCCCTGACGCTTTGCCGCTGCACCACCGACGGTGCCTGCAGTTCCAACGCGCGCCGCGTGTCCGTCTCGACGTCCCCGCGCCCATCGATCGGCTGGCCCAGCGGGTTGACCACCCGTCCCAGGTACGCGTCGCCGACAGGAACCGAAAGCACCTCGCCGGTGCGCTTGACCTGCTGGCCTTCTTCGATCTTCTCGAAGTCACCGAGGATGACCGCGCCGATGCTGTGCTCGTCGAGGTTGAGGGCGACGCCGAGGACTCCGCCCGGGAATTCGAGCAACTCCTGGGTCATGACGGACGGCAATCCCTCGACGTGCGCGATACCGTCTCCGGCGTCAATCACTGTGCCGACCTCTTCGCGCGAGGTATCGGAGGTGAACGAACTTACGTACTCTTCGATCGCGCCCTGAATGTCATCAGCGGAGATTGTCAACTCGGCCATGGCTTTTCGTCTTCCTACTTGTGTTCGTCTTGCACGTGGGGTGATGAGTTGTTGGTATTAGTCGGGCAGCTGAGCCTCCGCCGCGGCCAGACGAGACGACAGCGAACCGTCGATCACCTCGTCGGCCACCGCAATCAACAGCCCACCCAGCAACCCGGCATCGATGTTCATCTGCACCGCTACCGGATGACCGTAGATGCGACTCAACACATCGGTGACGCGAGTGCGCTGGGCGTCGCTGAGCTCGGCCGCCGCGCTGACTTGCGCGACAACTTCGCCGCGGCGAGCCACCGCCACCTCCGCCAAGAACAGCGCCGCCTCCTCGGCCGGCTCGCCTCGCAACAGCTCGACGGTCTGCGACAGCAGCGCAACCGTGATCGGGTCGACGGTGCCACTCGCGCCCTCGAGTACCTTGCGCAGCAAGCGAACACGGCCTTCCGCCGGCACCCCGTACTCGCCAAGCAGGATACCTAGCCGCGGCTGGGCGTCGAGGATGCGGGAGAACCGGAACAGCTGCTCTTCGACCTCGTCTTCCTTGCCCTCACGTTCGGCGCGTTCCAGCAATGCCAGGCGCGCAACGTGTTCGATGGCATCCGCCAGATCGGCGTTGGCCGACCAGCGCTCCGATACCCCTGCCCGCAGCACGTCGAGCGCGGGGTCTCCGACCTTGCCTGATATCAGCCGCTCGAGCAGCTGGACTCTGGGCGCGGCGTCTTCAGCGGGCAACGTGAGATAACGGGTCACCACGAGTTCGTGCTTCAGCAGACTTGCTACCGAAGCCAGTTCGTCGGCGAGGGTGGACAGCCCGTTATTGTCGAGATCCGCTGCTATCTCGCGGAATCGATCCACCAGGCCGCTAAGGGCCCGCCGGCTGGCCGAGCGCATCTTCGCCGACACGGGGTACTGGACGTCGGCCGCAGACGGCGCCATGGCGTCGAGCTCGTCGAGGAAACGCTCGACGGTGGCCGACTGCTGCTCGGGGTCGGCGACGTAACTTTGCACCAATTCCCCTGCCTGGCGCACAGATTCATGCCCGAGCTCGAGGCGAAGCTGCCGGATGAGCTGGGCCCGCAGCAGCTCGATCTGTTGGGCAGCCTGTGTCTTGATGCGTTCCGCTTCGACACCTGCCTGGGCGTGCAGCTGTTCGGTGATTCGTTCCGCGTCTGACTTGGCCTCTGCGACGACCTGCTCTGCCTCTTCTTTGGCGGCCTCCACAGCCTGGCTGTGCGCCGTCGTGGACTCAATGAGCCGCTTGGCGGCGTCGAGCGAATCCTTCAACTGTTGGCGCACATCGTCTTGCCGCGCAGCCATCAGCCTGCGCACCGGCGGCACCACATAACGCCATACCAGCAGCACGATGGCCGCGAACCCGATCAGCTGTCCGATGAATGTCGACATTGGTGGTTACTTCGTCGACGCTGTTTTGCTGACGTCGACACCGAGAATTCGACTGGCCAGGGTTGCCGACATGCTCGCAACGTTGGCGCGCAAATCCAGTTCCACGGAGTCCCTCTCCCGCTTCAGTTGGTCGTTGGCCGTGTGCACCGTCGAGGCCACCTGCTGCTCAGCATCGGCACGCGCCGACTCGATGACCTTTCGGCCCTCTGCCCGGGCATTGTCACGAAAGGTCGACGCCTGGACGCGGGCTTCCTTCATGGCTTCTTCGTAGTCGGACTGGGCCGCGGCGAACTGCTCCGCCGACTTCTTGTTGTCCGCCTGCGTTTTGGCCACCATGGCATCGCGTTCCCGCAACACCCGCAGAATCGGCGGCACCACAAATGTGCCGATCACAGCGAGCACGATCAAGAAGATCGCCAGCACGAAGAAAAACGTGCCGTTGGGGACGAGGAAGTTGCTGTTCTTGCCGCCTTCCTCCGCTGCCTGGTTTGCGGCCAGAACAAGAGGGCTCGGGTCACCCATCGCAGCGTGTTACTTGACTGGCGTCGCGAAGACGAACAACGCCATGAACGCCAGGTTGATGAAGTAGGCCGCCTCGACCAAACCGACGGTGATGAAGAACGGCGTGAACAAGCGGCCCTGCGCCTCGGGTTGCCGGGCGATGCCGGAAACCAGCGCGTTACCCGCAATGCCGTCGCCGATACCGGCACCGATCGCGCCGCCGGCCATGATCAGGCCACCGCCGATAAGTGCACCTTGGGCGATCATGGGATCCATTAGTTTGTCCTCCTTTATCGGGTGGCTAACTGGTAGCGGTCTACCAGGGCCTGAGTAGCAGTGCGTGGGTCGGGCCAAGTCATGGTGGTTTCAGTCATGGTGTTCCTCGAGCTCCATGGCCTGGCTGAAATACAAGATGGTCAGAATCGAGAAGATAAATGCCTGGATCGCGCCGACGAACATGTCGAACGATTTCCAGATCGCGTTGGGCAGCCACATGATGTACGGCGGGAAGAGCGCGATCAGCGCCACCAGGATGCCGCCCGCGAAGATGTTGCCGAAAAGTCGGAGCGACAACGAGATTGGCTTTGCGAGTTCTTCGACGAGGTTGATCGGTGCCAGGAACGCCACGTGACCTTTGAGCACCGCGACCGGGTGTCCGACGATGCCGCGGCGCCAGATCCCGGCCACGTGGTAGCAGACGAATACGAACAGCGCCAGCGCCAGCACGTAGTTGATGTCCGCCGCCGCCGAGCTGAGTAGCTCGATGGTGCTTCCCGCTTTTGGTCGGTGTATTGCAGCGGAAGGACCGAGAGCCAGTTGGAGATCAGGATGAACACGAAGATGGTGACCGCCAGCGGCAGCACGAACGGAGCGATCCGCATGCCGATGGCGGCCTCGATCTGGTTGCGCATCTGAATCGTGAGCGCTTCCCAGAACAACTGCACTCCGCCGGGCACGTCTGTCGAGGTGACCTTGGACTTCAGGAAGAAGGCGAGCGCGATGACGATCACCGCGGCGATCGCCGTCGCCGTGATCGTGTCGGTGTTGACGGTCATGCCGAGCCACGTGGCCTGGTGGTGCTCGCCCACCTCGATTTGGGCGGCCAGGAACGACTCAGTCATCGCTGGTACTCCCTTCGGATCCCTTGCGTGCGCCGGCCTCCGAGGCCGCCGGGCGGTCGCCGGAGGAAGCGTCAGAAGTAGACCTAGAAGTGGACGAAGACTCCCCCGTACGTAGCTTCTTCCAGACCGGCAGTGCGGTCGTTGCCACCAGTAGCACCTGGAAGAGCGCCAGTCCGAAGACGACGCCCAATCCGGCTGGCCGGAAAATGTAGGCGATGATCAGCGCGACGACGGTGATGACCGCCAGCCGCGACGCGGTGTTGAGCGCCATCGAACTCTTCAACGGATGCTCTTTCGCGGTGATCGACTCAACCGAACGCTTGACCAGGAGGGCGTTGAGCAAACCAAGGAGCAGCCCAACGCCGAAGAACACCCCGACCATCAGGTGACCGGTCAAACCACCGGCGAGCATCGCCCCTGCGGTGAGCACAAGACAGATGACAAAAAGCCGAACCGGACGGAATGCAACGGCGGGAAACACCAACGGCGCGTCTTGCGCTGGTGTTGTCACCGCAGCACCTCAATCCCGGGTAGACGGAGCGTGGCCCGCCGAGCGTATCGCAGACGTCGCGCTGGAAACACCCAAGGGGTAGCTCCCTGTGTCGGTCGTGAATCGGCTCCGTCGAAAATGCGGAAATGCATCCGACCGGCCGGCTGGCCGGCAACCCGCGAGGTTTATTTCGGGGTTCTAGCAGCACCGTACCACAAGGTAGAGGCCACTACTACTGCCTGTCGTAGGTTGTTGCAGGCCCGTCTTTACTCCGGGTCGTAGTCGTCGTCGCGGCGGCGCAGAAGGGGGATCACCGTCGCGACGGTGGCGACCACGATCGCGCCCAGCATCACCGCCGCGGTGTCGCGTGGCTTGAAGAAGATCGTGCTCGCGGCGCCGAACGCGACGATGCCCACCCACAAATAGATCAGTAGCACCACCCGGCGATGCGAGTGACCTATCTGCAACAGCCGATGGTGCAGGTGCATCTTGTCGGGACTGAAGGCGCTACGCCCCGCGCGGGTACGGCGCACAATCGCCAGCAGCAGATCCAGCATCGGCACGAACATGACCGCCACCACCAACAGGAAGGGTGACAGCAGGGCAAACACATCGCGAGCGCCGTAAGCGTTCTGCGAAATGGGGCCCGCGGCCGTCGTCGAGGCGGCGGCGAGCATGAGTCCGATCAGCATGGAGCCGGAATCGCCCATGAAGATCTTGGCCGGGTGAAAGTTGTGCGGCAAAAAGCCCAGACAAGCTCCGGCAAGCACCACCGAAATCACGGCGGGCGGATAGAACAGCACGTCGCCCCCGTGGTCGCGGAGCAGACCCACCGAGAACATGCAGATCGCCAGCGCGGTGATCAGACCCAAACCGGCCGCCAAGCCGTCGAGACCGTCCACGAAGTTCATCGCGTTCACGATCGACACCGTCAGGGCCAGCGTTATCAGGATTGACGAGGCCTGATCCAAAACGATGGTGCCCACCCCACCGACCGGGATGTAAATCACGCTCCAGGCGACACCCATGGTGACCAGCACGCTGGCCGCGGTGATCTGACCGGCGAACTTCGTCAGCGCGTCCAGCCCCCAGCGGTCGTCGATCAGACCGATGCCCATGATCACCGCACCGGCCACCAAGACCGCGGGCATGCCGTTGGAATAGACGAACCCGCGGGTCAGGGCCGGAAGTTGGGAGGCCAGAAAGACCGCGGAGATAACGCCGAGAAACATCGCCAGTCCGCCCATCCGCGGGGTCGGCGTCACATGCACGTCCCGTTCGCGCGGATAGGCGACCGCCCCCAAACGGGTGGCCAGCACCCGCACCGGCCCGGTCGCGAAGTAGGTGATGATCGCCGCGGTCAGCCCAACCAGGGCAAGCTCACGCAACGGAACACCGGCACCGCGATACGACCACGCGAGCACGCCACCGGCAAGGCTGGTCATGTCGCTAGACACCTCGAGACCGTACTGCACCAACCTGAGACCGAGCCGCGGCGCTACCCGATCAGGCTTGCGGGGTCCAGCCCGAGCACCTCCGCGATCCGCTCAGTGCTCACCGGTCCGGGTCGCAGGATGCGCGGGGTGACGCCAGTCAGATCGACGATCGTCGAGGCGGCCTGCTGTTCGGACTGACCGGCATCGAGATAGACCTCGACAAGATCCCCGAGTTGGCGGCGCGCCTCGCCGGCGTCGGTCGCGGGCGGCTGGCCGGAGACGTTGGCGCTGGATACCGCCATGGGTCCCACCTCGCGCAGCAGCTCAATGGCGACCGGGTGCAACGGCATTCGCAGCATCACGGTGCCACGGGCATCGCCGAGATCCCATTGCAACGACGGCGCCTGCACCACCACCAGGCTCAGCGCGCCCGGCCAGAACGCGCGAATCAGGTCGCGGGCCCCGTCGGGCATGGCGTAGACCAGGCCCTCGATGGTGTGCCAGGAGCCGACCAGGACGCCCACCGGCATGTCACGCCCTCGCCCCTTCGCGGCGAGCAGCGCGGACACCGCCGCGCTGTCGAAGGCGTCGGCACCGATGCCGTAGACGGTGTCCGTCGGCATCACAACCAGGCGCCCCGCCTTCAGAGTGGCGACCGCCGATGCCAGACCCCGAGTCCGGTCGACAGGATCGGCGCAGTTGTACATCTCAGCTCACTGGCGCCGCTCTCCGTCCTACGCGCCGTCACGAACCTGGGTCGACCGGTAAGATCTTGCCGGGCCACAATGTCATCGAAAAGGCCTGTGCTGTTGATCAATTCGACAGTCTCGGCCGACGTGGTGTCGTCGTGCTCGACAGCGAACAGGCCACCGGGCCGCAACCAACGGCCAGCGAGGTCGACAACCGCGGCGATGGCCGTCATCCCGTCCGGGCCGCCGAACACCGCGTGCCGCGGATCGTGTTGGGCCACTTCAGGTTCCAAAACTGCTTCCAGATCGGCACGGTCAGGAACATAAGGCGGGTTGGCGACGACGAGGTCGACCTGTCCGTCCAGTTCGCGAAGCAGTCCTGGTGCAGTGATATCGGCCGACACGAGTTCGACATCGGTGCCTGCGGCATTGCGCCGTGCGTAGTCGAGGGCCGCTTCGGAGTCGTCGATACCGAGAATCCGGGCCCCCAGTCCGAGTTTGGCCAGGTGCTGGGCCAGCGCCACCGCCAACGCGCCGGATCCGGTGCACACATCGACGATGAGGGGCCGAGCCGGAAGTCGCTGCGCGGTGGTCCACTCCAAGATGGCCTCGGTCTCCGGACGCGGGATGAACACGCCCGGGCCCACCTGCAATACCGCGGGCCCGAACGACACCGTTCCAGTGAGATGCTGCAACGGCACCCTGCGGGACCGGGCTGTGACGATGTCGCGGTAACGGTCGAAGAACTCGTCGTCAGGCGGTTCGAGCAAGGTCAGCCGGCCGCGATCGATGCCCGCCAGGTGCGCCGCCAATTGCTCGGCATCGTAACGCGCGGAATCGATTCCGGCCTCGGCGAGTTGCGCCGCGGCAGAGTCGATTGCGCGCCGCAGAAGGGTCATGCCTGTTGTAGCTTCGATTGCCGCTCGGCGGCGACCAGAGCATCGAAAAGAGCGTCGAGGTCGCCGTCGAGAACCTGGTCGAGATTGTGTGCCTTGAAGCCGATTCGGTGGTCGGTGATCCGGTTCTCCGGAAAGTTGTAGGTGCGAATGCGTTCGCTGCGGTCCACCGTGCGGATCTGACTGGCCCGATCCGCCGACGCGTCGGCCAGCGCCTGTTCCTCGGCCACCGCCTGCAGACGCGCGGCCAGCACCTGCAACGCACGGGCCTTGTTCTGCAGCTGCGAACGTTCGTTTTGGCAGGTGACGACAATTCCGGTGGGCAGGTGGGTGATTCGCACCGCGGAGTCGGTGGTGTTAACACCTTGGCCGCCCTTTCCGGACGACCGGTAGACATCGATGCGCAGATCCGACTCGTCGATCTGTACCTCGCCGACCTCTTCGGGCTCCGGATAGACCAGCACGCCAGCTGCCGAAGTATGTACGCGGCCTTGGGATTCCGTCACGGGAACGCGTTGCACCCGGTGTACGCCACCTTCGAATTTCATCCGGGCCCACACGCCGTCGGCCGCGTCGCCCTTGCTGGAAATCGTCAGCGTCGCGTCCTTGTAGCCGCCCAGGTCCGACGTGGTCTCGTCCAGCACGGTCACCGTCCAGCCGTGTCGCTCCGCGTAGCGGATGTACATCCTGGCCAAGTCGGCGGCGAATAGCGCCGATTCTTCGCCGCCTTCACCGGATTTGACCTCGAGCACGATGTCGTCGGCGTCGTGTGGGTCGCGCGGTGCCAGCATGTCGGTGAGTTGGGTGTCTAGTTCGGCCACCCGCGACTCCAACTCGATGACCTCGTCGGCGAACGACTCGTCGTCGGCGGAAAGCTCGCGTGCCGTCTCCAGGTCCTCCTGCGCGGTGACCAGCTTGCGGTGGGTAGCGACGATCGGGGCCAGCCGGGCGAACCGGCGTCCGACCTTGCGCGCCTCGTCCGGTTTGCTGTGCAATTCCGGATCGGACAGCGCACTCTCGAGCTCGGCATGTTCGGCCAGTAATACATCAATGGTCTGCACCGGCTGCGTCACGACTCACCTCCTTGCCCGTTCTACCGCGAACGCGAACCGACGCCCGGCCTGTGCACGTTCGCACAGTTCGGGCGTCGGAAAGGCAACTACTTGTCGGCTGGAGCCGCTTCGGTCTTGTCAGCCCCGACCTTGCGCTTGCCGTACCGCTTCTCGAAGCGGGCCACCCGGCCGCCGCTGTCGAGGATCTTCTGCTTGCCGGTGTAGAAGGGATGGCACTGCGAGCAGACCTCCACCACGATGCGACCGCCCGGCTTGGTGCTGCGCGTCTGGAAGGTGTTCCCGCACCCGCAGAGCACTGTCGTCTCCTCGTAGGCGGGGTGAATGTCAGCTTTCATCATGTCCTCTTCGATCGTTTGGCCGCCCCGGCAGAGAACCTGAGCCGTACCTAGATAACCGATGGCGGTTCCCCGAGTGGTCGACCGTCGATTATGCCAGGTCAACCACTACAAGCCCAAAACAACGAGATGGGCACGGACATTCCTTGCAGGTGCGGGAGGCGTCAGGCCGGAGTGTAAGTATTGCTGCGCCCGCTGCGCGTCCAGAGCAGACCGCCCTCGGGAGTGCTGCCCAGCGCGGTGAGCTGCCGCTTGAGGACCTTGTTGGTCGCCGTGCTCGGCAGCTGATCGGCGATCCAGACATGGCGCGGCCATGCCTTGGGAGACAGGTCTGACTGTTCGGCCAGGAACTGACTGAACTCCTGCGGCGTCAATTCGGCATTGTCGGCCAACACGATCGCGGCCATCACCTGGTCGCCCACTTTTTCGTCAGGCACCGCGTACACCGCGACCTGGCTTACCGGCGTCAATCGCTCCAGGATCCGTTCGATGGGGGCCGTGGTCATGTTCTCGCCGTCTACGCGCAGCCAGTCGCCGCTGCGGCCGGCGAAATAGATCCACCCGTCCGCGTCCTTGTACCCGAGGTCGCCCGACCAGAACATGCCGTGCCGCAGCCGCGCATCGGTGGCGTCTTTGTCGTTGTAATAGCCGGCGAACAAGCCCGCGCCAGAGGTGTTGACGATCTCTCCGATCGCCTCGTCGGCGTTGGTCAGGGCGCCGTCCGCGCTGAATATGGCGTCCGGACACTCGGTAAGCGTGTCCGGGTTGTAGATGCCGGTACCGAACAGACCCCGGCCCAGGGACCCCGGCGGGCAGCCGTCTTCCTGGAGCGATGTAGATCGCGCCTTCAGTGGACCCGAAACCATCCCAGACCGTGCAGCCGAACCGCCGACCGAATTCCGCGGTGTCGCGCTCGCTGCCCTCGTTGCCCATCGCGACGCGCAGCGGGTTGTCGTGGTCATCGGGTTGCTCTGGCGTGGCCAGCACATATGCGAGCGGCTTACCCACGTAGTTCATGTACGTGGCCCCGTAGCGGCGCAGATCGGAAAGCAGCCGCGATGCCGAGAACGTCGCGGGAACCATGGCCGCGCCGGCGGCCACCGCCACGCTCCACCCGGCCATCAGCGCATTCGAGTGAAACAGTGGCATCGACAGGTAACACACGTCGGAGGCGTCGATGTGGAACCGCTCGACCAGCGCGAGGCCGGCGAAAGGCACCATCAGATGCGGTATCTGCACTGCCTTCGGCTCGCCGCTGGTGCCCGAGGTGAAGATCATCATGAACGTGTCGGTCGGAACAACCTCGCGATACGGGGTCAGCGGTCCGGCGCTGTCCAGCAGCGCCGCCCAGGACTCGCTCGACACGTCGACCACCTGCACACCGGGCAGGTCAAGACCGTCGAGCAGGTCGCGATGCGCGGGGTCGGTGAGCAGGATCTGACAGTCGGCGCGCGCGATGTCGCGCGCCAACGCATCGCCCCGCCGGGTGTTGTTGATCCCGCACAGCACATATCCGCCGAGTGCCGCCGCTGCCATCGCGGTGAGCATTTCGGGGGTGTTGCCCAACAAGGTGCCGACGTGGAGCGGGCGATCCGGATCGGCGATCCCGATCAGCGCGGCGGCGGTGGCGGCCGCACCGGACAGGTGCTCCCGCCAGGTCCAGACCCGCTCGCCGTACTTCACCGCCGGCGTGTTTTGGTCTATCCGTTCACGAAGCTGTTGCTGCAGCGTCTCGGCCACAACCCGGGAGCTTAGAGGGGCTAGTCGTTATCCATATTCCCCGGTGTCGTTTTGGACACCTGGACCAGGAATTCGTAGTTGGTCTTCGTCTTGCGCAACTGCGACATCAGCAAGTCGATGGCCTGGTGGGAATCCAGACCCGACAGCACACGGCGCAGTTTGTGCACGACGCTGAACTCGTCGGGCGAGAGCAACAGCTCGTCTTTACGGGTGCCGGACGGGTTGACGTCGACCGCGGGGAAGACCCGGCGTTCGGAGATCTTGCGGTCCAGCTTGAGCTCGGCGTTACCGGTGCCCTTGAACTCCTCGAAGATGACCGTGTCACCGGTGGATCCCGTTTCGACCATCGCGGTGGCGATGATGGTCAGCGATCCACCTTCCTCGATGTTGCGGGCAGCGCCCAGGAAACGCTTGGGCGGGTACAAAGCGGTGGAGTCGACACCACCGGACAGGATGCGCCCCGACGCCGGCGACGCGTTGTTGTACGCGCGGCCCAGCCGGGTGATCGAGTCCAGCAGCACCACGACGTCCTTGCCCTGCTCGACGAGCCGCTTGGCTCGCTCGATGGCGAGCTCCGCGGCTTGGGTGTGGTCGGACGGCGGCCGGTCGAAGGTCGAGGCGATGACCTCGCCCTTCACCGAGCGTTGCATGTCGGTGACCTCTTCAGGGCGCTCGTCGACGAGCACGACCATCAGGTGGCACTCGGGGTTGTTCCGGGTGATCGCGTTGGCGATGTCCTGCATGATCGTCGTCTTGCCCGCTTTGGGCGGCGACACGATCAGCGCGCGCTGGCCCTTGCCGATCGGCATGATCAGGTCGATGACCCGGGTGGTCAGCCGGTCGGGCGTGGTCTCCAAGCGCAGCCGCTGGTTCGGGTACAGCGGCGTCAATTTGGTGAAATCGGGCCGCTTCCTGGCGTCTTCGACGGGCCCGCCGTTGACGCTGTCCAGGCGCACCAACGGGTTGAACTTCTGTCGTTGGTTGGGCTGTTCGCCCTCCTTGGGCACCCGAACGGCGCCGGTCACCGCGTCACCGCGGCGCAGACCGTTCTTGCGCACCATGTTCATCGAGACGTAGACGTCGTGCGGACCGGCCAGGTAGCCGGAGGTGCGCACGAATGCGTAGTTGTCCAGGACGTCGAGAATGCCGGCCACCGGCTGGACGACGTCGTCGTCGCGCAGCTCGGTTCGCCGCCGCCGCCGCCGGTCTCGCCCGACCGTTCGCCGCGACGCCTGCGATCGCGGTCGCGGAATCGGCGTCCACGCCGGCCCCCACGGCCGTCGCCGTCGTCATCCTGCTGGTTCGAGCCACCGCGACCCTGCTGGTTGCCCGAGCCTTGCTGGTCGCCACTCTGGTCGCCGCCCGCGTCGGAGCCGCGCTCGTCGGACTTGGTGGCCCTGTCGGCCCTCTCGGCCGCTTTCGGCTTCGTCGGCGGCCTGCGTTCTCCTGGGGCCCGCGTTGGGGCCGGTGTTCTCCTTGGGGCCTGCGCCCTCCTTGGCGTCTTGGCCGTCCCGATCCTGTTCTTCTCGGGTGGCCGATCCGGCGTCCCGCGACGCGCCACGTCGTTCCCGGCGCGGTGCCTCGGTTGACGAATCGCTTTGTTCCCCTTGGGCAGCCGGTGTTTCGGTGCTCGCCGCGGGCTCCGGGCCACTGCTGGCGGATACGCCGTTGGCGGCCTGTCCCCTGATTTCCCGGATCGCGGTGATCAGTTCGTTCTTACGCATGCCCGACGTCCCCTTCACGCCGGCTTGATTAGCCAGGGCGCGCAGTTCGGGCAGGACCATGGTGGACAGGGAGCCGTCCGACCCATGGGTTCTCGCTGGTGAAGAGTCTGTGGTCACGGAATTCGACGGCGTTTCACTGTCAGTGCTTTCGCCAGCCGTGATGAGGTCCGTATCCGTCACGGATTTCCTTTCTTTCCCCCGCTGATCGTGTCAACTGGGGGTTTCGTTGCATTCAGCCAATTTGCCGAGTGCGCCCAAATCATCGCTTCTGCAACGGTGATCGCCAGAAGGGCGGCGAAGTCGGCGAACCTCGTTAACGAGAAGAATTGAGGGTTGTCCTAGCTGCAAGGCAGAAGTTGCGGATGCAGATGCTGCGATTGCTGGACGGCTCCGAGGATAACCTGCATCACTGTCGGAAGCAAGCAAACCCCCCGGTAAGCCTGTGGATCAACCGCGAACTGTGACCCCTGGAAACCAGCGTACTCCGTCGCCGGCGGTCATCTCGGTGATGGTGAATCCGTTTGCCGCCCCATAATCCACTGCCTCCGACGGCAACCGCGCCTCTGTGGTCAGCGCAATCACCGCAGGTCCAGCCCCGGAAAGCGTCGCTGACACGTTATGACACCGCAACAGCCGCAAATATTCCGCCGATGCCGGCATAGCTGGCGCACGGTGCGGCTGGTGCAGTAGGTCTTCGGTGGCCGCCATCAGCAGATCTGGCCGTTCGGTCAGCGCTACCACCAGCAACGCGGCGCGGCTGACATTGAACCGTGCGTCCTCGTGGGTGACCTGGACGGGTAGCAGCACGCGGGTTTCCGCGGTGGACGAGCGCTCCTCGGGAATCGCGGTGAATAGGTGGATATCGGGATGAAGGCGCAGCGGCACCGCCGAATAGTCATCCCGGCCACCGCTGCGGTCGGTCCACGAAACCACTGCCCCACCCAGCACGGCAGCCGCGGCGTTGTCCGGATGGCCCTCGAACTCCGAGGACAGCTGAATCAGCTCAGCCTCGCTCAACGGCGTCGAATCCGTTTGTGCGACAAGCCCATTGACAGCAGCGAGGCCGCCCACCACGGCAGCCGCCGACGAGCCGAGACCGCGCGAATGGGGAATCGCGTTGCGGCAGCGCACCACCAGGCCCGCCGCGCTGACCCCCGCGGCCTGCAGGCCACGGTTGACGGCCCGCACCACCAAGTGGTCGGAGGTCAACGGGACGGTGTCGGCGCCCTCGCCCTCGACCACTACCACCAAGCCGGAATCCATTGTCTCCACAATGATTTCGTCGCAGAGACGCAGCGCCAGACCGATGCTGTCGAAACCTGGGCCCAGGTTGGCGCTGGACGCCGACACCACGGCGGTTGCCACCAGCCCGGCCGGCAACAGCTCGTGGCGCGAAGGGTGGCGACCGGCCGCGCCCGGCTGCGCCGCGCTTGCGATCGCCACTAAGCCAGGCCCAACTGCTCGACGACCAGGACCGGATCGACGGGCAACGGGGACACACTGGGCATGTCCTTCAACGCCGTGTCGGGATCCTTGAGACCGTTGCCGGTCACCGTGCACACCACGGTCGAACCGCGAGGCACCCAACCGTCGTCGAGGGCCTTGAGCAGCCCCGCGATGCTGGCGGCGGATGCCGGTTCGACGAAGACGCCTTCGGACCGGGCGACCAGGTGATAGGCGGCCAGGATCTCCTCGTCGGTGGCGGCCAGGAAGCGCCCATTGGACTGCTGCTGCGCCTCGACGGCCGACGTCCACGACGCCGGGGAGCCGATGCGGATCGCGGTGGCGATCGTCTCCGGGTGGCTCACGGGATGGCCGAGCACCAACGGCGCGGCGCCGGCCGCCTGGGTGCCCAGCATGCGGGGCAGCTTGTCGATCAAGCCCTCGCGGTGGTACTCGGTGTACCCCTTCCAATACGCGGTGATGTTCCCGGCGTTGCCTACCGGAAGAGCGTGCACATCTGGTGCGGTGCCCAGCGCGTCGACGATCTCGAAAGCCGCTGTCTTCTGGCCTTCGATGCGAACCGGGTTGACCGAGTTGACCAAGGAAATCGTGGGGAAATCAGCGGCCATCTTGCGGGCCAGTTCCAGGCAGTCGTCGAAATTGCCGTCGATCTGAATGATCTTGGCGCCATGCATAACCGCCTGCGCAAGCTTGCCCATCGCGATCTTGCCCTGCGGTATCAGTACCGCGCAGGTGATACCGGCGCGGGCTGCGTATGCCGCCGCCGACGCCGACGTGTTTCCCGTCGACGCACACAACACCACCCGCTGCCCGCGGGCCAGCGCATCGGTGACCGCCATTGTCATGCCGCGGTCCTTGAAGGATCCGGTGGGGTTGAGGCCCTCGACCTTGAGGTGGACCGTGCAGCCGGTCATTTCGGACAGTCGGGTCGCCGCGATCAGCGGGGTACCACCCTCGAGCAGGGTCACCGGCTTCCAATCGTCGCCCACCGGCAACCGGTCCCGGTAGGCCGCGATCACACCCGGCCACGGCTGATGGGTGGCCGTCCGAGGGGCGCTCATATGCCGGTTCCTTCCAGTCGCAGCACGCTCGCCACGTTCTGCACGACGTCCAAATTGGCCAGCGCGTCAACGGTTTCCGAAAGCGCGGCGTCGGTGGCGGTGTGGGTGACCACCACGACTCGCGCGCCGACGCGTCGGCCACCTTCGTCCACGACGCCTTCCTGACGTACCTCGGCGATGCTCACCTCACGTTTGGCGAATTCCGCTGCCACGGCAGACAATACGCCCGGCCTGTCGGCGACGTTGATGCTGACGTAGTAACGGGTCAAGATGAACACCCATTGGCGCCACTGGTAATTGCGCGTATCGGGACTCCTTCGGCCCGCGGCTGCCCAGCACCCGGTTGCGGGCGGCCATCACCAGGTCGCCGGTCACCGCCGATGCGGTGGGCGCACCGCCGGCGCCCTGACCGTAGAACATCAGCCGTCCTGCGGCCGCGGCCTCGACCACCACGGCGTTGAACGCGCCGTTGACGGTGGCAAGCGGGTGGGTCAACGGCACCAGCGCGGGATAGACCCGAGCCGAAACCCGTTGCTGTCCTTCATCGGTGGTGATTCGCTCGCAAATGGACAGCAACTTGATGGTGCAGCCCAGCGCACGGGCGGATTCGAAGTCGTCCGGAGTGATCTTGGTGATGCCTTCACGGTAGACGTCGTCGGCGGTCACCCGGGTGTGGAAGGCGATGGACGCCAGAATCGCCGCCTTCGCCGCGGCGTCATAACCTTCGACGTCGGCGGTGGGATCGGCCTCGGCGTAGCCCAGCGCGCTCGCGTCGGCCAGCGCTTTGGCGTAGTCGGCGCCGGTACTGTCCATCGCGGACAGGATGTAGTTGGTGGTGCCGTTGACGATGCCGGCCACCCGCAGCACCGTGTCCCCGGCCAGTGACTGGGTCAGCGGACGGATGACCGGGATGGCGCCGGCGACCGCTGCCTCGAAATAGAGGTCGACATGGGCGTTTTCAGCGGCCTGGGCCAACTCGCCGGTGGATGTGGACAGCAGAGCCTTGTTCGCTGTGACCACGGACTTGCCGTGCTCGAGGGCGGCCAGGATGGCTTTGCGTGACGGCTCTACCGGTCCCATTACTTCGACGACAATGTCGACGTCGTCGCGCGAGACCAGCTCTTCGATGTTGTCGGTGAGCAGGCCGATTGGCACACCGCGGTCGGCGGCGATGCGACGCACCCCAACCCCGCGCAGCACCAGCGGGGCGCCGACGCGAGCCGCGAGGTCGTCCGCGCTGTCCTCGATGATGCGGACAACTTCACTGCCGACATTGCCCAGCCCGAGTACTGCTACGCCGACTGGCTTTTCGTCACCCTCCACAGGTCACCTCACTTCCAGACTCAATAGATCGTCGACCGTCTCCCGGCGCAGAATCAGACGGGCGCTTCCATCGCGCACCGCGACAACCGCGGGACGGCCGACCATGTTGTATCGGCTCGACAGGGAATAGCAGTAGGCGCCCGTGGCGGCCACGGCAACCAGATCGCCGGGCCGCAGGTCGTCGGGAACCCAAGTGTCGCGGACGACGATATCGCCGCTTTCGCAGTGCTTTCCGACGACGCGCGACAGTACCGCCGGTGCATCGCTCACCCGCGAGACCAGCCGGACGTCATACTGCGCGTCGTAGAGCGCGGTGCGAATGTTGTCGCTCATGCCGCCGTCGACACTGACGTATCGCCGGTGCGCGGTGGCGCTGACGTCGACGTCCTTGACGGTGCCCACCTCGTAGAGCGTGATGGTGCCCGGCCCGGCGATGGCACGCCCGGGCTCGACCACCAGCTTGGGTACCGGCAGACCCACGGCCTCTGACTCGTTGCTCACGATGGCGCTCAGCTTGCTCGCCAATTCGGCTATCGGCGGCGGGTCGTCCGGCGCCAGGTACGAAATGCCCAGGCCGCCACCTAGATCCACCGTTGAGATCTGCGCGGTCTTGGCGGGGCCAAACTCGCCGACGACGTCGCGCAGCAGGCCGATGACGCGGTGGGCGGCGATTTCAAAGCCGGCCACATCAAAGATCTGCGATCCGATGTGGCTGTGCAGCCCGACCAGGCGTAGGTGATCGGTGGCGAATACCCGGCGCACCGCTTCCATGGCCGCACCGCTGGCCACCGACAGGCCGAACTTCTGGTCTTCGTGTGCAGTGGAGATGAACTCGTGGGTGTGCGCCTCAACGCCGACCGTGAGGCGCACCAAGACGTCCTGGACGATGCCGGCCTCGCCCGCAATTGCGTCGAGCCGCTCGATTTCGATCATCGAGTCCACCACCACGTGACCGACTCCGGCTTTCACCGCGGCGGTCAGCTCGGCAACCGATTTGTTGTTGCCGTGCAGAGTGATTCGCTCTGGCGGGAAGTCTGCGTGTAGCGCGACGGCAAGCTCTCCGCCGGTACACACGTCGAGCGAGAGCCCTTCTTCGTCGATCCACCGGGCTATCTCGCTGCACAGGAAGGCCTTCGCGGCGTAGTGCACACTGGCCCCGCCGCCGAATGCCGCCGCGGTCTCTCGGCAGCGGGAGCGAAAGTCGTCCTCGTCGATGACGAACAACGGAGTTCCGTACTCCTGGGCGAGCTGGGTCAGCGGCACGCCGGCGACGCACGCTACCCCGTTGGGGTCGCGAATCGTGTTGCGTGGCCATACGTTTGGCGCCAACCGCAACAGTTCCTCGGTCGACTGCGGCCGCGGTGGGCCGCTCGCGGGACGGGTCTCTTCGGCGTGCCGGGGACCGGCCGGGTGGACGTTCACATGCGCTCCGGGGCGGTGACGCCGAGTATTGCCAGCCCGTTGGCGATGACCTGGCGGGTGGCCTGGCACAGCGCCAGGCGCGCGGTGTGCAGTTCGTTGGGCTCTTCGTCGCCCATCGGCAGTACCCGGCACGCGTCGTAGAACCGGTGGTAGTCGCCGGCCAGGTCCTCCAGGTAGCGGCAGACTCGGTGTGGTTCCCGCAGCGACGCAGCTGTTTTGAGCACGCGCGGGAATTCACCGATGGTGCGCAGCAGCGTGCCCTCTTTATCGTGGTTGAGCAGCTCGAGGTGTGCGGTGTCGGGGATCAGGCCGAGCTCGGCGGCGTTGCGGGCCAGCGCGGACAGCCGTGCGTGCGCGTATTGCACGTAGTAGACCGGGTTTTCGTTCGACGCCGAGGACCACAGCGCCAGGTCGATGTCGATGGGGGTGTCCACCGACGAGCGGATCAGGCTGTACCGGGCGGCGTCGACGCCGATCGCCTCGACCAGGTCGTCCAGCGTGATGACGGTGCCGGCGCGCTTGCTCATCCGGACCGGCTGGCCGTCGCGGACCAGGTTGACCATTTGTCCGATCAGCACCTCGACGGTGGCGGGGTCGTCCCCGAACGCCGCCGCCGCGGCCTTGAGCCGGGCGATGTAGCCGTGGTGATCGGCGCCGAGCATGTAGA
This sequence comes from uncultured Actinomycetota bacterium, assembly GCA_963735655.1. Classification (GTDB taxonomy): domain Bacteria; phylum Actinomycetota; class Actinomycetes; order Mycobacteriales; family Mycobacteriaceae; genus Mycobacterium. The sequence goes on from CAVTLW010000037.1 coordinate 30,033, forward strand.
TGGACAGGTCGAATCCGCGTTGCCGCTTGTCCAGGTAGTAGGCGAGATCAGCGGCGATGTAGGCCGGGTTGCCGTCGCTCTTGATGACGACGCGGTCCTTGTCGTCGCCAAAAGCGCTGGTGCGCAACCAGGATGCGCCATCCTTCTCGTAGATGTTGCCGGTCTCGCGCAGCCGGGCGATGGCCTCGTCGACCCGGCCGCTGGTGTGCATGGAGTCTTCGTGGGTGTAGACGTCGAAGTCGGTGCCGAACTCGTGCAACGACTCCTTGATGTGGGTGAACATCAGATCGACGCCGATTTCGCGGAAGGTCTCGCGCATTTCGGATTCGGGCAGGCTGAGCGCGTCGGGCGCCTTCTGCAAGACCTGCGCGGCGATGTCGATGATGTAGCTGCCCGCGTAGCCGTCTTCCGGGGTGGGCTCGCCTTTGGCCGCGGCGATCAGCGAGTTGGCGAAGCGGTCGATCTGCGCGCCGTGGTCGTTGAAATAGTATTCGCGCACCACGTCGGCGCCCTGCGTCGTCAGCAACCGGCCCAGCGCGTCGCCGACGGCCGCCCACCGGGTGCCGCCGATGTGGATCGGGCCGGTCGGGTTCGCCGAGACGAATTCCAGGTTGATCTTCTGGCCGGCCAGCTCGTCGGAGTGCCCGAAGTTCTTACCGGCGTCGATGACGCTGTTGACGATCTTGGCCTGGGCCGACGCCTCCAGGCGCATGTTGATGAAGCCCGGCCCGGCGACTTCTGCTGTCGCGATGCCGTCGGCCCGGGTCAGCGCCTCAGCGAGCCATCCGGCGAGTTCGCGAGGGTTTGTGCCGACCTTCTTGCCCAGCTGTAAGGCCAAGTTGCTGGCGTAATCGCCGTGCTCGGGAACGCGGGGCCGTTCGACGGTGACCGTCTGCGGCAACGCGGAGACGTCGAGGTCATGCTCGGCGAGCACCGCGATAGCGGTGATTCTGAGCAGCTCAGCCAGGTCGGCGGGGGTCACGAACGTCCATCCTATTGGCTGGGGTGCTCCCGCCCCGAATCCATTGGGGTGGCAGCGCAACCATCGCGCCTACCGATACGGATTGCTATCGGCTGGCGCGAGCTGCCTCGATTCCAACGATGGCCACCAGCCGGTCGTCGCGTACGACGTGGTAGGCCTCATAGCGGTCGACCGTGGGGTCGCAGTGCGGGGTGGTGAACTCCACGCGTTCTCCCAGGCTGACGGGCGCGCCGTCGGGCCGGGTGAGCGCACCGTGCTCGTCGCCGAAGAAGATGTAGCTCGAACCGCCGAACCGCACACCGGCCGGCCGCGGCATCGGGCCGTCCGTGGCGAATGCCTTGAGGCCGGCGTCGACGGTGACGATGGGGTCGGCGTTGACGCTCACTACTTGGCTCGACACCCACAGGCTGGTTTCGAAGGCCCCATCGTCGTCGTCGCCGAGTGCGTCGGAATATTGGGCGTCCATGAAGACATAGGAGCCCGGCTGCAACTCGTTCAGCACGTCCAATTCCAGATCGGCCGCCACGGTCCCGGTGCCGCCGCCGGTGACGATGCCGATGCGGTGACCGGCGCTTCGCAGGGCTACCACGACGCGTGAAAGAACCTCCATGCCGACACGGACGGCTTCGCAACGCTTTTGACGGCCGGCAATGTGCTGCCAATGACCGCCGTAGCCTTGAACACCGGCCAACGTGAGCGCCGGGTGCCGACGGATGTGCTCGGCGAGCGCTACGGCTTGCCCCGGACCGGAAACGCCGGTGCGGCCAAGCCCCACGTCGACGTCGATGAGGACACTGACCCGAATGCCTCGGCGGCGCGCCTCCTCGCCCAGCGCGGTAACCGGGTCGCGGTGATCGACGACACACGCAAATCCCGGGTCGACCGCCGCCAGGTCGCACAACCGCTGCGGCATCACGGCATCGGCGACCGGGGACGTCAGGAGAATGCCGCGGACGCCGGATGCCGAGAGTGCTTCAGCTTCACCGATTTTGGCGCAGCAGACGCCGACCGCGCCGGCTGCGATCTGCTTTCTCGCGATCCAGGCGCATTTATGCGTCTTGGCATGTGGGCGCAGCGCGACCCTGTCGCGCGTGCGTTCGGCCATCCGACAGATGTTGGCGTCCAGTGCCGTCTCGTCGAGGATGAGCGCCGGTGTCGGCACCCGAAAGCGCGAGCCGGGCTCGCCAATCATGGCTCGTGCCAACTCTTCTGCTGGACGCAGTGTCATCTGGGGGTCATTCGGGCGCGACAGAGGCCAAATGCTCGAATCCGGCAAGCGGCACGATATCCGGCAGGCGGCGAATGGCTCCGTTCTGGGCCCACTGACCTTCGGGCACTTCGTGGATGACGCACGAGGTGACCACCATCTTGTCGCCGTCGCGGCGTGCCGCCGATACGGCGACCTCCTGGAGCTCATTGGCGAAACGCTCCTTGCGCGCGCCGTCGAGCACGCCGGTGCTGACCTGCCAATCGATGAACACGCCCGCGACCGCGGTGTCCGCGCAAACGCCGGCGGAGTAAAAGGATCCGGGCGACAGCTCGTGTAGCAGGACCAGCGCGCGCATCCGATGCTGGGGCTGGTCGGGCACCGACTCGGCACGGCAGGCCGCCTCGGTGAGACCCGTTACCAGACGCTGCTTGCCCGCATCGTCGAAAGCGCCGGGCGTCAGTGTTACGTGCATTAGGGGCATGACTCGTAATCTCCTACAGCGGCCGGGCAGAATCCAGTGGCAGGATAGACAACTTTCTTGCATAATTCGCCACATGATCGGTTTCGATGTCCTGGTACTCGACGGCGCCAGCGCGAGCGCAGTGGGCGTCACGATCGACGTGGTCTCGGCAGCCAACCGAATCCTCGGCAAACCCGCGTTCGACCTTCGATTCGTCTCGCCGCAAAGCCAGGTTGTTCTGCGCGGCGGCTTGGTCGCCGCGGCGCAGCCTCTCGCGCACGCCAGGGCACGAGATGTCGTGGTGGTACCGGGGTTAGGCGCAGCTGAGCCGAAGGAGATCGCCGAGCGGCTCAGCGGCGCCGACGTCGCCGACGCCGCGCCGTGGTTGGCGCGTGCCCATGCCCGTGGCTCAGTCATCGCAGCCTCGTGCACGGCGGTGTTCGTCCTTGCCGCCGCGGAGCTTCTGGATCAACGGCGTTGTGTCACAACGTGGTGGCTCGGCGCGGACCTCACGCGTGTCGCACCGGCCGCCCACGTTGTCATCGACGACATGGTCGTTCGTGATGGGCCGATCTGGACGGCCGGCAGCGCTTTCGCGCACATCGATCTGATGCTGGCGCTGATGCGCTATCTCAGCGGCGCGGCCCTGACCGACGAACTCGCGAACCGACTGGTGGCCGATCAGCGAACGTCGCAGGCCAGCTTCCTCATTCCGTCACACTTGGCGGCCCACGACGAAACCGTCGCGACGCTCGAGCGTTTCGTGCGGTCCCGGTTGACCGAGCCACACACGCTCGACTCGCTGGCTCGGTCGTGCGGCCTGAGCGCCCGAACCCTGGCGCGCCGAACGCAGAACGCCGTGGGTCTCAGTCCGCTGCAGCTGGTGCAGAGAGTTCGCCTCGAGCGCTCGCTGCATCTGCTGCGCACCACCCGAATGCCGCTCGAGGAGATCGCTGCCGCAGTGGGATTGGCGGATCCGGCTACGCTGCACCGACTCGTCAAGAAACACACCGGACAATCCCCTGGCGCGCTGCGGCCGAGTGCTCAGGCGCGCGCGTCGTGACCAGGAAGACCATCGCGGCGCCAAGTTCGAGTGACGGTTGGACCAGCTCAGCACGGTAAACAGCTGTCCGCTCACTAGCTCTGATGTTCTTCGCGCTCACGCCGTGAATCGACTGCAGTGACCCGGCGGCCACCACGATGCGTTACTCTGGCGGGGCCCAATGGCGCAGCATCGTGTCCGCGCGCCCCCGTAGCTCAGGGGATAGAGCGTCTGCCTCCGGAGCAGAAGGCCGCAGGTTCGAATCCTGCCGGGGGCACAAGGCGAAATTCCTGGTGAGAGGATGTTTCTGTGGGTCGATCCACCGTGGTCGTGCGATATATGTGCGACGCATAGCCATCATTGGCCAGCACTGGCCAGCACCTGTGGATTAGTCGGCGCGGCCTACGCAGCCCCTAGGTGGCTGGTGTCGAATGGGCAGTTTCATGCGCCAAGGCGAAATCAGTCAAAACCGGCACCGCCAGAACGGACGCTGAGCGACTTTCGACGACCCACCGACCAAATCACTCTCCCAGAAATCGCGATCTTTGGAGGTCGAAGATTGTTCGCCATGAAGAACACCAGCCTCCTAGGAGCCGTTGCGATCTGTTTACCGGCATCGGGCAAATTGATTTTCACAAGACATTCCGACACCACCCGAGTTGGTTGATGGACCGCCTTCATCGCGCGGATCCACCAACAGTGCTGGAGTGGACGTCAGCAATTGATCGATGATCCCCGGCCCCGGCGGTAAAAAAGGGTCTGCATCCGCGTGCGCCACGCCGGTGCCACCCGCGAGAGCCATGACGCTGATCGCTCCGGCCAGCAGACCGCGTGCGCACGTGTGAAGTTTCATCGTCGCCCTTTCCATCCTCTGCCCCTGGATCACTGATTATCCACCAGCGGCAATTCTAGTTGTCTGGTAAACGAAGCGAGTGCAGGATTTCTGGCTAACGCCGACCAGCGCCAACGGTCCCCTCAGCGTCCCGCACCCATATCGCACAACAGTTACGAACCCACAACAACTTTGGTGAGTCGACCAGCAAATTTCGCAACTTGAATCGAACCGTGCGTACGGTGTCGCCCGTGAGGCCCATAGCCGTGGTCGTTCGTCGCGCTGCGTTTCTGGCCGTCTGCTTCGCCATGTTAGTGACCACCGCGCCTCCAACGGCTGCTGATCCTGACGCTGAGCCTGCCGCTGCTGCTGCAGGGCCACCACCCGACGGGCGGGTGCCCTCAGCTGATCCGGTAACCTACAACACTTCTGACGGCTGGGTCCTGGGCCTCGGGGCGAAGGACGAGATGCAAGTTCCCGTTGCGCCGTTGACCACTGCCATCTCGTCTCGCGAATACCTTTCCAGCGGAACATTCGTCGGTTTGCTGAAAGGACCGGAACAGCCTCGCGGCGTCCTGGAGGTGGGTTACGAGATCGGCTGCGGAATCGATATGAGCACGTCCAACGGCGTGACGATGGCGGGTAGCGCCGGTATCAGCCCGGGCGTCGGCTTCCCGTTGTCCGGTGGTTTTATCCCGTTAGTTACCACGCCGATCAACGGCGTGATCACCGTAGGGCTCAAGCCCGGCTTCGTAATCGTGGTGCCGGTGGACAAAAAAGAGTTCAAGGGTCCCCATCCCCGGGTCATAATCACAGGCTTCCACGTCAAGATCGACGGATGCGTGGGCCAGTCGTTCATCCGCTCCTACGCGACTCTGACTCAAGTGACCGATGAATCCGACGTGGTGTTGTCCTACGTCGGCGTCACCAAAGCGGTCTGATCGCTGTCGCTGCCAACAGATGGAACCGCCGCCCGGCTACGGGTCACGGCGGCAGCGCGGGGCGCAGGCGTTCTGTCTCGTCCAGTCGGCCCCAACCCCGCAAACCGGGATAAGCCAGGACTCCACTTATCGCCAGCAAGAAGTGAACCAGCCGGGCCTGGCCTATTTGCGCTGGTGAAGGCGTTTTTGGCCATGTGCCTGGGAACCATTGCTGAACGGGCCAAGGTTGAAGCGCAGGCTGAAGCGGGTTTTCCGGCACAGCAAACGGGTACCGGAGTGACGCCTGGTATTACCGCAGGTCAGCGAGTTGCTTCACCCACGCCGGTGCCAACGCCCGTCGCGGTTGTCGTACTTGCCGTCAACCCATCGCGGGGTCCCGCCGATGGCGACGAACAGCAGCCCGCTGGCCCGCTCGGGCGGCAGCAGCGCGGTGATGAACAGCTCGGCCTGAGCACGTCGGTCTGCTACGCTCGGCGTATCCGTTGCCACGGTAGGGATTGCCCCGGCCCCGTTCGCCGGGGCTTTCTCATGCATGGGGTATCAGGCCCCGAACGGTGTTCTGAGAGCTTCGAAGTCATCGATGTACACCCGCACGTTCGTGCCGATCTAGTGTGCAGGCAGCACGCCTTCGCGAATCCATTGCCGCAGTGTGGATTCCGGGAGTCTGTTGGTGGCGGCTAGTGTCTTGAGATCGACGCATCGGCGCAGGGGCGGTTCATCGGGAGCGTTATTGCGGGCGGCGAGCTCGCTTGAACGGCCAGACATTTCGGGTTCCTCCGGGATGAGAGCAGCGAGTATTGACCGGCCTTTCCGCCCGACACGGGCGGCGCGGGTTACTCCCTCAATCATTCGGAGCGCGCTAGGTGCGATCCCTTGGCTAGGGCGGTCCGGCTAGCGCATTGTGCTGACCTGGCGACAGGATACCGCCTACCGCGCCCAGCCATGCCTCGCCAGCGAAACTCTCAGGAACCCTCAGAATGACTGGTACGTATGGCGATTCGCCATCACTGACCATCACCGACCGGCCGCAATCCCGTCGTTTACGAAAGACGATGGAATCGCATTCGGGCAGGTCACGGCGTTGGCCAGCTCCGACAGCGCCGCCGCGATCTCGGCGTCCCGGCCCGACACCACCGACTGGCAGATCAGCGACGCCCTGACGGTCGAATGCCCAAGGCGCGCCATCGATTCGGTGAGGTTCCCGACGCGCGCCGTCTGTGCCCCGGCGAAGTGCCGCAGGTCGTGGATCACCATGTCGCCGCGCTTCATGTCGGCCAGCGGCGTCGCGGTGGGGTCGCGAAACACCTTGTCGTTCAAGTGATGCCCACCGCGAGCGGGTGCGAACACCAGCGCCTCGGCGTCCTTGCCGGTGTGCACATCCAGGTGTTGTTTGAGGTCGGCGCGGATGTGCGGCGGGATGACGACGGCGCGGGGCTTGCCGCTCTTGGGGGTGTCGATCCGGCAGCCGGTCTCACCGGCCGTCTTGCGGTGCGTGGCGGCGCGCCCGACGAACACGATCTCCGCGTCGTTCTCAATGTCCCTGCGCCGCAACTCGATAACCTCGCCCCGCCGCAGGCCGCACCAAGCACTCAGCAGCACAAGGGCTTTCAGCCGCTCGGGCGCACTACCGGCGAGGGTACCGTCAGGATGACCGGCTGGCGCTTGCGTGTCGCGATGTCGTACGTGGTGGCCGTCCCAGAGGTGTTTGCTTCGGCGGCGTCAACAAGATCGAATCTTGGACGGACCTGATCGCACGAACCAACACGTTTTCCGTTGCAGCTCAATGGGCTCCGGCGCCCGCGGTTCTGGACGCAGAGCTCGCCGTGGTGGACTTGTCTTGCAGACGCTCGTGGCTGTACACGAAGGTCATGATTGTTACGGCACTTCTTACATCGGTCTATGGCGGCGGAACCCTCGCGCTGGGCATCGTCTCGTTCGTCAGTGGCCAGTTTCAGGGACGTGCCCAAGACAAGCGCGAGGCTAAAGCGGCAGCAGATACGGCGCGCGCGGCGGAGCTTGCTTTGAAAGCTCACCCGACGACGGATCAGCCCGGCCGGCTGGCAGATGGCATGTATAGCGTCCGCGTCACCAATATTGGGCAACAGTGGCGACCCACCTGAGCCTTTTTACTGGTCGACGAACACGGAGCACCGAACGGCACTGCCGTATAAGCGTTTTCGTGATAGCTGGCTAACGGCTCGCCAGTTCGTGACCGAAATGCGGCCGGGCAAGCAACGCACGAAGCCGCTGCCAGCTCTCGGCCAGGCCGGGATGCAAGCGCAGGTCGGCCGCATCCGCTTCGGGCACCCAGCGCAACTCGGAGCTTTCAGCGCAACCCACCACCGCCAGCAGCTCGGCCGCGTCGGCGATGACGGTGGTGTAGGTCCAGTGCGTTCCGAACGGGGCGGCGGTGAGCACGGACGCGCGCACGGTGAATTGATCGGGACGCACACCGGTCTCTTCGCGAGCTCTCGCGGATCGCGGCCTGCTCGGGCGTCTCGTGGCTGTCGCGCGCCCCTCCCGGCAGGCCCCAGGTACCGCCCTGATGGCTCCAAATCGCCCGTCGCTGCAGCAGTATCGCGGACGTACCGTCCGGTTGTGGCGCTCGCAGCAGCAAACCGGCCGCACCGTGGCGGCCCCAGTAACGATTGCCGATGGTCGATACCACCCATGCGTTGCCGTCTCCATGCACGGGCCCAGGCTATGCACGAGCTCACGTTCGCGACCGTCGAGGCGCGTAAGATCACCAGGAATTCGCGGCCTATTCACCGCGGCCATACTTCGCGTTAGACCGCGAAAACTCGTTGCAGCTCAACGGTTTTAAAACCGACGCGACAAGTCGATCGCGCGCGGCCCGAGAAGCGTACGGATCGGCTTCCATCCCAACCCGTCGACCTCGTTGGCGGACACTCGACATCGTCGTCGGTGGTCAAGCGATGTTTGCGCGACTGGCGGCAGGATCCGCATTCGCCGAGTTGAGCAGGTCGTCGGCCTCCACTCAAAATGTGCTAGCGCGCCGCGAACGTCAATGATGCCGTTGCACCGCCCACCTAAGCGAAGGAGCCGAGCATGATTTCTGTTCGCAAGCTGCACCTTTTGAGCGTTCCTGCAATTGTCGCGGCCTCGTTGTTCACCGGCACCGCCGTCGCCCTTGCCGACAGCCCCGACGACCAATACATCGCCAAGTTGCATTCGCTGGGCGTCACCTGGCCGGCCGGCGAAGATTCCGACGCGATCTCGCTCGGGCACGCCATCTGCTCAGACCGCGCCGCTGGCAAAACCCCAGACCAACTGGCTGCGGAAGTCCACACCATGTTGAGCCCCAAGGGCTTCACCTACTCGGACGGCACCGCCATCGTGAGCGCCGCCGAATCGGCGTACTGCCCGTAACAGCGCCGTTCTCAACCCAGGATCGCGCGGAATGTCGCGTCCGCGCGGTTCTGGTCACACCTTCGCGCTGTCGACCTGATCCTGGCTGTATTCGATGACGGGCGTCGAGTCGCCGTAGACGTTGAGGGTGTGGATGAAGCGATGCAGCCCCATCACCCCGGCGCAGGTGAACCCGAGCTCGATGATCTGCGCGGCGGTGAAATGCTCACCCAGCCGCTTGTAGAAGTCGTCGTCCATCGCATGGTGGTCGGCCGAGAGCAGGTCGATGAACTCGACGGCCATCTGCTCCTGCGGAGTCAGCGTGCCGTGCCCCGGCGCGAGCAGACACGCGACGTCCTCGTCGGTGATCGAATCATGTTTGCGCGACTGGCTACACGGCTCACACTCGCCGAGTTGGGCGCTGCGGATCCGCAGTAGCTCCAGGATCCGGCCGCCGAGCAGCGTGCCCGCACCAAGGTGGGTCCTGGCCATGTTGACCTGATCGAGCTGCGCGCTGCGGTAGGCAAAGATCTGCAGGGGCACCGGCGTCGCGTAGAGCCCGGCCGCAACGCCGGCCTCGACGATTTCGCGCGAGTGCGAGCTGAGCTCTTCCATCGGGATTGGTGCAATACGCGGCATCAAATCAGGCTATCTTTTTTGTGCGTTACTGAAAAGCAGCCGAATGCGGGAGAACTCGATGTCCAGACTTGCCGGAAAAGTCGCCATAGTCACCGGAGGTGCCGGCGGGATTGGTGCGGCGACGGCACACGAATTAGCCCGCGAAGGCGCTGCCATTGCCGTCGTGGATATCGACGAGGCGAAGGCTGCCGAGGTCGCCGAAGAGATCCGGCGAACCGGGGCGCGCGCAATCGCGCTCGGCGGCGACCTCGCCGACGAGGACGCGGCGCGGTTCGCGGTCGAGTCCACCGTGGCGGAGTTCGGCCGTCTCGATGTGCTGCACAACAATGCCGCGCTGACCGCCAGCGCTTTCCTGTCCCGGGATACGACGGTCTCCGAGATGCCGCTCGATGTCTGGCAGCGATCGTTGGCCGTCAATCTCGGCAGTCACCTGCTGATGTGCAAATACGCGGTGCCCGAAATGCGAAGAAGCGGAGGCGGTTCGATCATCAACATGTCGTCGGGAGCGGCCCTCTCTGGTGACCGGACCCGCCTGGCCTACGGCGTGTCGAAGGCGGGTGTGCACGCCCTGACCATGTACGTGGCGACCAGCGAGGGAAAGCGGGGCGTGCGGGCGAACACCATCGTGCCCGGGTTGATCCTCACCGATGCCGTGCGCGCCCATCTGTCCGACGACATCCTCGCCGGCCTGGGCGGAGCCACCTTGACGCCGTACGTCGGACAACCGAAAGACGTCGCCGACTTGGTTGTTTTCCTGGCTTCTGAGCAGTCCCGCTACATCACCGGACAAATGATTTCGATCGACGGCGGAATGTCCGCACATGTTGCCTTGAACACCAGTGATTAAATCCCGTTATTGAGACAAAAAATTCCGACCGATGTGGTGACGCATCGATTAACGGATCAAGCGCTATTGAATTATGTGAATTCTCGAATTCCCACCTCAGCTGCTAGTCGGTCCGAGCGAGTAAGCCCCCGTCTGCGGGTGGTGATACCACCCGGAGGCCGCCTGGGTACCGCCGTCGACGTGGATCGTCTGACCGGTGATGTAACTGGACATGTCGGACGCGAGAAACACTGCCGCGCTTGCCATCTCGTCGACGTGGCCCGCGCGCCCCATCGGGACCGTCAGGCCGAACCGTTGCTCGGACCCCGGCGGCGCCATCTGCCGGATGCCTTCGGTCAGGGTGATATCGGGCGCCAGCGCGTTGACCCGAATCCCATGCGGAGCCAGCTCGAGCGCGGCGGTCTTCGTGTAGTTGATGACGCCGGCCTTGGCCGCGGCGTAGGTCGCGTAGCCCGGTGCGGCACGCACACCTTCGATCGAGGTAACGCTGATGATGCTGCCCGACAGCTTCTGCTCGACGAGGATGCGCGCCACCCGCTGCGTGCACAGGTAAATGTGGCGCAGGTTCGCCTTATACAGTGCGTCCCAGCCGTTTTCGCTGGTGTCGAGGATTCCCGACCAGAACACTCCCCCGGCGTTGTTGACCAGGATCGACACCGTCCCGAGTTCGGCGGAGGTCTGCGCCAGCGCGGCGTCCACGGCGGCGCTGTCGCGGACGTCGACGGTGATGCCCAGCGCACCGATCTCCTCGGCGGCCGACGCGCACGACTCGGGGTTGCGTTCCCAGATCGCGACCCGCGCGCCGAATGCCGTGAACCCTGCCGCGATGCCGCGGCCGATGCCGGCGCCGCCGCCGGTGACCACCGCGACGCGATCGGTCAGGAGAACGCTTGAGGGATCGACAGCCATGACCATGAATATAGAACAATCCCACTTCACGGTTTACAGTCGTCACTAAATCTGTTCGATATGTAACGCTAGGACTCCGCAGGGAGGGCTGCCCATGCCCAGCACGATCTTCGTCACCGGTGCCACCGGACAGACCGGCGGCAACGTGTGCGAGCAGCTGATCCAGCGTGGCGACCAGGTGCGCGCGCTGGTTCGCAATCCGGACGAAGCCGCCGCGCTGGCCGAGATCGGTGTGGAGCTGGTCAAGGGCGACATCCGCGACGCCGACGACGTGCTGCGCGCGGCCAAGGGCGCCGAGGCGGCCATCCACTGCGCGGCGTTGCTCGGCGGCGCCAGTCAGGACCTGGACGATTTCAAGGCCGTCAACATAGTCGGCACCACCAACGTCCTGGACGCGGGCAAAGCCCACGACATGCGCCGGGTGGTGGCCCTGAGCACTGCCACCTTCCTCAATCTGGGCACCGGCCTCGACTTCGAAGACGCGCCCGTTCTCGACAAGCCACCCAACGACCCCTACACCGTCACCAAGCTCTCCGCCTTTCTGGAAGCCCACCAGCGCGCGGCCGCGGGCCAAGACGTGCTGACCTGCCACCCCGGCGCGATCTTCGGTCCCGGCCTGGTGGTGGAGCGCGCATTGCACCGCACCAGCTTCAACCGGGTCCTGCTGGCAGGCATGCGCGGAAAGATCAAGCGCTATCTCGCTTTTCCGGTGACCTGGGTGGCCGGAGCGGATGTCGCGAAAGGCTCGATCGCCGCGCTCGATCACGGCGTGTCCGGTGAGCGTTACCTGTTGATCGGTCGGCCCGAGGAGAGCTTCACCACCGCCGGTGGCATCAACCGCGCTTGCGAAGTCGCCGGCATCGACCACCGCGTCGAGGACCTTGACTACCGCACCGATCCCGAGGCGTTGACCGCCGAATTCGGGCCCACCTTGATGGCCATCGCGGCAGCCGCCGCCAAGAGCGTGCGCAAGCCCAGGACGGCCGGACAATCTGACCACCCGGCGCCTCGGTTACCAGCCCATGTCCTTCGACGACGGACTGCGACTGCTGATCACCTGGCTGCGCGGCTTGGGCAGACTCTAGGCAGACCCTAGGACCCGCCATGATGCCGACCGCGCGCAAATCCGGCTCAGATCGCGGAGATCTGACGGATCGGATCCTGGACGCCGCCCAGCGACTGGTCTTCCGGGCGGGCGCGCGGAAGATGTCGCTCTCCGATGTGGCCACCCTGGCCGGGGTGTCACGGCCCACCATCTACCGCTACTTCGTGTCCAAAGAAGAGCTCATCGACGCACTCGGCAAGCGCGAACGCCGCCGGTTCCGGGCGGCGATGGACGCTGCGATGGACGGGGTCGTCGGAGTCGCACGTCTGGAAGCCGCGGTCGACGTGGTCGCGAGGTTCCTCGAGGAGCAGCCGCCCGGGCGGCTGCTCGACCTCGAACCGGGGTTCGCGCACGCGCAGATGGCGCAGGCGTTACCGATGCTGACCGACGTGTTGATGCTGGCCCTGCTGCGCTGCGCCCGCGAGAACGCGTTCGCCACCCCGGTGGACCCCGGCGATCTGTCCAGTGCGATCGCGCGAACCGCGTTGAGCCACTACATATTTCCTGACCCCGACCGCACCGCGGCGCGCCGGCAGATCCGCGCCACGGCGGGTCTTTCCGGTCGCGCGTAGTTGCGGCGCGAGCAAATGGCGAATTCCGTGTAGATGTGGCAGGCTCGCGCGATACTCTTGCCACGCCGATGAGCAGATACGACCGGGAGGACAGCAATGTCGTGGGTAACCGCAGCACCAGATCTGATGACCACGGCGGCAACGGATTTGACGAGCATTGGTTCGACCCTGACCGCGGCACACACTGCCGCCGCGGCATCGACCGTCGGGGTGCTGCCTGCGGCCGCTGATGAGGTGTCGGCCGGTATCGCGCAGCTGTTCTCCGAGCACGCCCAGGACTTTCAGGGCGTGGCCGGCCAGGCGGCGGCGTTTCACCAGCAGTTTGTCCAGAAGTTGACGGCCAGCGCGGCGTCGTACAGCACCGCTGAGGCCGCCAGCGTCGCCGCGTTGCAGCCCGCGACCGCGGTTACGAGCTCGGTTGCCGGCGCGGCCGCCAGCACCAACCCGATTGCCGACATCGTGAACCTCGTGTTGTTCCCATTCGAGTATTTGTTGCAACAAGTGCAGAATTTCATCGCTTATCTTCTCTTCACCTATTTCATCGGACCGATCTTTGTTCCGATTTTCGAAGCAATATTCACGGCCATTTTCAAGGCCATTTTCCAAGCCTTCTTGGGCTCCGCGGTGTAACTCTCAAAAGGTTGGTGCCGGTTGACCTTTGGGCAACCCCGGCCGCGGCGGTTTTCATCATCGAGCTTCCATCCAGAAAAGCGCGGCTAACCTTCGCGTCCCCGGCAGGACAGTGGCCAGGGTCGATAGAAATTTCTCATCGAACGATAATGAAATGCACATTGCCCGGGCTCGATCTTGCACCAATAGTGACGACGGTGCGGCAAGTGACTATCCGCCCGTTGTGAAGCGCTCGACCGGGGGGTACCCGTCGGGCGATCTGAGCAGGGTGCATCGTGAAAACCGTTGGCTTCCTGGACCGTTCGAGGACCGTCGCCGGGTCCGGATGGAGTCGCTGGCTGGTTCCCCCCGCCGCGCTGTCCATCCACCTTGCGATCGGATCGGCCTACGCCTGGAGCGTCTTCAAGATCCCGCTGGAGAAGTCGCTGCACATCTCCGGTACCGCCAGCGCGCTGCCGTTCACCATCGGCATTGCGGTACTTGGCCTTCGCCGCGGTGTTCGGCACGCGTGTCGACCACCACGGCCCACGCTGGGCAATGTTCGTGGCCACTGTCTGCTTCTGCAGCGGCTTGCTGATCGCGGCATATGGCGTTTCGATCAAGCAATATTGGCTTGTCGTTGTCGGGTACGGCGTGATCGGTGGCATCGGCCTCGGCATCGGCTACATCTCGCCGGTGTCCACGCTGATCGAATGGTTCCCGGACCGCCCGGGTATGGCGACCGGGCTGGCGATCATGGGCTTCGGCGGCGGAGCGCTGATCGCGTCGCCGTGGACGAACACACTGCTCAACGCGTTCGGGCGATACACCACCGCCGGCGTCGCCAAGACCTTCCTGGTGATGGGCTGCACCTACGCGGTGTTCATGTCGATGGGGTGGCTGTTGGTCCGGGTGCCAGCCCGCATCGCCCGACGTCGCGTCGTTGACGCCGGAATCCGCCCGCAAGCAGCCGGAGAGGCAGCTATGACCGACCTGAGCGTTCATCGCCCTGGCCTGGTTATGGGTCGCCCTACCGTTCGGCTACGGGGTCTGGCAGCTCGTCGCGAAGATCACCCAGCTCTTCGGCGCCTGACGTAGACTGCGATCCAGCGCGACAGCCCAATCTGGCGGCGAGTTGCGTTCATAACGACTCGGCGGACCGCGCATCTCGATTCCGCCAAGGATTTATTGAGAATCCGTAAAGCCCTAGTGCTGATTCTTGGTTCAACGCACACAGCGCGACCACAACCAACATCAGCACAAAGGAGATCCAAATGTTCACTCGCCGTTTCGCAGCCACCCTGGCCGGCACCGCCCTGACCGCCGCCACCCTCGGTTTGACCGCCCTCGGGATGGCCGCCACCGCCGACGCAAGCTCGGTGGACAACGCGTTCCTCGCCCAGCTGCAGTCGGACGGCATCACGCCGCCCACCCCGGCTCGCGCCATCAGCGACGCGCACGCCGTCTGCACCGCCCTGCAGCAGGGACAGTCCCCCGATCAGGTCATCACGGCGGTCGCCGAGTCGACCGGCCTGACCAAGAAGGGCGCCAAGACGTTCGCCGTCGACGCGGCCTCGGCCTACTGCCCGCAGTTCGTCACCTCGAGCTAGTAACTACCAACAAGAATGCGGGGACCCAGACGGGTCCCCGCATTCTTTTGCGTCCGATGGGCAGCGTCAGGGCAGCACGGTGTGCATCAACATCACGTCATATGCCGACCACAGCGACAGGTTGAAGTACACGTCTTTGCCCGTCGTCCACGGATGCATCATCGGCGCGTAGATGCCGCCGGGGATCTGGAAGGACGACACCAGCAGTTGCTCGGGACTCCACGGTCCTTGTGGGGCCGGCGCCGTCCGTGCCACCACGTCGTTGCCGCCGTTGGTGTACATCACCAGGTATTGCTTGAGATACGTGTTGTACTGGGCGGACATTTCGGCCACCGGACCAGGAATCACGGGTGTGGCCGCGCCCGGATTGTTCGGCACCCAGGCGTTCTGGTCGGCGTTCCAGTATTGGTACTTGCTCAGATCCGGCACAGTTCGCTGCGAAACTCGCGCCAGGTACGCCGAACCACCACGCCCCGACGGCGTCCCGAACGAGTAGAGGTAACCGTCGCTCGATTTGAGGAACGCCCCCATCTGGAAATTCTCATTGCCCGGCACGAACGGAGCTCGCCCGCTGTCCGGCCCGGCCGCGCGGATGGTGCCGGGATAGACGCCCCAGTTCTGGCCATTGTCGTTGGACACCGCGATGCCCGAGTAGTTCGTCGACCATTCCCCGTCGCGGCCCCAGTCCCGAATGGACATGAAGTTGATGTACTGGGTCTTCCCTACCGAAATGGCGGCGGTGGGAATGATTCCCGTCTCATTGGGCGAGTATTTGATGCTGTCGATGATCTGTTTGGAGAAGCCCACGGTGCGTACCGGTGAGCCGGAGTACCGGTCGCCCGGGTCGCCCTGCGAGATGTGGAGTCCGTGGCTCAGATCGTGGTCCTGGCTGCGGAACAGCACGTTGTACCGCCATTGGTGGCCGTCGACGCGGCAGTAGCCGAAGGTGTCGCCGAAGGTCAGCAGCGTCTGATGGTTGGCGGGATCGCCGTTGTCCCACATGATCCCGAGGTCGGTGCCCGAAATGCCGAAGCGCTCAAGGGTTTTGTTCGGGCCTTCCGGTCCGGTCACCCAGTCGACGAGCGATGTCGGAGAGCCACCGATCGGGGCGGGCGGTTCCCCCGCCGGCGGCGGAGGTGGCGCCGGCGCGGGCGCGGGCACCGGAGCCGCGTTGGGCTCCACCGGAGCGGCAGCCGGTGGGTTACCCGGTGCGGGCGGATTAGGTCCGGGCGGCATTACCCCGGCTTGAGGTGTGATGGGCGCGGCACGGCGTTGACCGGGTCGCGCCGTGCCGCCGAGCGGGCCCACCCTGGGGAGCGGCGCGCGTTCATTGGCTCCGCGCGGCCGGCGTCCAGTCGGTAGCGGGCCGAGCGTCCTGGCCCCCGGCGATGTCTGCTGCGCGCCCGCGGGGGGCGGCACGTTCGCGGCGTCCGCGCTGCACGGCAGGGCGTTCGCGGGTGGCGCAACACCGATCACGCCGATAAGTCCGGTCGCGGCAGCCGAAGCCAGCACCAACGACACGGTTCGAGAAATCGGCGACATGTCCCACCTTTCAGGGCACGACGTCAAATTGACGTCCCCACTTGCTCATGTGACGATAGTGATCTGGGTGACTGTTGTGACCAGTGAGCTGTCGATAGGTATCCATCCGTGACCGTGTCGCAACGCATCGGTTTCACCAGTCAGCGTTGGCATTTCGCACCAGCAACAAGGCGGGCCGATGCGGGTCGACGCGAGTCAACGAGTCCCCACCGCAAATGCGGCCACCGGCATCTCGACGGAGCCACGGCACGGTCCGCTGGAGATGTCCGTGTGCCAGGTGCCGTGCAAAGTCCCGTCCGACTGCGGTGTGTAGTACGCCCACGACCGCGCGGGTGCCCACACCTTCGGAACCCCTTCTCCCATATAGCAATCCCACTGAAAGTCAAAATGCTCAACCCATTTGCCGCCATCCCACGTGTAGTGCGACGGCTGCGGCAGGGTCGGGTTCTTGGGTGTCGGTCCGTCGGTGGCGGTGGCGACGCATTTGCTCGCGGTACAGGCGGTCGCGAAGTCGTAGTCGGCGCTGAACGTGGCCTCGGCCTGGCCGGCGGCCACACTGCTGCCGGACTTCTGGACCGCGTACCTGACCAGCGAGTATTTGCCATTCCAGGACGGCGTGGAGGGCGCAGCCGCGGGTGCCCAGACGGTAGGCAGCACCGCAATCGCGATGGCGCTCAGCGCCGCAAACCGGACCACCCGATAGATGATGCGGGCCCGAAGACGCAGCCGGATCTCGGCACGGACACCGAACGAGCTCAGTCCAACTGAAACTTCGTGGCGCCGAAAGGTTCCGCCGCGCCAAACGCGAACACCGTCGACGGCTGCACGCGAAAGACATACCACGGGCCGGCAGACGGAGCGCTGTATTCGGCGGTCAGCGCGTCACCGGCAACCTCGGCGGGACAACTTCCTTCGTTGAAATCCTCTGCCATGGAGACTAATTCGTCCGGATCCGTGATCCGCTCGGCGATGCCTTCGACAACCAGGTCGAAGGACCGGAGAATTCATCGCCCAGAGAGCAGGAACAGGCAGTATGCGGCGAGCGACTGCGAGTCGGCGATCACCCCCGAGCGGATCATCTCCTCGATGTCGGCACGCGAGAACCACGCGCTGCGCATGTCCTGTTCCTCGTGCTCGCGATCCGCTTCGCCTTGCGCGATTCCGGTGGCCAAGAACACCCAGCCGCGCTGACTGGTCATTCCCGGGGCGGTGTCGAGCTGGCCGAGCGCCTCGAACGACGTCGCGCGCAACCCGGTTTCCTCGCGCAACTCACGCGCGGCGAGCTCGGCCGGTTCGACGTCCGCCAGATCGGGAGCGGTGCCCTGCGGAAATTCCCAGCGCCGAGCGCCGACGGGATAGCGGAACTGCTCGACCAGCCGGAAGCGCCGCCCGTCGTACGGCATCACGAGCGCGTAGGTCGGCTTGTCCACCACGGCGTAAATGCCGGTGCTGCCATCCGGGCGACGGATGTCGTCCTCGCGGAGCACCATCCACGGGTTTCGATAGATCTCGCGGGATGCGACTGGTTCGATGAAAGGCACGTCGCAAGTATCGCAATCAGGGGATAAGACTATGGCGCTGACGTTCGACGAGATCTGCATCGACGCAACGGATCCGACCGCGCTGGGAAAGTGGTGGTCGCAGGCGCTGGGGTGGCCACACTATGTCGACGAGGACGGCGACGTCCGGTTGTCCGCGCCGCCCGGCGCCGGCCCGAACTGGACGTTCCTGCGCGTCGGAGACCTCGGGGACAGGCGAATCGTCAAGAACCGCATCCACTTCGACTTCCGCCCCGACGACCAGCACGCCGAGGTCGAGCGGCTGCTGAAGCTGGGGGCACGCCACGCCGACATCGGTCAGGGCGAGCAGAGCTGGATGGTGCTCGCCGACCCCGAGGGGAATGAATTCTGCGTGTTGGCGGTGGTACAAACCGGCGCGGTGCCTGATAGTCATTAGATGCATGGTCGAGGCATGAGCCCGCACCGCCACATCATCGTCAGCGGTGACGATGCGCTGGCGACCACGATCGCCGAGGAGCTGATGAACGCCGGCGCGAGCATCGTCAAGCTCAGCACCGCTGAACTCGCCGACGTCGATTTCGGCCGTGTCAGCGCCGTCGTGTGCGCCGGGGCTGACGACGCGAGCAATCTCGAAATCGCGCTGCTGGCAAGGAAAGCCAACCCGAAGGTACGGGTGGTAGCCCGGCTGGCCAACGACGTACTCCGTGAAGCGATGGCCGCCGACAACGGACCCGGCGCGATGCTCAGCGTCGCCGACCTCGCGGCTCCCTCGGTCGTCGAGGCATGTCTGGCGCACAACGCACACCCGGTGGAGGCGGCGGGCATCAGATTCGTTGTCTCGGGTACCGAGGTACCCAGGGATGCGACCCTGCGCGAGATCTACGGCGACCTGGCGCCGGTGGCGGTCATCCACGGCAAGAACTCCCCCACCCCCGGCGAGATGGTCGCCTGCCCGGGACGAGACCTGAAGGTGCATGCCGGGGACTGGACCGAGATGATCGGCACGGCAGACGAGTTGGCTGCGCGGGGCATCAGGGTCCAGCGCCCGACCGTAACGCCCACCCGCCGGCGTCGGCTGCGCCGAGCCCTCTACGCCGCACGCGCCGTGCGCGACGATGTCAACCCGATGTTCGTACGCGCGCTGGGAGCCATGCTGCTGCTGGTGGTCGGCTCAACGCTCTTGCTGCGCTTCGCTTACCAGCGCCCGCCGGGGATGACGTGGATCGACGCGTTGTACTTCACCACCGAAACGATCGCCACCGTGGGTTACGGCGACTTTAGCTTCGTCTATCAGCAAACATGGCTGCGACTGTTCGCCATCATGTTGATGTTCGGCGGCGTGCTCGTTACCGCGGTCCTGGTCGCATTCGTCGCCGACCTGCTGCTGTCGCGGCGCTTCGCGAACTCGGCGGGACGCCGGCGTGCGCATCATCTGCGCAACCACGTCGTCGTGGTCGGGTTGGGCTCGTTCGGCGTCCGCGTGGTCAGCGACCTGACCGCCGCCGGGTGCGACGTCGCGGTCATCGAGCTCGACGAGAATTGCCGTTTCCTGTCCTCTGCGGCCGACCTCGACGTGCCGGTGATCTTCGGGGATGCGACGCTGCGCCAGACGCTGGCATCGGCCCGCGTCGACCATGCTCGCGCGGTGGCAGTGCTGACCCAGGACGACATGGTCAACATCGAGACGGGAATCGTGCTCCGCGAACTGTTGGGACCTCGCATGACGCCCGAAGTCAACCGGCCCGTCGTCCCGCTGGTACTGCGTGTGTATGACCGCGCCCTGGGGGCCGCGGTGGCGCAGCGGTTCGGCTTCGAAGCCGTTCGGTCGACCGTCGACCTGGCCGTGCCATGGTTCATCGGCGCCGCGATGGGCCTGCAAGTTCTGGGAACGTTTTCGGTCGGCCAGCGCTCTTTCATGGTCGGCGGAATGCGTGTCGCGGCCGGCAGTGAACTCGACGGGTTACGGTTATTCGAACTGTCCACCCAAACCCGCGTCATCGCGATCACCCGGGACGACTCGCCAGTCCACCTGCACCCGCGCCGCGACGCCTGGCTCCGCGCCGGCGACACCGCCTACCTCGTGGGTCCGTACCGCGAGCTGGTGGCGACATTGCGCAAGGGACAACCTCCCCAGGAGCCCGCTGCCGCCGCTGAGCCTTCTATCCCCGCCTAGAGCCGGGCGGCCACCTCGGCCGCTCGGTGCAGCTGCTCGAGGTCTGAGCTGGTCGGAATGAGCTGAATTTCGTCGGTGCCGATCTCTTCGAAGTTGCGCAGCACCGCCAGCAGTTCGTCTGCACTGCCCGCCCAGCCGGTCGTGGGCGCCATCGCGTCGACGTATTCGGCCGGTATCCAGTTCATGTAGCGCAGCAGATGGCGGCGCATTTGGGCGCGGGCCCGCTCGGCCGACCCGAACGCGAACCAAAACGATGTCGCCAGATGGGGTTTGGGCTTGCCCGCCTCGGCCCACGCGGTCCGTGCGACGTCGAACAGTTCGTTCTGCTTGGCCACGTCGAGATCCAGGGTGGAACCGGCCAGGCCGTCGGCCCAGGCCGCGGCGCTGCGGACGGTCTTGGGCCCGAGGGTGCCGACGAGCAACGGTGGTCCGCCGGGCTGCACCGGCGACGGCCCGACCGGCAGCACCGAGTCGGTGATCTTTTCGCCCGCCCACACCCGTTTCATCACAGCCACGCGTTCGGCCATGTCGCGCATTTTTTGTGTCGCCGGATCGGCGCCGACCGCGTGGTAGTCCTCGTGGCGGCCACCAACCCCGAGGCCGACGGTCAGCCGTCCACCGCTGAGCACATCGCCGGTCGCCAGCCCCTTGGCCAGCATCACCGGGTCGTGCAGTTGCGGCACGATCACCGTCGTCACCAGCCGCACCCGGTCGGTCCAGGCGGCCACGGCCCCGAGCAGCGTCAGGCTCTCGGGGTTGTCGAACGCGATCCGCTCGCCCCAGCACAGCGCCGAGAACGGGCCGTCGTCGATCGCGCGTGCCCACTCGCGCAGCACCCGCGCATCCAGGTCGGGCTCCATCACCGGCATGGTCATTGAAATCTGCACGACGCGATTCTGGCAGCATGGTTCGGATGCCCCTCAGTAGCACGTCCGTTGCGCATGTCCGGCTCACCGTCACCGACATCGAGCGATCCCGGCAGTTCTACGAGAGCGTGTTCGATTGGCCGGTGTTGATCGAAGTTCCCGAGAACGCCGACGAGGCGACGAAGAGCGCGTTGAGCTTCCTGTACGGCGGTGTCATCTACGACCTCGGCGGCACCCTGATCGGGCTGCGACCGGTAGCCACGGATCGCTTCGACGAGGATCGCGCCGGCCTGGACCATATCGCGTTCCGGATGGGCAGCAAGGCCGAATTAGAATCTGCGGCAACACATCTCGACGATCTCGGAATCCAGCACGAGCCGATCAAAGACATTGGGCCGGCGTACATTCTGGAGTTCCGCGACCCGGACAACATCGCCTTGGAGTTGACCGCGCCCAAGTAGGCCCTGCCCGGCGCGAGCACGTTGTCGTGTCCCGGTCCGAGTGGTTGACTGGCGAGAACTATGCCCATCAGTTTCAACCACACCATTGTCGCGGCCCACGACAAGCGTGAGTCCGCGGAATTCCTGTCCGAATTGTTCGGCCTGCCCAGCCCGAAAGCGTTCGGCCACTTCATGGTTGTCGCGCTCGAACACGGCGTCAGCCTCGATTACTCGGACGCCCCCGCCGGCGACGAGATCAGGCGGCAGCACTACGCGTTCCTGGTCTCCGAAGAGGATTTCGACGCGATCTACGGCAAGATCCAATCGCGTGGCCTGCAGCACTGGGCCGACCCGGGCGCGCGGCGGCCCGGCGAGATCAACCAGCGAGATGGTGGACGCGGCGTCTACTTCCTTGATCCCGCCGGCCACGCCATGGAGATCCTGACCCGGCCGTACGGCTCGGGCGGCTAGCCCGCCGACGGCGAGCGCCGGAACGGCGCGAGTAAGGAGGCGGGCAATCAGGCCTCTAGTCCCACGACGAGCCGTGCCGCTTGCTCTCCTGGTCCCGGTAGTCGTTGGCCATTTGCGAAACATGCTTGGGCAGCGATCCCGCGGCGACGTCGGCGATGCTGGTTTCTTCCAGCACCGACCGCATGCTGGCCCGCAGCGCACGCCAGACGTCGGTCAACGCGGTGGTCGGACCCGAGTACGGCAGGTCGCCGAGCCCGATATCGCGGACACTGGCCAGCGGTCCGTCAATGCAGCGCAGCACGTCGGCGATGCTGATCTCGCTGCTCGGGCGGGCCAGTTCGTAACCGCCCTCGCGGCCGCGGTGGCTGCGCACCAGGCGGTCGGTGCGCAGGTTGGTCAGGATGTCGACGAGGAATTGTGGGGGTATGCCCTGCGCCTGGGCCAGGTCGTCGGTCTTGACCAGCCTGCCGCTGTCGGCGGTGGCGAGTTGGACCATCGCCCGGACGGCATATTCCGCCTTGGCCGACATCCGCATGGTCAGGATTCTGCCAGCTAGCCGGTGACGCTCAACACCGCGTCGGCGAGCTCCGGACGGCAGACCACCAGATCGGGCAGCAGCGGATCGGGACGGTTGTACTGCAACGCAGAACCGTCCAGCCGCGAGGTGTGCAGCCCGGCCGCCCGCGCCGCCGCGACCGGCGCCGCGGAATCCCATTCGTATTGGCCGCCGCCGTGGACATACACGTCGGCCAATCCCTGGATCACCGCGGCAACCTTGGCCCCGGCCGATCCCATCTCCACCAGGGTGCCGCCGAGCCGGTCACGCACTTGCAGCGCGATGGCGGGTGGGCGGGTGCGCGACACCACGATTCGGGGCGGGCCCTGATGTGCCGGTGGTGGCGCGATCCCGGGAGTGGCCAGCGTGACGCCCTGCGCGGGAAGTGCTACCGCACCCGCGGCGAGTTCACCGGATTCCCACAGCGCTACGTGGACGGCCCAGTCATGGCGGCCGAGTTCGGAGAATTCCCGGGTGCCGTCCAGCGGGTCGACGATCCAGACACGCTCGGACCGCAGCCGCACCGGGTCGTCGGCGCCCTCTTCGGACAGCACCGCGTCGGCCGGCCGGAACTCCGCCAGCGCCGCCATCAGGAAGTCATGTGATCGCTTGTCCCCCGCCGCTTTTCGCTCGGATTCGCCTGCTTC
Source organism: uncultured Actinomycetota bacterium (assembly GCA_963735655.1). Classification (GTDB taxonomy): domain Bacteria; phylum Actinomycetota; class Actinomycetes; order Mycobacteriales; family Mycobacteriaceae; genus Mycobacterium. Next base: position 53,375 of record CAVTLW010000037.1, read on the forward strand.
CGCCAGCTCGTCACGCACGGTGAGCAGTAGCTCTCCGGCCTGAGTCGCCAGCTGCCCGGCCAGCTGGTGATCGTTCAAGGCCGTAACTCCAGCAGGTCGATGACTTGCTGTGCCTGCTCCTCCGGGGTTGCGTCCGGAGTCAGCCGCAGGTCTGGTTTCTTCGGCCGCTGATACGGGCTGTCGATGCCGGTGAAGTGGGTGATCTCGCCGGCGCGGGCTTTGGCGTAGAGGCCCTTGGGATCCCGCCGCTCACACTCCGAGAGCGGGGTGTCGCAGAACACTTCGAAGAATTCGAATCCCGCGTCGGCGTGGACTTTACGGGCCAGCTCGCGGTGCTCGGCGAGCGGGCTGATGGCCGGCACCAGCACGATCTGGCCGGAGTCGGCGAGCAGCGTCGCCACGTGCGCCAGCCGGCGCAGGTTCTCCGCCCGGTCGGCCATCGAAAAGCCCAGATCGGCATTGAGTCCGTGGCGCAGATTGTCACCGTCGAGAACGTAAGCGGGGGTGCCTTTTTCGAGGAGCTTCTGCTCGACCAGCATGGCCACCGACGACTTGCCGGCACCCGACAGGCCGGTGAGCCACACCGTCCGGCCACGGCACGCCCGGTTTTCGGCGGTCACCAATGACTTGTGCCGCAGGATGTTCGGGCTGGCCTGCGCCGTGGCCTCGCGCAGGATCATGCCGGCCGCCACCGTGCCGTTGGTGTCCGGGTGGACCAGGATGAACGAACCGGTGCTGGCGTTGCGGGTGTATTCGTCAAGCAGCAGCGGCACCTGGGTACGCAGCGAAATGCGGCCAAGTTCGTTGAGCTTCAACGCGGTTGCGGACTTGTCGCGGTGCAGGGTGTTCACATCGAGCCGGTAGTCCAGCGCGGTCACCCGGGTGCGGGTGGTCCGGGTGGTGTGCTTGATGATGTAGTCGCGGCCGGGCTCCAGCGCGGACGAATCCGCCATCCAGCACACGGTCGCGTCGAACTCTTGCGTGATCCTGGGCTGGTTGTTGGTGCGGGCGATCATGTCGCCACGCGAGATGTCGATGTCGTCGGCCAGCCTTATCGCGACCGCCATCGGCGGAAAGGCTTCTGCCACAGGACCGGCCGGGCCGTCGATCGCGGTGATCGTAGTGGTTTTGCCGATCGGCAGCACCACCACCTCGTCACCGGGGCGCATCACCCCGCTGGCCACCGTGCCGGCGTAGCTGCGGTGATCCTGATGCTCGTGGGTCTGCGGCCGGATGACGTACTGGACCGGGAACCGCACGTCGACCAGGTTGCGGTCACCGGCGATGTAGACCTCCTCGAGGTGCGACAGCAGCGCCGGCCCGTCATACCAAGGCGTTTTGTCAGACTTGGTCACCACGTTGTCGCCGTGCAGCGCCGACATCGGAATGGACGTCACGTCCTGCACGTCGAGGCGGGCGGCGAAGGCGTGGAACTCGTCGCGGATCGCCTCGAATTTCTCTTGGTCCCAATCGATCAGGTCCATCTTGTTGACCGCGAGTACCAGGTGCCGGATGCCCAGCAACGATGCCAGGAAGGCGTGCCGCCGCGACTGCTCGAGCAGGCCATGGCGGGCGTCGACCAGCACGATCACCAGTTGAGCGGTCGATGCGCCGGTCACCATGTTGCGGGTGTACTGGATGTGCCCCGGGGTGTCGGCGATGATGAATTTCCGCTTGGGAGTGGCGAAGTAGCGGTACGCAACGTCGATCGTGATGCCCTGTTCGCGCTCCGCCCGCAAGCCATCGGTCACCAGCGCCAGGTCGGTGTACTCGTGGCCGCGCTCCTCCGACGCCCGTTCCACCGACGCCCACTGGTCTTCCATCACCGCTTTGGAGTCGTAGAGCAGGCGCCCGATCAGTGTGGACTTGCCGTCGTCGACGGAACCGGCAGTTGCCAAGCGCAACAGCGTAGTTGAAGTAGCCATCAGAAGTAGCCCTGTCGCTTGCGGTCTTCCATCCCGGCCTCCGAGATCCGGTCGTCTGCCCTGGTCGCCCCCCGCTCGGTCAGCCGGGACACCGCGGTCTCGGCGATGACCTCCGATACGGTCGCTGCCTCGGACTTCACACATCCGGTGCAGGTGACGTCGCCTACGGTGCGAAAACGCACAGTAGCTTCGAACACTGGCTCGTCAGCGCGGGGCTGCAGGTGCCGGTCTACCGCCAGCAGCATGCCGTCGCGCTGAAACACCTTGCGCCGGTGCGCGAAATAGATCGACGGCAGCGTGACCTTCTCAGCGCCGATGTAGGACCAGATGTCGAATTCGGTCCAGTTGGACAGCGGGAAGACCCGGATGTGCTCGCCCTTGTGGTGCCGTCCGTTGTAGATGTTCCACAGCTCGGGCCGCTGGGCCTTGGGGTCCCACTGGCCGAACTCGTCGCGGAAGCTGAACACCCGCTCCTTGGCGCGCGCCTTCTCCTCGTCACGCCGTGCTCCCCCGAACGCCGCGTCGAACTTGTTCTCCCGGATGGCGCGCAGCAGCGTCACGGTCTGTATCGGATTCCGCGACGGGATGGTCTCGACAACCCGGCCGGCGTCGATGTCTTCCTGCACCGACGCCACCACCAAACGCACGCCCGCCGCCTCGACCAGCTCGTCTCGGGTGGCGATCACTTCGTCGAAGTTGTGGCCGGTGTCGACATGCATCACCGGGAACGCCAAGCGCCCCGGCTGGAATGCCTTGAGCGCCAGGTGCAGCATGACGATGGAGTCCTTGCCACCCGAGAACAGCAGCACCGGGCGTTCGAACTCGGCGGCCACCTCCCGGATGATGTGGATCGCCTCGGCTTCCAGCGAGCGCAGATGACTCAGTTCGTACTGGCCGGGCGTGGGGCCCGTCTTCACATCAGTGGTCATTGGTTCCTTGCCGTGCATACTTTATAAAGCTGGTAGAATTGACCATGTTTACGGTCATTGCCATCTATGGAACCAGCCTCGCGCCCCGCTGTCAATCAACTTCCGCAAAGATCGGCGATGCGAAAGCATGGACGCGTGATGGCGGCGGCCTGGTGCGGCATACCAGCACCTCCCGCGCTGCGCGGCGTGACCGTGTCTATCGCGCTGGACTTCATGGCGCCGGCCCACGCCACCGATGTGATCGGGTGGGCCGAGTGCTGCGCGGGGGCGCTCGCTAGTCAACTGCGAGGCGGAGATCGTCGATCCGCAGGGCACGCTGACCGCCAAGGCGATCGCCACCTACAAGGTCGGCTAAGGGATGGCAGGCGCGAAACCGATTGGCGCAGTTGTCACTTGAGCCACATCAGCGTCTGCGTCGGCCGGCATGCGATTTGCCCGGCTCTGAGCGACAACTCGACCCGCCGGGTTGCTTGTCGCTCAGAGCCGGGCAGATAGTACATTCTTGCCCGCCAGTGGCCAGTGTGGCGGATGTGACAAACGCGCCTCGCCGCTAGAGCGTGACCTCGTCGAGCTTGCCGGTGGCGACGTCGAATACGAACCCGCGCAGCGACACGTGCTTGGTGACGAACGGGCTGTTCTCGATGCGACGCAATCCCTGCCGGACGTCCTCCGCGGGGTCGGGGAAGCTTTCGGCCGCCCACGGCGGTTTCACCCCGATCTCGTCCTGGATGGAGCGCTTGAAGTCGTCGTCGGTGAACGTCAGCATCCCGCAGTCGGTGTGGTGGATCAGGATGATCTCCTGCGTCCCCAGCAGCCGCTGGCTGATGGCCAACGAGCGGATCGCGTCGTCGGTGACGACGCCACCGGCGTTGCGGATGACGTGGGCCTCACCCTCGTTGAGGCCAAGGGCGCGGTAGACGTCCAGCCGCGCATCCATGCAGGCGAGCACCGCGACGTGTTTGCTGGGCGGCAGCGGCAGCGGACCGTTGAAGTTGCTCGCGTATTGGGCGTTATTGGCCAGGTAGTCGTCGGTAACCGTCACGCAAGTCTCCTCGGAATATCGCGGTGTGGGATTTGCTATCGAGATCACTGCCGGGCATTGTAGCGAGCGGCCACCCGAATTTCACTGTTGAAAATCAGCCCGATCGCGAAGGAACAGTTCGCCAGGTCGAGAAGATTCGCTCGGCTCGTTGGATTGTCCCAATGGGAGACGGTGGCGCATGATTCGGTTTCTGGCGCGCCGTTTCTGCCAACTACATCGTGCTGCTGGTGCTGGCGACGTTCCTGGCCTTTTGCCTGACATCCGTGACGTTTCATCCGCTGGACAGTTTCACCCAACGCCATCCGCAGCCGCCGCCTGAGGCGATCCACGCCAAAGCGGTTCAGCTCGGCTTGGACAAACCGGTACCCATCCGGTACGCGAAAGTGGATCGCCGGCGTGGTCCAGGGTGACTTCGGCACCACGGTGTCCGGCCACCCCGTCTCCCAGGAGCTGTGGCGCCGGATCGGGGTCAGCCTTCGGCTGCTGGTGATCGGTTCGGTGCTGGGCACCGTCGCCGGCGTCGTCTTGGGCGCCTGGGGAGCAATCCGTCAGTACCGGCTGAGCGACCGTGTGATCACCGTGCTGTCGTTGATCCTGCTGAGCATTCCGTCATTCGTGCTGGCGGGCCTGCTCATCCTGGCCGGGCTGCGGGTGAACATGTTCACCGGGACGCGCATCTTCCAGTACACCGGTGAGACTTCACCAATTCCGCCCGGCGGATTGTGGAACCAGCTCGTCGACCGCGCACAGCACATCGTATTGCCAACTCTCACACTGGCTTTGGGCACGATGGCCGGCTTCAGCCGCTACCAGCGCAACGCCATGCTGGACGTGCTCGGCGAAGATTTCATCCGGACGGCTCGCGCCAAGGGCCTGACGCGCCGGCGTGCGCTGTTCAAACACGGCCTGCGCACCGCGCTGATCCCGCTGGCGACCTTATTCGCCTACGGGGTAGCCGGCTTGGTCGTCGGCGCGGTCTTCGTCGAAAAAATCTTCGGCTGGCACGGTATGGGCGAGTGGGTGGTGCAAGGCATTGCGACGCAGGACACCAACGTCGTCGCGGCGATCACGCTGTTTTCCGGGGTGGCAATTCTCTTCGCCGGACTGTTGTCCGACGTGTTCTATGCGGCACTGGATCCGAGGGTGCGGGTGTCATGACGCAACAGGCCGCAGCGGAAACCACCCCGGTCAAGTCCGGCATCCATCCGGGCACCTTCACGTCGCGGCGAAGCCTGGTGGCGCGCCGGTTTATCCGCAACAAGCCGGCCGTGGTGGCCGTGATATTGCTGGCGCTGCTGTTCATCGGCTGCTACGCGCTGCCGTCGCTACTCCCCTACGGCTACAACGATCTCGACTACGTCGCGCTGCTGCAGCCACCGTCGCTCAAGCATTGGTTCGGCACCAACGCGCTCGGTCAGGACCTGCTGGCGCGCACCCTGCGCGGCATGCAGAAGTCGATGCTGATCGGTTTTTGTGTGGCACTGATCTCGACCAGTATCGCCGCGACTGTCGGATCGGTCGCCGGTTACTTCGGCGGCTGGCGCGACCGGGCGCTGATGTGGGTGGTGGACCTGCTGCTGGTGGTGCCAAGCTTCCTCCTGATCGCCATCGTCACCCCGCGCACCAAGCAGTCGAGCAGCATTTTGTGGCTGATCGTGCTGCTCGCGGTCTTCAACTGGATGGTCAGCTCACGAATGGTGCGCGGCATGACGATCAGCCTGCGAGAACGCGAATTCGTCCGGGCGGCAAAGTACATGGGCGTGCCGAGCCGCCGCATCATCGTCCATCACATCGTGCCGAACGTCGCCTCCATCCTCATCATCGACGCGACGCTCAACGTCGGAGCCGCGATCCTGGCCGAAACCGGTTTGAGCTTTCTGGGATTCGGTGTTCAGCCGCCCGACGTGTCGCTGGGCACGCTGATCGCGGACGGCACTCCTTCGACCACCACGTTCCCGTGGGTTTTCCTGTTTCCGGCAGGCGCGCTAGTGCTGATTGTGTTGTGCGCCAACCTTGCCGGCGACGGACTGCGGGACGCGCTGGATCCGCGCAGCGGGTCATCACGCCGCCGCAAGAAACGGCGTCACGAAGTGAGCGCCTTGCTGGAGGTGACGGATCTGAACGTCACCTTCGACAGCGGCGACGCACGGGTGCCCGCAGTCCGCGGCCTGAATTACCACGTCGATGCCCGCGAAGTAGTCGCCATCGTCGGTGAATCCGGTTCGGGCAAAACCACGGCCGCGATGGCCGTCATGGGATTGCTACCCGAAAGCAGTGAGGTGTCGGGATCGGTGCGGCTGCACGGCGAGGAGTTACTCGGGCTGCCCGATAACGAGATGTCAGGGATCCGGGGCAAGACGATCGGCATGGTGTTTCAAGATCCGATGTCGGCTCTGACGCCGGTTTACACCATCGGTGATCAGATAGCCGAAGCCATCCAGGTCCACAACCGCGACATCAGCCGAGCCGATGCCCGCAAGCGTGCCTTGGAGTTGCTCGAGCTGGTCGAGATTGCCCAACCGGAACGCCGGGCGAAGGCTTTCCCGCATGAGCTCTCCGGCGGCCAGCGGCAGCGAGTGGTCATCGCGATCGCCATCGCCAATGATCCGGACCTGCTGATCTGTGATGAACCCACCACGGCGCTCGATGTCACCGTGCAGGCGCAGATCCTCGACCTACTCAGAACCGCGCGCGACGTCACCGGCGCCGGAGTGCTGATCATTACCCACGACCTGGGTGTGGTATCGGAATTCGCCGACCGGGCGCTGGTCATGTACGCCGGACGGGCCGTCGAGAGCGCAGGAGTCGAAGAGCTTTACCGGGACCGCCGGATGCCCTACACGGTCGGGTTGCTGGGTTCGGTGCCCCGCCTGGACGCCCCGCAGGGCACACGCCTGGTTCCGATCCCCGGGTCGCCGCCGTCGATGGCGTCGATGCCGCTCGGTGAGTGCCCATTCGTCCCACGCTGTCCGCTGGCGATCGACGAATGTCGCTCGGCCGAACCGGATCTCGTTGCCATCCAGGACGGTCACGCTGCGGCGTGTATCCGCACCGACGAAGTCGCGGGGCGCAGTGCGGCCGAAGTGTTCGGTGTTGCGACACAACCGCCCGCCCACACTCAGGCCGCTGAGGCCTTAACGGCGCCAAACGCCGGCGAACCGCCAGTGGTGCTGCGGGTGACCGACCTCACCAAGACCTACCAACTCACCAAGGGTCTGGTGTTGCGCAGGCGGGTGGGCGAGGTGCGGGCGGTCGACGGCGTCAGCTTTGCCTTGGAGCAGGGCCGCACGCTGGCCATCGTCGGGGAATCCGGTACGGGCAAATCGACGACGCTGAATCAGATCCTCGAGCTCACCGCCCCGCAGGCGGGTTCCATCGAGATTCTCGGCGCCGACGTCTCGAAGCTCGACAAAGCGTCTCGCCGCAAGCTGCGCACCGAGCTGCAGGTGGTGTTCCAGGACCCGGCGGCGGCGTTGGACCCCCGGCTCCCGGTGTTCGACGTCATCGCTGAACCTTTGGTGGCCAACGGATCCGATCGGCGTCGATGTGAAGAGCGAGTCGATGAGCTACTGCGGATTGTCGGGCTGGACCACGCCGCCGCCAGCCGCTATCCCGCGGAGTTCTCCGGTGGCCAGAAGCAGCGGATCGGTGTCGCACGGGCGTTGGCACTGCAGCCCAAGATCCTTGCACTCGACGAGCCGGTATCAGCGCTCGACGTGTCGATTCGGGCGGGCGTCATGAACCTGCTGCTCGACCTGCAGGACCAATTCGGGTTGTCGTATCTCTTTGTGTCGCATGATCTGTCGGTTGTCAAGCACCTGGCCCACCGGGTGGCGGTGATGCACCAAGGGTCGATCGTGGAGCAAGGGGACGCAGACGAGGTGTTCACCAACCCGCAGCACGAGTACACCCAACGACTACTGGCCTCCGTCCCGCGGCCCCACGCCGATGTTGCCGGCGGTTAGCGTCGTCGGGGCCAGGCACTCCCGGCACACCCCGATGATTCGCAGGCTTGCGCTGCCGGCGCTGGTGGTTGTTTTGATCGTGAGCGGCTGCTCAAGCGGATATCACGACCTCCCGGAGGCGCAGGCAGCGCGGGTCGGCACCACCAGCGATATCAACCCCAGGGACCCGGCGACGCTGCGTGACGGGGGCAATCTGCGGCTCGCGCTGACCGAATTCCCGGTGAACTTCAACGAATTGAACATCGACGGCAATTCAGAGGACACCGGTTCGGTTATCTCGCCGACGCTGCCGGGGGCGTTCCTCACCCAGCCCGACGGCTCACTGAAACTCAACACCGACTACTTCCTGGGTGCGGAGCTGACCAGCAAAAACCCGCAGGTGATCACCTACACCATCAACCCAAAGGCAACGTGGAACGACGGCACCCCGATCACCTGGGAAGATCTCAAGTCGCAGGTCGACGCGGACAGCGGCCGCGACAAGCGGTTCCTGATCGCCAGCAAGGCTGGGTTCGATCGCGTGCAATCGGTGACCCGGGGAGTTGACGATCGCCAGGCGGTGATCACCTTCTCCCAGCCATACGCCGAGTGGCAGTGGATGTTTGCCGGCGGCATGCAACCTCGCAGCATGACCGCGAACCCGGACGTCTTCAACACGGGCCAGCTCGACCGCCCGGGCCCGTCGGCCGGACCGTTCATCATGTCGACGGTCGACCGGAGCACCCAGCGCATCGTACTGACCCGCAATCCTCGCTGGTGGGGCAAAAAGCCGAGGCTCGACTCCATCACGTTCCTGGTCCTTGACGCCTCCGCCATCATTCCCGCGCTGCAAAACAACGCGATCGACGCAGCCGGATTGAGCACGCTCGACGATCTGGTGACCGCGCAGCACACCCCTGGAATCGCGATCCGGCGTGCCCCCGCTCCGACCTGGAACCACTTCACGTTCAACGGCGCCGCGGGATCCATCCTGGCCGACGAGAGGCTGCGGTTGGCGATCTGCAGAGGGATCGACCGCCAGGCCATCGTCAACGTCGTCCAGCACGGCATGACCGACCATCCGGAGCCGCTGAACAACCATGTCTATGTCGTGGGCCAGCCGGGCTACCAAGACAACAGCGGGCCGGGCGGCTACAACCCGGACCAGGCCCGAAGGGACTTGGACGCGCTGGGATGGAAGCTCAACGGAACTGTGCGGGAGAAGGACGGCAAGCAGCTGGTTCTCCGAGACGTGTTCATGGATTCGGTACCTACCCAGCAAACTGCCCTTGTCGCACAGCAGAATCTGGCACAGATCGGTGTCAAGCTGGTGCTGGACGCCAAGCCGGCCACCGGGTTCTACAGCCAGTACGTGGACGTCGGCAACTTTGACATTGTTCAATTCGATTGGACGACCTTCGCTTTCCCGCTGGCGGCGCTGCCGCAGGTATTCGCCTCGAACGGTGACGGCAATTTCGGCAAGATCGGCAATTCCGTCATCGACGCCAAGATCGATGCGACGCTGTCCGAGCTGGACCCGGACAAGGCGCGCGCGCTGGCCAACGAGGTCGACACGATGATCTGGCAGGAAGGTTTCAGCCTGCCGCTGTACCAGTCGCCGGGGGACATCGCGGTGCGAAGCGATCTGGCCAATTACGGCGCGTTCGGACTGGCCGACGTGGATTACCGGGCAATCGGATTCGTCCGAAGCTGATTCCGACCAATTTGTGCATAGTTCAACGGGTTTGGTGTCCGATGCAATCGGTTAGGAAACAGCCGGCGATTAGAGCGGCGGGAGCTCAAACCGCACGATCTTTCGGTTGTCAAACGCCTGGCCCAGGGGCGGGCGCACGCCGATGCCGCCGCCGGTTAGCATCGGCGGAGTGACGCACCCGCCGATGGTTCGAAGGCTTGCGCTGCTGGCGCTGGTGATCATTCTGATCGTCACCGGCTGCTCGGACGCGTATCGAGACATCCCTCAGGCGCAGGCCGCCCAGGTGGGTCTACCAGCGACATCAACCCCCGGGACCCGTCGACCCTGCAGGACGGCGGCGACCTGCGACTCGCCGCTGACGTCATTCCCGGAAAACTTCAATGAAATGAACATCGACGGCAATACGGCCGACACCGGCGCGATTGTCACGCCGACGCTGCCGGGGGCGTTTATCACCCGCGCCGACGGGACGTTCAAACTCAACACCGATTACTTCGTCGGTGCGGAGGTGACCGGCACCGATCCGCAGGTAGTCACTTACACCATCAACCCGAAAGCGACGTGGAATGACGGCGCCCGATGACGTGGGAAGATCTCAAGGCCGAGGTCGACGCCTGCAACGGTCGCGACAAGCGGTTTTTGATCGCTAGCGAGCCGGGTTCGAACGGGTCGAGTCGGTGACCAGGGGCGTTGACGATCGCCAGGCCGTGCTCACCTTCGCGCGAGCCATACGCAGAGTGGCGCGCGATGTTTGCCGGCGGGATGCAACCGCGCAGCATGACCGCGAACCCGGACGTATTCAACAACGGCCAACTCGACGCCCCCGGACCGTCGGCCGGACCGTTCGTCGTGTCCACGATCGACCGAGGCGCGCAGCGAATCGTGTTGACGCGCAATCCCCGAAATGGTGGGGCACCAAACCACGGCTGGACTCCATCACGTTCTTGGGGCTCGACGCCTCCGCTGTCCTTCCCGCCCTGCAAAACAATGCGATCGACGCCGCCGGCATGGGCACGCTCGACGATCTGGTCACCGCCCAGCGCACTGCCGGAGTCGTGATCCGTCGTGCCCGGCCCCCACGTGGTACCACTTCACATTCAACGGCGCACCTGGGTCCATCGTGGCCGACGAGAGGCTCCGCTTGGCGATCTGCAGGGGCATCGATCGCCAGGCCGTCGTCAACGTCGTCCAGCATGGCCTGACCGATCACCCGGTGCCGTTGAACAACCACATCTTCGTCGCCGGCCAGCTCGGCTACCAGGACAACAGCGCACCCGGCGCTTACGACCCCGACCAAGCGCGCAGGGACCTGGACGCGCTGGGCTGGAAGCTCAATGGAGCGGTGCGCGAGAAGGACGGCAAGCAGCTCGATTGTTCGCGACGTGTTCTTCGACGCACAGTCGACCCGCCAGATCGCCCTGGTCGCGCAGCAAAACCTGGCGCAGATCGGTGTCAAGCTGGTGCTGGAACCCAAACCGGGCACCGGATTCTTCAGCCAGTACGTGGGCGTCGGCGACTTCGACATCGTTCAATTCGGTTGGGTGGGTAACGCTTTCCCGTTGTCCGCGTTGCCCCAGATATACACCTCGGACGGTGACAGCAACTTTGGCAAGATCGGTAACCCCGCAGATCGACGCCAAGATCGATCAGACGTTGTCCGAGCTGGACCAGGACAAGGCGCGCGTACTCGCCAACGAGGTCGACACGATGATCTGGGCAGGAAGGCTTCAACCTGCCGCTGTTCCAGTCGCCGGGCGACATCGCGGTACGAAGCGATCTGGCCAACTACGGCGCGCCCGGACTGGCCGACATGGACTACACGGCAATCGGTTTCATCCGAAGCTGAGCACCGTTGCCGCGGTGACACCGTCGGCAGGAGACGTTCGGCGGCGATCGCCGTCTCGATCGCCTTCGACAGCAGGCGGAACAGCGCGCTCGGCGGCAGTGCATCCAGGGTCGCAGCCTGGTCGGCAAGCCGGCCGAATTCGCCGCGCGATACCGCGGCCATGATGGCCAGGGCCGCTTCCTCACGATCATCCAGGACACCGTGTGCCGCTGTCGGCAGGGTCACCAGCACCGCATGCGGCACCAGCGAGGCGACGAGCTGCGCCACCGCCGGGGGTGTGACGAGATCGCGGCCGCCGGAGAGCACCACCGTGGGCCAGTCGAACTTCGGCATCTCGGCCATCAGGTCGTACGGCTCGGACTCGAAAGTCGGCATCTCCGTGAAGACTTCACGGATCGCGACCGCGGGGTCCAGCGGAAGGCCGTCGGGTTGCGAGGCGTAGTCGAGCTCACGAAATGCGATGCGGCGCACCAAATCGGTTTCGAAACGGTACGGCACCGGGCGGGTGAGCAGGGACGGGCCGCGAAGAAGACCGCGCCACAACATGGTTCGCCCGTCGAGCAACAGGTCGAGTTGGCGGTCGAGCAGCGGCAGTCCGCCGTAACCGTAGATTCTGCCGGCGATTTGACCGCCCGAGGCGGTCATCACTCCGGCGTCGACGAGCTTGCGCACCTTGGCCACTAGCTGCGCGGCTTCTGGATCGTCGCCGTCCAGCAGCAGCCCGCGAATGGCCCCACGCACCAGTTCGATGTCGTGGCGGGACAGCAGCGGCGAGTCGAGGATCATCGACTGAACCCGGCCGGGGTGGCGCACGCCCACTCCCGCCGCGATGTAGGTGCCGTATGACGTGCCGGAGATGACGGCCTTGTCGACGTGGGCGTCGTCCAGCACCGCGGCCACGTCGTCGACGACCTGGTCGACGGTGAGTGCCTCCGGCGGCAGGTCGGCGCCGGAGTCGTCGTGACGCGACATTCCGACACCGCGGTGCTCGATCATGATGACGTCGAGGCCGGCGGCCACGGCCCGCCGTCGCATCCCCTTGTACATGCGCACCGACGCGACGCCCGGGCCGCCGGGGATGATCACCACCGGATTGGCTGTCCTGCGACCGGTGCGCACGTAGTACAGATCGAACTCTTCGGCGCTGCCCGGCGAGACCGGCCGACGTACCGGCCGCACGCCGGGCAGTCCGGCCAGTTTGTCGTGCACCCGGCGCCGGTTCGCGTTCATCGTCATTCGGGTCGGCTCGCCATGGTCCCCGCCATAGTCTCATTGTGCCGAGCGCGCCCGCGATCGGCATGGCAAGTGGGCTCACGCTCGACTCAGCCGAGGATCAGGTCAGCGGCCTTCTCCCCGATCAGCATCGATGGCGCATGCGTGTGCCCGCGGACGGTGCTGGGCATCACCGAGGCGTCCGCCACCCGGAGATGACCGACGCCACGCACCCGCAGTTGCGGGTCCACCACGCTCGCGTCGTCGCTGCCCATCCGGCAGGTGCCCAGCGGGTGGTACAGGGTGTGCGAGCAGGTGTTGAGCGCCAGTTCGAGGGTGGCCTCGTCGAGCTCGGCGCAGTCGCGCGGCCGGGCGATGGGCCCGAGCAGTCCCTGCAGCGCCGGAGCCTGGGCGATCCGGGCGCATATCCGCAGGCCGGCCATCATCGCGGCGCGGTCCACGCCGCCGGGATCGGAGAGATAGCGCGGCTCGATGACCGGTTTGGCCAGCGGGTCGGCGGAACGCAGCGTGATCTGGCCGCGGCTTTCCGGTGCGACCAGGACCGGCCCGAACACCACGCCGTGTCCGGGCGGCGCGACCAGCGCCTCGTCATAGAACGGCGCCGGGGCGAAGATCAGCTCGATGTCGGGCAGCGTGAGCTCGGGCCGGCTGCGGAGGAACCCATAGGCCTCGCCGACGTTGGAGGTCAGCATGCCGCGCCGCCGCAGCAGATAGCTGATCAGGTGCTTGGGCTTCTCGGCGGCGAACAGGCTGTTGTCGGCGACGTCAAAGCCGAGGAGTGCGACGAGATGGTCGAGCAGGTTCTGCCCCACTTCGGGTGCATGCTGGACGGTGTCGATGCCGTGCTCGGCGAGGTGGTCGCGGTCGCCGATGCCGGACAGCATCAGCAGCTGCGGGCTGTTGATGGCACCGCCGCAGAGCACCACCTCGCGGTGGGCGTAGGCGACGCATGCCTGACCGGCCCGCTGGAATTCCACGCCGACCGCCCGGGTTCCCTCCATGACGATCCGGGTCGCGGTGGCCCCGGTGAGTAGGCGCAGGTTCTTGCGACGCAGCGCCGGCTTGAGATAGGCCTCGGCGGCACTGAACCGGGCACCTCGGTGCTGTGTCACGACGGTCTCGCAGAAACCTTCCGGCGCAGGAGAATTCGGCTGGGTAGCCGGAAATCCGCACTCCCGGGTCGCGGCCAGCCACGCCGCTGTCGAACGGCACGGGCTGCGCTGACGCGAAATGTGCAACGGGCCGGTCACTCCGCTGTCGTCGCCGCTGACGAAGTGCCACGCATCGGTGACATTCTCGATGCGGCGGAAGCCCTCCACCGCCTGGGCCGAACACCATTGCGGGCCGGCGCGGCGCGCCCATTCGTCGTAGTCGGCCGCGAATCCGCGCACCCACATCATCGCGTTCATCGACGATGAGCCGCCGACCACTTTGCCTCGGGGCCAATAGATCTCGCGACCGTCGAGCTGTTTCTGGGGTTCGGTCAGGTAATCCCAGTCGATGTCGCTGCGGAACAGCTTGGAGAACGCGGCCGGGATCCCGATGAATCTGTTCTTGTCGGTTGGCCCCGCCTCCAGGGCAACCACCTCGGTGGCCGGATTGGCGCTGAGCCGACTGGCCAGGACCGACCCGGCCGAGCCGGTACCGACCACCACGTAATCGCAATGAATGTCCATTGTCCCGTCCCTGTTCCGGGCTGAGTGTATGACGTATGGGACGGTTGCTGAAGACTACATATTGAGATCGATGCGGTGCGCGGCCCTGACGCCGTCGTAGCGGTCGGGGCTGCACGTCAACACGATCACCTGTCCGTGGGCGCCGATGGTGTCGAACAGCTCCCCCATCTTGGCCAGCCGGTCGGGATCGGTGAAGCCGAGCGCGTCGTCGACCACCACCGGAACGGTGTCCTCCTTGGCGACCAACGCCGCGCCGGCCAGCCGCGCCAGAATGCCGAGTTGCTCTTTGGTTCCTCCCGAGAGGGATTCGAAAGGAACCGTGATGTTGTCGAGGGTGCGGCTGCGGATTCGCAGGTCGCTGTCGACGTCCACCTCGAATGTGGGCCCGAACACCGGGCGGCCGAGGCGTTGCAGCTCCGCGCGGTAGGGCTCGACGTAGCGCAGGCGGGTGGTCTCGCGGTGGCGGGTCATCACGGTCCGCAGCAGCTGCGCGGCCCGGGCCCGGCGGCCGATTCGAGCGTGCTGACCGGCGGCGTGTTCACGCTCGGTCTCGGCGGCGTCGAGTTTGCCCTTGCGTCCCTCGCTGCCGAAGACCGACAGTTCGATGCTGACCTCGCGCAGCGCACTCGCGGCGTCTTCGCGGCGATCCGACAGTGATTCGACCGCTGTGGTGGCATCTGCCAACTCGGCGGCGACGGTGTCCGGTGCCGCCGCGGCAAGCTCTTCGACCAGTTCGGCCACCCGTCGCTGCGCCTGCTGCATCGCCTGCTGATCGGCTGCGGCCCTGGCGGCAAGGTCCTCATCGCTGACCGACGTCCGATCCCCGGCCAGCCGCTGCGTGGCCGCATCCAGCTCAGCCTGCTGGGCGAGCGTCTTGTCATGTAAAACCGTTGCCCGCGTGGCTGTCTCGTTGAGGCGGCGGGTCACGGCAATCGCGGCCCGACGGTGGGTCTCGCACTCGGTTTCCGCGGCGGCGCGCGCCGCCTGGGCCGCGTCGAGTTCGGCGCGGGCGGTCGCGGTATCGGTCGCGAACAGATCGGGTTCGGCCGGTTGACCGGACCGCAAGTCCGTCAGCCGGGCGCGCAGCTGGTCGACGTGTTCGTCTTCTTGTAGCCCGGTGAGCGTGGCGGTCAACCGGTCGCGGTGGCTTTCCAGTTCGCGGCGCCGCTGATCGGCGCGGCGTGCCGCCGGCACGTCGACAACGGCACCTGCTGCCAGTGCCTCGGTCAGGCCTTGTTGTGCCGCAGCATGTTTGGTTTGAATGTCAAGTGCGGTCGCTCCCGGGGTGACCCGTGCGCTCAGGACGCCGGCAACTTCGATCTCGGTGGGCCCGGTGGCCGTGATCGCCCAGTTCTGGCCGGCCGACAACGACACCCGTTGGTCGCCGACGATGAGGTCGATATCGGCGATGGCGGTGAATTCCACTTCCGCCGAAACCAATGCCAGTTGGGCTCCGGCGCGATCCACCGCGGCTTCGGCCTTTTCGATGTGCTGTAGAAGCTCCTCGGTGAGCGCAACCGTGGACAGTTCCTGATCGACCTCGTCGCGCTCGCGCCGAATGCCATCGATCTTGGCAAGGCGGGCGGCCAACCGGTCGGCCTCGTCGCGGTCGGCAAGTTGATCGACCGCGCGACGGGCGCATTCCGCGCGGTCCGCGGCGGCAGCCAGGACGCCGATGGCCTGCTCGACCGAGGCGTCGGCCGCCTCAGCCTCCGTGCCGGCTGTCGACCGCTCCTCGGCGGCCACTTTCGCCTCCGCCTCTAGTTCGGCGATAGCTGTTGCGCGAGTGCTGATTTCGGTGAGTATCCGCTGCCGCTCGATGTGTGCGGCGGTCGATGCGGCGCTGGTCGCGGCCGCGGCGGCAGCGATCAGGTTGGCTTCGCGGGCCGTGTCGGTGAGTGCGGCGATCGCGGCGGCGGCGGCCTGCGCGGCGACCAGCCTCGGACCGGCGGCCACCAGTTGTTGCGACAACTCGCGCACCTGCTCGCTCAAGGTGGCGTGGCGACGCACCCGGTCGTCGACTTCGGCAACCTGGGCCGCACAGGCCTTGACGGCAGCCTCGGCATCGGCCAGCCGGGAGATGGCTGCGGCCCACTCCCCGGTGGGGCGTCCGGTCGCGGTGAAGTAGCGCGCATACTCGGCGTCGATCCGCTCGACCAGCATGGGCTCGGTGCCGGACAGCGCCGCGTCGGTATCGGATTGCGCGGCGGCGACGTCGAGCGCGCGCGACAGCGCATCGCAACCGGACAGGTCTACCGGCACGGTCGACGCGGCTTGCAGTACCCGCTGGGCATGCCAGAGCTCGGTGTCCACGGTCTCGGCCAGCATCGCGCGGACCCGGTCGTGCGCTTCGTCGCCCGTCACCTGTTCGCGGCGCGGGGCCACAATCGTCAACTCGGTCTCGCACTTCTTGTGAAAGCGCTTGCGGTAGACGAAACGGTAAGGGCCGCTGCTGATTTCGGCGATGACCTCAGAGCCGACGTCGGCGTTGGTCGGCTTGACCTGTTTGACCTCTTTCTTGGTCGAGCGGTCTTTGGATTCCAGCAGCAGGTCCAGCGCTTCGATCATCGACGACTTGCCGATCTCGTTGGCGCCGCAGACCACCACGACGCCGTGATCGGGGAACTCGATTTCTCGGTGCGCGATGCCGCGGAAGTTGCTGACAACCAGCCGGTGGAGCTTCACGCCGCGCTCCGGCCGGTGAGGCGCAGCAAGAGTGCGAGTGCCGCTTGGGCATCGACGGCGGACTCGGTATCCCCGGATCGTGCCGTGGCGACCAGTTCGTCGACGGCCGCCGCGGCGAACCCGCCGATGCCCAGGTCGGTGAACTCGCCGTCGGCGGGCACCACCGCGAGGTCGGTGTGGCGTTCCCAGAGGCCTAGCCAGGCGAACAGCCGGGCGTATTTGTCCAGGCACGCGTCCAGCGCGGCACGGTCGGTGACGCTCAACGAGCCGGTCAGTGCCAGGCGCACGACCGTGCGGTCCTTCTCGGTCATCTGGTCCAGGTTGAGGTCCAAGTCGGCGATTTCGCGGTTGTCGTCCACCTCGCGGTGCAGGGTGACGAAACGCCAGTGGCCGACGTGCCTGGGCTGGGCGGTGACGGATTCGTCGATGTCGACAACCAGAACGTGACCGGGATCGGATTCGACGTCGTCGAAGTTGGTGACCTCCGGTGAGCCCGAGTACCACACCCGACCGCTGCTGCCGACCTGGGTGAGCGAGTGCTTATCGCCAAGGGCCACATAGTGAATCGCGCCGCGGGCGAGTGCATCCTCGAGCGCGGCCAGCCGGATCAGTGACGGCTTGTCGCGGTCGGGGTCGAGCACGTCGACGCCGCCGTGAGCCACCAGTATCCGGGTGGTGTCGTCGGCGGGCAGGCCGTCGAGCACCTCGGCGACCAGGTCGGTGGTCGGCGCCTTGGACCGCCATGGGGCAGCGACGATCTGCAGTCCCGGCCGGACCTGATGGATGCCGGGCCGGTCGAGCACCACGACGTTGTCCGGGCATTCGGCGGTGAACAATGCGCCGGTGTAGACCGACGACGCGTCCAGTGGGTCGTGATTGCCCGGCAAGAGGTAGACCGGAATCCCGATGGCGCGCATGGCCTCCAACGACTGACCGATCACCTGCGGGGCGAGCTGGTTGTGCTCGAAGACATCGCCGGCCACCACTATGAATTCGGCGCCCACCTCGGCGGCCAGTGCACCCAGTCCGGCCACGGCGTCCCGGCGTGCGGCCGAATACCGCGGCTGGGCGTCGCCCGCCAGGAAGTGACGGGTCATGCCCAACTGCCAGTCGGCGGTGTGCAGGAAGCGCATCCCGTCCCTCCTCGTGTTGGTTGTGGCGAGTGTAGAACCGCGTACCGACAAGACGCGGGACGTCGCGCGGCAGGTCCGGATTGCGGCTGGCGACAAAGGATTCTGCACCAAAAATTCTTGTCGGTGAACCCTTGCTGCAGCGTGCTGCCGCAGTGGTTTTCGGGGCGTGTGACGTGCGGTGATGGTGTAATGCGCTGGGCGTCGGTGGGATCGGGGAAACTGGACACATGAAAGCTGTTGACCGGGTGCGGCGGGATGCCCAGGTGGTGCAGTTGTTCTTGGGCGGGGCCAGCCACCGGAGCATTGCCGGTGCGGTTGGGCTGCGGTCCCCGCAGAGCGTGGGCAACATCGTGCAGCGGGCGCTTGGGTCCTCGTCGCAGCGGCGCGAGTTGTTGACGGATGAGGCGTTCGCCGTGTGGCAGGAGCGCAGCGAGCGGTTGTTCCGCGCGCATTGGGGTCCCGCGTTGGAGGGCAATCATCGTTCAGCGGAGTTGTGCCGCAAGCTATTAGGCCAGCAGGCCCAGGTTTATGGGTTGGCCAAGGAGGTGTCATTGGCTGGCGGCACCCCGACTGGGGTGGTGGAGGTGGAGCCGGTGGAGGCCGACATGGATGAGCTTGCCAAGCTGCGCGCAGCGCGTGCAAGGGCCTATTGTTGACCGCTGTGAGCGGACGCGCTGGTCAGGGCTGTTTCGCGGTGCGCGGCAACGGTTTCGGGGCGGGCCGTGGTCCCTGGACCCTGCCGCTGCTCCCGCAGCTGCTACCAAGAGGCGACGGCGAACAACCGCCATTCGCTGGGCACCCCCTTGAGTTCGTGAGTGCCGTGCTCCTCGAAATCTAGCCCTGAGCCGATCACGAGGTCGCGCAGCGTGCTCGACACAAGCACGGCGTTTGGCCTTGCCAGTGCGGTCACGCGCGCACCGATGTGCACGGCAATCCCGCCGATGTCTTCGCCGCGGACCTCGCACTTCGCCGGTGTGCAACCCGGCGCGCACCTAGGCGAGACAGCTCTAAGCTAAGCGCGCTGACTCCGGCTGTTCATCTGTGGCCGGTGGCCGGGGCGAGGCGGGCCACCCCGCGGAGAATCCACGGTGCGCGCCTCCCGATCACCTCCACGGCGCGGTCCGAGCGGCGCATCGCGGTCCGACGGCCAGGAGTGGGCATTGACGCCAGTTCCGCCTCGGGCGATCCCGCCCGCGGGCCGTCGCGATCGACCGCCAGCAGCTGCCAGCTGCCGGGCACGCCACGCAACTCAACGCTGCCGCGGTCCTCGAAGCCGGTGCCCGATCCGACGACCAGGTCACGCACGGTGCGCGAGACGAGGATGTCACCGGCCCCCGCCTGGCCGAGGATCCGTGCCGCGATGTGTACCGCGAGCCCGCCGATGTCGGCGTCCAGCAGTTCGCATTCGCCGGTGTGGATGCCAGCGCGGATCTGGATGCCCAGGCTCTCGGCGTCAGCGCGCAGGGCCTCGGCGCAGCGGATGGCCTGTGTCGGCCCGTCGAACGTGGCGAGGTGACCGTCGCCGGTGCTCTTGACCACCGTGCCACCGAATTGTTGCGTGAGCTCAGTTGTGATCTCACCAAAGCGGTGCAGCACCGCGCGCCACCGCTGGTCGCCCGCTGCCGCGGAGTGTTGGGTCGACGCGACGATGTCGGTGAACAACACGGTGCGCAGGGCTCGATGGGACTGCGGCGGTGCCGCGTGGCTGCCGGTGAGGAACTCCTCGATCTCGGTCAGGATCCTGTCGGGCTCGGTGACCCAGGGCGCGTGGGCCGTGCCCTCGACCTCGAGGTACCGCGCACCGGGAATATGGTCGGCGAGGTAGCGGCCGTACTGCACCGGCATGATGTCGTCGCGGGCGTGGATGACCAGGGTGGGCGCGGTGATCGTCGGCAGGATCGGCCGCACGTCGATCCGGAACACCGACTCCGCCGACGCTCGGAACATCCCCGGGCTGGCGCACATGCGCTCGAACATGCCGAGTTGACGTACCGACCGGATCGACGGGAAAAAAACCTTCGCTGCCGCACCGCTGCCCCACGCCGCGCGGCCAGCGCGGCCCATTTCCTGCAAGGAGGCGATCTGCTTCGTCGACGGCGTGTATTCCTCACCCAGCTCGCCAAGGTCACGCGCCCGCAGCTCGCCCGGGTCGAGATCCAAATCGTCCCAGCTACCACCGGCCGCGAACGCCAATGAGCCGTAAAGGATCAGCGCCCGCGTTCGCTCCGGTCGTTTTGCCGCAAACACGACGGCCTGTGGGCCGCCCTCGCTCATAGCGAAGAGGACAGGCTTTCCGAAGCCGACGGCGTCCATGACGGCCTCGATCTCGGTCGCTCGCTCTTCAAGCAAACGAACTTTCGGGATGGGGTCCGACAGCCCGACCCCAGCCTTGTCGAACAAAAGGACCCGACAGAACGTGGCGAGCTGATCGAAGAAGGCCTTGAACTCAGGCATGGCCCAGAACAGCTCGATGTGGGTGACTATCGGCCCGACGAAGACGAGCTCGACCGGCCCGTCGCCGAACACCTGATACGCCAGGCTCAGATCGCCGCACTTGGCGTATAACGTTTCCGCCACGGCATGAGCGTAACTGCTGGACGACGGCTAACGGGCGCAGGCTTTCCGCCTAGTTGAGTGGGCGGGGTTGGGTCGTGGGTTGGCCGCGGCGCACCAGAATCAGGCGCTGCGAACCCAGCAGCCGCGGTCGAGCCCGATCTAGGCCTTGCACATCGTTGGCAAAGCCGGTGTGACCTCTGTGACGTCGGCGATCGTTGTGCACGTCGCCTGCACGCGCCAGTGTGATTTTAGAACGTACGTTAACGGTTCGTGGTCAACCCCGCATCAACCCGTATCACCACCCCGAGAAGCTGTTCAGCGACGGAGACGACGAAGAAGACAACCAACCGGGGGCGGCTTAAGCACCGTATTCGTTAATCTCACTCGGATGAGCGAACAACACCGCACCTTGGTATTGCTCCGGCACGCGAAGTCGGCGTACCCGGACGGCGTTGCCGACCATGACCGGCCGTTGGCAGCCGCGCGGCATCCGCGAAGCTGCGCTGGCGGGCGAGTGGCTGCGGGCCAACGTTCCCGCGATCGACAGCGTGCTGTGTTCGACGGCGACCCGCGCCCGAGAGACGCTGGCGCACACCGGAATCAACGCACCAGTGCGCTATGTCGATCGCCTTTACGGCGCCACTCCTGGCACGGTGATCGAGCTGGTAAACCAAGTGGCAGACGGACGTCTCGACCCTGCTCGTGGTTGGTCACGAGCCGACGATCTCCGAGACGGCGATCATCCTCGCAGGCAATAAAGACACCGACACCGCTGCGCTAGAACAGATCTCGGTGAAATACCCGACCTCGGGGATTGCCGTGCTACGAGTCGCGGACAGCTGGGAACAATTCGAACCCAACGGCGCCGCGCTGGTCAGCTTCCACGTGCCTCGTTAAGAGTTGGTGGCCAATGTCAGCTCCATCAGCTTGATGGCCTGCGAACACGCGTCGATCCCGGGCGCTTGCGGGTTGATCCACCAGCCGACCACGCCCGCCGCGTCGCTGGCGACGCCGCACGCCCCGTTGGGGTCGGCTCGGCCGCATCACAATCGACTCCACTCCGGCGATCTGGCGGTTCTCGACCTGGTACTTGAGGTACTCGGCGACCTTGCGCTCGTTGCTCAGACTGCCTTGTTCGAACCAGAACCGGGTGATGTCGATCAGACCGGCCGGGTTGGCCGCCTGCCACCGGCAGATCGCGCCGACGAAGGTGCTCTGAATATCCAGCGGATCGGCGCCGACGGTCTTGGCCAGGATGTCGCTGGTCAGTACCTCACATTCCTTGAGCAGGTTGGGGTACTGCTGCTCGGAATTGTTGTTACGCGGCACTCCACCGGAGCCGGCCTTGACCGCGTTGCCGCCGATCGACCGGGAGCACCCTGTCACCACCAGCAGCGCGGCGATCAGTATGGCGATGACGGGGCGCGACTTGGCGATCATTTCGAGTTCGCAATCGACTGGCGAGCCAGCTCTTTGGCTATATCGCAGGCTGGCGGGAATGGTTTCTGGCTGAAGCTGATCGACCACTCGATGAAGTCGTCCTGGAACTGGATCCCGACTTCACACAAGGAATCACCCAGGCTCGGTTCGTTGCCGATGGCGATGAACCCGCTGTGCCCGTTGATGTTGATGTCATCGACACTGGCGCGCGACAACTCCTCTGTCTTGCGTTCGCGCCCGATGGGGCTGCCGCGATACCAGGAGAAGGAGAAGTGCGGGCCGCTGATGCCGCCGCCGGCCAGCCATTGACAGCCCACGGAATTCTTGGCGGTGTTGATCAGCCCTGTCACCTTGGTCAGTTCCGTCACTGTCTGGTCGCTGATGCCACCGCATTGCGGGAACATGGGACCGTGGTGGCCCTCGCCGTTACCCGGCGTCGACGAAGGCGTCGCTCCCGGATTGTTGCCCCCGGAGCTCGAGCACCCGGCAACCGCCAGGGATAGCGCCATAGCCAGCGCCGTCACGTTACGCCGCACCGCTACCAACCTGTCGCCGAGCTTGCTGGTGGTCCACAGGATGCACTGTAGCGGCAGCCCCTGAGGTCAACCACCGACGCGCCACTTGATCAGGCATTTTGTTCTCGCTCGCCGGACCTGCACGGATCGGGTGTGCGACAGTTACCCAATGCTCCTGGCACTGCTGCGCCAGTACATCCGGCCCTACCGCCGGCTGGTCGCGGTGCTCATGGTGTTGCAAGTGATCAGCACCCTGACATCGCTGTACCTGCCGACGGTCAACGCCGCGATCATCGACGACGGCGTCTCCAAGGGCGACAGCGCCACCATCGTCCGGCTCGGCATGGTGATGCTCGGGGTCACCGCGCTGCAGGTGCTGTGCTCGGTCGGGGCCATCTATTTCGGATCGCGGACCGGGACGGGTTTCGGCCGCGATCTGCGCTCGGCGATGTTCGAACACGTCATCACCTTTTCCGAAACGGAGACCGCCCGATTCGGCGCAGCGACGCTCTTGACCCGCAGCACCAACGACGTCCGGCAGATCGTGTTCCTGGTTCAGACCACGGCCACCGTGCTGGTCTTCGCCCCGATCATGTGCGTCGGCGGCATCGTCATGGCCATTCATCAGGAAGCCGCCCTCACCTGGCTGTTGCTGGTATGCGTTCCGCTGCTGGCGCTGACGAATTACTGGATCGTCTCGCACATGCTGCCGCTGTTCCGCGGCATGCAGGGCATGATCGACGCCATCAATAGGGTGATGCGCGACCAGCTTTCCGGTGTTCGGGTGGTGCGGGCGTTCACCCGGGAGGGCTTCGAACGGGACCGGTTCGCGCGGGCCAACAACGCCCTGTCGGACACCGCGCTGAAAGCGGGCAACTGGCAAGCGGTGATGCCGCCGGCGACCACACTGATCGTCAACCTGTCGAGCGTCGCGCTGATCTGGTTCGGCGGTCTGCGCATCGACCACGGACAGATGCAGGTCGGCTCGCTGATCGCCTTCCTGTCGTACTTCGGCCAGATCCTGATGGCTGTGACGATGGCGACCATGACCTTGATGGTGCTGCCGCGCGCATCCGTGTGTGCCGAACGGATCACCGAGGTGCTGTCCACCCGCACCGCCATCGCCAGCCCGCCGGACCCGGCTTTCCCGCCGGGCGGCATTACCGGAGTGGTGCGCTTGGATGGTGTGACGTTCACCTATCCGGGCGCCGACCGTCCTGTGCTGGAAGACATCTCGCTGACCGCGTTGCCCGGCACCACCACCGCGATCGTCGGCAGCACCGGTTCTGGCAAGTCCACCCTGGTGTCGTTGATCTGCCGGCTCTACGACGTGACCGCGGGCGCCGTGCTGGTCGACGACATCGACGTGCGCGATTACCAGACCGAGCGGCTCTGGTCGTCGATCGGCCTGGTACCGCAACGCGACTACCTCTTCACCGGCACGGTCGCGGACAACCTGCGCTACGGCAAATCGGAAGCAACCGAAGAAGAGATGTGGGAAGCGCTGCGGGTGGCCGCCGCCGACGGATTCGTGCGGGCGCACCCCGACGGGCTGCACATGCGGGTCGCCCAGGGCGGAATCAACTTCTCCGGCGGGCAGCGCCAACGGTTGGCGATCGCCCGGGCCGTGATCCGCCGCCCGGCCGTGTATCTGTTCGACGACGCGTTCTCCGCGCTGGACGTGCACACCGACTCCCGGGTCCGCGCGGCGCTGCGGGAGTTGTCCAGCAGCGCCACTGTCATCGTTGTCACACAACGGATTTCAACGGCTTACCAGGCCGACCAGGTGATCGTGATCGACGACGCAAGGATCGTCGGTGCGGGCACCCACGAATCGCTGCTGACCGACTGCGCCATCTACGCGGAGTTCGCCGCCTCGCAGTCGATGAGCGCCGGCTTGGTCGGGGGCCAACAGTGACCGCGCCGATCCTCGGACGGCCCCGCGGCGTGGCCCTGCCCCCCGGCGCGATGCACTCACGCGACTTCTGGGGCTCGGCGACCCGGCTGGTGAAATGCCTGGCGCCACAACGCAGGTTGAGTATCGCGGTGATGACGCTGGGCATCGCCGGCACAGTGATCGGGGTCGTCGTGCCGCGGATCCTGGGCCACGCCACCGATCTGCTGTTCAACGGCGTGATCGGGCGGCGGTTACCGGCGGGCATCACCAAGGCACAGGCCGTCGCCGCGGCCCGGGCCCGCGGGGACAACGCCTTCGCCGACCTGCTCTCCGGGATGCGGGTGGTGCCCGGCCAAGGTGTGGACTTCGCCGCGGTGGCCCGAACGCTGACGCTGGCTTTGATTCTGTACCTTGTTGCCGCGCTGATGATTTGGACACAGGCGCGACTGCTCAACCGAACCGTGCAGCGCACCATGATCTCGTTGCGTTCCGACATCGAGAACAAGCTGCACCGGCTGCCGCTGTCCTACTTCGACGGACGCCAGCGCGGTGAGCTGCTGAGCCGGGTCACCAACGACATCGACAACCTCCAATCGTCGCTGTCGCTGACGATCAGCCAATTGGTGACGGCCCTGCTGACGGTGCTGGCGGTGCTGGCGATGATGCTGTCGATTTCGCCGCTGCTGGCGGTGATCACAGTGGTCACGGTGCCGCTGTCGCTGCTGGCGACGCGTGCGATCGCGCGGCGTTCGCGTCGGCTGTTCATGGCGCACTGGGCCAGCACCGGCCACCTCAACGCTCAAATCGAAGAGACCTACAGCGGGTTCACCGTCGTCAAGACGTTCGGCCACCAGGCCGCGGTGCGAGACCGGTTCCGCCAGTTCAACGACGACGTCTATGAGGCCAGTTTCGGCGCCCAGTTCTTCTCCGGTCTGGTGGGGCCGGCGACGGCGTTCATCGGCAACCTCGGCTACGTCGCGGTCGCCGTCGTCGGGGGCATCCAGGTGGCAACCGGCCAGATCACGCTCGGCAGCATCCAGGCATTCATCCAGTACGTCCGGCAGTTCAACGCACCGATAAGCCAGACAACGGCGATCTACAACACCCTGCAATCCGGCGTGGCCAGCGCCGAGCGGGTGTTCGACCTGCTCGATGAGCCCGAGGAAGCACCGGACCCGGTGTTGCCGCCGTCCAACGGTCAGGGCACCTCCGGACAGCTGGGCCGCGTCGAGTTTCGGCAGGTGAACTTCGCCTACCACCCGGGCACCCCGGTGATCCACGACCTCTCGATGGTGGCCGAGCCGGGGACCACGGTCGCGATCGTCGGGCCGACCGGAGCCGGCAAGACCACGCTGGTGAACCTGTTGATGCGGTTCTACGACGTCGATTCCGGCCGGATCCTGGTCGACGACGTCGACATCACCTCGATGAGCCGGCACGCGCTGCGGTCGCGAATCGGCATGGTGTTGCAGGACACCTGGCTGTTCGACGGCACGATCGCGGAGAACATCGGCTACGGACGGCCCGAGGCAGGCGAAGACGAGATCGTGGCAGCGGCCAAAGCCGCCCATGTCGACCGATTCGTGCACACGCTGCCCGACGGCTATCAGACGCGGGTCAGCGCCGAAGGCGGCAAGATCAGCGCCGGCGAGAAGCAGCTCATCACGATCGCCCGCGCTTTCCTGGCCCGGCCCAAGCTGTTGATCCTGGACGAAGCGACCAGCTCGGTGGACACCCGCACCGAGGTGCTCATCCAGCAGGCCATGTGCGAGCTGCGCAGGGATCGAACGAGTTTCATTATCGCTCACCGTCTTTCGACGATTCGCGATGCCGACCGCATCGTGGTGGTCCAGGACGGCAGGATCGTCGAGCAAGGCGACCATGCCGAACTCGTGGCGCTGCGCGGCGCGTACTACGAAATGACCCAGGCCTCGGCCTGACCCGTATTGCCGCCAAGAAATCGCCAAGGATCCCTGGAGAATTCTCCAAGGCTGTGACCAGAGGCTGCATAGGCAGCAACACGTAACGAACGAAACCGAATCAGCAAAGGATCTCAAGCATGTTCTCCAACCACCGGTTCGTTGTCGCCTGCACAGTTGGGGCCGCCGCCCTTGGCCTGGCCGCCCTCGCCACCTCCGGAACCGCCGCGGCCGACTCCACCGATGACGCGTTCATCGCCCAGATGAAGGCCGTGGGGGTCACCTTCTCCTCGCCTCAGGTAGCCGTGAAGGATGCCCACCAGGTCTGCAAGGCGTTGGCCGGCGGCAAAACCGGGAGCGAAGTTGCCAACGAGGTCGTCAGCCAGACGGACCTGAGCCCCAAACAAGCGACCATCTTCGTCGTCAACGCGACGCAAACCTACTGCCCGCAATACGGCGGCGTGTCCGCATAATCACCCCACCAAGATGTGGGGATCCTGGTCACCGGGATCCCCACATCGTCTTTTGGAGATGGGCTGAGGGGATTAACAGCGCCCAGGGCTGGGAAAGCACTTGAAAAGCTGGTCAATCTATGAAATTTGACGCGGGGGGGGTGGCATTCGGAACGACCCTTCCAATCCGTACGTCTGCCTCATAAGCTCAGTACCCGGCTAGTGATTCTGTTGCACCGACACTGCGATGCAGCAAACAGCTGTGGGCCAACCGAAGGAGATTCTTGATGAAGCTTCCGCTTCGCACCGTTGTCGCCGCCTCGGCCGCTGCGCTCGCCGTCGTGCTCGCGATCGGCGGTTGCTCGGGCAGTTCGGGCTCCGGCGCCAAATCGTCGGGCCCCAGTGGCACCACGTCCCAGGGCGACGCCGCGACCCTGCTCAAACAGGCGGCCGACGTGATGCGCAAGGTCACCGGGATGCATGTCAGCCTGACGGTCAAGGGCAACGTGCCCAACCTGCGCGTCACCAAGCTCGACGGCGATGTGGCCAACTCACCGGCGACCGTGGCCACCGGCAACGCAACGATGCTCGTCGGCAGCAGCAGCCAGGACGCGAAATTCGTCTTCGTCGACGGACACCTCTACTCCGACCTCGGTCAACCCGGCACGTACACCGATTTCGGCAACGGCGCCTCGATCTACAACGTGTCGGTCCTCCTCGACCCCAACAAGGGCCTGGCCAACCTGCTGGCCAACCTCAAGGACGCGTCGGTGGCCGGTTCGGAGCAGGTCAACGGCGTCCCCGCCACCAAGATCACCGGGAACTCGTCGGCCGACGACGTCGCCACCCTTGCCGGTACGCGGTTGACCTCCGAGAACGTCTCGACGGTGCCGACCACGGTCTGGATCGCCTCCGATGGGTCCTCCCACCTCGTCCAGGTCCAGATCGTCCCGACTCCTGACACGGCGGTGACCCTGACGATGTCCGATTGGGGCAAGCAGGTCACCGCAACCAAACCGGTGTAGCCACCGGCGTGGGCGTCACAGCAGTTCATCGCAACCTGTTGAAACCGCCGGACCGCCGGCACTCGGAAAGGACTTACCAATGACTGGGACCACCCCCCGGATCTCCCGTCGGCGGCGGTTAGCGGTGGCCGTCGCAAGTGTGGCTGCCGCTACCGCAGTGACGCTGGCCCCCCAAGCAAGCGCCGACGACCAACACGGCGCAATTGCCTACTCCGGCAACGGCTCGTGGGGCCGCGCGTGGGACTACCCCACCAAGGCCGCAGCGGAAGCCACGGCGGTCAAATCGTGCGGCTACTCCGACTGCAAGGTGGTCACCAGCTTCACCTCGTGCGGCGCCGTCGCCGCCAACGGCAAGGCGTTCCAAGGCGGAGTGGGGCCGGACTTGGCTTCGGCCATGAAGGACGCCATAGCCAAGCTTGGCGGTGGCTACATCGACACCTGGGCCTGCAACTAGGACGCACGCCTGCTCCCGCCCCGCTGACCAGCACGTTTGGCGCTGATCAGCGGGCACCAAATCACTCCAAGAATTCGTGGAGATAACAGAAAGGTCACTGTCGGAACCTTTTCTCAACAACCACTCCGCAGCAGCGGAACTGAGAAAAGGACCAGACCATGAAGATCTCCAGCCTCGCCAAGACCGTCACCCTCGCCGTCGTTGCGGGTTCCGTCGCACTCGGCCTGGCCGGCACCGCCGAGGCCGCCTCGGGCACCATGTACGGCGACCCCGCCGCCGCCGCCCAGTGGTGGCACCACCAGAAGTTCGACGACTGCGTCATCATGTCCAGCGCCGACCTGATCGGTCAGCTGACCGGCAAGGAGCCCTCGGAGCAATCCATCATCAAGAAGGCCCAGGCCACCCCCAGCACCATCCACCCCGGCTCGATCTACATCAAGCCCGCCAACACCAAGGACCCGAACTCGGGGCAGGGCACCATGTTCGGCGACGTCCCACAGCTGCTGTCGCAGTACAAGGTCGACGCGGTGATCAGCGACAAGGACCACGCCGCCAAGACCGGCGTCCCGGCCGGCATCGAGGGTGTGGAGCAGCTGCTGAGCAGCGGCCACGCGGTGATGGTCAGCGTCAACGCCGAAATGATCTGGGGCGAGCCCATCGAGACCAAGGACAGCGACGGCAACCCGGTCTCCGACCACGCCGTGGTGGTGACCGGTGTCGACACCGCCAACAACGTCGTGCACCTCAACGACAGCGGCAACAAGGACGGCAAGGACGAGCAGATCCCCCTGGCCCTCTTCGTCAAGGCCTGGGACACCAGCAACGAGCTGGTGGTCGTGACCACGGGAACCATCAAGAAGTGACAGCGATCGCCACGGCGGGCAGCCACCCGGTGTACAGACACCGGGCCGGCTGCCCGCCGATGCGTGTGTTGTTGAACGCCAATATGATTCACGCGAAACACCGACGATCGCCTTGGCGGGACGGGCATTTCGCTCGTCCGGCCGGGCAGCGCAGGATTTCCGAGATCGCCGGTTCTTAGCGAATTCGCGAACTTCGTACGACAATGAACAAACTTGGCATATGAGGCGGGATTAGGCTTCATGGAGGACCCTGAATGGCTGGTAGCACGACGGAGGACAAACGTCTCGACTTCGGTCTGCTCGGACCGCTCGAGATGAGCATCGACGGCACCCTGGTGCCGCTGGGCACCCCCAAACAGCGGGCAGTGCTGGCCATGTTGCTCAGAGACCGCAACCGACCGGTCGGCGTCGACGCGCTCATCACGGCGCTGTGGGAGGACTGGCCGCCGGCGGGAGCACGGGCCAGCATCCACTCCTACGTGTCCAATCTGCGTAAGTTGCTCGGCGGCGCGGGGATCGACCCACGGGTGATGCTGGCCGCGGCACCGCCTGGCTACCGGCTGAACATCCCCGACAGCAGCTGCGATCACGGACGGTTCGTCGCCGAGAAGACTGCAGGCGTGAAGGCGACCGCCGCCGGCCACTTCGAGCAAGCCAGCCGGCATCTCTCGGCCGCGCTGGCCGAATGGCGCGGGCCGGTGCTCGATGATCTGCGTGAATTTCAATTCGTCGACGCCTTCGCCACGGCGCTGGTCGAGGAGAAGATTCTGGCCCACACCGCCAAGGCGGAAGCCGAAATCGCTTGCGGACGCGCCTCGGCCGTGATCACCGAACTCGAGGCGCTGACACTCGAGCACCCGTACCGGGAACAGCTGTGGGGCCAACTGATCACCGCCTACTACCAGACCGACCGCCAAGTCGACGCGCTGGACGCCTACCGCCGCCTGCAGAAAACGCTGGCCGACGACCTCGGCATCGACCCCGGCCCGAACCTGCGTGACCTCAACGACAAGATCCTTCGCCAGGAACGGCTGGACGTCAGGGTGGCCGCCAAGACCACCGCCGCCGGCACCGTCACGGTTCTCGACCAGCGCACCGCGGTCACCGGGCAGGGCGTGGTTGCCTACCTGCACGAAGCCGGCGGTACCAGCTACCCGCTGCAGTCCGCGGCGACCCGGATCGGGCGGCTGCACGACAACGAGATCGTTCTCGACGACGCCAACGTCAGCCGCCACCACGCGGTCATCATCGACACCGGCAGCAACTTCATCATCAACGACCTCCGCTCGTCGAACGGCGTGCATGTGCAGCACCAGCGGATCCGCTCCGCCGCCACGCTCAACGACGGCGACAACATCCGCATCTGCGACCACGAATTCACCTTCGAGGTCAAGCCCGGCGTCGGGACCTGAGACAGGTTGCGTTGTTCAGCAAGGCTTTTCGGGATTTCGTAGGCTTTGCATGACGGCCCGACGCGGTAGGCGTTCGTACCTTTCGGCTCTCGCATCGGCCGGGACTTGTCGTCATGATTGCGGTGTGGTCGCTGCGCCCGGCGCTTGCGGCCGATGCGATGTCGGGGGGCTGTTGATAGTGTCGGCGCAATTGCGGGTGGTTGGTTGGGAGGATCAGCGATGAGCGACGCGGAGAACTCGCGAGTGGGTTCGATGTTCGGGCCCTACCACCTCAAACGGTTGTTGGGCCGCGGCGGGATGGGCGAGGTCTATGAGGCCGAGCACACCGTCAAGGAGTGGACGGTCGCGGTCAAGCTGATGACCGCGGAGTTCAGCAAGGACCCGGTGTTTCGGGAGCGGATGAAGCGCGAGGCGCGGATCGCCGGTCGTTTGCAGGAACCGCACGTGGTGCCCATCCATGACTACGGCGAGATCGACGGCCAGATGTATTTGGAGATGCGCCTGATCGAGGGCACCGACCTGGACTCCGTGCTCAAGCGGTTCGGGCCGTTGACCCCGCCGCGGGCGGTGGCCATCATCACCCAGGTGGCCTCGGCGCTGGATGCCGCGCATGCCGCCGGGGTGATGCACCGCGACGTCAAGCCACCCAACATCCTGGTCACCCGGGAGGACTTCGCGTATCTGGTGGATTTCGGGATCGCCAGTGCCACCACCGATGAGAAGCTGACCCAGTTGGGTACGGCGGTGGGCACCTGGAAATACATGGCGCCGGAACGGTTCTCGAACGACGAGGTGACCTACCGCGCCGATATCTATGCCTTGGCGTGCGTGCTCTATGAGTGCTTGACCGGGGCCCCGCCGTATCGGGCCGACAGTGCCAGCACGCTGGTCACCGCGCACCTGCTCGATCCCATCCCCCAGGTCAGCGCCGCGCGCGCGGGCATCCCCAAAGGCCTGGACGCGGTGATCGCGCGCGGCATGGCCAAAAAGCCCGAAGACCGCTACGCCAGCGCGGGCGATCTGGCCCGGGCCGCCCACGACGCGCTCAGCGAAGGCGACCAAGGACCACGCCGAGAACATCCTGCGCCGCAGCGCGGATGCCACCATGCCGGGCACCGTCCTCGCCACGCCGCCACCACAGACCTACCCCGTGGCCGATCCCGTCGGCGGTTCAGCCCCCATCGCTTCGCCGCCCGCCCTACGCACCACCGCCGTCGTACGCGGACCCGGCCGGTTCCACCCCCTCGATGCCCTCGATGGCACAGCATCAACCGGCCGCGACGAGCGGCCAGCCCGGCTGGGCCCCCGCGAGTGGCCCCATTCCGTCCGGAAACCAACCCGTTCAGCCCCCGGCGTACTACCAGGGGCCCGGCGGCAACTGGGCCGGCACGCCCCCGGCGCCGCCGCCGCAGCAGCCCGGTGGCCCGCCGTCCTGGAACCAGGGCGGGGCGAACCCGCCGCGTCAGCGCAGTCCGTGGCCCTGGATCGCCGGCGCCGCCGCGCTGGTGATCGTCTTGGCTCTGGCGGGCATCGGCATCTTCATCGCCACCAGGCCGGACAAAAAGACGCCGAAGGCAGACGAGACCACGACCAGCAGCACCCCCACGTCGACCAGGTCTTCTTCGCCCACCAAGACGACAACCGCCACCACGTCGGGCGGTGACCCGCAAAGCCGGCTGATGAGCAATCTGCCCTCGGGCTACGCCAGCGGCACGTGCACGCCGACCACCCCGAAGCCGAACAGCATCTGGATCAACGCGGTGGCCATGGTCGACTGCGGGCAGAACACCCAGACGGGTGGCCCGAGTCGTGCCGTCTACGGGTTGTTCGCCAACCCCGACGCGCTGAAACAGGCCTTCAACGACGACATTGCCGCCGTGCAACTGATGAACTGCCCCGGCGAGGGACCGTCGCCGGATGGCTGGCACTACGACCAGACGCCCACCGAGACCGCGGGCATGATCGCGTGCGGCACCTACAAGAACCACCCCAACGTGATTTGGAGCAACGAAGCCAAGCTGACGCTCAGCGATGTCTTCGGGGATCCCGCCACGATCGACGAGCTGCACACCTGGTGGATGAAGTACGGCTGATCTGACCAGGGGCCGGCCATCCTGATTGCCGTTGGCCGACTTCGGATCTGAGCCGCCGGATCGCCAAAGCCGTTCGGCGCCAAGCAGAGTGGACCACGCCACCCCTGCGCCGGCAGGTGCTTGCCGTGACGTTTGCCAGGCGTGAGAGTTGCGGCCCGCAGGCAGGCGCACATTTGTTGATAATGTCTGCGGCATTGCGGCTTGTTTGGAGGATCAGCAATGAGCGAGGCGCCGGGCTCGCGGGCGGGGTCGATGTTCGGGCCCTATCGCCTCAAACGCGCGCTCGGCCACGGTGGGATGGGCGAGGTCTACGAGGCCGAGCACACCGTTAAGCAGTGGACGGTCGCGGTCAAGCTGATGTCGCAGGCCGTCAGCAGCGATCCGGTGTTCCGCGAACGGATGAAGCGCGAAGCCCGCATCGCCGGCAGCTTGAAGGAACCCCACGTGGTGCCCATCCACGACTACGGCGAAATCGACGGGCAGATGTTCCTGGAGATGCGCCTGATCGAGGGCACCGACCTGGACACCCAACTCAAGCGCTACGGTCCGTTGACGCCGCCGCGCGCGGTGGCCATCATCGCCCAGATCGCTTCGGCCCTTGACGCCGCCCACGCCGCCGGGGTGCTGCACCGCGACGTCAAACCACCCAACATCCTGGTCACTCGCGACGACTTCGCCTACCTGGTCGATTTCGGGATCGCCAGCGCCACCACCGACGAAAAGCTCACCCAGATGGGCGCCATGATGGGCACCTGGAAATACATGGCCCCCGAACGCTTTTCCCACCAAGAGGTGACCCACCGCGCGGACATCTACGCGCTGGCGTGCGTCCTCTATGAGTGCCTGACGGGGGCGGCGCCCTACGATTTCGAGGGCGGCGTGCTGGTGAGCGCCCACATGCTGGACCCCATCCCGAGGCCCAGCGCCATACGCTCGCGGCTCCCCAAGGCCTTCGACGCCATCATCGAGCGCGGCATGGCCAAACGGCCCGAGGACCGCTACGAAAGTGCGGGCGATCTGGCGCTGGCGGCTCACGAGGCGCTCAGCACCCCCGACCGCAACGAGGCCGACGACATCATGCGCCGCAGCCACGAATCCCTGCCGCCGGGTGGCGCCCACCCGGTCCTGCCGACTATCCCGCATGCTCGACCGCACGCACCGCAGCGGCCTTCGGGGCCGTCAGGCCCTTCCGGGCCTTCGCGGCCTTCGGGGCCTCAGTGGGCTCCTTCGGGACCGCCCTCGGGACCTGCGTCAGGGCACCTACCACGTCCCGCGCAGTCCAGTGGCCCGGCCTGGGCCCCCATGAGCGCCCCCATCCCTTCGGCCGGCCCACCGCCGCAGCAGCAGAACTTTCACGGCGGCGGGTGGCAGCGCCCGCCCGCCGGCCCACCCCCGGGGCCGCCGTCGTCACCACAGCTAGCCGTCTCGCCGGGCTGGAATCAGCCGTCGCGCGCCCGCAACCCCTGGCGGATCGTCAGCATCGTCTCCGTTGTCGTGGCCGTCCTCATCCTGGTTGCCATCGGCATCTGGTTCGGCACTCGTCCGGACGACACCCACGTTCCGGTGGGCCCGATCGCTTCTCCGCCGTCCACATCCCCACCGTCCACCTCCCCGCCGTCCACCTCCCCGCCGTCCACGTCGCCGCCGTCCGATGCGCTGAGCCGGTTGATGGCCGCGCTGCCCGCCGGCTATCCCTCCGGCAGCTGTAACGCGCAGACGGGGCTGATGACGGGCGCGGTGGTCGCCGTCAAATGCGGGAAGACCACTGACGCCAATGGTCCCAACGTCGCGGCCTACGGCCTATACTCGGATGCCGCAACGTTGAATTCCGAGTTCACCAGCCTCATCGGAACCTTTGTGCCCCAGGACTGCCCCGGCGGAGGAAAGTCACCCGGAAAGTGGTGGCACTCATCAGACCCGAACACTGTCCTCGGCCAAGTCGCCTGCGGCATCTTCAAGGGCGTTGAGCCGCAGATCATCTGGACCAATCAGCAAACCCTGGTGATCGGGGTCGTCGGCTTCCAAAACACCCGGGCCGACGATCGATCAGCTATACAAGTGGTGGACGTCTCACTCGTGAGGCAAACATCGTTCTAGCAGAAGGTACGGGCAGGCTAGACACGCACCGGAGGCACGCATGGAAGACACGACCGATATCACGTCCAGCATCCCGCCGCTGGAGTTGCGCGCCGGCGGACGCATCTGGCATGCCACCGCGGGCCGCGTCTGGACGATTGGCCGTGCCACCGACGTCGACGTCCATCTGGACAACCCACGGGTGTCGCGAAACCACGCGGTGCTCGAGCCGACGCCCGCGGGCTGGGTTCTGGTGAACCACAGCAGCAACGGGATCTTCGTGAACGGGCAACGAGTCGAACGGCTCCCGATACGTCAACCCACGACAGTGCTGGTGGGTTCGCCGTCGTCCGGGGAGACGTTGCAGCTGGTTCCGGCCGTCCAGCCCGCCCCGCCCCCACCCCAGCCGCGTGTCGTCGACCCGCCGCCGCCACCGCCACCAAGACCACCCGCACCGCCGGCGCCGCGGCCGCCGGCGCCGCCACCAAGACCACCGGCGCCAGCGCGGGTGCCCAGCGGCGCCACCACGGTCGCCCGGCCGCCGACCGCGGTGCACTCCATCGACCAGTTGGTCGTCACGATCGGCCGCGCACCCGAAAACAACGTCGTCCTCAACGACCTGCTGGTATCGCGCCGCCACGCCGTCTTGCGCCGAACCGGTAACCAGTGGGAGCTCGTCGACAACGGCAGCGCCAACGGAACATACGTCAACGGAAACCGGATCACCCGCGCGATCCTCGGCCCCGACGACATCGTCGGCATCGGTCACCAACTACTCCATCTCCAGGCCGACCGGCTGGTGGAATACGCCGACACCGGCGATGTGTCCTACGAGGCGTCCAACCTGCGGGTGGTCACCAACAAGGACAAGGTGTTGCTGGCGGACGTCAGCTTCGTGCTACCGCAACGCAGCCTGCTGGCGGTGGTAGGCCCCAGTGGCGCCGGCAAGTCGACACTGCTGGGCGCGCTGACCGGATTCCGTCCGGCGACCAGCGGCACCGTGCGATACGACGAACGCGACCTCTACGACAACTACGCCGAGCTGCGGCACCGGATCGGATTCGTGCCCCAGGACGACATCCTGCACACCCCGCTGACGGTGCGCCGGGCGCTGAATTACGCAGCGCGCCTTCGGTTTCCGCACGATGTGTCGGCCGCCGAACGCAAGCAGCGCATCGAAGAAGTGCTGACCGAGCTCGGGCTCGCCACCCAGGCCAACCAGCGCATCGACAGCCTGTCCGGCGGTCAGCGCAAACGCACCAGTGTGGCGCTGGAACTGCTGACCAAGCCCTCGCTGCTGTTCCTCGACGA
This sequence comes from uncultured Actinomycetota bacterium, assembly GCA_963735655.1. Classification (GTDB taxonomy): domain Bacteria; phylum Actinomycetota; class Actinomycetes; order Mycobacteriales; family Mycobacteriaceae; genus Mycobacterium. The sequence continues at coordinate 89,515 of CAVTLW010000037.1, forward strand.
ACCGACGTCCGGCCTCGACCCGGGCTATGAGAAGTCGGTCATGCAGACCCTGCGCTCATTGGCCGACGACGGCCGCTCGGTGGTGGTGGTCACCCACAACATCGCCCACCTGAACATGTGCGACCGGCTGCTGATCCTGGCCCCCGGTGGTCGACTCGCCTACTTCGGGCCGCCCCAGCAGGCGCTGAGCTACTTCAACTGCACCGACTTCGCGGACCTGTTCACGCTGCTGGAACAGGACAAATCGACCGACTGGACCGGCCGGTTCAACACGTCGCCGCTCCGTGCGGCCTACGGCACCGGACCGGTCGCGCACCGCCAGGCCGCAGCCAGCCGCGTCCGCCGCCAAGCCGGTCGCCCAGCAGAGCGCAATTGCGCAGTTCGCCATCCTGTGCCGGCGATATCTGGCCGTCATCGCCGCGGACCGCCAGTATTCGATTTTCTTGCTGGTCTTGCCGCTGTTGCTCAGCCTGTTCGCCTACGCGGTACCGGGCCAGGCCGGCTTGTCACTATCGAAGGCCATCGAAGAGAGATCGACGCAACCCTCTCAATTGCTGGTGCTGCTGATCATCGGCGGCGGGCTGATGGGTTGTGCCGCCTCGATCCGCGAAATCGTCAAGGAACGCGCGATCTACCAACGCGAGCACGGCATCGGATTGTCGGGCGGGGCCTATCTGGCCTCCAAGTTGGTGGTCCTGACCGCGCTGACCAGCCTGCAAGGGATGATTCTGGGATACCTCGGCGCCGCCTTCCGGCCGCCACCCGATCAGTCCTGGGTAATCCCCTGGCCCAGGGTCGAAGTGGCCGTCGCGGTCGTCGCGGTCACCGTGGTTTCCATGATGATCGGCCTGCTGATCTCGGCGCTGATCGGCAATGCCGACCGGGGGATGCCGCTGCTGGTGCTGGTGGTCATGGCCGAACTCGTGCTGTGTGGCGGGATGTTCGGGGTGAAGGGCCGGATCCCGCTGGAGCAGCTGGCGTGGTTGTCGCCGTCGCGGTGGGCCTACGCGATGGGCGCGTCGACCGTCGATCTCAACGACCTGCGCCGCACCGCGGGTGGTGACCAGGATCCGCTGTGGGCTTCCAACGTCAGTAGCTGGTTGACGGCCCTGGCCGCCTGCACGGCGCAAGCGCTGGTGCTGGTGATTCTGCTCGCGATACAGCTGCGGCGCCTTGATCCCCAGCGCAAGGCCCGAAGGTGAACCGGCCTTAGACGGATTTCATGACGAAGGGAACCCCGCTGACGGCCAGGTTTCCGCACGAGATCTGCACCGAGAGCATCCGGTACCCGACGCAGTAGACGCTGTACGACCAGACATGCTTGGCTGCGGTTCGCCACCGACCGGGCAGCATCGCTGCGATACCGATCAAGGCGGCGGCGACGAACACCTGGGCCTTGAGGTCGGTTCCGGCGGTGCTGAGCATTTGTCTCCCCTTGTCTGGAAAAACACTTGGGTGTCTGAGAAAAGGGTCAACCCGCGGACTCACCGCATCCTCAATGGATCCTTGGAACCCAGGCCGCATGCGTGCGACGAAGGAGTTGCGGGCATTCCTGCGATCGCGCAACCGGCGGCTCGACGTCATGATTGCCGTAGTGGGGGGTTGCGGCGTGGGGCGTCTGCCCGCAAGTTGTTGATAGTGTCGGCGCAATTGCGGGTGGTCGGTTGGGAGGATCAGCGATGAGCGACGCGGAGAACTCGCGAGTGGGTTCGATGTTCGGGCCCTACCACCTCAAACGGTTGTTGGGCCGCGGCGGGATGGGCGAGGTCTATGAGGCCGAGCACACCGTCAAGGAGTGGACGGTCGCGGTCAAGCTGATGACCGCGGAGTTCAGCAAGGACCCGGTGTTTCGGGAGCGGATGAAGCGCGAGGCGCGGATCGCCGGTCGTTTGCAGGAACCGCACGTGGTGCCCATCCATGACTATGGCGAGATCGATGGCCAGATGTATTTGGAGATGCGCCTGATCGAGGGCACCGACCTGGACTCCGTGCTCAAGCGGTTCGGGCCGTTGACCCCGCCGCGGGCGGTGGCGATCATCACCCAGGTGGCCTCGGCGCTGGATGCCGCGCATGCCGCCGGGGTGATGCACCGCGACGTCAAGCCACCCAACATCCTGGTCACCCGGGAGGACTTCGCCTATCTGGTGGACTTCGGGATCGCCAGTGCCACCACCGATGAGAAGCTGACCCAGTTGGGTACGGCGGTGGGCACCTGGAAATACATGGCGCCGGAACGGTTCTCGAACGACGAGGTGACCTACCGCGCCGATATCTATGCCTTGGCGTGCGTGCTCTATGAATGCTTGACCGGGGCCCCGCCGTATCGGGCCGACAGTGCCAGCACGCTGGTCACCGCGCACCTGCTCGATCCCATCCCCCAGGTCAGCGCGGTGCGCGCGGGCATCCCCAAGGGATTCGACGCGGTGATCGCGCGCGGCATGGCCAAAAAGCCCGAAGACCGCTACGCCAGCGCGGGCGATCTGGCGCTGGCCGCCCACCACGCGCTCAGCGAAGGCGACCAGGACCACGCCGAAAACATCCTGCGCAAAAGCCAGGAGGCCACCCTGCAAGGCCCCACCGCCAACCCGGCCACCCTGCCGGTGCGAGGTCCCTCGACGCCGCCGCCCCCGCCACAGCCCTCCTACACCCCGCCGCGACCGGCGCCGTCGTACCCCGAGCAGGGCAGTTCGGGACCAATGCACAGACCGTCGGGGCCCTCGGGTCCTTCGACACCGTCGATGCCGATCCCGCAGCATCAGTCGTCGCCGAGCATCCAGCCCGGCTGGGCTCCGGCGAGTGGTCCCATTCCCTCGGGCAACCAACCTGCCCAGAACCCGCAGTTCTTCGGAGGCAACAGCTGGGGCGGCCCGCCGCCGCAGCAGCCCGGCGGCCCGACATCCTGGAACCAGGGCGGCGCGCCGCAGGGGCCCAAGCGCAACCCCTGGCCCATCGTGGCGGCGGTGGCCATCGTGGTGGTTCTCGTCGTTGCGGGCATCGGCATCTGGCTTGTCATCTCGCCGGATCCGGTGAAGCCGAAAAAGCCCATAGTCTATGACCGGCTCAGCGCCATGCTGCTGACCGCCTCGGAAATCAACGGGGTGATGGGTGCGTCGAACATGAAGGCCGGCAAGCCCATCACGACGATGGACAACACGTCGCCGACGGTGTCGCAGCCGAACTGCCTGGGTGCGCTGTACACCAGCCAGGATCCGGTGTACGCCGGCAGCGGCTACACCGGCGTGAACGCCCTGGTGTTGTCGGAGCCGGGCGACGACAACGATCACTGGGTCAGCCAGGCCGCGGTGGTGTTTCCGTCCACCGACAAGGCCAAGGCATTCCTGCAAAGCCTCGCTGACCAAGTGGAAATCCTGCGCCGGGAAGACCGTCACCTCCACAGGCAGCGCGCAGCACCTCCACCTGGACGTTCGCCGACGTCGACGGCGCGCCCCCGCGGATCACCATCCTGGTCACCCAGGAAAAGCGAGAATGGCTGGGAATGCGAGCGCGCGATGAGCGTGGAGAACAACGTGATCGTCGACGTCAACGCGTGCGGCTACAAGATCACCGATCAAGCCGGTCAGATCGCCGACAAGATCGTCGCCAAGGTGGTCAAGGAGTCCGCCTAACCCGGCAGGTCTGGACCCTTCGGCGCGTAGATCGTCGACCGCCGACATGGCGTCGCGCAGCTTGGCCAGCCACTCCTCGCTGTGTTCGCCGACCAGCCTGACCGACCAGGCGAGCGCGTCGGCGCGGGATCGTGCGACGCCGGCGTCGACCAGTGTGTCGAGCACCTGGCGTTCGGGCTGCTTGAGCCGCGTCATCACCGGAACCGCTATGTGCGTGAACAGGATTCGCTCTGAGCCGGTCCCGGAGCCGACTTCGACTCCCCAGGAGACCTTGCGGCCGTAGCGGTCTTGCGCTTCATCGGCGATGTTCATCCGCTCCGGGCGGGTCTCTTCACGGAATCGCGCGACCCGGCCCTCGGCGCGTGCCTCGCTCTCTTCGGTGCCCGCGTTCGTGTCGGCCACGGCCAATTTGCCGATGACGGTGATCTCTTCGCGGTCGACGACGACCGTGGGGTCGCCGTCGAACCAGTTCTCCGGGACGCGTCCGGCGAACCATTCGGCCGCACCGCTGGCGTCGGGTTGCTGGGCCTGCTGCCAGCCTCCGGGGCGACCGTACCGGCGCCCCTGCGTGTGATGGTGTTTCATGATTACATAATTACACCGTTACACGTGTAATGGAATGCTGTTCACCCGCAGCGAACGATGGAGCGCCAGAGGATAGCCGCCGACGTGGCAAAACCGTTGATATCAGGGGTGGGACGGCGTACTTTTGGAAACGAAGCAGGCCCGGAGAATGACCAATCTGAAGTGCCGGAAGACGGGGTGAAAACCGGCCGCGCACATCACTAGACGCCCCCGAGAGTCACTCCGGGCCTGCCCTAATGGTCAGGCTTCCCCGCGCCGCACGCGATGAAGCTTGACGTCACCCTTGATTCCCTTGAGGCGACGCGCGCCGGCGAAAGATGAATCGAAGTCACCGGTTTCGCAGACGGCGTCCCACACCGCCTCCGAGACCAGCACGGTTCCGGGCCGAGCTACCCCGGTGACCCGGCTGGCCATGTTGACCGGACTGCCGAACCAGTCACCGGCCCGGCTCACCGCCATCCCGGAGGCCACACCCGCTCGCAGCCTGGGAAAGTCGTTGTCGGTGTCGACGACCTCGACCAGCTTCAGCATGGTGTCCAGCAGGGGCACCTCGTCGGTGCAGACCAGCATCACTGCGTCGCCGATCGTCTTGATGAACCGCACCGGCGGAGCCGTCAGATCACGGGCGAGGTCGCCCAGCCGGTTGGCAAGCTGCCCCAGCTCCTCCGCCGAGACGACTTCCCCCAGCTTGGTGAACCCGACGATGTCGGCGAAGGCGACTGTTATGTGGCGCGCCCCTGGCAGCGGCTTACCGGCCGCTCGCTCACCGGCATTGACCGCCTCGGTCTCCATCATGTGGCGCAGCTGCATGAACAGCATGTCGCTGATCATCGGACCGAGCATCGGCACGATCCGGCTCACCAGCGCCTTCGACGCCTGCGCGATCTGCAGTTCGGAGACGCCCGGGCGCATGATCGTCGACAGGGCGGTGTAGCGCATGGCCTCGGCCGCCCGTGACAGGCCCTCGGCCAGCAGCCGCACCACGTTCACCATTTGGTCGGGGTCGATCCCCAGCTCGACGAAGCGTTGCGCATGCGCGGCGGCCTCGCCGTCGGCACGCATGTGGATGACGGCGTCGGGGTCGTCGACTCTGACCAATCCGATCGCGCGTTGCACGCGCTGCAGGAGTTCCAGGTCGACGTCGTAGCTCTCGCTGATCTCGCGGGTGGAGACGTAGGTGCCGTCGTCGCCGACCAGGTGGCGGGTGGCCAGCAGCAGCGGCGGATTGGTGGTCCGGATCTCGTCGGCGGTGACGCCCTGCTCCAGCAGCCACTCGATCAGCTCGGCGCGCTCGGCACGCGCGGCGCCTTCCAATCCGGCGAGTAGATCGTCATCCACGGCCTCAACGTTAGTGCCGGCCCGCAATCATGTGATCGGCGTGACCGGCGCTAGCACGTGGGATCTGGCCGCGCGAGCGTAACGCCACCGCGAAAATCTGCGCCGGATTTCGCAGTGGCGTTACGCTCGCGAACGCATTCGACTCAGGCGAACGCGCTATGTGCTGATCCTGGGTCGTTTCCCAGCGTCCAATCACTGGCCACCCGGCAGTACTACGGCAATCCGCGAAATGCCTTCTGGCGGATCACCGGTGAGCTGTTCGGTTTCGACCGCACCGCGCCCTATGAACGGCGGCTCGCGGCGCTGCAATCCCAGGGCGTGGCGCTGTGGGACGTGCTGCGCAGCTGCCGCCGCCGCGGCAGCGCGGATTCCGCGATAGACCCAAAAAGCGTGGTGATCAACGACTTTGGTGAGCTATTCGCCGACTACCCGGGCATTGTTCGGGTGTACTTCAACGGCGCGAAGGCGGCCGAGCTGTTCGGGAGGCTGGCCCCAGATGGCTTGGACGGGCGTCTCGCGTACCAACGGCTGCCGTCGACCAGCCCGGCCCACACCGTGCGGCCCGCCGAAAAACTGGCCGCATGGCGAGCCGCGCTATGACACCGGCGGTCGGCGGTGCGCCCAGGGCCGGGCGGCTTCGATCTGCGCGGACAGCGACAGCAGCGTCGCCTCGTCGTAGGGCCGGCCGACCAGCTGCACCGAGAACGGCAGACCGTCGCCGTCGAGGCCCCACGGCACGACCGCGGCCGGCTGGCCGGTCATGTTCCACACCGGGAAGTAGGGCACCTTCTGGGCAACCAGCAGCAGCGTCGACACCGCGCCCCGGTGTTGGTAGGCGCCGACGCGGGACGGGCCCGCGGCGGTGCCGGGCGTGACGACGACATCGACGTCGTCGAAGATCGACTGGACCCGTTCGCTGACTCGCCCTACTGCGGCATCCACCGCTTCCATCCGCCGATCGGAGAAGAACGAGCCCATGCGCGCCATGCCCCGGGTGCGTCTCTCGATCAGCTCGGGGTGGGCCAGCGCGTCCGCGTCGTCGCAAATACCACGCAGATAGCGAGGCAAGAAATTCGAGTACATCGACGTCCGCGAGTATTCGGGGTCACGGATGACGACGTCATGGCCCAGCTCGCGCAGCAGCACGCCCGCTTCGTCGACGGCCGCCAGCTGTTCCTTGCCGACCCGGACGGGCAGCGTTGGGATCTTGGTGCTCAAGGCAATTCGCAGCTTGCCGGGGTCGCGCCTGGCCGCGGCCACGAATTCGCCTTCCGGACCGGGCACGGTCGACGTCGCATCCAGCAACAACGCCGCGTCCAGCACCGACCGCGCGATCGGGCCGTTGACGCTCAACCCGTGCCAGGCGTCGTCGTGCGGCTCGAGCGAGACCCGGTCGCGTTGCGGTTTCAGTCCGAACAGGCCGCACCAACTCGACGGAATGCGAATCGACCCGCCACCGTCGGATCCCAGTGCGAATGCGGCCAGTCCGGCGGCTACCGCGGCGGCGCTGCCGCCGCTGCTACCGCCCGGAGTGCGCCCCGGTTTCCACGGGTTGCGGGTGGCCCCGAACGTCAGCGACTCGGTGAACGGGAAAATCATCAGCTCGGGCACGAGGTCTTTGCCGATGACGACCGCGCCCGCCGCACGCAGCCGGCGGACCACCTCGGCGTCGGCGTTCACCGCCGGACCGTGACCACCGCTGCCGTAGGTCGTCACCTCGCCGGCGACGTCGACATCGTCCTTGATCGCGATCGGCACGCCGAGCAGCGGCAGCCGCTCGCCGCCGTCGAGGCGTTGCTGGGCTGCCGCCGCCTCCTCGCGCGCGTGGTCATAGAGCACCACCCGGTAGGCGCGCAGCTCGCTGTCGAGCCGCTCGATGCGTTCCAGATAGACCTCGAGCAGCTGCGGCGCGGTGATTTCGCCGTCGGCCAGCATCTGCGCCTGCGCGGCCGCGCCGGCGAAAGCGATCTCGCTAGGGTCCACTGCGGCAGCGTATCCCGCGGGTGGCCGAACCAGTACCGTGGCGAGATGACCTGCGTTTTCTGCGCGATCGTCGCCGGAGAGGCTCCGGCTATCCGGATCTACGAGGACGACGCCTATCTGGCCATCCTCGACATCCGCCCGTTCACCCGCGGCCACACGCTGGTGCTGCCCAAGCAACACACGGTCGACCTCACCGATACCCCGCCGGAGACATTGGCCCAGATGGTCACCATCGGCCAGCGGATCGCCCGGGCAGCCCGCGCGACCGAGCTGGCCGACGCGACCAACATCGGCATCAACGACGGCGGCGCCGCGTTCCAGACGGTGTTCCATATCCATCTGCATGTGCTGCCACGCCGCAACGGCGACAAGCTGTCGGTCGCCAAGGGTCTGCTGCTGCGCCGGGACCCGGACCGGGAAGGTACCGGACGGCTCTTGCGGGAGGCGCTGGCCCGCATTGACGCGAGTCAGTAAGACTGGACAGATGAGCAAGCCCTCTCCGCTGGAGCAAGCGGGCCTTCGTATTCTTCGATTGCACGACGCGATTTATCAGAAGAGCAACGGCCGGATCGGGCACCGGCTACCCGGCGTGCCACCGAGTTTGTTGCTGCATGCCGTCGGCGCCAAAACCGGCCAGCCGCGCACTACGTCGCTGACGTATGCGCGCGACGGGGACTCCTACCTCATCGTCGCCTCCAACGCCGGCTTCGACCGCTACCCCGGCTGGTATCACAACCTGCGCAAACATCCAGACTGCGAGATCAACGTCGGCCCCAAGAGATTTGCGGTGACCGCGCGGCGCGTCACGCCGGACGACTCGGACTACGACAGGATGTGGCAGCTCGTCAACAAGAACAATGGCAATCGGTATGACGGCTACCAGACCCGCACGTCGCGGCCCATCCCGATTTTCGTGCTGACTAAGCAAAACAGTTAGTCCAGCGCAAATTGGGGCGCGGCGGTTTATTCTGCATAGCGCACGGTGAGACTCGTCAAATACTCACCGCAAGGCGGGGAAAACTCACCGCAAGGCGGGGAAATGGGCTGGAGCGGCGTGGCTGAGAAACGCTGGACGGGAAATCCGTGGCAGCGGTTCGGGGTGTCCGCGCGCGCTGGGTGGCTCTTGGCCGGGGGCTACGGCCTGGGGGCGGTCCTGATCGCGAGCTTTGGCATCTGGCGGATTGCCGCCGGGTGGCACGGCCAACTCCCGTTCCGGCCGGTCGACGGACTCGTGTTGCTCCTGAGCCTGCTGTTCACGGCCGGGTGTGCCGGCAATGCCGCCCGCCGCGCGTCGGGGCGCCGCAGATTCGGCTGGCTGGCGCTGGTCACGGCCCTGTTGAGCTGGGCGCTCGGTGCGGTGATCCGGACGTTCTATGACGTGCGCCCGGAACTCGATCACGCCATTCACCCGGCAGCGGCTGACCTCGTGCAAGTGTTGTATCCGGTCGGTGTCATCGTGTCGCTGCTGCTGCTCTCCGACCGCAGTCGCCACAATCGCTGGCGAGTGGCGCTGGACGGTCTGATCGTGGCGACGTCGCTGTTCGTCGTCTCGTGGGTATTCGTCCTGGACAAACTGGTCCGCGAGGGCAGTAGCTCGGCGCCGGCAACGGTCAGCCACATCGCCGCCGATGTCGTGATCATGACGACGGCGATCCTGACGTTGTCGCAGGGCGGTCTCGCCAACCCGCTGAGCCTGAGCATGCTGGCCGGTGGAATCACCACCATCGGCGTTGCCGACATCGCGATGGTGTTTCAGACCGGGTTCGGCACCGATCACGAAGGCAGCCTGGTCGACTTGGCCCGGGTCGCCTCATTGGGACTGATCGCGCTGGCCGCACTGACGAGTGTCAACGAGTCCCCCAGCGAGACCGCACGGGAAGGCAGAATACGTCGGACCCGACTGTGGTTGCCGTACTTACCGGTGCTGCTCGCGGCCGCAGTCGGATTCGGCCGCGCGGTGAGTCAGATACGACACGGACCGCTGGTCGCGGCGCTGGGAATTCTGATGGTCGCGGTGCTCGCCCGTCAGTTCGTCGTGCTGATCGAAAATCAGGGCCTGTTGTCCAAAGTGGCGCGAGAAGCGTTTCGCGACAGCCTGACCGGTCTGCCCAATCGGGCTCACTTCCTCGATCAAATGGAACAAGCCGTCGCCCGTCGTGGTGCCGTGCCGATCGCAGTGATGTGCCTCGATCTCGACAACTTCAAGGCGGTCAACGACGCGTTAGGCCATCCTGCCGGCGACGAGCTGCTGATCCGGGTCGCCGGACGGCTCACCGATGCGCTGGGGGAAACGGGCACCGTGGCTCGGCTTGGTGGTGACGAATTCGCGGTGCTCATCGAAGCTTCCGTCGAGGAATCGCAAGCGGCGGCGCATCGTGTCCTTGAGGCATTCGACGCCAAGATCGTGATCGACGGTGTTCCGCTCGAGGTGCGTCCGAGCATCGGGTTCACCATGGCGACCGCCGAATCGGGTTGCACCGTCGACGAACTCCTGCGGTACGCCGACCTGGCCATGTACGCCGCCAAACGTGAAGGCGGGCAATGCATTCGGAGCTTCGTCCCCGATGCACCATTCCCCTATGCCTTGCCGGAGCTGACCGATTCGACGTCGCCGGCCCGAGCGGTCCCGGCGCCCGTTGGCCGGCGCACCGCTGGTCCGCCGGAAACCGCGACGCCGATAACGGAACAATTCCACGATTGGTTGCAAGGCGTCACGTGGCCCCCGATGGGCATTCGAATCGCCTTGGGGGCGTTGACGCTCGGTGTCGTCGCGTTCACCGCGTCGGACATCATCGACCCGGATTCCGGTCGCACCGCATTCATGGCCAAAGGTCTGTATCCGGCGCTGAACCTGTTGGCGGCCGGGCTGATTGCCGCTCGTGCGTACCGCGTGGCAGCCGAACGCGCCGCGTGGGCCCTGATCGCGGCCGCCATGGCGTGTTCGGCGCTGGGCGACGTCATCTACGCCGCGTGGGTGCCCGACGGTCAGTCGCCGTCGGTGGCCGATCCGGCCTACCTGGCGTTTTATCCGCTTACCTACGCCGGAATATTGCTGCTGATGGGGGCACGCCTGAAGCGGGTGCCGATTCCGATCCGACTGGATTTCGTGGCCTGCGCATTGACCATGGCCGCGTTGTCCGCGGGGTTGATGGCAGGCCCCATCCACACGGCCGCCATGCGCGCGCCGGCAACCGTGCTGGTGGGGCTGATCTATCCGTGGGGCGATCTGGTGCTGCTGGCTCTGGCCGCCGGTATGGTGCCACTCCGCAATCTGCGCAACGAGTATCGCTGGCTCTTACTGGTGGCCGGGCTTGTGCTGTTCGCCGTCGCCGACACGGCTTACCTGTTTGAAACCTCGGCGCAGTCGTACCGGGTCGGCACCCTGCTCGATGCGTTCTGGCCAGTGTCATCGCTGTTGGTGGCGATGGCCAGTTGGGCGCCGACATCATCGATGGTGGCCACGCCGAAACGTGGACTCAGCCCGTACTTCAAGCCGGTGGCGTGCACCGTTGTGGCGCTGGCAGTCGCGATCGTGGAACACGAATCACGACTGGCCGTGGCTCTGGCCGCACTGAGCCTGATCGCGATAGCCGGGCGATTCGCGGTGACCTTCCGCGACGTCAGCGTGTTGGCCGAAAGCCACAAAAAAGCCATGACCGACCAGTTGACCGCGTTGCCGAATCGGCGCTCGCTGGCGACGGCCCTGACCGCGGTCTCGTCGGATTCGCCGGTGCCGCTACCCGGGCCCGCGTCGACTATCGGGACCTCATCACGGCGAGCGCTGCTGCTGCTGGATCTCTATGAATTCCAAGAGATCAACGACTCGATCGGTCACCACTTCGGCGATGAGTTGTTGTGCCACATCGCAAGTCGACTGTCGAATAATCTGCGGCGCGGGGATCTGCTTGCGCGCGTTGGTGATAGCCAATTCGCGGTGCTGGCCGACGGCGCCGATCTCATTGCCGCACGGGCCCTGGCGGGTCGGTTGCAAGAGGCGTTCAACCAACCCTTCGCGCTGGATCCGATCACCGTCGATGTCGATGCCCGCATCGCGATCGCGCTCTATCCCGACCACTGCGACCACCCGCAGGAACTGCTGAACCGCGCCGAGACGTCGCTGCCGCACGCCGAATCCGACAAAAGCAAGATCGCGGTGTACGACTCGGCGTTCGAGCTGTATCGCGACAACGACCCCAACCTCATCGAGGACCTCCGCCTCGCGCTGTCCGACGGTGACGAGGTGACGTGTCATTACCAGCCCAAGATCAACGCCAGCGACGGCAGCGTGCACAGCGTCGAGGCCCTGCTGCGCTGGCACCATCCCAGCCGTGGCCTGATGCTGCCGGAGGAATTCCTGCCCGCCGCCGAACGCGCCGGGCTGATGCGCAAGGTGGCCAGCCGCACGGTCAACATCGCCCTGGAACAAATTCAGGTCTGGCGCGAGAAGGGCATCGCGATGACCGTCGCGGTGAACCTCTCGACGACGAACCTGCTCGACCTGGATCTGGTCGGAACGATCGAGGGGCTGCTCCGAACCCACGGGTTGCCCGCCAACGCGCTGATCATCGAGATCACCGAAAGCACGCTCGTCGACTCGGTACGGTCCCGCAACACCGTCGCCGCGCTGCAACGCCTCGGCGTGCGCATCTCACTCGACGACTACGGCACCGGGTGGTCGTCGTTGGCGCGACTGCAGGATGTCTCGGTCGACGAGCTCAAACTGGACCGGGTCTTCGTGGCGCGACTCGCCCAGGACCCCCGGTCGGTGGCCATCGTGCGATCCACGGTGGCGCTGGCACGCAACCTGGGCGCCGATCTCGTCGCCGAGGGGGTCGAAGACGAGATGACCTTGAGCGCGGTGCGGCGGTACGGGTGCACGATCACGCAGGGCTTCGTGCACAGTCCCCCGCTGCCGGCGGATGACCTCGAGCGTTGGATCGTCAACCACGCCGCCGAACCCGTTCAATCTCGGCAGACGAGGGTGAGCGACTGAGGTCGACCGCCGACAGTGAAACTCCCGACGCGACACTCCGCAGACCCGTCGTGTGATGCACACTCGGCGCGACGAACGGGGGTTCATTTCGATTCAGATCCACAGTATTGGCCCGTGGGGGATTTCCCTGAGGCACAGTGATTACCGTCGTCACCTCGAGTAGCCGGGGCGTTCTCCTAGTGATGGGAGCTACAGATGTCGTTTGTGATCGCTTCGCCCGAGGTTATGGCCGCAGCGGCCCAGGATTTGACCGGCATTGGGTCGGCGGTGACGACGGCCAACGCGGCGGCCGCCGGCTCGACAACGTCGTTGGCGGTTGCGGGCGGCGACGAGGTGTCAGCGGCGCTCTCGTCGGTGTTCGGCGGCTACGCCAGCGAGTATCAGGCGCTCAGCGCGCGGGTGGCGCTGTTGCATGAGGAATTCGTGGGGGCGCTGGCCTCGGGTGGGTTGATGTATGCGGGAGCCGAGGCGGCCAACGCCTCGCCGCTGGAGTCGCTGGAGCAGGCCTTTCTGGATTTGATCAATGCGCCCACCAACCTCTTGTTCGGTCGTCCGCTGATCGGCAACGGGGCCAACGCCGCGCCGGGGACCGGGCAGGCCGGTGGTCCGGCGGGGTTCTTGATCGGCAATGGCGGTAACGGTGGTTCGGGCGCGGCCGGCCAGGCCGGTGGGCCCGGTGGCGACTCGGGTCTGTTGTTCGGCAATGGCGGATGGGGCGGGAACGGTGGGCCCGGCGCCACGGGCTCGGTCGGCGGGGCCGGTGGGCACGGCGGTGCGAGTGGGCTCTTGGGCGGCTTCGGCGGGCACGGCGGTGACGGCGGTGCCGGTGGGGCGGGCGCTTTCAACCTGCCGGGCGGAGCCGGCGGGGTCGGCGGTGCCGGCGGCTTCACCCGGGCGCTGATGTTCTACGTCGGCGGCACCGGTGGGACCGGTGGGATCGGCGGTGACGGTGGCGGCGGTGTCCCGACGGCTGCCCCGCTGCCCGGTTTGCCAGGTGCCGCGGGTGGTGTCGGTGGGGCCGGCGGTGTCGGTGGCACCAATCTGGGGCTGTTCGGCGGTGGCGGGAATGGCGGGATCGGCGGCACCGGCGGGACTGGCGGAACCGGCGCCCTCGGTGGTGCTTCGAGTTTGCCTTCGTTGGCTGCTGGCGCTGGTGGTGCCGGCGGGACGGGCGGGAATGCCGGTGCCGGTGGTGCCGGTGGGACGGGCGGATTCTTCGGGTACAAGGGTGCGGCGGGCGACTTCGGTAACGGTGGCACCGGGGGCATTGGCGGGCAGGGCGGTGCGGGCTACGACGCGACCACCGGCTTGGTGCCCGGCGTGTCCGGCGAGTTGGGCGGTCAGGGCGGCAACGGCGGAGCGGGTGGCAACTCCGGCCATGGCGGCTTCGCCGGCGACGGCGGCAAAGGCGGCGCCGGCGGCAACGGCGGCAACGGCGCGGCGGGCGCCGTCGGGGTGCCCCCTGGCGGTAACGGCGGGCCGGGCGGCGCCGCCGGCAACGGCGGGGTGTCCGGCAGCGGCGGCGCCGACGGCACACCGGTGACGGCGGCACCGGCGGCGCCGGCGGGCAGGCCGGCGCGGGCTATAACGCGGCCAGCGACCCGTTCGGGCTTCCCGGCGCCAATGGCGGGCAGGGCGGCCGAGGCGGCGACGGTGGGGCGGGCGGGGGCTCGGGAACCGCTGGCATCGCCGGTAGCGGCGGCAACGCCGGCGCCGGCGGCAGCGGCGGCAACGGCGCGGCGGGCGCCGTCGCGGTGCCCCCAGGCGGTGCGGGTGGTAACGGTGGGGCCGGCGGCAACGCCGGCACCGCGGGGGCGGGCGGCAGCGCGGGCGGCGTCGGTGCCGCCGGCACCGGTGGCACCGGCGGGAACGGCGGCGCGGGCTATAACCCGGCCGGCGACCCGTTCGGGCTTCCCGGCACGAATGGCGGAGCGGGCGGCCAGGGCGGTAACGGCGGGGCCGGCGGCACCGGCAACACCAGCGGCGACTTCGGCGCGGGGCGCCGCCGGTAAGGGCGGGGCCGGTGGTAACGGCACGGCGCGCATCGCCCCAGGGATCGATCGGCTGCTTCGGCGGCGGTGGCGGCGGCGGCGGAACCGGCGGCGCCGACCGTCGCCGCCGGCGCTACGGCCGGCGCCGGCGGCGACGGAGGCAGCGGCGGAAATGGGGCCACCGGCGGCACCGGCCTGAGCACCACCGGTGGCAACGGCGGCACCGGCGGCAACGCCGGGGCGGGCGGGGCCGGCGGCGCTGGCACCAACGGCGCGAGCGGCGGCAAGGGCGGCGCGGCGGCGCGGGCGGCCTCGGCGGCCAGGGCGGCGACGGCGCGAGCACGCCGTCGGCGGTCAAGGTGGCGACGGCGGCCGAGGCGGCGCCGGCGGCTGTCGGCGGCACCTCCAGCGGCACAGGAATCAACGGCAGCGGCGGGGCCGGCGGCGCCGGCGGCGGAGCCGGCAACGGCGGGAGCTTACACGGTCGCCGCGCTCTCGGCAGCACCGCAGTCGGTGGCGGCGGCGGAGGCGGCGGCGCCGGCGGCGACGGCGGCGACGCCGGCAGTGGCGGGATAACGGCATCGGCGCGCCGGCGGCCACGGCGGCGCGGCGGCGCCGGCGGCAGTGGTTCCACCACCGCCGGCCGTCCCCGCAGCAGTCGCAAACGGCGGCGGCGGTGGCGGCGGCGGTGCCGCTGACCGGCCGCTGGCGGCAAAGGTGGATCAGGTGGCGGTGGTGGTGGTGGCGGCGCAGGTGGTTACGCCAATGGCGTTGCGCGCTGTCGGTGGTGGTGGCGGTGGTGGCGGCGCGGCCGCGTCCGCCGCCGGTACCGCCGGGACGGCGGCACCGGCGGCAACGCCAGCAGCGCCTTCCTGCCCGGCACGGGACTCGGCGGTCCGGTGGGACCGGGGCCAACGGCACCGGCGGTGGTGGCGGCGGTGGCGCCTTCGCCGTCAACGGCACCGGCCTCGGCAACGGCAACGCCGCGCAAGGCCGGCGGGACAGGCGGCCCCCGCCGGCTTCACAAGCAACGGCGGCGCAAACGGCAGCACCGTCGCGGCGGAGGCGGGGTCGGCGGCAACGGCTACACCGGAGCCGGTAACGGCACCGCCGGACAGACCGCCGTTTAGAACAGCTCCTTCGCGAGCAGCTCCAACGTCGCCACCCGGGCCGGCGCGGTGGCCGGATCCGTGCCACGGCGAGCCGAGGCGACCGGGTGCACCATCATCTCGTCGACGTCGAACCGTTCGGCAAGCGCCCGCACCTGCTCGGCGGCCTCTGCGGGCGAACCGACTACGGCCCGCTCCAGCCCGGCCTCCACGATGTGCTGCTGCTGGGGCGTCAGCTCGGCGAGCTCGGCATCTTCGACGAGCTGCAACTGGCCGAGCGGCTGCCCGGTCCGCAGCCGCGCCATCATCTGCAGGTTGGGAAGCATCAATGCCGTTGCTTCATCCCGTGTTTCGGCCACGCGGCGTTCACCGTCAAGAACGTCACCGGCTCGGCGGTGAGCTTGCTCGGCACGAACCGGGAACGGTAGAGCTCCAGCGCCTCCTCGGTGCCCTGGCCGGAGAAGTGATGAGCGAACACGTACGGCAGCCCTTTGGCCGCGGCCAGACGCGCCGAGTACATCGACGATCCCAAGAGCCACATCCGCGGTTCGCTGGCGGCGGCCGGGGTGGCCTTGAGCAGGTAGTCCCCCGAGCGCAACGGCACCACCACGCCGTGCGCGCTCATCATCGCGGCGACGTCGTCGAGGTATTCCGGGAAGTTCTCGAGATCGTCCTGGCCGGCGCGCAGGGCGTAGGACGTCACCGGGTCCGAACCCGGCGCGCGGCCGATGCCGAGGTCGATGCGGCCCGGCGCGGCGGCCTCGAGCAAGGCGAACTGCTCGGCCACGGCCAGCGGAGCATGGTTGGGCAGCATCACACCGCCGGACCCGAGCCGCAGCTGCGACGTCTGCGCGGCCAGGTACGCGATCAGCACCGGCGGGCTGGTGGCGCCCACGGACGGCATGTTGTGGTGCTCGGCGAGCCAGTAGCGGGTGTAACCCAGCCGGTCGGCGGTCTGTGCCAGCTGCACGGTGGCCGCCAGCGCAGCACTGGTGGACTGGTCCGTGCGCACCGGGACAAGGTCAAGAACGGAAAGACGCACGATGGCGACAACGCCGTCGGCCCGGCGAACGTTCCCGACCGGTCAGTACTGCTTGAGGTCGATCGAACGCACGATGCGCTCGAACACCTCCTGCGGGATCGGCGCACCACCGGGAATGTTGTCCACCACCAGCCACTGGTTGCGCATGACGAAGTCGAAGAACTCGTCGCGGTAGTTGGCGAAACCGAGCTGGTAATCCCCGCCGGCGGCGTGCAACTCGCCGGCCAGGACGTAGGCGCCCAGCAATGCGACGCTGGTCCCCTGGCCGGACAGCGGCGAGCAGCAATATCCGGCGTCGCCGGCCAGCGCGACCCGGCCCTTCGACCAGCGGTCCATCTTGATCTGCGACATCTCGTCGAAGTAGAAATCCTCCGCCGACCGCATGTACTCCAGCAACTGCGGACGAACCCAGCCCTCGCCGGCCATCCGCCGTTCCACCTCCGCGAACTGGGCTTCGGTGTCGCGGTAGTCGATGCGCAGATCGGGATCCATGAAGCCCAGCATGCCCCGGGCCTCGGTGTTGTCCCGGGCGCTGTAGACCCCGGCCATGGTGGTTTCGCCGTAGTGCCACGTCTGCCAGTAGTCGAGGTCCAGGAAGTTGGGCACGGTGAAAATCGCCGCGTGCGTGCCGAGCCTGTTGATGAACTCTTCCTCGGGGCCGAACACCAGCCTGCGCACGTTGGAGTGCAGTCCGTCGGCGCCAATCACCAGGTCGAAGCTGCGAGCGGCGGTCCGCTGGAACGTCACCCGCACCGAGGTGCCGTCGTCGTCCAACGACGCAATGCTGTCGTCGAAGATGTACTTGACGGTTGGCGTTGCGTCGTAAAGCAATTCGACGAGGTCGTCGCGCAGCAGTTCGATGTCGGGACTGTCGATGGGCCCACCGGTGGGCGTGGATTCGGTGTCGCGCGACAGTTCGTTGCCGTCGGCGTCGACGACCGACGAGCCACGGATCCGCGTCCTGCGATGGTCGGCGGCGGCGCGCAGCGACATGCGTTGCAGCACGTCAAGCGCCGGACCTCGCACGTCGATCGCCTGGCCGCCCGGCCGCAACCCGGCGTAGCGCTCCACCACGGTGACCGAATAGCCATACTGAGCGAGCCAATACGCCGTGGTTATGCCGGCCACGCTGGCGCCGGACACCAAAACCTCAGACTCGGTCACCGAATCCCTGCCTGCTTCCTCGCGTCGCGGAAAATGTCGTCGAGCATTGCCGGAGTCAACCTACCGGTAAACATGTTCTGCTGGCTTGGGTGGTAGCAGCCGAGCAAACGAACGCCGGACGGCAACTCGGCGACGACGCCGTGGCCGAACCGCGGCTTACCGATCCCGGATGCGCCCGGTAACCGCAGCGCGACCTGCCAGGCGAATCCACCCAGGGCAACGATCACGCGGACATGTTCGGCGACCAGGTGCCACTCGGCGGCCAGCCAGGGCCAGCAGGTGTCCCGCTCGGCCGGCGTCGGCGCATTGGCCGGCGGCGCGCAGCGCACCGGAGCGACGAGCCGAATCTCATTGGCGCGCAACCCATCTGCGGCGTCGACGCTGGTCGGCTGGTTCACCAGCCCGGCGCGGTGCAGTGCCGCGTACAGCTGATCCCCGGACCGGTCGCCGGTGAAC